>UCBZ01000046.1 GCA_900470775.1 Hyphomicrobiales bacterium | reverse complement strand
TCACCCGCCCCGGCACGACTCCCCCCGCCAAGGTGATGATGGCGCTGCGGCCGCTGGGCATGGCGACCGATCTCGTGGTCAGCAGCCGGCAGCTCTTCAACCTGACCGAAAGCGAAGCTCGCTTCGCCTCGGCACTGGCTAGCGGCCTCTCGCTGACGCAGGCCGCTGAGGCGCAGGGCGTGCGCATCTCGACCGCGCGGACCCATCTCGCCCGCATCTTCCAGAAGACCGATACGCGCCAGCAGAGTCAGCTGGTTTCGCTGCTGCGCGGCGCCGTGCTGCCACTGCGCGCACGCGCCTGAAGCGCGCGCCGATCCGACCCAAGCGTTCTGCCGCGGCGGCATCCAGCCCCGCTTGATGTTCTCGACACGAGCCGGCGCCGCGGCCGCACAGGGGCCAATCCGCGCGGCTGAGCGGGTAGATCCAGCCGCAACCATGGCGGCCCCTGCGCATCCAACCACCGATCTTCTCCCCCAAGCCGATCGAGGCGATGCTAGCGCCGCTGCCCTGCGGCCATCGTCATCCAAATGACGGAGAGCCCCGAGGGGGCCGTGCCCATGCGTGCCGCGGCGGCGGCCTGCGCGTCCGCCACGACCTCGGACCCCGGCAAATCGGCTAGCCTGCACTGAGTCAGCGCAAGACCGACCCCCAGGGAGACCGTGATGGATCTGAAACTCAGTGGATGCCGCGTCCTGATCACAGGCGGCTCGAAGGGCATCGGCGCGGCCTGCGCCCGCGTCTTTCTCGCGGAAGGCTGCTCGGTCGTGCTCGTCGCCCGGGACGCCTCGCGCCTTGCCGCGACGGCCGCGACATTGGGCGAAGCCAACCGCGTCGCGACCCATGCCGCCGATCTGTCGGTCGCGGGCGAGCGGGAGGCGCTCGCCGCCGCCTTCCCCGATATCGACATCCTCATCAACAATGCCGGCGCCATTCCGGCCGGCGGGCTGCTCGACCTTTCGATGGAAGCCTGGGAGCAAGCCTGGGCGCTCAAGGTGATGGGCTATATCCACCTGACCAAGCTCTATCTGGCGGCCATGAAGGAGCGCGGCACCGGCGCTATCGTCAACGTCATCGGCGGTGCCGGGCGCAGCCCGCGCTACGACTATGTCTGTGGCGGAACCGGCAATGCTGCGCTGATGGCCTTCACCGGCGCGGTCGGCGGACGGTCGGTCGAATGGGGTGTGCGCGTCTTCGGGATCAACCCGGCGCAGACCCGCACCGACCGCATCATCTCGTTGAGCAAGACGCGGGCGAAACTGAAGTTCGGCGACGAGACGCGCTGGGAGGAGATGCTGACCGGCCTGCCGCTGAACCGGCTGATCGAGCCCGAGGAGATCGCCAATGCCGCGGCCTTCCTGGCCTCGCCGGCCTGCGGCTATGTCAGCGGCACGGTGCTCGACGTCGATGGCGGCGGGGCGTTCAGGGGATAGTCCCGCCCGCGCCCTGCCCTACGCCGGAACCGAGATCGCCATGCCGTCGCGCTGCGGATCGGCGCCGCCGGTGCACAGCCCATCCTCGATGCGGATGCCGTGCAGGGCCGCGAAGGGATAGCTCTGCGGCGAGCGCTTCACGTCGTAGCCCATCGCGACGAGTTCCTCGCTGACGCTGCGGCGGATGCGATTGGAGATGTCGATGCTGTTGGAGACCGCCACGATGCGGGGAGCCGCGACCGCCTCCAGCATGCCCATGCCAAAATCGACGACGTTGCTGATGCCCTGTGCCATCGCCGGCGCGATGTAGCTGCCCCCCGGCGCGCCCATGACGATGAAGGGCTTGTCCTCCTCGAAGACGATGGTCGGCGCCGCCGAGGACGAGCGGCGCTTGCCCGGCGCGATCGAGCCGGCCCGGCCGGGACGCGGGTCGAAGCGGCTCATCGTGCCGTTATAGATGAAACCGAGGCCTTCGGTGATGGCGCCTGAAGGTGAACCCAGCGTATGCGTCAGGGCGACCGCGTTGCCATGGCGGTCGACGACCGAGACATGGGTGGTCTCGCGCGAGGAGGAGCGCTCCAGCCGCTTCACGTCGGCGCGCTCGCCACGGCGGATGCCGTCCGCCTGCTCGGCTGCGTGCTCCTTCGAGATCAGGCGCTCGACCGGGACATCGACATAAGCCGGGTCGCCCATATGGGCGTCCTTGTCGATCGTCATGCGCTTCATCGCCTCGGCCAGCAGCCGGACATGCTCGGCGCTGCCATGCGCCAGCGCACCGATGTCGAAATTCTCGAGCATATTGAGGATCTGCAGCATCAGCATGCCGCTGGCCGGCGGCGGGCTCGTCGAGATGCGCTTGCCGCGATAGGAGCCCCAGATCGGCTGCGAGACCGAGAGCTCGTAGGCGGCGAGATCGGCTTGCGAGATCAGGCCGCCATGGGCCGCGAAATCGGCCGCGATCTCCTGCGCCAGCTCGCCGGTGTAGAACAGGTCGGCGCCCCCCTTCGCCAGACGCTCCAGCGTGTTGGCCATATCGCGGTTGACGACGAGATCGCCCGGCCGCTTCACGCTGCCGTCTTCCCGGAAATAGAGCTTCTGTCCGGTCTCGCTGTAGCGCAGCTTGTCGCCGGTGTTGACCTGGCCTGTGCCCTTCTGATCCTGCGACCAGAACCAGTGCATGTGCGGGCGCACCAGCACGCCCTCGCGCGCCTGTTTGATGGCGGGTGCGATGATGTCGGCCCAGTCCATCGTGCCGTAGCGCGACAGGGCATGGTCGTAGCCCTTGACGCTGCCGGGCGTGCAGACGGCGAGATGGCCAAATTCGCTGATGCCGCCTTCGAGCAGGAAGGCGAAGCCGTCGCGCGATTGGCCGAGAAGCTTGTCCACCCACATGTCCGGCGTCGCGGCCAAAGCGGCCTTGGCATAGAACTCGACGATCTCATGGACGCCGCGTCTGGGCATGTAGAGCTGCATCGAGCCGAAGCCGCCGATGCCCGACATCAGCGGATCGACCACGCCCTGCATGAAGGCGCAGGCAATCGCGGCATCGACGGCATTGCCGCCGCGCTCCAGCACCGCAGCACCGGCTTCCGCGGCTTCCGGCTGTGGGCAGACGACCATTCCGTTTTTCATGGCAGCATCTCGTTCGTTGCGGTCAGGTCTTCAGCGGCAAGCCTTCAGCGGCAGGCGCAGGATTTCGCCATCCACCTGAAGATGGGCGCCGAGCTTCGCCGAAGCGGCGATCAGCCGGTCGCGCTCCTGCGGCAGGTCATTGACGGAGCGCGGAACGGTCTGGTTTTCGGCATTGCGCGTGAAGAAGGCGATCTCGATCGCGTCCAGCGCGCCGTCGCTGATCGGAGCGCGCAGAAGCAGGCCGGTCCAATCGTCGTGCAGCACGCTGTCATGCGCGAACTGGAACGAGAAGTTGCCGCTTCCGTAGATGATCGGACGCCCGGCATGGAGCTCGATCGGCAGGATCATGTGCGGGCCGTGGCCGAAGACGAGATCGGCACCCGCCGTGATCGCCGCATGCGCATACTCGCGCTGGTAGCTCAGAACCTCGGCGCGGTAGCCCCAATGGAAGGAGGCGATGACGATGTCGGCTTGCTGACGCAGCGCTGTGATAGCGGCCGAGCATTCCCCCAGCGAGGCCGCGTCTGCCCAGGTCACGACCTCCGGCGGCACGCCGGGGCGGGTCCGCGCCGCCTGCAATTCGAGCAACGGTCGATAGGCGGTGTGCGCCTTAATGATCGCGACGCCGGGCTGGCCGGGCCCGGCTTCATGTCCATCAGGCCAATAGACCGCAGTGCGTTGCAGGATGCCGTAGCGAAGCCCGGCGCGCTCGATGACGCGCGTCGCGTAGGCGGTGGTTGCGTCGAGCCCGGCACCGACCGCCGCGATGCCGGCCCGGCCCAGCGCCGCCAGCGAGGAGGCAACCGCGTCCTTGCCGATATTGACGTTGTTGGCCTGGCCGACCGCGTGCAGGCCTGCTGCCTTGAGCGCGGAAGCGAAGCGGACCGGCACGTAGAAGCCGCGTTTCTCCCCGGCGGTCGCGGCATCGTCGAACAGGCAGCATTCGAGATTGGCAAAGACCATGTCGGCCTCGGCCAGAAGCGGCCGGACGAGATCGAACACCTTGTCGGGATCGTCGGCTCCCTTCAGATTGATGTCGCCGAACAGGCAGAGCGTGTGCGTCATCGTGGGTCAGGCACGGGGCGTCGGCGCGTCTTGCCGGGCATCACCCAGCCGCCAGAACAGCCGCACGCCACCATCATCCGTACTTTCCAGGCCCGGGACGGCGGAGAGCAGCTTGCGGGTATAAGCGTGTTGCGGGTCGTCGAAGATCTGGTCGCGCAAGCCCTGCTCGACAATGCGGCCCTCGTTCATGACGATGACGCGGTCTGCGACCTGCTCGACCACGCCGAGATCATGGCTGATGAACAGGCAGGAGAAGCCGTGCTTGCGCTGCAGTTCGGCAAAGAGCTCCAACACCTGCGCCCGCACGGTGACGTCAAGCGCCGAGACCGGCTCATCGGCGATGACGAAGCTCGGCCGGCGCACCACGGCACGCGCGATCGCGACGCGCTGGCGCTGGCCGCCGGAGAGCTCGTGCGGATAGCGGTCAGCGAAACCGTTGGCCAAGCCGACCTCAGTCAGCACTTCGGCGACGCGCGCGGTCTTGTCCTGCGCCGCCATGCCCGGCACCAGGCGCAGCGGCTCGGCCACCAGCCTGCCGATCGTCATGCGCGGATCGAGCGACGAGTAAGGGTCCTGGAAGACCATCTGGCAGTTCAGACGGTAGTCCCAATAGGCCGCCTCGCTTTTGAAGATCGGCTTGCCGTCGAACAGGATGTCGCCGCCGCTCGCCTTCACCAGTCCCGCGATCGCCTGGCCGAGCGTGGTCTTGCCCGAGCCGGAGCCGCCGACGACAGCGACGACCTCGCCCGGCTGCACATCGAGCGAGATGCCGTGCAAGGCGCGCTTGGGCGCGCTCTTGCGGAAGAAGCGCTGGCGGCCGGGATAGTCGACGATGAGGTCGCGCACCGCGACGATCGGCGTCTTCACTTGGGGCAGGTCGCGCGGCTCGCCGCGCTGCGGCATCGCGGCCAGGAGCTTGCGGGTATAGGGGTGCTTCGGGCGCGCCAGGATGTCGGCGCTCGGACCCTGTTCGACGACCCTGCCCTGGGACATCACGACGATGCGGCGGCAATAGCGCGCGACCATGCCGAGATCATGCGAGATCAGCAGCACGGCAGTGCCGTTCTCCTGGGTCAGCCCAACCATCAGCTCCATGACGTCGCGCTGCACGACTGCGTCGAGCGCCGTGGTCGGCTCGTCGGCGAGCAGCAGCGCGGGTTTGAGCAGCATGACGGAGGCCAGCATGATGCGCTGGCGCATGCCGCCGGAGAACTGGTGCGGGAAGGCCTCGAGCGCGCCCTGCGGATCGGACAGGCCGACGCGCCGGAGCATGTCGAGGATCAGCGCGCGGCGGCCTTCAGCGTCGAGCTTGCGATGCAGCGCCAGCCCTTCCTCGAGCTGCCTGCCGATCGTCATCGACGGGTTGAGCGAGGTCATCGGCTCCTGAAAGACCATGCCGACCTTGGAACCGCGCACCGCCCGCAGGCGCTTTGGCGCCATGGTGGTGATCTCTTCTCCGTCGAAGCGGATCGAACCCGACACAAGCTTCACGGCCGGCGGGACGAAGCCCATGATGGCGCGGGCAGCGAGCGTCTTGCCCGAGCCGGATTCGCCGACGATGCCGACGATCTCGCCCCGTGCAACGGAGAAGCCGACCTGATCCACGACCGCCCGCCCCGACGACTTGATCGCGAGGGTGAGGGCCTCGACTTGCAGCAGCGAGGATTCGGTCATCGCGTGCCTCGCATGCGCGGATCGAGCTTGTCGCGGACCGCGTCGCCCAGGAGATTGATGCCGAGCAGGGTCAGCGAGATGCACAGGCCGGGGAAGATGCCGAGCCAGACCGCCTGGCCGATATAGGGCCTGGATCCCGCCAGCATGTTGCCCCAGGTCGGAGCCGGCGGCGGCACGCCCAGCCCGAGGAAGGAGAGCGCACTCTCCGCCAGCAGCACATAGCCGAACATCGAGGTCGCCAGCACCGTCAGCGGCGCGATGCAGTTGGGCAGGATGTGGCGCGCCATGGTGAAGGCCTCGGAATTGCCCATGACGCGCGAGGCCGAGATGAACTCCTTCTCGCGCAGGGACAAGACCGTGCCGCGTACGACGCGCGCCACCGACGGCGTGTAGGCGATGCCGAGCGCCAGGATGATGCCGTATTTGTTGGCGCCGACGACCGCGAGCAGGCCGAGCGCCAGCAGGATGCCGGGAAAGGCCAGCAGCGCGTCATTGAACGCCATGATGACGCGGTCGACCCAGCCCCGGACATAGCCCGAGAACACGCCGATCAGCGTGCCGAGCACCACCGCCAGCGTCACCGTCAGGATGCTGATCCAGACCGAGGTCGCGGCGCCTGCCATCAATCGCGAGAGCACGTCGCGGCCGAACTCGTCGGTGCCGAGCCAGTACATCGGCGATGGCGGCGCGAGCTTGTAGCGGAAGGAGAGGCGCAAGGGGTCATAGGGCGTCCAGAGCGCACCGATGCTGGCGACGATAACGAGCGTACCGATCAGGCCGCCGCCGATCAGGGCATTGAGCGGAGGGAGCTTCATTGCGCGGCCACTCATTCTGCCGTCACCCTTGGATCGAAGATCGGATAGCAAAGGTCGATCACGACGTTGACCAGCACATAGGTGAAGGCGACGAAGAGCATGCAGCCCTGGATGACCGGATAGTCGCGCGCGAAGATCGCATCGACGAGCAGCCGGCCGAGACCGGGGATGGTGAAGACCGTCTCGACCACGGCGATGCCGCCGAGCAGATTGCCGAGCACGAGGCCGATCAGCGTCCAGGTCGGCCCGAAGGCGTTCTTGAAGGCGTGGCGCCAGAGCACGGCCATCTCCGACAGGCCCTTGGCGCGGGCGTGGGTGACGTAGTCGAGTCGCAACACCTCCAGCGTCGAGGCCCGCGCCATGCGCAGCAGCACGCCAATCTCGTGCAGGAACAGCGTCAGGATCGGCATGACCAGATAAAGCACGCCGCGCCAGGGATCGTCGCCGATCGAGACGTAGCCCACGACGGGCAGCCAGCCGAGCTTGAGGCCGAAGAACAGCAATAGCAGCAGGCCGAGCCAGAAGGTTGGGATCGAGAGCAGCAGCGTCGCCACCGTGACGAGCCCGAGATCGAGCCCCGAATCCTGCTTCCAGGCCGCGATGACGCCGGCCGGCACCGCGACCAGGCTGGCGCAGAAGACCGCGATCAGCACGATCTGGGCGCTGATCCAGAAACGCGAGAGGATCAGCGGCAGGATCGGCTCCTGCGTGTTGATGGAGATGCCGAGATCGCCCTTGAGCAGGTTGCCGAACCAGATGCCGAACTGGACGAACAGGCTCTGGTCGAGGCCGAGCCGCGCCCGCAGATCGGCGATCGAGGCCGGCGTCGCGAGATCGCCCAGCATCAGCGAGGCCGGGTCTCCCGGGATCAG
The DNA here is from genome assembly GCA_900470775.1 of Hyphomicrobiales bacterium. Taxonomy (GTDB): domain Bacteria; phylum Pseudomonadota; class Alphaproteobacteria; order Rhizobiales; family Beijerinckiaceae; genus Allobosea. The sequence continues at coordinate 54,767 of UCBZ01000046.1, read as the reverse complement.
CCGGATCAGAACGAAGACCGAGACCGCCACGATCAGCAGCGTCGGCAGGGCCATGGCGACCCGGGTCAGGGCGAAGCGCAGCATTGGCGGCTTTCGGGCTCGTGCGTTAGCGGAGCGGGTTCTGCGTCACTTCGCGGCGGTGACTTCCCACATCCGAAGCTTCGACTGCCAGGGCTTGAAGCCGGTGATGCGCTTGCTGTGGGCGATGGCGTCGACGCCGTTGAACATGAAGATCAGCGGCACCTCGTCGATGACGGCCTTGTGCAGCTCGTCGACGAGCTTCTGACGCTCGGCACGGTCGGAAAGCGACATCAGCCGCTCGATCTTCTCCTGTGCCTGCGGATTGTCCCAGACCTTGCGCGGCTGCTTGTCCTTCGGGCCGGCGAACTGCTCGAAGGCCAGCGCAGGGTCGAAGCGCGCCGAGAACGAGAAGGACTGCATCTGGTAGTTGCCCTTGTTGTAGCGGTCGAGCTGGGTCGCCCAGTCCAGCACTTCGATGTCTGCGTTGATTCCAGCCGCCTGCAGCATCGACTGCACGACGACCGCGGCCGGGAAGCTCGGCACACGCGGGCGCTTGTTCGCGAGGATGACGACCTTCTCGCCCTTGTAGCCGGCCTCCGCGAGCAGCTTCTTGGCCCGGGCCGGGTCGAATTTGTGGCCCTGCTTTTCGACCGCGCCGAAATAGGACGAGCCGGGATGGATCGGAGAGGTGTTGGTCTGGCCGAGATTGTCGGAGGCAGCAGCGACAACCTCGTCCATGTCGAGCGCGGCGGCGATCGCCTGGCGCAGCTTCTGGTTGCCCATCACGGCGTCGCGGGTCTGGATCAGCAGGACCTGGCGCACGGCGGTGGCGGCGGTAACGACCTCGAGCGTGGGCAGCTTGCGGATCTCGGCGACGTCGCTCGGCAGGATCTCGCTCAGATCGAGCGCGCCCGAGGTCAGCCCAGCCTTCACCGTCGCGGGGTCCTTGACGACGAGGAACTTCACCTCCTTGAGCAGCGGGCGCTTGGAGCCGACATAGCCGTCGGCCTTGCCGTCGGTCTTCGGCGAGGCATAGCCCTCGAAGGCGGTCATGGTGAAGTACTCGCTGCGCTTCCACTCACCGAACTTGTAGGGGCCTGTGCCGATAGGCTTGTCGAAAGTGCCATCCGGCTTGACGGAATCCTTGTGCAGGATCGCGGTCATCGCACAGTCGGTGCGCGCCAGGCTGTCGAGAAAGAGCGCGTTCGGCTTGTCGAGCTTCATGACGATGGTCTGCGCGTCGGGCGCCTCGACCGATTCGACCTTAAGGCCGGAGCGGCCGTCGAAATCCGAGGTGCAGCGCCACTCGGTCTTCGCGTCCATGTAGCGGTTCCAGCTCCACAACACGTCGGCCGAGCTTAGCTCGGCGCCGTTGTGAAACTTGACGCCCTTGCGCAAGGTGAAGGTGTAGGTCTTGCCGTCGGCGGAAAGTGCGACCTTCTCCGCGAGCAGGGGCTGCGGCGTGCCACCCTCGTCATAGCCGACGAGACCCTCGACCATCTGCAGGGCGAAATCGTCTGTGCCGTCGTCGCGGTTGACGCCCGGATTGATGCTGCGGACGTCGGCCTGGACCGCAACGGTGAGCGACTGGGCCAGCACCGGGCCGGCCAGCAGCGGCAGGAGGCAGGCAGAGGCGAGAAGCCGGTTCATGGTGTATCCCCTGTTGTCGTTGTCTCGTTAACGTGCGGCGCCGGCGGTCTCAGGCCGCCTTGGCGCTCGCAGCGCGATGCCTGATCAGTGCCTCGGCAAAGAAATCCTCGACCGTCGGCACCGCCCGAAGGCCGTCATGAGCCATGTTCAGCACGAGATCGAAGCGCACGCCAATGCCGGCCTGTTCGAAGGAGGCCTTCAGGCTGGCGAGCCTTTCAGGCCGGGTCGCGCCGGCATGGTTGGCGTCAGGCATGAAGTTGCGGCCGCCCGGCTTATGGGTGATTTCCCAGGTCTCCAGATCGGCCGCGCCGACGATCATCTGCACGGCGACCTGCTTCATCGCAGGGATGTCGGGGGTCGTGCCGAAGAGCTCGGCCATGTTGCGGGTGCCGACCCACCAATCGCGCGTCGGATCAAGCAGCGTCACCGAGCCCGGCGCGCCGATCGAGCAGGCAAACAGCCGCCGCGGCTGCAGCATCAGGAAGCGGTGGGCGAAATGGCCGCCGCCGGAATAGCCGAACAGGCCGAAGCGCGGGAAGCTGACGCCGTAGCGCGCCTCGACCTCGGCGACCATGGCGAGCAGCACCTGATCGTAGCGGATCATGCCCTCGCGCATGTATTTGAAGCCGTCGCGGTTGTCGTCGCCGAGCACGCCGATCGGGAAGAGCGGCGCCAGGATGACGCAATTGTTCCAGCGGCCGAATTCCTGGAAGGCGTCGCGATAGCCGGTGAAGCCTCTGCCCGTGCCGTGCATCGCGACGATCAGCTCGGGCGGCTGTGCCGTCTTGCCGAGCGTCTTGGGGACATAGAGGCAATAGCTGAAGCGCGGATCGGCCTTGCAGGCGATCACCGGCGTCGGGCCCATGTCGTAGAGCGCGCGGGCGATGGCGGCGGCGTCCTCGGCTGGCGCCGTTTGTGCGTCGGGAGTGGTCATGCCGGCACCTCTTGATCTGGCGATATAATTGGCGCCAATTTAGTTACATAACGATCTGCGTCCCGCAATAGGCTTGTGCACCGCCTCGTCCAATGGGCTAGAACGCCGCCATGCAACCGCAACGCAAACCGAATCGTGTCGCCAAGCGCGCGCTCGCCAGCGAGATCGCCCAGGCGATCCGGCTGCGGATGTATCGCCCCGGCGAATGGCTGCGGCAGATCGATCTCGAGGAGAAATTCCAGGCGACGCGGTTCGACGTGCGCAGTGCCCTGGAAGAGCTCGCCATCCGCAAGACGATCGAGCATGTGCCCAATCGCGGCTACCGGGTCATGGAGATCGACCTGGCGACCTATCGCGCCATCCGCGAGACACGCATCCTGCTGGAGACCGGCGCAATGGCCGGCGTCGTGGCGCATATCGACGCGGCCGCCATCGCCCGTCTCGACGAACTCGCGACCGCTTTCAGCACTGCGGCGGCAACCGGCACGCGCATCGAGCAGAGCGAGATCAACAGCGCCTTCCACCATCTGATCTATGCCTCCTGCGGCAACCCCGTGCTGGAAGAGACGATCTGGGCCCTGCGCGACCGCTCGCGCGGTTCGACCGTCACGGTCTGGGCCTCGCATGAAGCGCTGCTGGCCAGCGCACGTGACCATCACGCCATGGTCGGGGCGCTGAAGCGGCGTGATGCGGCGGAGCTTGCGGCCCTGATCACCCGCCATATCCAGAAGGACATGGGCTGACACGAAGGCCGCAGGGACCGGCTCACGGCGCCAGCGACACTTCCCAGAGCCGCGGCAGCGAGGTCAGCGACGAGACGTAGCCATTGACCCGCTTGCCGACCGCGCCGCCGGCGATACCGTTGTAGAGCATCACCATGGGCATATCGGCGAGGAAGCGCCGGTGCAGATCGTCGAAGATCGCCTGACGCTGCGCTGGATCGGCGACGATCATCGACTTCTCGAGCAAGGCCTGAACATCGGGATTGTCCCAGAGCTTGCGCGGCTGCTTGTCCTTCGGACCCGTCATCGACTCAAAGGACAGCGCGGGGTCCATCCGGCCGGAATAGGGGAAGGCCTGGATCTGGTAGTTGCCCTTGTTGTAGCGGTCGAGCTGCGTCGCCCATTCCAGCACCACGATCTCGACATTGAGGCCGACGGCCTTGAGCATCTGCTGGGCGATGACCGCGGCGTTGAAGCTCTGCGGATAGCGCTTATTGGCCATCATCACGATCTTCTCGCCCTTGTAGCCGGCTTCGGCGATGAGCTTTCTGGCGGCGGCTGGATCGTAGGCGATATCTTCGTCCTGGACCTTGCCGTGATAGGCCGACAGCGTCGGCACGATCGAGCCGTTGGGCTTGCCCAACCCGTCGGTCACCGCGGCGACCAGTTCCGGCTTGTCGATCGCAGCCGCCATGGCACGCCGCAGCTTTGCATTGGCCATGACCGGATCGCGTGTCTGGATGATCAGCCCGACCAGCCCCATATGCGAAACCACCGAGAGCTTGACCTTGTCGACCGATTTGAGTTCGCCGACGTCGGCATTGGCGACATCGGGCACGACGTCGATATCGCCGCTGACCAGAGCCGCCTTGGCGGTGGCGCTATCGGGGATGACGACGAAGCGGACCTCGTCCACGAGCGGGCGCTTGGCACCGCCCAGCCCGTCGATCTTGCCCGGAAGCGCGGCATAATCGGCAAAGCGCTCGACCCGCACGAACTCACCGCGCTTCCACTCGGCGAATTTGAACGGGCCCGTGCCGATCGGCTTCTCGAAGGATCCGTCCGCCCTGACGGAATCCTTGTGCAGGATCGCCGTCATGGCGCAGTCGGTCCGGGCCAGAGAGGTCAGGAACAGCGCGCTCGGCTTGTCGAGGGTGAAGACGACCGTGCGGGAATCGGGCGCGGCCACGCTCTCGACCTTGACGGTCCCGCGTCCGTCGAACTCCGACAGGCAGCGCCAGTCCGTCTTCGCGTTCATGTAACGGTTCCAGCTCCACAGCACGTCGGCGGACGTCATTTCGGCGCCGTTGTGGAATTTGACGCCGCCGCGCAGGCGGAAGCTGTAGGTCTTGCCGTCGGGCGAGATGTCGACGGTCTCGGCAAGCAGCGGTTTTGGCGTCCCGTCCTCGCCATAGGCGACAAGCCCCTCGACCATGTGAAGAACCACGCCGTCCGTCGGATGGTCCCGATTGACGCCGGGATCGATCGAGCGAATGTCGGCCGGAATCTGGACTCGCAGCACCGTGGCGGCCTGAGCGCCTGCACCAGACGCCGCGAACGCGAACCCTGCGGTCATGGCCATTTTCGTGATCTGGCGAAGCATCGGCATGGTCCCCTTGTTTTCTGTCGGCATGCTGCGGCTGCGTCGAGGCTGGCTTACTCGGCCGCCTGGGCGAGGGTCCGCGGCTCTTCCGTCAGGCTGTAGCGCGTGAAGGCCCGGTTCAGCGCGGGCAGCGGGCAGACCTCCATGATCCCCTGCGCCGGCTGCATGATCACCATGGCGACGGTCGCCGAGAGATTGCCGGTGTCGTTGGGGCGCGGCGGACGGCAGACCGAATGCGGGGTGAGGAAATCGTCGAACAGGGCGTTCTTAAGATCGTCGACGGTGAGCTTGCCGCCGGCCTCGTCGAGCAGCTTCTTCACACGCCAGTCGCGGTAGAAGCTTTCGGGCACGCGCGGCGTGCCGGTGTCGCGCAGCTTGGTCAGCGCGACCTGGCCGACCCAGTGATTGGCGTGAACGATCAGGCCCTCGCTTGGATAGAGCGGGAAGGCCTCGTTCGGCGCGCATTCGAAATCGATGCCAAACCCCGCGACGGTGGAGAGCATCATGTTGTTGGAGCAGGCCTTCGGCGTCGTCGCGACCGCCTTGATGGCGAAGGCAAAATGCTCCTGCTCCAGCACCTTGCGGCGGATCAGCGCGAGCGGCACCCCGGGTTGCGTGAAGTCGCGCTCAGATTCGAGGTAGTTGGCGGTGATGCAGATACCGGCTTCGTTCATGCCGCAGCGGGCGAGGCCACCGGCTTCGACGAAGGTGAGAAAATCGGGACCGTCATCGCGACGAACCCGCAGGACGATCGCGGTCTCGGCGCACTCAGCCTTCCAGTCCCAGTTCTGACCGTGGATCAGCGCACCGTTGGCGCTGCGCTCGGGCAGGATGACCGCGCCAGTGCAGCCATCGTCGAGTTCCTCCGTCGCCTCGACCGGCTTGTTCCTGACCAGCCGCGCCTTGGCGATGACCTCGGTGCGGGCATTGATCATGACGATGTCTTCGAGTGGCACGCCGGCGCCGTCGGCAATGCCGCGCATCTCCTCGATGTAGTGGCAGCCGAAGGCTTCGATCTCGCCGGCGAACTCTGCGATCAGCGCGGATTTCGCCGCAGCGTCGTAGCCGAGATCGCCGAGTTGCCCGCCATAGAGCTCGATCGAGCGCTTGACCCGCTGCGGCACGCTGGAGCCATGCTGGCGGCCGCGCTCGTAAGCGCTGCCCGAGACATCGACGAAAGGACAGGGTTGGACCATCTTCAAGCTCCGCACGGCACGCTGGCATTCACCTCACGTCACATGTATTTCATCGTGAACTAAGACAATCAAGAGTTATGCCATGGCCGCCCCGACCAAGCTGCAGCAGGATATCGCCGAGGCCATCCTGCAGATGGTTCGCGAGGACGGCCTCGTCGCGGGCAGCTTCGTCAACGAAAACAACGCCGCCCGTCGCCTGAACGTCTCGCGGACCCCGGTGCGGGCCGCCCTCGACCATCTGGCGCAGCAGGGCGTCGTCCGGCGGCACCCCAACAAGGGCGTGGAATACCTCGGCGCCGCGGCTGCGACGATAGCGACTGGAAGCGACAGCACGGAACTTGCTTTGGCCCGTCTCGCCCACGACCGCGAGAGCGGCGAGCTTGGCGACGAAATCTCCGAACTCGACGTGATGCGGCGCTACGCGTTGACCCGGCCCGAGGTCCAGCGGCTGCTGGCGCGGGTGGCCGATCTCGACATGATCGAGCGCAAGCCGGGATATGGCTGGCGCTTCCTGCAGGCGCCGCGCGACCCGAAGGCCCATGACGAGCGCTATCGCTTCCGCCTGCTGATCGAGCCGATGGCGCTGCTGGAGCCCGGCTTTGCACTCGAGGCGGGCTGGATCGCCGAGATGCGAGCACGCCACCGCGAGACCCTCGAACGACCCTGGCAGGAATCCTCCAGCATCGGCTTCTATGAGATGAACGCGGCCTATCACGAGGGCCTGGCGGCGGCATCGGGCAACCGCTTCATCCACTCCGCCGTGAAACGCCAGAACGAGCTGCGGCGGCTCTCCAATTACGACTGGATCTTCGGCTTCGAGCGCGTCGTCGTGAATTGCCGGGAGCATCTGCAGATCCTCGATGCCATCGAGGCCGGGGACCGCGAGCTCGCGAGCGCCCTGATGCGCAGTCACCTGCAGCGCGCCAGCCAGCTGCGGCGCACCGATGAGGCAGGCTAAGCTTTCGCGCACAAGGCACTGTCTTTTGACATAATGAAATGCATATCGACCCTGACGGCAATCTGGGCCGACGCCTCCAGGGATGTTGCCGAAGCCCTTGTCTATGCGACGTTGTTCCCGCGCTAGGAAGGGGTTATGGCTGTATCAAGCCCGCATCAGCGTTGTGATTGAACAGCTCGCCGATGACACAAAGTCTGGATCACGCCATTCTCACGGGCGCGCACCTTTATTACCAACCCCAGGTCAGCTCCGACGGTAAAACCTTCGTCGGCGTGGAATGCCTGCTGCGCTCCGTCGATAGGGATGGCCGGGTATCGGGCCCGCAAGCCATTCTGGACAGCGTCGACGACGACGAGCAGGCCGATGCGGTCGATTGGTGGGTCATCCGCCAGGCCTGCACGGACGGGCTGCGCTGGCCGAAACTGACGATATCCATCAATATCAGCGCAAGGCAGTTTCAATCGCCGGATTTCGCCCGGCAGTTGCTCTCGCTGGTGAGCGAGATCGGCAACACGCCGGCCCAGATCGAGCTGGAGTTGCTCGAAGGCGGCATCATCGAGAATTTCGAGCGCGCGATCGAGACGATGAATGTCCTGCGACAGAGCGGGATCGGGATCGCGCTGGATGATTTCGGCACGGGCTATTCCAGCCTCGCCTATCTGCAGAAGCTTCCGATCGACAAGCTGAAGCTCGACAAATCACTGATCGACGGGACTGGCGAACTCAAGGCGGCCGCGATCGTCCAGGCCGTCACTGCCCTGTCGCGGGCGCTGGGAATGAAGGTCGTGGCGGAAGGCGTGGAAACGCAGGCCCAGCAGCAGTTCCTGCGCGTGGCCGGCTGCCATCTCCTGCAGGGCTACCTGTTCTCGCCCGCGGTGACCGCAGACGAGATCGACGCTTTCCTCCGCGATGGCTGGCCCGCCAATCGGTGAGCGCGGCGCGCCTTCTGATGGTCAGCGAGCGAGATGGGCGGCCGTCGAGCCCGGGCCGACACCATCGGGAACAGGAATGTTCGTCGACCCGTATTTCGCGTTGAGGACCATGGTCGGCCCCGCCGAGAGGGTGAAGCGCCGCGCCACCACGATCGTATAGGCGGATTCAGCCGCCACCGGCTTGTTGGCGGCGATGTTGAGTTCGCCCTGCGGTAGATAGAGCGTGCCCAGCAGCACCTTCGCGTCGTTGCTCAGGATCTCGTGCTTCTGGTTGATCGGCGAGTTCCGGTCCTCATAGAACAGGATGCCCGCCAGCACGCCGTCCCTGGGCGCGGTCAGGTCGATCTTCGTGTCGGCGTCGAAGCGGATCACCGCGCCCTTGCCGTTCAGGTAGATCCCGACATTCGCGCCCTTCAGCGAAGCGCCTCCCGACACGTCGAGGGGGCCATCCTTGAAAACGTAGATGCCCGGATTCATGCTGACCACGGCCATCTTGCTGATCCGGATGCCGCCGCAATAGGTGCCGGGGCTCAGCGTCATGCTGGTGGTGACCTTCAGGTCGGTGGCGCTGCAGCCTCCGGTCGGCGGCGGCGGGCGCGACGCCAGCGGATCGGCCAGAACCGGACAGTCGAGCGTCGGGCTGGGGCTGTAGCTGTCGTACTTGTCCTTGTAGCTGCCGCCGGCCGAGCAGATGAAGCGGGCCTTGATCGACGAGTTCTGCATCGCCTTCAGGCCCTGGGACTTGCTCGAATTCGAGTACACGGCGCATTCCGGCGCCTCGAGCTTCGCGTCCTTTTCCAGGTAGATGGTCTCGTTCTTGTTCTTCTCGAGCCCGATGACGCAGATCGATGCACTGCCGAGAACGCGCGCCGTGGCCCTGGCCCCCACATGCACCATCTCCGTTCCGAACATGTGCATGATGTTCGTCTTCGCGATCGTGTTGATCTCGACCGTGACGGTCATCTTCTTGAGGTCGACCGAGGCTGCGATCGTGCCGGAATGGTTGACCGCCTTCAGCGACGTCGCGGCGAACTTCTCCGCAACCGACTGCACCGTCGTCGGGTTGGCATTGGCCAGCCGGAACTCCCGCGCAGCGGCCAGCGCGGAGGCATCGGCAGCCGCCTGGAAGGCGGTCCGCTGTTCGGAGAGGATGCCGAAGTCGATGACCACGCCTGCGCCCACCAGCAGAGCCGGCAACGCGACCCCGGCCATGATCAGCACGCCGCCGCGTTCATCGCCGCGAAGACGCATCAGTGCTCGCTGGATGAACGCCGCGACCATATCAGGCTGCCGCGAGGGCGCGGTGCGCCCGGATGAGGAAACGGATCTGATGGCCCAGGAGCCGCCAGTTGACGGGCTTGCACATGAACGATGTGGCACCGGCCGCATAGGCCTGGTCGATCGAGACGATATCCTCGCGCCCGGTGATGACCATCAGGGGCAAGTCGTCGAAGCGGCGGTCGGCACGAATCCGGCGCACCATCTCGATGCCATTCATGCCGGGCATGTCGACATCGATCAGCGCAACGTCGAAGCTGGCTTGGTCTAGAAGGGCAAGACCTTCCTCTGCCGAGCCGGCCGTTGTGATCTCAGCCTGGGGCGTCGCCAGATAAACGGCGCAGAATTCCCGCTGGATGGGATCGTCATCGACGGCCAGGATCGCCAGTTGATCGCAGAGCACGTAACTGAATGGGATGCAGTTCTCGCCCGTCATCGTCATCGCATCACTCCCGAGGCACTGTTCTGGTGCCCAGTCGGATGACCTTTCACCAAAGATGCAAATAAACGGTTCCGCATCCTTCAAAAAAATGGCGAGGTTGTTTGCGTTTGAGAAAGCATAGACCGCCTATCGTGGCGTCATGTCGTTGCGTCCTCACCTCTCGATTCGCGTCCGGTTGATCCTGCTCGTCGTCGCATCGACTTTGCTGGCAAGCGGAATCCTGGTCGGCGTGTCCGTCTGGCGCGAGACGGAACGCTACGGCCAGTCACGGCGCGACGCCCTGCTCAGTACGGCGCAAGCGATCTCGGCGGCCGCGTCCCGCCCTGTCGCTGACACCGACTCCATCGCCGCCTATGAGGCGATCACTGCGATCGGCCGGATGAAGGGCATCACCTTCGCCGGCATCGAAACGAGCGACGGAAAGTCGTTGGCCGATATCGGCGCGACCGAACAACTCGCCGGCGATCTCGTCGTCCTGGGGCCGGATACGCGCTGGTCCCTGCCGGCGATCCTGCGAAGCCGATCGATGGAGGCGATCGTACCCATTATCCATGGCGGCGTGCAGGTCGGCAGCCTCCGCGTCATCGCCGACACGCAGGACCTGCCGGCGCTGATCAGGAGCGCGGTGGAAAGTACTTTGCTGACCGGCGCCATCGCGACCCTCTTCGCGGTGGCACTGGCGCTTCGCCTGCAGCGACGGATCACCGGGCCGCTGGGCGCGCTGACGCAGACCATGTCGCGCGTGCGCCGAGAGCACGACTACGCCATCACGCTCAAGGCCGAGTCCCGCGACGAGATCGGCGTGCTGGTCAACAGCTTCAACGGGATGATCGGCGACATCCGCGAGCGCGACCGCAGGCTCGCCGACCATCGTGACCGGCTGGAGCGCGAGGTCTCGGACCGAACGGCCGACTATCAGCGCGCCGCGCTTTCGGCCGACAAGGCAAACCAGGCGAAGTCGGATTTCCTGGCCACGATGAGCCATGAGATCAGGACGCCGATGAACGGCATCCTGGTCATGGCGGAGCTTCTGGCCGCCGCCGAACTGCCGAAGCGCGCGCGCCGGCAGGCCGAGGTCATCGCGCGTTCCGGCACCAGCCTGCTCGCCATCATCAACGACATTCTCGATATCTCGAAGATCGAGGCAGGCAAACTCGAGGTCGAAACCCTCGATATAGACCCGGAGGATTCGGTCGAGGCCGTCCTGCAATTGTTCAGCGACCGGGCTCGCTCCAAGGCGCTGGATCTCTGCGGCGCGATCGAGACCCCGCCGGGCCTGAACGTCCGGGCCGATCCGGTACGCCTCGGACAGGTGCTGGGCAACCTCGTCAACAATGCGCTGAAGTTCACCGAGGCCGGAGGTGTCACTGTTCGTGTCGCGCGGGAAGGACAGGACCACCTGCGCTTTTCGGTCTCCGACACCGGGATCGGCATCGCAGCCGACAAGGTCGACACGATTTTCGAGTCCTTTTCGCAGGCCGACCAGTCGACGACACGCACCCATGGCGGCACGGGTCTGGGCCTCTCGATCGCGCGGCAACTGGTCGCCGCGATGGGCGGGACGCTGAGCGTCGAAAGCGAGATCGGCCGCGGCAGCAGCTTCTTCTTTGCCCTTCCGCTTGCGGTCTCGTCCCCGGCGATGGTGGCTGAGCCCGCTGTCGCCAACTCCGGCAAGACCGCTGTCATCGCCCTGCCCCAGCGCCAGACCGCGGCAATGCTCAAGCATGAACTGACCGCCACCGGCTTCACGGTCGAGGTGCTCGACGCTTCCCCGCCAATGGGCGCCGCCAAGGCCGATCTCGTCATCGCCTCGCCCGATCGCCTGGCTGCCTTCAGGGAATACGGTCACGCCGTCATCGTGCTGGCCGGCGCCGGCGAGGATGTCGATGGGTTGATCGAGGCCGGCGCGGACGATGTCCTGCCTTGGCCCGTGCAGCGTCGCGACGTCGCCACGCTCATCCAGTCGCTGCAGACGGATCGACCTTCGGGACAATCGTTGCGCCGCGCCGATGCCGGCCAGGCCGAGATCGCCCCGACTGCGCAGTTCCCGCAGATGCGTGTCCTCGTCGCCGATGACAGCGAGGTCAACCGCGAGGTCGCCGATGCCGCGCTGCGCCGGTTCGGCATCGTCGCGCGCTTCGTCAATGACGGCGTCCAGGCCGTCGCGGCGGCGGAGCGCGAGCCCTTCGATCTCATCCTGATGGATGGCAGCATGCCCGTGCTCGACGGCTTCGACGCCACGCGTGCCATCAGGACCCGCGAGGCCGAAACCGGCCGGCCACGCGTCCCGATCGTCGCCCTGACCGCCCATGTCGTCGGTTCGGCCGCCACGGCCTGGCGCGACGCGGGTATGGACGGCGTCGTCTACAAGCCCTTCACGCTGGCCCAGCTCGGCAGCACGATCGCGACATTCGCCACGGCCTCGACGGCGCAGGCCGTCGCGCCAGCGGCACCGACCTCGCCGACGGAGGAGGGCTATCTCGACGAAGCGGTGCTGCGCGACCTGATCGAGATGACCAACGGATCGCTGGAGACGGTCCGTCGGATCACGGACCTCTACAAGGTGACATCGCTCAAGGAGGTCGAACGCCTGGGATCGGCGACGCAATCGGGCGACAGCGACCTGATCGCGAAATGCGCCCATGCGCTGAAATCGATGAGCGCCAATCTCGGCGCAACCCGCGTCGCCTCTGCCGCAGCCGAGATGGAGCGCGCCGCCCGCGACGGTGTCGCGCCGGTCGGCGAAGATGCCTTCAGGAACCTCCACGACATCCTCCAGCAGACGCATTCGCGGCTGAATGACGCCATGGCGAAAGCGGCCTGATCTCTGGACGACGTCCAGCGCAAGGCGCGACCTGACAGGCCAGCGATGCCGACGGGCATGTCCTGTTGCGGAGGGTGTGGCGACATCTGCAACCGCTGGATGGCGGGCCGTTCGACGAGGCGCCCCTATCGGCTGCCCCATGGCTTGCGCCCGTCAATTCCGCCGCTCTAGGATCAGCCGACAGACATCGCGGCGACGCTCCATCCGCGACCATTCCATCGGTTCGAACGGAAGGTTCCAAGGCATGAAGCGTCGTACATTTCTTGGTGTCGCGGCGGGTGCCGCCGTCTCCACCCTCGCAAAGCCCAGCGTCGCGCAGCCGGCGAAGGTGCTGAAATTCGTGCCCGAGGCGGATGTCGCGATCGTCGATCCGGTCTGGACGACGGCGACTGTGACGCGCAACCACGGTTATCTCGTCTTCGATACGCTGTACGGGCAGACCAGCGACTACAGTTTCGAACCGCAGATGGTGGCCGGCCACACCGTCGAGGATGACGGCAAGCTCTGGCGGCTGACGCTGCGCGAGGGCTTGCGCTTCCATGACGGCGAGCCGGTGCGGGCGCAGGACGTCGTGCCGAGCGTCAAGCGCTTCGCCGCCCGCGATGCCTTCGGCCGCGCGCTGATGGATGCAACCGACGAGCTCTCGGCGGAATCCGACCGCGTCGTGAAATTCCGCCTGAAACGACCGTTCTCGCTGCTGCCGGCGGCGCTCGGCAAGACCGGAACCTCGATGCCCTGCATCATGCCGGAACGCTTCGCGGTGACCGACGCCAACAAGCAGGTGACGGAGATGGTCGGAAGCGGGCCGTTCCGCTTCAAGGCTGCCGAGCGCATTCCCGGCGCGCTGACGGTCTATGAGAAATTCGCCGGCTACGTTCCGCGTCCCAATGGCTCCGCCACCTTCACGGCCGGCCCCAAACACGTTCATTTCGACCGCGTCGAATGGCGCATCATGCCCGACCCGTCGACGGCAGCGAACGCGCTCAGCAACGGCGAAGTGGACTGGTGGCAAAATCCGACGCCGGACCTGCTGGGTGTCCTGAAGACCAAGGCCGGACTTAAGATCGAGGGCCTCGACCCGGCCGGCGGCATCGGCTGCCTGCGCTTCAACTGCCTGCATCCGCCTTTCGACAATGCGGCCATCCGCCGGGCCCTGCTCGGCGCCATCGACCAGACCGAATACATGACCGCGGTGGCCGGCGACGAGCGCTCGATGTGGAAGGACCATGTCGGCGTGTTCAGCCCCGACACGCCGCTGGCAACCACAGTCGGAACCGATGTCCTGGTCGGCAAGCGGGATTTCGAGAAGGTCAAGCGCGAGCTCGCGGCGGCCGGCTACAAGGGCGAGCGCGTGGTGATGCTCGACCCGACCGACTACCCCTCGACTCATGCGCTGGCGATGGTGGCGGCGGATGCGCTCAAGAAATGCGGCATGAATGTCGACCTGGTCTCGACCGACTGGGGCACTGTGGTTCAGCGCCGCGCCAGCCGGCAGCCCAACGACAAGGGCGGCTGGAACATCTTCTTCACCTATCTGAACGGCACCAACAATTTCGATCCGGCCAGCCAGCTCGGCATCCGCGGCAATGGCGACCAGGCCTGGTTCGGCTGGCCGACATCGCCGCGCCTGGAAGAGCTGCGGCTCGACTGGTTCGCCGCCAAGGATGTCGCCGCACAGAAGGCGATCTGCGCCGAGATCCAGAAGCAGTTCTTCGTCGAGGTGCCTTATATTCCGCTTGGCGCCTATTACGAGAAGACGGCCTATCGCGGGCTCACCGGCCTGCGCAACGGCTTCGCGCAGTTCTACGACGTGAAGCCGGCATGACGCGCCAGACCATGCGTATCGCTGTCCTGCAATTCGCCCATGAGACGGTCACCTTCCTGCCCAACGACACCACGCGGGAGGACTTCATCTATCCGGGCTCGCCGGCCAGCGGCGAGGCGCTGCTGGCGACCGACCCGAAGGGCTATATGGGCGGCTTCGTGCAGGTTGCGCGCGAATATGACGATGTCGAGCTGATTGGCATCACCTCGCCGCTCTGGCCCAAGACCGGGACGGGATCGGGCTGGATCACCGAGGATGCCTATGAGCATTTCCTCGGCATCATCCTCACGGAGCTGAAGGCGCAGCCGAAGCTCGACGGCGTCTATCTCGCGCTTCATGGGGCACTGGCGGTGCGCGGCGTGGCGCGCCCCGAGGCCGATATCGCGCGGCGCGTCCGCGAGGTCGTCGGCAAGGATGTCGTCCTCTCGGCAACTTTCGATCCGCATGGCAACGAGGACGAAGCCTTCCTTGGCCAGGCCGAGATGGCGTTCTGCGTGAAGTATTTCCCGCATTACGACATGCATCTGCAGGGCGAACGCGCGGCGCGCATGCTGGTCCGGGCGATCCGCGGCAGCTTCAAGCCGGTGCATCGGACGCTGCGCATTCCGATCATCGCGCCGACGGTGGTGATGTGGACCGGCGCCTCGCCCTGGTCGGACCTGATCCAACGGGCGCTGATCTGGGAGGCGCGCGAGCCCGACGTCTTCGTCAATGTCTTCTTCGGCTTTCCCTGGTCGGACGTGCCCGATGCCGGCATGGGCCTCCAGGTGATCACCAACAACGATCCGGATCTTGCCGACCGGGTGATGCGCGACATGGCGGAATGGGTCTGGCGGCGGCGCGAAGCGCTGCTCAACACCGTCAAGATCCATCCGATGAAAGATGGCGTCGCGCTGGCGCGCGAGGCCGTGAGCGCCGGCAAGGCGCCGGTTCTGCTTGCGGACTACAGCGACCGCTCGGGCTACGCGACCTGGCTGCTGCAGGAGATCATCGCGCAGAAGCTCGAACGCACCCTGATCGCCACCATCGCCTCTCCCGATATCATTCGCTCGCTTCTGGCGGCCGGCGCCAAAGCGGGCGATGGCTTCGATGCCGCGATCGGCGGCCTGTTCGATGAATCCGCCGGCGACGCCGTCCGCATCTCCGGCACGATCCGCTCGGTCAGCGGCGCCAGGACGGCCCATGGCACGAGCAGCGAATGGATCTGCGTGAGCTTCGGCCAGGGTAATGTGCTGGTGCTCAGTCCCAATCTCGTCCAGATCATCGAGCCCTCGGAACTCTGGCAGGTCGGCCTCAAGCCCGAGGAGTTCGACGTGATCGCGATCAAGTCGCGCGCCCATTTCCGCCGCGGCTTCGACGACAGCGGCTTTGCGCCGACGATCCTGCTGGTCGAGCCGCCGCAGCCCTTCATGGGCACGGTCCATCTCGAAGCGCTGCCCTACGAGAACCTGACGCTGACAGACTACTACCCCTACGGCGATCCGAGTTTTCCGCCGGCGGCGTGGAAGCGAACCCAGGGTGGCTGACACCGCCGGACGATGACGGGCGCTGCTCGCAGGGCGGTCGACATGTCTTGTTTCGTGGCGCAAAATTCGGCTCGATGATTTTCTTCGAGTCCATCCTCGTCATCATGCTGGGAGCCGTCATGCTCGCCGCGGCGTCGCGGCGCGCGGGCATTCCCTACCCCGTGGTGCTCGCCGTCGGCGGGACCGCCCTGGCCTTTGTTCCCGACGCGCCGCAGCTCTCGCTCGACCCCGAACTCGTCCTGGCGTTGTTCGTGGCGCCGATCCTGCTCGACGCGGCCTTCGACACCTCGCCGCGCGATCTGCGCAAGAACTGGTTGCCTGTCGGCGGGCTGGTCTTCGTCGCCGTCGTCGCGACGACGGTAAGCGTCGCGGTTGTCACGCGCTGGTTCGTTCCGGATCTGCCCTGGGCGGCAGCGATCGCGCTAGGAGCGATCGTGGCGCCGCCTGACGCCGTGGCCGCGACTGCAATCCTGCGGCGGCTGCGCCCGCCGCACCGCCTGCTGGTCATCCTCGAAGGCGAGAGCCTGCTCAACGACGCAACCGCACTGCTGATCTACCGGCTCGCGGTCGGGGCTGTGGCGGCCGGAACCTTCAGCGCCGCCGATGTGCTGCCGGTCTTTGCGCTGGTGGTCGTCGGAAGCGTCATCCTTGGCGGCACCCTGGCCTGGCTGGGCGTCCGGCTGCTCGGCCTGTTCCGTGACCAGTCGAGCGCCATCATCCTCCAGTTCATCACGACATTCGGCGTCTGGATCCTGGCCGAAGCACTGCATCTGTCGGGCATCATCACGATCGTGGTCTATGGCATCGTGATTGCGCGTTGGGCACCTGCACGGACAAGCGCGCGGCTGCGCATTCCGTCCTATGCCGTCTGGGAGACCACCGTCTTCATTCTCCAGGTGCTGGCCTTCGTGCTGGTCGGCCTTCAGCTTCGACCAATTCTGGCTGGCCTCAGCATCACGCAGCGGATTGATTATGGCTGGATCGCGCTCGCCGTTCTCGCGACGGTGATCCTCGTCCGCATGGTCTGGGTCATGGGCTACAACGCCGTTGCTCGCGGCCACCACCGGACGCGAGGAGAGGCCGAAACAGGCAAGCAAGGGCTGGCACCGACGATCAAGGGCGGCCTGATCATCTCGTGGTGCGGCATGCGCGGCATCGTCACGCTGGCGGCAGGCTATGCGCTCCCGGCGGACTTCCCGTATCGCGACCTTATCCTCGTCTGCGCCTTCACCGTCGTCGTGGGTACGCTGCTGGTGCAGGGCCTGACGCTGCCGGCGCTCCTGAAATACCTCGCCCTGCAGGATGACCGGCCTGTCGAGCGCGAACTCGCCATCGCGCGCAAGGCCGCCCTCGAAGCGGCATTGGCCTCGATCGATGGCGAGCCGTCGAGCGTCGCCGACGCCATCCGGCGGGAATATCACGACATGCTCGATCAGGCCGATGGCGACGCGAGGCTCGATACCGCGCACAACGAACTCAGGCGCGGTGCCGTCGCTGCGGCGCGGACCGTGGCGCTCGATTTGCGCAGACGCGGCATCATCGGTGACGACGCCTTTCATCGGCTCGAAGAAGAGCTCGACTGGCTGGAACTGAGCGCGGCACCGCGGGAGCTCGGATGACCGAGCCGATCGATGTCGCCATCATCGGGGCCGGCGCGGCCGGCATCGCCGCCGGACGCCGGCTCATGGCGGCAGGCCTTTCAATCTTGCTGATCGAGGCGAGCGAACGGATCGGCGGACGGGCCTGGACGCTCAACCATGACGGAATGCCGCTCGATCTCGGCTGCGGCTGGCTGCATTCGGGCGATCGCAACCCATGGTCCGAGCTCGCACCATCGCTGGGGTTCACCGTCGATCGCACGCCGCCGCCGTGGGGGCATCAGTTCCGGGGGCTGCGCTTTCCGCAACAGGAGCAGCGTGAGGCCCAGGCGGCCTATGCGGCGTTCGAGGCGCGCCTTCGCTCTATAGCGCCGGAAACCGATCGCGCTGCCGACCTGCTCGAGAGCGGCAATCTCTGGAACGGCTATCTCGAGGCGATGAGCGGATACATCAACGGAGCCGAGCTCGAGCAGCTCTCGGTGCGCGATTACCTGGCCTATGCCGACGCCGACACCGGGGTGAACTGGCGGATCGTGCAAGGCTATGGCGCGCTGGTCGCGGCGGCCGCGGAGGGCTTGCCGATCAGGCTCGACACGCCGGTCACGGCGATCGATGCCGATGCTCGCCATCTGAAGATCCTCGCAGCGTCCGGCACGATCGAGGCGCATACCGCGATCGTCACGCTGCCGACGGATGTCCTGGCGTCGGGCGCACTTCGCCTGCCGGCGCCTGCCCATGACCGGATCGATGCTGCCGGAACGCTGCCGCTCGGGCTGGCCGACAAGATCGTCTTCGCGCTCGACCGCATCGACGGTTTCGAACCGGACACGCAGGTGCTTGGACGGCCCGGACAGGCGCGGACGGGCAGTTACCATCTACGGCCCTTCGGCCGCCCGCTGATCGAGGGCTTTTTCGGCGGTGCCACGGCGCGCGAACTGGAACAGGGCGGCGAACAGGCCATGGCCACGCTCGCGCTCGATGAGCTTGCCGGATTGTTCGGCGCCGGGATCAGACGACGGCTGAAGCCGATCGCGCAGTCGCGTTGGGGCCGCCAACCCTTCGTGCGAGGCTCATACAGCCACGCCCTGCCCGGCCATGCGGCGGCCCGGATCGTCCTTGCCGCGCCCTTCGACGATCGCCTGTTCTTTGCGGGCGAAGCTTGCTCGCCGCAGGATTTCTCGACCGCGCATGGCGCCTATGCCACCGGGCTTGCGGCGGCCGAGGCGGTCCTCGATCGCCGGTTTCGCCTTGGCGGGCGCACGCAACCAACGGGTCTCCCGCTCGTTGAAGGACCGAGACCGAGGGGCGCGAGAGGCGCAAAGCCGTGGACATATCCGTCTGGGACAAACTCGACCTGATCCTGCGCCTGTTCGCCGGCATGGCTGCGGGCGTCGCCGTTGGGTGGGAACGAACCCTCAAGCAACAGACCGCCGGCATCCGTACCTTCGGTCTCGTCGGATTGGGCACGGCGACGGCCACGGCCATCTTCACCGGCGAAGGCGAGATCGATGCGGCCAGCCGTGTCGTACAGGGCGTTCTCACCGGCATCGGCTTTTTGGGCGCTGGCGTCATCACGCTCTCCAAGTCGGAGCGGACCCAGTCGGGGCACACGCCGCGCGGCCTGACCACGGCTACGGCCATCTGGGTCACGGCCGCCCTGGGCTGCGCCGCCGGGCGCGGCGACTGGCCGATCGTGCTGACGGCGACGGCGCTTGTGGTCGTGCTGCTCGCGATCGATCATTCCTTCGAGCGGTGGGCCGGGCGGCGCGACGCGGCTGCAAACGCGGCCAGGCGCGCATCCGATCCGACCGATGTCCGCGCTGATTGAGAGCGCCAACCGAGCGCCCCGGTCATCCGGTGACGCCTGCATCGTTCTCGCGCAGCAGTGCCAGCGTGGCGCCGTCGCGCTCGCCTCCACAGAACCGCTTCAACGCATCCTCGCAAAATGCCGCGGCATCGGGCGAGGCCGTTGCGAAAAGCGTCATGGACGACCGGAATTTCAGGTCGTCGGGCGAGCCGAAGATGGCCGCGAGCGAACGCCCCGGTATGCCCAGAACCGCCTGCGTCGCGCTTTCGAGGCGAGTGCCGAGCAAGGGATGGGCGAGATAGGCTTGCGCTTCCCCGATCGAGGCGATGCCGAAATGGTGTGCCGTCGGCGAGTGCCCGAGACCCCGCAATTGCGGGAAGATGAACCACATCCAGTGGGTCTGTTTCCTGCCGGCCCGAAGCTCCGCCATGGCGATGTCGTAGACCCCGGCCTGGGCCTGCACGAACCGGTTCAGGTCGAATGGGTCTGCGGCCATCATCGGCGACGCTCCAGCCTGCTCCTGCGCAACGTTTCGGCCTGGCATGGAGGGCTTAGTCGCTCTCGTCGGACCAGCGTTCCCGCGCTTCAGCTGCCGGAACCAGAAGTTTGATCGTCTCGCCTTCGATTCCCACCACGAGGGCGATGTCCAGGAAGTGATGCTCCCCGCCGGAGGCGGGATCATCCTTCTTCAGCTTGAGCAACTGGCCTGCCAGCGCATCGACCGTCCCGACATGTTCCCCATCCGAGCCGACCACCGTCATGCCCTCGCGGATCTGCTCGACGAACATCATGTTCCCCTCCCTTGGATGCGATCGCAGTCAAAAATCGGAACGACCGCCGCCGCCGGTTGGTTCCGAACGGCCCGTGCATGCTGCGGCTGGAGAATTCATGCGTCTTCGCGCGACACGGCCCGGGCCTCCCGCGCGATAGCACAGAGCTGCCGGGCCAGCGCCCGCCCGATCAGTTGTCTTTGATTGTAGCCTTCGCGTCCGAGCTGACGCCGGATGTCTTCGATGCCGGCGCAGCGGCCTTCCCGGGCAATCTCGAAGGCGCGTTCCAGCGCGGTCTTCTGGGCATTCAAGGGGTTCATCATCACACGCATCACCAGCGCTCCTTCCTCGTATCGAACCCCTGCCGGTCGTCGCCTGACGACGATGAGCAGATACGATCGATTCAGGAGAGGCTGGCTTCAATGTCATTTGATGTGGAGGTGGCGGCTTGGATGGAAAGCGTGCGGGGACGGGCGACGCGCTGGCGAACCGGTGTCGCCGCTCTGCCCGGAGTTGATCGCGCTGCTCCGCCGGCCCTCCGTCCCTTTACTGGTATTATGCATACCAGAGGTTGGCAGCTTAGAATCTTTTCGATAACGTCTGCTTCCACAAGCGACCGGATCAACGGCGCGGGCGAAGGAGCCGCATGGCTTCGACAGCGGAGGGATTGGCCGGCCTATGAGTGCGCACGAGCATCACAACCATAATGTCCAGGCCTTCGAGCATCCGGGACTGGGCCGCAAGCGCGCCAAATCCACGCCGAAGGGTCGGCAGGTCGATCCTCACGCCCTGTTCGAGATCGAGGCGCTGCTTGGCGAACGCTCGCTCCAGCGCGACCTCCTGATCGAGCATCTTCACTTGATCCAGGACCGCTATCACCAGATCTCGGCGGCGCATCTGGCGGCGCTCGCCGACGTGATGAAGCTGTCCTTCGCCGAAGTCTTCGAGACCGCGACCTTCTACGCCCATTTCGACATCGTGAAGGAGGGCGAGCCGTCGATTCCGCCCCTGACCGTGCGCGTCTGCGACAGCCTGACCTGCGCGATGCACCGCGCCCAGGAACTGCATGACAGCCTGGTGTCGAAGGTCGGGCCCGGCGTACGCGTGGTCAGGGCGCCGTGCGTCGGCCTCTGCGACCGCGCGCCCGTCGCGGAAGTCGGCCATCATTTCGTGCATGAGGCGACGCCGGACAAGGTTCTGGCTGCGATCACGGCCGACGACACCCATGTCCACATGACCGACTATGTCGATTACGAC
The DNA here is from genome assembly GCA_900470775.1 of Hyphomicrobiales bacterium. Taxonomy (GTDB): domain Bacteria; phylum Pseudomonadota; class Alphaproteobacteria; order Rhizobiales; family Beijerinckiaceae; genus Allobosea. The sequence goes on along the minus strand of UCBZ01000046.1, from coordinate 33,424 downwards.
GCCTACCGCGCCGGTGGCGGCTATGCGCTGCTGGAGAGCCTGCGTTCCGGAGAGCGCAGCGTCGAATCGATCCTGGCCGTGCTCGACGATTCCGGCCTTCGCGGACTGGGCGGCGCCGGCTTCCCCACGGGTCGCAAATGGCGCGCGGTACGTGGCGAGCCCGGGCCGCGCATGATGGCGATCAACGGTGACGAAGGCGAGCCCGGCACCTTCAAGGACCGGCACTACCTCAATACCGATCCGCACCGCTTCCTCGAGGGCACGCTGATCGGCGCCCATGTCGTCGAGGCGAGCGACGTCTATATTTATCTGCGCGACGAATATCCGCTGGCGCGCGAAATCCTGACGCGCGAGATCGCCAAGCTGCCGCCGGGCGGCCCGACGATCCATATGCGCCGCGGCGCCGGCGCCTATATCTGCGGCGAGGAATCCTCACTGCTCGAAAGCCTCGAAGGCAAGCGCGGGCTGCCGCGCCACAAGCCGCCCTATCCGTTCCAGGTCGGCCTGTTCGGCCTGCCCACGCTGATCAACAATGTCGAGACAGTCTACTGGATCCGCGACATCGTCGAGAAGGGCAATGGCTGGTGGAATTCGCATGGCCGCAACGGCCGTATCGGCCTGCGCAGCTATTCGGTTTCCGGCCGCGTCAAGAATCCCGGCGTGAAGCTGGCGCCGGCCGGCGTCACCATTCGCGAGCTGATCGAAGAATTCTGCGGCGGCATGCAGGACGGCCACCGCTTCCACGCCTATCTGCCGGGCGGCGCTTCGGGCGGCATTCTGCCTGCGTCGATGGACGACATTCCGCTCGATTTCGGCACGCTCGAAAAGCATGGCTGCTTCATCGGCTCGGCTGCGGTCGTCGTCCTCTCCGATCATGACGACATGCGCGGCGCGGCACTGAACCTGATGCGCTTCTTCGAGGACGAGAGCTGCGGGCAATGCACGCCCTGCCGTGTCGGCACGCAGAAGGCGGTGATGCTGATGCAGCGCCCGATCTGGAACCAGGAGCTGCTCGGCGAGCTGTCGCAGGCGATGCGCGATGCCTCCATCTGTGGCCTCGGCCAGGCTGCAGCCAACCCGCTGACCTGCGTGATGCGTTACTTCCCCGAGGAATTCATGACGAAGGAAGCCGCGGAATGACCCTGGGCATCAGCTTCGAACTGAATGGCGAGCGCGTCGAAGCCAGCCATGGCGAGACGATCTGGCAGGTGGCGCAGCGGATGGGAACGACCATTCCGCATTTGTGCTACTCGCCCGAGCCCGATTATCGCGCCGACGGCAATTGCCGTGCCTGCATGGTCGAGATCGAAGGCGAGCGCGTTCTCGCCGCCTCCTGCATGCGTAAGCCGACGGTCGGCATGAAGGTACATACCGAGACCGAACGGGCCGACAAGGCCCGCAAGATGGTGATGGAACTGCTCGTCGCCGACCAGCCGGCGCGCGCGACATCGCATGATCCGACATCGAAGTTCTGGGGTTGGGCCGAAAAATCCGGGATCAGCGAGAGCCGCTTCCCGGCGGCCCAGCGCTGGCATTCCGATGTCAGCCACACCGCGATGAGCGTCAATCTCGACGCCTGCATCCAGTGCGGCCTGTGCGTTCGCGCCTGCCGCGAGGTCCAGGTCAACGACGTCATCGGCATGGCGTATCGCAGCGCCGGCTCCAAAGTCGTGTTCGATTTTGACGATCCGATGGGCAATTCGAGTTGCGTGGCCTGCGGCGAATGCGTCCAGGCCTGCCCGACCGGAGCCCTGATGCCATCCGCCTTCCTCGATGCCGACCAGACCCGCACGGTCTGGGCCGACAAGAAGGTTGATTCGCTCTGCCCCTATTGCGGGGTCGGCTGCCAGGTCACCTACAACGTCAAGGACGAGGCGATCATCTATGCCGAGGGCCGCGACGGGCCGGCCAACCACAACCGGCTCTGCGTCAAGGGCCGCTTCGGCTTCGACTACATCCACCATCCACACCGGCTGACCAAGCCGCTGGTGCGTCTGCCGAACATGCCGAAGGACGCTCGCGACCAAGTCGATCCCGCCAACCCCTGGACGCATTTCCGCGAAGCCTCCTGGGAGGAGGCGCTCGATATCGCAGCCAACGGCCTGACCCGGATCCGCGACGAGAAGGGCCGCAAGGCGCTCGCCGGCTTCGGCTCGGCCAAGGGCTCGAACGAGGAGGCCTATCTGTTCCAGAAGCTGGTGCGCACCGGCTTCGGCTCGAACAATGTCGACCATTGCACCAGGCTCTGCCACGCCTCCTCCGTCGCGGCGCTGATGGAGGGCGTCAATTCCGGTGCCGTTACGGCGCCGTTCGCGGCAGCCCTCGATGCCGAGCTCGTCATCGTCATCGGCGCCAACCCGACGGTGAACCATCCGGTCGCCGCGACCTTCATCAAGAATGCCACCAAGAAGGGTACCAAACTCGTCATCATGGACCCGCGCCGGCAGGCGCTGTCGCGCCATGCCTGGCAACATCTCGCCTTCAAGCCCGGCAGCGACGTCGCCATGCTCAATGCGATGCTGCACACCATCATCACCGAGGGGTTGACCGACGAGCAGTATATCGCCGGCTACACCGAGGGCTTTGAGCGGCTGAAGGAGAGCATCCAGGCCTTCCCTCCGGAGAAGATGGAAGCGGTCTGCGGCATCCCCGCCGAGACGCTGAAGGAGGTTGCCCGCGCCTATGCCCGCTCGCGCGCCTCGATCATCTTCTGGGGCATGGGCATCAGCCAGCACATCCACGGCACCGACAATGCCCGCTGCCTGATCGCGCTCGCCATGGTCACCGGTCAGATCGGCCGGCCCGGCACCGGGCTGCATCCGCTGCGCGGCCAGAACAACGTCCAGGGCGCCTCCGATGCCGGCCTGATCCCGATGGTCTATCCGGATTACCAGTCGGTCGAGAAAGCCGAGGTCCGCACCATCTTCGAGACGCTCTGGGGCCAGTCGCTCGATCCGCAGAAGGGCCTGACCGTCGTCGAGATCATGAACGCGATTCATGCCGGCGACATCACCGGCATGTATATCGAGGGCGAGAATCCGGCGATGTCGGATCCGGACCTCAACCACGCTCGCGGCGCGCTGGCCAAGCTCGACCATCTCGTCGTCCAGGACCTGTTCCTGACCGAGACGGCCTTCCATGCCGATGTCGTGCTGCCGGCTTCGGCCTTCGCCGAGAAGGTCGGCACTTTCACCAACACCGATCGGCGCGTACAGATGGCGCGCCAGGTCGTGCGGCCGCCTGGTGAGGCGAAGCAGGATTGGTGGATCATTCAGGAGGTCGCGCGGCGCATGGGTTGCGACTGGACCTATGCCGGGCCAGCCGAGGTCTTTGCCGAAATGGCCCTGGTGATGCCGTCCTTCAACAACATCACCTGGGAGCGGTTGGAACGCGAGGGCGCGGTGACCTATCCGGTCGATGCGCTCGACGTCCCCGGCAACGAGATTATCTTTTCGCAGGGTTATCCGACCGAAAGCGGCCGGGCGAAGATCGTGCCGGCCAATATCGTGGCGCCGGACGAGGTGCCCGATGACGAGTACCCGATGGTGCTCTCCACGGGGCGCGTGCTGGAGCACTGGCATACCGGCTCGATGACCCGCCGCGCCGGCGTGCTCGACGATCTGGAGCCGGAAGCCGTCGCGCTGATGTCGCCGCGCGACCTCGGGCGGCTCGGCCTCGTGCCGGGCGGCTTCGTCCAGCTCGAGACACGCCGTGGCGCAATCGCCGTCAAGGTTCGCTCGGACCGCGACGTTCCCCAGAACATGATCTTCATGCCGTTCTGCTACGCCGAGGCCGCCGCCAATCTGCTGACCAACCCGGCGCTCGATCCGATGGGCAAGATTCCGGAGTTCAAGTTCTGCGCCGTCAGGGCGCGGCCGGTCGAGGAGTCGCTGAGTACGGCAGCCGAATAGCCACGGTCCGGCCCAACGCCGTCAGCGTGCCAATCGCCCTCTCCGGCGGTTGGCTTCGACGGGCTGGCCGAAAGCGTCGGCGCGCGACGGACCGCTGCCCGTCTAAGACACCGACCGACGAACGAAAGCGGCTCCGCATCACTGCGGAGCCGCCTTCCGTCGGGAGCTGGTCAGCTCAACCTGAGGTGCCGCAGGTCCGACCCGGAAGGTCGGTCGCAAGCGACCTTGCTGACGTACTCTATATTCTGGTCGCCCGCCACAGAGTTGTCGTGGAGGGCATGCCGCACCGACAGCTTGTGGAACGCGATCGACGTCAACCGCCGTTCCGTTGTGAAATCCGGCTGGCGAAGAGTTCGAGCAATTGACGGACGGTTACGCATTTCTCCAGTTCGCCATCGCCCAGAATGTCCCTATCGAACTCCCGTTCGATGGCATTCCCGATCAGGACGAGGTCATCGGCAGACACCCCGATCTCATCGAGCTGGGCGTGCGGTGCCAACTTGCTGCGATCGACCAAGCCTTCATCAGCGATGATCTGAAGAAGGCGATCGACGACACCGGCCTCTTCAACGCTGAGTTCAGCCATCCCCGCATCCTTCCCGTTCAAAACCTATGACATCGCACACCGCCGAGCGGGCGCGAGCAATGAACTCATTGGTATGGCAATGGTTGCGTCGGCGATAAGCCGGAGCGTTATGTCCTGCTCGACCTTGATCGGTATCTTCTCAGGCACCCATGGGAACGTTTGCCCCGGTGGTCGCCTCGGAAATCGCCTTTTGAAGATCGGCTTGCCAAAAGGGCTTTCCTAGACGCCGAACACCGGGCGGAAGGCCGTTTGGCGTGTCGGCATAGCCCGTCGCAAGAATGATCGGGATATTGGGCCAGCGCGTGCTCACCTCGGCGATCAGTTGACCGCCGGTCATGTGAGGCATGGCGTGATCGGTAATGATCAGGTCGAATGGCTGACCGTCCTCAAGCTTCCTGAGAGCCTCGCGGCCCGAATTGGCTTCGACGACGGTGTGGCCCAGATCCTCCAGAAGGGCGACCGTGTTCATCAGGATGAGCGCGTCGTCGTCAACTGCCAGTATGGCCAGCGACGAGGCGGACGCCGCGACAGGCGAAGGCTGACCCTCAGTGCTGACGACGCTGGCCCCCGGCTCGCTCGTGCGCAGCCACAGCGTAGCGGTCGTGCCGTGGCCGACCTCGCTTTGCAGCGTCAGGCTCCCGCCAAGCTGCTCGGCCGTGCCCAGGACCATGGGCAGGCCGAGCCCCGTACCCTTGCCCACTCCCTTCGTGGTGAAAAAGGGCTCGGAGGCTTTGGCCAGCGTTTCAGCATCCATTCCGGTTCCGGTGTCGGTCACGATAATCTGGACATAGCTGCCGGGAGCGAGCGCGGAGCGACTTTCTTCGGTCACCAGCGTGTTCTTGGCCGTGATCGTGATCTTACCCCCGTCGGGCATGGCGTCGCGTGCATTGACCGCGAGATTCAGGATGGCCAGCTCAAGCTGATTTGGATCGGCGAATGCCGGCTGGAGCCCCTTCGGGAACAGCGTCTCGAGTGCAATCGTGGGCCCGAGCGAACGGCTCAGAAGGTCGGCCATGCCGCCGACCAACTCGCATACATTCACCGGGCTCGGTTGCAGTTCCTGTTTTCTGGCGAATGCGAGCATGCGCTGGGTCAGCGAAACCCCGCGTGTCGCTCCTTTCAGCGCGTTGCCGATCAATCCGAGCAGGCGTTCGTCCGTCACCTGTTTGCGCAGAAGCTCCAGGCTGCCGATCACGGTGTTGAGCAGATTGTTGAAATCATGAGCGATGCCGCCCGTGAGCTGGCCCAGGGATTCCATCTTCTGCGACTGGTAAAGCGCCTCGCGAGCCGCCTGGAGCGCCTCGTCCGAGCGCCGGCGCTCGGTCATGTCGCGGGTAATCTTGGCGAAACCGATCACGTGCCCCTGATCATCATGGATGGGGTCGATGACAACGCTGGCCCAGAACTTCTCACCGCTCTTGCGAAGCCGCCAGCCTTCGATCTGGAACCCGCCGGCGCGGGCGCTGGCTAAAGCCCGCTCGCAGTCGCCCCGTGCCCGGTCTTCTTCGGTGTAGAAGATCGAAAAATGACGGCCGATGATCTCCTCTGGCCGATATCCTTTGATCCGCTCTGCACCCGCATTCCAATTGGTGACGATGCCGTTCTGATCGAGCATGTAGATGGCGTAATCGGTGACACCCTGCACCAGCAGTCGAAACGACTGCTCGCTTCGCCGCAACGCCTCCTCCTGCCGTTTGCGCTCGGTCAGGTCGCGGGTGATTTTCGCGTAGCCCAAAGCCTTGCCGCTTGTGGGGTGAATGATCGGATCGATGATGACGTGAGCCCAGAACCGCGTTCCGTCCTTGCGGACGCGCCAGCCTTCATTCTCGAAGCGCCCCTCGCGGCTGGCGATCTCCAGCGCCCGTGCCGGCAGCCCCGCAGCTTGATCTTCTGCGGTGTAAAAACGCGAAAAGTGCCGCCCGATGATTTCGTGGTCCTGATAACCCTTGAAGCGTCGCGCGCCAGGGTTCCAGCTTGAAACAAATCCCGAGGGGTCGAGCATGTAGATGGCGTAGTCGGTGACCGATTCGACCAGCAGCCGATACCTGTCGTCGGCCAAATTGTTCTCAGACGTCATATCCCCGGATACCCCCATGCCCCGCAACCAGGGAGCAACTCAAGCGAACCCAGCAATCGGCCTTTTGTTCCCGTGAGGCTGGAGCTTTGCGCAGGTTCCGCCACCGTCGGGGATGCCGGTTTACAGTTGGCTCAAGCCGGGTTCAGGACGGTCGCCAGCATCGAAACGCCACGACGTATCATGTCGGTGTCGAGCGCAGCGTAGCCGATAACAAATCCTGCCGTGCCAGGCTTGGATATCTTCGGATCATACAGCGACGACACCGGATAGAGGCCAAGCCCGACCGAGCGTGCCGCTTCGACGATCTCGCCCTCGCGAGACGCATCGACGCCGTTGATCCAGATAACGATATGGAGCCCCGTTTCAGCGCCCTCGATCGACACCGCCGGTCCGCATTCCCCCGACAGGGCCTGGAGCAGCACGGCACGCCGCTCGGCGTTCTTCCGGCGAATGCTGCGAACATGGCGTTCGTAGGCGCCGCTGACCAGGAGGTCGGCCAGTGCTTCCTGCTCCAGCAGCGGGGTGTGCCGGTCCGTCAGCCGCTTGGCCTCGTTGAACATCCCAGCCAATCCGGCGGGAAGAACGAGATAGCCCAGTCGCAGGGTGGGCGAGAGCGTCTTTGAGAAGGTGCCGACATAGATCACCGCCTGCGGATCGAGCGTTTGTAGCGGCGGGATCGGCGAAATGTCGTGCCGATATTCGCCGTCGTAGTCGTCCTCGACGATGCAGGCGCCTGAAGCGGTAGCCCAGGCGAGGAGCGCACGTCGGCGCGAGGCGGAGAGAACCCCGCCGAGCGGAAACTGGTGCGAGGGCGTGACATAGACGAGACGCCCCGATGGCAGTTCGTCGGTGCATATGCCCTCGGCATCGACGGGAACAGGAACCGCAACGCCGCCAGCGGCGGCGAAGGCATGACGTGCTAGCACGTATCCCGGGTTCTCGATCAAGAAAGCATCGCCGGGATCGAGCAGCAGCCGGGCGCACAGGTCGAGCCCCTGCTGCGAGCCATTGACGACGACGATGTCGTCCGGCGAGCAGCTGATGCCACGAGCCCGCCAGAGATAGCCTTGCAGTGCCGAGCGCAGATCGGAAGCGCCCTGGGGATCGCCATAGCGCAGCCGCGCGCTTCGTCGAAGGTTGACCGCGTTCAGCGCTCGCCGCCAAGCCAGCACTGGAAAATCATCACCGGCCAGGTCTCCGTAGCGGAAGTCCGCGACCTTGACCGCTTGAGGCGGTGTCGCCGGCGGCAAGCTGAGCAGGCGTTGGGCGAAGCCCGAGAGATGTCGTGCCGCCGCCTTTGGGGCGAGCGTCAGTTTCGGCTCGGTCACGAGGCCCTGGGCCACGACCGGACGGGCTCCGGCCCGCGTGACCAGATATCCCTCGGCGATCAGCTGACCATAGGCCGCCGTCACGGTGGTGCGGGACGCTCCCCACTCGGCCGCGAAGGTCCGCGACGAGGGCAGCCGATCGCCCGGTTGATAGGCGCCGCTGTGGATCTGGTTCTTGATCGCCGCGATGATCCTGCGTCCGACGCCTTCCAACTGGACCACTTCAATCCCTCACAACTGGCTATTCCCGGCAGGCCAGAATGGCTGCATCTGTCCAGACAACACAAGGGAGTTCCAAGATGTACACGCCTCCAGCCTTCCGTGACGACGACAGGGACAGCATCCGGGCAACCATCCGCACGGCCCGTCTCGCCACCTTCATCACCGCCACGGCGGACGGCATACTCGCGACGCCGCTGCCGCTCTATCTCGACCAGAATGAGGGTGAGCATGGCGTCCTGTACGGCCATCTCGCCAGGGCCAACCCTCAATGTAGGACAGCGGCGATCGGCGACGGGTTGGCGATCTTCATGGGGCCGGACGCCTACATCACGCCGTCATGGTACGCGACCAAACAGGAGACTGGGAAGGTCGTCCCGACCTGGAACTATGTCGGGGTCCACGCTTATGGCCCGGTCGAATTCTTCGATGATCCGGCCAGGCTGCTGGAGGCCGTGACCCGGTTGACCGACATCCATGAGGGCGAGCGCGCGGTGCCCTGGGGCGTATCCGACGCCCCTCCCGATTTCATCCAGGCGCAGCTGCGCGGGATCGTCGGCATTCGTATGCCGATCACGCGGCTGGAGGGCAAGCGCAAGATGAGCCAGAATCGCAGCCTGGCCGATCGGACCCAGGTTGCCGCCGGCCTGGCCGAAAGCGCCCGGCCATCGGAACGCGAGGCAGCTGCACTGGTCCCGGTCGCCTGACGCCGCTCCCCAGCAACCATCGCATTCACTGGTAAAATCCCATGCCCGATCTCGCGCAATTCGCTCTCTATGTCGGCGCAGCTTTCCTGCTCGCGATCACGCCCGGTCCCGGCATTTTCTACGTAGCAGCCCGAACGCTCGCCGGCGGCCGCGCTGAAGGCATCGCGTCCAGCTTCGGCACCGGACTGGGCGGCATGGTCCATGTCCTTGCCGGCAGCGTCGGCGTGTCTGCGATCGTGCTCGCGAGCGCGGAGCTGTTCACCGCGCTCAAATTTGTCGGGGCGGCCTATCTCGTCTGGCTCGGCTTCCGCACCTTCCAGGCTGCACGCCGGGACGCGGCGAACGTCCTCAGCGGTGGCGCGGCTGAGCCGCCCATCGGACCTCGGAAGGCGTTCCGTGAGGGCGTCGTCGTCGAGGCGCTCAACCCTAAAACCGCGGCTTTCTTCCTCGCCTTCATCCCCCAGTTCGTCGACACGACGGGAAGCGTGGCGCTGCAATTCCTGATTCTGGGCTTCATCTCCGTCGTCCTCAACACCCTGGCCGACGTCGTGGTCGCCTTTGCGGCCAGCGGTATCCGTGAAGGTGCGGTTGCCCGCCCCGGGCTGGTCAAGCGCCTCCGCGAGGCTTCGGGCGGCGCAATGATCGCATTGGGTGTCGGCCTGGCTTTGGCCAAGCGGCCATCCGCCTAGGAGGCAGGACGCCCGCGATGTCCACAGCAAAATAAAAACGCCCCAAGCGCGACAAGCTCATACTAAACATCCTCTTGTCGAGCCTATCGACAGCTTTGTAATTTAATTCTTAAACCTAACTTAACCATGAGGTTCTTGACCACGCAGAAAGTATTTTGCCGTTATGCTTCAATACTGAATCGAACGAGTCGCGCGGCGATTCCGTAGCAAGTACTTGAGACGGCGAGGTTGCCCATGTTCATCCGCGTTCTGGACTGCATACGGACTGGTCATGACGCGCGGCTCGTTATCCTGGCAATTCTCATCTCGCTGATTTCCGGATTTACCGTCTTTGCCATCATCAGCCATGCCCGCGCGCAACACGGCAAGGCGCGGCATGGCTGGGCCCTCATGGCGGCCTGCGTTGCGGGCGGGGGCATATGGTCCACGCATTTCGTTGCGATGCTCGGCTTCTCTCCTACTACCGCCATCAGCTACGACATCACGTTGACCTTCGCCTCGGCGCTGCTCAGCATCCTGATCGCCGGCATGGCCATGCCGCTTCTGTTGTCGGCAGTCTCTCTCCACGCGTTGGGAGGGGCCATCGTCCTCAGTGCAGCGATTGCCAGCATGCACTTTACCGGAATGAAGGCGCTCGTCTTCGCCGGCACGCTCGAATGGGAGCCGGCTCTGGTTGCGCTTTCCCTCGGCTCCGGCGCGCTGCTAGCAGGCGCTGCAATTGTCATCGAACGTCGTTCCGGCGCGTTGCGGCATCGACTTGCGGCGACCGCGCTGTTCGGTGCGGCAGTCTGTTGCCTCCATTTCACGGCGATGGCGGCTGCGATCCTCAAAGCCGATCCAGGCCTTGAGGTTTCGGATGGCGACTTGTCGGAGTTTCTGCTCGGGCTCTCGGTCGCATTGGTGACGTCCTTGATCGTGATCCTCAGCCTGGTCACCGTATTCCTCGACAAGCGCGTCCATCGGGCTTCGGCCGAAGCCACACGAATGCGAAGCATCATCGAAGCCGCTCAGACCGGCATCGTCGTTTGCCAGAACCAGACGGTGATCGCGGCGAACCGCACCTTTGGCACCTTAGTGGATTTGAGGCAGGAGGAGATCGAAGGACGCCCTCTTGCAGATTTCGTCGCCGGGCCGCCCTCGATCGGACAGCGTCGCAACGGCGATATCGGCGAGGTCGAAAAGCGACTGATCACGGCGGGCGGTGCCCGGATCGATGTCGCATTCAGCGCGACGCCGATCCCGTCCTCCGGACCCCCGCTACACCTGATCGAGGTACGCGACATCCGTGCGGAGAAGTCGGCGCGGGAGCGCATGGCCTATCTCGCGAACCATGATGCCCTCACGGGCCTGCCGAATCTTCGCCTGTTTCGGAACGAACTGCATCAGGCCATCGAGGAGGCCGCTGCGTGTCGTGGCGAGGTGGGCCTGCTTTGGCTCGATCTCGATCACTTCAAGGAGGTCAACGACACCTACGGCCACGCCGCAGGCGACGCACTGCTCTGCTCCGTCGCCGAGCGTTTCCGATCCGCCCTGGGCGAGCCGCATCTGCTGGCCCGCGTCGGCGGCGATGAATTCACGGTCCTGTGCAGGTCGGGACAGAGATGTGGCGATCCGGCCGCCGTCGCCCTGCGCTTGCTGGCCGCTCTGGCCGAGCCGGTTTTGGTCGAGGCCCACAGGCTCGAGGTCAGCTTGTCGATCGGCCTGGCAGTCTACCCGGACGACGCGGATTCCGCAGCCATACTGATGCGCAGGGCGGATAACGCGCTTTACAAGGTCAAGAAGAGCGGGCGCGGGCGCTGGAGCCGTGCTGCCTGATCCTTCAGCTAGATCCGTCCAGTCGGACCGGCAGACGATCACGGGAGAGCTCCGCGCTCCACCATCACGAGAGCAGCCTCGACTTCGGCGCGAGGCGCCTCGCCGAAATTGCCTCCTAGCTCCACGCTGTTGCTCCGCGAACCAAAAGCATCGGCGAAGACAGCGTTACCTACGCGCTCCTCGCGCGAGGCCAGGCCATAACCTGTCCCGACATCACCAGGCAGTCACGCCCGTTGGCCTTGGCTGCATAGAGCGCGCGATCGGCCGTCGCGACCAGCGAGGCGCAGTTCGTCTCCGTCGCGATGCTGGGCCAAGCGATCGCGCCGCCGAGGCTGGCAGTGACAAGCTCGGAGGGAGGGTTCAAGGCGTGCGGAATCCCCGCTTCGCGAAGGGCCTCGCGAAGCCGGGTGCCGACCCGCTCGCAGCCTTCGGCATCCGTGTTCGGCAAGAGCAGCGCAAACTCTTCGCCACCATATCTCGCTGCCAGATCGGCCGGCCGCCGCGCATGGTCCGTCAGAACGCCTGCGACGGTCCGCAGGCAGCTGTCTCCGGCCTGATGTCCGTAGTGATCGTTGAACTTCTTGAAATGGTCGATATCGATCATCAGCAGCGCAAGAGACGTGCCGTCTCGCGCCGCCCTCGCCCATTCCTGCTGCAGCCGCTCGTCAAAGGAGCGGCGATTGGCAAGCCCGGTCAACCCGTCGGAGGCCGCGAGCGCCGCGAGCTTGTCTTCCAGGTCCTTGTGTTCCGTCATGTCGCGCGAGATCGCCACGACGCCGTCGACCATGCCGGTGGCAGGCGTTCTCGTCACGCGCAAGGCGGTCTCGACCCAGATCTCAGTCTTCTCCCGGTGCCGCGTGCGATAGATGATCCTGGCCTCTTCGACGTCGCCGCGCTTCAGTGATGCGACCGCCTGTTCGACGCGGGGCAAATCCTCCGGGTTGACGCCCGCCAGGGCTGGCGTCCCGACGAGTTGCAAAGGGTCCCAGCCCACGACACGCGTGGAGGATGGCGACGCGTAGAGAACGCGCTCATCGAAGCCGATCCGCATGACCATGTCGCTCGATTCTTCCGCAAGCAACCGAAAGTCCGCCTCCTTGGCGGCGAGCGCGATCGCCATGCGTTGGCGCCCGACGAGTTGGCGCACGAGATAAAAGCCGATGATACCGATCACCACCGTCAGGACGACGACGACGGCCGTGCGTATGACGGCAGCCTGCCGCCAGGGCGCTAGAACATCCTCCTGGGCCTGGGTCGCCAGCAACAGCAGAGGGTAGCGCTCGCTGAAGCGGTAGGCGCTCAAGCGCTGCAGGCCATCCAGCGGGGATTTGAAATAATAGGCGCTGGCGGAGGGGCGCGATGTCCGCTCCTTCAGGAGAGGCGTCGCCGACATGTCCCGCCCGACATAGGTGCCGTCATCGGAACTGCGCGCGAGCAGAATGCCGCCGGCGCTCAGCATCGTGATGGCGCCGTTCGGCCCAAGGTCGAACTGCCGATAGAACTGGGAGAAGTATGCGGCGTCGACGGTCGCGAGAACAACGCCGGCGAAGCTTCCGTCGGGATGGTTGAAGCGCCTGGACACCGTGATGATCCATTGGCCGCCCGATCGACTCTTGACGGGTTGGCCCAGATAGGCGCGGGTGTCCTCCGACTCGCGATGATGCCTGAAATAGGCGCGGTCACTATTGTCGAGGCCGGCGAGGTTCACCCTCTCCGTGGTCGCCAGCCAACGACCTGTTGCATCGTAGATGAAAAGGCCCCGGATACGGCCCAATGTCGGCTTGCGAAGCTCCAGAAAAGCCTGAATTCTCGAGATCGCTGCTGAATCCGTCCCGCTTGTTTCGAGTCTGTTGGCCAAGCCCAGCAGTATCGCATCGGCAACCTCGACAGTGTCTTCCGCATGTTGCGTGAGCGAGCGCGCGAGATTGGTCATATCGACCTCGGCGCTCTTCAGGTCGGCGCTCCTCGCCTGCCATTCCCGCCACCCACTCAGGGCGAGGAGCGCGACGCAGGCCAAGGTCACAAAAGCTGCGGCCCAGAACGGAAGGCGCGGCAGGCCATTGGCATCATTGTGGATGCGAACCATGGTCATGGTCGGCTCCCTTCAGACCGAAGCTCGCACCGGCGCGTTAACAAAGCTTAACGGAACGGCCTTTCGGCCCATTCGAAGCTTGAAAGCACAGTGCGATATCCTGGCATCAGAGATCGACGACGCCTTGCTCCTCTCCGAGCAGACCGCAAGGGGCGGCAGACTTCATTCCCCTCTCGTCAAGGATTGAGCAGGGGCCGGATAATGTTGAGGTTTTCGATGGTATGGGACAGATGCGCCCGCAGGCGCTCGGCAGCGTCCGCCTGCCGCCCCTCGGCCAGACAATCGAGAATGGCGAGGTGATCCTCGCACTGCAGCCGGTAGCGCTTGCGATCGAGCATGGAGCGATAGGACAGCAGGCGCCGGACTCGGTTGATCCGCCGGATCGTGTCCAGGAAAAACGGTGACGTTGCCCCCAGTTTTTATCCAGCGCTGAGTTTGTTTCCGGCGATTTTGACGTGCTCCCCGATTTTGGGCCAGCGCGAGCTGGAATCTTCCGGAGTTAGGGCTCATGCCGGCGGGGGCGCCGGAGAGCCGTTCATCAGCGATATCGGCGGCTTGTTGCCGATGGCGCTGTGTGGCCGGATCTCGTTGTAGTCTCTGCGCCAAGCCTCCATTTTTGCCCGAGCGTCGTCAAGGCTCATGAACCAGTGCGTGTTCAGGCACTCGGTCCGGAACTTGCCGTTGAAGGACTCGATGAAGCTGTTGTCGGTCGGTTTGCCCGGCCTTGAGAAGTCGAGCACGACGCCCTTCTGATAGGCCCAGAGATCGAGGACCCGGCTGACGAATTCCGAGCCCTGGTCGACGCGGATGCTCCGGGGATAGCCCATGGCGCCGCAGATCCGCTCAAGCGTCACGACGACGTCCTCGCCGCGATAACTGAACCGCGGATCGACGGTCGGCGAGAACCGGGAGAAGATGTCGACCACGGTCAGGACCTTGATCTTGCGGCCCGTCGCGAGCTGGTCGTGGACAAAATCCATCGCCCAGGTCTCGTTCGTCTGCGTCGCCGGACGACGGAATATGCCCAGATCGGCGGGAACCATCTCGATTGGTCGTCCGGCCAGTACACTTTCGACATCGGCAGCCTGATTTTCCAAGATGACTCGCCGCTGCTGAAGCACTTTCCCGAGCTTCTTCCGCACTACGTGCCGATATTGCCACGCTGGGCACGGTTGACGCCGCAGGGACGGATCGCGGCCTATCCGATCTCGGTAAAGGACGACATTTTGCGCGCCGGATCATTGGAGATTGCGCGCATCTTTGCGTCCGCCGCGTATGCCCGGATCTTTCAGCGCCGGATGCGCAACGCCCGCGAATTCGCCCGCCACTGGATCGGTAGCCGCTTGCTGCACCGGTCGGGCCTAGATGCCTATATGACGCGGTTTTACGGCGTCTCGTCGGACCAGATCGGCATCGAACTGGCGCACAAGCGCATGCAGTGGATCAGCGAGCATGGTTCGCTACGCGCTATCCTGGGCCGTCTGCGCAGGCAAAAGCCGCAGGCCCCGACAAACCGTCAACTTGCCCGGCCGCGCGAAGGCTTCTCGCTGCTTTATGCTGCCGCAGCCAAGGCGCTATCGAGCCGCGGCGCGAGTATCCTTATCGGGGCGGCGCTCGATCGGATCGAGAAGCGCGGCACCCGCTTCGCATTATTTGTTGACGGCCGGATGATCATTGCCGATCGCATCGTCTCGACGATCCCGATTCGACGTCTGCAGACTCTTTGCGGATTGCCTGTATCTCAGCAGCTCGAAACGATAACGCTCCTGGCGCTTTATTTCAGCTTCGAGGGCATGCGTGGTTTCGATGAAGAGATCATCTACAATTTCTCATATGACGGAGCTTGGAAACGTCTGACCGTATACTCGGATTTCTACGGTCGCGCGCACGGCCGCGAATATTTTGGTGTGGAGGTCATCGCCAATCCCATCAATAAATCCGTGGATCAGGCCGAAGCCGAGTTCCGCAGTCATGTCGCCGCCAACGGGCTCTTTCGTGGCGACCTCAGGCTCGAGGGCAGCCAATTTCTGGAGAATGCTTATCCGATCTACCGCAATGGCGCAGATGAGAGTGCCGCCGAGGCAGTTGAGACGTTGAGAGCTTTCGGGATCGACTCCTTCGGTCGACAGGGTGGCTTCAACTATCAGCCGACCGCGCGAGTCTCGACGCTGGAGGCGGAAGCCGCTCTGCGCCAGGGAGCGAAGAGTTCAGCCGAGACGGCACGGTAAATGCAGTAACCGTTTTGTCCGGCGGTCGCGCAGAGGCTCGCGCGTCGCACGGGCGCGTCGATCGGAGCCAGTAGCGTGGTCAGCCAATGCGCATCCTGCACCTGCTGAACCATACGGAGCAGTCGAACGGCCATGTGCATGCCGCGGTCGATCTCGCATGCGAACAGAGCCGGCTTGGTCACGCAGTTGCTGTCGCGAGTGGCGGCGGGGATTTTGACAAGCTGCTAGCCCATCACGGCGTCGAAACCTTCGCCATCGACCACCGGCGCCAGATGATCCCGCTGCTGAAATCATCCTGGGCACTGCGCCGTCTGGTGCGGACCTGGCGCGCTGACATCGTGCACGCTCATATGATGACCAGCGCAGTACTGGCTTGGCCGACCTGCCGGCTGGCCGGCGTTCCGTTGATCACGACCGTCCATAACGCCTTCGAGAAAAGTGCAGTGCTGATGGGGTTGGGCACGCGGGTGATCGCGGTCAGCGCGGCCGTCGGCGCCTCAATGCGGCAGCGCGGCATTCCAGCCGCCAGGCTACGCATCATTCTCAACGGCACTATCGGCGCGGCGCGCTTCGCGCAGCGCGACCTGGCGACGGTAGCGCTTGCCTCGCCGAGCATTCTCTTTGTTGGTGGCCTGCATCCGCGCAAGGGGCTGACGGACCTTTTCACAGCATTCGACCTGGTCCACCGGCGGCATCCTGCGGCCCGTCTGCACATCGTCGGTGACGGTCCATTCGCGGACAGCTATCGCGCCAACGTTGCCGAGTTGCCGTGCCGTGAGGCAGTGCGTTTCGAGGGCAGCCAGCGGGACCCGTTCAGCTGGATGCGCGGCGCCGACATTTTCGTACTGCCGTCCCATGCCGATCCGGCCCCTCTGGTCTTGTCAGAAGCCAGGGAAGCGGGGTGCGCTGTCGTCGCGACGGAGGTTGATGGCATTCCGGAATTGCTGGAAGCCGGCAAGGCCGGAATCCTGGTGCCGGCTCGGGATCCTGAGGCCCTGGCCGCTGCGCTCTCAGGCCTGGTGGCGGACACCCGGGCCATCAAGCACTGGCGCGAGCAGAGCCAAAACCGGATCGATCATCTGAAAATTACGCGTGTCGTCCGCGAAACGCTTGATGTCTATGACGGTGCGATCAAGCAATGCGGTCGCAAAGTCGCCCCGGTACTGCCGCACCTCGGCTGAGCGTGGAGAGCCGCTTTCACCAATCACGTACGGATGGGGAAGATCGATGCCGATCATGCCGTCTCGCCGGAATTTTCTCGCCGCCACCGCTGTTCTAGCGGGCGGGACCGGCATCAAGACGGCGCCGGCCGAAGCGCAGAATGCGGCTGACCCCACGATAGGTCGTACACTTGTCTTTGACGAACAATTCGCCAGTCTTGACCCGGCGATCTGGCATGCAGGCCCGAAATCGACCACCAACGATGCTGGCTTCTATGGTCGCTCGGCCTTCAGTCGGCGCGGAGGTGAAGAGGGCTTCGACCCTTACGCCATCGTCGTGGATCCGCAGGCCTCCGGCGGACATGCTCTCGAGATCTCTGCCCGTTACCTGGGACGGCCGATGAGCGTGCCAATGTACTACGGCAATCATCTTCCCGAATTCCAGTGGATATCCGGCAATCTTCAAACGGCGCGGCGGGACGGCACGATCTTGAAAGGCTGGCGCAACGGCTATTTCGAAGCGCGCATGTGGGTCCCGGCGCATCCGCTGAGCTTTCCGGCGTTCTGGTTGATGAACGGCCGCAGCATACTCTATCCTCAAACCAGCATCGAGATCGATATCGTCGAGCACAAGGGCTGGGAGCGCAGACTCTATGGCGCATATCTGCACGAATGGGGCAAGCCGGGTGAGCATCACGAAGGTGTCGGCGTTCCCAGTGAAGTCGATCTGACCAGTGGTTATTTCCGCTTTGGCGGTTTGATAGAAGGGGATCGCTGCGTGCTTTATTTCGAACGCCAGCCAATCCGGGATCCCAAGACCGGTCGAGCTATCGACTGGCGGATCGGACGGGCAGCCGAAATCGACTCCCATGGCGACGTGTTCTGGCTGCTCCTGACGCTAGCTCTACGCTCCGACGTCCCGTTTCCCAACCCGCTGACGCCCGAGGACCAGACAGCACGCCTGCGGATCGATTATGTTCGGGTTTATGCTTCCTGAAACGAAGGTTCTGACACGGAATCTGGGCCACTCCAGGCTCTTTAAGGGGTTCTTTGCCGCGTAGGGAATTGCTCGCATCATATTTGAAAACATCAGCCCTGAATGGTTGGCTCGGCAGTTTCGGGACGCTGTTCCTAGCCGAGAGGCGGAGGAGGGATTGGTCAGAGGGGAGGCCGAGATTCCGATGGCGCAACTCCCCGCTTAGCAAGTCCCCAACCAGACCGCCCGAAAGCCGACCTTCTCGTTGTCGGCCATGGGCCAAAACCGCCATCACTCGGCCGGCCGAAAGCGCCACAAACGCGCAACAGGCGAGCGGGCAGGAAGCGCCTGTTGTGGGCATCGGGATTTCCTGGCAACGATCACTTGCACCGGGGCGCACGGCAGCAACTCAGAACCCCGATAAAACTCTTGTCCGCGGTCATCCCTCCTCAGGCATTCTTGGGATTTTCGGGAAGGAGAATTTTGGGATCAGCGCAGCCATTCAGGAACGTCGATGAAACAATGATCCGCGCCGGGCAAACGCTGGTAACGCAGGCATCAATTCCGCCGTGCGACTTGGCGACGTGAGTGCGGCGGACCGGCGTCGGCGCGGCTGCGCAATTCGGACCAGCTGCGCCGCGCCGCCACCTCCTGTGAACGCTTGTGCTCGCGAAAGTGGCCAGCCTTACCGAACCATCCGATGTACGTTTATGGGTAAATTTGGCCCATTGCCGTCTCGAAAGCTCCTCACTGCGGAACTTTTTGAGATCAATCAGGGCCTGTTTTCACCACTATGCATCCAAGTTTGGGGGGAATAAGCTGGATTAGCGGCTTTTCAGCTGAATTCCGCTGGTTCAGCGGCTGACGTGGCGACTGCGACCACCCAGCGGTGTCAGTGGCCTGTGGAGCGCTCACGCCTCCGTCGGAGAATTCAACGCCGAGACGCTGCCGAACAGGGCAGGGCTGCGCCCATCGCCGGCCCGGACCTGGCTTGGAGCCGCGCCGGTGATACGCTTGAAGGCCCGGCTGAAGGAGGCCTCCGATTCATAGCCCAGCCGCCGCGCCACGACGGCGATCCTGAGCTTGTCCTGGACCAGCCACTGCCGGGCCTGATGCATCCGGATCTGCGCGACATAGCGCGCCGGGGTCTCGCCGACGACCGAGGCGAAGCGCTCGGCGAAGCCGGAGCGGGACGCGCCCATCATCCGGGCGAGCGCGGCGACGGTCCAATCCTTGTCAGGCTCGACATGGATGGCGGCCAGCACCCGCCCGATATCGGGGCAGCGCGCCGCCGCGATCCAGCCCGTGGCGTCGCCGCAGCCGCTCTCGACCCATGACCTGATGATCGTCGCGGCCAGCACGTCGGCCAGCCGGGCGAGGATGCCGCCGGCGCCGACGCGGTCCATCGCGACCTCGCGCCCCATCGCCTCGAGCAGATGGGGTATGCCGGGCTCGATGGTGGTCAGCTCAAAACTGCGCATCAAATCCGGCATCATCCGCAGCAGCGGATGCGACGCATCGATGTTGAAGACCATGCTGCCGCTGAAGAGCAGCGTCTGCTCGCCGCTTCCACCGCCCTTGAGTTCGAAGATGTTGCCGCAGAGCTTCTCGACCTGACAGCTGCCGGGCGCGACGCCCTCGGCATCGGGCGCGCTGGCCAGGACATGCGCCGCGCCCCGCGGCAGCAGCACCGCATCCCCGTCGTTGAGCTTCACCCATTCCTGCGCGGGCGTCAGCAGCCAGCAGCTGCGCTGCGAGACGAAATAGAACCGCGCCGCGGTCTGGGCGGGAAAGGCGATGCTCCACGGTGCCGACATCTCGCAGCGGCCGTAATCGACCCCGTCGAGCCGCAAGCCGCGAAGCATCACGGTCAGCGGGTCGTTTGAGTGCGCCGCAGCATTTTTGGACGAATGGTCACGCATTGTGGCGGATATAGCATGGAAGCTCCAAGCGGTCACGCCCATCTTGCCGGCCAACCCCTGGAGATGCCCATGTCCGATTCAGCATCCATCGCAGCACCGCTGCTCGATCCGCCCTCAGCCGCTCATGATCGTAGCGATCCCGCCTGGGCGGCGGTCTTCTCGCTCACGCTCGGCGTGTTCGGCCTGGTCACCGCCGAATTCCTGCCCGCCAGCCTGCTGACGCCGATGGCAGCCGATGTCGGCGTCTCGGTCGGTGTCGCCGGCCAGGCGGTAACGGCCACCGCCGTCGTCGGTGCCATCGCGGGGCTCGCCACCGCGATCGTGACGCGGGGCATCGACCGGCGCATCGTGATCTGGGCGCTGACCGGTTCGCTGATCCTGTCGAGCCTTCTCGCCGCAGCCTCGACCAACCTGACCACGCTGCTCGCGGCGCGCGTGCTGCTCGGCATCGGGCTCGGCGGCTTCTGGTCGATGGTCGCGGCGACCGCGATGCGGCTGGTTCCGCCGAGCGCCTTGCCGCGCGCCATGGCACTGGTCTTCACCGGCGTTTCGGTTGCGACCGTCAGCGCCGCGCCGATCGGCGCCTATCTCGGCGAGCTTCTCGGCTGGCGGGTCGTGTTCGTGTTCTCGGCCGTGACCGGTGTCGTGGCGCTGGCCGTGCAGATCGCGACGATGCCGCGACTACCGGCGCAGGGTTCGCCAGATGTGGGCACGCTGTTTCGGCTGCTCGGCCGCCCCAGCATCGCGCTCGTGCTTGCCGGGATCGTGGTGGTGATCTCCGGCCATTTCGCTGGCTTCACCTATATCCGGCCGTTCCTGGAGCAGATTCCGCGGCTGTCGGTCGAGGCCATCTCGCTCGTCCTGCTCGCCTATGGCATCGGCGGATTCTTCGGCAATTTGGCCGGCGGCGCCATCACGGCGCGCAGCGCCAAGGCCTCGGTGATCTTCGGTGCGTTCCTGGTCGCGGCGATGGGGATTGTACTGTTGCTGGTCGGTTCTTCGCCGCTCGGCTCCGCCATCGCCGTCGGCGTCTGGGGCTTCGCCTTCGGGGCCCTGCCGGTCGGCTTTCAGACCTGGCTGGTGCGCGTGACGCCGGAAGAAGAGGCCGAGTCGGCCGGCGGACTGCTCGTTGCCGCGTTCCAGATCGCGATCGCCAGCGGCGCCGTCTTCGGCGGGCTTCTGGTCGATGGTTTCGGGACGCTCGGCGTCATCGGCTATGCGACCGCGGCGACGCTGATTGGCGGTATCGGCGTGCTGGCACTGGGCTCGAAGAGTGCCGAGCGGATCGCGACAGGCAAGGTCGCCGCGACGCACTGACCACGGATATCGTGCCCGAAGCACGACCGCCGGATGATCGGGCGCATGAATGCGCCCGATCACTTTTCTTCAAGACAGCCCCCAGGCGTTCCGCTGTATCCTGCGGTCATGGATCTGATCAGCCAAGGCGAAGCGCTCGCCCAGACGCCACTGCTGCCGGGCGAGCATGCGCGCATCTTCACAGCCGCCCGTTTCGACGGGCTCGAATTCCTGTCGGCGCAGTTCTCGACCCATGCCTATGCGCCCCATGTCCACGAGACCTATGCGGTCGGGACGATCGAGGCCGGCTGCGAGATCTGGCATGCGCGCGGCCGGCGGATGTATGCGGGGGCGGGGGATGTCGTCTTCAATCATCCCTTCGACGTTCATGACGGTCTGCCGCATGAGGGCGGCTACCGCTACCGGATGAGCTATCCGACGATCGAACTGATGCGCGAGATCGCAGCCTCGCTGATGCAGCGCGACGATGTCGGGACGCCGTTCTTCCACGAGCCGATGGTGCGGGACCCGGATGTGTCGGCGCTGTTCGTCGCCGCGCATCGCCTGCTCGATGAGGGCAACGACATGCTGGCCGGCGAGGAGGCGCTGCTGCGCGCCTATGGTTCCTGCCTGGCGAAGCATGCCGATCTCACGGTGCGGGAGGTTGGGCGCGAACAGGGGCCGGTGGCACTGGCCAAGGCGATGCTCGAGGCGCGCCATGACGAGGACCTCTCCCTGGCCGATCTCTCGCGCGCCTGCGGCCTGCCGCGCCATCACCTGATCCGCGCCTTCCGGCATGAAACGGGGCTGACGCCGCATGCCTGGCTGGTCGATGTCCGGGTGCGGCGGGCGCGCGACCGGCTGCGGCGCGGAGAAGCGCCGAGCGCCGTCGCAGCCGCCACCGGCTTCTGCGACCAGGCGCATCTGACGCGCGCCTTCAAGGCGCGGCTGGGCGTGACGCCGGGTGCGTTCCGTGCCGCCCATCTCTCCTGAAGGCCGACCTGCCATGTCCACCCTGAGCGAGGACGCCCGGCGTGGGCTTGGCGATATCTGGCCGGCGATGCTGGCGGCCATTCCGATCGGCCTGCTGTTCGGTGCGCTTGCGGCAGGCAAGGGGCTCTCGCCGCTCGAAACCATGGTCATGAGCGTGTTCGTCTTCGCCGGCGGGGCGCAGTTCGCGGCCGTCGAGCTTTGGACGACGCCGGCGCCGATCGGCGCGCTCGTGTTCTCGACGCTTTTGATCAATGCGCGGCACATCCTGATGAGCGCTTCGCTGGTGCCGAAGCTGCAGGGCTTTTCACGCTGGCAGAAGCTGCTGGGTCTCTACTACATGGCCGACGAGAACTGGGCGCTGGCAGAAAAGCGCGCGCGCACGCACCGGCTCACGCCGGCCTACTGGTTCGGGATGCTGAGCCCCTTCGTGGCCTGCTGGATCGCGACCTCGACGCTGGGCGCGGTGGTCGGCGCGACGCTCGGCGACCCCCGCCGCTTTGGTGCCGATTTCGCCTTCACCGCCCTGTTCATCGCGCTCGTCGCGGCGTTCTGGAAGGGGCGCGTGACGTTCTGGACGGTGGCAGCCGCCGGCATCGCCTCGGCGCTGACCTATCGCTTTGCCGGGCCGCCCTGGCATGTGCTGGCCGGCGCGCTCTGCGGGCTGGCCGCTGCCTGGATCGCGGCAGGCGATGCCACGCCGGAGCCCTCGAAGCCGGAGCCTGCCCAGCCATGACGCTCGATCCCCAGACCCTGCTCGCCATTCTCGGCATGGCCATCGCGACCTATGCGACCCGAATTGCCGGGTTGGCACTGGCCGGCCGGCTCGATCTGTCGCCGCGCGCACAGGCCGCCTTCGACGCGATCCCGCCGGCCGTCCTGGTCGCGGTGATCGCGCCGAGCGCGCTCGCGACCGGCTGGCCCGAGACGGCTGCTGCGCTGCTGGCGGCGCTGGCCGCGACGCGGCTGCCACTGCTGGGCGTGGTGGCGGTCGGAGTCGCGGCGGTGGTCGGGTTCAGGGCGCTGATGTAAGGTGCGGGAGCGGCGCCTTGCGTCAGATCATGCCACCGAGCCAGCACCACAAGGACGCCGCCGCGATGGCAAAAGCGGCGAAAAACATACGGGCATCGCGGGGCATGTCCTGCATACGGCATCTCCTCGTCGGAGCCGTTGCATAATCGTTGCCATGTGACGGGCGCGCGACAAGCGCTTGATGTCAGGTCAGGCATTCACGTTTCGCATGACCAACCCATGCCACCAGGCAGTGAAGCCCTCAAAGCGGCAAACACGCCTCCTCCAGCCAAGCCTTCGCCTCACCCTCGACCAGGGCTGCAAGATTGCCCCAGACTTGGGCGTGATAGGCGTTGATCCAGGCGATCTCGCCGTCGTCGAGCAGCTTCAGATCGATCAGCGCGCGCTCATAGGGGCACCAGGTGATCGTTTCGAAGCCGTAGATGGTGCGGTCGCCGCCGGGGATGGCGCGCTCCTCGACCACGATCAGGTTCTCGATGCGGATGCCGTATTCGCCTTCCTTGTAGTAGCCCGGCTCGTTGGAGAGGATCATGCCGGGTTCGAGCGGCGTGGTGCCGAGCTTGGAGATGCGCTGCGGCCCCTCATGCACTGAGAGATAGCTGCCGACGCCGTGGCCGGTGCCGTGGTCGAAATCGAGGCCTGCCTGCCAGAGCGGCAATCGGGCCAAGGCATCGAGCTGCGCTCCCGAAGTGCCCTTGACGAAAAGCGCGCGCGAGATTGCGATATGGCCCTTGAGCACGCGGGTGTAGCGGTCGCGCATCTCGTCGCTGGGCTCGCCGATTGCCATGGTGCGGGTGATGTCGGTGGTGCCGTTCTCGTACTGGCCACCGGAATCGACCAGGAAGATGCCGGGCTCGACCCTGCGGTTGCTGGCCTCGGTAACGCGGTAATGCGGCAGCGCCGCGTTGGGGCCGGCGCCGGCGATGGTGGTGAAGGAGACGTCCTTCAGCAGCCCGGTCTTGGCGCGTTCGGCTTCGAGCGCCGCGACGGTGTCGATCTCGGTGAGTTCTCCGCCGGGCGCCTCGCGCGCCAGCCAGGTCAGGAAGCGCACCATCGCCGCGCCGTCGCGCAGATGGGCGGCGCGTGTGCCGGCGAGTTCCGCCGCGTTCTTGCGCGCCTTCATCAGCGCGATCGGGTCGGTGCCGGGATCGGGCGTGCCGCCGGCCTCGCGGATCAAGGTCGCGAGCGCGGATGCGGCGGTGGTCGCATCGAGGCGGACCTTGGCGCCGGCCGCGCCCAGGGCGGCGAGCTGCGCTTCCAGGGCGGCGGGCGGCGCGATCTCGCCGACCGCGCCAATCGCGTCGCCGGCCTCGTTGGTGATCTTCTCCGGCGCCATGAAGACGGTCGGCCGGCCCTCGCGCGGGACGATGGCATAGCCCAGCGGCAGCGGCGTGTGCTCGACATCGCCGCCGCGGATGTTGAAGGTCCAGGCCAGCGCATGCGGGTCCGAAACCACCAGCGCATCGACCTTCGCCCTGGTGAGCGCTTCCTGGATGCGGGCGAGCTTGCTCTGCGTGTCCTCGCCGGCGAAATCGGCGCGATGCGCCTTGACCGGCGCGGTCGGGGGCGCTGGGCGATCCGTCCAGAGCGCGTCGATCGGGTTTTGGTTGACCGCGACGAGCGTGCCCCCGGCCGCAGCCGCCGCCTTTTCAAGCTTGGCGACGCCATCGACCGTGTGCAGCCAGGGATCGTAGCCGAGGCGTCTGCCGGCGGGCAGGTTGGCCTCGATCCAGCGGTCGAGCGGCGTCTCTTCCATGCGTGTCGGCGTAATGACGGCGGTGTCGGTCTGCTCGGCCGACTGGATGGTGTAGCGGCCGTCGACGATCAGCGCGGCCTTATCCGCCAGTACGATGGCGTTGCCGGCCGAGCCGGTGAAGCCTGTGAGCCAGGCGAGGCGCGCCATATGGCCTGGCACATACTCGCCCTGGTGCTCATCGGCGCGTGGCACGATGAAGCCCGCCAGCCCCAGCTTGGCGAGGGCTTGTCGCAACGCGGCGATGCGGGGCGCGACCTCGGCCGGATCACTCGGTTCGGAGAAGGACTGGAAGCGGCAGGCAGGGCGGGTGGCGACAGGCGATTGCGGCATCGAAAGGTCCGGTTCTGGGCGATTTGGGCCATGGTCGCGGCTGCCGCTTCGAAACGCCAGTCCGAAAGCGGATTTCGCGGTGCTTTTCCTGGCGGCGTCAGGCGCTGCGAAATGAGGCGGCGTGCCGCTTTGCTATGCGAATTTAGCGATCGTTAACGAAATACGGCCGAATGCATGCTCTCTGTGCATATCACGCATCTGCGAAGGCCTCTTCTCGCAAGTGCGAAAGAGCCCCACTTTGGTAGCATAAGAGAACGAGGAAGCGACCGGGACTGTCCTTCGTTTCGATTGAGGAGATGGATCCCCATGACCTATGTGCTGAACGATGCCTCCGTCCTGTCTGCGACTGAGGTGACCAAGACTGCCGCGACCGCCAACGGCCCGGGTTTCTGGCAGCGACTCTATGCTGCGATGATCGAGAGCCGCCGCCGCTCCGCCCTGCGAGAGCTGCGCGCCCACAATTTCCTGATCAACGAATCGGGGATGTTGCTGGGAGGCATTCCGGTCTCGACCGTCTCGAATGACCGCGCGCTGCCGTTCAATCGCTGAGCTTTGCGCTGAGCCTTCGCCTGCCTGACCTGCGCAACGAAACGCGCAGGGTTCTCTTCCGAAATCCGCCGCAGGCTTGAGCCGCGCGGCACAAACTGGACAACCATCATGATCGCCATCATCAAGCATATCGTTGAAACCGTTTTCGACGCCGCCGCCTTCGCCTCCGCCGTCTGGCACGATGCCCGCTCCATGCAGGCTGAGGCTGAAGCCAAGTACGGCCATCTCGGCTTCTGATCGAGAAGGTCGCTCCTTCTACCAGGCCGGCCGCCTGACGCGGCGCGCTGCGCTTCCGGTGCTCACGGACTGATGTCCGCTCCGCTCCGGTTCTCGCGCGCCACGCCATCCGACTCGGCCTGGCGAAGGATCGAACCTTCTCGGCGGCAAACGCGGAAGCTGATTTCGCGCTGATTATTGGAGGTGGCGCGGCCTTGGGGCTGCGCCGCCTTTTTTCATGACCAGCGTCGCCCAGCCCTCGCGTAGCGACTGACGGGCGAGATAGAGCCCCTGATGCCGGTAGGTCGAGACCACGCCGGCGACGTCCATCGCCAGCAGGCCCGACAGGATCACCGTGCCGTCGGACGATAGCGCCCGCGCGATCGATGGCGCGAGGCGCCGGAGGGGGCCGGCCAGGATATTGGCGAAGATCAGGTCGAAATGGCCGGGGCGGTTGGCCTTGGCGTGGCGCAGGCCCGGCGCGACATAGAGATCGAGCCCGTGGGGCGCATGGTTGACGCGGGCATTGTGCGCCGCAACATCGACGGCGATCGCGTCGATATCGCCGGCAACGACCTTGCGCTTGATCTGCTTGGCCAGCGCCAAGGCAAGGATGCCGGTGCCGGTGCCGACATCGATGGCGTGACGCGGGCGGCGGCGCTTCAGTTCGGCGTCGAGCGCCAGCAGGCAGCCTGCGGTGGTGCCGTGATGGCCGGTGCCGAAGGCGAGTGCAGCGGGGATCTCGATGCCGACATCGTTGATGCGCACGGCGTCGCGGTCATGCTCGCCATGGACGAGGACGCGTCCGGCGCGCACGGGCTTCAGTCCGTCTAGGCTGGCGGCGACCCAGTCCTGCTGGTTCACCGTGGTGAAGGGCGTGGTGTCGATGACATCGCCGACGATTCCGCGCAGCATGTCGCGCACGGCCTCCTCGTCGGGATGAACAGCGAAATAGATCTCGACCTTCCAGGGCGCGTTCAGCGACAGCGTGGTGACGCCGGTCTCGATCTCGAAAGCCGAGATCGCGGTCTCCGTCGGGTCGAAGACCTCGCCCAGAAGCTCGGTCAGCGCGCGCGCCTTCTCGCCCGAGGTGGAGAGTTCGAGGACGGTCGCGACCGTCGATGGCAGGAGACCTTCACGCATGGGCTGCGCTTAGCAGGCCCGCCGGCGGTTGTCATGATCCGCCGGCGGGGAGGGCTGTGATGGTCGGGCTCGATCGACCATCACGGGTTCTCAGTATTCACGCGAGGCCAAGGCTTCGAACAGGGTCTCGAGTTGTCCGTTCTTCGCCGCGAAGCGCAGCGGCTTGCAGCGCTCGACGATGACCTCTCCCGAGGCCGGGGCGGCCTCGAGGATCGCCATCACCTCGTCGGTGAAATCGGCGAGCGGCATGGCGTCGGGATCGGTCGCCTGCTGCGGGCCGAGCAGTTCCGTCTGCACATAAGGCGGTGCGATCTCGATCACCTCGACCGAGGTGGCCTTGAGCTGATGGCGCAGTGCCATCGACCAGGAATGGATCGCCGCCTTGGTGGCGGAGTAGGTCGGGGTCGCGGCCAGCGGCACGAAGGCGAGGCCCGATGAGACTGTGACGATCGAGGCGCGGGGCTGCGCCAGCAGATGCGGCAGCAGTGCTGCCGTCAGCCGGATGGGGCCGAGCAGATTGGTGGCGATAGTGTCTTCGGCGGTACCGAGGTCGATCTGCTGCTCAGGGCGCATGATGCCGGCATTGTTGATGACGGCATTGAGCGCGGGAAAGCGCTCGACCGCCTGCTTGGCGAAGGCGGCGATATCGGCCTTGTCCTGGATGTCGAGCAGCATCGACTGCATTCCGGGATTGGCCTCGGTGACCTCGTCCAGAACGCGCTCGCGGCGGCCGGCAATGATGACGGTGTTGCCCTTGGCATGCAGGGCTTCGGCGAGCCCGCGGCCGATGCCAGAGCCGCCGCCGGTGATCAGGATGGTGTTGCCTGTGATGTTCATCGCTCGTGTCCTTTCGCGATCGCGCTTTCGTGGTTGCGCTGGACACAGCTAGGACCGATGCTCTCCGAACGAAAGAAGGCACTAGAAAGTTCTATACGCACCAGAAGGAGAGTGTTCGATGCCGACGATCCGTGAAGCCGTTGCGGCCATGCAGACGCAGGGCGGGCTGATGCATATCGAGGTCAGTCCGGAGGTCGATGCGCTGGTGCGCGACGTCATCGGCCAGATCGCCGACAAATGGACCATGCTGATCCTGGAGGCGCTGGAGGAGCACGGCACGCTGCGATTCACGCAGGTTGGCCGCATCGTCGGCGGCATCAGCCAGAAGATGCTGACCAAGACGCTGCGGCAGATGGAGTGCGACGGGCTGATCACCCGCAAGGTGCATCCGGTGATCCCCCCGCATGTCGATTACACGATGACGGAGATCGGCGGCGAACTCACGGCGGCGTTCTGCGGGGTCTGGGTCTGGGCCGAGACCTATCACGCGCAGGTCGAGGCGGCGCGGGCGGCGTTCAAGGCGCGGGAGGGGCGGTGAGGGGGATAAACCCCCAAAGAGAGAAGCGCCACGTCATCCCGGGCGCAGCGAAGCGAAGACACGGGATCCATTCCGGAACGCTTGCCTGAGAGGTTCCGGAATGGATCCCGGATCGGCGCCGCTGCGCGGCTTGTCCGGGATGACGAGAGTTCGTCGAGCTATTCGCCTGCGGGTTGAAGCGCCACGTCCGGCGCCGGAATCAGCGCGATAGCGTATTTGGCCATGTCGGCGGCGATGTCAGGATCGGCCTTGAGCTCGCTCGGGGTGCGGGCACGGGGAAGGCTGCGGCCTTCGGCCTCGATGTCCTCGAACCAAAGCGCGACCGCCTCGGGTGCATTGGCCAGCGCATCGTCGAGCGTGTCGCCTGCGGAAAAGCAGCCGGGCAGATCGGGAAACCAGACGCCAACGGCGAATTCGGGGCCTGCGTCCTCGATGATGGCGACGTAGTGGGTCATGTCAGTCGCGGGGCCAGCCTGCCTGCTTGTAGATTTTCAACACTAGGACGGGACCGAGGCTCTTCTTGTGATGCGGCACGACGATAGTGTCACGGACGGCCGGCTTTGTGAAGACGTGGTGTGAGCCGGTAATGCGCATACATTGCCAGCCCTCGCGTTCGAGGCGGCGAATGATGTCGCTGCTGTTGTTGAGCATCGGTGCCTCGGGTTAACGGAGAAGCACCCAACTATTTATATGCATTTGTATTGCGGCGCTCAAAACGAACGGGCGTGTCCACGGAAATTCTACAACGCATTGTAAACGTTAGATTTTTTGAATGACAAATTCAGGTATAACTTCATTGATTCGGCATATTAAGTTACTTTACCCGCTAACTGATTGAAAAATAGGACGTTTCGTTGCGCGGTGTAAAATTTTTATCGGGTAAGTTTAGGATGTCGATTGTACGAACGAGTCAAGGACCATCTTGCGCCCGGCCTTGTCGAAATCCACCGTCAGCTTGTTGCCGTCGACTGATGCAACCGAGCCGTTGCCGAACTTGATGTGGAAGACGCGGGCGCCGGCGTCGTAGGCCGATGAGCCCGACGATTTCGCGGTCAGTTCGCCCTCGATCAGCAACGGGCCGCGCTGGCGGGCGCCTCCAAAATTGCTGCCGCCGAAGCCGCTGCCGCTTTCGGAAAAGCCCGAGCCGCCGCCTCTGGCCTTATTCTCCTGCGCGCGCTGCCAGCCGGGCGTGTTGTAGCTGGAGCCGAAGCTTTCCATGCGGTCGAAGCGCGAGGCGCCGTAGCCGCCCTGGCTGTAGTTGGAAGCCGCCTGGACGACCTCGACATGCTCCTCGGGCAACTCGTCGATGAAGCGCGACGGCAGGTTCGACTGCCAGAGCCCATGAATCCGGCGGTTTGAGGCGAAGTAGAGCTTCAGTCGCTTGCGGGCGCGCGTCAGGCCGACATGGGCGAGGCGGCGTTCCTCCTCCAGCCCGGCGCGGCCGCTCTCGTCGAGCGCGCGCTGGTTGGGGAATAGGCCTTCCTCCCAGCCGGGCAGGAAGACGGTGTCGAACTCCAGCCCCTTGGCGCCGTGAAGGGTCATGATCGAGACGCGCTCGGCGGTGTCGCCATTGTCGGCGTCCATGACCAGTGAGACGTGCTCCAGGAAGGCCGGCAGGTCGGGGAACTCGTCGAGCGAGCGCACCAGTTCCTTGAGGTTTTCCAGGCGCCCGGCGGCATCGGCCGAGCGGTCCTTCTGCCACATCTCGGTGTAGCCGCTCTCCTCCAGCACGAGCTCGGCGAGCTCGCCCTGCGGCATGTGCTCGGCTCTGCCTGACCAGCGGCCAAAGGCCTCGACGAGTTCGCGCAGGGCGGTGCGGGCCTTGGGCTTGAGCTCGTCGCTCTCGACGATGGCGCGGGCCGATTGCAGCAGCGAGAAACCGGTGGCGCGGGCGTGGTTGTGCAGGATCTGGATGGTGGCGTCGCCCAGCCCGCGCTTGGGCACGTTGACGATGCGCTCGAAGGCGAGGTCGTCGGTGGGCGAGACGACGCAGCGCAGATAGGCCATGGCGTCGCGGATTTCGGCGCGCTCATAGAAGCGCGGGCCGCCGATGACGCGATAGGGCACGCCGGTCTGGACGAAGCGTTCTTCCAGTTCGCGCATCTGGGCGGAGATGCGCACCAGCACGGCGATCTGCGAGAGGTTGTCGCCCTTCGACTGCATCGCCTCGATCTCGTCGGTGATCAGCCGGGCTTCTTCCTGGCTGTCCCAGGCGCCGGTGATGGTGACCTTCTCACCGGCCTCGTCCTCGGTGCGCAGGGTCTTGCCCAGCCGGGTCTCGTTGCGGGCGATCAGCTTGGAGGCAGTGGCGAGGATATGCCCGGTCGAGCGGTAGTTGCGCTCGAGCCGGACCACGGTGGCGCCGGGAAAATCGTGCTCGAAGCGCAGGATGTTGTCGACCTCGGCGCCGCGCCAGCCATAGATCGACTGGTCGTCGTCGCCGACGCAGGCGATGTTGCGCCGGCCCTGAGCGAGCAACCTGAGCCAGAGATACTGGGCGGTGTTGGTGTCCTGATACTCGTCGACGAGGATGTAGCGGAAGCGCTCGTGATAGGTCGCGAGCACGTCGGCATGGTCGCGGAACAGCGTCAGGCAATGCAGCAACAGATCGCCGAAATCGACGGCGTTCAGGCTCTTGAGCCGGTCCTGATAGGCGGCATAGAGCTTGCCGCCCTTGCCATTGGCGAAGACGGCGGCCTCGCCCGGCGCGACGTCCTTGGGCGCCAGCCCGCGATTCTTCCAGCTATCGATGAAGCCCGCCAGCATGCGGCCGGGCCAGCGCTTCTCGTCGATGCCCTCGGCCGCGATCACCTGCTTCATCAGCCGGATCTGGTCGTCGGTATCGAGGATGGTGAAGTCCGAGCGCAGGTCGAGCAGTTCGGCGTGGCGGCGCAGAATCTTGGCCGAGATCGAGTGGAAGGTGCCGAGCCAGGGCATGCCCTCGGCGACCGGGCCGACGAGATGGGCGACGCGCTCCTTCATCTCGCGCGCCGCCTTGTTGGTGAAGGTGACGGAGAGGATCTGCGAGGGGTAGGCGCGGTTGGTCGCGATCAGATGGGCGATGCGGGTGGTGAGCACGCGGGTCTTGCCGGTGCCGGCGCCGGCGAGCACCAGCACAGGGCCGTCCGTTGCCTCGACCGCCTGGCGCTGCTCGGGGTTCAGCCCGGACAGATAGCTCGCGGCGGGCGCGGCGGCGGCGCGCGCGGCAAGGCCGCCGGGGCGGGGCAGGGGGGCTGAGGTGGTGCTCGGGTCGGACAAGGGGCAGCGTACTCGATCGTGATTCGTTCTCACGTCAATATAGGGGCTTCGGTCGACGATTGCGCCCTTTCACGGGAGGAGATTCAGCATGGCGAGCCGCATTGATCCCATGCCGGCCTGGGAGGTCACCAACCAGGTTCCGCCGCTGGCCGATTACGATGCCTATGCCGCCGATCCTGTGCTGCCCGCGGCGATGGCAGCTTTCGAGGCCGATTGGGCGGGCGAGCGCCTGCACGAGGCCGGGCGCAGCGTCGGCTCGGCCGAGGTCCAGGAACTGGCCCGGCTGGCCAACCGCTTCACGCCGGAACTGCGCACGCATGACCGCTTCGGCCATCGCATCGACGAGATCGCCTTCCACCCGGCCTGGCACGAGCTGATGTCCCGCGCGATCGGGCAAGAGACCCATGCGCTGTGCTGGAATCGGCCGGGACCCGGCGCACAGGTGGCGCGCGCCGGTCTGCAATATCTCTGGTACGGTGCCGAGAGTGGCATCTGCTGCCCGATCAGCATGACCTATTCGGCGATCCCCGTGATGAAGCAGGATGCGGCGCGCTGGGCGGATTGGGGCAACCTCGTCACCTCTGCCAGTTATGACAAGCGGCAGGGGCCGGCCGCGGCCAAGACCGGGGCGACCGTCGGCATGGCGATGACGGAGACGCAAGGCGGTTCGGATCTGCGGCAGACGCAGACGACCGCAAGCGACAACCGCGACGGCACCTGGTCGATCAGCGGGCAGAAATGGTTCTTCTCCGTGCCGCATTCGGACGTCTTCCTGACGCTGGCGCGCACCGGCGAAGGCGTCTCCTGCTTCGTTGTGCCCGGTTGGCTTCCGGACGGCTCGCGCAACGGCGTCGCGATCCAGCGGCTCAAGGACAAATGCGGCAACCGCTCGAACGCCTCGTCCGAGGTCGAGTTTCGCGGCGCGCTCGGCCATATGCTGGGCGAGCCGGGGCGCGGGCTGCGTACGGGCCTCAGCATGAACCACAATACGCGGCTCGACATCGCGGCGGCTTCCGCCGGGCTGATGCGGCAGGCGGTGGCGCAGGCGGCGCATCACGCCACGCATCGGCGCGCCTTCCAGCGGGCGCTGATCGACCAGCCGATCATGCAGAACGTCATCGCCGATCTCAGCCTCGAGGCGGAGGCCGCGGCCTGGCTCGCGTTTCGGCTGTTTGCGGCGGTGGACCGGCAGGAGGTGTCCGAAAGCGAGCGGCTGCTAGCGCGGATCGGCGCGCCGATCGCGAAGTACTGGGTCGCCAAGCGCACGCCGGCCGTGGTCGTCGAGGCGCTGGAATGCATCGGCGGCAACGGCTTCATCGAGGAGCACCCGCTGGCGAGGCATTACCGCGAGGCGCCGCTGAACTCGGTCTGGGAGGGCTCGGGCAATGTCATCTGCCTTGACGTGCTGCGCTCGCTGGAGCGCGAGCCGGGAGCGCTCGATGCGCTGCTGAGCGAGTTGCGTCAGGCCAGAGGGGCCGATCGCCGCTACGATGCGGCGCTGGTTGCGCTTGAGGCCGCGCTACCGGAACTCACCCGTCGCGAAGGGCAGGCACGGCGGCTGGTCGAGCGGCTGGCGCTGATGCTGCAGGCCTGCCTGCTGCTGCGCCACGCATCGACGGTCGTCGCCGACGCCTTCGTCGCGAGCCGTCTGGAAGGCGGCTGGTCCGGTCATTTCGGCGATCTGCCGGCGTCGGTGGATGTGGCGGCGTTGGCGCGAAGGGCGGTGCCGGTGATCGGTTGAGGCGGGATAGCGCGGGGAACCCTCTCCC
>UCBZ01000096.1 GCA_900470775.1 Hyphomicrobiales bacterium | reverse complement strand
CGAGCAGGCGGGTGCGCTCGGCCGAGGACCCGTATTTCACGAAGTCGTAGTCGATGAGCTTCATCTCGCTCATCTTCGGCGACTGCGCCGGCACCGTAGAATTCTTGTTCGATGGCAGCTGATAGGACTTGGCGGGACCGGCGAGGGCCTGGGCTGCCGGCGTCAACGCCCAATCGTAGAACTTCCGGGCGTTGTCGAGATTGCGCGCGCCCTTGACGATCGACATCGAACCGATCTCGTAGCCCGTACCCTCGCAGGGCGCGACCGGCTTGATCGGGTCGCCCTGCACCGCGAAGACAACGGCATCATGGATGAAGACGATGCCGACGGCGGTCTCGCCGAGGCTCGCAGCCTTGGCGGGCGCCGCGCCCGATTTGGTGTACTGGCTGACGTTCTTGTGGAGCGCTTTCAGGTACTCGAAGCCCTTGTCCTCACCCATCAGCTGGATGACGGTGGCGAGCAGGTTGTAGGCGGTGCCCGAGGAGTTGGGATCGGCGACCTGGACGTCGTCCTTCAGCTTGGCGTTGAGCAGGTCGGCCCAGCATTTCGGCTCGGGAATGCCCTTCTGCTTGATCTGGTCGGTGTTGAAGCCGAACCCGAGCGCGCCGGCATAAATGCCGATCGAGCGCTGCTTGGCGGCCTTCCACTGGTTCAGCGACCAGTCGTGCAGGTCCTTGTTGACGGAGGAGGTGTATTCCTGGGTCAGCCCTTCCTCGGCCGCCTGGAGATGCGGATCGCCCGTACCTCCCCACCAGATGTCGCCGCGCGGGTTGGAGGATTCCGCCTTGAGCTGGGCATAGATCTCGCCCGCCGACTTGCGGGTCATCGCGACCTTGATGCCGGTGTCCTTCTCGAAGGCGTTCGACATGGCGCGGCACCATTCCTCCTGGACGCCGCAATACATCACCAGCGAACTTTGAGCGCTGGCCGGAACGGCGGAAAAGGCTGTGGCAGCGGTGGCTGCGAGCGCGAAGAGGCTCGTCCTGAGCCTGGAACTGGTGTGCATCGTAACCTCCCTGAATGAGAACATTCGTTCTTCTGTGATTGATATGAAACTGAGACGACTTTCCCCGAAAGATCAACGCATATCGCGCTGGCTAACGAATGCCGGTGATCGCCTCCAGATCGCCTTTCAGCGCCGGCGTGCAGCACAGCACCGGGTTGCCCCTCGCGATACCTTGGCCGGCAAAGAAATCATTGACCGCCGCGCCCGCCTCGCTGGCGATGACGAGGCCTGCCGCGACGTCCCAGGCATTGATGTGGAGTTCGGCATAGGCCTCGCTGCGACCGATGGCGACATGACAGATGCCGAGCGCACCCGAGCCCGAGCGCTTCATCGAGGCGCCAGCCTTGTAGCCGCGCTCGATCACCGCGAGATAGTGTTCGGCCGGCACGCGGGTCGACCAGCCCAGCTCGACATAGGCACGGGTGATGTCGGTGGCGCCCGAGACCTTGATCGGCTGGCCGTTCATGGTGGCGCCTTGCCCGCGCCTGGCGCAGTAGACCTCTTCCATCGCCG
>UCBZ01000042.1 GCA_900470775.1 Hyphomicrobiales bacterium | reverse complement strand
CCTGGCTCAATGGTTGCGGACTTCTACCCTCGCGCCTCGCGGCGCTCCGCTGCCCCTCATCAACAGCCGCCTCGCGTAAGCGCAGGCGGACAAAGGCGTCGTCATGCATTCGACGGATGCGTTGACCTATCGTTACGGCGATGGTCTCATTGGATGATACTTCACTGAGACCGAGGGCCGGCCGATGGCGATCTCGATGGCGGGGCTCCCCGCGTTCCTGCTCTATTTCGCGCTCGGCGTGGCGCTGATCGCCTGTTTCGCAGCGGTCTATCTTCGCCTCACGGCGCATGACGAGATCGCCCTGATCCGCGGCGGCAATCTCTCGGCCGCCGTCGCGCTCGGCGGCAATGTCACCGGCTTCTCGATTCCCCTGGAAAAGGCGATCGCGCAGGCCAGCAGCATCCCCGATCTGGTGTTGTGGGCGCTCGCCGCGATGATCATCCAGTTCGGCGCTTATGGGCTGGCGCGCATCCTGATCCCCGAGCTCTCGCGCAAGATCGAGGAGGATCGCCTGCCATCCGCCGCCATGCTCGCGGTGATTGCGGTGATCTCCGGCACGCTGGCTGCGGCCAGCATGACGGCCTGAGGGGAGACGGCAATGAAGCGCTCGACCCAGATTGGCCTGGCAGCGGCGGGCGTCGTCCTGGTCGCGACGATATGGGCGAATTCCGGCGACGACACGCAACAGCAAGAGAGCCTCGTCTATAACAGCCTCGCCGAATGCCGCGCCGCAGGCCAGCTCTCGGCCACCCAATGCGAGCAGCGCTTCAACGAGGCCTCGGCCAACCATCTGCGCGACGCCAAGAAATTCACCAGCACCAGCGCCTGCGAGACCGAATATGGCGCGGGCTCCTGCCGCAGCGCGGTCTGGAACGGGGCGGCGGTCGTCGTGCCCGCGCTGGCCGGCATCATGCTGGCGCGCAGCCTGAGCCAGGGCGGTGGCGCGGCGCAACCGCTGCTGCCGCCGACACAGCAGGCCTGCCCACCCGGCAGCCAGGCGCAGGAATGCCAGCAGGCCCGCTCCTCATCCTCGAGCAGCAGCGGCAGCTCCGGCGGCTATGGTGGCCGTGGCAGCTCTTCGTCGCGCGCCTATTCGACGACCTCCGGCGCAGCCCTGGTGGCGCGCAGCGGCACCGTCAGCGGCGTCAGCACCACCAGCACGACCTCGCGCGGCGGCTTCGGCTCGACCTCGCACTCCTTCTCGTCCTCCTCGTCGTCCTGAGATGCGCCGCGTCACCTTTCCCCCGCGTCCCGACTGGCAGGACCAGGTCGAGCGCCTCGGCTTCGCCTTCCACACCATCGACGGCGAAACCTATTGGGACGAGAGCGCAGCCTATGCCTTCACGCTGGAGCAGATCGAGCGCGACATCGAAGCGCCGACCGACGCGATCGAGCAGCTCTGCTTCGCCTTCATCGAGAAGGCGATCGGCAATGACGAGATCCTGACACGGCTCGCGATCCCGGCGGCGCAATGGGACTTCATCCGCGAAAGCTGGCAGCGCGGCGACCGCAATCTCTATGGCCGGCTCGACCTCGCCTATGACGGGAAGGGGCCGGCCAAGCTGCTGGAATACAACGCCGACACTCCGACCGGGCTGTTCGAATCGAGCGTCGTGCAGTGGGACTGGCTCGAACAGGCGATGGCGCGCGGGGCGCTGCCGCCGGAATGCGACCAGTTCAATTCGCTGCATGAGCGGCTGATCGCGGCATTCGGCAATCTGCGCGAGCCCTCGCCCTACCGGCTGCACCTGACCTGCGTCCAGAACAGCAACGAGGACAAGGGTACGGTCGACTACCTGATGGACTGCGCCGTGCAGGCCGGGCTCGACGCCCGCTTCAGCTTCATCGAGGAGATTGGCCTGCTCTCGGACGGGCGCTTCTGCGACGGCGCCAACCAGCCGATCGAGACCCTGTTCAAGCTCTATCCCTGGGAATGGCTGTTCCGCGAGAGCTACGCCAAGAACCTCGCCACCTCGCGCTGCCAGTTCATCGAGCCGCCCTGGAAGGCCATCCTCTCCAACAAGGGCCTGCTCGCTTTTCTCTGGGAGATGGAATCCGGCCACCCGAACCTGCTGCCGGCCTTCTTCGAGGGCGATCCGCGCTGCGCGAGTCTGTCGCCGCGCCATGTCCGCAAGCCGCTCTATTCGCGCGAAGGCGCCAACATCACCCTGCTGGAACGCGGCAAGGTGGTCGACAGCGATGACGGTCCCTATGGCGCCGAAGGCTTCATCCTGCAGGATGCCGCGCAGAACCTGTTCGGATCGGCCGGCCAGTATGCCGTTCTCGGTTCCTGGCTCGTCGCCTCTCAGGCCTGCGGCCTCTGCATCCGCGAGGACGCCTCGCCGATCACCAAGAACACGTCGCGCTTCGTGCCGCATTACATCGAGGCGTGATCCTGGCAGATTGCGCTTTGCAAGGACATCCCAACAGGGCGAGCCCGGAGCGGACGGCCTCCATCATTTGATATTTTGCCCCGCCTTGGGCGGGCGTAATATCTCGATGGAGGCGTGCCATGGACCAGAAAAACCAAGTCGAGGCCCTTCGAAATCCCGTCGTCGAGATCTCCACGGCGCGCGAGTTTCGCGAAGCGATTACGCGCCTGCGCTTTCTGGAAGGCGCTGCCGAGAAATCCTCATTGGGCCGAGAACGAGCCGCTCTTGAACTCGCGGTGGCGGCTTATCTTATTGCCAGGCCGAGGTGATCATCCCGACGAAGCTGTCGATATCCGCAGGGCAGATGGCATCGACAAGGGCAAGCTTGAGCCCCTGGTTGGCGGCGGGATGTCGGGTTGGCTCTCAACCTGGCTGGCCAAAGCACAGGCAGATACGATTGATCTTGGCGGACACGATCTCATGCAAAACGCCGTGCTGGAAAAAGCATCCGTTACCGACGCAGGCCCGGACGCTCATGCAGCTTTGCTGCTGCGCGCGATCGAAGCCTTGGAGCCGCTCAAGGAGCACGAGGATCTGGTGAATGATCTGAAGCAGTCCGTGGCTCGCCCGCCGGCGGCCTGGGTCATTGCCTGGCTCGACGGCCTCGACCAGCGCCGCCGAGCATTCGCGACCAAGGAGCGGGCTCTGGCATGGCTGGAGGATCGGAGAGGCTTCAACTCCGAACTGGGCACGGCCACGCTGACTCCGCTTTTTGCCTGGTCCTGATCCCTCCGGGACAATCCTCGCTGTCATGATCATGCCGGGCGCTGCCGGAGGTGCCGTCGAACCGGCGCCCGCCTTGGCGAACAGCCCGCGCTGTGCTGATGAAGAGGATGCGGATTTCGGTCCGACTCGGCACGAGGCGCCATGTTCCGTTTTATCCACTCCTCCGACCTGCATATCGGCAAGCGCTTCGGCTCGATGCCGGAGGAATTGCGCGGCCGCTTGCGCGATGCGCGCCATACCGTGCTCGACCGGCTGGCGGTGCAGGCGCGGGCGGGCGAGGCGGGCACCATCCTGCTGGCCGGCGACTGCTTCGATACGGAGACGCCGAGCCCTGCCATGCTGCGCCAGGCGCTTGCCGCCATGGCCGGCCATGCGCCGCTGCGTTGGATCATGTTGCCCGGCAATCATGATTCGCTGCTGGCCGACGAATTATGGGCCGCCGCCCGCGCTGCATTGCCGGCTAATGTTCTGCTTGCAACGGAGCCCGAACCGATCGAGCTGGAGCCCGGAATCATGCTCCTGCCGGCGCCTTGCACGACGCGTCGCCCCGGTCGCGACCTGACCGACTGGATGGACCGGGCCGCGACGCCGGAAGGCGCGCTGCGGATCGGGCTGGCCCATGGCGCGATCCAGAGCTTCTCCGAGGATGGCGTCGGGCTCGACATCATCGCGCCCGACCGTGCCGCGCGCTCCGGGCTCGACTATCTCGCGCTGGGCGACTGGCACGGCCAGATGCGGGTCAATGCCCGAAGCTGGTATAGCGGCGCGCCGGAGCCCGACCGTTTCAAGCATGACGAGCCAGGCAGGGCGCTGCTGGTTTCGCTCGCCGGTCCCGGCGCCGCGCCGGAGGTGGTTCCGGTCGAGACCGGCAGCTTCGACTGGCGCACCCTGCCGCTGGATCTGCTCTCCGGCGACGATGCGGCAGCCGTTCTGGCGGAGCGGCTGCCATCGGGGAGCCTGCGCCGGCAAAGCCTGCTGCGCGTTGTCGCCACGGGGCGGCTGCGACCGCAGGCGCGCGCCGGGCTCGATGCAGCCGTCGCGGCGGTTACGCCCGAATTTGCCCATCTCGTGCTGGAGACTGAAGGCTTGGCGACCGATTGCGAGAGCGAGGATCTCGACGCCATCGACCGGGCCGGTGCGCTGCGCCACGCCGCCGATAGGCTGCTGGCCGAGAGCCTCGATGAAAGCCGCGCCGCCGGCGAGCGCCAGGCCGCGCGCGACGCGCTGGTCAGGCTGTTCTCCTATTGCGAGGGCATGCCGTCATGAAGCTGACGGCGCTGCGGCTGCACAATGTCCGGCGTTTCGCCGGGCGCGGCGTCGCCGTCGAGGGCATCGGCGACGGCGTCAATGTGCTCTGCGCGGTCAATGAATTCGGCAAATCGACCTGCTTCGATGCGCTGCACGCCTTGTTCTTCCAGCCGCATAGCGGCACGCCGGGCGCGGTGCAGGGCCTGCGGCCCTATAGCGGCGGCAACCCGCTGGTCGAGGCCGATATCCTGACCGGGCAGGGGGCTTTCCGGCTGACCAAGCAGTTCTATGGCGGCCGGCGCGCGATGGTGCGCGAGCTCGGCTCCGGGCGCCTCGTAGCGCAGGCCGACGAGGCCGAGCGCTTCATCGCAAACCTCGTCCAGGGCGGCACCACCGGCCCGGCCGGGCTGCTCTGGGTTCGGCAGGGCATCACCGGCATCGAGCGCCGCGCCAAGAGCGACGAGGAAGGCGAGAAGCGGGCGCGCGAATCCGTGCTGACCTCCGTTCAGGGCGAGGTCGAATCGCTGACTGGCGGGCGTCGCATGGCGCAGGCGGTCGCCGATTGCGAGGAGGAGCTATCGCGGCTGGTCACGGCGACCGGACGGCCCAAGGCCGGCGGCCCCTATGCGCAGGCGATCGAGGAGCGCGACCGGCTGGTCGAGACCGAGCGGCGGCTTTCGGCCGAGGTCCGCGAGCTGCGCGAGGCGCTGGACAAGCGCCGGTCGCTACGCGCCCGGCTGGCCGAACTGGAAAACCCCGAGCAGCAGGCGACGCGCCTGCGCGAGGTCACGCAAGCCGAGGCCGCGCTGACAGCGGCGCGGGCGCATGGCGAGGCGCTAAAGACCGCCGAGGTCGAGGTGGCGCTGGCGCGCAACCGCCTCGATGCGGCGAGACAGGCTCTCGACAGCCATTGCAGGAATTGGGCGCGTTTTGCCGTGCTGCGCGATCTCGATACCGATGGCAGGCGCAAGCGCGACGAGGCGCAGGCGCGGCAGCGTGCGGCGAGCGAAGCCGGGCAGGTCGCTGCCACGGCAGTCGACACGGCCGAACGCGAAGAGCGTGAAGCGCGCGATCTGCTGAGCCGGCTCGAGAAATCGCTGCGGGCTCGCGACGCCGCCGAGCATCTTGCCGGTCTCCTGCAGTCCCATGCCAAGGCGGAAGCGGGGCGCGCAGAGGTCGAGGCGATCCAGGCCGAGCTCAAGGCCATCGCGCTACCGGCGAACGCTGTGAAGCAATTGGAGGCGATCGAAACCGAACTTGTCGGGCTGCGGGCTGTGGTCGCGGCCCGCGTGCCGCTGCTGCGGGTCGATTATCGCGCGGGTGTGACAGGCGCGGTCGGGCTCGACGGCGTGGCGCTGGGCGATGGCGAGGAACGCTCCCTGACGCGCAGTGCCGGGCTGGAGATCGAGGGCGTCGGGCGGCTGACGCTGACTTTGCCGCATGGCCGGGACGGGCATGACGAACTGGCTCAGGCCGAGGCGCGATGCAGGGCGTTGCTCGCCACGCTCGGCGTCGGCAGCCTGGTGGAAGCGCGCCAGCGCGAGAGCGCCATTCGTGATCTGACCGGCCGGTTGGGTCTGGCTCAGCAGCGGCTTGCCCTGCTCGCGCCGGATGGGCTTGCAGCCCTACGGGAGACGATTGCACGGTTGGAGGCCCAAAGCGCCGGCTCGGTCGAGGTCAAGGGCGATCCCGAGGCGGTGCGCGGCGCGCTGGCAATGGCGGAAGCGCGCGTCACCGCCTCGCGCAACGCCCAGCGCGAGGCGCAATCCGCCCGCGACGCTGCCGGTGCCCTGGTCGTTTCGACCGAGCGGGCTCTGGCGAGCGTGGCCTCCGAGCTTTCCGGATTGGCCGCCATGCTCGGAGCGGAGGAGGGGCGTCAAGCGCTGGACATGCAGCTTGCGGCGGCGCTGGCCGAGGCGGATGCGGTCTTCTCTGCGGCGCAGGCGCAGGTCGAGACATTGCGCGCCGGCGCGACCGATCTGGCTGGTGCCGAGGCGAAATTCCGGCGAATGCGCTCAGTGGTCGATGCCGCCGCTGCCGAAATCGCGACGATGCGCGAGGAAGCGGCAGGCCTGAATGCTTTGATCGGCGCGCGGTCCAATGACGCGATCGAGGAGGCCTGGCAGGAGGCGAGCGACAAGCTGGCGGCGGCGCAGAAGCGGCTCGCCGGGCTGGAGCGTGAGGTCGCGCTGCTCACCCGCCTGCGCGACGCGCTGGAGGCGGCCCGGGCCGAGGCGCGCGACCATTATTTCGCGCCGGTGATGGGCGAGTTGCGGCCCCTGCTCGGCCTGCTCTTCGAGGATGCCACGGTGACCTTCGACGAGGAGACGCTGCTGCCGCGCACCGTCAGCCGCAACGGGCTGGAGGAGCCCGTCGGCGTGCTCAGCGGCGGCATGCGCGAGCAGCTTGCCGTGCTGACGCGGCTCGCCTTCGCGCGGCTTCTGGCCAAGGACGGCCAGCCGACGCCGGTCATCCTCGACGATGCGCTGGTCTATTCCGACGACGACCGGATCGAGCGCATGTTCGACGCGCTGCACCGGCAGGCCAGCAACCAGCAGATCATCGTGTTCTCCTGCCGCCAGCGCGCCTTCGCGCAACTCGGCGGCAATATTTTGCGCTTGGTGCCGTGGGTGCCGGAGGGGTGAGCTTCGATGTCAGCGTTCGACCCTCGCCGTCTTCCTAGACGGAGCGAAGCGACGACCGGGATCCATCATAGGGCGATGTCGTACCCTACGATGGATCCCGGAGCTGCGCTGCTTCGCAGCTTGTCCAGGATGACGGAGTGTTTCCGAGGACCAGCGAAGAGGCTCACAGAATCGTCGCGCCGAAATTCCGTGACGGGTCCATTTCCAACACGAGCTTGCCGGTCGGCTCGGCGGCCGGGCCGCCGGTGCGGGACAGCCAGCGGCCGGAGCCGGGCTCGGCGTGAAGCGTGCCATCGCTGACGATCTCCTCACCGCGCCGGATCACCGTCTCGGGCCATCCCGTGACCTTGTAGCCGGCAAAGGGCGTGAAGCCTGTGAGGTCGTGCATCGCCTCGTCCGTGATCGTGACTTCGCGTGTCGGGTCCCAGATCGCGATGTCGGCATCGTAGCCAGGCTGGATCGCGCCCTTGCCCGGCAGGTTGTAGATCCTGGCGGGCGCGGTCGCGGTCAGATCGACGAAGGCTTCCAGCCCGCGACCCGCGAATTCCGGCCGGCCCTTCGAGACCAGTGCGTCGAAGAGCAGCGGCAGGCGGGTTTCCAGCCCCGGCAGGCCGTTGGCGATCTGCTTGAAGGTGGCGTCGGGCCCGGCCGAGAGCTTGCCGGTCTCGTCGAAGCGATAGGGTGCATGGTCCGACGAGATCGTCTGGATGTCTCCAAGCGCGAGCGCCCGCCAGAGCGCATCCTGGTCCGAGGTTTCGCGCGGCGGCGGCGAGCACATCCATTTGGCGCCCTCCATGCCCGGCTTGTCGATGTCGGCCTTGGTCAGGAAGAGATATTGCGGGCAGGTCTCGGCGAAGACCTTGAGACCCTGTCCGCGCGCCTGCCGGATCACGGCGGCGCCCTCGGCGGTCGAGACGTGGAAGATCATGATCGGCTGGTCGATCAGCGCGGCCTGCGTGATCAGTCGGGTAAAGGCCTCCGATTCCGAGCCGCGCGGATGGCTGATGGCGTGGAATTTTGGCGCAGTGTAGCCGCGCTCGACAAGCTTCCTGCCCATCCAGGAGATCATGCCGTGGTTCTCGGCATGGACGCAGATCAGGGCGCGATGCTGGCGCGCCGTTAGCATCAAATCGAGCAGCGGCTCGTCGTCGACCTTGATCAGGTCGTAGGTCATGAAGACCTTGATCGAGGCGTGGCCCTCCCTGATCAGCGCCGGAAGGTCCTGCTCGATCGTCTTCTTATCGGGATTGGCGACGATCATGTGGAAGGCGTAGTCGATCAACGCGCCGCGCTTCGCCAGCGCCGCATAGTCGTCGACGACCTTGCGCAGGTCGAGGCCGCGATGCTGGGCGGCGAAGGACACCAGCGTGGTGTTGCCGCCGAAGGCCGCCGAGGTCGTGGCGCTCTCGAAGGTGTCGGCATTGAGCAGGCCGCCGGCCGAGACCTGCTCGACATGAGCATGGGTGTCGATGCCGCCCGGCAGCACGAATTTGCCGGTCGCGTCGATCTCGCGCGCGCCCTTGCCGAGCCCTGTGCCGATCGCCGCGATAGTGCCGCCTGAGATCGCGACGTCGGCCATGAAGCTGCCCGAGGATGTCCCGACCGTGCCGCTGCGGATGACCAGATCATAAGGTTGCGTGGTCATCGTGTTCTCCTGGCGGGCGTGGCGAATTCAGGGTGGCGCAAGGGCCAACGCGACGCGACCATAACAAACCTTGGGCGCGCGGCGAGCCGTCGCCGACGCAGGGGCTATGATCTGTTCGCGCCGGGTATTCGCGGGGCTTATAGGGCCAGGTCGCAATCGCCCGCTTGCCAGCCGGGCCGAACCCCGCTCTATCGCTGGGCATGACGACGCAGAACGACGAGCTTTGCTTGTGACCGCCACCGAGCGCGACGATGCCCCGCTGACGCTGGCCGCGCTGGGCTGGTCGGATTTCTTCGCCGATCAATGCGAGCCTGAGGAGGCCGGGCTGCTGCCCGCCCGCATCGCCACCGTGCATCGTGCCCGGATGAGCGCGATGACGCAGGACGGACCGGTCCGGCTGGAATTGCCTGTTCATACCAACACCGGCGACTACACGGTCGGCGACTGGGTCCTGATCGAGCCGGAGACGCATCTGCTGCGCCGCCTGCTGGAGCGTCGAACCGTGCTGGCGCGTCGCGTCGAGGGCAGCAAGACGCCGCAACTCGCCGGCGCCAATATCGATACGCTGTTCATCGTCACCTCCTGCAATGCGGATTTCAACGTGGCGCGGCTGGAGCGCTATCTGGCGCTGGCGAACGAGAGCGGCGCCGAGCCGGTGATCCTTCTGACCAAGGCCGACCTCGTCGACGACGTCGAGAGCTATCGGGGGCAGGCGGCAGCCCTCCAGCGGGGCCTGAGCGTCGAGATCGTGAATCCGCGCGGCGCGGATGTCGCCTCAAGTCTTGCGCGCTGGTGCGGCGCGGGGCGGACCGTCGCGCTCGTCGGCTCGTCGGGCGTCGGCAAGTCGACGCTGGTCAATGCGCTGGCCGGCACCGACGACGGCGAACAGCAGGAGACCGGCGACATCCGCGCCCATGACGCCAAGGGCCGCCACACCACGACCTCGCGCTCGCTGCACGCCATCGCCGGCGGCGGCTGGGTGATCGACACGCCGGGCATGCGAACCCTCCATGTCAGCGACGCGGCCTCGGGCCTCGAAACACTCTTCGCCGAGATCAGCGAGCTCACGCATCTTTGCCGCTTCCGCGACTGCAGCCATGAGCACGAGCCCGGCTGCGCCGTGCAGGAGGCGGTCAAGGACGGTCGCATCGACCCCGAACGGCTGGCGCGCTGGCGCAAGCTCGATGCGGAGAACAAGGCCAAGACCCCGGAGATGAAGGG
This sequence comes from Hyphomicrobiales bacterium, assembly GCA_900470775.1. Classification (GTDB taxonomy): domain Bacteria; phylum Pseudomonadota; class Alphaproteobacteria; order Rhizobiales; family Beijerinckiaceae; genus Allobosea. Next base: position 93,283 of record UCBZ01000042.1, on the reverse strand, counting down.
GGCGAGGGGGAAGCGGCGGTAGAGGAGCCTAGTTCAGCTGAACGTTGGCTTTCGTGATGATGTCTTTCCACTTGCTGATTTCTTCGACCATCCGTCTTGCCAGTGCATCGGGGCCGCGCTGATCCGGGGTGGGGAGAATGAGCCCTGCTGCTTCCAACCTGGTCCGTACGGTCGAATCGTTGAGGGCGGCATTGACGGCACTGGCCAGCCGATCCCGGATATCGGCTGGCGTCGAGCGCGGCAGATAGAAGGCGAACCAGCTGGAGGCGACGAATTGCGGGAGGTTGGCTTCGGCGGCCGTCGGCGTCGCCGGGAGCTGAGGCACGCGCGCGGACGCGGAGACGGCGAGGAACCGCAGGTGATCGCCGCTGACGAATGGCAGGGCATCGACAAGCAGAGCGCAGGTGACATCGTATTGCCCCGCGACGAGATCGGTCATGGCGGGCGCGGAGCCGCGATAGGGCAGTTCGGTCGGCTTCAGATTCAAGGTCGTCATGAGCAGCAGGCAGCTGATGTGGCTGATCGAGCCAACGCCCGCATGGCCCAGCGTGAGCGCCGCGCCGCGTTGCCTGGCAATATCGACAAAACCCTGGAGAGACGACGCCGGGAAGTCACGCTTCGCCGCAATCACGATGGGCGTTTCCGCGACCACACTCACCGGCGTAAAGTCCTTCACGGGGTCGTAGCGGAGGTTTGGATAGAGCGCCGGAGCTGCGGCATGGGTGCCGACATGGCCGCTGACGAGGGTGTAGCCATCGGGCTGCGCCTGGGCGACGCGGCCCGATCCCGTCGTGCCGCCCGCACCGGCCACGTTCTCGATGATGATGGGCTGCCCAAGCGTGCGAGACATATGCTCGGACACAATGCGGCTCATGACGTCGTTCGGACCGCCTGCCGCGAAGGGAACCACCAGACTGATCGGGCGGTTCGGATAGGGGGTCTGGGCATTGCCTGAAGAGACGAATGCCTGCGCTGCGGCGATTATCAGACACGTCGTCAAAACACGCTTCATGATCTCGGCCTTCCCTGTTGAACGATGGTCGAAGCTCGGCGGAATCAGCTGTGAGATGCTTGCGACCAGGCGAGCAGGACGCGGTCGACTTCTTCGCCCGCCAGCCCGGTGTAGCGGCCCGGGTCGGCGGCGAATTCAATCTGCTCGGGGGTAAGGAGGTTCGTGACGGCAGGGTCGCGCGCCAGCGCCGAGGCCAGCGAGGAGTGAGAGGAAACCGCGCTCCGACATGCCTCGCCGACGAGGTCGTGAGCATGATGCCGGCCCATAAGCGGCGCGAGCGTCATCATCACCTGCTCGGCAGCGATCAGCCCCTGCGTCCGGTCGAGATTGGCCCGCATCGCGTCGGGCTGGAGCTTTAGACCGGAGCATAGGGTCAGGCAGGCCTTCAGCGAGCCGGAGATCAACAGGAAGGCTTCCGGCAGCAGAAGCCATTCGGCCTGCCAGGGGCCTGTCGCACGCTCATGATCGTGGATGGAGGCATCCAGGAACGCGCCCACGAGACGACGCAAGGCGAGGCCGCTGCTCAGGATCCTTTCGCAGGTGATCGGGTTGCGCTTGTGCGGCATCGTGCTGGAGGCGCCCTGGCCCGGACCGCCCGGCTCCAGCGCCTCGCCGACCTCGGTCTGCGCCATCAGCGCGATGTCACCGGCAATCTTGCTGAGGCTGGTCGAAAGCAGACCGAGGACGGTCATGGCTTCCGCCAGCGTGTCGCGCACGGCATGCCAGGCGATGAGCGGTCGGGCCAGCCCGAGTTCTTCAGCCAGGGCCTGGCAGATCCTGGGGCCATCGGCGCCAAGCGCGGCGTGGGTGCCGACAGCTCCAGCGAACTGCACCTGCAGCAGGCGCGGTTTGAGCTCGGCCAGGCGCTGGCGATGGCGCATCAGGCCGGACAGCCAAACCGCGGCCTTGAAGCCGAACGTGATCGGCAGCGCGTGCTGGAGCTTGGTACGGCCGACCATGGCCGTGTCGCGCTCGCGACGCGCGAGTTCGGCCACGGCCTGCGCCAGCTGGTCGAGGTCCTGCTCGACCAGCGCCAGGGCATCACGGAGTTGCAGGACGAGAGCCGTGTCCATGATGTCCTGGCTGGTCGCGCCCCAATGGACGAACTCGCCATAGGCCGGTCCCGTGAACCGGATGAACTGCTCGACGAGATTGACGATGGGAAGCCCCGCCCGAAGCGTACCTGCGGCCAGTTCGTCGAGATCGAGCGCACCGGCATCGGCCGCCTTTGCGATGGCGTCGGCCGCCTCGGCCGGGATCAGGCCTGCACGCGCCTGGACTCGGGCCAGCGCCACCTCGACGTCGAGCATCGCCTGCAGCGTCCGCCGCTCGTCGAAGATCGCGCGCATGGCGGGCGTGCTGAAGAGATCGGCAAGGTGCCGGCTGGCGAAGGGTGTTGCGGAGCTGAACGTCATGCGGGCCGTGTCGCGATCATGGATGGTCGGGTCGAGACGTCGTCGAGCCATCGCGCAAGACGCGGATGCAGCTCGCGCCATAAGATGTGCGAGAGGCGGAAGTCGAGATAGGCGAGGGCGCAGGCCAGGCTGATGTCACCGGCATCGAAACGCCCCGGCACCAGCCTGAACTCGCGGTCGATGAACGCCAGGGTGCGCGCGATCGCCCGCTCTTGCCGCATCACCCAGTCGGGCCAGCGCTGTGGCTCCGGCCGACGCGCCTCGATCACGGTGATGAAGCTTGCATCGATCAGCCCCTGGCAGAGCGCAGCGCGGGCGAGAGCGTCGCGCCGCTGAGCGGGAGCCTCCGACAGCAGCTGCCCATTCGGCGCCAGGGCATCCAGAACCTGCAGGATGGTGTCGCTTTCGGTGACCAGCTCACCATCGGCAAGCAGCAGGGCCGGGACCTTGGACAGAGGCGAGACGGTCACGAACTCCGCGGGCTCCGCCCAGGGATCGACCTCGACGAAGCTGATCTGCTGCTCAAGCGCGAGCTCGAAGACCGCAACGCGCGCCTTCCTGGCGTAAGGCGAGGTCTTGTTGAAGAAAAGCTGCATGCGGTGATCCATCCGGCCCGATCAGGCCGCCCTGCGCGCCAGCACGACTGGCCGCTGGATATCGAGCGAGCAGGTGAGAACCATCGTGAGCGCCATCTCTTCCCCAACAAGGTAGGTCACTGTAAAAGGGCTTTATATTCTGCAGAATTGAATTAATCTGAATGCTTCATTCTCTTGAACAGAATGCAATGCATGGACATCGTCGATCTTCGGACCTTCCTTGAAGTGGCCAGGGGCAAGCGGATCACCGCCGCGGGCCGCGAGCTGAACACGGTCCCGTCGAACGTGACGACGCGCATCAAGAAGCTCGAGGAGGAGATCGGCCTCGCTTTATTCGACCGTCAAAGCCGCGGCATGATGCTCACGGAGGCCGGCGAGCGCTTGCTGCCCTATGCCCAGAACATGATCGTCCTGTTGCGCGAGGCCAAGGAAGCCGCGCGGGACGACGGTGCGGTGCGCGGCGCATTGAAGATCGGATCGATGGAGACGACCGCGGCCGTGCGCCTGCCGGCACTGCTCGCGCGGTTTCATCGCGCTTGCCCGGAGGTGAAGTTCACGCTTGTGACCGGCCCCACCGCGCATCTGGTCGATGAAGTCGTCGCCCGAAGGCTGGACGGCGCCTTCGTCGCGGGCCCGATCGACCATCCGGACCTCGATGTCGTCCTGGCCTTCACCGAGGAACTCGTCCTCGTGACGGACCCGGCCATCGAGACGCTGGAGGCCCTGCGCCACTCCGCGTCCGATGGCTTGACTGCGCTGATGTTTCGCATCGGCTGTTCCTATCGTCAGCGCCTGGAGCATGTGCTGGCCAGCATCGGCCTGCCTGCCTTCAACCGGATGGAACTCGGCACGCTCGATGGATTGCTGGGCTGTGTCGCGGCGGGCATGGGCATCACATTGCTGCCCCGTGCCGTCATCGCGGGCTCCCACTATGCCGACAGCCTCCGGGTCCACACCCTGCCGCGCGAGATCAGCGAGGTCGCGACCTTGCTGGCTGTCCGGCGAGACAAGCGTGTCGGCGCTGCCCTTCGCAATTTCGTCCTGCTCTGCAAACCCGACCATGACGGGCAGGGGGGCTGCGACGCCCTTCTTCCTTCGCCCGGATGGGAGAAGGTGGCGCGGAGCGCCGGATGAGGGCCTGCCGTTGCAATAGAGGGCTCAAGCGGCTCCGTCGTACCCTGGCGATCGGCGGCGGGCAGTCATCCCTGGCCCCTCCCATCCGGGAGAGGGGTTATTCCAGCGGTATTTTTTATCACGGGTGAGCCTGTTCCGAGCATTCACGCCGGTGACTTTGGCTCCCTGATGTGCCTCGATGAGGCGCATGAGCCGCGTATCCGCCAAGCGCCCGATGAATCTCTCGCTCGACGCCGATCTCGTCGATAAGGCGCGCACTTATGGCGTGAATGTCTCTGCGGTGGCCGAAGAGGCGTTGCGCGCCCGGATCGTCAAGGAGGAGGCGCAAGCCTGGCTCGACGAGAACCGCGAGGCGATCGCGGCGCAGAATGCCTGGACGGCGGAGCAGGGGTTATTCTCGGACGAGTTCAGGGGCTGGTAGCGCCGTGGCGCAGTACGATGTGCATGAGCATCCCGGCGAGCGCATGCGGCGGGATTATCCCTTCGTCATCAAGCTGCAATCCGACCTGCTGGCTTCGCTCGACACCTGCGTGATCGCGCCATTGCGGCGCATCGAGCGCGTCACGCCGATCCGGCGGCTGAATCCGGAATTTGAGATCGCCGGCATCAAGGGTCGTACTGGTTCCAACGGAGATCGTTGGGATCAGGCGCGGATTGTTGGGGCGGCCTGTCTCGAGTCTGGCGAGCGAGCACTATGTCATCACGGCGGCGCTCGATTTGATGCTGACAGGCGTGTAACGGCGACGCCGCGCTATGTTTCCGGCGTCATGACGGTCGGCAGCGGGACCGAGCGCTCGCCCTTCTTGTTACGCCAGATGTATTTGCTTTGATATTCGCGGCGCTGCTTTGCGACCTCGTAGAGAACAATTCCAGAGCTCGTCCCGAGATTGAGGCTCTCGATCATGCCGAACATCGGAATGCTGACGCACATTTCGCTTCGCGCGACGGCGAGATCGCTGATGCCGATCGCCTCGCTGCCGAACCAGACGGCAAGCTTGGTGTATTTGGTATAGTCGCCCTCGTGCAGGAAAATGCTCGCTTTGCCCTTCACATGAGGCGAGGTCACGATCGACGTGAAGCCCTTGGCTTCGAGATAGTCGAAGCATTGATCGGTGCTGTCGAAGCGCTTGACGAAGGTCCATTTCACGGCGGAGACGGAGGTCTTCGACATAGCCTTCTGATCGCGCAGATCCTGCCAGTCATCAGGAAGCGATCGGCGCGTATCGACGATGTAGACCTTCTCGACGCCCAGGGCGTTCACGTTCCGGATCACCGATCCGATGTTCTTCACATCGGCCGGGTTCTCGATGACAGCGATAAGGTGCTTGCAACGAAACGCCTTGATTTCGTCGGCACGCTTGCGCGCGGCGCGCTTTGGAACGGCAGCTTCTTCCACGGTCATCCTCAACTGTCTTTCGTAGCGACGCAGGCGTCATCCACTTCCCTGATAACCGACATTCCGTGGGCTGTACTCGCCTGGATGGATGATGATGCTTCGTCCTCATGAAAAAGCCGGGGTGATCCCCCGGCTTTCGTCACATCGCGGCAGCAGCGGTCAACGAGAAGGAGTTCTCACGAACACCCGGTTGTGGATCCACACGTGTTGCACTTCAAACACGTCCCGTTCCGGACCAGCGTGAAGTTGCCGCACTCGCCGCAGCTGTCCCCGACATAGCCCTTCATGATCGCTTCGGCGCGCAACTCCGACGCCGAGGGCTGGGTAGCGGGGGCAGCGAAGCCGAGCTTGGCCATGTCGGCCTCGCCGTAGCTTTCCGGCTCCTCCTTGAGCGCGGTCGGGCTCGTGGTGATCAGCGAGGTCACCGTCGCGCCGCCGCGCGCCACCGTCTCGGTGCCGGTGGCGAAACCGCCGCCGCCCTGGATGGCGTGGAAGTTCATCGGCTTGCCGCGGCGGAAGCCGGTCGAGGCCAGCGGGCTCGTGGTGATCGGGGTGACCGTCTCGGGGGCCTTGTCCTGGCCGACGCCGCCTCCGATCACGTCATGGCCGATCTCGCTCGGGTCGATATGGGCGAGGTCGTGCCGGCCGAGATAGGAGATCGCCAGCTCGCGGAAGACATAGTCGAGGATCGAGGTGGCGTTCTTGATCGACTGGTTGCCCTGCACGAAGCCCGAGGGCTCGAAGCGCGTGAAGGTGAAGGCCTCGACATACTCCTCCAGCGGCACGCCATATTGCAGGCCGAGCGACACCGCGATGGCGAAGTTGTTCATCATCGCGCGGAAGGCGGCGCCCTCCTTGTGCATGTCGATGAAGATCTCGCCGAGGCGCCCGTCCGAATATTCGCCGGTGTGGACATAGACCTTGTGGCCGCCGACGACCGCCTTCTGGATGTAGCCGGTGCGGCGGTTGGGCATCTTCTCGCGCTCGCGGATGACCTTCTCGACGATGCGCTCGACGATCTTCTCGGTGAGCTGCGTCGTGCGGGCCGCCATCGGCTGCTGGTAATGCGCCTCGACGGCATCCTCCTCGTCGTCCTCGTCGGCGATAAGGGCCGAGTTCAGCGGCTGGGAGAGCTTCGAGCCGTCGCGATAGAGCGCATTGGCCTTCAGCGCCAGCTTCCAGGAGAGCATATAGGCGCTCTTGCAGTCCTCGACGGTGGCGTCGTTGGGCATGTTGATGGTCTTGGAGATCGCGCCCGAGATGAAGGGCTGGGCCGCCGCCATCATGCGGATATGGCTCTCGACCGAGAGGTAGCGCTTGCCGATGCGGCCGCAAGGGTTGGCGCAGTCGAAGACGTTGTAGTGCTCGGTCTTCAGGTGCGGGGCGCCTTCCAGCGTCATCGCGCCGCAGACATGGACGTTGGCGGCCTCGATCTCGATCTTCGAGAAGCCGAGGAAGGGCAGCACCTCGAAGCTCGCATCATTGAGCTTCTCGGCCGGGACCTTCAGCGTGTTGACGAGGAAATCCTCGCCCAGCGTCCATTTGTTGAAGACGAACTTGATGTCGAAGGCGGCCTTAAGGTCCTTCTCGATCGCGTCGATCTTGTCCTGGCTAAAGCCGCGCGCCCGCAGCGACGAGTGGTTGATGCCGGGCGACTGCGCGAGCGTGCCATGGCCGACGGCATAGGCCTCGATCTCGGCGATCTCGTGCTCGCGGTAGCCGAGCGCCCGCAGCGCGTCGGGCACGGCGCGGTTGATGATTTTCCAGTAGCCGCCGCCGGCGAGCTTCTTGAACTTGACCAGCGCGAAATCGGGCTCGATGCCGGTGGTGTCGCAATCCATCACAAGGCCGATCGTGCCGGTCGGCGCGATCACGGTCGCCTGGGCGTTGCGGTAGCCATGCTTCTCGCCCAGCGCCAGAGCATTGTCCCAGGCGATGCGGGCGCGCTCGGACATCAGCGTCGAGGAGCCGCCGAGCCGAGCGAGCGTGCCATGGTCGAGCGGGACCGGCGTAACCTCGAGGCCTTCATAGCCCGAGGCCATGCCATGGGCGGCAGTGCGGTGGTTGCGGATGACGCGCAGCATGTGCGCGGCGTTCTTCTTGTAGCCGGGGAAGGGGCCAAGCTCGCCCGCCATCTCGGCCGAGGTCGCATAGGAGACGCCGGTCATGATCGCGGTCAGGGCGCCGGCGAGAGCGCGGCCCTCGTCCGAATCATAGCCGAGCCCCATGGTCATCAGCAGGCCGCCGATATTGGCGTAGCCGAGGCCGAGCGTGCGGTACTCATAGGAGAGCTCGGCGATTTCCTTCGAGGGGAACTGCGCCATCGTGACGGAGATTTCGAGCACGACGGTCCAGAGCCGGCAGAGATGCTCGTAAGCGGCGACGTCGAAGGCCTTGGTCTCAGTATCGTAGAACTGCAGCAGGTTGGCCGAGGCCAGATTGCAGGCGGTGTCGTCGAGGAACATGTACTCCGAGCAGGGATTGGACGCGCGGATGCGGCCCGACGCCTTGCAGGTGTGCCAGTCGTTCATCGTGGTGTTGAAGTGCAGGCCCGGATCGGCCGAGGCCCAGGCGGCGAAGCCGATCTTCTCCCAGAGGTCGCGGGCCTTGAGCGTCTTCATCACCTTGCCGGTGGTGCGGCCGGTCAGGTTCCAGTCGCCGTCGGTCTCCACCGCGCGCAGGAAGTCGTCGGTCAGCGAGACCGAGTTGTTCGAGTTCTGGCCGGAGACGGTGAGATAGGCCTCGGAATCCCAGTCGGTGTCGTAGATGTCGAACTTGATGTCGGTGTAGCCCTGCTTCGCGAACTGCATCACGCGCTTGATGTAGCTGTCGGGCACCATCGCCTTGCGGGCGAGCTTGACCTCGCGCTTCAGGGCAGGGTTCTTCTCGGGGTCGAAGCAGGCATCGCCTTCGCCCTCGCAGTTCACGCAGGCCTTGAGCACGGCCTTCATATGCTTCTGGACGGTCTTGGAGCCGGTGACGAGGGCGGCGACCTTCTGCTCCTCCTTCACCTTCCAGTCGATATAGGTCTCGATGTCGGGGTGGTCGACATCGACCACGACCATCTTGGCGGCGCGGCGCGTGGTGCCGCCCGACTTGATAGCACCGGCCGCGCGGTCACCGATCTTGAGGAAGGACATCAGGCCCGACGAGCGGCCGCCGCCGGCGAGCTTCTCACCTTCGCCGCGCAGCAGCGAGAAGTTTGAGCCGGTGCCGGAGCCGTATTTGAACAGGCGGGCTTCGCGGACCCAGAGGTCCATGATGCCGCCCTCGTTGACGAGGTCGTCCTGCACGCCCTGGATGAAGCAGGCATGGGGCTGCGGATGCTCATAGCTCGACTTCGACTTGACCAGCTTGCCGGTCTTGAAGTCGACGTAGAAGTGGCCCTGGCTTGGCCCGTCGATGCCATAAGCCCAGTGCAGGCCGGTGTTGAACCATTGCGGCGAATTCGGCGCGACGCGCTGGGTGGCGAGCATGAAGCGCAGCTCGTCATGGAAAGCCTGCGCGTCCTCCTCGGAGGTGAAGTAGCCGCCCTTCCAGCCCCAATAGGTCCAGCAGCCGGCGAGCCGGTCGAAGACCTGCTTGGAGGAGATCTCGGAGCCGTAACGCTCCTTTTCGGGAAGCTTGGCGAGAGCGGCCTCATCGGGCACCGCGCGCCAGAGGAAGGAGGGAACGTCGTTCTCCTCGACCTTCTTCAGCGCGGCGGGGACGCCGGCCTTGCGGAAATACTTCTGCGCGAGCACGTCGCTGGCGACCTGCGACCAGGAATCGGGCACCTCGATGCCTTCCAGGCGGAACACGATCGAGCCGTCGGGATTGCGAATCTCGCTGACGGCGGATCGGAAGGGAATCGCGGCGTAAGGCGACTGGCCGGCTGAGGTGTAGCGGCGCTCGATGCGCATGATCGTCGTCCCTTAAAATCTGCCGTGGGCGTAAATACGCCGCGCGCGGCCGGTTGATCACCGGCTCCTGATGTCAGCCAACTCGGTTTGATGCCCCGTGGACGTCTTGGCGTTGTAACCCGCCTCGCTTCGTCCGGTTGCGGCCAAAAAAGTCCGCAGACAACCTCTCGCTGCCGCCGTTTCCGGCATGCCGCGTGGTGATCGCCTCGACCCCTCTGGGAACTCTTTGCGGGTGTCGATTGGCGTTTCCACCGGCCGTCACGCGACTGTCAAAACCTAACCCAGACGCCTGTTGGCGTCAAGGATTAGTGCCATGCAGAACCTGTGGGCACGACATCTGGTGGGTAGGTGTGAGTAGCGGGGATAAGTTTCAAGGCGCCGGCTAAGCCTTGGGAATCACGGGAGGATTCCGCGAGTGCTGCGAGACTGCCACAATCCCGGGCCGAATAAATCCCTCAAATGCCGGCGATCGCGGTTAACGAAACGTCACTGCGGCGGTCGCCGCGGACAGGCCTGAAGGCTGCGTCTGCGCCGGCGCGGGCAAGTGCTTGAAAGCATGTGGCGATGGGCTGGGCAGCGCCTGCGGAGAGGCCCATTCGAATCGAGGCCGAATCGTGGCGGTCATGTTTCCCGGCGCTGCCGGCTGCGCTCCCGCGCCCGGCAGGCTGGACAGTGCGGTCACGCATCTTCATAAGTCGCGCAGACAAAACTGATCGCGACGGGCGCATTCTCATGAAACCCTGGCTGCTGCAGATCTTCACCTGGTGGAACGGCCAGACCATCGGCACGCGCTTCCACACCTGGCGCTTCGGCGAGCGGGTCGGCGCCGACGAATTCGGCAATGTCTATTACCGCACCAAGGGCGGGGTGAAGGACAAGGCGCTCGGCATCCAGCGCCGCTGGGTTGTCTATAACGGCGAGGCCGAGGCCTCCAAGATCCCATCCGGCTGGAACGGCTGGCTGCATCACACCGTCGATGTCGCTCCGTCCGAGGAACGCTACCAGCCGCGCGAGTGGCAGATGCCGCATCAGCAGAACTGGACCGGTACGGCGCTGGCCTACCGGCCCAAGGGCTCGACGCTGGCCGAGGGCGAGCGCCCGGCCGCAACCGGCGACTACGAAGCCTGGACGCCGGGACGCTGAGGCGCTCCCAGGCGGCACGGGTAGCGATGCTTTCTCCGCGCCCTTTTTCCGCTGCGATTGACGTGTTACTGCGCGCCGTCGCGGCTTCGCCGCGCTCCTGCAGAGATTCGCTAGCTGCCATGCGCTCGCCCCATAGTCGTTCCGTCCTGGCTGGCCTGGTTTCGACCACGCTTGTGTCGCTCGCCCTGACCGGGCCGGCGGCGGCAGACCGCATCCGCAATCCGACGGCGGTGTTCGCCGGGCTCGACAAGATCACCGGCCGGATCATTTCGTTCGAGGTCGCGGTCGACGAGACCGTGCAGTTCGGAGCGCTGCAATTGACGCCGCGGGTCTGCTGGACGCGACCGCCGACCGAGGCGCCTCAGACCACGACCTTCACCGAGGTCGACGAGGTCACCTTCAACAACGAGTACCGGCGCATCTTCACCGGCTGGATGTATGCGTCGAGCCCCGGCCTGCACGGCGTCGAGCACGCGATCTACGATGTCTGGCTAACCGACTGCAAAGGCGGCACGGAGCTGGTGGTCGATCCCAAGGAGCTGGAGGCTCCGGTCGCGGAAGAGCCGCGCCGGCCACGCACCGCTCCGGCGCGCGATGTCAACCAGCAACCCGGCTTGCCGCCGGGAGGGCGTGGCGACATCCTCACGCCGCCGGGCCAGCGCATCGACGTCCTGCCGCCGCGCGGCGTGCCGGTGGCGCCGCCACAGGCGCCGCGGCAGCGCTTCTTCCCGACCAATCCCGGGCGGGATCCCACCGGCGGCAACTGAGCCTGTGACTCAGGCCGTTGCGAGCGCGGCCAGTGCCTGGGCTCCGCCGATGTGCTGTCCGGACGGCCAGGCTTCCCAGTTGCCCGGCACGGCGATCGCGCGCTCGAGCAGGCCCTGATAGGCCGCGCGCGGAACTTCCTGCGTGCCGAACTGGGCGAGATGCGTTGTCTGGAACTGCGCGTCGAGCAGGCGGTAGCCGCCATGCCTGAGCCGGGCGACGAGATGGACCAACGCGACCTTCGAGGCGTCGGTCTGGCGGTGGAACATGCTCTCGCCGAAGAAGGCGCCGCCCAGCGACATGCCGTAGAGCCCGCCGACAAGATGGTCATCCTGCCAGCATTCGACGGTGTGGACATGGCCGAGCGCGAAAAGCGCCCCGAAGATCTCGCGAATGCGGGCGTTGATCCAGGTGTCGGGCCGGTCGGCCCTGGCCTCGGCGCAGGCCGCGATAACCGCCTCGAAGGCCGTATCGATCCTGATCTCGAAGCGGTCGGAGCGCACCGTGCGGGCGAGCCGCGACGACAGGTGGAAGCGGTCGAGCGGGATGACGCCGCGCATGTCCGGCTCGACCCAGAACAGATTGGGGTCATCCGCCGCCTCCGCCATTGGGAAGATGCCGGCGGTATAGGCGCGCAGCATGATCTCGGGCGTGATCTCGGGCGAGCGGACGGGAATGGAGCGGGCCTTCATCGGGGCAGGGGAGCGCGGGACGAACGCTGAGTCAAACGGAGATGAGCGTCATGCTCGGGCTTGGCCCGACCATCNNGATGGTCGGGCCAAGCCCGACCGCGACGGAAGGGGCTCAGCCCTCGCTGGGCTCGTCCATGCCGCCGGCGGCGAGGAATTTCTCGAGCCAGTGGATGTTGTAGTCGCCGTTCAGGATGTCCTGGTTGCGGACGAGGGTCCGGAACAGCGGCAGGGTCGTATCGACGCCGTCGACGACGAATTCGTCGAGCGAGCGGCGCAGGCGCATCAGGCATTCGGCCCGGTTGCGGCCATGCACGATCAGCTTGCCGACGAGCGAATCGTAATGCGGCGGGATCGTGTAACCCTGATAGGCAGCTGAATCGACGCGGACGCCGAGGCCGCCGGGCGTATGGAATGAGGCGATCTTGCCCGGCGAGGGGCGGAAGGTCGCGTGATGCTCGGCATTGACGCGGCATTCGATGGCGTGGCCCTCGATGACGACATCCTTCTGCTGGATCGAGAGCGGCGCGCCGGCCGCGATCCGGATCTGCTCGTTGACGAGGTCGATGCCGGTGATCATCTCGGTGACGGGATGCTCGACCTGGATGCGCGTGTTCATCTCGATGAAGTAGAACTCGCCCTCCTCGTAGAGGAACTCGATCGTGCCGGCGCCGCGATATTGCAGCTTGGACATCGCCTCGGCGCAGATCTTGCCGATCTTGTCGCGCTCGCCGGCGTTCAGCGCGGGTGAGGGGCCTTCCTCCCAGACCTTCTGATGGCGGCGCTGCAACGAACAGTCGCGCTCGCCGAGGTGGATGGCGTGGCCCCTGCCGTCGCCCAGGATCTGGATCTCGATATGGCGCGGCTTTTCGAGGTATTTCTCGATATAGACCGCGTCGTCGCCGAAATTGGCCTTGGCCTCGGTGCGGGCGGTGGAAAGCGCAACGGACATCTCGTCCTCGGTGCGCACGACCTTCATGCCCTTGCCGCCGCCGCCGGACGCCGCCTTGATGATGACGGGGAAGCCGATCTCGGCGGCGATCTGCAGGGCCTCGCCGTCATCGGTGACGCCGCCCTCGGAGCCCGGCACGCACGGGATGCCCAACGCCTTGGCGGTGCGCTTGGCCTCGATCTTGTCGCCCATGCTGCGGATGTGCTCGGCCTTGGGGCCGATGAAGGTGATGTTGTGGCGGTCGAGGATCTCGGCGAAGCGGGCGTTCTCGGAGAGGAAGCCGTAGCCGGGATGGACCGCATCCGCGCCGGTGATCTCGCATGCGGCGATCAAGGCGGGGATGTTGAGATAGCTCTCGCGGGCGCTCGGCGGGCCGATGCAGACGCTCTCGTCGGCGAGGCGCACATGCATGGCGTTGGCGTCGGCGGTGGAATGCACCGCGACGGTGGCGATGCCGAGTTCCTTCGCCGCGCGCAATACGCGTAGCGCGATCTCTCCACGGTTGGCGATCAGGATCTTGTCGAACATCTTCGGTTCGCCGCTCGTCGGTCCGGTCACTCGATCACCAGAAGCGGCTCGCCATATTCGACGGGCTGCCCATCCTCGACCATGATCGCGACGACCTTGCCGGCGCGCGGGGCAACGATGTCGTTGAAGGTCTTCATCGCCTCGACCAGCAGCACGCGGTCACCGACCTTCACGACCGAGCCGATCTCGACGAAGGGCTTGGCGTCCGGCGAGGGCCGGCGATAGGCGGTGCCCACCATCGGCGAGGGCACGGTGCCGGGATGAGCGGCAGCGGATTTGGCATCGACCGGCGCGGCGACGACCGGGGCTGGCGCGGCAGCGAGAGCCGGAGCAGCGGCGGGAACCTGGACAGTCGCTGTGATGGTGCGGGCGACGCGGACGCGCAGATCGCCCTTCTCCACCTCGATCTCGGTGAGATCGGTCTCGTTCAGGAGCTGCGCGAGTTCGCGCACCAGTTCAGGGTCGATCGGGCTCTTGGTCGCCATGGCGGGTTCACCGTCTTCGTGGTCTTGGGTGGGGCGCTGGATGCGCCCGCTGTGGATGAAATCCGCGGATCAGGCCGCGGGTTTTGCCGCACGCTTCTGCAGAAGCGGCACGATCGCGTCGAAAGCAAGGTCGTAGCTGGCGACGCCGAAACCGCAGATCACGCCGATGCAGACCGGCGCCATGTAGGAATGATGCCGGAATTCCTCGCGGGCATGGACGTTGGAGACATGGACCTCGATGGCCAGCGCCTCGGTGCCCTTGATTGCGTCGCGCAGCGCAACGGAGGTGTGGGTGTAGGCGCCGGCATTGATGATGACGCCGGCCCCGGCCAGACCCGCCTGCTGGATGAAGGTGACCAACTCGCCTTCGTAGTTCGTCTGCTTGAAAGAGAGCTCGACGCCGGCGGCGGTCGCCTTTGCCTTCAACCGCTCCTCGACGCCGGCCAGCGTGACCGCGCCATAGGTCGCGGGCTCGCGGGTGCCGAGGAGATTCAGGTTGGGACCGTTGAGAACGTGGACGGCGACCATGGCGCGCGTTGATTCCAGCGCCGCGCGGGGCGGCAGACGCCGCCCTCATAGACGCTGCAGGCCGGCAGGGGAAGCCTGAGCGAGGGTTTGCCGTCATGCTCGGGCTCGACCCGAGCATCCGTTGCCGGAGATTCTCGGGTCGAGCCCGAGAATGACGCGGGGAACCTCAGCCGCTGCAGGTCGCCTTGCCGCATTTGCGAACGGAGTCGATCTTCTGCTTCAGGGCCGCCTGGCCGACCGCGCCGAAGACCACCTCGTCGCCGAGGATGAAGGCCGGCGTGCCGGTGAGGCCGAGCCGGTCGCCGAGCGCGACCGTGTCCTCGATCACGCCCTTGGTCTGGGCCGAGTCCATCTCCTTCTTCAGGCGCTCGATGTCGGCGCCCGATTCCTTCGCCACTTCGAGCGCCTTGGCGCCGTTGATCCGACCCTTGGTGGCCATCAGCTTGTTATGAAATTCGAAGTATTTCGCGCCGGTGAGCTGGGTCATGGCGGCGACCGCGACGCGGCTGGCCTCGACCGAATCGGGGCCGAGGATCGGGAAGTCCTTGATCACGACCTTGAGCTTGGGGTCTTCCTTGGCCAGCGCCCGGACATCCTCCAGCGCCTTTTTGCAGAAGCCGCAATTGTAATCCATGAATTCGACGATGGTGACGTCGCCCTGCGGGTTGCCGACGATGGCGGACGTCGCCGGATCGATCAGGCGGGCCTTCTCGGCGGTGACGGCGCTGCGCTGCGCCTCGGCCTGGGCGATCGTGTTGCGACGCTCGAGCTCGACCATCGCCTCCTGGATCAGCTCTGGATTCTGCAGCAGAGTTTCGCGAATCAGCGCGACCACGGCCTTGCGCTGCTCCGGCGTCAGGCCCGATGCCGGAGCCTGAGCCGACGCGGGAGCCATTGCTGCGGCGAAGCAGAGGCAGAGGGCCAGGCCCAGAGGGCGAAGCATGCTGCTCAGCCGGTGGGGCACGGTGGGGAGGGCCATGTCGTCATCCTTTCGGTTCCGGCCTCGCGACCGGAGGCGGCCTTTGCCGCAACAGCTCCATCAGCTTCTCGACCGTCATGGGGCGGTCGTCAATTCACAGCTTTGCCACTGGTTGCGGGCTGGTGAAGGGTCGGCTACGCCCGCCGGCAGATAAGCCCTGTCCGGACGAACCGATGCCAGACCTTGATCCGAAGCCCGGCCTCGCGCCGCAGGAGCACATGCTGCCGGCGGAGCGCGTCGCGCGCGTCCAGCCCTTCATCGTCATGGATGTGATGAACCAGGCCGCCGCGATCGAGCGCGCAGGCGGCAGCGTCGTCCATATGGAGGTCGGCCAGCCCTCGGCGCCGACGCCGGCGTCGATCCGCGGCGCCGCGGCTCGGGCGCTGGAACATGGCCGGATTGGATACACCCAGGCGCTGGGCACGGATTCGCTGCGGGCTCGCATCGCCAAGCATTATCAGGACGCTTACGGCGTCGATGTGGCGGCCGAGCGCGTGGTCGTCACGACCGGCTCGTCGGGCGGCTTCATCCTGGCCTTCCTGGCCTGTTTCCAGCCGGGCGCGCGCATCGCGATCACGGCGCCGGGCTATCCGGCCTATCGCAACATCCTGATCGCGCTGGGCTTCGAGCCTGTGGCGATCGAGGTCGGGCCGGAGACCCGCTTCGCGCTGACGCCGGAGCTGATCGCCCGCGCCCATCGCGAAAAGCCGCTGGCCGGAGTGCTGACGATGAGCCCGGCCAACCCGACCGGCGTGGTGATGGCGCCAGAGGCGATTGCGGCGGTCGCGGCCGAATGCCGCCGGCTCGGGCTCTGGTACATCTCCGACGAGATCTATCACGGGCTGACCTATGAGCAGCCGGCGACCACGGCGCTCTCGGCCGATCCCGATGCGATCGTCGTCAACTCGTTCTCCAAGTACTACTGCATGACCGGCTGGCGCGTGGGCTGGCTGATCGTGCCGCAGCGCCTGGTACGGACGATCGAGCGGCTGCAGCAGAACCTCTCGATCTCGGTGCCCTATCTCAGCCAGGTCGCCGGCGAGGCCGCCTTCGAGGCGACCGCGGAGTGCGAGGCGATCAAGGCCGGCTATGCGGAGAACCGCGCCTATCTGCTGAACGCGCTGCCGGAGATTGGTCTTGGCGACTTCCTGCCCGTCGACGGGGCGTTCTACATCTATTGCGACATTGGCCGTTATTCCAATGATTCCATGGCGTTCTGCCGGGATGTTCTGAATGAGGCGGGGGTCGCGATCACGCCGGGCCTCGACTTCGACGAGGGGCGAGGCGCGCGCACGGCGCGGCTCTCCTTCGCCGGCTCGCTGGGCGAATGCGAGGAGGCGGTGTCGCGCCTCGGTGGCTGGCTGAAGCGCCGCTGATGACGGGCGGGCGCCTCCGCACTTGCCAAGCGCGCTGTAGCGTCCGCATTGTCGGGCCGGATGGCCGAGACGCGCCGTTGACGGGGCGGAGAACGAGGGTGCAGCACGGTATTCGATGGTGGGTGCTGCCTGCGGCGCCGCGATGGCTCGCTGCCCTCGCTCTGGCCGCTCTCTGCTGGCTGTCTCCGATCCAGGCTTCGGCCCAGGTGGATGCGCCGGTCACGCTGACGCTGCGTGGCGATGAGACGTCCGAAACCGTCCGCAAACTGATCGATGCGCTCGCTGCCAGCGGTCGCAAGGTCGAGATCCGGCTGCTTGCCCCCGATGCGGCGACACCTCAACCTGCAGCGGCGGCCCCGGCCCCGGCCCCGGCGCCAGCGCCTGCATCCGTAACCGTCCCGGCCGATTCGCGGATCGAGGAGCTTTGGGACCACTTCGTCAATGGCTTCGACAGCGGCAATGCTGCCATTCCGCATGTCGTGGACCTGCCGGCGGATTGGTGGCGCAGCTGGGCCGCCAATCGCAACGGCGTGACGGGGCCTTCAGCGGGCTGGCGCATTCTGGCCGGCGTCGTGATCGCGCTGGCCGGCGCGCTTCTGTTCCGTTTCGCAACGGCAGGATGGTTCGCGCGGCGATTGAAGCCGTCCGGGTCCGAGTTCACTGCGCGGCTGATCGCCTCGGCCTATGGGCTGTTGCAGGATCTCGCCTGCATCGCGCTGGCGCTGGCGCTGGCGCGTCTGGCGCGGATGCTCTGGCTTCCCGAGGCCGACCTGGCCATGACCACCTTCCGGACGGCCGCCAATGGGGCCGCGATCGGCGCCGCCTATATCGCCGTCGGCCGCTTTCTGGTCGCGCCAGGCGCTCCGGAGCGGCGCATACTGCCGCTGCCGCGCGCGGAACGGCATTTCGCCATCCTGACGGCCTATGCGATCGCGACCCCGATCGTGGTGACGAGCGCCCTGCTGATCCAGGACATCGCCACCAGCCGCCAGGCCTTCGCCGGGCTGGTCGCGATCACCAGCCTCGCGATCACGCTGTTCAAGGTCTGGTGGTTTTTTGACGCCCGTCACGACCTGACCGCGGTGGTGCTGCGCTACGAGCCTGTGCCCGGGCCCGGTCTGCGCCTGCTGGCGGCGATTACGCCGTGGTTCTACATCGCCAGCGCCGTCGCAATCTGGATGGTCGGCCGTGCCGCGCCGATGATGGCGGGCGGCGGGCGCTTTGTCGAAGCCGCCAGCCTGACCCAGATCATCATCGTGCTGGCGCCGGTCCTGGCCGTCGGCGTGACCAGCCTGATTGCTTGCCGCGAGGCGAAGCGGGCGGCCATCGCGCCGCCGCCCCCGATGCAACGGGCGGCGGGCGCGGCGTTCCGGGCAGCGGCCGGCGGCCTGATCTGGGTCGGTGGCCTGTACGTGATGGCGCGGCTCTGGGCCGGCTTTCTGCTCGGCGTCAGCTCGACGCAGTTCGCAGAGTTCATCCGCCAGGCGGCCGGCCTTGCGATCCTGGTCTTCCTCGGCTGGGTCGCGATCGTCTTCCTGCGCGCCTTTTTCGATGCCTACACACCTCGCGCCATGAGCGGCCCCGTCGATGAAGACGCCGCGGTCGAGGAGAGCGTGCCCTCCCGGCTGGCGACGGTGATGCCGGTGCTGCGTGGCGTCGTGCTCGGCGCGGTGTTCGGGCTGACCGGGCTCGTCGTGCTGTCGAAGGTCGGCGTCGATATCGGCCCGCTGCTCGCCGGCTTCGGTATCCTGGGGCTAGCGATCTCCTTCGGCTCGCAGGCGCTTGTGCGCGACATCGTCTCCGGCTTCTTCTTCATGCTGGAGGATGCGTTTCGGGTCGGCGAATATGTCGATACCGGCCGGCTCAAGGGGACGGTCGAGAAGATCTCGCTGCGCTCGATGCAGATGCGCCACCAGAGCGGGCAGATCCACACCGTCCCCTTCGGCCAGATCCAGTCCCTGACCAATGCCAGCCGCGACTGGGCGACGATCAAGTTCAACGTCCGGCTGGATCATTCGGCCGATATCGAGCAGGCGCGCAAGACGATCAAGAAGATCGGGCTGGCGCTGCTGGAGGATCCGGAGTTCGGGCCGCATTTCATCGCCCAGCTCAAGATGCAGGGCGTCGCCGACATCACCGACAGCGCCGTGGTCATTCGGCTGAAGTTCACCGCCAAGCCGGCGCATTCCTCGACATTGCAGCGCGAGGCGCTGAAGCGCGTCTATCGCGGGCTGAACGAGGCAAAGGTTCCGTTTGCCTCGAACGCCGTGACGGTGCGCGGGGGTGAGGGCGGCTCGTCGGCGGGAGCAGCGGCCGCTATCTCGGCAGTGCCGCCACCGACCCCGCTTGCGCCTGCTGCGGGGTAGGCGAATTCACGTCAGGAACAGCATCCCGAAGCCGATCGCGGTAACGCACGCTCCAGCGAGCATCGCTAGACGCGTCGCCGACATCAGGCCGGTGACATCGAAGCTCCGGGCTGCCTTGTCGCGAGCGCCGGCCTGCGCTTCGTCGCGATATTGGCTCGCATAGAGGTCGGGCGTCATCTGCGGACCGACAGGTCGGTCGTTCTCCAGGTCGACACGGACTGCGATGAACAGCGCCAGCAATCCGAGGATGCCGACGCCGAGCCAGCCGACGATCCCAAAGGCCAGCCACGCGAGCCCGACCAAGCCGACCAGGCACAGCCCCGCCAGGATTGGGCCTTCCAACTGGTGCGGTGGCGGCATGACCGTCCCTCACATGGAAAAGGCCGCTGCGGTGTCCCGCAGCGGCCTTTTGTTCGTCAGCCTCGGCCGGCCAGCTTGTTCCACCAGCCACCGCGCTTCGGGCGGTCCGGATCCGGCTCCGTCAGCACGACGGCAACCGGCTCCTCGATGACGCGCGGCGCCGGTGCGGGCGCCCGGACGGGTTCGGGCGCGGCGGTCTTCTCCAGCTCCGGGGCGAGAGCAGCAACCGCTTCGGGTGCGGCGGCGACTGGCTCGGCAGCCTCGCCGCCTTCTGTGATCGGAACGACCTTCTTGCGCGAACGGCTGCGCTTGGGCTTTTCGGCCTCGACCGGAGCGGCTTCTGCTTCCGGCGCCGGGGCTTCGGCGGTGACAGGTTCCACCACCGCCTCGGCAACGACGTCCACAGGCGCTTCGGCCTCGGCCGCTTCGGTCTTGGGCTTGCGGCCACCACGGCGGGCGCGCTTCGGCTTTTCGCCTGCGGCCGCATCCGGCTCCGCTGTAGCGACCGGTGCGGGCTCGGCGGCTGCCGCGATCACCGTGTCGCCAGCCTGCGAATCGTTCGCCTGCTCGTCGCCGTCCTCATCGCCCTCGTCGTCACCTTCGCCATCAGCCTCGTCGCTGCCGCCGTCGAGACGCACGCCATTGGCGTCACGCTCGCCGCCACGCCGCCGGCGGCGACGACGGCGACGCTTGCGTCCGCCTTCGCCACGGGCTTCGCCTTCGCCCTCGGGCCTGGCTTCGCGCGGACCGGCCTCGCGAGCGACAGCTTCGGTCGCCTCGACCTCGACGGGCTCGTTCTCGGCATCGAGCGCCTCGGCTTCGGCGGCTGCGTCGAGCGCGTCCTCGTCGATGTCGGAGACGATCGCCTCGGCCTTCATGCTGCTGGGAACGATGCGGCCCTCATTGCCGACGAACTCGCCTCGCTCGACCTCGAAGTAGCGGGTACCGAGCAGGGTGGCATCGACCGTGACGCTGATCGCGATGGCGAAACGCGCCTCGAGATCGGCGAGATGGGCGCGCTTTTGGTTGAGCACATACAGCGCGACCTCCGGACGGGTCCGGACGGTAAGGTTGTGCGAGGCGCTCTTGATCAGCGTCTCCTCTAGCGCGCGCAGGATCTGCAGCGCGACCGAGGAGGACGAGCGCATCATGCCGGCGCCGGCGCAATGCGGGCAGGGCACGGAGGAGCTTTCCAGCACGCCGGTGCGGATGCGCTGGCGTGACATCTCGAGCAGGCCGAAGGCCGAGATGCGGCCGACCTGGATGCGGGCGCGATCGTCCTTGAGGCAGTCCTTCAGCTTCTTCTCGACGGCGCGGTTGTTGCGGTTCTCCTCCATGTCGATGAAATCGATCACGATGAGGCCGGCAAGGTCGCGCAGGCGCAGCTGGCGGGAGATCTCCTCCGCCGCTTCGAGATTGGTCTTGAGGGCGGTGTCCTCGATATTGTGCTCGCGGGTCGAGCGCCCGGAGTTGATGTCGATCGCGACCAGCGCCTCGGTCTGGTTGATGACGAGGTAGCCACCCGACTTCAGCGTGACATTGTTGGAGAACATCGCGTCGAGCTGGCTCTCGACGCCGAAGCCGGCGAAGAGCGGGGTCTGCTCGCGATAGGCCTTCACGCTCTTGGCATGGCTCGGCATGAGCATGCGCATGAATTCCTTGGCCTCGCGATAGGCCTCGTCGCCGGCGACGTGAACCTCGTCGATATCCTTGTTGTAGAGGTCGCGGATTGAGCGCTTGACGAGGTTGCCCTCCTCATAGACCAGCGCCGGGGCGACCGAGGCCAGCGTCAGCTCGCGCACACTCTCCCACATCCGCATCAGATATTCGTAGTCGCGCTTGATCTCGACCTTGGTGCGCGAGGCGCCGGCCGTGCGCAGGATCAGGCCCATCCCCTCGGGAACCTCAAGCTCCTGGGCGATCTCCTTGAGGCGCTTGCGATCGTCCGTGTTGGTGATCTTGCGCGAGATGCCGCCGCCCTTGCCGGTGTTGGGCATCAGCACCGAATAGCGGCCGGCGAGCGAGAGATAGGTGGTGAGCGCCGCGCCCTTGTTGCCGCGCTCCTCCTTGACGACCTGGACCAGGATGATCTGGCGGCGCTTGATCACCTCTTGGATCTTGTATTGGCGGCGGTGATGGCGCTGCGGCCGCTCCGAGATGTCGTCGAGTGCATCGCCGCCGCCGAGCTGCTCGGGCTCGTCATGCTCGCCGTCATCAGACCCGCCGTCCTCGCCGGCATCGTCATCTTCAGAAGGCTTGCGGGCTTCCGCATCCTCGGACTCGGAGGCTTCCGTGTCGGAGGCTTCCGTGTCGGAGGTTCCGGTTTCGTCGGTGTCCTGGCCACGCGTCTCGAAGGTCAGCGGCGCGGCGTTCTCGACGGCATCCTCGCTGGCCGATTCGGCGATGGCAGGAGCGAACTCCTGCCCGAAGGCGGGGGCGCCCTCATTGACCATCGCGGCTTCCTTGCCATCGGTCTCGACGCCGTCGGCCGAGAGTTCGGCGCTGACGGTCTCGTCGGAGACAGCCTTCTTGGCGCGGCCGTCACGATCGCCACGACGGCCACGGTCGCGGCGGCCGCCGCGCTTCTCGCGCTTCTCCTCGTCGCGCTCGTCCTCACGGTCGGCACGGGCCTCGTCGGCGAGCAGCGCCTGACGGTCGGCGACCGGAATCTGGTAGTAGTCGGGGTGGATTTCCGAGAAGGCGAGGAAGCCGTGGCGGTTGCCGCCATACTCGACGAAGGCCGCCTGGAGCGAGGGCTCCACGCGCGTCACCTTGGCGAGATAGATATTGCCGCGAAGCGGCTTGCGGCTGGCAGCCTCGAAGTCAAATTCCTCGATACGCGATCCGCGCACCACCACGACCCGGGTCTCCTCCGGATGGGTGGCATCGATAAGCATCTTGTTGGCCATATGAATCTTCCATGGGCGCGGCCGCCAGTGGTACCCGCCGGGCTGCGGACAAAGATCCGCTGCCGCGGGCAGGGGCGCCGCGCATAGGCCGGCATGAGCCGGCATGTTGCAGGAGCAAAAGCCGGCGCGAGCCGGCGTCTGGGACGGGGAAGTGTTCGATCGAGACAGAAAGGCGGCTCGGGAAGCCCGGTCGGGGCAAAAGCCCGACGCAGTCCCGCAGGTATTGACGATTCACCGATGATCTATGCGGCGTCGTATGCCCCGACATTTGTCCCGACCTGCGGCGCACCTGCCCGAAAAGACGAAGCACGCCGCGTTTGCACGCTCGCAAGACGTTGGCCTGGTGCTGAAAAACGCGCGCGCCTGGCTCCGGCCGTCTGCGGACGATCCGTTGCGGTTGACCTGATGCCGCCGAACCCGGATGGGCCGGCCGGCCAAGACATGCCCCGGACGCCGACGGATCCTCGGATCCGGATGCGCACCATGGGCGGCCTTGCAAAGCAACCATCCCCATTACAGACAGGTGACAGTGATTTGCAAGTCACATCGCGTCGGGATCGACCGGCCTCCGGCGCAGGCCGGTTCTCTGACCGGCCGGAGCATGGTAACCGATCGTTAGGACGTTGCGTCGCTATGGTTAAGACTTGGTGACGACAGCTCGGGATGAGTGACCTGACGCCTCCTGCAAACCCCTTTCACGTCGGCCTGCGGCTCTCGCGAGCACAGAGGATGACGCATCTGGCGCTCTGCCTCTGGCTGGCGCTTGCGGGTGTGCCTTCGCTGGCTGGCGTGGCTTTGGCGCAAGGCAATGGCCGCGCCCAGAGCGAATTTCCGGTCGCGACTGACGCGAAGCTCGAACAATCCGGCGAGATCGTGCGGCTGACCATGGCCTTGTCGCGTCCCGTCGAGGTCAGCGCCTCGGTGCTGGCGGGCCCTGATCGCGTCATCATCGACATGCCTTCGATCAATTTCCAGGTTCAGCCGGGAACGGTGCGCAAGAGCGCCGGCGTCGTCGGGGCCTACCGCTTCGGGCTGTTCACGGCCGACAAGGCGCGCATCATCATCGACCTGGCGCAGCCGGCCGTCGTGGTCCGAGCCGAATCGCGCCCGGTGCGCGGCGGCTTCGGCGAGCTGGTGATCGAACTGCGCCGCGCCACGCGGGCCGAATTCCAGGCGGCCATCGCCGCGTCATCGGGGCGCGATTTCCAGGCGCCGGCTACCGTCCCCGTGCCCGCCAAACCAGCTGGCGAGACGCGCCAGACCATCGTCATCGACCCTGGCCATGGCGGCATCGACCCCGGCGCGGTGGTGGCATCGATCGCCGAGAAGGCCGTCGTGCTCGCCTTCGGGGTGAAGTTGAAGGAGCGGCTCGAAGCGAGCGGGCGCTACCGCGTGCTGATGACGCGCGACGATGATCGTTTCGTGGCGCTGGCCGAGCGGGTCGGCATCGCAAGAGCTGCCGGTGCCGATCTGTTCATCTCGATCCATGCCGATTCGCTGACGCAAGCCCAGGAGGTGCGCGGCGCGACGATCTATACCGGCTCGGAGCGGGCTACCGATGCCGAGGCCGCCAGGCTCGCGACGAAGGAAAACCAGGCCGACGCGGCGGCGGGCCTCGATGCCAGCGAGGATACGCAGGACGTCGCCGGCATCCTGATGGACCTCGCCAAGCGGGAGACGCGGACGTTCTCGGCCATCTTTGCGCGCAATCTCGTCGAGAAGCTCGGCGGCTCGGTGAAGATGCACAAAGTGCCGTTGCGCTCGGCTGGATTTCGCGTGCTGAGCGCGCCTGACGTGCCCTCGGTACTGATCGAGCTCGGCTACATGTCGAGCCCGAAGGATGCCGAACTGCTGAATTCGGCGCCATGGCGCGCCCAGGCGGTCGACGCCGTGGCGACCGCCGTCGAAGGATACTTCGTCAGCGCTCGCGCGCCTGTCGGGAAAGCGGCCGAAAACCGGCGCTGACGCCTGCGCCGGACGAGGCTACGGACGGTGCGGAATGTGGTCCCAAGGCCACGGTTCTGCCACGTCCATCATGCTATAGACGTGATTTATGAAACGCCGCCTTTCCGGCTTGCCGGGCGGTCACGAGGCAAGGGCCAGGGCCTGAGATGCGCTTTATCCTGCGAATGTTTGGATGGTTGTTCACGGCGGGCGCGATCGTCTTCGTGATCGGCGCGATCGGCGCCGCCGGATTCCTCTGGCACTACTCCAAGGACCTGCCCGATTCGGCGCAGCTGCGGAACTACGAGCCGCCGGTGATGACGCGCGTCCATGCCGGCGACGGCTCGCTGATCGCGGAATTCGCCCGGGAGCGCCGGCTCTATCTACCGATCCAGGCCGTGCCGAAGCTGATCATCGAGGCCTATCTCTCGGCTGAGGACAAGAACTTCTACAAGCATGTCGGCGTCGATCCAGAAGGCCTCGTGCGCGCCGCCATCACCAACTTCCGTAACCGCGCCGCCGGCCGCCGGCCGCAGGGTGCCTCGACCATCACCCAGCAGGTGGCGAAGAACTTCCTCGTCGGCTCCGAGCAGAACATCGAACGCAAGATCCGCGAGGCGCTGGTCGCGCTGCGAATCGAGTCGACCTATTCCAAGGACAAGATCCTCGAGCTCTATCTGAACGAGATCTATCTCGGCGCCCCGGCGCCGGGGCAGGGCAGCTATGGCATCGCGGCGGCCGCGCTGAACTATTTCGGCAAGTCGGTGCACGAGCTCAACCTGCAGGAGGCGGCCTATCTCGCCGCCCTGCCGAAGGCGCCGACCGACCTGCATCCGTTCCGCAATCGCGAGCGCGCCATCGAGCGCCGCAACTACGTCATCGACCGCATGGTCGAGAACGGCTTCGTCACCCGCGCCGCCGGCGATGCGGCCAAAGGCCAGCCGCTCGGGGTCAATCCGCGCACGGTCTCGCCGAACAACATCGCTGCCGGCTATTTCGCCGAGGAAATCCGCCGCGAGCTGCAGGACCGCTACGGCGAGAAGAAGCTGCTCGAGGGCGGCCTCTCGGTGCGGGCCACCGTCGATCCCAAGATGCAGCTGATGGCACGCAAGGCGCTGGTCGATGGTCTCGTGCGCTTCGACGAAGCCCGCGGCTGGCGCGGCGCGATCCAGAAGTTGGAGCTGTCGGCCCGCGACTGGGGACTGGCGATCGGCGACCTGCCGGTGCTCGGCGACGTCGCGCCCTGGCGTCTGGCCGTGGTGCTGGAGGTGGCTGGCGACAGCGCCCGGCTCGGCTTGCATCCGCTGCGCGAGACCTCCGGCCAGTTGAAGAGCGACCGAGAGACGGTCACGCTCGGCGGCGAGGGCATCAAATGGACCCGTCGCTCGCGCGTGGCGCAGGCGGTGTCGGTCGGCGACGTCGTCTATGTCGAGCCGATGGACAACCGTCCGGGCCAGGTCCGGCTGCGGCAGCTGCCCGAGGTCAACGGCGCCATCACCGTGATGGACCCCTTCTCCGGCCGTGTTCTCGCCATGGTCGGTGGCTTCAGCCACGACCAGTCGGAGTTCAACCGCTCGACGCAGGCGATGCGCCAGCCGGGGTCCTCGTTCAAGCCGTTCGTCTATGCGACTGCGCTCGACAATGGCTACACGCCCTCCAGCATCATCCTCGATGCCCCGATCGAGATCGACCAGGGCGGCGGGCTCGGCATGTGGACGCCGAGCAATTACGACGGCAAGTCGACCGGGCCGCGCACGCTGCGCTACGGCATCCAGTTCTCGAAGAACCTGATGACGGTGCGTCTCGCCAAGGATGTCGGCATGCCGCTGATCGCGGAATATGCCCGCCGCTTCGGCGTCTATGACGACATGCTGCCGGTGCTCTCGATGTCGCTCGGCGCCGGCGAGACCACGGTCATGCGGATGACGGCCGGCTACGCCATGCTGGTCAATGGCGGCAAGAAGATCCGCCCGACCCTGATCGACCGTATCCAGGATCGCTGGGGCGCGACCATCTTCCGGCACGACCAGCGCATCTGCGAAGGCTGCGACGCGGCCAAATGGGCCGACCAGCGCGAGCCGCGCCTGATCGACAACCGCGACCAGGTGCTCGACCCGCTGACCGCCTACCAGATGGTCTCGATCATGGAAGGCGTGGTCCAGGCTGGCACCGCGACCGTCGTCAAGTCGGTCGGCAAGCCGCTCGCCGGTAAGACCGGCACGACCAACGATGCCAAGGACGTCTGGTTCGTCGGCTTCTCGCCCGACCTCGCGGTCGGTGTCTATATGGGCTTCGACAAGCCGAAGTCGCTCGGCACCTCGGCCACCGCCGGCCAGTACGCCGCGCCGATCTTCCGCGACTTCATGATGGCGGCGCTCAAGGACAAGCCGGCGACGCCGTTCCGCGTTCCCGCCGGCATCAAGCTGATCCGCGTCGATCCCAAGACCGGGATGCGCTCGGGCGGCGAGGGCGGCATCCTCGAGGCGTTCAAGCCGGGCACGGCACCGCCCGACAGCTACTCCGTCATCGGCGCGGCCGGCGACGGCACGACCCCGTTCAGCGTCTCGCCGGGCGGCGGACGCGCCGTCGGTTCCGGCACGGGCGGGTTGTACTAGTAGGCCACGGCGTCATTCTCGGGCGAAGCGTAGCGTAGACCCGAGAATCTTCTGTCAGACATGGTCGGCTCATGGCCGCCCATGTTGCGGTAGGCGTTTACACCGCACGCTTTCCCGCCTATCTCGACGCCAGTTTCCAAGAAGGCCCGTTTACGCATGCGTCCAGAAATCCAGACCCAGCTCGACAACGCCAAGCAGTCGATTGGACTGCTGAGGAGGCATCTTTGACTGGGATGTCGCACAACGCCGCCTCGCGGAACTGAACGCCCTCTCGGAGGGACCCGATTTCTGGAACGACGCCGACGCCGCGCAGAAGCTGATGCGCGAGCGCACCTCGCTCGAGGACCAGATCAACGGCATCGCCATGCTCGAGCGCGATCTCGACGATGCGCTGACCTTCATCGAGCTTGGCGAGATGGAGGATGATGCCGCCTCAATCGCCGAGGGCGAGGCCGGAATCAAGGCTGTCGAGGTCGAGGCGGCGCGCCGCCAGGTCGAGACGCTGCTCTCTGGCGAAGCCGACATGCTCGACACCTATCTCGAAATCCATCCCGGCGCGGGCGGTACCGAAAGCCAGGATTGGGCCGAGATGCTGCTGCGCATGTACCGGCGCTGGGGCGAGCGGCGGAAGTTCAAGGTCGAGACCCTCGAATACCAGGACGGCGACACCGCCGGGATCAAGTCGGCGACGCTGCAGTTCAAGGGCCACAATGCCTATGGCTGGCTGAAGACGGAGAGCGGGGTGCACCGGCTGGTGCGAATCTCGCCGTTTGATTCGAACGCGAGACGGCAGACCTCGTTTGCGTCGATCTGGGTCTATCCGGTCGTCGACGATCGCATCGTCATCGAGATCAACGAATCCGATTGCCGGATCGACACCTACCGCGCCCAGGGCGCCGGCGGGCAGCACATCAACACGACCGATTCGGCAGTGCGCATCACCCATATCCCGTCGGGAATCGCGGTGTCGTGCCAGCAGGAGCGGTCGCAGCACAAGAACAAGGCCAAGGCCTGGGACATGCTGCGCGCCCGCCTCTACGAGGTCGAGCTGAAGAAGCGCGAGGACAAGGCCAACGCCGAGCAGGCTTCCAAGACCGATATCGGCTGGGGCCACCAGATTCGCTCCTATGTGCTGCAGCCCTATCAGCTCGTGAAGGATCTGCGGACCGGCGTCAGCTCGACTGCGCCCTCCGAAGTGCTCGACGGCGCGCTCGACCCGTTCCTGGAAGCCTCGCTGGCACAGCGGGTCTATGGCACAGAGGTCGAGGTCGAGGATCTCGACTAGCGGCAACGCGCGTCATGCTCGGACTTGTCCCGAGCATCTCCTGACACGAAGGCTCCTGTCTGAGACGGGCGCGTTCTCGTCCAGAGATTCTCGGGTCTGCGCTTCGCTTCGCCCGAGAATGACGCCGGCGGGCGAGGGCGCGTCCGTTTCCTCTTTCGTGCCCGATGGTCTAGCGTCGCGCTCTGCCCGACCCGAAGCCGCCTGCATGACGCTGCCCAACCTGATCACCATCGGCCGTCTGTTTCTCGTCCCGCTCGTGATCGTCATGATCCTGAACGAGCGTTGGCAGGGCGCCTTCGTCATCTTCGTCGTCGCTGGCATCTCCGACGCTGTCGACGGGTTCCTCGCCAAGCGCTTCGACATGGCGAGCGAACTGGGCGGCTATCTCGATCCGATCGCCGACAAGGCGCTGATCGTCTCGATCTACATCACGCTGGCGATCGTCGGTGCGGTGCCGGCCTGGCTCGTCATCCTGGTGGTGTCGCGCGACGTGATGATCGTCTCGGCCGTGATCCTGTCCTGGCTGATGGGAAAGCCGCTGGCGATGGCGCCCTTCGTCGTCAGCAAGCTCAATACGGGCGCGCAGATCATTTTTGCCGCGCTTCTGCTGGGCTCGCGAGCCTTCGGCTTCGATATGGGCCAGGCGGTCCAGGTCGGCCAGCTTTTCGTCGCGCTGTTGACGCTCGGCTCGATGACCGCCTATCTGGCCTTCTGGCTGCGTCACATGGCGGCGTGATCCTTCCCATAGACAGTCCGCGGCGGCGGGCTCGTCGGTCGCCGGCTGGACAATCGACCGCCTCTCCCCACATTTCCCCTCCCATGTGAGGACCGCGCCGACGGATCCGCGAAAGGCCCGACAATGACCCTGCAACGCCAAATCGGTTTCTGGCTGATCTCGCTCGTCGTCTTCGTGCTGCTGCTGGTGGTGCTGCGCGACGTCCTGCTGCCCTTCATCGCAGCGCTGGCGCTGGCCTATCTGCTCGATCCGCTGGCCGACCGCCTCGAAAAGGCGGGCATGAGCCGGCTTGCCGCGACGATTGCGATCCTCGTCGTCTTCCTCCTGGTGTTCGTGCTGGCGCTGGTGCTGCTGGCGCCGCTGCTCGGCCAGCAACTCGCGGGCCTTGTCGCACGCCTGCCTGCCGACGCGGCCAAGCTGCAGGCGCTGGTGCTGGAACGGGGCGGCCCCTGGCTCGAGCGCCTCGGCGGCACCAAGATCACCGAGGAAGCGCAGAACTCGCTCGGAAACCTCGTTGGCGAGGGGACCAAATGGGTCGGCAGCGTCCTTCAGTCGCTCTGGACTGGCGGCACGGCGATCATCGGCGTGTTCTCGCTGCTGGTGCTGACGCCGGTCATCGCCTTCTACCTGCTCGTCGATTGGGACCGGATGTGCGCCACCGTCGATGGCTGGCTGCCGCTCGACCATCGCGAGACGATTCGCGGCCTGTTGCACGAGATGGACACCGCCATTGCGGGCTTCCTGCGCGGACAGGCGCTGGTCTGCCTGCTGCTCGGCATCTTCTACGCCGTGGGCCTGAGCCTGCTCGGCGTCAATTTCGGCGCGCTGATCGGTATCATCAGCGGTTTTCTTTCCTTCATTCCCTTTGTTGGCTCGCTGACCGGGCTCGTGCTCTCCGTCGGCGTCGCCATTGTCCAGTTCTGGCCGGACTGGACCCTGCCGCTGGCGACGCTCTCCGTCTTCGCCGCCGGGCAGTTCCTGGAGGGCAACATCTTCCAGCCGAAATTCGTCGGCGATTCGATCGGCGTGCATCCGGTCTGGCTGATGTTCGCGCTGCTCGCCTTCGGTTCGCTGTTCGGCTTCGTAGGCCTTCTGCTAGCGGTGCCGCTGGCGGCGGTCATCGGCGTACTCTGCCGCTTCGCGCTTCGGCAATATCTTGCCAGCAACATCTATCACGGCGGCGACGCCGCGCGGGCGGCGCAGGTGCAAGTCCGCATCGACACAGATGTCTGATCAACCCGGCCGCCCGCGCCAGCTCGCCTTCGACCTGCCGGTCGACAGCCGCCACGGCGTCGAGGACTTTCTGATCGGCCCGTCGAACGAGGCGGCCTATGGCTTCGTCGAAGCCTGGCCGGACTGGCCCGATGCCTGGCTGCGGCTGGTCGGGCCGGAAGGCGCCGGCAAGACCCATCTCGCCGCGATCTGGGCCAAGGCCGCCCATGCCTGGACCGTGCCGGCGTCCGAGGTCGTCGAAGGCAACGTGCCGCATCTGGTCTCCGGCGGCGCGCTGGTCGTCGAGGATTGCGACCGTGACTTGGCCGACGAGGCGGCGCTGTTCCATCTGATGAACGCGATCAAGGCGCGCGGCGGCTTCCTGCTGCTGACGGCGCGCCGATCGCCCGATCAATGGGGCTTGCGCGTGCCGGATCTGCTGTCGCGGCTGCGGCTGGCGCCGCATGCGACGATCGAGCCGCCTGATGACGCGTTGTTGCGCGCGGTGCTCGTCAAGCTCTTCATCGACCGGCAACTCGTCGTCGATACCGGCATCATCGAGATGCTGGCGCTGCGGATGGAGCGCTCCTTTGCAGCCGCGCGCGCGCTGGTCGATGCGCTCGATCGGCTCTCGCTCGAACGCGGGCGCCGCGTGACGCGAGCGCTGGCGACGGAAGCGCTGGCGGCGCTCTTTCCCGAGGACTGAGCATTTTATCGTCGCGTTTTCTTCACGCGAACCGGTATCCACTTCGCTTGAAAACGCTTTCGTCGGCGCTCAGCCGGCTCGGCCGGGCGTTGCCTCGACGGATGAGGCGATCAGCCTGGCATGCATCGCCTCGACGAGGAGGTCGTGGGCCCGTGCCGCGATCGCGTCCAGCGAGGGCGTCTTGACGAACATCGCCGCCGCCTTCTCGCCGAGCTGCTCGCGCGTCGGCAGGACCGGCAAGTGCCAATTCGAAGCTTGCCAGTTCGAGGCGTCCCAGTTCGCCAGGGCATCCTGCGCCTGCTGCTGGATTTCAGCCAGACGGTCGCCGGCACGATCCTGCAGCTCGCCCAGCGCCGTTTTGAGTTCGGCCAGCGTGATGCTCGGCAGGTGCAGATCGGCGAGGCTCGGCGTGGCCGCATAAGCCTCGCGGAAGGCCGTCACGACGCGGTCGAGTGGAACGGAAGCCGCCAGCCGCTCGGCCGAGCGTTCGATGACGCGCGGCGGCAGCGCCTGCGAGCGTTCGATCACCGCCTGCGGCGGCTGCTTGAGGTCCCAGACCAGGCGCAGCTTCGAGAGACCGAGGATGATGTAATAGGTCGGGTCGATCTGCCACCAGCGGAAGCCCTGGCGGACGCTGTACTGATAGGCATGGTGGTTGTTGTGCCAGCCTTCGCCCATCGTGATGATCGCCAGCCACCAGTTGTTGCGGCTCTCGTCGCCCGTCACATAGTCCTTGTCGCCATGCACATGGGCGAGCGAGTTGATGCAGAAGGTGGCGTGGAAGACGGCGACCGTCGACCAGAAGAAGCCGACGAACAGCCCGGCCCAGCCGTCGATGGCAAAGCAGATCACGGCGAGCAGGATCGCCGGCACGATCTCGAAGCGGTGCAGCCAGCGCAGCTCGGGGAATTTCGTCAGGTCCTGGATGCTGGAATCATCGAAGACGTGATGGTCGCGGCTGAAGATCCAGCCGACATGCGAGTAGACGAAAGAGGTCAGAACCGGCGAATGGACGTCATGCTCGGTGTCGGCATAGCGATGGTGATGGCGATGCTTCGAGGCCCACCAGAACACGCTCTTCTGCGCCGTCGATTGCGCCAGAAAGGCCAGCAGAAACTGCCCGAAGCGGCTGGTCTTGTAGGTCCTGTGCGAGAAATAGCGGTGATAGCCGCCCGTCACCGCAAACATCCGCAGCCAGTACAGGCCGATGGCGAGCCAGACCGAGGTCGCGGTCACGCCGCTCCAGATCGCGCCGAAGCAGGCGAGATGCGCCAGGACGAAGGGGACCGCGGACGGATAGACGATATCGCCGTCATCATGGTGGAGCGTGCTGTTCAAGACGGCCTCTGGCGTTGGCGCGGCTCCTGTCGCAGCCGCCTGGAAGGGAAACTCCCGCTTTGCGCACGAAACAGGACCTTGACGGTCGGTGCAAGGAGACCGCTCGACGCAGGGTAGGGGCTGCGATGGCCGGAGAATGGCAAATACGGTGTCGTGCGTCATCGAACCGTCACGCTAGGATGGCTCAAGACCAGCCAAGGAGACCAACGTGGCCAGAGCAGCGACCGGAACGAGAGCCAGAGGCATGAACATGCAACCCAGCGCCGTCGTCGTCGAAGCCGCGGAGGCCGTTCCCGCCGACGAGGCCACCTCGCTGCGCCAGTCGCCGGCGCGCTTCATGAATCGGGAGCTGTCCTGGCTGCAGTTCAACCGCCGCGTCATGGAGGAGGCCTCCAACCGCAATCATCCGCTGCTGGAGCAGTTGCGCTTCCTCTCGATTTCGGCCGCCAATCTCGACGAGTTCTTCATGGTCCGTGTCTCGGGGCTGCGTGAGCAGCTCAAGGCCGGCGTTGTCACACCAAGCCAGGACGGGCTGACCCCGGCCGAGCAGCTCGGCGAACTCGGCAGGGCGGTCGCGGCGCTGACCGACGATCAGCAGGCGCGCTGGGTCGAGCTCAAGCGCGACCTGCACGAGAACCGGATCCATCTGCTGGCGCCGGGCGATATCGGCCCGCCGGAGCGCGTCTGGCTCGAGGATTATTTCCTGAACTATGTCTTTCCGGTGCTGACGCCGCTGGCGATCGACCCGGCGCACCCCTTTCCCTTCATCCCCAATCTCGGCTTCACGCTGGCGCTGGCGCTGGAGCGGATCAGCGATGGCCGTCAGCTCGATGCGCTGATCCGCGTGCCGATCAAGATGGACCGCTTCATCGAATTGCCCGACCTTGCACGCGAGGGCCTGCGCCGCTTCATCACGCTGGAGGACGCGGTCTCGCTGTTCATCGGCAAGCTCTTCCCGGGTTACGACGTCAAGGGCACGGGCTCGTTCCGCGTCATCCGCGACACCGATCTCGACATCGAGGAGGAGGCAGAGGATCTGGTCCGCGTCTTCGAGACGATGTTGAAACTGCGCCGGCTCGGGGTCGTGATCCGACTCGAGATCAGCCGCGGCATGCCGGCGCATCTGCGCAAGCTGATCGTGCGCGAGCTCAAGGTCGATGAGGACGAGGTCGTCGCGATCGACGGTATGATCGGCCTCAGCGAACTGGCCCAGCTCGTCGGCGTCGACCGGCCGGACCTGAAGTTCAAGCCCTACAATGCCCGCTTTCCCGAGCGCATCCGCGAGCATGGCGGCGACTGCTTCGCCGCGATCCGCCAGAAGGACCTGCTCGTCCATCACCCCTACGAGAGCTTCGACGTTGTCGTGCAGTTTCTGGAGCAGGCCGCGCGCGACCCCAATGTTGTCGCGATCAAGCAGACGCTCTACCGCACCTCGTCCAATTCGCCGATCGTCAAGGCGCTGACCGAAGCCGCAGAGGCCGGCAAGTCGGTGACGGCGCTGGTCGAGCTCAAGGCGCGCTTCGACGAGGAGGCGAACATCCGCTGGGCCAAGGAGATGGAGCGCGCCGGCGTCCAGGTCGTCTACGGCTTCATCGAACTGAAGACCCACGCCAAGCTCTCGCTGGTCGTGCGTCGCGAAGCCGGGCAACTCGTCAGCTACTGCCATATCGCGACCGGCAACTACCATCCGATCACGGCGCGGATCTATACCGACGTCTCCTTCTTCACCGCCGATCCGGTGATGTCGCAGGATGTCGCCCGCGTCTTCAACTTCATCACCGGCTATGCCGAGCCGGCCGAGCTGGAGAAGATGTCGGTCTCGCCTGTGGGGCTGAAGCAGCGCCTGCTTGACGACATCGCCGAGGAGGTCGCCCATGTGAAGGCCGGCCGTAAGGGTGCGATCTGGGGCAAATGCAATTCGCTGGTCGATCCCGAGATCATCGACGCGCTCTATGACGCGAGTCAGGCCGGCGTCGAGATCGATTTCGTCGTACGCGGCATCTGCTGCCTGCGACCGGGCGTTCCCGGCCTGTCCGAGAACATCCGGGTCAAATCGATCATCGGGCGCTTCCTCGAGCATACCCGCGTCTATGCCTTCGGCGCGGGCCATGGCATGCCGTCGCCCAAGGCGAAGCTCTACATCTCCTCGGCCGATCTGATGCCGCGCAATCTCGACCGGCGCGTCGAGGCGCTGACACCGATCCTGAACCCGACGGTGCACCAGCAGCTGCTCGAACAGATCATGCTGGCGAACTTTCTCGACAACGAACAGAGCTGGACGATCTTGCCCGATGGCGGCTCCCGACGCATTGTCCCGGCGCCGAACGAAGAGTCGTTCAACGCGCATAAGTACTTCATGACGAACCCGAGTCTCTCAGGACGTGGCAAATCACTTTCCAATTCCAGCCCCCGGTCCCTCTCACGCCGAGGTGGACGAAAAGGCTAAGGTCCTGAACGCGCCCGGCCGGCTCGGCCTGGGCGCCGGCACGCTGGCGATCGTCGACATCGGTTCGAACTCGGTGCGCCTCGTCGTCTACGAGATGGTGGCGCGCGCGCCGGCCCAGGTCTTCAACGAAAAGGAGATGGCCGGCCTCGGCCGCGGCGTCGCTTCGACCGGGAAGCTCTCGACCGACGCGATGGAGCGCGCGATCTCCGCCCTCGTGCGCTTCCGCATCCTGTGCGACGCCATGCATGTCGGCGAGATCCGCGTCATCGCCACCGCTGCCGCGCGCTATGCCAGCAACGGGCCGGAGTTCATCGCGCGGGCCGAGGAGGCCATCGGCCAGCGCATCGAGCTGATCTCGGGCGATCGCGAGGCGGTGCTGTCGGGGCTCGGCGTCGTCTCGGGCTTCGACAATCCCGATGGGGTCGTGGGTGATCTGGGCGGCGGCAGCCTCGAGCTGATCACCGTTTCCGGCGGGCATGTCGGGGAGGGTGCCAGCGTTCCGCTCGGCGGTCTGGCGCTGCTCGACCGCTCGAAGAACTCGCTCAAGCTGGCCGAGAAGATCGTCAAGGACGAGCTCGACAAGCTGCCGCAGGTCGGCGCCATGAAGGGCCGCGACTTCTATGCCGTCGGCGGCACCTGGCGGGCGCTTGCGACGTTGCACCAGCACCAGGCCAAATACCCGCTCAACGTCATGCATGGCTATACCGTGCCCGCGAAGGACGTTGCGGATTTCGTCAAGCTGGTCGAGCGCGCCGACCTGACGGGACTGGATGCGATCGACACCGTGTCGTCGGCACGGCGGCCGCTGCTGGCCTATGGCGCGCTTGTCCTCGACGAACTGATCAAGCGCGGCAAGCCGCGTGCCGTCATCATCTCGGCGCAAGGCGTGCGCGAGGGGCTGCTGCACGAACAGCTCTCGCCGGAGGAACGTGCCGCGGATCCGCTGCTGCGCGCGGCGCGGGACTACAACCATTTGCGGGCGCGCGATCCGCGCCATGCCGTCGAGCTGATCGCCTGGAGCCGCGCCATCCTCGAGACGGCAGGCCTGTCCGAGGACGAGCCGTCATCGCGGCTGATCGAGTCGGTCTGCCTGCTCTCGGATATCGGCTGGCGCGCCCATCCCGATTATCGTGGCGAGCAGAGCATGAACGTCATTGCCCATGCCTATTTCACGGGAATCGACCATGTCGGCCGCGCCTTCCTGGCGCTGGCGATCTTCCATCGCTATGCCGGGCTGAAATCCACGTCGCCGGCGGCGCTGGAGCTGCGTGCGCTGCTGCCGCCGCCGATCCTGGAACGGGCCTTCCTGCTCGCCGCGATCTTCCGCGTCGCCTATCTGCTCTCAGCCGGCATGGCCGGGCTTTTGCCGCGCATGCCGGCGACCTGCGTCGATGGCCGGCTGATCCTGCGCTTTCCCGACGATCTGCGCCCGCTGGCGAGCGACCGCGTCGTGGGGCGGCTTAAACAGCTCGCCAAGCTGCTCGGGCGCGACGTCGAGATCGCGCGGATCTGATCCACTTTAACGCCCGATCCCGCCGGCCAGCCCTTGGCGCATGACGAGGCGACGCAGCGGCCCCAGTCGTGACAAAGCCAGCAGCCCCGCGCCACGCAGTAGGTCGGCCGGCATCAGGTCGGCGAGCAGCGTCCGGTTCAGCGCATCGACCGCGCCGGTGCGCAGGCGGACATCGGCCGTTCTGGCGCGATCATAGGCCGCGACGACCCCAGCCGCGCCGGGATCGGAGGAATCCGAGACCGCCTCCCGCAGGGCCGTCACGTCGCGCAGGCCGAGATTGAGCCCTTGCGCGCCGATCGGCGGGAAGACATGCGCGGCCTCGCCGATCAGGACCATACGGCCCGCGCCGAAGCGCTCGACCGACAATCCGCCCATCGGCACGCGGCCGCGCGGCCCATCGAGCTGCATCGCACCGAGCAGCGAATGCGCCTGCGTTTCGACACGACGCGCGAAGGCCGGATCGTCGAGCGCGGCGACCGCATCGGCCTCTTCGGGATCGAGCAGCCAGACCAGCGAGGAACGCCGGCCGGGCAGGGGGACGAGCGTGAAAGGGCCCTTGCGGGTGTGGAATTCCGTCGAGGTCTCGCAATGGTCGCGGGTGTGGCTGAGGATCGCGGTCAGTGCGGCCTGCGGATAACGCCAGTCGCGCGCCGCGATGCCGGCTGCAGCCCGCACGCGTGACTGCCGGCCATCGGCGCCGACGACGAGGCGCGCGCGCAGCGGCGGGAAGCCCTCGCCGGTCAGCGTCACCCCGGCCTCATCCGCGACGATCTCCGAGACCAGTCCTGGCACGAGCCGGATCGCGGCGGTCTCGCGGACCCTTGCGGCCAGCGCCTCGACCAACTCGGCATTCTCGACATTCCAGCCGAAGGCGTCGAGCCCGACCTCGGAGGCGCGGAACTCGACCGGCGGCTGGCGAAACAGGCTGCCGGTATCGTCGACCAGCCGCATCACGCAAAGCGGCGCAGCCCGCTCGGCGAGCACATCCGCCAGGCCGAGTTCGCCGAGCAGCCGCCAGGAACCGTCGAGCAGGGCGACCGTGCGCCCGTCGCGAAGCGCGTGCAGCGGGCCCACCACCGCGACGCTCCGGCCGCTTTCCGCCAGCGCGAGCGCGGCGGCGAGACCGACGGCGCCTGCGCCGACGATGGCGATATCGACTGGATGGGCATCGCTCGAATTCATGCAACGTGGCTAGCCCAAGATGCCGGGCTTGGCCACTGGCCGGGGCGTCGCAGGCGAGGGCCGAGCGCAGCAGCGAGAGCCTCCGCCATCGCACAGATGTGATGCCCCAGCCGCGTGGCGGCGGCGTTGCGCGGCACGTCGCAGGCCTTATGGTCCCTGCCACGAAGTCCGAGGAGACGAGTCATGGTCAAGGCGATCCGCGTCCACAAGGTGGGCGGCCCAGAGGTGTTGCAGGTCGAGGACATCACGCTGCCCCAGCCGGGGCCGGGTGAGCTCTTGGTGAAGAACCGGGCCATCGGCTTGAATTTCGTCGACACCTATTTCCGCAGCGGGCTCTATCCGGTGCCGCAGATGCCCTTCGTGCCGGGCAATGAAGGCGCCGGCGAGGTTCTGGCTGTTGGCCCCAATGTCACCGAGTTCAAGCCCGGCGACCGCGTCGCCTATGTCGCGACGCTCGGCTCCTATGCCGAGGAGCGGATCGTCGCGGTCAACTCGACGGTGCCCCTGGCGGACGCGGTCTCGTTTGAGGCCGCCGCCAGCATGATGCTCAAGGGCATGACGGCGGAATACCTGCTGCACCGGACCTACAAGGTGAAGTCGGGCGATACCATCCTGGTCCATGCCGCCGCCGGCGGCACCGGCCTGATCCTGTGCCAATGGGGCAAGGCGCTCGGCGCGACCGTCATCGGCACCGCCGGCTCGACGGAGAAGGCCGCGCTCGCCAAGGCCCATGGCGCCGACCATGTCATCCTCTATCGCGAGGAGGATTTCGTCGCCCGTGTGAAGGAGATCACCGGCGGCAAGCTCTGCGCCGTGGTCTATGACGGCGTCGGCAAGGACACCTTCCTGCCCTCGCTCGACTGCCTGCAGCCCTTCGGCGTGCTGGTCAGCTTCGGTAACGCCTCGGGCGCGGTCGATCCGGTCAATCTCGGCCTGCTTGGGCCCAAAGGCTCGCTTTATCTGACGCGGCCAACGCTGTTCACCCATATCGCCAAGCGCGAGACCATGGTCGAGATGGCCGCCAACCTGTTCGGGGCGGTCTCGTCCGGCAAGGTCGTGGTGCCGGTCAATGCGCGCTTCGCGCTGACGGATGCCGCCAACGCCCATCGCGCGCTGGAAGGGCGCGGCACGACGGGCTCGACGGTGCTGATGCCCTGATCCGGGATTTCCCGCTTGTGACGGCTGACTGCGGCAATATCGCCCAAATCGGCTGCTAAACGTCGCTTCCGTCTGGCAGGTGCCGGGCGGAAGCGGTTTGGGGCGTGGCGTCGGCATGAAGAAGATTGCGCTGGCGCTCGGGCTTGGGCTCGGTCTGGCCGCGGCAGGCACGCTCGTGCTGCCGCCCGGCTGGCAGCACTGGCAATTGCTCGCCGCCGCAGAGGACCCCGTCGCGCTCTCGGAGCTTCGTCTCTCTGAGACGCTATCGGCGGCGCGTGTCGCGGCCGAGATCGACAGCGCTATCGCAGCACGCGATCCCGAACTGGCCGAGAGCCTGTTCGCGCTTGCGGGCGAGCGCGGTTTTGCCGTCTCGCTTGAACAGCAACGCCGCCTGCAAATCCTCAAGGATGGCGCGTTGGGTCAGGCCGTCGCCGATTTCGGTCATGGCTTCGTAGCAGGGGACCGCGAGAGTGGCGCTGCCTTTGCCGGCACGCTCGTCGGCGACATCACCGGTTATGGCGATCTGCGCGACCTGGCGCTCGAGGGCCGCAAATGGCTGGGCGGGGAGGGTGCCGACCCGACCGTGCTCGCTATTGCGGCAGCGGGCCTGGCGATCAGCGCGGCGACATGGGTGAGCTTCGGCGGTGCGCTGCCGGCGCGCAACGGGCTGAGCGCGGTGAAGGTGGCGAGCAAGGCCAAGCTGCTCTCGCCGACGCTGACCGCCCATCTGAGCCGCACAGCGGCGGGCGCGATCGACCGCCCGGCCCTAAGCGCCAGCCTTGCCGCCGCATCGCGCTTCGATGTCGCGGCTGCCCGCGTCGCCGCAGGCGGCATCGTCAAGCCCGCCGCGATGGCCCGCTTTGCTGCGCTCGGCCAGGATGCGGGATCCGTCTATGCCCGCACCGGCCAGCGCGGGCTGCGGCAGGTGCTGAGCCTCGCCGACGATGCCGGCGACATCGGCAAGGCGGCCAAGCTCGGCGCGGCGAAGGGCACGACCGCGCGCGCGATCCTCAAGGTGCTCGGGCGCGGCGCGCTTGTCCTGGGTGCCTTGAGCCTCAGCGCGGTCGGCTGGATGCTCGCGCTGATCGGCTATGCGGTCGCGTTTGCCATGCTGGCGCAGCGCTTCGGCTGGTGGCTCGGCCGCAGGCTGTTTCCGCGCCGGGCGGCTGCCTGACGAATTGCTGTCGTCTGAGTGAACCAAATGCAGCAATGCCGCGACGAATGGCTGTCAGCACATGCTGACGCTCATTCGGACTTGCCGTCATGTCTCGCCCCCTTCGCACCCTTGGCCTTCTCCTCGCCTCGCTCACCATCGTGACCGTCGCGTTGGCGCAGCAGAGCGGCGGCAAGAGCCGCAGCGACGACCCGTCGCCAGCGGCCGTCGTTACGGCTGCGGATCAGGGCAAGGCCAAGCTGTCGCGTGCGGTCGAACCACGCCGCGCCGTGACCGAGTGCCCGACGCAAGCCTGCGATACGCCGCCGAAGGGCGCGCGGACGGCACAGGACGAGACCCAGGTCTCTGGCGGCTGCGGCAGCGACGGCACCATCGCGCGCGACCGCAACGGCAAGGTCATCCGCCGGATCTGCCAGTTCTTCTGAGAACTACGAGGACATGCCTCAGACCGCGACGCCGTGCAGGTCGTAGGCGTCGGCGCGCTCGATCTTCACCGTGACGATGTCGCCCGCCCGCAGAGGCCTGCGGCTCGCGACATAGACATTGCCGTCGATCTCGGGCGCATCCCATTTCGAGCGGCCCTTGGCGACGGTCGGCCCGGCCTCGTCGATGATGACCTGGATGCGCTTGCCGACGCGGTTCTTGACGATGCGCGTCGAGATCTCGGCCTGCGCCTTCATGAAGCGGTGCCAGCGCGCCTCCTTCTCCTCCTCGGGGACGAGGGCGAGGCCGAGGTCGTTCGCGGGCGCACCCTTGACCGGCTCGTATTTGAAGGCGCCGACGCGCTCGAGCTTGGCTTCCTTCAGCCAGTCGAGCAGGAACTGCACGTCCTCCTCGGTCTCGCCGGGGAAGCCGACGATGAAGGTCGAGCGGATGGCGAGATCGGGGCAGATCTCGCGCCATTTGCGCAGGCGATCGAGCGTGCGATCCTGATGAGCCGGACGCTTCATCGCCCTGAGAACATTGGGAGACGCGTGCTGGAAGGGGATGTCGAGATAGGGCAGGATCAGCCCTTCCTGCATCAGCGGGATGACCTCGTCGACATGCGGG
The DNA here is from genome assembly GCA_900470775.1 of Hyphomicrobiales bacterium. Taxonomy (GTDB): domain Bacteria; phylum Pseudomonadota; class Alphaproteobacteria; order Rhizobiales; family Beijerinckiaceae; genus Allobosea. The sequence continues at coordinate 52,389 of UCBZ01000042.1, read as the reverse complement.
TACGGGTAGACGTAGTGCATCCGCACCCAGATGCCCATCTGGCCCAATTCGCGCGCCAGTTCGAAGAAGCGGGTGCGGACCTCGCGATCCCGCCACATCGAGGGAGCGTATTTGATGTCGAGGCCATAGGCGCTGGTGTCCTGCGAGATCACCAGTAGCTCCTTGACGCCGGCCTTGACCAGCTTCTCGGCCTCGCGCAGCACCTCGCCGATTGGCCGCGAGACCAGATCGCCGCGCAGCTTGGGGATGATGCAGAAGCTGCAGCGGTTGTTGCAGCCCTCGGAGATCTTCAGATAGGCGTAGTGGCGCGGCGTCAGCTTGATGCCATGGTCCGGCACCAGATCGACGAAGGGGTCGTGGCGTGGCGGCACGGCGGCATGCACGGCCGAGACGACGCTCTCATAGGCCTGCGGCCCGGTGATCGCGAGCAGATTGGGAAATTTGTCGCGGATTTGCTCGGGCTCGGCGCCCATGCAGCCGGTGACGATGACCTTGCCGTTCTGCGCCATCGCGGCGCCGATCGCCTCCAGCGATTCCGCCTTGGCCGAGTCGAGGAAGCCGCAGGTGTTGACGATGACGAGGTCGGCACCGTCATGCGTCTTGCTCAACTCGTAGCCGCCGGAGCGCAGCGAGGTGATGATGCGCTCGGAATCGACGAGCGCCTTGGGGCAGCCCAGCGAAACGAATGAGATTTTCGGCGCGACGGCGTTCATCGGCGGCGGACTCGGAGATTGAGGAGCAAAAGGGCACGGCTGAAGGGCCTGCGCGGATGCGCTTCCTTTGCCCCGTTTCGGCCGGTTTGGCAAATATGCGCTGTCCTGGCCCCGCTTCTGCTGAAAAGCGTGCCAGCGCGTGAACCTGATCGCCTGCTCCTGCGACCAATGCGTGTCGCCCGTGACGGGTGCCAAGAAACCCTATGTGAGGAGGAGACGGTCATGACACGCAATGCAATCCTGTCCCTGGCCGGCGCGGCAGCGCTGGTGCTCGGCATGGCGGCTACGGCACACGCTGAAGGCGGCGGAGGCGGAGGCGGAGGCGGCGACGACCGCTGGGCCCAGCCCGCGCCGGCAAACAGGGCTGCGCTGCCAGCAGCAGGCGCGGCGCGCCGGCCCGGTCCGATCGCATCGGCTCGTTCGACCCTGCCCGACGGCACGCGCATCACATCGGAAGATATCGGCGGCGGCGTTCGCTCCGTCAGGACGCTGACGCCTGATGGCAACATGGTGCAGGGCCGGCGCGGCGACGGGGCGAAGAGAAACAAGGTCAACCGGACCGTCTACAATCCCAAGACCGGCATCACCAGCACCTTCACCCGCACTGCCGACGGCCGCGTCACCGGCGTCCATGTCGACCGGCAGGGCAACCGCTCGGTATCGAGAAGCAACAACTGAATAGGTGCTGCCGGAGCGGTTCAGGCGGCCCCTGTCGCCACCGGCCGCTCCGGGTCCTGCGTCCAGTCGGTCATCGAACCGTCATAGAGCGCGATCTCGTCACGGCCGAGCAGTTCCGACATGACGAACCAGTTCAGCGCCGCCGTATGGCCGGTGTTGCAATAGGAGATCGCCGGGCCGTTGGGCACTGCGCTGAACAGCTTCGCCAGATCGCCCGCCGGCTTCAACCGCCCCGTCGCCGGCTCGAACGCCTCGGCATAGTCGCGCGAGACCGCACCCGGGATGTGCCCGGCCCGCGCTGCCTCGGGCGCCTTCTCGCGGCCCTCGAAATAGCTGGTCGAGCGCGCATCGACCAGTGTCGCGAGCTTGCTGCGCGAGGCGACGAGCGTGGCGTCGCTCGTGCTGCGCAGGCGCTGCTGCATCACGACAGGGTAGGGCTCCGTCGGCTTCGGGGCGGAGGGGCCGGTCTCGACCGGACGCGAAGCATCCGAGATCCAGGCCTTGAAGCCGCCATCGAGGATCGCCTGCTGGCCGTGGCCGACCAGCTTCAGCGTCCAGTAGATGCGGGCGGCGGCGGCAAAATCGGTCGCGCTGACGCCGGCAGGGACGACGACGACGTCGTCATGCGGCTTGATGCCGAGCCGGCCCACGAGAGCGGCAAGATGGTCGAGCGGGGGCAGAAGGCCCGGCGCATTGCCGACCTTGGCGCGCCAGCCATCCGCGACATAGTCGGAATGCACGGCGCCGGGCACATGGCCGGCCTCGTAGGCCGCCTTGCCGCCGCCATCGACGGAGGAGCGGATGTCGAGCACGACGAGGTTGCTGTCGCTAAGCCGCGCCAGAAGAGTCTCGGGGCTGATCAGGCCGGAAAATGCGGTTTCGCTCATTCGGCTGCTACCTTCTTCGTTTCGTCGACGATATCGATCGCATAGGTAAATTCGGCGGTGGCGCCGAGCATGATCGAAGCCGAACAGTATTTTTCCTTCGACAATGTGACGGCCCGCTCGACCTTGGCTTGCGAGAGGCCCGGCCCGCTGATGCGATAGCCGAGATGGATTTTGGTGAAGACCTTGGGATCCTCGACGGCGCGCTCGGCCTCGACCTCGACCTCGCAGCCGGTGACCGGCTCGCGGCCCTTCTTCAGGATCTGCACGACATCGAAGCCGGTGCAGCCGGCAAGCCCGATCAGCAGCATCTCCATCGGCCGGATCCCGATATTGCGCCCGCCATATTCAGGCGAGCCGTCCATCATGACGGCATGGCCGCTGCCGGCCTCGCCCATGAAGGCCATGCCCTCGACCCATCTTGCACGCGCTTTCATGCTGCGTCTCCTGTCTGCCGATTCAGCCATGGCGAAGTCGGTTGCATGGCATAGCCGCTTGAACGGAATGAGGCGAGCCCGGCGGGCTTCGGCGCGCGCTCAGGCGCGGCGGCGGTCGGCGACGGAGGCCGTTCCGGAGAGCGCGCCCCCCAGCGCGTGACCGACCATCACCAGCACCGGCCCACCCTTCGGAAGCTCGCGGAGGCGTTCCGGCAGCGTCGCGATGGTGGCGGCGACGCGGACCTCGCCGGGCAGCGTCGCCGATTGCACGGCGATGGCCGGCGTCCGCGGATCAAGCCCCGCCGCGATGGCGCGGTCGCGGAAGCCCGACAGGGTGGCGCGTGCCATGTAGATCACCGTCGTAGCATGAGGATCGGCCATGGCTCGCCAGTCCAGATCCTCGGGCAGGTCGCCGCTGCGGGCATGGCCGGTGACGAATTGCAGGCGGCGGGCATGGTCGCGATGGGTCAGCGACAAGCCGAGCGAGGCAGCCGCGCCCTGCGCCGCCGAAATGCCCGGCACGATCGTCACGGGCAGGCCAGCCGCCGCGCAGGCGGCGATCTCCTCGCCGGCGCGCCCGAAAATACCGGGATCGCCGCCCTTCAGCCGCACGACATGCTTGCCCTGGCTCGCCAGCGAGACGATCAGCGCGTTGATCTCGCTCTGCTTGACCGAGGGGCCGTAGCCCGTCTTGCCAACCATCATGCGTTTGGCCTCGCGGCGGGCGAGTTCGAGCACGCCGGGCGAGACCAGATCGTCGTAAAGGATGATGTCAGCGCTCTGGAGCGCGCGGATCGCCTTGAGCGTCAGCAGTTCCGGATCGCCGGGACCCGCACCGACCAGGCTGACCCGACCAGTGCCGTCCGGACTGCCCTCGAGCCGGTCGAGTGCTGCGAACAGCGCCGCCCTGTCATCCTCGTCTGGAGCCCGCTCCGGCTCACTCATCGCTTTGGTGGTGAAAAGCTCCCAGAAGGCGCGCCGCAGTGCGAAGGGCAACTCGCGCGCCTGCACTGCTGGCCGCCAGTCCTTGGCGGCTTGAGCCCAGGCCTTGAGCCCGGCCGGCAGCAGCGTCTCGATCCTGGCGCGGAGCGCCTGCCCGAAGACGGGGGCGGCGCCATCGGTCGAGATCGCGACGATCAGCGGCGAGCGGTTGACCAGCGTCCCGAAGGAGAAGTCGCAATGCTCCGGCTTGTCGACGATGTTGACCGGCGCGCCGGCCTGCCGCGCCGCAGCGACGAAGGCGCGGATCTCGGCTTCATTCTCGATATCGCCGACCGCGAGCGCAGCATCCTGAAGATCGGCCGCTTGCCAATTTCGCACATGGACGGTGATACGCCCACCATTGCCCTGTTTCGCAAGGCTGTCGAACAGCTCTGCGCCGAGGCCTGCGAAGACGTGCAGATCGGCGCCGGTCGCGGCCAGGAGCTCGGCCTTCCAGAGTGCGCCTTCGCTGTCGCCGGCCAGCACGACCTTGCGCCCCTCCAGCTTGTGGAAGAGCGGCAATGTCGCCAGACGCTCGATACGGCGTGCGCTGGTGGTTTCGGGTCGTCTCTGCGTCATCGCGTTCTTTGTCTGTCTTCCAGGCCCATCATGCCGGCTCGATATGGTCCGATAGCGGGCGGAAGCCATTCCCTGCAACAGGATAGGCCGAAAGCAAGGGGCGAACCAGCAAGGCAGTCTGTCGGCTGATTAGCGCGGCTTGCAGGCCTGTTCGATCCGGCGCAGATGTGACGCGATGCCCGTCAGCGGGATCGCGTCGTATCCCGAGTTGATGCCGTAGTTGACGATTCGCAGTGATGTGCCCGCAGCCAGCGCCGGGACCAGCTCGGGGCCGGCGCCGACCACTCGCAAGGCGCCGCCGAAGGGACTGGGCGGGGTCGATTCCAGCGCAAGGACAAAGGAGCGGGCCCCGACGGCCAGGGTGATCGGCCCTTCGGCCAGCGCGCCCGGCACATCGAGATAAAGCCCGAGCCGGTTGCCGGGCTCGCAGCGGATGAAGGCGCAAGACCAGGAATCATCGGTCGATTTCGCGGCGCAACCCTGGATCGAGCGCCGGCTTTCGCCGTCGAAGATGCTGGGCTTCCAACTGGCGGCCACAGGCGCGGCGCAGCCGAGCACGATCAGCCCCAGGACAACGGCCCGTCTCATCGCGATCTCCCCGCAATTGGCATTCCGCGCTTCTTCTGCATGCGCGGGCCTACCGGTTTCGGGCCTGCTCGCCGCGTTTCACCGCCTGCCAGAGCGCTTCCATCTCGTCGAGGCTCGCATCGGCGGCGGTCCGGCCCTGAGCTTCCAGGGCCTGCTCGATTCCCTTGAATCGGCGCTCGAACTTGGCGTTGGCGGCCTGAAGGCAGCCTTCGGGGTCGGCATCGACATGGCGGGCGAGGTTGGCGACGACGAAGAGCAGATCGCCGATTTCCTCGGCGATCGCCGCCTTGTCGCCCGAGGCCAACGCCTCGTCGATCTCGGCGGTTTCCTCGCGGATCTTGTCGAGCACGAGACGGGCGTCGTTCCAGTCGAAACCGACGGTGGAGGCCTTGGCCTGCAGCTTCCAGGCGCGGGTGAGGGCGGGCAGGGCCTGCGTGACGCCGGCGAGCACGCCCTTCTCCTCGACCTGCTCGGGCAGGCCGGCTGCGCGCCGGGCTGCGGCCTTGTCGGCTTTCTCCTGCGCCTTGATCTGGTGCCACAGCGCCTTGACCTGGGCCGGTGACAGGTCGCGCGCATCGCCGAAGACATGTGGATGGCGCCGGATCAGCTTGGCGGTGATCGCCTCGACCACGTCGGGGAAGGCGAAAGCGCCTTCCTCCTCCGCCATGCGGGCATGATAGACAACCTGGAGCAGCAAATCGCCGAGCTCGTCCTTGAGATCGAGCCGGTCGCCGCGCGCGATCGCGTCGGCAACCTCATAGGCCTCCTCGACCGTGTAGGGCGCGATCGACGCGAAATCCTGTTCGAGATCCCAGGGGCAGCCCGTGCCCGGCGTGCGCAGCGCCGCCATGATCTCGATCAGCCGGGCGATGTCGCTGGAGGGCTGCAAGGCTGAAAATCTCCGTCAAATGAGCTACGGTTCCTCCCATGATTCAAGTGACGCCGTCCATCGCCATCGACGAGAGCGAGATCGAGGAGACCTTCGTGCGCGCCTCGGGTCCCGGCGGGCAGAACGTCAACAAGGTCTCGAGCGCGGTGCAGCTGCGTTTCGATGCGCGGCGCTCGACCTCGCTGCCCAACGATGTCGCGATCCGGCTGATGAAGCTCGCCGGCAGCCGCCTGACGCAGGACGGCGTGATCGTCATCATCGCGCAGGCGCAGCGCAGCCAGAAGCGCAACCGCGAGGAGGCGTTGGAACGCCTGCTCGAGATGATCCGCGAGGCCGCGATCCGTCCGCAGACCCGCCGCCCGACCAAGCCGACCAAGGCCTCGAAGGAGCGCCGGCTGGTTTCCAAGGACAAGCGCTCCTCGATCAAGGCCGGCCGCGCCAGGCCGGGCGAGGATTGATGGAGACCGGAGGAGGGCGCCCCGACAGCGGCAATTTCCAGAATCGCAGGCCCGTGCGCCGGCCACCGCGTCGCATCAGCGCCGACTATCTCCAGCGCGCGGCGATGCATTACCTCGAACGCTATGCCGCGCCGGCTGCGCAGCTGCGCCGGGTACTGGCGCGCAAGATCAATCTGAGCTGCCGGCATCACGGGCTGGAGCCGGCGGCGTTCGATGCGATGCTGGATGAGGTCGTGGCGCGCTGCGTGACCTCGGGGCTTGTCGATGACGAGCGCTTTGCGCAGGCGAGGGCGGCGACGCTGCGGCGCAAGGGCCGATCCTCGCGCGCCGTCGCGGCAAGCCTGTCCGCCAAGGGCGTGTCGCGCGAGCTTGCGGCGGAGGCCAGCGACGCCAGTACCGAGGACGAGTTGGCGGCGGCGCTGAAGACCGCCCAGCGCAAACGGCTCGGTCCCTGGAGCAGAGGCGACCGTGTGGCCTTGCGGCAAAAGGATCTGGCGGCGATGGCGCGTGCGGGCTTCCCGATGACAATCGCCCGCGCTGTGATTGACGGCGCGGGCGATGAGGAAGCGATCGACGGATGAGAAAGGGCGGCGTGAGCGGCCCCGCTCACTCCAGCTTGACCTGCGCGTCCTTCACCACCGTGCCCCAGCGCGCAATCTCGGCGGTGACGAACTTGCCGAAATCATCGCCTGCGAGCGTCGGGATCGGCGAACCGTTCTTCTTCCAGGCATCGGCGATGGCCGGCGCGGCGAGCGCCTTGGCGACTTCGGCGCGCATGCGGGCGACAATCTCTGGCGGCGTGCCTTTGGGCGCCCAGAGCGCATACCAGGTCGCGACCTCATAGCCGTCGAGCCCGGCCTCCTTGGCTGTGGGCACATCGGGAATCGCGTCCGAGCGCGTCGCCGCCGCGACGGCGAGACCGCGCAGGCGGCCGCTCTGAATCTGCGGCGCGGACGAACCGAGACCGTCAAACAGCACGTCGACCTGGCCGGCGACGATGTCCTGCAGCGCCGGGCCGGCACCGCGATAGGGGACATGCGTCAGGCTGGTCTTGGTCTGCAGTTTGAACAGCTCGCCGGCGAGGTGATGCGTGGTGCCGTTGCCGGCCGAGGCGTAGTTCAGCTTGTCCGGGTTGGCCTTGGCGAAGGCGATCAGCTCGGCGACCGTCTTGGCCTCGACCTTCGGATGGACGACGATGACCTGCGGCGGCTGCGCGATCACCGCGATCGGGATGAAGTCGGTCTGGATGTTGTAGTCCAGCTTCGGATAGAGCGCCGGCGCGATGGCGTGGTGAGCCGCGCCAACGAAGAAACCGTAGCCATCCGGCTGCATCTTGGATGCGGCCGAGGCGCCGACCGTGCCGCCGGCGCCGCCGCGATTCTCGATGATGATGCGCTGGCCGAGCTGCTGGTCGAGTTGGGCTGCCAACGGGCGGGCGAAGGCGTCGGTGCCGCCGCCGGCCGGGAAGGGGACGATAAATGTGATCGGGCGCTGCGGCCAGGTTTGGGCTTGAGCCGAACCCGCCGCGACGAGGCTGAGCCCGGTGGCGACCGCGAGCGCGACGAGAGAACGTGACGTGGTCATGGAATCGGATACCTCCCTGAAAATGTTGAAGACGGCTCTTGGCGGCCGCTGGTCGCTCCGCCTCGGCAGGGCGACCGTCATCGTGATGAATTAGGGCATTCGCCGATCGTCCTGACAAGCCTGTCGTTTGGAGGGGGTATCGGCGCGCCCGTCGCCGCTGCTATGCCGGCACGACGGCACGCTTTCGCATCTGAACGCGCCGGGGAATAATGCCGCCTGGAGACGACTGCGCATGAGCCGCCTCGATAGTTTCATCCGCCGGCTCGAGGCCCAGCGCCGGATGCTGGACTGGGCCGCTGCGTCGATCATGGACCGTCCCGGCCTCGTGCTCGAACTCGGCCTGGGCAATGGCCGGACCTATGATCATCTCCGCGAGATCCTGCCGGAGCGCGACATCCATGTCTTCGAGCGCGATGTCAGCCCCAATCCCGCCTCGATGCCGCCGGCCGGTATGCTGGTGGCGGGCGATATGGCTATGACGCTGCCGGCCTTCGCGGCGCGCCATGGCCGCAGCGCCGCACTCGTCCATGTCGACGTGACCACGGGCGTGCCCGAGCGCGACCGCATCCTGTTCGCCTGGTTGCCGGAGCATGTCGCGGCGCTGGCGGCGCCCGATGCGCTGGTCCTCAGCGGCTGGGAGCTCGATCATGCGGCGCTCGTGGCGGTTCCGCTGCCCGAGGGCGTGCCTGCCGGGCGCTACTACGCCTATCGCCGTGTCTGCTGAGGGACAGGGATGTCCAGTGTTTCGATGATACCGCCCGCCCCGGGAGCCAAGAGCGGCCTGCCTCTGATCCTCGCGCTCGGCGTGACCCAGGTCATCGGCTACGGCGCGCTCTACTACGCCTTCGCCGTGCTGGCGCCGCGCATGACAGAGAGCTTCGGCTGGGCACCGGAATGGACCTATGGCGGCTTCGCTGCGGGGCTTCTGGCAGGCGGATTGGTCGCGCCAGCGGTCGGCCGCCTGATCGATGGTTATGGCACGCGCATCGTCATGAGCATCGGTTCGGCGCTGGCCGGCGTGGCATTGCTGGCGCTGGCGGAGGCGAGGGGGCCGGTCAGCTATTTCGCGGCGATGATCGCGCTCGAAGTCGTCTCGACCATGGTGCTCTACGATGCAGCCTTTGCAGCCCTGACGCAGGCGAGAGGCGCCCAGGCGCGTCGCGCCATCAGCCAGCTCACTCTGATCGGCGGCTTCGCCTCGACGCTGTTCTGGCCGCTGACGACGATGCTGCTGGGCCAGTTCGACTGGCGCGAGATCTATCGCCTCTACGCCGTGCTGCAGTTCGCGCTCTGCGTGCCGCTGCACCTGTTCCTGCTGCCTGGCCGTGTGCGCCATCCCATCGGCATCGCGCCGTCGACGCCGACAGGCGAGGTCGCTGCGCGCAGCTATCTTCATGGCGATGCCCGACGCTCTGCCTTTCTGCTGCTGGCTCTCGCATTCTCGCTGCAGGGCTTCGTCGTCTCGGCGATGTCGGTGCATATGCTGACGCTGCTGCAGGGGCTGGGCCTGAGCGCGGCGGTCGCGGTCGGCATCGGGGCGATGATCGGGCCGTCGCAGGTCGCCGGCCGGTTGGTGGAGATGCTGTTCGGCACCGCGCTGCAGCCGGTGACCACCGCCTGGGTCTCGGCCGTGCTGATGCCGCTGGGGCTGATGCTCCTGCTGGTCGGCGGCATGACGGCGACGCTCGCCGGGCTGTTTGCGATCGCCTACGGCATCAGCATGGGACTGGGCTCGATCGTGCGCGGAACCGTGCCGCTGCAATTGTTCGGCCCGGCTGGTTATGGCGCGATGCTCGGCAAGCTCTCGGCGCCGGGCCTGATCATCAGGGCGGCGGCGCCGCTCGCCTTCGCGGTCCTGATCGAGCGAACAGGGCAGGTAACGAGCCTGCTGCTGCTGATCGCGCTTTCGACGCTCGCGGCGGTCGCGTTGTTTGCCCTGGCGCGGAGGGTCAAGTCAGCCTGAGCGGATCGGCCTGTGCCGTACGCAGCGTGAAGCCGAGCGGCGGCAGGGATGACGCGGGATCACACACCAACCACCCCATAGCTGATTCGCATAAGGTATATTATGGAACTAAAACTGATGCCGTGCTGGTCCTGGCAGCGTCGATCCGCAGGTCGAACGGGATCCGCATGCCATCGAATGCCACATCGATATCCGGCGGCAACATGCTGATAAGCCTGGCGTAATCGAGATCGGAGTGGAGATCGGTCATGATCGCCTTGCGCGGTTTCAGTTCCGCGATCGTCGCCAGCGCCTGCGTCAGGTTGAAATGGCTCGGATGCGGCGCCTCGCGCAGGCAGTCGAGGATCAGGATGTCGAGCCCTGCCAGGGCCGCCTTGGCCCGCAGTGGGATCAGGCTGACATCTGGCAGATAAGCGACGTCGCCGAAGCGGAAGCCAAGCGCCTCGTAGTTCGGCCCGTGCTCGACGGCGATCGGCAGCGCGACGATCTCGCCGCCGGCGCCCTGGACGGTCACAGGAGTCCGGTCCGCCATCGGCCGCAGCTCAAGGATCGGCGGGTAGATGCTGCCCGGCGGCGTCTCGAACAGATAGGCGAAGCGCGAGAGCAATGAGTGCGTCGTCAGCGTATCGGCGTGGACGACGATGCGCCTCCGGTTGTGCAGCACGAGCGAGCGCAGATCGTCGATGCCATGGGTATGGTCGGCGTGGTCGTGGCTGAACAGCACGGCGTCGAGATCGGGCACCTCGGCGTCGAGAAGCTGTTCGCGCAAATCCGGCGAGGTATCGACGAGCAGCCGCGTCGTGCCCGCCTCCTGGACGCGCTCGACCAGGATCGAGCAGCGCCGCCGCCGGTTCTTCGGCTCGGACGGATCACAGCCCCCCCAGCCGGTGCCGGGCTTGGGCACGCCGCCGGAGGAGCCGCAACCGAGAATCGTCAGCGTATGGGTCATGTCCGTCCGCTGCCTCAGGCGACCTGCGCGACGGGCACGGCATGGTCCATCTTCCAGTAGCAGCGGCGCGCATTCGCCGTGGTCAGGGCTGCGATCTCGTCGAATGAGACGCCGATCGTGTCACCGAGAACCCTTGCCGTCTCAACGACATAGGACGGCTCGTTGCGCTTGCCCCTGAACGGCACGGGCGCGAGATAGGGCGCATCGGTCTCGACCAGCAGGCGCTCGCGCGGCACCATCCGGGCGATCCGGCGCAATTCTTCCGAGGTCTTGAAGGTCAGGATGCCGGAGAACGAGACGTAGAGACCGAGCTCCACGCCCGCCATGGCGAGCGCTTCGCCGGCGGTGAAGCAATGCAGGATGGCGGGGAAGGCGCCCTTCCCCATTTCCTCGCGCAGGATCGCGATCATGTCGTCATCGGCCTGGCGGGCATGGATGACGAGCGGCAGCTGGGTGATCCGGGCCGCCGCTATATGGACGCGCAGCCCTTGAGCCTGCGCCTCGCGCGGGCTCTTGTCATAGTGGTAGTCGAGCCCGGCCTCGCCGATGGCGACGCAGCGCGGATGCGCCGACAGGGCCACAAGCTGCTCGGCGGTGACGTCCAATTCCTCATGCGCGCCATGGGGATGCGTGCCGACGCTGCACCAGACTGACGGGAAGCGTTCGGCGATCGCCGCATAGGCGGCAAAGCGCGCGACCCGGGTCGAGATCGTGACCATGCGACCGACGCCGGCCGCTTCGGCGCGGGCGACATAGGACGGCAGTTCCTCGGCGAAGTCCGGGAAGTCGAGATGGCAATGGGTGTCGATCAGCATCAGGCGGCCTGCCCGCTGTCAGGCTCGACATAGCGCGGGAAGATCCCGCTCGGCGCCGGCAATGGCGTGACGGCGACGAGTCGGCCACCTTCGCCCAGGGCCGCGAAGCTGCGCGCTTCGGGCGCGACGCCGAGCAGATCGAGCAGCTTGGCCATGGAATCCGGCATCACCGGCTGGACCAGGATCGCGACCTGCCTGATCACCTCGGCGGTGACGTAAAGCACGCTGTCGCGCCGGGCCGGGTCGCTCTTGGACAGGCGCCAGGGTTCGTTGGCGGCGAAATAGCGGTTCGCCTCCGCGACCACGGCCCAGATCTCGGCCAGCATGACGTGAAGCGCGAAATCCTGCATGGCGCCGCGTGCCTTGGCCAGCGCGCCATCGGCCAGCGCCAGCATCGCCTCGTCGCCCTCGGTCAGCGTGCCGCGTGCCGGCACCCTGCCCTCGCAGTTCTTCGCGATCATCGAGAGCGAGCGCTGCGCCAGGTTGCCGAGGTCGTTGGCGAGGTCGGCATTGATGCGCCCGACGATCGCCTCATGGCTGTAAGCGCCGTCCTGGCCAAAGGAGACCTCGCGCAGGAAGAAATAGCGCAACTGGTCGACGCCATAGGTATCGGCGAGATCGAAGGGATCGACGACGTTACCGAGCGATTTCGACATCTTCTCGCCGCCCTTGGCGAGGAGGAAGCCATGGCCGAAGACGCGCTTGGGCAGCGGCAGCCCGGCCGACATCAGGAAGGCCGGCCAATAGACCGTGTGGAAGCGCACGATGTCCTTGCCGATGATGTGGACATCGGCCGGCCAGTAATGCGCGCGCGGACTGTCGGGATCCGGAAAGCCCGTTCCGGTGACATAGTTGTTGAGCGCATCGACCCAGACATACATCACATGCTTGGGGTCGCCCGGCACGGGAAGACCCCAGTCGAAGGTGGTGCGGCTGATCGAGAGATCCTCCAGCCCGCCCTTCACGAAGGAGACGACCTCGTTTCGGCGCGTCGGCGGCGAGACGAAGTCCGGCACGTCCTCATAAAGCTTCAGAAGCCGGTCCTGATAGGCTTTCAGGCGGAAGAAATAGCTCTCCTCCTCGACCCATTCGACCGGCGTGCCCTGCCCGCCCAGGCGCGTGCCGTCGGGCTGGAGCGTGGTTTCCTCCTCGCCATAGAAGGCTTCGTCGCGGACCGAATACCAGCCGGCATATTTGGCGAGATAGATGTCGCCATTGGCCTCCATCCGCCGCCACAACTCCTGCGTCGAGGGCAGATGGTCGGCGTCGGTGGTGCGGATGAAGCGGTCGAAGGAGCAGCCGAGCGTCTGAGCCATGTTTTGGAAGGGCACGACCGTTCGATCGACGAATTCCTTCGGCGAGAGCCCATGCTGGGCTGCGGTTCGTGCGTTCTTCTGACCGTGCTCGTCGGTGCCGGTCATCGCGAAGACATCGTAGCCGTCGAGTCGCTTGAAGCGCGCGATCGCGTCGGAGGTCACCATCTCATAGGCGTGGCCGAGATGCGGCGGGCCATTGGTGTAGGAGATCGCGGTCGTCAGGTAGAATTTCGGGGCCGTGGCCATGGTCGATCCGGAAGTTCGCTTCACGCTGCGCGCGAGCGGGCAACCGCATCCGACAGATCATGAAACATGGTCATCACGAGCGGGCGGCGGTCGAGATTGTAGGTTTCGACGTCGCGGGCCGCACGACCAAGCTTGTCCCATACCTCCGCCAGCGGTGCAAGACGCGCCGGTTGCGCTGCAGCATGCGCGTGGAGATGGTCGGACAGCCAGCTCTGCACCGTCTCGATCATCACGGCGAAATCGCTCTCGCCGGCCTTGCCGGCGACATCCTCGGCCAGCGCCATCAGCGCGTTCAGGTCGATGCCGGGCAGCGCGTCGAGCCGCGCCCGCACCGCCTCGACCAGCGCCAGCGTCTCCGGATCGACATAGGTGAGCGCCCGGCGCACCGAACCGTCGGCGAGCCGGGCGGCGCGGGTCAATGCGGAGGCGTCGAAGGGGCCGCCCAGACGCTCGAGCGCGATTTCGCCGGCCTGCGCGACGTGCGCCTCGTCGAGCGCGGCGAAGGTCATCAGGCGGCAGCGCGAGCGGATCGTCGGCAGCATCCGGCCCGGCGCATGGGCCACGATCAGGAAGAGCGCCCGCGGCGGCGGCTCCTCCAGCAGCTTGAGCAGGGCGTTGCCCGCCGAGCGGTCCATGTCCTCGGCCGAATCGACGATGCAGACGCGCCAGCCGCCCTCGGCCGCGCTCGAACCGAAACGGTCGAGCACCCGCCTGACCGCATCGACCGGGATGTTGCTGGTGTAGCCCTTGCCGTCGGGCTTCTGGATCCGGCGCAGCAGGTGCAGGTCGGGGTGGGACTGCGCCATCACCCGCCGGGTCGCCGCATCGGTCTCGGGCATCGCCAGCGAGGTCGCTCCTGCTGCCCGGACGGTGGGGTCGCCGGCCGCCAGCACGAAGCGCGCGGCGCGATAGGCGAAGCTCGCCTTGCCGATGCCTTCGGGACCGCCGAGCAGCCAGCCATGATGCATCCGGCCCGACGATAGCGCGGCGAGGAAGGCCTGCTCCTGCGCGTCGTGCCCGATCAGCGCCAGCGTCTCGCGCGGATGCGGCGCGTTTGCCAGGCGGTCGGGTTCGTCGCTGGTCTGGAGCATCCGTCGTCCTTCGTCGCTGATCGGATGTGTTTGGTCCGTGGCGCGCTTGAGGGCAAGAGCCCTCGATGACAACAGCCCTGGCCGGCTCAGGCGGCCTGCGGCACCGGAAGGTGCTCGCGGATCGCCGTCCAGGCCGCCTGCGCCAGCATGGCCGGCGGCTGCGCCGCATCGAGCACGACGCAGCGCGACGGCTCGGCTTCGGCGATCGCGAGATAGGCCTTTCGCAGCTTGCGATGGAAGGCCAGGGTCTCACTCTCGAAGCGGTCGGTGCCTTCGCCGGGGGCCCGGCGCCGCGCCGCGCGGGCAAGCCCGATGCTCGGGTCGAGATCGAGGATCAGCGTCAGATCCGGCATCAGCCCGTCGATGGTGACGGCTTCGAGCTCAGCCAGCAGCCCCGGCTCGATGCGGCCGAGCGTGCCCTGATAGACCCGGGTCGAATCGATGAAGCGGTCGCAGAGCACCCATTCGCCCCGCGCCAGGGCGGGCGCGATCAGCCGGTCGATATGGTCGATCCGGGCCGCCGAGAACATCAGCGCCTCGACGAAGGGGCCGCGCTGCTTGACCTGGCCGGAGAGGATGACCTCGCGGATCGCCTCGGCCTTGGGCGAGCCGCCGGGTTCGCGCGTCACCGTGACGCGCAGGCCGAGCGCCTCGATGCGCTCCTTCAGGCTGCGGGCCAGCGTCGATTTGCCGGCGCCCTCGCCGCCTTCGAGCGTGATGAAGCGTCCCGGTGCCATGGCGCCGCTCAACTCCGGCTCAGGGCCTTGCGGACCCAGCCGGATGCCGCTTCCATCAGCGCGTCGAGCGCGCGGCTCTGCAAGGTGCCGGCCTGCACCGTCTCGGCGGCATAGAGGGGTATGTCGAGCGTCTTGACCTCGCCGCGCGTGACCAGGAGCCGCGCGACCTGCGCCCCTTCCTGGACGGGCACGATCAGCGGCCCGCGATAGACGATGCGTGCGTTCAGGCGTTCGCTGCTGCCGCGCGGCAGGAGCAGGCTGACAGGCCCCCTGGCCTTGAGCCCGACTCGTCCCTTCTCGCCGCCGAAGACGCTGGCCTCGCCGACGATCTCGCCGGCGTCGAAGATCTTGCGCGGCTCGAAGGCGCGAAAACCCCATTCGAGCAGCTTGCGCGATTCGTTGGCGCGGTCGCGCGCGGTCTTCAGGCCATTGACCACCACGATCAGGCGCTGGCCGTTCTGCACCGCCGAGCCGACGAGGCCAAAGCCGGAATCGTCGATATTGCCGGTCTTGAGCCCGTCGGCGCCGATATCCATCGTCAGCAGCGGGTTGCGGTTCTGCTGCCTGATCTTGTTCCAGGTGAATTCGCGCTGGCCGAAGATCCTGTAGTGCTCCGGGTAGGTCTTGATGATGTGGTCGGACAGGAGCGCGAGTTCGCGCGCCGTGACCTTCTGCAGCGGATCGCCCATGCCGGTGGCGTTGCGGAAGACCGATTTCGTCAGACCGAGCGCCCGGACGCGCTCGGTCATCAGCCGCGCGAAGGTCGCCTCGTCTCCGGCGACGGTCTCGGCCAGCGCAATCGAAGCATCATTGCCGGACTGGACGATGATACCGTGCAGGATGTCGGAGAGCTTCACCCGGCTGTTGAGCTGGGCGAACATGGTCGAGCCGCCCGAGACGCCGCCACCCTTGCGCCAGGCGTTCTCGGAAATGCCGATCTCGCTGTCGAGCGTCAGCCGGCCCTGGGCGATTTCCTGGAAGGCGACGAGCGCGGTCGCGATCTTGGCGAGGCTGGCGGGCGCCATCAGTTCGTCGGCCGCCTTCTCGTAGAGGATGGTGCCGCTGGCGGAATCGAGCAGCACCGCAAAGGGGGCCGGCGACTGGAAGCTCTGAGCGAAGGCAGTGGAAGCAGGCAGTCCGGCTGCGAACGCCAGCATCGCGACGACGCCGAGCGCACGGGCGCGGATCAGGCAGCGCCTGACGACCGAAACGGTGGAAAACCTGTCAGACGGGCGACCGGGAGCGCGCATATCCGATCAGAAGCAGAGCCGAACGCGGCCGGTCAAGGCTCGATCGCATCAATTCCGCGACAGCGGCTGCAGCTCTTGCGGAAGGAGGGCGCGATTGAGCGGATGCGAGGCAGAGAAGCGCTGCGTCGGTGCGCGCTCGGGGGCGGCGAACAGGCTCGCAACCGTGGCCCGCGTCGGCGGCAACGTGCTGCGCATCACGGCGGGAACCCGAACGGGGGTGCCTGCGTTCGCGATAGTATCGAGGTCGAAAGGACGGCTCGGAGGCAGCTTCACGCCGCGAACCGGGACGCCGCCAGCGGGCGATGTCGAGACGAGCGAAGCCGCAACGGGTTCGCTCGGCTGGACCGTGCGCAGCGGCTCGCTCGATGACGAGGCCGTGGAATAGCTTTGCGGCGCATAGGCGCGCGCGGTCGATGCCGTGGAATAGGTCTGAGCAACCGGCCGCGAAATCTCCGGCTCGGCGACCGGTTCAGGCCGCTCGTCGAGATTGGCGCTTTGCGAACGGGTGCTGGCGACTGGGGCTGCGCTAGCGACCATCGTGCGGGCGCTCGTGCCCGGGATGGCGGCGGGCTGGCCGTCGGTGCGCAGTGTCGCCAGAAGAAGCTTGTCGTCTGAGCCGGCGAGCGAGGCCTGGCCGAGATATTCGAGCTTGATTCGCGCGGTGCCGAGATGGCGGAAGGCCAGCGCCTCGGCCGTTTGCTGCGAGACGTCCATGACGCGGCCGCCATGATAGGGGCCGCGATCGTTGACGCGCACGATGATCGAGCGGCTGTTGAGCATGTTCGTAACGCGGGCATAGGCCGGCAGCGGCATAGTCGGATGCGCGGCGGTGATGCCGTGGCGGTCATAGACCTCGCCATTGGCGGTGCGGCGGCCGTGGAAAGCCTCGCCATACCAGGAGGCGGTGCCGACAGCCGTATAGCCGACGGGCTTTTCGTAAGGGGTATAGCGCTTGCCGGCGACGGAATAGGTCTTGCCGATGAGCTGGCGTCCGCCGCCCTTGGGCACATCTTCGCCCTCCGCGACGACGCGCGGGCTGGCGGGGCCATATTTCGACTGCGGGAAGGCGCCGATTTCCTTCGACTTGCCGCGACGCGCGACCTGGTCGTTGGCGCAATTGGCGAGAAAAAGGCCGGCGAGCGCAACGCAGCCAAGGCGCGCGGCGCGGATGGCGATGCTGCGGGAAGGCAGGGCTAGGCCCGTATCGGTCGAAGCGGAAAGGCTGTCCGGTGCCGAAGGGCGAGCGCCTCGCATCATGCCGTCGTTCCGCTTTCTGCGCCGAAAACCACAAGCCGACCACGCCGCATCGGCGGCGAAGCCAGAGTTTTCGGTCAATCCAATTAAGGGATCGTTAACGCCGGCCGCAGCGACGCGGTAGCGTTAACGGGCTGTTCCCCGCGTGCCCTTGAGCGGGCACAAAGGTGTCGGAAATGCGGCAACTGTCAACCCGCGGCACGCCAGCGCCACTTTTCGGCAGAGGCGTGGCACGGCTGCCACGCTTGCCGCAAGCACACTCTGCCGAGAGAGCGGCGCCCTCCGTTCGAGCCGATCCGCCGCGAAAACGCTGCCCATGCCGCCCCCCTCGCCTGCTCGTTGCGGACAGCGCTTGCCAAAACGGCCCATGCGCGGCAATGACTGCGACACCGGAAGGGTGGCCGAGTGGTTTAAGGCAGCGGTCTTGAAAACCGCCGTAGGTGAAAGCCTACCGTGGGTTCGAATCCCACCCCTTCCGCCATCGATTCGCGTTGAGTGGGCCTCCGCAAGGCAGGCAGTCAGCGCCAGCCACGCCTCGCTAAGCCGCGATTGCCTCTTGCGCCGCCAGCGCCTGCCAGCCCTGCAAATCACGCCAGTTCGGTTCGAGCCTGTCGAAGCGGGACAGCTTGAACGACGAGATGTCGGCGAAGGAACAGGTGCCGTCGATGACGAGGTCTCGGATTGCGTGGCCGCTTGCCGGCGAGAGGCCGAAGCCGACGCTCGACAGCGTTGCCACGACGACATTCTCCAGCGAACCGAGGCGATCTATCACCGGCCGTCCGTCGGGCGTGTTCTCGATCACGCCCGCCCAGGAGCGGATGATGCGGGCATGCGCCGCTTTCGGCAGCAATTCCGCCAGCCTGCGGCCGATATGGCCCATCAATGGCGTCGTCGGCTTGGCCGGGGCGGCGTTGCCGGCGATGTCGAGCCATTCATGCGGGCCGCCGCCATAGGCGAGGTTGCCGCGCAGGGTCTGGCGGCCGTAGAGGCCGTTCCCATCGACGCCGCCATAGGGCATCAGCGGCAAAGGCTCGGTGACGATCATCTCGCAGCGGGCCGAAGCGACCGGAACCTCCTGCCCGAGCATGGCCGAGAGCCGCCCCGTCTGGGGGCCTGCGGCAATGACGAGATGGTCGCAGGCGACGAGCCCGCGCTCGGTCTCGACGCCGGTGACCTTGCCGCCGGCCGTCTGGAAACCCGTGACAGCGCAATGCTGCATCACGCGTCCGCCATGATCCTGCATCGCCCAGGCATAGGCCTGCAGGGTGCGGTGCGGATTGGCGTGGCCGCCGAACTTGTAGAAATAGCCGCCGACCATGTTCTCGCCGGCCAGCGGCACGAACTCCCTGATCTGCTTCACGTCGAGGATTTCGGAGTCAAAACCCTGCCGCTTCGCGTTTGACAGCGCCCGGCCATAGAGCGCCATCTGGTGCTCGCTCGAGGCCAGGCGCACCCGGCTGGGGCTGAATTCGGTGGGATAGCCGAGCAATTCGTCCATGTCAGGCCAGAGCCGCTGTTCCTCGAGGAAGAGCGGCGAATGATGGTGCGAGCAGCCGCCGCCATTGCGGCCCGAAGCCTCCCAGCCGATCATGCCCTTCTCGATGACCAGGACATCGACGCCCTCGCGGGCCAGCCACCAGGCGGCGCTGAGGCCCGTGACGCCGCCGCCGAAGATGACGACGGACGCTCCCTTGATTTCGCTCATGGCAATTCTCGCTCGCTAAGGCCTGCTCACTCGCTCGCCACGGGCCCGGTCGCGTCATTGCTCGCGACCGTATAGAACTCCGGCACGTCCCAGAACGGACGCCATTGCGCATGCATGCCAAACCAGGTGTCCCAATGCTCGGCCTGCTCGGGTGCCTCCGGAATCTGGCCCGCGACCGAGAGCGGCAGCGGCCGAACCGGCGCGCGATAGCCGGCCAGCGGGATCGACGACAACGGCATCGCCGCGCCCAGCGCCAGCAGGCCTGCGACCTGCTCGCGACAGCGCCGGCCCTGGCAGGGCCCCATGCCGGCCCGCGTCAGGCGCTTGATCTGGTCGGGATTTGGCGGCTCCTCGCCGAGAAGCGCCGCGAGCGAACGGTCGTTGCGGCGTTCGTTCTGCCAGTCGAGATAGCGCGGCGGGCGGACCTCGAGGATTTCTCGGGCCGTGACCTCCTCGCATTGGCAGACATGGAACTCGGCGCGGGCCTCGATCACGCTGGCGCGCACCCAGGCGAGGCGATAGGCGTCGATGTCATGGGTTGCGGCGTCGGGCACGACGGCTTCTGGCACGGTGCGTCCGTCATCGAGCCCGAGATCGTGGATGATGGCAGCGACCGCGCGCCGGCCTTCGGTCTCCGCGACCGCCCGATCCAGTGACTTCGACGGCCAGATGCCGGCGCAATCCCCGACCGCGAAGACAGGACGAAGGCTGGTGCGCTGGTCGGCATCGACCAGCGGGGCATAGCCGCCGCGTTCGGCCTGGAAGGCGACCTTGCAGCCGAGCGCGTCGATTAGATCGACGACCGGCGTCGCCCCCACCGCGAGCACGATGCCGTCGCAGGCGATCTCGCGTTCCGCGCCGGTCACGCGGCCAGCCGCATCGATCGCGCTGACCAGCGCCGCCTCAACCCCATCACGGCCCAGAGCCTCGCGCACGACATGGCCGGTCAGGATCTCCGTGCCGCCCCCGCGCAGCGTCGCGATCAGACCGGCTTCACCGAGCGGCTCGGCCGCCTGTTCGATGATCGCGACGATCTCGATGCCGGCCTCGCGGAGCGCGAGCGCGGCGCTCACGGCCTCCGCAGACGATCCCAGGACCACGACCCGGCGCGGTGCGAACGCGCCATAGCGCGAGGCCAGGGCCACGGCCGCGGTCGCGCCCATCACGCCGGGCTTCTCCCAGCCGGGAAAGCCCAGCCCCATATCGCGACGACCGGCGGCGACCACGACATGGTCGGCCTGGAGCATCCAGGAGCGCTCCTCGTCGTTCAGCCCGGCAACCAGACCCGGCAGCCAGGTCACCGAGGGGCCGTTGGCGTAGACGCCCCAGCAGGCGGTGCCGAGACGGACGTCGACGCCGGCCTCGAAGGCGATCTCGATTAGCGGCTCCGAGGCGATGAAGGCCTCCAGCATGGCGTTGCGGTTGCGCGCCAGCCCGGACATGCCCTGCCCGTAATGCAGCGGCACCTCGTCGCCCATCGTCTTGAAGGAGACCGGGTTCTCGTCCACGAGCACGACCGAGAGGCCCTGCCCGGCCGCCTCGATCGCAGCGGCAAGCCCGGCCGGCCCGGCGCCAATCACGAGAAGCTGCGTGCGCTCCTCGACCTGCAGGGCCTTGCCGGCGACGGATTTCGGATCGGGCGGAATGGTCGAAGCCATGGCGCGTTTCGTTCCCTCATGAGACCGCCTTGCCGCCCGCGGTCATGACCAGGCGTTCGATCGGTTGTCACAGCACCTTGTCGAGGAAGGCCTTCGTGCGCTCCTCGCGCGGTGCGCCGAAGAGCTCGGCCGGCGGTCCATGCTCGACGATCAGCCCGCCGTCGGTGAAATAGACATGGTCGGCGACCTCGCGAGCGAAGCCCATCTCGTGGGTCACGAGGATGCAGGTCATGCCCTCCGCGGCGAGGTCCTGGATCGTCACCAGAACCTCCTTCTTGGTCTCGGGATCGAGCGCGGCGGTCACCTCGTCGAACAGCATGACCTTGGGGTTCATCGCCAGCGAGCGCGCGATCGCTACACGCTGCTGCTGCCCGCCCGACAATTCGCCGGGATAGCTCGCGAGCTTGTCGGAGAGGCCGACCTTGGCGAGCAGCCGGCGCGCCCGCTCCTCGACCTCGGCCTTGTCCTGCTTGAGGACATGGATCGGCGCCATCATGACGTTTTGCAGCGCGCTCTTGTGGGGGAAGAGATTGTATTGCTGGAAGACGATGCCAACGTCGCGGCGCAAACTCAGCTTGTCGAGGCGCGGATCGTTGACCTCGCGGCCGGCGACCGTGATCGAGCCCTTGCTGATCGGCACGAGCCCGTTGATGCAGCGCAGCAGCGTCGACTTGCCCGAGCCGGACGGGCCGATGATGCAGACGGTCTCGCCGCGCCGCACGATCAGTCCGACATCCTTGAGCACCTTGAAGCTGCCGAAGGATTTCTCGACGCCCGCGACCACGACGACGGGCTCGCCCAGTTGATGCCGGCTTGCCATGTCCGTCTAAGCCTTCACGTTGAAACGGCGTTCGAGCGCCATGGTCGCCCGCGCGATCGGGTAGCAATAGGCGAAGAACATCAGCAGCAGCAGGGTGTACATCGGGATCATCAGTTCGGGCCGGCTCTCGGCCACGAGCGCCGCGCGGGTGATGGTCAGCCCGTCCTGGATGCCGACGACCGAGATCAGCGTCGTCGCCATGGTCAGGATGGCATAGAGGTTCATCCAGGGCGGGATCATCCGTTTGAAAGCCTGCGGCAGAATGATCATCCACATGGTCTGCCGGCGGGTGAAGGCCAGCGCCTCGGCCGATTCCCATTGGCCCGAGGGAATCGAGCGGACGCCGCCGCGCACGATCTCCGAGACATTGGCCGCGACTGGCAGCGCCAGCCCGATGATCGCCTTGACCCAGGCCGGGAAGGCGATGGTCAGCCCGAAAACCCGGAACTCGAAGGGCAGCAGGAACATCGCGTAGAACAGCAGCACCAGCCAGGGTGCATTGCGGAAGAACTGGGTCAGGCCCCAGGCAGTCTTGCGCAGGGGTGCGACCAGCGAGACCTGCGCGATGCCGACCAGCACGCCAATGAGCGTGCCCAGCGCCATCGAGAGGAAGCTGATCAGGATGTTGAACAGGAAGCCCTGGAAGATCAGCGGCGCCCAGCGCAGCAGGACGGTGGTCGCCCCCTCCCCGGCCGGTCGCGCCGTGACCTGGGCCAGCGCAAGCGACGCCCCGAACAGGATGGCGAAGGCGGCGAATGTCCCGCCGCCCAGCAGAACCGGGGCTGCGAGGCCCGAGGGCGCGATCGGCGCCGGGGCGCGATAGGGCAGCAGGACGGGAAGGTCGGTCGCGCCCGCACTCATGTCGAATAGCCGGGGATGCGCATTGCCCTCTCCCAACGGCCCATCACGAAGACCAGCACGGCGACGAGCAGGACATAGGTCACCAGCAGGACGTTCATCATCTCGCGGACATTGAAGCTCTCCGACCAGATCTGCGACGCGGCATAGAGCAGCTCGGGCACGCCGATCGCGTAGGCCAATGTCGTCGTCTTCACGAGGTTGACGAGGTTGTTGTTCAGCGCCGGCAGACAGATCCGGAAGGCCAGCGGCAGCACGACATGGATATAGAGCTGCAGCCGCGTGTAGCCGAGGGATTCCGCCGCCTCGACCGTGGTCGAGGGCACGGCCTCGATGCCGGCGCGAAAGATCTCGACATTGAAGGCGCCGGCAAACAGCGACAGCGCGATGATCGCCCAGCCCGTCCCCGAGACCAGCGGCGACTGCCCGCCGAAGCCGTCAGATACCGTGGGCAGCAGCCCGCCAACGGCGAAATAGAAGAAGGACAGCTGCACCAGCGGCGGCGTGTTGCGGAAGAACTGGACGTAAGCCCGCACGAGCAGACGCCCGAGCCGCGAGCCGCTGCCGGCGACCCAGACGCCGAGCAGGCCGAGCAGCAGCGAGGCGAGGATCGCGACCACGCAGATATAGCTCGTGGTCCAGAGCCCCGTCAGGAATCGCGAGCGGTCGAAGGCGTCGTAGAAGACCGAGAAGTTCAGCCCCTGCGTCTCGTTCAGGCGCTCGAAGAAGGCGGCGATCATCGCGATTTGCCGTGCCGTTGCCCCATCCGCGACGTCATCCCGGACGCAGCGAAGCGGAGCTCCGGGATCCATCGCAGAGCGCAGCGCTCGATGATGGATCCGGGGTCAAGCCCGGGATGCCGTGGAGGGTTTGGCATCGGGTTACGCTTCAGCGACCGCCGAGAGCTACGACGCCGCCTTCAGCTTCTTGTTGGTCTCGATCAGATAGGGGCTCTGCTTGATGCCCCATTTCGTCTCGAGTTCGAGCAGCTTGCCGCTCTTGTGCCAGTCGGTCGAGATGTCCTTGACGATCTTTCCGAGCGGGCCGTCCATGTCCTCGAGCCGGATGCCGATCGCCCAGAGCTGCGGGTCCTCGGAGACCAGCGGCATCTCGTAATTGGCCCATTTCGGATCGCCGGCCGAGAGCGTCGAGACGATCAGCGTGTCGTCGAACAGGAAGGCGACGCAGTTGTTGCCGGCCAGCGCATTGAGGGCATCGGGAACCGTCGGGAAAACCGTCAGATCGGGCGTGTAGAGCTGCGAGACGCGGCGGTTGTAATAGGCGCCCTGCACGGCGCAGACCTTGCGGCCCTTGAGGTCTTCCCACTTCTTCAGCCCGGCGCTCTTGGGCGCCATGACGTTGGTCGCGCCGGCATAGTAGTTCGGCTCGACCATGCCGACGATCTTGCGGCGATCGGCGGTGTCGCCCATCGTCGCCACGATCATGTCGATGCGGCCCTGCTTGAGGAATTCCATGCGGTTGGCGCCGGTCACCGGCAGCATCTCGAGCTTGACGCCGATCTTGTCGGCGACGGCCTGGGCGAGATCGATCTCCAGCCCGACGATCTTGCCCGACGGCTCGAGGAAGCCCCAGGGCTTGTAGTCGTTCTTGACGCCCACGGAGAGGACGCCCTTCTCCTTGATTTTAGCCAGCGAATCCTGGGCCGCGGCAGGCAGGGCGGCCAGGGCCGCGGCGCAGGCCAGCGCCAAGCTGGACGCAAGAATGGCAAGACGATTCATGTCGGTCGGTCCCCTCGTTTTTTTGTGACCGCTAGAGTTCCAACGCATCCCCTCCGCGATGTGTTGGAATACGACATGTTCTGGCCTGAAAGCGACAAAATGGCTGGCTGCGCGCCATGGCAGGCCGGACCCTGAGGAGATCAAGGCCGTGGCGCGAAGGCGGCGGCGTGGGAGGCCTCTTTGACATGGATCAAACCTGACTGATGCGGGCGCCTGTAAGGCTCGACCCGAGCAGCGCAACGGTTTTACGGGGGAATGATTCATGGGAGCGATTGTCTCTCCTGTCAGACGGGCAACCATGGGCGAGTTCGCCGGCATGGTGCTCGCAGGCGGAGCGGTTCTGCCGCTGGTTCTGATCGCGGCGCTGACCGAGGATTCCGGCTATGCCTTCCACGTGACGCTGGCGATCGCCGCGGCCCTTGGCAGCCTGATCCTCATCGCCAACCGCCTGTTCCAGCCGGGCCAGGTGCCCGCGCCGCAGGAGATCGACGGGCGCCCGAACTACAACATGGAGCCGGTCAAGTTCGCGACGATCGCCGCGATGTTCTGGGGTATCGCCGGCTTCTCGGTCGGCCTGATCATTGCCCTGCAGCTCGCCTTTCCGGTCCTGAACTTCGATCTGCCCTGGATCAATTTCGGCCGCCTGCGGCCCTTGCACACCTCGGCCGTGATCTTCGCCTTCGGCGGCAACGTGCTGCTCGGCACCTCCTTCTACGTCGTGCAGCGCACCTGCCGGGCGCGGCTGGCCGGCGACATCGCGCCCTGGTTCGTGATCCTGGGCTATAATTTCTTCATCGTCATCGCCGGCACGGGCTACCTGCTGGGGATCAGCCAGGGCAAGGAATACGCCGAGCCGGAATGGTACGCCGATCTCTGGCTCACCATCGTCTGGGTGGTCTACCTGCTGGTGTTCCTGCTGACGCTGGCCAAGCGCAAGGAGCCCCACATCTATGTCGCGAACTGGTTCTATCTCGCCTTCATCCTGACCATCGCGGTCCTGCATATCGGCAACAACCTGGCGCTGCCGGTCTCGGTCCTCTCGCCGAAGTCCTATATCCTGTGGTCGGGCGTGCAGGATGCGATGTTCCAGTGGTGGTACGGCCACAACGCGGTCGGATTCTTCCTGACCGCCGGCTTCCTCGCGATCATGTATTACTTCGTGCCCAAGCGCGCCGGCCGGCCGGTCTACAGCTACCGGCTCTCGATCATCCACTTCTGGGCGCTGATCTTCCTCTACATCTGGGCGGGTCCGCACCACCTGCACTACACCGCCCTGCCCGACTGGGCCCAGACGCTCGGCATGACCTTCTCGATCATGCTCTGGATGCCGTCCTGGGGTGGCATGATCAACGGCCTGATGACGCTGTCAGGTGCCTGGGACAAGCTGCGTACCGACCCCGTGCTGCGGATGATGGTCGTCTCGCTGGCCTTCTATGGCATGTCGACCTTCGAGGGGCCGCTGATGTCGATCAAGGCGGTCAACTCGCTCTCCCACTACACAGACTGGACGATCGGCCATGTCCATTCCGGAGCGCTCGGCTGGGTCGCCTATATCTCGTTTGGCGCGATCTACTGCCTCGTGCCCTGGCTCTGGAACCGCAAGGAGCTGTATTCGCTCAAGCTCGTGAGCTGGCACTTCTGGATCTCGACGCTCGGCATCGTCTTCTACATCTCGGCGATGTGGGTCTCCGGCATCCTCCAGGGCCTGATGTGGCGGGCCTACACCCCGCTCGGCTTCCTCGAATACTCCTTCATCGAGACGGTCGCGGCGATGCATCCCTTCTATGCCATCCGCGCGCTCGGCGGCGCACTCTTCCTGACCGGCGCGCTGATCATGGTCTTCAACCTCTGGATGACGGTCCGCAGCGGAACGCCCGAGAGCGCCCAAGACAGCGCCCCTCTGCAGCCCAGCCTCGTGCCGGCCGAGTAAGGATCGCCTTCCATGACGAGCATCGAACACAAGGCTCCTCGCCAGTCGCTCTGGTCGAAGCACAAGATCTTCGAGACCAACTCCATCATCCTGATCATCGGCGTGCTGCTGGTGATCTCGGTCGGTGGCCTGGTCGAGATCGCGCCGCTCTTCTACCTGAAGAACGTCATCGAGAAGGTCGACGGCATGCGGCCATACACCCCGCTCGAGCTGGCGGGCCGCGCGATCTATGTCCGCGAGGGCTGCTACAACTGCCACAGCCAGATGATCCGGCCGCTACGCGACGAGATCGAGCGCTACGGGCACTATTCGCTCGCGGCCGAGAGCATGTACGACAAGCCGTTCCAATGGGGCTCGAAGCGGACGGGACCCGATCTCGCCCGCGTCGGCGGCAAGTATTCAGACGAGTGGCAGCGCGGCCATCTTGCCGATCCGCGCGCATTGGTGCCGCAATCGATCATGCCCGGCTATCCGTTCCTGGCGCGCAACGAGCTCAAATTCGGCGACATCGCCAACGAGCTGCGCGCCAACCGGGGCGGCGGCGTGCCCTACACCGACGAGATGATCGCGCAGGCAGAGACCGATCTGCGGGCTCAGGCCACGCCGGAGCATCCCAAGGCCGGCGAGCTCGAGGCACGTTACCCGAAGGTGCAGGCCCGCGATTTCGACGGCGACCCGGCTCGCATCACCGAGGCCGACGCGTTGATCGCCTATCTCCAGGTGCTGGGCACGCTCGTCGATTTCAAGCTCTACGACGACAAAGCCAACATTCGCTGAGCGAGGTCATCATGGACACAACCTATCAGTGGCTCGCGCGTTTCGCGCAGTCCGCCGGCCTGCTCTACTTCGTCGGCATCTTTCTCTGCGTCTGCCTCTATGCCTTCTGGCCGTCGAACAAGGCCCGGTTCGAAGAGGCCGCCCGCACCCCGCTGCAGGACGACTGACATCATGGCTCAGCATCAGGTCCATCACGAGGTGGACGCCCATACCGGCGTGCCCACGACCGGCCATGAATGGGACGGCATCCGCGAACTCAACACGCCGCTGCCGCGCTGGTGGCTCGGCATCTTCTATGCCACCATCGTCTGGTCGGTCGGCTATTGGGTCGTCTATCCGGCCTGGCCGCTGATCACCGGCGCGACGCAGGGCGTCATCGGCTATGCCTCGCGCATCGAGATCGCCAAGGACCTCGCTCTGCTGCAGCAGCACCGCGCGACCCAGTCGAGCGGTCTGGCCGAGGCCTCCCTCGCGCAGATCAAGGCCGACCCGTCGCTGTTTCGCATCGCGATGGCGCAGGGCAAGGCCGCCTTCGGCGACAACTGTGCTGCGTGCCACGGCGTCGGCGGGGCCGGCTCCAAGGGCTATCCCAACCTCAACGACGACGACTGGCTTTGGGGCGGCACGCTCGACCAGATCCATCTGACGCTCCAGCACGGCGTCCGCGTCGCCGGCAACAACGACACCCGCGTCAGCCAGATGCCGGCCTTCGGCAAGGACGGGCTGCTTAAGCCCGCAGAGATCCGCGCCGTCGCCAACCATGTCCGCGAACTGGCTGGGCTGCCGACGGAAGCCAGCGCCGACCTGACCAAGGGCCGCGAGCTCTTCGCCACCAACTGTGCCGCCTGCCATGGCGATGCCGGCAAGGGCAACAAGGAGCTCGGTGCGCCCAACCTCACCGACGCCATCTCGCTCTACGGCATGGACCTGGCCTCTCTGACCGAGACCATCGCCAACAGCCGCGCCGGCGTGATGCCCGCCTGGGGGCCGCGCCTCGACGCGACCACCGTGAAGGCGCTGACGATCTATGTGCACTCGCTCGGAGGGGGCCAGTAGACATGGCCTCCCAGGAGACGGACCTCGGTGACCTGCCGCTCTTCGCGGCGACGAAGAAGGTCTATCCGCAAAGCGTGTCCGGGCCTTACCGGCGCGCCAAATGGATCATCCTGGCGCTCTGCCTCGGGGTCTACTACCTGCTGCCCTTCCTGCGCTGGGACCGCGGCCCCAACCTGCCCGACCAGGCGGTCCTGCTCGACATCGCCAATGCCCGTTTCTATTTCTTCTTCATCGAAATCTGGCCGCAGGAGGTTTACTACTTCACCGGCCTGCTGATTCTGGCGGCCTTCATTCTGTTCATGATGAACGCGGTCGCAGGCCGGGTCTGGTGCGGCTATCTCTGCCCTCAGACCGTCTGGACCGATCTGTTCCTGGTGGTCGAGCGCTTCTTCGAGGGCGACAGGCGCGAGCGCATCAAGCTCGACGAAGGGCCCTGGACCCCCAACAAGATCTGGCGCAAGAGCGCCAAGCACTTCGTCTGGCTGATGATCGCCTGGTGGACTGGCGGCGCCTGGGTGCTCTACTTCGCCGATGCGCCGACACTGGTGCGCGACCTCGCGACGCTCCAGGCGCCGTTCACGGCCTATGCCTTCATCGCGATCCTGACCTTCACCACCTATGCGCTCGCCGGCATCATGCGCGAGCAGGTCTGCAACTATATGTGCCCCTGGCCGCGCATCCAGGCCGCGCTGACCGACGACGACGCGCTGAACGTCACCTATCGCTACGACCGCGGCGATCCGCGCGTCTCGCTGCGCCAGGCCGAGCGTCTGCGTGCCAAGAATGAGCCGGCGGGCGACTGCATCGACTGCCGCCAATGCGTCGCCGTCTGCCCGACAGGGATCGACATCCGCGACGGCGCGCAGCTCGACTGCATCCAGTGCGGTCTGTGCATCGACGCCTGCGACAACGTCATGGAAAAGATCAGCCGCCCCAAGGGGTTGATCGGCTACGACACCGACGACAACGTCAAGCGGCGCATCGCCGGCGAGAAGCCTGTCTACAATCCGCTGCGCCTTCGCACGATGATCTATGCCGCGCTGATCCTCCTGGTCGGCGGCGCCATGGTCTACCAGCTGGCGACGCGCCGCACCGTGGAGTTGTCGGTCCTGCACGACCGCGCACCGCTCTTCGTTCTGCTCAGCGACGGCTCGATCCGCAACGCCTACACCATCCGCATCCTCAACAAGCGCCCCGACGAGCGTCCCGTCGCACTGAGGGTTCACGGCGTGCCGGGCCTGCGCATCGAGGCGGTCGGCGTCACGGCGACCGCCGATCTGCGGCCGATCGTATCGGTCCCGCCCGACACCTCGCGCGAGGTCCGGGTGCTCGTCACCGTGCCCGCCGATGTCCATGTCAATCCGACGCAGACGATCACCTTCACCGCTTCCGACCTGTTCGCGGGCGAAGTCGTGACGGTCCAGGATCACTTCATCGCGCCCTAGATCACGTCGCGGCCGGGCGTTCCCGCCCGACCGCGAAAACCTGTTCGTGGACAGAGAGATCGAGCAACGACCTCAGCGAAGACGCCACCCGTTTCCGCCAAGGCCATGCTCCAGAGAACGCCCATGTGCTGCTGTGGAGGTTTCATCATGCCGATCGATCTGCCGGTTCGCGCCGCGCCGAGCCCGCGCCGCCCGTTCGAACTCAGCGGGCGCATCGTGCTGGCAAGCATGATCGGCTTCTTCATCGTCGTGGCTGGAGTGAATGCGATCATGATGACCATGGCGATCCGGACGATGCCCGGCGTCGATGTGAAGAGCGCCTATGAGACGAGCCAGCGCTTCAACAGCGAGATCGCCCGCATGCAGGAGCAGGACGCACGCGGCTGGCAGGCGAAGGCCGACATCCACCGCACCGGCGCGGATGCCCTCGTCGCGCTGGTGCTGCACGACAAGCAGGGGCTGCCCGTCCAGGGGCTGGCTGTCGAGGCGAAGCTGCTGCACCCGGCGACGCGGCAGCAGGATCACGACGCGACGCTGAGCGAGACGGCGCCAGGCAGCTATGCGGCGCGCGTGCCGGCGGTCCACAGCGGTGGCTGGACGGTTGTGATCGAGGCGCGGCGCGACGGCGAGCCGGTCTTCGTCTCGCGCAGCCGCATCGTGCTGAAGGATTGAGAGCCGTGAGCGTGAAACAGGATCTGTCGGTCTTCGTCCGCCATCGCGATGGCAACGTCGCCGGGATGGAACTGGCCGTCGATGGCATCCGCTGCGCCGGCTGCATGCAGGCGATCGAGAGCGGCCTGGCCCGCGAAGCCGATATTCTGAGCGCGCGCGTCAACCTGGCGCTCAAGCGCGTCACCGTCGAATGGCGCGAAGGCGCACTCCGGCCCGAGACGGTGATCGAGCGCCTGTCCGGCCTGGGCTTCAAGGCCTACCCGTTCCTGCCATCGGCCGAGCGCGATGGCGCCTCGCGCGAAGAGAAGCGCCTGCTGCGCTGCCTGGGCGTCGCGGGCTTCGCCGCCATGAACATCATGCTGCTCTCGGTCTCGGTCTGGTCGGGCAACAGCAGCGACATCTCGCCGGTCACCCGCGATTTCTTCCACTGGCTTTCGGCCCTGCTCGCCTTACCGACGGCCGCCTATGCCGGACGCCCCTTCTTCGAGAGCGCGCTGCGGGCGCTGCGGGCCGGCGCGGTCAACATGGACGTGCCGATCACGCTTGGCGTCGTGCTGGCGCTGGGGATGTCGGTCGTCGAGACCTGGAACCATGCCGAGCACGCCTATTTCGACGGCGCGGTGATGCTGCTCTTCTTCCTGCTGATCGGGCGCTATCTCGACGAGCTGATGAGGCGGCGCACGCGCGATCTCGCCGGCAATCTGGCCGCGCTCAAGGCGGAGACCGCCACGCGCCTCTCGGCGAGCGGCGAGACGGTCGTCGTCCCCATCGCGGCGATCGCCCGCGGCGACCTCGTCCTGGTCCGGCCGGGCGAGCGCGTCTCCGTCGACGGGATGGTCGAGAGCGGTGCCTCCGATATCGACCAGAGCCTGGTGACCGGCGAGACCGCGCCGATCAGCATCGCCCCGGGTGCGTCCGTCTATGCCGGCACCATCAACCTGTCGGGAGCCCTGACCGTGCGGGTCGCGGCGGCCGGCGGCGGCACCCTGCTCGACGAGATCGACCGCCTGATGGCGCAGGCCGTCGAGAGCCGCTCGCGCTATGTGCGCCTGTCCGATCGCGCGGCACGCCTTTATGCGCCGCTGGTGCATGCGACGGCGCTCGCGACCTTGCTGGGTTGGATCGCCTTCGGGCTGGCCTGGCAGCAGGCCTTGATCATCGCGATCACCGTACTGATCATCACCTGCCCCTGCGCGTTGGGGCTGGCGATCCCGGCCGTGCAGGTCGTCGCGGCCTCCGCTCTGTTTCGCCAGAAGGTGATGCTCAAGGAGGGCGGAGCGCTGGAGCGTCTGGCCGAGGCCGACACCGTCGTCTTCGACAAGACGGGAACGCTGACCCTGCCGGATCCCGCCCTGGTCAATGCCGGAAGCGTCGCGCCCGAGGTGCTGCGCAAGGCCGGCAGCCTCGCCGCGGCCAGCCGTCATCCGCTGGCGCGCCCGATCGCGCTGGCGGCGGGCAATCTCCGGCCGATCGAGGGAGTCCGCGAGCATCAAGGGCTCGGCCTGAGCGCGTTGTGCGACGGTGTCGAGATGCGTCTCGGCAGCGTCGGCTTCTGCGACGCCGAAGTGGCCGCAGCGCCTGTCGCGGCCGCCTTCCCCACGGCCTCGCTGATCGCCTGGCGACATGGCGAGGCGAGCGCTGTCTTCGCCGTTGACCAGGAACTACGCCCGGATGCGGAAGCGTGTGTGCAGGCGCTCGTCAGGCTCGGCCTGCGCGTGCTGATCCTCTCCGGCGATCGCGCCTCGGCGGTCGCGCCCGTCGCGGCCCAACTCGGCATCTCCGACTACAAGGCCGGCCTGCGCCCTGACGAGAAGCTGCTCGAACTGGACCGGCTCGCGGCGCAAGGCTGCAAGGTCCTGATGGTCGGGGACGGGCTGAACGACGCCCCTGCCCTCGCCAAGGCCCATGTCTCGATCTCGCCGATCAGCGCGACGCATCTGGCGCAGGCATCGGCCGACATCGTTTTCCTCGGTGACAGCCTCGCGCCGGTGGCCTCCAGCCTTCGCACCGCCCGGCAGGCGCGAAAACTGATGCTGGAAAACCTCTGGTTCGCGGTGCTCTACAACGCAATCGCGGTTCCGGTCGCGATCGCCGGGCTGGCGACTCCGCTGGTCGCGGCGGCGGCGATGTCCGGCTCGTCCCTGATCGTCACGCTCAACGCCTTGCGCGCCGCAAGGCGCTCGGGCGCACCCCGCTAGGACCGCGCCATGAACATTCTCGTGATCCTGTTTCCGCTGGCTCTGGGCCTCGGCCTTGTCGGCTTGCTTGCGTTCTTCTGGTGCATGCGGACGGGCCAGTTCGCCGATCTCGAGGGGCCCGGCTGGCGCGCCCTGCAGGATGACGACCTCCCGCGGTCGCCGGGCCGACCAGCCGGGACACACGGCCCGCAGATCGACGTGCCCTGACCGTCGATCTGTCCTGAGGCGCGGGCGACATCCATGGCACGGATCGCGCTCGCCTGCCCCGGGCGCGCTCGCGCGTGAAGATTGGCGCGGCTCAGGCATCAGCTACCGGGCCGACCGGCAGTATTATTTCGTACTTCTGGAAATATCGATTGACTCCTTTCGCTTGCCCATTGCAAGCTCGCCGACATGATGAACACACCAGACGCAGCCGCGAAGCTCGAAGCGCTCGGCAATCCGACGCGGCTCTCGCTCTATCGGCTGCTGGTCAGGGCCGGCCATGGCGGTCTGTCCGTGGGGCAGTGCCAGCAGCGGCTGGAAATCGCCGCCTCGACGCTCTCGCATCATCTGAAAACGCTCATCATCGTCGGCCTCGTCAGCCAGGAGCGCGACGGCACGACGCTGATTTGTCGAGCCAATTTCGACCGCATGAATGAACTTGTCGCGTTCCTGGTGGCCGAATGCTGCGCCGACAGCAACTGCGCCTCCGACCAGAGCGCCGCATGACGTTTTTCGGCATATTATTTCGATAATTCCGGTTTTATGGGAGGATATAAGATGGCAATCACAACGATCGCGATTATTGGAGCCGGTCCGGTCGGCCTTGCGGCGGCAGCCCATGCCCTGGAGCGCGGCCTCTCCCCGATCGTCCTGGAGCGAGGCCCGTCCGCGGGACATGCCATTCAGCAATGGGCGCATGTGCCGATGTTCTCGCCCTGGGCCTTCAACATCGATAGGGCGGCAGAGCGCCTCCTTGTGACGGCGGGCTGGACGCGGCCGAATGCGGACCGGTATCCAACCGGCGGCGATCTCGTCTCGGACTACGTCGCTCCCCTCGCCGAGCAGACGATCCTGCGCGATCACATCAGGCTCAACGCGGAGCTGATCTCGGTCTCGCGCGTCGGCTTCGACAAGGTGAAGAGCGCCGGACGCGCGACGGCGCCATTTCTGGTTCGCTATCGCGACGGCAAGGCGATTGCGAAGCTCACCGCCGACGCTGTGATCGACACCTCCGGCACCTGGTTCTCGCCGAACCCGGCTGGCGCCGGCGGCATTCCGGCGACGGGTGAGTCCGAGGCGTCGGCACGCATCAGCTACGGCATGCCGAATGCCCTGGGCGAAGCCCGGTGGCGCTATGCCGGCAAGCGCATCGCAGTGCTCGGCGGCGGGCATTCGGCCATCGGCACCCTCATCGCATTGTCGCAATTGCAGGCGGCAACGCTCTCGACGGAGATCACCTGGCTCTATCGGGGTCCGATTCTGGCAAAGGCCTTTGGCGGCGGCGCTGCCGACCAATTGGCGGCGCGCGGCGATCTCGGCCTGCAGGTTGCCGAGCTCGTCAGACAGGGGCGGATTCACGCCCTCACCGGCTTCCAGCTGGATCGGATCGAGCCAGCTGAGGCGGGGCTGCGGCTCGTCTCTGACGACGCGCGCAACCAGACCGTGACGGTCGACGAGCTCGTCGTCGCAACAGGGTTCCGCCCGGACCTGAGCCCTTTGCGCGAGTTGCGCGTCGCGCTCGACCCCGCTCTGGAATGTCCGCCGAGCCTGGCGCCGCTGATCGATCCCAACATTCACTCCTGCGGCACCGTTCGGCCGCATGGCGCGGTCGAACTCGCTCATCCCGAACCCGGGTTTTATATCGCCGGCATGAAGTCTTACGGCCGCGCACCGACCTTCCTGCTCGCGACCGGTCATGAGCAGGTTCGCTCGATCGTCGCCGAGCTTGCCGGCGACCACGCCGCAGCACGACGCGTCGAGCTGGTTTTGCCCGAGACCGGGGTATGCAGCTCGACGCCGCGGGGGCCAAGCCAGGCGAAGACGAGCTGCTGCGGCGGTCCCGCTCCGGTCTCGGTCGATGCCTGCTGCGCCGACGACGCGAAAGCGAAGGCCGCCGGCGAGACGGGTTGCGGCTGCAGTCCCGTTCAAGGCGAAAATCGCGAGGCGGCCGAAGTCTGATGGCGAGCCTGTCCTTGCCTCTCACCGCGCCCTCAGGCGGGCGCGGCTATGACCCGTCCGCCATAGCGACCGCACATCAGCGACGACAGTCGGCCTGACGCGACAGCTCAGCTGCGATTGAACGACAAGGCTCCGGCCACCGCCAACCCAACCAGCGCCCCGACGATCTGCGCCAGAACGAATACCGGCACATGCTCGATCGCGATGCCGGCAAAGCTCGTGGTGAAACCGCGCGCCAGCGTCACCGCCGGGTTGGCGAAGGAAGTCGAGGCGGTGAACCAGTAGGTCGCGGTGATGGTCAGGCCGACAATCAGCGGCACGCTCTCCGGCCGCGCCTTGAGCGAGCCGAGAATGGCGAGGACGAGCGTGAAGGTCGCGACCGCCTCGGCCAGCCAGAGCGAGGCGCCGGTCCGCGCGGTCGTGCCGATCATCAGCGGCGTCAGCCCGAACATCAGATGTGCGATCACCGTGCCGGCGATGCCGCCGAGGCATTGCACCAACGCATAGGGCGCGAGTTCGCGCCAGGGCAGCTCGCGCCTGAGCGCGAAGACGAGGCTGACCGCCGGATTGAAATGCGCGCCCGAGACCGGCCCGAGAATCGTGATCAGCACGACGAGGATCGCGCCGGTCGGAATCGTGTTGCCGAGCAGCTGGATCGCGACGTCCTGCGACAGCCTGGTCGCCATGATGCCGGAGCCGATGACGGTCGCGACCAGGATGCCGGTGCCGAGCGCTTCCGCCAGCAGGCGGATGGAAAGCGATTGTTTCATGCCTCAGGCCGCCGATGCGGCGACGCGACGGCCATGCCCATCGATCAGCGGCTCGCCGTCCTCCTTGTCGAACGGGCCGAGCTGCGGCAGCGGCAGAATGTCGAGCACCGCTTCCGAGGGCCGGCACAAGGCGACGCCCCAGGGCGTGATCACGATCGGTCGGTTGATCAGGATCGGATGCGCGGCAACGGCCGACCAGACCGTCTCGTCGCTGATGGCGGAATCGCCGAGGCCGAGTTCGGCGAAGGGCGTGCCCTTCTCGCGCAGGATCGCGCGCAGCGGCAGGTTCATGCGCGCGAGCAGCCTGGTCAGCAACGCCCGGTTCGGCGGGGTCTTGAGGTATTCGACGACATGCGGTTCGACGCCAGCATTGCGGATCAGCGCCAGCGTGTTGCGCGAAGTGCCGCAATCCGGGTTGTGATAGATCACCACATCGGTGGTGGCGGGGTCGTGGCTCATGCTGCTTGCTCCAGGGATCGATCGGTAGCGCCATCCATCCGCCCGATCGCGGCGAGCAGCGGTGCGAGTTCGGTCAGTGTCATCTCTTCGAATGGCAGGTTGACGAAGGCGGAGACGCGGGCGGCCAGGTTGCGGTAGCTCTTGCGGAATGCGGCACGGCGCGCTTCGAGCGGCCCCTCGACGATGGCCGGGTCATCGAGGCCCCAATGCACCTGCAGGGGAGTTCCCGGGAAGGCGGGGCAAGCGTCGTCAGCCGCCGCATCGCAAACGGTGATGACAAGATCGAGCTTCGGTGCGCCCGGAGCCAGGAACTCGTCCCAGGATTTCGAACGAAAGCCGGAGCTCTCGTATCCGAGCTCGTCAAGCAGACCGAGCGCGAGCGGATGCGGCGCCTCGTGCGGTCGGCTGCCCGCCGAGAACGACTCTATGCGGCCCAGCCCCTCGCGGTTGAGCACCGCCTCCGCCATGACCGAGCGAGCGGAATTGCCAGTGCAGACGACAAGCACGCGAAGGGGCGCGTCGGTGGCACGCGGCTCCTTCCGTGAAGGATAGGCGGAGGCTGCGGTGTCGCATCTGGTCGGGCGCTCGCTGCAGCAGGCGTCGGCGAGAAAGCCGAGCAATGCGTCAGCCCGTCTCGGCGCCGCCGCGAAGATGACATGCCGGCCTTCGCGCCGCGATGCCAGCAGACCGACCTGCTCCAGCGCGGCAAGATGGGTCGAGAGCGTATTGTGCGCGACCGCCAGCAACCGGCCGATATCGCCGGCGGCGAGCCCGTGAGGCCGGTAGCGCATCAGCAGGCGGAAGATCTCCAGCCGCGTCGGCTGGGCGAGTGCACCCAGCAGATCCACCGCGGCCGGCGCTTCGAGGCGATTGTTCAAGCGGCGTGGTCCGTCTTGCCGGCGTCAGTGCCGATCGATTCGAGCCGGCGTTGCAGCGCGACCCCTTCAAGGGACGCCAAGGGCAAGCTGGCGAAGGTCGATATCCGGTTGTTGAGCATCCGGTAGGCGTCGGCGAAGGCAAGGGCCTTCTGCACGTCATCGCCGACGAAGGCGGCCGGGTCGGGCAGGCCCCAATGGGCGCTCATGGGTTGGCCAGGCCAGTAAGGGCACGGCTCGTTGGCGGCGTCATCGCAGAGGGTGAAGACGAAATCGAGCTCCGGTGCACCCGGCCTGGCGAATTCCTCCCAGTTCTTCGGACGGAACTGCGAGATGTCATAGTTCAGCGATTTCAAAAGCCGCGCGGCGAAGGGGTTGATCTCCTCCTTCGGATCGCTGCCGGCGCTGTAACCCTTGAACTTGCCGGGCGCGACGCGGCTCATGATGGCCTCCGCCATGATCGAGCGGGCGGAATTGCCGGTACAGACGAAGAGGACGTTCAGCGGCGCGCGAGTCATGGCCATCATCTCGTTATGTCGATTAGTATCGACATATTGGCCGCATTCTCATTTTGATGTCAACCGACATGCCCACCGGACAGCGTATCCTCACGATCGGGAGACGCGAGGGTCACTCGGACGCCTGAACGATCTCCTTCCAAGAATGGCTTCCTACTCAGCAGCCATTGCGGTTCGCGGCTCAACTCGCTCCGTCGCGACCTCATCGTTCTCGTCGGCACGCGGCTTGATCCGGAACCACGCAATGTAGAGCGCGGGAAGGAACAGCAGGATCAACACGGTGCCGACCGCCGTGCCGCCGATCAGCGTATAGGCCATCGATCCCCAGAAGACGGAGTGCGTGAGCGGAATGAACGCGAGCACGGCGGCCAACGCCGTCAGGATCACGGGTCTCGTCCGCTGCACCGTCGCCTCGATGACGGCGTTATAGTCGTCGAGGCCGGCGGCACGGTTCTCCTCGATCTGCTCGGTGAGGATCAACGTGTTGCGCATCAGGATGCCGGCCAGTCCGATCAGGCCCAGGATGGCGTTGAACCCGAAGGGCTGATTGAAGATGAGCAGGGTCGGGACGACGCCGATCACCCCCAGCGGCGCCGTCAGCAGCACGATCACCATCATTGAGAACGACCGCACCTGGAACATGATGACGATCAGTGTGGCCGCGATCATCACCGGAAAGATTTGAGCCAGGGCAGCGTTGGCCTTGCCGGCCTCCTCGATCGATCCTCCGGTTTCGATGCGATAGCCTGCCGGAAGCGCTGCGATCAGCGGCTGCAGGGCCGTGATGATCTGCTTGGAGACCTCCGGCGGCTGCGTCGCCTCGTTGATGTCGGTCCGGATCGTGATGACGGGCGTCCGGTCGCGGCGTTTCAGGATGGGCTCTTCCAGACGGATTTCGGAATGACCGATCTGGTCGAGCGGAATCTGGCGACCGTCGCGGCTCGTCAGCGAGAAATCCGCAAGACGCGCCGGGTCGAGCCGTTCGCTGCCCGCGCTGCGCGCCACCACCGGGACATTGCGGATGTCCTCGCGAACCTGCGTGACGGTCACCCCGGTGAGCAGGAATTGCAGCTGCTGGCCGACGGCTGCAGGCGACAGGCCAATGAGGTTCAGCCGGTCCTGGTCGGGAACGAAGCGAAGCACCGGCGTGCGGTTGCCCCAGTCCCGATTGGCCTGCCGGACATCGGCAACGCCCCGCATGACCTCCAGGGCCTTTTCGGAGATGGCATAGAGCTCGGCGGGATCGGGCCCCATCACGCGAAACTCGACCGGGAACGGCGTGTAGGGGCCGAAGACGAGCTGCGTGACGCGAATGAAAGCCTCCGGGACCAGGCCCTGGGATACGGCTTCGCGGAGCCTGTGCTTCAAGACCTCGCGGTTCTCGGCGTCGGGCGTCAGGACGACGATCTTGGCAAAGGCGGAATCCGGCAGTTCCGGCGCCATGGCGAAGAAGAAGCGCGGCGCGCCCTGGCCGACATAGCTCGTGACGATCGTCGCCTCGGGCTGGCCGCCCAGCCAGCGTTCGAGCTTTTCGACCGTGGCGGTCGTGGTTTCGATGCTGGTGCCTTCCGGCAGACGCACTTCCACCAGCACTTCGGGCCGGTCCGATGTCGGGAAGAACTGCTGTTTGACACCGGCCATGCCGATGCCGGACAGCGCGAACGCGACGACGACGACGACACAGGTCGTGAATTTGTGGCGCACGGCGAAGGTGATCAGCCCCCGAAGGCGCCGGTAGTTCGGCGTGTCGTAGATCGCATGCGTGCCGCCTGCGACGGGCTTGATGTCGGGCAGCATCTTCACGCCCAGATAGGGCGTGAACACCACTGCGACGATCCAGGAGACGATCAGGGCAAACCCGACGACCCAGAAGATGTTGCCGGCATATTCGCCCGCCGTCGACCGGGCGAACCCGACGGGCAGGAAGCCGGCGATGGTCACGAGCGTGCCCGACAGCATCGGCGCGGCCGTATGGCTCCACGCATAGGCGGCCGCCTTGATGCGGTCCATGCCCTCTTCCATCTTCACCACCATGACCTCGATGGCGATGATGGCATCGTCGACGAGCAGGCCCAGCGACAGGATGAGCGCGCCCAGCGTGATCCGGTCGAAGAAGCGGCCGGTCTCGAGCATGATCAGGAACACGACCGCAAGCGTCAGCGGAACCGCGGCC
The DNA here is from genome assembly GCA_900470775.1 of Hyphomicrobiales bacterium. Lineage (GTDB taxonomy): Bacteria > Pseudomonadota > Alphaproteobacteria > Rhizobiales > Beijerinckiaceae > Allobosea. The sequence goes on along the minus strand of UCBZ01000042.1, from coordinate 13,161 downwards.
GCCACGACGAGGCCGACGCGCCAGCCGAGGCTGAGCAGGCTCACCAGCAGCACGACGCCGAGCGCCATGGCGAACTTCATCATGAACTCGTCGACTGCCGACCTGATGTTGACGGCCTGGTCGGTGACCTTGTCGAGCGTCATGCCGAGCGGGAGCATCGCAGCAATGTCAGCGGTCTTCTTCTCGAGCGCCTTGCCGAGCGCCAGCCCATCCCAGCCCGCCTGCATCACGGCTGCGACCAGGATCGTGGGCTCGCCCTGCCGCCGGATGAGATAGGTCGGGGGGTCCTGATAGCCGCGCCGAACCTCGGCAATGTCGGAGAGCTTCAGGCTGCGCCCGGCAGCGACGATCGGCGTATCGGCGATCGTCTTCAAACCGGCATAGGCGCCGTCGATCCGGATGAACATCTGCGGCCCGTTCGTGTCGATCGAACCCGCCGGGGTGACGGCATTCTGCCGTTGCAGGGCTGTGATGATGTCCTGCGCCGATAGACCCAGCGTCGCGAGCTTCGCAAAGGAAAACTCGACGAAGATCTGTTCCGGCCGTTCGCCGAGGATGTTGATCTTCTTGACGCCAGGCACGTGCAGCAGGTCCTGGCGGATGGTTTCGGCCTGCCGCGCCAGTTCGCGCATCGGCATGCCCTTGGCCTTCAGCGCATAGAGGGCAAAGCTCACATCCGAATATTCGTCGTTGACGAAGGGGCCGACCACGCCTGGTGGCAGGTTGCGGGCCTCGTCGCCGAGCTTCTTGCGGGCCTGGTAGAACTCCTCCTGAACGGCGGATGGGGGCGTGCTGTCCTTGAGCGTGACCGTCATATAGGCGTAGCCCGGACGGGTGGTCGTTTCGACCCGGTCGTACCAGGTCAGCTCCTGGATTCGTTTCTCCAGCGGCTCGGCGACGAGGTCCTGCATTTCACGCGCGGTCGCGCCCGGCCAGACCGTCGTGACCGTCAGCGTCTTGATGGTGAAGCTCGGATCTTCCGCCCGGCCCAGCATGATGAAGGCGAAGGCGCCGGCCGCGACGAGCAGAAGGATCGCGAACAGGGTGACGGCGCGTTCGCGAACGGCGATCGCCGAGAGATTGAAGCTCATTTGCTGGCCTTGCTCTGCGAGAGGGTCCTGACGCGGGCGCCTTCCCGCAGAAGATGCGCTCCGATCGAAACGACCGGCTCGCCGCCGCTGAGCCCGGAGACGACGGCGGTCTCGTTGGTCACCCGCACAAGCCTGACGGCGCGGAACCGCACCGTCGACGACGCTTCGTCGAGGAGCCAGACACCCGTCTTCCGGCCGTCGTCCAGGACCGCTCCGAGCGGTACTTCCATTTCCGGCTGGCTCGCCTGGTTGGCCAGCCGGATGGTCACGGTCGCTCCGAGCGGAGCCGCCGCGGCCTCGCCGTCGAGGACGTAGCGCGCTTCATAGGTGCGCGTCAGAGGATCGGCGGAATCCGACAGCTGCCTCAGCGTGGCCGTATGGCGGCGGGCCTCCGTGCCATAGAGATTGGCGAAGGCCGTCGAGCCGATGGCAGGCCGGACGGTTTCCGGCAGTGCCACGATCGCCTCGCGCGGGCCCGCCTGGGCAAGCCGGATCACGGCCTGGCCGGCCGTGACGACCTGGCCGGGCTCACCAAGCGTCTCGACCACGATCCCGTCGACGTCGGCGGCCAGAACGGCATAGCCCGATCCGTTCTCGGCGACCTTCTCCTCCGCTTCCGCCGCGGCGAGTTGTGCGGCGGCGGTGTCGAGTGCCGCCTTTGCCTGTTCGTAGCGCTGCGGACTAGCGGCAAAACCGTCCTTAACCAGAACCGCATAGCGCTTCTCGTCCGCCTTCGCCTGAGCCAGGACGGCACGCGCCGCGATCGTCGCGTTGCGTTTGGCGGTGAGCGCAAGCCGCAGATCGGTTTCGTCGATCCGCATCAGTGCCTGACCGGCCGTGACGGGCTGGCCGACATTGACCAGCCGTTCGACGATCTTGCCGGGAACGCGGAAACCGAGATTGCTCTGCACCCTGGCGGCGACGGTGCCGGTGAAGCGGCGCTCGGATGCGACGACAGGCGTGGGCGTCGCCAGCCTGACGATCGGCGCGGCCTGTCGCGGGTCTCCGACGGCCGAAGCCTGCTGCGGGCGCACCGACAGCGCGACGAATCCCGCGACCGCCGCCGCCGCGAACAGGACGCCCCCCGCCGCAATGACCGATTTTCTTGTCTTGCCCATCGCCTCTTACCAAATTAGATTGCGTTCGAACTCTATGATCGATATAGAGGTTGAACGCAATCTAATTCTGGAGCTCCCGATGCGTGTCACGCGCCAGCAGGCTGAAGAAAACCGGCAGACGGTCATCGACGTGGCAAGCCGCCTTTTCCGGCAGCATGGCTTTGACGGCATTGGACTGAAGGACCTGATGGCGGGTGCCGGGCTGACGCAGGGCGCCTTCTACAAGCAGTTCGACTCCAAGGACGATTTGGCGGCGCAAGCCTCCCGGCGTGCTTTGGAGAGCGCGTTGGGTCGATGGGTGGCCGCTGCCGAGTCCAGCCCCGAAGACCCGCTATCGGCAGTCGTCGATTTCTATCTCAGCACGGGTCACTGCGCCGAGAAGACGGATGGCTGTCCGGTCGTGGCGCTCGGTTCCGATGCCGCACGGCAAGGCCCGGAGGTGAAGACCTCATTTGAAGGCGGCATCCGCGAATATCTCGATTTGCTGAGTGGCTGGATCGGAAAGGCCGAGGGCGACGCGCCGGATGGCAAGGCCATGGCCATCCTCTCGACCATGGTCGGGGCGGTGCTCCTCGCCCGCGCGGTCAACGACCAAGAGATGTCGAAGCGGTTCCTGGAGGCCGCCGCCGAGAGCGTGCTGCAGCGATCGCCGGCAGGCGAAGCACATCCCGGTCGGCGCCAGTGACGGCCCTTGATTCAGGCGCGCTCTGTCGCGGTTGCACGCCCGACAGCCGGCCACTGCACCGCGTCTTCGCGGCGGCGCCCGGCGTGCTGACGAACGGATTGGGATCGAGCGACCTGCATTTCGCGTCGGCCGATCCCACCGGCAAGATGAAACCGATAGGTGCCTGATGCGAAGGATTGTTGTTACGGGCCTGGGAGCGGTCACGCCGCTTGCCGCCGGGGTCGATGCCTCATGGTCGCGCCTGCTGGCCGGCCGATCGGGCCTGCGCAGGCTTCCCGACGAGGTTGTCGGCGATTTGCCAGCAAAGGTGGGAGGAGTCGTTCCCTCCATCGTCGAGGATCCGGAAGCGGGCTTCGATCCCGATGCCGTCCTGGCTCCAAAGGATCAGCGCAAGGTCGACCGGTTTATCATCCTCGCGCTGGCGGCGGCAGACGAGGCGCTGGCGCAGGCAAACTGGAAGCCTGGCTCGGACGCCGAGCAACGCCGCACGGCCACCATCATCGCCTCGGGCATCGGCGGTTTCCCGGCCATAACCGAAGCCGTGCGCACCGTGGACACGCGAGGCGTGCGCCGCCTGTCGCCGTTCACGGTACCCTCCTTCCTGGTCAACCTCGCTGCCGGGCAGGTTTCGATCCGCCACGGGTTCAAGGGTCCGCTCGGTGCGCCGGTGACGGCGTGCGCCGCGGGTATCCAGGCGATCGGGGATGCCGCCCGCCTCATCCGCTCGGGCGAAGCCGATATCGCGCTGTGCGGCGGCTCCGAAGCCTGCATGAACATCGTCAGCCTCGGCGGGTTTGCTGCCGCACGCTCATTGTCCACCGGCTTCAACGACCGACCTGCCGAGGCTTCGCGCCCGTTCGACATGGCAAGGGACGGTTTCGTGATGGGCGAAGGCGCCGGCATGCTGGTGATCGAGGAACTGGGCCATGCGCTGGCGCGCGGCGCCACACCGCTCGCCGAACTCGTCGGCTATGGCACGACCGCGGACGCGCACCACATCACCTCCGGCCCCGAGGATGGCAGCGGCGCGCGCCGCGCCATGGAGATCGCGATCGCCCAGGCCGGAATTGCGCCGGGCAAGATTGGCCACCTTAATGCGCATGCAACATCGACGCCCGTCGGCGATCTGGGAGAACTGGCTGCCATCAGGACCCTGTTCGGCTCGGATCGCACGATTGCCGTCAGTGCGACGAAATCGGCGACGGGCCATCTTCTGGGCGCGGCCGGCGGGCTTGGAGCCATCTTCGCGATCCTTGCGCTCCGGCATCAGGTCGCGCCTCCGACGCTCAATCTGACAACTCCCGATCCGGCCGGCGACGGGATCGACTTCGTCGCGAACGAGGCCCGACCGATCGTGACGGACTACGCCATCGCCAATGGCTTCGGCTTTGGCGGCGTGAATGCCAGCGTGCTGTTCCGCCGCTGGTCGGACGCGATCGGCGGCGCGGGTTCTTGACGCAGCCGCGCAGCGCTTCGACGTCGCCTATTCAACAAAAACAAAGAGATAACTGCCATGAACACGAAGAATCCTGGCGTGGCCCTGGTCACCGGCGCTTCCTCCGGCATCGGCCGCGTGACGGCCAAGGCGCTGGCGGACGCAGGGTATCGCGTCTTCGGAACCAGCCGTCGGGCGACCTCGGAACGCCTCGAAGGCGTCACCATGCTGTCCTGTGACGTGACCGACGATGGATCCGTGGCGAAGCTGATCGGTGAGGTGGTCGCCCAGGCGGGGCGCATCGACCTGCTCGTGAACAATGCCGGCATCGGGCTGCTCGGCGGCGCCGAGGAATCCTCGATCGAGCAGGCCAAGGCCCTGTTCGATGTCAATGTCTTCGGTGTCTTGCGCGTGACCAACGCGGTTCTGCCGGTGATGCGCCGCCAGAAGCAGGGCAGGATCGTCAATCTGAGTTCGCTGCTGGGCCTGATACCGGCGCCTTATTCGGCGCTCTACGCGGCGACCAAGCATGCCATCGAAGGCTATTCCGAATCGCTCGACCACGAGCTGCGCTCGCTTGGCATCCGCGTCGTTCTGGTCGAGCCGGCCTATACCCGGACCGCATTCGAGGAAAACCAAATCAGGCCGGACCGACCGCTGGACGCCTATGACGCCGCGCGGGACGGCATGAACACGATTATGCGGACAGCGATCGAAGCAGGCGATGCGCCGGACGTCGTCGCAAGGACGATCCTCGAAGCGGCGACCGCTTCTGCTCCGAAACGGCGTTATGCGGCGGGAAAGATGGCGCGGCAGGTCAGTTTGCTGCGCCGTTTCGTCCCCGCATCCGCATTCGATAAAAGCTTGCGAAAGCAGAACGGGCTGCCGGCCTGATGGTCGGGATCACGGGAATCCGGAGGCGAGTGTTCAGCCGCTTTTGCGATGGATATCGGTGATCCCCCGCGCGACAGGCTGCGAGCACGCGGGGATCAGCGCGTGAGAAACGCCAGAGCCCTTCCCACGAAAGCCTCGTGATACTGGAAGATGCCTCCGTGACCGGCATCCTCGTAGAGCACGAGTTCCGCATTCGGCAGACGGCGCGCCAGATCGACCGAGTTGCTGCTGGGCACCATCTTGTCCTGATCGCCGTTCACGATGAGAGCGGGGATGCGAATTCCGCTGAGGTCCTGTTGTGCCTGCTTACCCCAGGCCTTGATCGCCCTGAGCTGCCTCAGGAATGCAGCCATCGTGATCGGCTTGTCGCGATCCGCATTGCGCTCCTTCAAACGTTCCAGGAAGGCTTTCGCGGCGCGGCGGCCATTCGCTGTCGAGGTGAAGAAGAGGTAGAATTTCGGGTCCCGGAAGGTCAGCATCCCCTTGAGGATGAGCGGCCAGGACATACGCCCCACATTCGCGATGCCCTCGCCGCCTGCCGGGCCGGTGCCGGTCAAGACCAGCTTGCGAACCAGGCCCGGTTCTTTCAGAACGATGTCCTGCGCCACGAAACCGCCAAGCGAGAAGCCAAGTAGATCGACCTGTTCGAGGCCCAGCGCGCGAATGAAGGCGACGACGTCTTCGGCCATCTCGGCCACCGTGAGCGGCGCCTTGCCGCCCGATCCGCCGACGCCCCGATAGTTGTAAGCGATCACTCGCCGGCTCGTGGCGAGGCCATCGACGATGCGCGGATCGAAATTGTCGAGAACGGCGCCCCAATGGTTCAGCAGGATGATCGGGATGCCCGTGGTTGGCCCGAGCTGCCGGTAGACGAATATCGTGCCGGCAACATCGACGCTCCTGGTCGGCGCGTCTTTCCACGTCATGGAGCTGGATTGCGATGGATGGGACATGCTCAGGATCGTTTCCTTAGATGCGCGCGACAGACGAACGCCGTTGGCGTCCCCGTGGGCTTCACGCAAAGACGACACCGCCCTCACCTCAGCTTGATCACGACTTTGCCCTTTGACCGTCCGGTTTCGAGGTAAGCCATGGCTTCGTTGGTCGCTTCAAACGGGACGACCCGATCCATGACGGGGCGAATGATCCCGGCTTCGATCAGCGACGTGAGCTGGCTCAGCTGCCCGCCATTGGCGCGCATATACAGGAAGGAATAGCCGACCCCGCGGGCTTTGGCCTTCCTTCGGATGCCGAAACTCAGAAGACGCAAGATCTGCTGCAGGAGCCAATTCAGTCCTTGTTCCCTGGCAAAACCAGGGTCCGGCGGGCCGGAGATCGAGATCAGCTTGCCGCCGGGCTTCAGCACCTTCAGGGATTTCTGAAGCGTGTCGCCGTCCAGGCTGTTGAGGACAACGTCATAGCCGGACAAGACCTTCTCGAAGTCTTCCTTTTTGTAGTCGATGACGACATCGGCGCCGAGACTTCTGACCAGATCGACGTTCGCCGTGCTCGTCGTCGTCGCGACGGTTGCGCCCAGATGCTTGGCAAGCTGGATAGCGAATGTCCCCACGCCGCCGGAGCCCGCGTGGATGAGGACCTTCTGCCCTTTTCGCAGGCCGGCTCGCTCGACCAGAGCCTGCCAGGCCGTCAGTCCCACCAGCGGGATGGAAGCGGCTTCCTCCATGCCGAGGTTTTGCGGCTTCAGCGCGAGGTCGGCTTCGTTCACGGCGATGAATTCCGCGAAGGCCCCGATCTGGCCGTCGCGCGGCCGGGCATAAACCTCGTCGTCCGGCTTGAAGCGCCGGACGTTCGATCCGACGCGGACCACCCTGCCCGCCACATCGTGCCCCAGGATGAAGGGCGGGCGGTACGGCAGGATGAGCTTGAACTCGCCGTCGCGGATTTTCGAATCGAGAGGATTGAGCCCGGCCGCGTGAATCTCGACCAGGACATCGTCATCCCGCACGGTCGGCTCCGGCATCTCGCCAAGCCGCAGCGCGCCGTTCTTCTTGTATCGATCGAGGATGAAGGCTTTCATGAAATCTGTTCTCCAATCTCGCCGACAGCGCGCCCCCGGTTGGTCAGGAACGGCTTGCTGCGATGGCGGGATAATCGGTGTATCCCACCGCGCCTCCGCCATAGATCGTGGCCGGGTTGACCTGCGCCAGCGGTGCGCCGGCCTCGAGCCTCTCCACAAGGTCGGGATTGGCGATGAAGGGGCGGCCGAAGGCGAACAGGTCGGCCTTGTCCTCGGCCAGGCGCGACGTCGCGAGGTCGAGGTCATAGCCGTTATTGGCGATATAGGTGTTCTTGAAGCGACGGCGGAGCGAGCCGAAATCGAACGGCGCGACGTCGCGCGATCCGCCCGTGGCGCCCTCGACGACGTGGATGTAGACGATACCGAGGCTGTTCAGCTGATCGACGATGTAGTCGAACTGCGCCTGAGCATCACTGCTCGAAACACCATTGGCCGGCGAGACGGGCGAAATCCGGATGCCGGTGCGCTCGGCGCCGATCTTCTCGACCACCGCGGCCGCTACCTCCAGCATCAGCCGGGCGCGGTTCTCGACCGATCCGCCATAAGCATCGGTGCGGCGATTGGCGCTGTCCCTGGCGAACTGGTCGAGCAGATAGCCGTTGGCACCGTGAATCTCGACGCCATCGAAGCCGGCGGCAATGGCGTTCGCGGCGGCCTGCCGGAAATCGTTGACGATCCCTGGCAGTTCGTCGAGGGCCAGTGCGCGCGGCTCCGAGACATCGAAGAAGCCGTCGTTCACGAACGTCTTGGTTTCCGCCCGGATCGCCGACGGCGCGACCGGCGCCGCCCCGTTCTCCTGGAGATCGACGTGGCTGACGCGGCCGACATGCCAGAGCTGCAGGAAAATCCGCCCGCCCTTGGCGTGCACAGCGGCGGTGACCTTGCGCCAGCCGTCGATCTGAGCCTGGGAGTAGATGCCGGGCGTGTCCTGGTAACCCTGTCCCTGCTGCGAGATCTGCGTCGCCTCCGAAATCAGCAACCCGGCCGATGCGCGCTGGCGGTAGTATTCTGCCGCGAGCTCGCCCGGAATGAAGCCCGCGCCAGCGCGATTGCGCGTCAAAGGGGCCATGACGATGCGATTGGAGAGGGTCAGCGAGCCGAGTTTATAGGGCTCAAACAGCGTCTTGTTGGTCATAGATCACCCATGTTGTCCCCGCCGCGGCGGGGTCGCTTGTCGAAATGGCTTGGTTGGTGCTCAGGCGACCGTGCGGTAGCGCTCGGCGGGAAGCTCGTTCCGGTAATTCGGAAGCATGGCCTGCCGCGCGGCCTGGAGCGCGTCCCACTGCCCGGCATCGGGAAGCGGCGGGATGGTCACCGGCTCGCGGCGGTCGAAGCCGACCAGTGCTGCATCGACCAGATCGCCCACCTCCATCACGTTGGAAAGCGCGTTGATGTCGGCGCCGACATGGTCCCAGATTTCGGTTCGCGTCGTGGCAGGAAGCACCGCCTGAACGTAGACGCCCTTCGGCGCGAGCTCGAGGCTGAGCCCCTGCGACAGGAACAGCACGAAGGCCTTGGTCGCGCCGTAGACCGTCATGCCGAACTCCGGTGCCAGACCGACCACGGAACCCATGTTGACGATCGCGCCGTCGCCAGCCTTCGCAAGCCGCGGGGCGATGGCGCTGGCAAGCCGGAGCAATGCGGTCGTGTTGAGCGCAACCAGCCGCGCAACGTCATCGGTGCTCTGCTCGATAAAGCTTCCGCCGATGGCCGTTCCGGCATTGTTGACGAGGATCCCGATGCGAACGTCGTCGCGCAGCCTTGCCTCGACGGTTGCAAGCTCGTCGGCCTTGGTGAGATCTGCCTGGATGATGTCGATGGCCACGCCATTCTGCTGACGCAGACGGGCGGCCAGAGCCTCCATGCGTGCCATGTCGCGGGCAACCAGCACGAGGTCGTGCCCGCGGCGCGCGAAGCGCTCGGCATAGGCGGCTCCGATGCCGGTGGAGGCGCCGGTGACGAGGACTGAGGGAATGGTGGTCATGGCGTTGCTCTTTTCTCTGCTGGGACCTATATTCATGATGATCGTCATGAATGATCCTAAATATGATGGTCATCATGTAAATGTCAACGGAGCCGGCGGAGAATTTTGAAATGAAGGTCAGTCGAGAGCAGATGGTGGAGAACCGTCGCCGGATTCTGGAGGTTGCCGGCCGGCTGTTCCGCGACAGGGGGTTCGACGCGGTCAGCGTGGCGGAGGTGATGAAAGCCGCCGGCCTGACCCATGGCGGCTTCTATGGCCATTTCGGTTCGAAGGACGACCTGATCGCGCAGACCCTTGCCCATGTTCTCGCTGCGAATGCAGGCGAAGGGGGCGACCTTCGCGCCTATCTGGACGACTATCTTTCACCCCGGCATCGCGACAACTGCGCCGGTGGTTGCCCGACGGCGGGACTTGCAGCGGCGGTCCGCCTGCAGACTCCGGCTGCACGCGCCGTCATGGCCGAAGGCCTTCGCTCGCAGATCGACCGTCTCGGCAAGGCGCTCCCGGAACTGGATGCGGCAGAGAGACGCCGCGCGGCAATCGGAAGCTTCGCGGCGATGGTGGGGGCGGTGATCCTTGCCCGCTCGATCGACGACCGCACACTTTCGGATGAGGTGCTGGAACAGACGCGCGAATGGATCGAGGCCGGGATCAGCCCACAACCTGCCGGCGCCAGGTAGGCCAGGGCACACGTCGCAACTGGCGATCGATGAGGAGGGGCCCGTCATCCGTCAAGATCGGCAAGGCAAGCCTGTATCCGATCGAGGAGCTCGACGGTGGGATCGGTCGGGGCTTGTCCCGCGCAGGTGAACGAGCCCCCCCTCCACGAAACCGGCGCGGGCCAAACCACGATGCCCAATCTGGCCGCCTGGTCCCTCTTCCTGCCACCCTGCGACCCCGATCTCGTCCGGGTTGGGTCAGGGTATTAATTTCCGGATTGGGTCAGGGTATTAATTGATGACTCTTCGCCCACCGCGTGATCGCATATCGAGGTGCAGGCGCTGGCCCGAAAAAGTGCTCTTGCTTCGAAATGTTCGAAACGTAGTGTGATCTCTTGCTGGCTCTTGGGGCCATCACTCCAGCCGACATCGATCGTTTGGTAGTCGATCTCACTGCCAGAAACCTCGCGGCTTTGGCGAGATATTATCGCCAACCGCCACAAACCGGCCAGCTTTCACACCCTTCGCAATAATGTCCGCGCTTTGATCGAGAAATGTAGGCGCGCGGACAAACACGTATGGCACCCCGGAGGCCTTGATCAGATCCTCGGCCACTTTCTTGGCGTGGAAATGCGGCACTGCCGACGCCGCCTCGCAACTGACGATCCCTGAAAGCTTTGAAAACGCCAGTTCAGCAGCGTGAGAACCCAATAGAACGCCAATTGTGGAGCAGCAGAACCCACCGCCAAACCTACGCTATTGCCGCCTTTTCTCCCTCACTCCCACTCGATTGTTCTCCGCCCTCCTAGATGATTGACCTAGCAGGGTTTTTTCTTGTATTCAGCTTGAAAAGCCGCCGCTCGGGCCGCTAAAAAACTACGGTATTGATATTAAAGGGAAAATTCCCGCAAAGAAAATTCTGACGTTTCACCAACTAGCGTGACCGACCTCGAAAAGTACCGCCACCCAGCGCACATCACGCACTCATCCAGGATCTAGGTTGGATCGCCAGCCGGGCTGATGTTCGATATGAAAGCTAGGATTTCAAGCCTATCGTCCGAGACTTTGTATCATCCCACCCTGCCCTTTGGAACGATGCCCTACTCCCGCGAAGGCTTCTTTGCGAGCCCGCCAACGCAAGCCCGGTATCCGTCCTCCTTCCCACTAGAAGCGAGGACAGTGATCCCGTGGGCTACTCCGGCCCCGCAACGGTATTGACCGGTCTGCCGCGAACCATCAGGCGGCATGAACTCAGGCTGATCGTCCCGCTCGCCGACAGCACGATCTATGAGATTCAAAAAAAGCGAGGCGAGTTCCCGCGCCGCTTCAATCTTACGCCCCGCTGCGTGGTGTGGGATCTGGAAGAGGTCGAGGTGTGGCTCGAACAGCGCCGACAAGCCAGTCTGGCCAGGCGCGCGAAGGTTGCTCCCGGCCCATATGTCGGTCAGCGGAAGGCACGGCCGGTGAAGGCGCAGGACGCGGACATCTAGCCGGAGTAGCTGAAAGCTGTCGCGCTATTTAAGCGCGGCAGCAGCGCCAACCGGCGTGAGCGCTTCCGCGAAGCCTGAACACCGCCCCATCCCGGGCCGCGGCCGTCGATTTCTGCTTGAGACAGGACCGCGTTGGCAAACGCCCGCTTTGCGCCGAGCCGTTGAAAAAGTCGTCGTTGCTGCGGTTGTGAAGTCCTGATTCAGTTGTCCTTGGGCGGAGGGCGGCGTGATGATGGGTGAGCGGCAGGTGGCGCAGGAGGCACTGTTCTACGAGTTCAGTCTTGAGCGTCACGTGCCGGCCGATCATTGGGTGCGCGCCATCGACCGCTTCGTCGACCTCTCTGAGATCCGCGCGCATCTACGTCCGTTCTACAGCGAGATGGGCCGGCCCTCGATCGATCCGGAACTGATGATCCGGATGCTGCTCATCGGCTACTGCTTCGGCATCCGCTCCGAACGTCGCCTGTGCGAGGAGGTCCATCTGAACCTGGCCTATCGCTGGTTTGGCCGGCTCGGGCTCGAGGGCGACGTTCCCGATCACTCGACCTTCTCGAAGAACCGGCATGGCCGCTTCCGTGAGAGTGATCTTCTGCGCGAGCTGTTCGAGACGACCGTCCGGCGCTGCATCGCAGAAGGTCTCGTGGGCGGCGAAGGCTTCGCCGTCGATGCCAGCCTGATCAGGGCGGATGCGAACAAGCAGCGCTCGGCGGAAGCCTCGGAGCCGGTCGACTGGGACGATCTTTCCCGGACGCGGCGCTCGGTCCGCGAATATCTCGACACGCTCGACGAGGCCGCCTGGGGCGCAGCCAGCGAGGCCAAGCCGAAGTTCGTCTCGCGCTCTGATCCGGCAGCGCAATGGACCGGGGCCCTCAAAGGCCACGCCTTCTTCGCCTACGCCACCAACTATCTGATCGATCTCGACCACGCCGTCATCGTCGATGTCGAGGCCAGCCGCGCCATCCGGCAGGCCGAAGTCGGCTCGGCCCGCATCATGCTCGACCGGACGCAGGAGCGCTTCGGGCTCTACCCGGCTCGTTTGGCTGCCGACAGTGCCTACGGCTCGGCCGAGAACCTCGCCTGGATGGTGCATGAGCGCGGGATCGAGCCGCACATCCCGGTCTTCGACAAGTCCCAGCGCAGTGACGGCACCTTCAGCCGGTCCGACTTCGCCTATGACCACGCCCGTGATCTCTACACCTGCCCGGCTGGGAAGGAGTTGCGACCACGCCAGAAGGCCTATCGAAGCGAGCGTCCGCTCGTCGACGACGAGGGCATGATGCGCTACCGCGCCAGCAAGTTCGACTGCGACGCCTGCCTGCTGAAGCCGCAGTGCTCGCCCAACACGCCCGCCCGCAAGATCCTGCGCTCGATCCACGAGGGCGCCCGTGACATGGCCAGGGACATCGCCGCGACCGATGCCTATGTCACCTCGCGGCGCGAGCGGAAGAAGGTCGAGATGCTGTTTGCTCACCTCAAGCGCATCTTGCGGCTCGACCGGTTGCGACTACGCGGACCCAATGGCGCCCGAGACGAGTTCCACCTCGCAGCAGCAGCCCAGAACCTCAGGAAACTTGCCAAGCTCCTGCCGAACGGGCCGCAACTCCGGCCCGCATGAGAGGCTGAGGAGCGCGCCGGCGAAATCGCGCTCCGCACAAGCCTCGTTCAGAGGTCGACTTTTTTCAACGGTATCCGCCATTTGCTGACGTTGGGCCGATGCCGAGAAGCAGACGTATACAAAGGCCGGAATTAGGTGTTTGGTCCCGGGGA
>UCBZ01000002.1:7500-81230 GCA_900470775.1 Hyphomicrobiales bacterium | reverse complement strand
GACCGCTGCAGAAGGAGTTCGGCTGGGCGACGGCGGATATCTCCTCCGCGCTGGCCGTGCGCCTCCTGCTGTTTGGGCTGATGGGCCCCTTCGCCGCCGCCTTCATGAATCGCTTCGGCGTTCGCCGCGTCGCCAGCACCGCGCTTTGCCTGATCGCGGCCGGCATCCTCGGCTCCTTCGTGATGACGCAACTCTGGCATCTGGTGCTGCTCTGGGGCGTCGTCGTCGGCTTCGGCACTGGCCTGACCGCCATGGTGCTGGGCGCCACCGTCGCGACGCGCTGGTTCTCGACACGGCGCGGTCTGGTGCTCGGATTGCTGACGGCGAGCAGCGCGACTGGGCAGCTCGTCTTCCTGCCGCTGCTGGCTTCGCTGACCGACCGCTTCGGCTGGCGCAGCGCGCTCATCGTCGTGCTCGTCATGCTGATCATCGCGGCGCTCGCCGTGCTCGTGCTGATGCGTGACCGGCCGGCCGATGTCGGACTCGCGCCCTATGGCGGCGACGCGATCGTGCCCGCACCCGTGCAGCAAGGCGGGATGGGCGCCATGCTGATGTCGCCGCTGCTGGCCCTGCGCGACGCCTCGCGCACGCACACCTTCTGGGTGCTGTTCGGTACGTTCTTCGTCTGCGGCGCCAGCACAAACGGCCTCGTCCAGACGCATTTCATCTCGCTTTGCGGCGATTTCGGCATGGCGGCGGTGACGGCGGCCGGCGTGCTCGCGATGATCGGCATCTTCGATTTCGCCGGGACGGTCGGGTCGGGCTGGCTCTCGGACCGCTATGACAGCCGCTGGCTGCTGTTCTGGTACTACGGCCTGCGCGGGCTCTCGCTGCTCTATCTGCCCTTCACCGATTTCACCTTCTACGGGCTGTCGCTGTTTGCGGTGTTCTACGGCCTCGACTGGATCGCGACCGTGCCGCCGACGATCAAGATCGCGGCCGACCGTTTCGGCGACAAGTCCAACCTCGTCTTCGGCTGGATCTTCGCCGGGCACCAGCTCGGCGCGGCCTTCGCCGCCTATGGCGCCGGCTTCAGCCGCACGGTCTATGAAAGCTACCTGCCGGCCTTCTTCATCGCCGGCGCGCTCTGCCTGTTCGCAGCCGCCTTCTCGATCACGCTGCGCGGAACGGCGATGCCGGCCCGTGCGGCCAAGGCTGCGGCGGCCTGAGACAGTGCGAGGCGCTTCACGTCAGAAGCCGCGAAGCGCCTCAGCTTTCGACGAATTGTAGCCGGTGCAGCCTTGCATACGAGCCGTCGCGCGCCAGCAGCGCCTCATGGCTGCCGGTCTCAACGATCTTGCCCTCTTCGAGCACGACGATGAGATCGGCCTCGCGCACGGTCGAGAGCCGGTGGGCGATGACCAGTGTGGTGCGGTTCTTCATCAGCCGGGCAAGCGCCTGCTGCACCAGCCGCTCGGATTCGGTGTCGAGCGCGCTCGTCGCCTCGTCGAGCAGCAGGATCGGCGCGTCCTTCAGGATGGCGCGCGCGATCGCGATGCGCTGGCGCTCGCCGCCTGACAGCTTCTGGCCACGCTCGCCGACCGATGAATCATAGCCCTCAGGCATTGCCATGATGAAGTCATGCGCGGCGGCGTCCTCGGCGGCTGCGACGATCTCCTCGTCACTGGCGCCCGGCCGGCCGAAGGCGATGTTGGCGCGCACCGTGTCGTCGAACAGCACGACGTCCTGGCTGACCACCCCGACCTGCGCGCGTAGCGAAGCGAGCGTCAGGTCGCGCAGATCCTGCCCGTCGATCTCGACCCGGCCTTCGCTGGGATCATAGAGGCGCGGCACCAGCGCCAGCAGCGTCGACTTGCCCGAACCCGAACGGCCGACCAGCGCTGTCGTCTTGCCACCCGCCGCGACAAGATCGATGCCTTCGAGCGCACGCGCATCGTCGCGATAGCGGAAGCGCACTTGCCGGAAGGCGACCTCGCCCGCGCCGACCTGCAACGGCCTGGCATCAGGCCGCTCGGTGATCAGCGGCAACTCGTCGAGCAGCGCGTAGTAGCGCTTCAGCGAGGCGCCGGCCTCCTGGACGATGGCGTTGAGATTGCCGAGCGAGCGCAGCGGCTGCGCCGCCAGCAGCAGCGCCGAGACATAGCCGGTGAAATCGCCGACCGTCGAGCCGCCCGAGGTGATGCGCACGCCGATCGCCGCCAGCACGCCCGCCACCGCCATGCCGCCGGCAACCTCGAGCAGCGGGTCGAGCCGGCCGCGCGCATTGGCGGCCTTCATCTTGAGGGCGCGGATGCTCTCGAAGGCTGCAGCGGCGCGGCGCTCGAGATAGGGCTCCAGTGTATCGGTCTTGGCGGCACGGGCGCCCTGCAGGCTCTCGGTCACCAAGCTCGCCATCTGCCCGGTCTGTTCCTGCTGCGAGGTTGCCATGCGGCGGAGTTTCCGGCCGATCTTGCCGATCGGCTGCGCCACGATCGGCGCGATCAGCACGACCACCAGCGTCATCTGCCAGTCGATCCAGAACATCGCGCCGACGAGCGCGATCGCGGTGAGCACGTCGCGCACGGCGATGTTGATCAGTCGCGTCAGCGCCTCCTTGACGAAGGTGAAGTCGGTGGTGAAGCGCTGCGTCAGCGAGGCCGGGTTCTCGCGGTGAAGCTGCGCCAGATCGGCGCGGATCAGATGCGAGTAGAGCGCGGTCTGCATGTCGGCCTCGATCCGGCTGACGACGCTGTTGGTCATCACCGTCTGGGCGAGCAGCGAGAAGCCCTTGATCGCCGTGACGATGACGACGACGATTGCGACCGCGTTGACCACGCCGATCTCGATGCCGATCGACTTCGAGACGAGGCGTTCCATCCGGCGCACGAAGCCGGTCGATTCCGCCGTCAGCGGGTCGGCGAAGGCATCGAAAGCCGCCTTGATCAATAGCGGATAGAAGCTCGTCGTCGCCGCGATCACCACCACCAGGGCCATGATCATCGCCATCTGCGGCAGATAGGCTTTGACCTGCTCGCGCCAGACGCGGAGGAGAAGCGCGAAGGTATCGTCGGTAACGCGGCCTATCTTCATGCCGCGCGACGTATCATGGAGGCGGCGGAAGCGCTACCGCAGCACGGCGTTCCCCCGGTCGCGGCCAACGGGCCTTGCCCCGGACAAGAAGCTGGCGTCCCATGGCTGCCACTGATTCAGGAAAGCGCGACAGCCCATGCCCTTGCATCCACCGGCCCAGGCCGGCCAGAGTTTTGACGAGATCGACACCCCGGCCCTGATCCTCGATCTCGACGCCTTCGAACGCAACCTCGTCACCATGGCCGCCTATACGCAGGGCCATGGCGTCAGGCTGCGGCCTCATGCCAAGACCCATAAGAGCCCGGAGATAGCGCTGCGCCAGATCGCTCATGGCGCGGTCGGCCAGTGCTGCCAGAAGGTCTCGGAGGCCGAGATCCTGGTCGAGGGCGGCGTGACCGATGTGCTCGTCAGCAACGAGATCGCGGGCGCAGCCAAGCTCGACCGCCTCGCCAAACTCGCCCGCCAGGCGAAGATCACGCTCTGCATCGACCATCTCGACGGCGTCCGCGAAGCGGCCGAAGCGGCTGCGCGTCAGGACGTGGTGCTGGATATTCTCGTCGAGATCGATGTCGGAGGGCGGCGCTGCGGCGTCGCGCCGGGCGAAACCGCCGTGCGTCTGGCCGAGGCGATCGCGCGCAGCAACACCCTGCGTTTCGGCGGGCTGCAGGCCTATCATGGCACGGCCCAGCACATGCGCTCGATCGACGAGCGCCGCGAGGCGATCGAGCGCGCAGGGCTTGGCGCGCGCAACACCGTCGAACGCCTGGCCCAGGCCGGGCTCGCCTGCGGCGTCGTCAGCGGCGCCGGCACCGGCACCTTCGAGATCGAGAGCCAGTCGGGCATCTGGAACGAGATCCAGGCCGGCTCCTATATCTTCATGGACGCCGATTATGCCCGCAACCGGCAGGCCGACGGCACGCCCTTCCGCACCTTCGAGCATGCGCTGTTCATCCTGACCGGGGTGATGAGCAAGCCGGTGCCGGACCGCGCGGTCGTCGATGCCGGCCACAAGGCGGCAGCGATCGATTCAGGCCTGCCGACGCCGTTCCGGCGCGAGGGCGTGATCTATACCAAGCCTTCCGACGAGCATGGCGTGCTGACGGGCGATCCGATCGCCCTGCCTCATCGCGGCGACAAGCTGTTGCTGGTACCGGGCCATTGCGACCCGACCGTCAATCTTCACGACTGGTATGTCTGCGTGCGCGGGCTCCATACGGCGGACGCCCATGTCGAGGCGCTCTGGCCGGTGGCGGCGCGCGGCGCCCTGACCTGACGACCCGGAATTGCTCGCCGAACTCGCTCTCTGGCTGGGCACGCCAGCCAGCCGCATGACGCGGCGACTCGGCCTGGTCACGGAGAGCGTCGCGCTGTGGGCGCGCGGCCGGCGCCAGCACAGGGCCTGGGCGGAGCATCACGAGCACTGCCGGGCGCTGGTGGCAGGCGTCGTCGCGGACCTGCCCCGACGCAGGACCGTGGCGGTGCTCGGCTCCGGCCTGCTGCGCGACATTCCCCTGTCCCTGCTCCGCGAGCGGTTCGAGCGCGTTCTACTGATCGACGCCGTCCATCTGCCGCAGGTCAGGCTCGCCGCCGTCTTTCAGCCCAACGTCAGGCTGGTGACGCGGGATCTCAGCGGGGTGATGGGCTGGCTCGAGGGTAAGCGTGACGGCCGCGTCGATCCGGTCGCCGATCTCGTCGCCGACGTGACACTCGATCTGGTGATCTCAGCCAATCTGATGTCGCAGCTCGGCTGGCCAGTGGCGGACTGGCTCGACGACAACCCGGCGCGCGCGGCGGCTCTGCCCTCTGATCTGCCGACCCGCTGCATCGCCTGGCATCGCGACGATCTCGCGCGCTTTCCCCGCCGCGTCGTCCTGCTCACCGATGTCGAGATGGTCGAGCGCGACAGGAGCGGCACGGCCGTCGAGCACTTCGACCTGATGCGCGGAACCGTCCTGCCGCCGCAAGACGAAAGCTGGGACTGGTGCGTCGCCCCCTTCGGCGAGGCAGTGGCCGATCGCGAGACGGTCCACAGCGTCCACGGCTGGCGCGATTTCGGAGCGGCGATCAAGCGGTAGCCGTTCAGCGGTTCAGCCTGACCTCGCCGCTTCGCGACAGATCGTAACCGCCGAGTTCGGCCGCCCGCGCAGTCATCGCGCTGTCGCGCATCCAGAGCAGCAGCTTCTGCGTGCCGGGTTCGAAATAGGTCCGTCGGCGCATCGCCAGATCGACATGCTCCCAGACCAGCGGCAGGAAATCGAGGCCGAAGGCGGTGGCGACGGCACGCGAAGCGATGCCGCAATCGGCGCGGCCGGTCCGGATCGCCAGCGCCAGGTCCTGCCCCGTCGCGCAGATGCCCTCGGCCAGGACCATTGCCTGCTCGGGAACCGCCTCACGCTCGATCAGGCTGCTCAGCAGAAGCTGCGCGCCCGCCCCCTTCTGGCGCCGCGCGAAGCGGGCGCGCTTCGCAACGGCCGAGGCCACGCCCGCAATGCCGAGAGGATTGCCGGGCACGACCAGAAGTCCCTGCTGGCGCCGGGCGAATCCAATCACGACGGCATCGAACAGTCCCGGCTCGGCCCGGATCGCCGCCGGATTGGCCTCGTCGTCGTCGGGCGTGGCGTGGAGATGGATCGCTGCGATGGCGACCTCGCCGCGCACCAGCCGGTCGAGCCCGGCCTGCGAACCCTCCGCGAGTAGCGCCAAGCCGCAGCCGGAATCACGCACCGCCACCTCCAGCAGCGAATCCTGGCTGCCGCCGATGATCGGCGGCGGGTTCACCGGCAGCATGCCCTCGGGATGCGCCAGTCCGGCTTCCAGCCAGCGGTCGAGCGCGGCGCGCGGAAACAGCCATTTGCCGCTGATCTTGGTGCAGGGCACGGCGCCGCCGGCCACCAGCTCGTAGAGCTTGCGCTCCTTGAGCCGCAAATATCCGGCTGCTTCCTCCGTCGTCAGGTAGATATGATCCTGCATGAAGCTGCGCCGATATGCGAAATTTCCGTGATTGGCCTTTTGTCGCATTGAACTCTAGAAATCGCAAGGCTTTGCAGAACGAACATGGCCGGGAGCGACAGAGTTGGAATTCGGAGCGATCTTCAAGGCAGCCTTCGCGCTGGTCGTCGGGCTCGACCCCGGCTTCCTGGCGATCGTCGGCCTGTCGCTGCGGGTGACGCTGACCGCCGTGCTGATCGCTGCCGTGGTCGGGCTGCCGCTGGGCGCCGCGCTCGCCCTGGCGCGCTTCCCCGGCCGTTCCGCCGTCATCGTCTGCCTCAACGCGCTGATGGGCCTGCCGCCGGTCGTCGCCGGGCTCTTTGTCTTCCTGATGCTGTCGCGCTCGGGACCGCTCGGGCCGCTCGGCCTGCTCTTCACGCCGACCGCGATGATCGCAGCGCAGGTGATCCTGGTGCTGCCGATCGTCATCGCCCTGACGCGCCAGACGGTCGAGGATCTCTGGAGCGAGTATCGCGACCATCTCCGCTCGGTCGGACTCGAAGGCATCAGGGCCATCCCGACGCTGCTCTTCGACGGACGCTTCGCGCTGGCGACCGCATTGCTGGCAGGCTTCGGCCGGGCCAGCGCTGAGGTCGGCGCGGTGCTGATCGTCGGCGGCAACATCGCCGGCTATACCCGCACCATGACGACGACGATCACGCTAGAGACCTCGAAGGGCGACTTAGCCCTGGCGCTCGGCCTCGGCATCGTCCTGATCGCGTTGACGCTCGCCATCAACGCGGTGGCCTTCGGCGCCAGCCGGATCGGCGCACGTTATGCGTGATGTTGCCTCGATCCTCCCGCTCGCGGTCGACGCCGTGTCCTTCCTCGGCGATGGCCGCCGGCTGATCGACGGGCTGAGCTTCGGCGTGTCGGCCGGCGGACTGACCGTGCTGCTCGGCCCCAACGGCGCCGGCAAGTCGCTGACGCTGCGGCTCTGCCACGGATTGCTGACGCCAAACGAGGGTCAAGTCCGCTGGGCCGCCGGCGCGGAGGGACGGAGCCGACGCCACGCAATGGTCTTCCAGAAGCCGATCATGCTGCGACGCTCGGTCGAGGCCAATATCGCCCATGCATTGGCGGCGGCGGGCGTCTTCGGCGCCGAGCGCCGCGAGCGCAGCCGGGCCGCGCTGACGCGCTTTGGCCTGTCGGACCACGCGGCCCAGGCCGCGCGGCTGCTCTCCGGCGGCGAACAGCAGCGCCTCGCCATCGCCCGGGCCTGGAGCTTAAGGCCCGAACTGCTCTTCTTGGACGAGCCGACCTCGCAGCTCGACCCCGCCGCGACGCGCCAGATCGAGGAACTACTGGCCGGCCTCGTGGCCGAGGGCATCACCGTTCTGATGTCGACCCACGATCTCGGCCAGGCCAGGCGCCTCGCCTCGCGCGTGCTCTTCCTGCATCGCGGGAAGCTGATCGAGGAAGCGGCGGCAGCCACATTCTTCGCCGGACCTCGGTCGCCTGAAGCGCGAGCCTTCCTCGCCGGCGAGCTGATCTGGTGACCAACGAATGTCCCATAAGAAACCCAAGGAGATGACCATGACCGCGACCCGCCGCCTGCTGCTTGCCGCCGGCTTTTCCGCCGCTCTGACCAGCCTCACGCTCGCCCAGACAACGACCGCGACGCCACCAGCAGTCTCGGCCCCCGCGGCGGCCGACAGCGGCTTCATCACCGTGTCCTCGACGACCTCGACCCAGGATTCCGGCCTGTTCGGCCATATCCTGCCGCTGTTCAAGGCGAAGACCGGCATCGATGTCCGCGTCGTCTCGCAAGGCACGGGTCAGGCCCTCGATACCGGCCGGCGCGGCGATGCCGACGTCGTCTTCGTCCATGCCAGGTCGCAGGAGGAGAAATTCGTCGCCGAGGGCTTCGGGCTCGAGCGCAAGGCGGTGATGTATAACGACTTCGTGCTGATCGGGCCCAAGAGCGACCCCGCCGGCATCGCCGGGACGAAGGACATTGCGGCCGCCCTCAAGGCGATCCAGGAGAAGGGCACGCCCTTCGTCTCGCGCGGCGATAAATCCGGCACCCATTCCGCCGAACTGGCGCTCTGGAAGGTCGCCGGCATCGACATCGACGCCAAGAAGGGCGCCTGGTACCGCGAGATCGGCCAGGGCATGGGCGCGGCGCTCAACACCGCCGGCGGCATGGGCGCTTATGTGCTGGCCGATCGCGGCACCTGGATCTCCTTCAAGAACCCGGGCGATCTCGTCATCGCCGTCGAGGGCGACCGGCGTCTGTTCAACCAGTACGGCGTCATCGCGGTGAACCCGGCCAAGCACCCGCATGTGAAGATCAATGACGGCCAGGCCTTCGTGAACTGGCTGGTCAGCCCGGAGGGCCAGAAGGTGATCTCCGACTACAAGATCGAGGGACAGCAGCTCTTCTTCCCGAATGCGACGCAGGCAGGCGCGTGATCTCATGCACCGCCCCCTCATCGCCGGCATCCTGCTGATGGCCGGCGCGGCAACGATGTCCGCCGCCCGCGCTCAGGAGCCGGTGCTGCTGCATTCCGCCGGCAGCCTGCGCGCCGCGCTGACCGAGGTCGCGGAGGCATTCACCGTCCAGACCAGGCTCGAGGTGAAGCCGGTCTTCGGCGCGTCGGGCCTGCTGAAGGATCGTATCGCCAGGGGCGAGGCGGCCGAGGTCTTCGCCTCGGCCGATCTCGGCAATCCGCATGCGTTGGGCCAGGCCGGGCTTACCGGGCCGGTCGTGCTGTTCGCCCGCAACGAACTCTGCGCCTTCGCGCGGCCGGAGATCGCGGTCACGCCGGAGACCCTGCTGGAGCGGATGCTCGATTCCGGCATCAAGCTCGGCACTTCGACACCGAAGGCAGACCCATCGGGCGATTACGCCTTTCAGGTCTTCGCCAGGGCCGAGGCTGTCAAGCCGGGGGCGAAAGCGGCGCTGGAGGCGAAGGCGCTGCAACTCACCGGCAGCGCGAGCAGCACGCCAGCGCCTGATGGCGCCAATGTCTATGGTTATAAGCTCGCCAAGGGCGAGGCCGACATCTTCCTCGCCTACTGCACCAACGCGGCGCCGATCGCGAAGGAGCAGCCCACTCTCAAGCTCATCCGGCTGCCGCCTGCACTGGCCGTCGGCGCCGATTATGGCCTGACGGTGATGACCGGGGCCTCGCCAAATGCCTGGCGCTTCGCCATGTTCATCCTGTCCGGCGACGGGCAGGCGATCCTGGCCAGGCACGGCTTTTCCGCGCCGACCCTGCCGCGCGAGACGGGCTAAGCGGAGACTCCGATGGACTGGCAGGCGACGCGACCGGGCGAGACGCGTGCGCCGCTGCCCGACCGGCAGGACGCGCATCTCGTCTTCATCGGCTGCCTGCGCACACCCTTCGCCTCGCGCGACCAGTGCCCGCGTCAGGGCGATGCCGAGGACGGCCCGATCTGCCGCGTCGAGATCGACGCGCCCTGGCACGCCGCACTGGTCGGCATCGAGGACTTCGCGCAGCTTGATCTGCTCTACTGGATGCATCAGGCGCGACGCGACCTCGTGACGCAAACCCCGCGCGGCGGCCAGCCGCTTGGCACCTTCGCGCTGCGCTCGCCGGTCAGGCCCAATCCGATCGCGGTCTCGCGTGTCGCATTGCTCGGCGTCGAGGACGGCATCTTGCTGGTGCGCGGGCTCGACTGCCTCGACGGCACGCCGCTGCTCGACGTGAAGCCGCATCGCTGCGCCCACACGACGCGCCCAAAGGAGCACCACGATGCATCGGCCTGATCGCCGCGCCTACCGGCAGAAATCGGCGCAGCCGGCTTCCCAGAACGGGGCGTCGGAGCGCCGCGCCGGCATCGACGGGCGCAGCTTGGCACCCGGCAGATCGGCCGGCGTCGGCGCGACCAGCTCCCACCAGCGATGGGCGCATTGCGAGCGGAAGGCCATCTGTTCCGAGATCGACGTGCCCTCGCGCGCAAGCGCCTCATCGAGCGCCGTGCAGCTCAAGCGCAAAGCCGCGTCATGCGCGTCGGATGGCTCATTGGCATAGTCGTGGAAGGCTGCCGTGAAGCTTTCCATCTCGCGGGCGATATGCGGCCACTCGTGCCGATCGAGATTCCACGCGTCCATCCATTCGCGCACGACGGTCTCGACGGCTTCCGCCTTGGACTTGGCCGCGACCTTGCGCGCCGTCGTCAGCATATGGCGCATCAGCTCGGCGCGAGCGTGGATGTGGCGCGCGGCCAGCGCCGCCTCGCGCATCGCGGCGATGGCGGCCTCGGCATCTCCGCGCAACTCCTCGACGAAATGGGACATCACGTATCCTCGGCAGGCGTAGTCAGGGAAGGGTAGCGAGACGTTCGATCATCCGCTCGAACAGCTCATGCGCCTCGACGGAACCGATGACATGGGCGTTGGCCGGCTGCCTCAGCCGCCCGTTCCAGTCGATCGTCGTGCGCCCGCACAAGGGCCCGGCGCCGGTCTCGACCTCGACGAAGCAATCGCGGCCGGCAAACAGCTCCGGCCAGAGCAGATACGCGATGACGCAGGGGTCGTGCATCGGATGGCCCGCCGTGCCAAGGCCGCCGGGGCGCGGCCGCGTCAGCATGCCATGGATCGCCCGGCCGGTCGCATTGCCGAGCGCCCCAATGCGCTCGACATGTTCATGGCTGGCGATCGCCTGCAGCGTGACGCCGAGGCCGAACATCACGATCGGCCGGCCGCAATCGAAGACGATTGCCGCCGCATGCGGATCGACATGAACGTTGAATTCGGCGGCCGGCGTCATGTTGCCGAGCCCGATGGCGCCGCCCATCAGTACGATGCGCTTGACCTTCGGCAGGATGTCGGGAGCCAGCCGGAAGGCGAGCGCGAGATTGGTCAGCGGTCCCAGCGGGCACAGCGTGATGCCGTCATCAGACGCGGCCCGACAGATCGCGATGATCGCCTCGACGGCGTGGCCGGGAGCCCGCGTGCTCTTCGGCGGCGGCAGGCCGGCACCGGCAAGCCCATCCGGCCCGCAGACGAACTCGGCCGTCTCCAGCGGAAAGACCAGCGGCCCTTCGGCGCCGGCATGCACGGGGACGATATCCGCTCCGCCAAGATCGCGGATGCGCAGCGCATTGATCGTCGTCTGCGCGACCGGGACATTGCCGGCCACAGTGGTGATGGCACGCAAGGCGAGCCGGTCGCCGGCCGCAAAGGCGAGCAGCAGCGCGACCGCATCGTCCTGCCCCGGATCGGTGTCGATGATGATCGGCTCGCGCATGTCTCAGCCCTCATTCTGAGGAGCAGGCGCAGCCTGCGTCTCGAAGGATGAGGGCTGAGAAAGGAATGCGGGACATTTCACGCTGCCTTCGCATTTCCGGCCATGATCAGATGGGCGATGTCGTCGGCGCTGAGATCGCCGATCGGCCGATCGACATATTTGCGGCCCGCTCCCATGATCACGACCCGGTCGGCGAGCGCCACCACGTCGCGCATGTTGTGGCTGATCAGGATGACGGTGCGCCCATCCGCCTTCAGCTTGCGGATCAGGTCGAGCACGAGCGCCGTTTCCTTGACGCCGAGTGCCGCCGTCGGCTCGTCCATGATGATGATCTCGGCGTTCCAGCGCAGCGCCCGCGAGATCGCCACCGCCTGCCGCTGCCCGCCCGACAGCCGCTCGACGGCGCGCGTCATATCGGTGACTGCAGCAGAGAGCTGCGAAAGGTAGCGCTGCGATTCCGCAATCATCTTCTTCTTGTCGAGCACGCGCAGGAACGGCAGCAGCAAGGGCCGCGTCAGTTCCGAGCCCATGAAGACGTTCTGGGCGATCGAGAGCCGCGGCGCGAGCGCCAGATCCTGGTAGATCGTCGCCACGCCGTGCTCCAGCGCGTCATGCGGCGAGCCGAAGGCAACCGGCTTGCCGCGCATGCTGATCGACCCCGCCGTCGGCTCCTCCGCCCCCGAGATCACCTTGATCAGGCTCGACTTGCCGGCGCCATTGTCGCCACAGATCGCGACCACCTCGCCGGCGAAGATGTCGAGATCGACCTCGCGCACGGCGACGACGGGGCCGTAAGCCTTGCCGATGCCGCGCAGCGAAAGCAGGGGGGTGGTGTCGGTCATGATCTGTCCGTCCGGCTACGGGGCAACGCGGCGTCATTCTCGGGCGGAGCGAAGCTTCGACCCGAGGATCTCATGCCGAGAAGGCACTGGTTTCCAAGATGCCCGGGTCAAGCCCGAGCATGACGGCGGAGCCTCCTCACTTCAAAAACTGCTCGACATTCGTCTTGTCGACCAGCACGGCGTCCGTGAACAGATACGGCCCGCTCGCCACGGTCTCCTTTGGCTTCTTCTCGACGACGATGGTCTGGATCGCGTCGACCGCCTGCTTGCCCATCTCCTCGAAGGGGATCGCGACGGTGGCGAGGAAGGTCGAGGCCGGGTCGGCGATGCGGGCATAGGTCTCCTTGCCGCCATCGACCGAGATCAGCGGGATCTGGCCCTTCTTGACCCCTTGAGCCTGCAGCAGATCGTCGATGATGTAGGCCTGCCCGTCGAAGGAGGCCCAGATGCCGTTGATCTTGCCCTGGTTCTGCAGAAGCAGCGCCTGCATGCCGGCGCGGACATCGTCCCTCCAGCTTTGGGTGCGGGCCATCGAGAACTTGCCGAGCTCCTTCACGCCCTGGTTCTCGGCCAGAACCGCATCGAGGATGCGGCCGCGGATACGCGAGGCGACGTTCAGGTCGAAGCGAGCGGTGACGATGTTGCCCTGGTAGCCGAGCTGGCCGAGCAGATAGAGCGCTGCATCCGATCCGACCTTGTATTCATTGGTCTGGATGTCGAACAGCGCATGCGGGCTCGATCCCGACTGCACGGTGATGACCGGGATTTTAGCCGCCTTCGCGGCCTGGAACTGCGCATCGGCCTCGACCGGCTTGCCCATGGCGATGATGATGGCGTCGACCTTCTTGGCGATCAGCGCATCGAACTGCTCGGCATGCTTGGGCAGCGCGCCTTCCGAGTTCAGCAGCGTCACGCCCCAGCCCCTGGCCTTGGCGGCGGCGGCGGCAGCATTGGCGACGCGCGCATGCGTCTCCGACGAGAACTGGAAGCCGACGATGCCGACCTCAAAGGCCTGCGCCGACTGGCTGAGCGCCACCAGTGCCGCCGCCGCGACCAGCATTTTCCTGAACCCGAACATGATGATGACTCCCCTCGTTTTTGATCGTTGCGAAAACGTCAGACCTTGAAGGCCGCCGTCTTCATCGCGCTGGCCGAGAACGCGACCGAACCGATGATGATGACGCCGAGAACGATGTCCTGGATGTAATAGGCCGCGCCGAGCAGCACCAAGCCGTTGCCGAGCACCTTGAGCACCAGCGCCGCAAACACCGTGCCGGGTACATTGGGCTTGCCGGGCTCGAACATCGTCATGCCCAGCAGCACGGCGGCGATGGCATAGAGCAGGTAGTCGCCGGCCATGTTCGGTGCGGCCGAGGACAAATTGGCCGCCAGCAGCGCCGCCATCAACCCCGCGAAGATGCCGGCGAGCAGCAGGCCGATCCGCTTGATCCTGGCCGTCGCAATGCCGGCGAGCCTCGCCGCCTCGTCGGCCTCGCCGGTCGCGACCATATGCGCGCCGGTGCGGGTCCATTTGACGAGGCCCCAGGCGAACAGCGTCGCGGTGATCATCCAGAGCACGAGATTGGGGATGCCGAAAGAGTAGCCGCGTGCCAGCCCGGTGAAGCCGACCGGCCAGCGCCCGACGAAAGCGACGCCCTGCGTGATCATGAAGGCGCAGCCCTTGGCGATCGCCGCGGTTCCCAGCGTCATGATCAGCGAGGGGATGCGCAGCACGGTGACGCCGAAACCGTTCAGCGAGCCGAACACGACGCCTACCCCCAGCGCGCCTGCCACGGCCAGGGCCGGCGGGTATTGCGAATGGACCAGCCAACCGCAGACCACGGCCGCCAGGCTCGCGATCTCGGCGACCGAGAGATCGAGTTCGGCGACGGTGAAGGCGAGCGCGAAACCGAGCGCCAGGATCGCGAGGAAGCTCGTATCCTTGAGCACGTTGATGATGTTGGTGGCGCTGGCGAAATTCGGCGCGAAGATCAGGAAGAACAGGATCAGCGCCAGCCCGGCGATAGCCGTGCCATAGCGTCCGATCACCTCGCGCGCAGCGATCCGGCTCATCCGCGTCAGGCCCCCTTCGCGATGGCCGAGATCGGCTGCAGGATCTCGATGCCGCCGGTGATCGGGATCAGCGCGCCGGTGACGAAGGCCGCGCCCGGCGAAAGCAGGAAGGCGATCACGGCAGCGACATCCTCAGGCTTGCCCAAACGTCCGAGCGGCGTGCGGACCGCCGCACCCTCGACCAGCGCATTGAATTGCTGCGCGAAGCCGTTTCTCACCATTGGCGTATCGATGATGCCCGGCGCAACCGCATTCACGCGAATGCCATGCCAGCCAAGCTGCTGGGCCATGCCGTAGGTGAGGGTCGCGACCCCGCCCTTGGCCGAGCCATAGGCGAGATTGGCGCCGCCATTGGCATGGGCGATCGAGGAGATGTGGACGATCGCGCCACCCTCAGCCTGCGCGATCATCTGGCGCGAGGCCGCCTTCGACATGCGGAACACCGCCGAGAGGTTGATGTCGACGAGCTTGTCCCACTCGTCATCCTCCATCTCGACCATCGGCACCGGGCGCGAGGCACCCGCGCCTGTGACGAGATTGTCGAGCCGGCCGAAGCGCTGGACTGCGAGGTCGACGCAAACCTTGGGCAACTCGTGGTCGCGCACGTCGCCGGCAATCGTCGCGACCTCGGCAGCGCGCGCGCTCACCGCCCCGGCGACGGCGTCGAGGCCGGCCTGGTCGAGCCCCGACAGCACGAGCCGATGTCCCTGCCCCGCCAGCATCATGGCGAGCGCGCCGCCGATGCCGCCCGAAGCGCCTGTGACGAGTGTGACCGGACCCGCCATCGCTCAGGCCGCCCGACGGTTGTCATAGGCCCGCACCAGCCGCTGCGCGCGGGCGGGCTCGACCGGGTTCAGCGTCTGGCGGTCGTATTTGATCGAGGTGCCGACGATGAACACCTCCGCCACCTCCGCCAGCCGCGCAATGTTCTCCTCCGCTACACCGGTGCCGACCGCGACGGGCGTGTCCGAAACCTGTTTCGCGACGCGCTCGATCAGCGAGACATCGGCCTCTTTGCCCGCAGCCGGCCCCCCGACGCAGACGATGTCGGCAAGCCCGATGAAGACCGCGCCCGAGGCCTGCTGCTCGACCGAACGCGTATCGAGATTGATCGAGAAACCCGGCGTGACGTTGCAGATGATGCGGATGTTCCCGGCGCCGAGATTGGCCCGCAGCCGCAGCGCTCGCGCGCCGTCCGGCGTCATCATGCCGATATCGCCGACCAGGGCGCCGGTCAGGAAGGCGCGCACGAAGCGCCCGCCCGTGGCATGGGCCACCGCGATCGAGGCCGGCGGGTCGATCAGCATGTTCACGCCATGCGGCAGCTCGGTCTGCGCCTGGCATTCGGCGATGACCTCGGTCATCGCGGCGACGACCTCGATCGGCATGTTCGCCTCATAGGGCATGTCGGATTCATTGGTGTAGAGCAGCGCGTGGAAGCCGGCCTCCTCCAGAATCCTGGCCTCCTCGCGCGCCTGTTTGACGATCTTCCGCATGCCGCCGCTGCGGTCGTAGAGCGGGGTTCCCGGCAGGGCCAGCGTATGAACGCAACCGACGAGCAGATGGTCGCGGCCGAAATCGGTCTGAATGAGCGTCTTCATGCAGGATCAGTCCTTTGAGGCAAAGGATGCGAGGAAAGCGGCGGCGGCGCGTGGATGCCCGGCAGGGCGCCCGCGCTACGCGACAGGATCGAGAGCTCGGCTGAAATCGGCGCCAGCGCCGCCTCGCTGCGCCGATAGAGCGCAAACAGCGCGTCATAGGCCGCCTTGCGCGACGGCTCGGGCTCGAACCGCGCGGCGGATACGACGAGCCTGGCTTGCGCCTCCGCCAGCGATGCGAAGCGGCCGAGCCCGGTCCAGGCGACGATGGCCGCGCCGAGCAGTCCGGGCTCCTTCGAGGCCCCGACCACGACCGGACGGCCGCAGATATCAGCCTTGATCTGGCTCCAGACCGGGTTCGCGGCCGCCCCGCCACCGAAGCGGATTTCCGCGACAGACTGGCCGAGCGCCGCTTCCGCCCGCTCCAGCACGATCCGGTTCAGGAAGCCGACGCCCTCCAGCACCGCATAGGCCAAGTCGGTCGCGCCATGCTGACGGTTGAGCCCGATCAGAGCTCCACGCAGGGAGGGGTTCCAGTAGGGCACGCGCTCGCCCTGGAGATAGGGCAGGAACAGCAAGGGCTGCGGATGGCGCCGGCCTGCGAGCAGGGATTTGATCTCGCGGCCGACCGAGCCGGGCTCGTCGGTTTGGTGCCCGAGCAACGAGAGCAGCCAGGACACGGTATCGGCGCCGTTCTGGCTCGGGCCGCCGATCTGCCAGAGGCCGCGCCAGTCGACGCTCAGCAGGCCCTCGGCCTCGACCGGTTCCAGGCCGATGGCACCAAGAACCTCCGTCGTGCCGGAGATGTTGTAGGCATAGCCCGGCCGCAGCGCGCCGAGCCCGGCAACCGCGACCCAGGTGTCGCTTGACGAACAGAACACCGGCACGCCCGCAAGCTTGTCGAGCGGCGCCGGCAGGCCGGGCAGCACCGGCCCGACACGGTCGCAGGGCTCCAGCACCGGCGGCAGGATCGATGCCGACAGGCCAATCGCCGCGAAGGGATCGGTGCCTGCGACGACTGCCTTCGACGCCAGAAGCCGCGCCATCGAAACAGGATCGCCCGCCTGCCGGCCGGTCAGGCGCGCATTCAGATAATCCTTCGGCTCCAGCACACAGGCCAGCGCGCGGAAGCAGGCTTCCTCCTCCTCCCGCAGCCAGGCCAGCCGCGCCAGCGGGTGGAAGGCGTTGATCCCGGCGCTCTCGGGATGGGAATCGCCCAGCCTCTCGCGCAGCCGCACAGCGGCAGCCTCCGAGCGCGTATCCTTCCAGGTCATCGCCGGGCGCAACTGGCGCCCGTCCCGACCGAGGAAGACCTGCGTGCGGGTGACGCCACAGATCGCCACCGCCTCGGTCTCTGCGAACAGCACAGGTTCGGCCTCGGCGAGTTGCCCGGCAGCCTCGATCAGGATGCGCCACCACTCCGTCGCATCGATCTCCGACCAGCCCATGCGGTCGATCGCGGTCGGCCCAACGATCATGGCCTGCGCCCGCGTCGCACCGTCTGCATCGATCAGCGCAGCGCGAAAGCTGGTTCCACCAAGGTCGCAGGCCAGGACGACGCTCACGACGCCACTCCCGAGGCTTGGCCCGCGGATTCGAGGCTTTTGACTTGCCGATGAATCGTGAAGCGGTAGATGTCGCCCCGGATCAGGTTGTCGCTGACCTCGATCACGGCGCCGGTGACGTCGCGGGCCACGCGCTGCGAGCGAAACACGGCCGCCCCGGTCGCGACCCGCAGATGAGCCGCCTCCTCCGGGCCGGCCGCGATCGGCTCCAGCGTCTCCTCGACGGTGGCGACATGGACGTCCCGGCATTCGGCGAGGTAGCGGTAGAGCGAGGCGTTGACCAGTTCGCGGGCTTGCGCTTCTCCGAGCACGGCCTTGCCGAGTCGCGAGCGCTGCAGCACGGCCGGCTCGTCGTCGAGGCTGCGCAGGCGGGTCAGGTCGACGATCCCGCCCACCGCGATGGCCTGGCCGAAGAGCGCGAACTCGTCGGGCGCGGCAGGTCGGACGGCCAACGAGATGACCCGTGTCGTCGGCATGCGTCCTGCCATCCGCGCCTCGGTGTGGAAATCGACGATGCTGCCGAGATTCTTGGCGATGTGGCGCGGCCGATAGAACGTGCCCTTGCCCTGCCGGCGCTCGATCAGCCCTTGGTCCTGAAGCTGTTTCAGCGCGGCCCGGATCGTCGTCCGGCTCGCGCCATAGCGCTCGCAAAGCTCGTGTTCGGAGGGAATCGCACGGGAATCGCCACCAGCGGCCGCAAGGCCGAGCTCAAGGCTGTGGGCGATTTCCTGATAACGGATCACGGGCGACCTCGGCGGGACACCTCATGAAAGATACAAATCCGATACAAGTCAAGCGGCTGTGCGCGTCGCTCGTCATGCTCGCCCTTGTGGCGAGGACCCACGTCTTGAATGTAGCGCTCGGCGAGCGAAGACGTGGATGGTCGGGACAGGCCCGACCATGACGGGAGGCGGCGCTTCAGGCGCTCGGTGTCGCCTTCCAGCCTGCAGCCGAGAGAATCGCATCCACCAGACGTTGCGAGGCCAGCGCCTCCTCGCCGGTCACGACCGGGTCGCGGCCATGTTCGATGGCGTCGAGGAAGTCGGCGATGACGGCGCGGTGGGCGTCATGGGGGAAGTCCATGATGTTGGCGCCGCTTCCCGTCGAGCCCTCGGCCTCGACGATCTCCTCGCGCCCGTCGAGGAAAGCAAGGCGCAGGCGCCCGCCGATCAGCGAAGCAAAGCCCTTCGTCCCAGTGATCTCGATTCGCTCAGGATAGCCCGGATAGGCCGCCGTCGTCATCACCAGTGTCGCCGGCGCGCCATTGCCGGTTTCGAGCAGCGCCGAGACGTAATCTTCGGTCTCCATGCGGTGCAGCCCGGTCGTCAGCGCCTGCGCCGCGACCACCTTCGATACGCCGACCAGCGAGCGGAACAGGTCGAGCGAATGGATCGCCTGCGTCAGCAGCACGCCACCGCCATCGCGTGCCAGCGTGCCGCGTCCCGGCTCGTCGTAATAGCTCTGCGGCCGCCACCAGGGCACTTGCAGGAACGCGGCCTCGACACTGCCGAGTTCGCCGGCATCGAGCGCCACCTTCAATCGCAGGCTCGCGGGACGGAAACGGTGCTGCAGCACGACGCCGAAGATCTTGCCGGTGCGCCGGGCCGTATCGACGAGACGCTGGCCGCGCTCGCTGGTCAGTTCCAGCGGCTTTTCGACCAGGACATGCTTGCCGGCCTCGAGGCAGCGGGCGGAAACGTCGAGATGCGAACTCGGCGGCGTCAGAACGATGATCGCATCGACGGAGCCGTCGGCCAGCACGACGTCGAGATCGGTCGTGGTCGGAAACGGAAACTGCCCGGCAAAGGCCTGCGCCCGCGCAGCCGACCGGCTGACCGCGTAGCGCACCTCCGCCCGGTCAGTGAGATCGAGCAGGCTCTTGGAATGCGGCAGGGAGGCCGGGCCGAGCCCGATCACGGCGATGCCGAGCTTGCGTGTCATGACAAACGGTCCTCAGGAATGGGCGGTGCATGGCTTCGCCGGCAGCCAGGCCGCCTTCGCCTGCGCCTCCAGCGCCAGCCGGCAGACTGTGAAGGTGTGGCTCTGTGGCGCTGCGGTTTCGCCGCGCGCGCCGATATCGGCGATCAGGTTGCGGAAATAGGTCAATGGCTCGCGCGAGGCATCGATATGGCGGGTGCCGGCCTTGTCGACGAGGAAGACATGGTCGCCGCCCGGCCGCCCGGCGATGTCGACATATTTGCGCAGTTCGATCGTGCCCTCGGTGCCCAGGATCGTCAGGCGCCCGTCGCCCCAGGTCGAAAGACCGTCGGCGGTGAACCAGTCGACGCGGATATAGCCGCCGGCCCTGTCGCTGCGCAGCAGGATCTCGCCGAAATCCTGAAAATCGGGCAGGTCGGCCACGCCGAAATGGCCGATGCCGGACGTCACGATCTCAGCGCTGTCCGAACTGGTGAAATGCAGGAATTGGTCGATCTGGTGCGAGGCAATGTCGGTCAGGATGCCGCCGAAGGCTGCGGCATCGAAGAACCAGCCCGGCCGAATCGGGCGGTTCAAGCGGTGCGGCCCGAGCCCGATCGTCTGCACGACGCGCCCGATCGCACCATCGGCGATCAGTTTTCCCGCGACGATCGTCGCGGGCACGATAAAGCGCTCGGAGAAGCAGACCGAAAAGATGCGGCCGGTCTGCGCGACAGCCGCCTCGACCTCGGCGAGTTGCGCAAAGCTCGTCACGCCCGGCTTGTCGACCATGACATCCTTGCCGGCCCGCATCGCCGCGACCGCGACCGCGGCGCGCTCGCTGGGGATGCCGGCGCAGACGATCAGATCAACAGACCGATCGTCGAGCAGACGCTGCGCTTCCACCGCACGCAGAGCGGGAAAGCGCTCGCGGAAGCCTTCGAGCACGCGCGCGTCGCTGGTCTTGGGATCGAAGCCGGCGCATTCCGCGCCGGCCTCCAGCAGGCCACCGACCATGTGGTAGATATGGCGATGGTCGAGGCCGATGGCAGCAAACCGCATGGCCGGTCCCTACTTCGGCGTATGGCCGACGCCGATCTCCTGATCCCAGCGCCGGAAGGCCGCGACGAGACGCTCCGGCGTCAGCGGCGGCCGCGTCGGCAACTGAGTGATAAGGTCGTCATATTTCGGACGGCCATACTCCTTGAGGACGTCGCGGCTTTCCTGCGGCGCCATGGCGAGCGTCACGCCCTTCACCGCCGGGCCGGGATAGAAATAGCCCTTGTCATAGGTCGCGGCCTGCGCCTCCGGCTTCAGCATGTAGGACATCAGCGCCAGCAGCGCCTTGACCTTGTCTGCCGGCACGCCCTTGGGGATGCACATGAACTGGGTGTCGGGAATCCAGTGCGTGTTGGCCAGCACGAAGACCTCCGCTTCCTTCGGCACGATGCCGAGCGCGCGCGGGTTGATGTCCCAGCCGCAGGTGGAAACGATGACGTCGCGCGTGCCCTCGCCGAGCTCCTTCATCGTCGGCGTGGTGCCGCCGGGATAGTAGTCGATGCCGCTGCCGAGCTCCTTGAGATAGGCCCAGCTCTTGTCCCAGCCCTTCATCGGGTCGCTGGGGTCGGAATCGCCGAGGATGTAGGGCAGGCCCTGAAGCCAGGTCCAGCCGGGGCCGGAATTGACAGGGCGCGCATAGGTGAAGCGGTTCTTGTTCTGCTTCACATAGGCAAGGAACTCCTCGGCCGTCTTCGGCACGACCTTGAGGCGATCGGGCATGTATTCGAACAGCGGGCCCGATGGCGAATAGGCCACCGCGACGCCTTCGTTCTGGCCGAAATTGCGCTGCATCATCAACGCCTGCTCGTGATAGACCTCCTCGGCCTTCGGCAGGCTTGCGGCATGGGACTTCCAGACATCGACCCAGAGGCCCTGCTGGATTCCGTCCGACATCGCGCCCGGACCGGTCAGAACGAGATCGATGTCGACGCGGTTGGCCTCCTGCTGGGCCTTGAGCTTCGCCGGCAGCTCCGGCGAGGGCGCCCGCGAGAAATTCAGCCGCGAGATGATCTTCGGATTTTCCTTGGCGAAGCGCTCGATCGCGACCTGGGTCAATTGCAGGTTGCCGGCGACGTCGATGATGTTGAGCGCGACGGGCGCGCTCTGGGCCTGAGCCCGGCTCGCGCCGAGGGCTGCAAGGCCAGCCGCGCCGGCCACGACGCTGCGACGTGTCAGATGGGTCATGTCTTCTCCCTGGGTTGAGGTCTCTTCATGCATGCGAAGCGCACACTGCGGACCCTTGACTGGCATACTAGTGCACCAAGAAATCGGGCGCCAGTGCATCGGGCGGCGTCTTGTGCCTCTCCCGGAACATGCCGAACCCTCGTGGCAAGCGCTCTGCGACCGCTTAGTCCTGCTGCCGCAGCAGGGCCTCCGTGGCGCGGCCGAGCAGCGGCGCCGCCGCCCCATGGATTTCGTGGAGTTGGCTGGCGCGCCCGCTGGCAAGCTGCGGCGCGGCAAGGCCGTCCATCGTTCCCTCTGCCCGCAACAACCCATCGAAATGCGCCCAGAGGCCGGGATTGGCCACGAATGGCCCGCTGACGGCGATGCGGGTCGGAAAGAAGATGCGGCAGGCATTGGCCAGCGCCCGCGCCACCAGCCGGGTCGCCGCATCGATTTCCGGCAGGCTCACCAGATCGCGCCCGGCAAGCTGCAGGGCGAGGCGCACCTCGTCCTCGTCGAGATCGGGCCAATGCCGGCGCAGCGCCGGCAGCAGCGACCACAGCGCCGCCCCGGTTTCGAGGCAGCCGGTATTGCCGCAGCCGCAGCGGCGCTCGCCCAGGGCCGTCAGCCGCCAATGCCCGATTTCGCCGAAGGAGCCGGCCGGGGCGAAGGAGCGCCCATCGACGGCATAGGACAGGCCGATGCCCCAGCCCCAATGCAGCAACAGCGTGCTGCCGGCGAACTGCTCGGGCTCGCGCACGGCCCGCGCCCGCAGTTCGGCATCGAGATTGCGGCAGATCTCGACCGGCCCGGCGATCGGCGCCAACGCGGCGCCGATGTCGAGCCCGCGCATCCGTGGCCAGCGCGAGGCCATCAGCCATTGCCCGCGCGACAGGTCGAGCAGGCCCGACAGCGAGACCGCCGTGCCCGCATGGCTCATGCCATCAGGCATGGCGGCGAGCAATTGCGCGGCAAGCTCGGCCATCACGGCGGCGATCGCGCCGTTATCAGCCTCGCCTGCGATCGTGATCGACCGTTGCGTGACGAGATGGCCCGACAGATCGACCAACGCCCCCGACAGCGACTGGCTGGAGACGTAGATCACAGAGGCGCCGATCCGCCTTGTATTGGCGAGCAGCATAGCCGCGGGGCGGCCGCGCCCGGCGATCTCACCCATCGTCTCCAGCAGCAGGCCGCGCGAGACCAGATCGGCGACCACGCGAGAGATTGAGGTCGAGCGCAGGCCGAGCAACCGGCCGATATCGGAGCGGGAATGGGCCAGGCCGCCCAGCACGAGCCGGTAGATCCGGGCGCAGTCGCGGTCATGGGCAACCGAAAAACGGCTGTCGTCGAGCGTCGCCAGAATCACGGCCGGCCAGATTCCCTATTGAGACCATGTCTTTATTCAGAACACGGCGGTTCAAAAATAGCTGTTGCCTTTCCGGGCACGCCCCATAAGCTCCCAAGACGATATAAAAAACAATCACATAGGCAAAGGTTCAAAAATCGCATGGTCGATATTCGCATCGTCCCCGACAAGGCGACGCTCGGCGCGCAGGCTGCCGCCCTGGGTGCCCAGGCGATCCGCGAGGCTCAAGCTCGCTTCGGCCATGCCAATATCATCGTCGCCACCGGTGCGAGCCAGTTCGAGCTGCTGCAGAACCTGGTCGTGGCCGAGGGCATCGACTGGACCAAGGTCACGGCCTTCCATCTCGACGAATATGTCGGCCTTACCGAGGAGCACCCCGCGAGCTTCCGGCGTTATCTGCGCCTGCGTTTCCTGGCCCCGCTCGGCAATGCACCCGAGTTCATTCCCGTCGATGGCGAGGGCGATCCGGAGGCCGAGACGGCGCGGCTGAACGCCTTGATCGCCGGCAAGCGCATCGATGTCTGCTTCGCCGGCATCGGCGAGAACTGCCACATCGCCTTCAACGACCCGCCTGCCGATTTCGACACGGAGCAGCCCTATATCGTGGTCACGCTCGACGAGGGCTGCCGCCAGCAGCAATTCGGCGAAGGCTGGTTCCCGACATTCGAATCAGTCCCGCAACGCGCGATCTCGATGAGCGTCCGGCAAATCCTGAAAAGCGCGCTGATCATCGCCTCCGTCTCGGACACGCGTAAGGCGATAGCCACCCGCGACGCGCTGGACGGCCCGGTCAGCAACCTGCATCCGGCCTCGATCCTGCAGACGCATCCCAACACAGTGATGTTCATCGATCCGCCGGCGGCGTCGCTGCTGAAAAGCGCCTGAAAGGGGGAAGCAGGCGATGATGCGCACGGCTGGCCTCGTCGATCTTCAGGTCAACGGCTTTGCCGGCATCGATTTCAATTCCGGCACGGTGACGCCAGCCGAAATCGACCACGCTTTGGAGGCGATGCTGGCGACCGGCGTCGCCATCTGCCTGCCGACGATCATCACTGCTCACCCCGACGAGCTCGACCAACGCTTCCAGGCGCTCGACGCGGCGATCGCGGCGAGCCGGCTCGGCCCGCTGATGTGCCCGGGCTACCATCTCGAAGGCCCCTTCCTGAACCCGTCCAACGGCTATGCCGGCTGCCATCCGCCCCAGGCAATGACGGCCGCCGATCCAGGTCTCGTCGAGCGGCTGGAAAGCCGGCTCACCCGGCCGATCCTGATGGTGACGCTGGCACCGGAGATCGACGGCGCGGCGGCTCTAACAGCCGCGCTGGCGAAGGCTGGCCGCAT
Source organism: Hyphomicrobiales bacterium (assembly GCA_900470775.1). Lineage (GTDB taxonomy): Bacteria > Pseudomonadota > Alphaproteobacteria > Rhizobiales > Beijerinckiaceae > Allobosea. Next base: position 57,065 of record UCBZ01000002.1, on the reverse strand, counting down.
CGTTGCGCTCGGCCATACCGCAGCGGATTTCGATCAGGTCGCGAGCGCGGCGGCAGCCGGTGCGACGCTCTCGACCCATCTCGGCAATGGCATGCCGCAGCAGATGCACAAGCTGGCGAACCCGATCTTCGCCCAACTCGCAGAGGACAGGCTGTGGGCGAGCTTCATCGCCGACGGCATCCATCTTCATCCCAAGGCGCTGCGCTCGCTGCTGCGGGCCAAGGGCTTCGGACGCTCCATCCTCGTTACCGACGCGGTTTCGGCGGCAGCCTCGAAGCCGGGTCATTATCCCTTCGCCGGCATGACGGTGGAGCTGCGTCCCGACGGCTCGGTGCGTCAGCCGGGCGCCTTGTCGCTCGCGGGCTCGGCGCTCTGCCTCGACCAGGCCGTGCGCAATCTCGTCGCCTGGGGGTTCGCGACGCCGGGCGAGGCGATCGCGATGGCCTCCGACCACCCGCTCGCGGTGCTTGAGCCCGCGCTGAAGGCGCACGGCGTGACGCTCGACCGTGGCGAGGTCGAATGGTCCCAGGACCTTGCCGTCACCCGCATTCGCCTGCGCGGCATCGAGCGCCGCTTCGGCCATGATCTGGATCTGGATACACACGCAACGACTGACGCCTGAACCATAAAAAGGGGAGATACCAGATGAGCCGGAAACCGACAGGCCAAGATGGCATCATGAAACAAGACCGCCGCACCGTTCTCGATCGTCGCACAGTCCTGGGCGGCCTGACAGCCATGGCGACAGGCGCGGGCGGCGCACGCGCCGCCTCGCCGCCCCTGCCCTCCGCGCCGGTGACGATCAGCGTCATCGACGTCGGCGGCGCGCTCGCCCTGATGCAGAAGGCTTTTGAAGACTATCGCGCCGCCAATCCCAAGCTGGTCTCGCGCATCGCCTTCGTGAAGGCGCCGGCGCCCGAACTCGCCAGCAAGATCAAGGCGCAGCAGGAGGCCGGCCGCGCCGATCTCGATCTCGTCCTGACCGGCAGCGACGGGCTGGCGGCGGGCCTCGACCAGAAGCTCTGGATGAAGATCCTGCCCGACTTCAACGACAAATTCCCGAATATCGAGGCGAATTACGAGCCGGCCGCGCTCAACCTGCACAAAGTCCAGGGCGACGGCTTCGGCGTCGTGGTGAACTACTACCCGTCCGGCCCGCTGCTCGAATACATGCCCGCCCGCGTCAAGCAGGTCCCGACCACGGCCGAGGAGCTGCTCGCCTGGGCCAAGGCCAACCCCAACAGGTTCATGTATGCCCGCCCGACCAATTCCGGCCCGGGCCGGACCTTCATGATGGGCCTGCCCTATATCCTCGGCGACAAGGACCCGCAGGACCCCGTCGGCGGCTGGGATAAGACCTGGGCCTACCTCCAGGAACTCGGGCAGTACATCGAATACTATCCCGCCGGCACCGGCGCGACGATGAAGGAGTTCGGCGACGGCTCGCGCGACATCATCATCTCGACCACCGGCTGGGACATCAATCCGCGCGCGCTCGGCATCGTGCCGAAGGAGGCGAAGATCCAGACGCTGAAGGGCTTCCACTGGGTCTCGGACGCGTTCTTCATGTGCGTGCCCAAGGGCATCCCCAACGACCGGCTCGCCGTCGTGCTCGACATGATGGCCTATGTGCTCACCCCCAAGGCACAGGCCTATGCCTATGACGAGGGCTATCTCTACCCGGGTCCGGCGGTGAAGAACGTGCCGCTCTCGCTCGCGCCCAAGGCGAGCCAGGACGTCATCGCCGAGTTCGGCCGCCCCGAATATGCCGACCTGATCGCCAACAACCCGATCGAGCTGCCGCTGAAGCCCGAGAAGATGGTCGTCGCCTTCCGCAAATGGGACGAACTGGTCGGCTCGAAGCGGGCGAAATAAACGGAAACAGCCCCGAGCGTTTCAACGCGCCGTCATTCCGGACAAGCCGCGAAGCGGCGCCGATCCGGAATGACGGAGAGGAATTGATCGCCGACGGAGTCATCGACATCACGCTTTAGAAGTCGCTGGCGATCCCCTTGACCTCCCAGTCGTCGTAGCGGACCGGTTCCAGCCCGCCGCGACCGTTGATCTCGCGCGCGCCCGTCACCTCGGCCGCCTTCGCATCAATCGCCGCGCGCCGTGCCTCGGCTTCCGCCAGCGCACGCTGGGCTGCGGGCGACAGCGTCCGGGCAGGCGCCTCCTGGGGCGCTGCGGCAGCCTTCGTCTCGTCGGGCGGCTGGCTCATCAGATCGCTCTCTTCTCACCACTCTCTTGCGGGATCGGCACCGCCTTCACCACATAAGGCGCAAATCCGCATCCGGGGAGAGGCATGTCGCCGCGACCCGTGCATGCGAGGCAAATCTGGCCTGCGAACAATGGGAACGACGATGAACTATATCCGCACCGGCATGCTGATGGCCGGCCTCACCGCACTGTTCGGCGCGGTCGGTTACCTGCTCGGCGGCAGCGGCGGCATGCTGATGGCGCTGGGCTTTGCCGCCGTCACCAATCTCTTCAGCTACTGGAATTCCGACCGGCTGGCGCTGGCCGCCCACAACGCCCATGAGGTCGATGCGCAGACAGCGCCCGAGCTCTACGGCATGGTGCGCGACCTCGCCGCCCGCGCGAACATGCCGATGCCGCGCGTCTATCTGATCGACGAGGATCAGCCCAACGCCTTCGCCACCGGCCGCAATCCGCAGAACGCCGCCGTCGCGGCGACGACAGGGATCATGCGCACGCTGAGCTATGAGGAGCTGGCGGGCGTGATGGCGCACGAGCTGGCGCATATCAAGAACCACGACACGCTGACGATGACGATCACCGCCACCATGGCCGGTGCAATCTCCTCGCTCGTGACCTTCGGCATGATGTTCGGCTCACGCGAGAACCGGCCGAATTTCGTCGTTCAGATCCTGCTGTCGATCCTGGCACCGCTCGCCGCCATGGTGATCCAGATGGCGATTTCGCGCTCGCGCGAATACGAGGCCGACAGGCTCGGCGGCGAAATCGCCGGCAATCCGGTCTGGCTGGCCGATGCGCTGGCCAAGATCGCCGGCGGCGTCGCGCATATTCCAAACGAGACGGCGGAGGCGAAGCCTGCTACGGCGCACATGTTCATCATCAATCCCCTGACTGGCGGCGGCATGGATTCCCTGTTCTCGACACATCCCGACACCGGAAACCGCATCGCCGCGCTGATGGAGCAGGCTCGTGCCATGGGTATCGGCAGCAATGCCGGCGGCTTCATGAATCCGGTTTTCCAGACACCCTGGGGCGGCACGGGCTCGGGCCATCAGCCCGGTCCCTGGGGCTGAACCCGGTGGCCAAGGCGATCAAGGACGACCACCGCAAACCCGCGCAGCCGGATGAGAGCGGCGACGCCGAGGGCGCAACCGCTCCGGGCCTTCCCGCACGCAAGCTCGCAGCCGCCGTCATCGACGAGGTGCTGCGCGCAGGGCTCGCGCTCGACGACACGCATGAGCGGCTGGCGCCGTCCTTCGGACTCGACGCCGCCGATGCCGCGCTCGCGCGGGCCATAACCATCACGGCGTTCCGGCGTCTCGGCACGATCCAGGAGGCGATCAACGCCCGGCTCGAGCGCGGCAGCCCCCGCAATTCCGGCCCCTTCGAGCCGATCATGGTCGCAGCCGCCGCCCAGATCCTCTTTCTCGATGTTCCCGATCACGCCGCCGTCGACCTCGCCATCCGCCATCTTCACGAGGATGCCCGCTCCTCGCGCTATGTCTCGCTCGGCAACGCGCTGCTGAGGCGGCTTGCCCGCGAGCGCGAGGCGATCCTGGCGGAAGCCGTCGATCCCTTCCTCGACACGCCCGAATGGCTCACCGAGAGCTGGATGGAGAGCTATGGCGAGGGCACGGCCGCCGCCATCGCACGAAGCCATCGCGACGAACCGCCGCTCGATATCTCCGTGAAGGACGATGCCGAGGGCTGGGCGGACAAGCTCGACGGCCTGCTCCTGCCGACAGGCTCGATCCGGCTGCGCGAACGCCAGGGCATCAGTAGCCTTCCCGGTTTCGACGAAGGCGCCTGGTGGGTGCAGGATGCAGCCGCCGCGCTGCCCGTGCGCCTGCTCGCACCGAAAGCTGGCGAGCGCATCGCCGATCTCTGCGCCGCGCCCGGCGGCAAGACGGCACAGCTCGCAGCGCTCGGCGCGCAGGTCACGGCGGTCGATCGCTCGGGTCCGCGCCTGCGCCGTCTCAGGGCCAATCTGGAGCGGCTCGGCTTGACCGCCGAGATCGTCACGAAGGACGCCACCCTGTGGGAGACGGAGCCTTTCGACGCCGTGCTGCTCGATGCGCCTTGCAGTGCGACCGGGACGATCCGGCGCCACCCCGACGTCGCCTGGACCAAATCGCCTGAGGATCGCGACAAGCTCGTCGCCCTGCAGGCGCGACTGCTTGAAGCTGCGGCACGCCTGACGCGGCCGGGCGGCCGGCTTGTCTACTGCACCTGTTCGCTCGAGCCGCAGGAGGGCGAAGCGCAGATCGAGGCCTTTCTGGCAGGCCATCCCGACTTCGCCCGGAAGCCGATCGAAGCCGCCGAGATCGGCGGGCTCAGTGAGGCGATCGACCGCAACGGCGACCTGCGCACCCTGCCCCACCAGCTCCGCAACGAAACGCCGCGCCTTTCTGGATGGAGCGGATTTTACGCAAGCCGCCTGATCAGGCTATGACGATGCGGGGATTCGCGTTGGCAGACGGCACCAGGCGTAATGGGTACGGGGCGTATCGGGGCATTGAACGGCTGGTCTGAGCGCAGGGGACTGGCCCGGGCCGCCATCGGCCGAGCGGCGCGGCGCACCCGTGGCCAGTTCGTCGGCTTCGCGCGCAAGCTCTGGCCCTTCGGCCGCGCCACGGCGACCCGCCTGCTCTTCGCGCCGCATGACCTGCGGACTTCGGACCCGACGACGGCCAGCGATATCTATGCCGGCTACTATGCCTTCGCCGGCCGCACCCTGCGCACCCATGGCGAATCGCCCTTCGACAGCGAGCCGCCGAGCGAGGCCTGGGCCGAGGCGCTTCACGGCTTCGGCTGGCTGCGCCATATGCATGCCGCCGACACCGCCATCGCCCGCGCCAATGCCCGCGCGCTGGTCGACGACTTCATCTCGAAGAAGCGCGACCGCAACGAGATCGCGCGCCGCCCGGCGGTCGCGGCACGGCGGCTGATTTCCTTCCTGTCGCATTCGCCGCTGTTGCTGGAAGGCGCCGACCACGTCTTTTACGAGCGCTTCGTGCGCCATGTCTCGCGGCTGGCCGACCGGCTGAACCTCGCGCTCGCCGGTGCGGTCGAGGGTGCCGCGCGCTTGAACTGCCTGATCGCGGTGGCCTTCGCCGCGGTCTGCCTCGACGGTCAGGACGCGCGGCGGCGGCGGCTGGAGTTCCTGCTCTCCGACGAACTCGACCACCAGATCCTGCCCGATGGCGGCCATCTCAGCCGCAATCCGCGCTTGCTGATCGAATTGCTGCTCGACCTCCTGCCGCTGCGCGAGACCTTCATGGCGCGCGGCATCGAGCCACCACGCGGCGTGCTAATGGGAATCGAGCGGATGATGCCGCATTTGCGGCTGTTCCGGCATGGCGACGGCGCGCTCGCCTTGTTCAACGGCATGGGCACGACGCCACCCGATCTCATGGCGACGCTTGCGGCCTATGACGATGCCCGCGCGCGGCCGAACGAGCAGGCCGCCTATTCCGGCTACAGCCGGCTTTCCGGCGAGCGCAGCATCGCCGTGATCGATGCGGGCGCACCGCCGCGCGGTGCCCATTCGATCGAGGCGCATGCCGGCTGCCTTGCGTTCGAATTCTCCAGCGGCGCCCAGCGCCTCGTCGTCAATTGCGGCACCAGCCGCTACGGCTCGGACGAACTCCGCCTCGCGGCGCGCAGCACGGCGGCGCATTCCACTGTCACGCTGAATGACCGCTCCAGCGCCGCTTTCGGCCTCGTCCTGGGCGAGATGCGGGTCATCTCCGGTCCGTCCGATGTGCGCGTCGCCCGGCAGGATGCGGAAGAGGGCCAGGAATGGGTCGGCAGCCATGACGGCTATCGCCGCGGCCTGGGAGCCGTGCATACGCGCCGCCTGCTGCTCTCGCGCGATGGTGCGTCGCTGTCGGGCGAGGACGAGATCACGCTCACCGGTACGCCCGCCGGCTTACCGGCGATTGCCCGCTTCCATCTGCACCCATCCGTCAGGCCGAGCCTGATCCGCGAGGGCGAGGGCGCCATGCTGGCGCTGCCCAATGGCGAGGTCTGGGCCTTCGAGGCCTCGGGCCTGACGGTCTCGATCGAGGAGAGCATCTTCCTCGCCGCGACAGATGGACGGCGGCGCACGGAACAGCTCAGCCTCGCCTTCGACGCGGTCGCGACGCCCCGGATCGTCTGGCGCTTCAGCCGCGTCGGCGCGGCCGCTCCGACAACCGCGCGGTTCAGGCCCGCGCCTCCAGAGGCCGGAACGCCGCCCGAACCGGCACCGGACGCATAATCAATCTGCCTGGCGCAACTTTGCTTTGCGCGCCGCAGCATGATAGCTCGCGCCCGACACCTGCCTTGCAGTTCCCCTGTAGACCAGCCCCGGACATGCCCCGATGCCGACAGAGCTTCGCCGCGTCGAACGCGCGCTCCTTTCCGTCTCCGACAAGACCGGGCTGATCGATTTCGCGCGCGCGCTGAACCGGCTCGGCATCGCGCTGGTCTCGACCGGCGGCACCGCCAAGGCGATCGCCGAGGCCGGACTGCCGGTGACCGACGTCTCCGATCTCACTGGCTTCCCGGAGATGATGGACGGGCGCGTCAAGACGCTGCACCCCAAGGTCCATGGCGGATTGCTGGCGATCCGCTCCCATCCCGAGCATCAGGCCTCGATGCTCGGCCACGGCATCGCGCCGATCGACCTGCTCGTCGTCAATCTCTACCCCTTCGAGGCGACCGTCGCGGCGGGCAAGCCCTACGACGACTGCATCGAGAACATCGACATCGGTGGTCCCGCGATGATCCGTGCTGCCGCCAAGAACCACAACGACGTCGCCGTGGTGGTCGATGCCGCCGACTACGCTGCCGTGCTGAGCGATCTCCAGTCCCACAAGGGCGCGACCACGCTGACGCTGCGCCGCAAGCTCGCCCAGAAAGCCTATGCCCGCACCGCGGCCTATGACGCGGCGATCTCGAACTGGTTTGCGAACGAACTCGGCGACACCGCGCCGGCCTATCGCGCGCTTGGCGGCACCCTCGTTCAGAGCATGCGCTACGGCGAGAACCCCCATCAATGGGCCGCGTTCTACAGCACGCCCGGGCACCGGCCGGGCGTCTCGACCGCGCGCCAGCTCCAGGGCAAGCAGCTCTCCTACAACAACATCAACGACACCGACGCCGCCTTCGAATGCGTCGCCGAATTCGATCCCGCCGTCTCGGCCGCCTGCGCAATCATCAAGCACGCCAATCCTTGCGGCGTCGCCACCGGCTCTGATCTCGGCGAGGCCTATGCGCGTGCGCTCGCCTGCGACCCCGTCTCAGCCTTTGGCGGCATCATCGCCTTCAACCGCACGCTGGACGGGGCTACAGCCCGCGAGATCGTAAAAATCCTGACCGAGGTGATCATCGCGCCCGACGCCGATGAGGAGGCGATCGCGGTAATCGCGGGCAAGAAGAATCTGCGCCTGCTCCTGACCGGCGGCCTGCCCGACGTCCGCGCACCCGGCCTCTCGCTGCGCACCGTCTCGGGCGGCTTCCTGGCGCAGGCGCGCGACAACGCCGTCGTCGACGACATGGAGCTCAAGGTCGTGACCAAGCGCCAGCCGAGCGAGGCGGAACTTGCCGATCTGCGCTTCGCCTTCCGCGTCGCCAAGCACGTCAAGTCGAACGCCATCGTCTATGTGAAGGCCGGCGCCACCGTCGGCATCGGCGCCGGCCAGATGAGCCGGGTCGATTCCTCGCGCATCGCCGCCTGGAAGGCGAGCGAGGCGGCCAAGGCCGCCGGACTCGGCGAAACGCTGGCCAAGGGTTCGGTCGTGGCATCGGATGCCTTCTTCCCCTTCGCCGACGGCCTGCTGGCCGCTGCCGAGGCCGGCGCCACCGCCGTGATCCAGCCCGGCGGCTCGATGCGCGACGACGAGGTCATCAAGGCAGCCGATGAGGCCGGCCTCGCCATGGTCTTCACCGGGCATCGCCATTTCCGGCATTGAAGCACTCAAAATCGGGGGTCGGTATGCACACGCTGAAGCTCATCGCCGCCGGCTTCGCTCTGCTTGGAGCCCTGCATTTCCTGGCGCGCCGGCTCAAGCTCGGCGGCGGCGATCCGACCGGATTGGCCGTGAAGCTCTTCCTGCCGCTCTGGCTGGTAGCGTCGCTGGTCAATCTCTGGGTCGGGGTCAATCGCACCGGCTATACGCTTCTGCAGGAGATGCCGTTCTTCTCGCTCGTCTTCGGCCTGCCGGCGGCCTTCGCGATCCTGCTCTTCCTCAGGTTCAGGTAGCGCGATGAGCCTCGATTCCGTCCGCGCCTTCTTCGCACAGCACGCCCCCGACATCGCCATCATCGAGACGCCCGAGAGCAGCGCGACGGTGGCGCTGGCCGCCGCTGCGCATGGCGTCGAGCCGGCGCGGATTGCCAAGACGCTCTCGCTGCGCATCGGGGACCGCGTCGTGCTCGTGGTCGCGCGCGGCGATGCCAGGCTCGACAACCGCAAGGTCAAGGCCGCGCTTGGGGCCAAGCCGCGCATGCTGGATGCCGACGAGGTCGTGGCGCTGACCGGCCATCCCGTCGGCGGCGTCTGCCCCTTCGGCCTCTCCACGCCGCTACAGGTTTATTGCGACATCTCGCTCAAGGCCTTCGACGAGGTCGTGCCGGCGGCCGGTTCGACGCAGAGCGCAGTCCGCATTTCGCCGGAGCGCATGGCCGCGCTCACCGGCGCGGAATGGGTCGATGTCTGCCAGGACATCGTCTGACGAGACCAGCTGCGATCGCCGTCAGCCCTTGGCCGCTAGCCGCTGCGTCAGCGCCATCGCGGCGGCCGGATTACGCACCTTGTCGCCGCTGATCACATAAAGGAAGACGTCGCGCGGGCCGGCCTTCGCCGGGGCTGCGCCGAATGTCTCCAGCCCGTCGGGCACCTTGCCGGCAGCCCAGATGCGGGCGCGCTGAACCCAGCCATCGAGATCGGCATCGGAATAACCGTTGGGCTGCGCCTCCTTCGTGCCCATGATGCGGGCATAGACGAAGGGCGCCGTGATATCGGCGATCTGGGTGTAGTCGGAATCGGCCGAGGTGATCGCCGCGACGCCGTAGTCGCGCAGCAGCGCGACGAAATCGGGCGAGCGGAAGCTGTCATGGCGCGCCTCGACGGCGTGGCGCAGCGTGATGCCGTCATGCGATTTCGGTAGCAGCTTCAGGAAGGCCTCGAAATCGGCGGGGTCGAACGCTTTCGTCGGCATGAACTGCCAGTTGATCGGACCGAGCTTCTCCTTCAGCTCGGTCAGCCCGCTGGTGATGAACTTCTCGACCGAGGGGCCGGCCTCCGCCAGCACGCGCCGGTTCGTGCAATAGCGCGAGCCCTTGAGCGCGAAGACGAAGCCGTCCGGCGTCTCGGCGCGCCATTTGGCGAAGCTCTCGGGCTTCTGCGAACCGTAATAGGTGCCGTTGACCTCGATCGAGCCGAGTTTGCCGCTGGCATATTCCAGCTCGCGCTTCTGCGGCAGGCCATCGGGATAGAACACCCCGCGCCAGGGCTCGAAGACCCAGCCACCGATGCCGACCCAGATCGTCCCTTGTGACGCCGCCATGTCTTGAGCCTCCTGCGTTGGAGCTCAGCCTAGCATCGCCCGCTGCCCTCCAGCCACCGCGCTGGAAGCCCATCGCGACAGATCGCGTCAGGAGTTCTGCATTGCCTGCAGGCTCCCGGCTCTGAGTCGCGCGATCTCGACCTCCAGGGCCTCGATGCGCTGGTCGCGCTCGTCCAGCGCGGCGGCCACCTTCTCGGCTGGCAGAAGCTGCGGAATATGCTGGGGGCAATTGGCGTCCCAGGCGGCGATATCGAACAGGATCGCCTGCTCGGGGACACCGCTATAACCGGGGATGCGCAGCTTCTCGACCAGCGCCGGATCGTCCTCGACCACCCGCGCCGTACCCCAGATCTTGATGCGCTGCCGGCGCGCATGGTCGATCAGGAAAAGATAGGCCTTCGGGTTCTCCGAGAGATTGCCGAGCGTCACATATTGCCGGTTGCCGCGAAAATCGGCGAAGCCCAGCGTGTGCTCGTCAAGCACGCGCAGGAAGCCGGGCGGCCCGCCGCGATGCTGGATATAGGGCTGGCCGTCGGCGCTCGCCGTGGCCATGAACACGCTGTCGCGCACCGCGATGAAGGCGGCGAGATCGGGCGTGACGGTCGTTTGCCAGCCGCCGCGCTCCTCCATCTTGTGGTAGCCGCCGCGCGAGCCCTTGCGGCTCTGGATCGTCTTCACCGCAGGGGTGAAGGCGATGTCGCTTGAAAATGCCGTTTCGGACATCTGGAAAACTCCCGGTCTCGCGCCTTCGGCGCAGCCTGACCGGAGAGATGACACCTGCATCTCGTAATGATAATCGCTCGCTTTATCATCTCACTGTTGCGCACAGCGGAGTAATCGCCATGGATCGGTTCGCGATGCTCTCCGCCTTCGTCAAGGTCGCGGAGTTGCGCGGCTTCACGCCGGCGGCGCGCAAGCTCGGTCTGTCACCATCGGCCGTGACGCGCTTCGTCGCGGGGCTCGAAGAGCATCTCGGCGTCCGCCTGCTCCAGCGCACGACGCGGCTGGTGACGCCGACCGACGAAGGCGAGCGCTATCTCCTGCTGGCCCGCCGGATCCTCGGTGAACTCGAGGAGGCCGACGCCTCGCTGCAGGCGACGCAGGCCGAGCCCTCAGGGCGTCTTGCCGTCTCCGCCCCGCTGGCCTTCGGCCGCCTGCATGTCGGCCCGCTGTTCTCGACCTATCTGTCGCGCTTCCCCGCTGTTCACGGCGAACTCACCCTCTCCGACCGGATGATCAACCTCGTCGATGACGGCATCGACGCAGCGGTCCGGATCGGCCATCTCGCCGATTCCAGCCTGAGGGCGCGTCGCATCGGCGAGACGCGGCGCGTCGTCGTCGCCGCGCCAGACTATCTCACTGAGATGGGCGTGCCCGGCAACCCAGCCGAGATCGCCAGGCACCGCTGCATCCATTTTTCGGGGTTTCGCGTCAGAGGCGACTGGGAGTTCGAGCGGGCCGGGAGCAGGTCCCATGTCGCGATCAACCCGTCATTCGTCACCAACAGCGCCGACACCGCCATCCAGCATGCTGTCCGCGGCGGCGGATTGACGATGGTGCTGGCCTATCAGGCAGCGGATGCCATCCGGGCGGATGCTCTGCGGATCGTGCTCGCGGAGCATGAATTGCCGCCGCTTCCGATCCAGATCGTCTATCCGACGCAGCGTCTGCTCTCGGCCAAGGTCCGGGCCTTCATCGACATGATTGTGACCGAAGCGGACTGGTCTTTCACCGATCTGGGCTGATGGACGAGCCCCTCACCAGCGGATCAGGCGCGGGAAGGCGAGCGCGCCCAGCCCCGTCACGATCATGATCGCCAGCGTGTACCAGGTCGCCAGGAACGGCACCGTGTCGTCGGGGCAATGCACGCTATACGCCACTGCGGCGAGACCGGCCGAGGCAAGGCCGGCGCAGGCGCCTGTGAGGCGTCCATTCATAGGCGCACCGGAGCGCGCCACGATCAGCAGCACGACGAGCGGACACAAAGCATAGAGCGGCACGGCGATGAGGCAGGCGCGCCAGTAGCGGCCGAAAACCAGCGCGCTCCATTGCTCGGCCGGCGCTTGCGCTAGGGTCAGCACGGCGCCGGCTGCCACCAACAGCACGGGAATCGCGACCAGCGGCAGCAGACGCGCCGGTTTCAGCCCGGGACGCAGGCTCCTCTGGAACAGCACCAGTGCGATGGTCGCGACGCTGGCGCCCAGCAGAGCCTTGGCGACGACCGGAAGCGTCATCCAAGCGCTGCCGAGATCAGGCCGCTGGCCGAGCGTCAGGAGAACGAGCGCAACCGTGGCGGCAAGCGTCGCCAGCGCCGCGATCCAGGTGGCGCGCTTCAGCCAGCCGGTATCCACCGGCCGGTGGCTTGCGGTCATCAGGGAGATCAGGTCGTCGGTTTGCATGTCCGGTCTTGAGAATGAGTTCGGTTCGAAAGGGAATTCGCCGCAAGCCGGCGAAAGGTTACAGGGCCTTGGCGTCGCATCGCTTCATGTCGGCCGCGTCCCGCGCTTTGTTAGGAACCGGGCCATGGCTTTCAGGCCGCGATGGATCGCGACCTTGGCCGCCGTCTCGGTCATGCCCTCGGCGTTTGCCGCTTCTGCGATACTCGCGCCCTGGATCTTGACCCTGTCGATCAGCACGCGCGTGCGCTCGGGCAGGGCCTGCATGGCACTCTCAAGATCGAGCCTGGCATCGGGCGCCGCGCCGTCGGGAGCAGCGAGCTGATAAACCTCGTCGTCGAGCGGGAGGTTCGCGGCGTGACGCCCGCTGCGGCGCAGATGGTCCACCAGCTTGTAGCGCGCGATGGCATGCGCCCAAGCCGTCACCGGGCTCGCCGGATCATAGGTGTGGCGGGAGATGTGAAGCGCCAGCAGCGTCTCCTGCAGCACATCCTCGGCTTCACTCGCCTCGCTGCGACCGACACGCAGCAGCATCTGCCTGAGATAGCCGCGCAGCCGGGCGCTGATCGTGTCGAGGAAGAGCCGGTATGCCGCAGCATCGCCCGCCAATGCGGCGAGGAAGACCGGTCGCAACTGCGTTTCGAGTTCGGCGAGCGACAAGGCCAGGCGCTTTTCCCGGAAGGTATGGCGGAATCCGGCCTATTCCGTCGCATGCCGACACGGGGCTCACAAGCCCGTGACCCGCAGATGAACCGCGCCGGCAGCCCCGCTACGCTCGAGCCCGCGAGAGCGCCCCGCGGGCGCGCTCGCCAGGGAGCTTCGGCGATGGCAGCGGCATGGCATTCGACACGTTGGCTGCTGGCGCTCGCCACCGCCTGCGCCCTGACGGGTCCGGTTCGGGCTCAGACGGCGGCCGATCTGAAGCCCGTCGATTCCTGCCCCACTGAGGGCGGCTGCCAGGTCGATGGTGGCTCTTACCGCATCGTCCTGCCGCAGCAGACGCAAGGCTCGCAGCCGGTCGGCGCGATCATGTATTTCCACGGCTATCAGGGCTCGGCCGAGGAGATCGTCGCCGATCGGGGGCTGGTCGCGGTGGCGCAGCGCCTCGGCGTCGCGCTGATCGCCATGGATGGCATGGGGCGGAGCTGGTCCTTTCCCGGCTCGCCATCGCAAAATCGCGACGAGTTCTCCTATGTCGGCCAGGTGCTCGACGATGTCGCCCGGCGCTTTCCCGTCGATCCGGGCCGCATCCTGGCATCGGGCTTTTCGCAGGGCGGCTCGATGGTCTGGTATCTCGCCTGCCGGATGCCGGCGCGTTTCGCCGCCTTGGCGCCGATCGCCGGCGCCTTCTGGGAGCCGGTGCCGGAGAGCTGCGCCGGCCCCCGCCCGAACCTGATCCATGTCCACGGCACCACCGACACCACGGTGCCAATGGCCGGGCGAACCCTGCGCCAGGGCTCCCGGCAGGGCGACGTCTTCAGAAGCCTCGCCATCCTCGCGCCCGGCGGCTGCACCGTGCCATTGGCCGCCGTCTTGAAGGCCGCGCCAGCCGCCACCCTGACCTGCAGCGTCGCGCAGGATTGCGGCGGCCCGGCGCGGCTCGAACTCTGCCTGCATGCCGGCGGCCACATGGCCGATCCGGCCTGGGTCGAGCGCGCCTGGCGGCTCGCCATGCCGGCACAGGCCTCGCCCGCAACGGCAAACGCCCCGTCCGCGATGGCGGGTGCCAAGCTCACATCTCCGTGAAGATGTAACCAAACGCCCTCGCCGCGCGATCTTCCTGGCGAGCCGCCGGTGCGGCCAGCCGGGACGACAGCATGCGCCACGAAACCATCGCGACAGCCCACACCAGCACGGTCCGGGACGAGACCGTCACCGGCGCCGACCTCGTCGCCGAGCGGCTCGCGGCGGCGGGCGCGACCCACGCCTTCGGCATTCCCGGCGGCGAGGTGCTCGCGCTGGTCGATGCGCTGGAGCGCGCCGGCATCCGCTTCCTGCTCGCCCGGCACGAAAACGCTGCAGGCTTCATGGCCGAGGGGCTCTGGCACACGACCGGCGCCCTGCCCGTTCTGGTCGCGACGCTCGGCCCCGGCGTCGCCAACGCGGTCAACGTCGTCGCCAATGCGCAGCAGGATCGCGTCCCGCTGATCTTCATCACGGGCTGCGTCGACCATGCGCTGGCCGAGAGCTACACGCATCAGGTCTTCGACCATCAGGCCGTCCTGCGCCCGCTGGTGAAGGCGACGTTCCGCGCAGCGCCCGGCACCGAGGACCTCGTCGTCGAGAAGGCCATCGCCGCCGCCCTGCGCGGCCGGCCCGGCCCTGTGCATATCGACCTGCCGATCTCGATCGCGGAGGCACGCAGCCCGCGGCGGGTTGCGCCGGCCATGCCGATGGCGCAGCCCTCCCTGCCCGCCGACCTGACCCTGGCCCGCGAATTGGTCGCAAGCGCAAAGACCCCGCTCGTCATCGCCGGCCTCGACCTCGTCACCCAGGGCGGCGCGGCGGCGCTCGACCGCTTCCTGGCGCAGACAGGCGCGCCGCTGCTCACCACCTACAAGGCCAAGGGTCTGCTGCCCGAGAGCGATCCGCGCGTGATCGGCGGCATCGGCCTGTCGCCCAAAGCCGACAAGATCGTGCACCCGCTGATCGAGGCCGCCGATCTGATCGTACTCGCGGGTTACGACCCGATCGAGATGCGCCAGGGCTGGCGCCATCCCTGGCCCGCCGACAAGCGCGTCATCGACATCGTCGCCGAGCCGCTCCAGCACGGCATGCATGCATCGACCGTGCTGCTCGAGGGCGATGTCGGCGCGATCCTGACCCGGCTCTCCGAAGGGCTGCCGCCGAAGCCGACATGGCCCGGGCGCGAGCCGGCCGCGATCCGGAACAGCTTCCACAGGGCCTTCGCCGCGCCTAGGGCCTGGGGGCCGCATGCGGTGTTCGAGACCCTGCGCGAGACCGCCCCGGCCGGCACGGTCGCGACCGCCGATTCCGGCGCGCACCGCATCCTGCTCAGCCAGATCTGGGCCTGCGACCGGCCGCGCGGCCTGCTGCAATCGACCGGGCTCTGCACCATGGGCTGCGCGCTGCCGCTCGCCACCGGCGCCGCACTGGGTTCGAACCGCCACACGCTCTGCTTCGTCGGCGATGCCGGTCTCGACATGGTGCTCGGGGAACTTGCGACCCTGCGCGACCTCGACCTCCCCGTCGTCATCGTCGTGCTCGCCGACCAGAGCCTCGGCCTGATCGCGCTGAAGCAGCGCCAGCTTGGGTTGAAGCGCTTAGGAGTCGATTTCGGCGCGACCGATTTCGCCGCGGTGGCGCAGGCGATGGGGGGCCATGGCGTGACCATCTCCGACCGCAACAGCCTGCAGCGCGAGGCCGATGCCGCGTTCAGGCGCAGCGGCTTCACCGTGCTGGCCTGCCGGATCGACGCCGACAGCTATGAGGGAGCCTTCTGATGCAGCAGGCTCCGCAGACAACGAAGCGGCCGCGCGACGAGCGGCTCGATTTCTTCCGCGGCTTGACGATGCTGATCATCTTCGTCGCGCATGTGCCGGACAACAGCTGGAACGCCTTCATCCCGGCGCGCTTCGGCTTCTCCTCGGGAGCCGAACTGTTCGTCTTCTGCTCGGGCATCGCCAGCGCGCTCGCTTTCGGCAGCGTCTTCGTCCGGCGCGGGCTCGCGCTCGGCACGGCGCGCATCGCCTACCGGATCTGGCAGGTCTACTGGGCCCAGCTCGGCGTCGTGCTGGCGCTGATCGCGCTCGCCGCGCTGCTCGATCGCAGCTTCGGCCTCGCCGAGGTCGCCAAGCAATTCGCGCCGCTGCTGAGCGATGCGGAGACCGCCCTGCTCGGCTTGGCCACCCTGACCTGGCAGCCCGACTATCTCGACATCCTGCCGATGTATCTCGTCATCCTGGCGCTGGTGCCGGTGATGATGGCGCTCAGGCGCGTCCATGCCGCCTTGCCGTTCCTGCTGGCCGGACTGCTCTATGCGCTGGTCTGGAGCGAGGGCCTCAACCTGCCCGGCAATCCCTGGAACGGCGCCGGCTGGTTTCTCAACCCCTTCGCCTGGCAACTGATCTTCTTCACCGGCTTCTTCATCGCGATGAAGTGGCTGCCGGTGCCTGACCTCGGCGACTGGCGCCTGATGACGGGCGCTGCGATCTTCATCGCGCTCTCGGTCCCGCTCTCCTTCTGGGGCATCCTCGAGCATTGGCCGGCAGCGCAGGCCCTGCGCGCGCTGATCCTGCCCGATGCCGAGAAGAGCAACCTGCACATCCTGCGCGTGCTGCACTTTTTGGCGCTGGCCTATCTCGTGCTGAGCCTGATCGAGCCCTGGCGCCGGCAGCTCGACCGGGGAGCGGGGCACCTGCTCATCCTGATCGGCAGGCAATCGCTCGCCGCCTTCCTCGCCAGCGTCGTGCTGTCGCGGCTGCTGGGCACCGCCGCCGACATGGCCGGGCGCGGCGAGCTCGTCGTGGCCCTGCTCAATCTCACCGGCGTCGCGCTGATCCTCGGCGTCGCGGTCGTGGTCGGCTGGTTCAAGAGCGCGCCCTGGGCCAAGCCGGCGCCCGAATCCGAAGCCCGGCCGCGGGCCAATTCGGAGTCCGCCGCCATCGCCCTGCCGACACGCGTCCGTGAAGTGAGTTGAACGCCGTTTGATCGGTTCGCTGCGAACTCCCTGATGAGTGCTCGCGACGAGCGCCGCAATGGAGCAGCCCATGGTTTCCGACCACTCCAATCACGACCTCTCCGGCGACCGCATCAGCACCGCGAATGATGGCGCCCGGCTCGCCTGGAACGACACGCTCGAAGCCTTGCTGGCCCACGCCGCGGCGACGCCCGAGCATCTCGCGCGCACGCTCGCGGCCGACCCTGATTTCGCGCTGGCCCATGCCGCCAAAGGCATGATGCTGCTCTCGCTGGCCCGCTCCGAATTGCTCGGCCCGGCGCGCGACTGCCTCGTCAAGGCGCGCGCTTCCGCGGCGCTGCGGCCGATCACCCGGCGCGAGACCATGGTGATCGAGGCGCTGGCGCTCTGGCTCGACGACGCGCCGCGGCAGGCAGCGCAGCGCCTGGAAGCGATCCTGCTCGCCCACCCCTTCGACGTGCTGGCATTGAAGCTCGCCCATGGCCTGCGCTTCCTGCTCGGCGACCAGGCCGAGATGCTGGCGAGCCTGCGCCGCGTCGTGCCCCGCTTCCCCGCGACCCATCCGCTCGCCGGCTATGTCAATGGCTGCTACGCCTTCGCGCTCGAGGAGCGCGGCTTCTACGCCGAGGCCGAGCGCACCGGCCGCCGCGCCGTCGAGCTCAGCCCGCGCGACGCATGGGGCCGCCACGCCGTCGCCCATGTCCTGGAGATGACCGGCCGGGCCGATGAAGGCGTGGCCTGGCTGGGCGACGGCCGCCATGTCGCCCATGCCAACAATCTGCGCTTCCACATCGCCTGGCATCTCGCCTTGTTCCGGCTGGAGCGCGGCGAGACCGCCGAGGTGCTGCGCCTTTACGACGAGGAGCTTCGCGCCGAGCCGACCGACGACTACCGCGACATCGCCAATGGCGCCTCGCTGCTGGCGCGGCTGGATTATGCCGGCGTCGATGTCGGCAATCGCTGGGAAGAGCTCGCCGCGAAGGCCGAGACGCGGGTTCATGACGGCCGCCTCGTCTTCGCCGACCTGCATTACGCCCTCTCCTTGCTCGGGGCCGGCCATCATGACGGGGCCGAGGCCATCGCGCGCAGCCTGGCGCAGGACGCGCATGCCCATCCCAGCGGCGAGCGCCGCGAGGCCGCCCACAGCGGCGCGTTATCAGCCTTCGGGCTGATCGCCTTCAGCGAGGGCGATTATACGGAAGCCGCCCGCCTGCTCGGTGCCGCCCGCAACGGCCTCGTCGCGATCGGCGGCAGCCATGCCCAGCGCGACCTGTTCGAGCAGGCCTATGCCGAGAGCCTGATCCGCGCCGGACAGCATGACCGCGCCGCCCATGTGCTGGGCGAGCGTCTCGTCCGGCGCGGCGGCACGAACCTCTTCGCCGCCCGGCGCCTGGCGCAACTGCGCAGCCGCCCCGCGGGCCGCCTCGCGGCGCTGGCCGTCGCATCGACCCCGCTCGCGATAGCCCACTGACATCCAGCGCTCACCGCGCCCGCGCCAACACCCGACACGGAGAACCAGATCATGACCACCACCACAATCGCCGGCCGCAGCCTTGCCCTGCCCTCCGGCCAGACCGTCATCAACCTTGCCCTCGGCGGCTTCGCCGGGCTCGGCTTCTGGGAGCTGTTCTCGGCCGTGCCGACGGCCTGGTTCGCCGAATACCCGCTGGAGCCGCCGGAGCTGGTGAAATCGCTGTTTGCCCATCAGTTCGGCCTGACGCTGTCGACGCCGGTGGCCAAGCTGCTGCATTTCCTCACGGGCTTCCTGTTCTACCCGCTCGGCTACTGGCTCCTGACGCGCTGGGTGAAGAGCTTCGGCATGCCGGTCGATGGCTGGATCTGGGGCGTGATCACCTACTTCATCGCACTGGGCTTCTTCGCGCCGCTGGCCGGACAGCATTTCCTGCTCAATGACGTGCCCCGCCTCTCGGTCATGAGCCTCGTCGGGCACGCGATCTATGGCTGGCTCGCCGCCTATATCTTCGAAGCGCTGGAAGCGCGCACCTCCTGAACACCCGCATCGAGGGAGACACTGCCATGCTCAACAGGCGAAGCTTCATACTGCTGACCGGCGCGGTGCTGGCCGCACCCGGCGTCCGGGCCGATACGCCCCGCCCGGTCAACACCCTGAACTCTCCGGACGGGCTTGCGATCCGCGGCTACGACCCTGTCGCCTATTTCCGCGATGGCGGCCCGCGCCCCGGCAAGCCGGAATTCTCGGTGAACCATGGCGGAGCGACCTGGCGTTTCGCCAGCGCCGAGCACAAGGCGCTGTTCGAGGCCGATCCGCAGCGCTATCTGCCGGCCTATGGCGGCTTCTGCGCCTATGGCACCTCGCGGGGCTATCTCGTCAAGATCGAGCCCGAAGCCTGGTCGATCGTGAACGGGAGGCTCTATCTCAACTACGACCTGGCCGTACGGAAGACCTGGCTGGCGAAAACCCAGACCTATATCGCCCGGGCCGACACCAACTGGCCGGACCTGCTTCCGCAAACCACGCACTGAAGCGACGCCGCGGCCGGAATGCCCGCATCCCGGCCGCGGAACGTCTCAGTTCTTCGCCAGACCGAGATCGCGGAGGATGCCGTTGCCGCGCTCGGTGAAGGTGGAGACATAGGCCGCGAACTCCTCCGGCTTATCCCAGACCGGCGTGATGCCGCGATCGGCCATGGCCTTGCGAACCTCGGGGCGCTGCATCGTTCGCGCGGCCGCCTCGAACAGGATCTTGCGGCGGTCAGCGGGAATGCCCTTGGGACCGGCCAGCGCGAACGAGTTCTGATAGGTCCAGTCCAGGCCTGCTTCCTTCGCGCTCGGGACGTCGGGAAAGTTCGGATGGCGCTCGGCGGTCATCAGCAGGAGAGTGCGCACGCGCCCGGCCTCGAGCATGGCCTTGGCCTCGATCGGCGAGCCGGTGAAGACGCTGAGGCCGCCGGCGACGAGATCGTTGAGCGCCGGGGCGCCGCCATTGCTCGGAACCCATTTCACCGCGTCCGGAGCCATGCCCGCCGCCTTGAGCAGGCCGCCCGACGCGATGTGCCAGGAGCCGCCGACACCTGTTCCCGACGCCATCAGCGTGCCCTTGGGATTGTCCTTCACCGCCTTCAGATAGTCCGCGATGGTCTTGTAGGGGCTGTCGGCCTTGACCGTGACGCCGGCAGGAATGACCGAAACGCGTGAAAAGGCATCGACGCTGTCGATCGTCAGTTCGCCCATGCCCAGCGTCTTGAAGAAGGAGATTTCGGGGCTGATGCCGCCGACGACATAGCCGTCGGGGGCGGCAAGCGCGATCGCGGTGTGACCGGTGATGCCGCCGCCACCGGTGCGATTGACGATGTTGACGGGCTGCTTCAGCTCCGCCTCGAAGCCGGCCCCGAAGATGCGCATCACGGAATCCATGCCGCCGCCCGCTGCCCAGGGCACGATCAACTGGATCGGACGATCAGGGAAGGCCCAGGACGGGCCGACGGCAACCAGAATTGCCGCCATGCCGATGGCAGCTTTTACGACGAGCTTCATGCGTCCCTCCCCAGGGATCGGCCGCCCCGTTTACCGGCGGTCCGCCCGACGAGATTAGCAGCTTCTCCCGCCCGCTCAAGATATACTGCATACAGCATTCCGACATTGGCGTTGCCTAAGATGGAGAGGAGACAGCATCTCCGGGAATGTAGCCATGGCTGGGCCAGCATTCCGGAGGCACGCTTGACGGCCTTAATTTCTTGCATGCAACTTTTCGTTCGGCACTATGCCAACGCGCCGAACCGCGTTTGACACGCCCTTCGCACGCAGTATGCTGCATACAGATAATCGGGACCGGGCGGTTTAGCGCCACGGCCAGGGAAACGAACGAGGAGAAGGCGATGGTGAAAAACCACGCCCTGCTGGCGCAAAGCCGGCAGCGTCTTCGCATGCGCAGGGATCACCGGCGAGGCGGGCCATGAGCGGCCGTATCCGGGCCGCCCTCCTGCGCAGCGTCGAGAATCTGCTGATCATCGGCTTCGTCGCGATGATCGCGATGGTCTTCGGCAACGTCGTGCTGCGCTACGTCTTCAGCTCCGGTATCACCACGTCCGAAGAAGCCTCACGCATGATCTTCGTCTGGCTGACCTTCGGCGGCGCCTTCCTCGTCGCCAAGGACGGCAACCATCTCGGCATGACCACCGTCGTCGTCATGCTCGGCCGCAATGGCCGCTGGTGGTGCAGGGTCGCCGCCGAAGCGCTGTCGTTGTTTTGCATGGCGCTGCTGGTCGCCGGCTGCTGGCGCCAGAGCGTCATCAACATCGACAATTACGCGCCGGTCACCGGCATTCCGCTCGCCGTGACCTATATCGCCGGGCTGCTCTGCGGGCTCGGCATCGGCGCGCTGAACCTGATCGCCCTGTTCGATCTCGTCACCGGGCGCATGCCGGATTCGGCCCTGGTGATCGGTGCCGATTCCGAGGAGATGGCGGCGTTCGAGGCCAGGCAACGCGAGATCGGGCAGGCGGAGGCGCGCAAGTGACCGTCCTCGTTTTCCTGGGCTCGCTGATCGGCGCCATGGCGCTCGGCGTGCCGATCGCGATCGCGCTCCTGGTCTGCGGCGTCGCGTTGATGCTGCAGCTCGACAGCTTCGACTCGCAGATCCTCGCGCAAAACCTCGTCGGCGGCGCCGATTCCTTCCCGCTGATGGCGGTGCCCTTCTTCATGCTGGCCGGCGAACTGATGAATGCCGGCGGCCTGTCGCGTCGCATCATCGCGCTGGCGGTCACCATGGTCGGCCACGTCAAGGGTGGGCTCGGCTATGTCGCCGTCATCGCCGCCCTGGTCATGGCCTCGATCTCCGGCTCGGCCGTCGCAGACACCGCCGCACTGGCCGCCATCCTGATCCCGATGATGCGCCAGGCCGGCTACGACATGCCGCGCGCCGGCGGGCTGATCGCGGCCGGCGGCATCATCGCCCCGGTGATCCCGCCCTCGATCGGCTTCGTCGTCTTCGGCGTCGCTGCCGGCGTCTCGATTACGCGGCTCTTTCTGGCCGGCATCGTGCCGGGTATCCTGATGGGACTGGCGCTGGTCATCACCTGGTTCGTCGTCGCCCGCGACGAACCCGTTGCCCGCGCCAGCCGCGCTCGGCCTCGCGAAATCGCGCGCTCGGCGCTCGACGGCATCTGGGCGCTCGGCCTGCCCTTCCTGATCATCGGCGGCATGAAGGCCGGCGCCTTTACCCCGACCGAAGCCGCCGTGGTCGCGGCAGTCTATGCCGGCTTGGTCGGCGCCTTCGTCTATGGCGAACTCGGGCTCGCCGACCTGCGTCCGGCGCTGCTGGCCTCGCTCAAGACGTCCGCCGCGGTGATGTTCCTGGTCGCGGCCGCCCTGGTCTCGGCCTGGCTGATCACCATCGCCGACATCCCGGCCCAGGTCGCAAGCCTGCTCGGCCCGCTGATCGAGCACAAGACGCTGGTCATGCTGGCGATGATGGCGCTGGTCGTCGTCGTCGGCACGGCGCTCGATTTCATCCCGACCGTGCTGATCCTGACCCCGGTGTTGATGCCGATCGTCAAGCAGGCCGGCATCGACCCGGTCTATTTCGGCGTGATGTTCATCATCAACAACGCCATCGGCCTGCTGACGCCGCCGGTCGGCACGGTCCTCAACGTCGTCTGCGCCGTCGGCAACATCTCGATGGACAAGGTCGTTCGCGGCGTCATGCCGTTCCTGCTGTCACAGCTCGCCGTGCTGGCCCTGCTGATCCTGGTGCCGGAGATCGTCACCATCCCCGCGAAATGGTTCTACGGGCGCTAAAATCCGCCCGACATCAGCCTGAAACGGCTCAAAAAGACGAGGAGGACGCCATGACCCTGACCCGCAGAACTGCCCTGAAGGGCGCCGGCGCCGGTATCTCGCTGTTTGCGATCGGCAACCCTGCCTTCGCCCAGGCGGCCCGCCTGCGCTTCGCCCACCCGCATCCGGAATCCGACAGCTGGCACAAGGCGGCACTGCTCCTGGCCGAACGCGTCAAGGCCGGCAGCCAGGGCCGCTACGAGGTTCAGGTGTTCCCCAACGGCGCACTCGGCTCCGACGCGCAGACCATCAGCGCCGTGCGCGGCGGCTCGATCGACATCTGCCTGACCGGTAACCCGTTCTTCACTGGCCTCGCCCCCAAGCTCAACGTGTTCGACCTGCCCTTCCTGTTCCAGAGCCGCAAACACGCGGCGGCCGTGATGGACGGACCCGTAGGCGAGGGACTGCGCCGTGAGCTCGAAGCCTCGAATTTGAAGGCGCTCGCGACCTGGGAGATCGGCTGGCGCAATCTCACGAACAACCGCCGCCCCGTCGCCACAGCCGCCGACATCAAGGGCCTCAAGATCCGCACCACGCCGAACCCCGCTCATATCAGGGCCTTCCAGCTGCTCGGCGCGATACCGACTCCGATGGCCTTCACCGAACTGTTCACGGCCTTGGAGACCGGCGCGGTCGACGGCCAGGAGAACCCGGTCACGCTGATCCTGAACGCAAAGTTCTTTGAGGTGCAAAAGCATCTCTCGCTGACGCGTCACGCCTTCACCACCGGCCCGGTCGTGATGAACAAGGCCAAGTTCGATGCCTATCCCGCCGAGATCCAGAAGCTGCTGCTGGGCATCGGAGCGGAACTGGCCGTGACCCAGCGCCAGATGAACGAGGATACGGAAGGATCGAGCCTGGCCGAGCTGAAGAAGGCCGGCATGCAGGCCGTCGAGACGCCGGACCGTGAGTCCTTCGCCAGGATCGTGACCGCGGAGGTCGAGAAGGACTTCGTCGGCAAATTCGGCAGCGAAACGCTCGACGCGATCAAGAAGGCTGCCGTCTGACGCGTCCCGCCGCAGCTCGCGGGTAGCGGGCCGCATCGACCACAACGAGACCGCCTCCCTCGCACCGGTGAGAGGAGGCGGGAAGACCGGAGGATACCGTCCATGGCGCCACCGCTGACAGGCATCAGGGTTCTCGACATATCGCAGGTCATGGCAGGGCCGTTCTGCTGCATGCTGCTGGCGGATATGGGCGCCGACGTCATCAAGATCGAACCGCCGGGCACCGGCGACTCGACGCGCCAGTCGATGGGTTTCCGGATGAAGGGAGAGGACAGCCCCGGCTTCCTCGCCCTCAACCGCAACAAGCGCAGCATCGCGCTCGATCTCAAATCCGACGCCGATCGCGAGGTCCTCTACGCGCTGGTCAGGACCGCCGACGTCCTCGTCGAGAATGCCCGCCCCGGCGTCGCCGGCCGGCTCGGCATGGACTACGCCACGCTGAGCGAAATCAATCCGCGGCTGATCTATGCCAGCATCTCCGGCTTCGGCCAGACCGGGCCGTGGTCTCAGCGTCCGGGTTTCGACCTGATCGCACAGGCAGTCTCCGGCGTGCTCAGTTCGAACGGCCTGCCCGGCATGGAGCCGGCCAAGAACTCGATTCCCGTGGCCGATCTCGGCGCCGGGCTGTTCAGCACCTATGCGATCCTCAGCGCCGTCATCGGCCGTCAGACCACCGGCAAGGGCCAGTATCTCGACGCCTCGCTGTTCGAGGCGGCGCTCGCCCTCTCGGTCTGGGAGACCACGGAACTCTGGGGCACCGGGCGGACGCCCGAGCCGATCGGCTCGGCCAACCGCATGTCGGCGCCTTACCAGGCCGTCGCGGCATCAGATGGCTGGTTCGTCATCGGCGCCGCCAATCAGGGGCTTTGGCTCAAGCTGCTCGGGGTTCTGGGCCGCGAGGACCTGCAGCAGGATGCGCGCTTCTCGACCAATGCCGCGCGACTGCAGCACCGGCTCGCCTTGATCGACGCGATGGCGCCCACCTTCCTGACGCGCACGCGCCGCGAATGGATCGACGCGCTGCTCGAAGCGGGCGTTCCCGCCGACCTGATCCTCGACTACGCCGAGGCCGTCGTCAGCGAGCAGGCCGTGGCGCGCGAGATGGTCAAGAT
This sequence comes from Hyphomicrobiales bacterium, assembly GCA_900470775.1. Classification (GTDB taxonomy): domain Bacteria; phylum Pseudomonadota; class Alphaproteobacteria; order Rhizobiales; family Beijerinckiaceae; genus Allobosea. The sequence continues at coordinate 32,300 of UCBZ01000002.1, read as the reverse complement.
GGTGCCGCATCCGGTCGAGGGCGAGTTCCGCGCCCTGGGTTTCCCGGTCAAGCTCAGCGGAACGCCGCAGGAAATCCGCCTGCCACCACCCTTGCTTGACGAGCATGGTGCCGAATTGCGCGCGGAACTGGTCGGGAAAGGCCTTCTGCCCGGCGCATTGAAGACAGGGACGGCGCGATGAGCGAGCCCCGCGTCACCTATGAGAAGGCGGGCGACATCGCCCATGTCCGCTTCGACAACCCGGCCGCCTATAACGCCCTTACCAGCACGATGTGGCTCCAGCTGAGCGACATCGCCGGCAAGATCACGGAGGATCCTTCCGTGCGGGTGGCGGTATTCCGCGGCGTGGGCGGCAAGGCCTTCGTCTCCGGCACCGACATATCGGGCTTCGCCAAATTCACCAGCGGAGCGGATGGCGTTGCCTATGAGCAGAATGGCGACGCCTGCATGCGCGCCCTCGACGCCATCCCCGTCACCACTATCGCCGTGATCGATGGCTGGGCGGTGGGCGGCGGTCTCAATATCGCAGCGGCCTGCGACTTCCGGATCGCGACACCCGATGCCCGTTTCGGCTCCCCGATCGGCCGCACGCTCGGCAATTGCCTTTCGCCGCTCAGTCTGGCGCGGATCGGCGGTGCGATCGGCGTGGCGGCGGCGAGGCGCATGGTCCTGCTCGGCGAAATATTCGGCGCGCAGGACCTTATGTCCACCGGCTTCCTGCTGCGCATCGTCGAGCCCGAGGCGATCGACGGCGAGCTCGAAACCCTGTGTCGCCGCGCCGCCGAGAACGCCCCGCTGACGACGCGGGCGACGAAGGAGATCCTGCGGCGCATGGCGTTCGAGGGCCTGCCTGAGGTCGATGACCTGATCGCGCAGGTCTATGGCAGCGACGACTTCAGGCGGGGCGTCAGCGCCTTTCTCGCCAAAACCAAGGCGCTGCCCGCCTGGACAGGGAGGTGACCATGACGCCGAGGGAGCAGCATCCATGACAAAACCCCGCATCGGTTTCATCGGCATCGGCATCATGGGGGAGGCGATGACGCGCCGCCTGCTCGACAAGGGCTATCAGGTCACCGTCTGGAACCTCGAGCCCGAGCGGCTTGACACCGTCGTCCCTCACGGCGCCAAGCCCGCCGCCTCGCCGGCCGAAGTCGCTACCGCCAGCGATGTCGTCATGCTCTGCGTGCTGCACATGGCCGCCGTCGAGCGTTGCGTTTTCGCCGAGGACGGCATCGCGGCCGGAGGCGCTTCGACGAAGCTGGTCATCGACCTGTCGACTGCCGATCCCGAGGGAACGCGCCAGGCGGCGGCAAAGCTCAAGGCCCTGACCGGAACCGGCTGGGTCGACGCACCGGTCTCGGGCGGGCCGCAGCTCGCCCGCACCGGCGGCATGACGGTCATGGCGGGCGGCTCGGATGCGGATTTCGCGGCGGCACAGCCGCTGCTCGCCGATATGGCCGGAAACCTCACCTTGATGGGGCCGGTCGGCGCCGGCCAGACCACCAAGATCATCAACCAGGCTATCGTCGGCACCGGCTATGTCGTGATGGCCGAGGCGCTGATGCTGGCGGAAGCCGCCGGCATCGACGCCACCCGCCTGCCCCAATGCCTCGCCGGGGGGCACGCGGATTCAAGCCTGCTACAGCGGCTCTATCCGCAGATGCAAGCCCGCGCCTTCGAGCCGCCGGCGAGCTATGCCCGCCAGCTGCTCAAGGATCTCAAGGCGGTCTCGGCCTTCTCGCAGGGGCTGGGCCTGGATCTCAGGGTGATCGAGGAGGCGGTGCACCGCTATGCCGATTATGTCGCGCTCGGCCACGAGATGAGCGACTCGGCTGCCGTCGTGAAGCTCTACGAGCACGACGCAGCCTCGCGCGGACGCGGCTGATGGCAAGCGCGCCGCACAAGCCGAAGGCAGTGATCGACGCGCATCACCATGTCTGGGATCTCGACCGCAACCGCCATCCCTGGCTGAGCGACGAGCCGCCGATCCCGTTCCGCTACGGCGACTACGCCGCCATCCGCCAAAACTACATGCCCGCCGACTACCGCCGCGACACCGTTGGCTGGCCGGTGACGGGCTCCGTCTACATCGAGGCGGAATGGGAACGCGGCAACGCGCTCGGCGAGAGCCGCTGGATCGCGAGCGTCGCCGCCGAGCACGGCTTGCCCTCGGCCGTGGTCGCCTGGTGCGACCTCGCCGACCCCGGGGCGGCCGAGCTTCTCGCCGCCCATGCGGCGATCCCGATCGTGCGCGGCATAAGGCACAAGCCCGCCGCCGCCACGAGCGCAAGCGAGGCGAGGCGCGGAAGGCCCGGCTCGATGGACGATCCCGCCTGGCGCGAAGGCTATGCGCAGCTCGCCCGCAACGGCCTGTCCTACGACCTGCAGACGCCATGGTGGCATCTCGACGCCGCAGCCGAACTGGCGCGCGACGTGCCCGAAACGCAGATCATCATCAACCACACCGCCTTGCCCGCCGACCGCAGCCCCGAAGCGCTTTCGGCTTGGCGCCGTGCGCTCGAAACCACGGCCGCGCAACCCAACATCGCGCTCAAGATTTCCGGCATCGGCCTGCCCGGCATCCCCTGGGCGCAGGCCGGCAACGGGCCGATCATCCGCGAAGCCATCGCGATCTTCGGCGTCAAGCGGGCGATGTTCGCCAGCAATTTCCCCGTCGACAGCCTGGTCGGCGATTTCGACACGATCTTCTCAGGCTTCCTCGCCGCCACGGCCGACCGGTCCGAAGAAGACCGGGAGCGCCTGTTCCACGACAACGCAGCGAGGCTCTACCGGCTCTGACACGGGGCCGTTCGACAATCACAAAAACAAAACGGGAGGATATCATGAAGAAGCGCGATGCCTTGAAGATGCTGGCCCTCGGCCTCGGCCTGTCCGTCGGTCTCGGCCTGCAGGCGCAGGCGCAGGTGACGATCCGCTACGCCCATGTCGGCTCGGAAGGCGATATCCAGTACTGGTACGCCGAGGAATTCGCCAAGCGAGTCAACCAGCGTACGGAAGGGCGGGTCAAGGTCCAGGTCTTCCCGAACTCGCAGCTCGGCGGCGCGCAGGAGACCGTCGATGGCGTCCGTAGCGGCGCAATCCCGCTGGCGCATCACGAATTCGCCTCGCTCGCCCGGCTGAGCCCGGACATCGCCGTCTTCGCCGCGCCCTTCGCCTATCGCGACGGCACGCATGCCATGAATGCGACCGACCCGGCGAAGTCCGAGGTGATGAAGGAGCTTTCCGACAAGCTCGTCTCATCCGCCAATATCCGCATCATCGGCCGGCTTTATCGCGGCGCGCGCCAGATGACCGCGAAGATGGCGGTCTATTCGCCGGCCGACCTCAAAGACAAGCGCTTCCGCGGCGTGCCGCTGCAGCTCTGGACCACGATGATCAAGGGCATGGGCGCCATCCCGACCCCGGTCGAGGTCGGCGAACTGCCAACCGCTTTGATGACCGGCATGGTGATCGGTCAGGAGAACCCGCTGACCATGATCAACGCCAACAAGCTCTATGAGGTGCAGACGCATGTCATGCTGACCAGCCACATGCAGAACGTACTGCCGGTCTTCATCAACGAGCGCACCTGGCAGTCGATCCCCGAGAAGGACCGCGCCATCATCTCGGCCACGGCCGCCGAAATCGGCGAGGAGACGCTGAAGCTCGGCAACGAGGCCGAGACCAAGCTGATCGACGAGCTGAAGAAGAAGGGCATGAAGTTCGTCACCGAGGCCGACGGCCTCAAGGTAGAGGACTTCCGCAAGGCCGTCGGCGCCCAGGTCCGCACCGATTTCCCGACATGGGGCCCGTATATCGAGCGCATTGCCGCCGTGAAGTGAGGCTTTCGGCCTCCTGACGACCGGGCGGCCTCGCGCCGCCCGGTCCGCTCCCGGCGCCGCGCCTGCGTTCGGGAGATTTCATTTGATCCGTCGCCCGTGAGACCTGTCCCATGCATGCCGAGACGCTCATTCCCGACGCCCCCGTTGCCGCCATCGCCGTCGACAGCCGGACCTACGCGATCGACCGCACCATGGAGCCGCTGCGCTGGCTGTTCCGCTGGGGCAGCCTCGTCATGCTGGTCGCGATGGTCGTCCTGCCCTTCCTTCAGGTGGTCGCGCGCGAGATCGTCGGCTCGCCACTGATCGGGGCCGAGGAACTCGCCCGCTTCATGCTGATCTGCACGGTTTTCATCGCCCTGCCCTATGTCGCGGCGGGCGGCGCCAATATCCGCATGGAAGAGATTCTTTTTCTCTGCCCGAAACGCTTCGTGCGCAGCGTCAAGCTCGTCACAGCGATCGTCGCCATCGCGACCTTCGCGACTGCCGCCATCGCCAGCCTGATCGCGATCACCAGCAATCTCGACAATGCGACGCCGACACTGGGCATGCCCTATTGGCTCTTCCTCGGCGCCGCCTTCGTCAGCTTTACCATGACCACGGTCGAATGCGTGATCCAGCTCGTCAAGGTGCTGCAAGACAAGCCGCTCTACATCAGCTTCTCTCAGGAGATGGAGCCTGAGGAAGAGCTCGACCTGCCGCCCGAAATGAAGATCTGAGCGAGCGGAGCGCACCCATGTCCTTCGTCGTCATCCTCGCCTTCGTCACCTTCTTCATCCTCGGCTTCCCGGTCGTCGTCGCCATTGCCGTCCCGGCGCTGCTTTATGTCTTCTTTGCCGGCTTCCCGATGGAGCTGATCGCGCAGCGCATGACCTATGCGCTCGACTCGTTCCCGCTCGTCGCCGTGCCGGTCTTCATCTTCGTCGGCAGCCTGATGAACCAGAGCGGCATCACCAGCGACATCTACCGCTTCGCCCATACGGTGGCCGGTCGCGTGCCCGGCGGGCTGGCGCAGGTCAATGTCATCGGCTCGCTGATCTTCTCGGGCACGTCTGGAGCCGCGCTTGCCGATATCGGCGGGCTCGGGCGCATCGAGATCCGCGCCATGGTCAATGCCGGCTTCACCCGCGCCTATGCCGCCGCGATCACCGGCGCCTCGGCCGTCGTCGGGCCAATCTTTCCGCCCTCGATCCCGATCATCATCTATGGCTCGGTCACGAGCGTCTCGATCGTGCAGCTGCTGGTCGCGGGCATCATGCCGGCTCTGCTCTATGTCGCGCTGCTGATGGCGACCGTCGCCTGGCTGGCGCATCGCCATGGCCATCCTCGCTCGAAGACCTGGCCGAGCTTCCGCGAAATCTGGTCGACCTTCCTGCCCGCGGCGCCGGCGCTGTTCACACCGATCCTGCTGGTCGGCGGCATGCTGCTCGGCGTCTTCACGCCGACGGAAGCCGCGTCAGTCACCGTCGCCTACATCCTGCTGATCACCTTCGTGTTCTATGGCGGCATGAGCTGGGCGCGCCTGCGCTTCGCGCTGTTCGACACGGTCAAGACCACATCGGCCGTGCTGATCATCGTCTCGGCGGCGGCGCTGTTCGGCTGGATCCTGACGATCGAGCAATTGCCGCAGACCTTCACCCGTACGATCCTGTCGCTCTCGACCGACCCGCTCGTCCTGCTGCTGATCGTCAACGCGCTTTTGCTGGTCGTCGGCATGTTCCTGGATTCGACCACGGCGACGCTGCTGGTCGCACCGCTCGTTACTGCGCCGCTGGTGCTGGCCGGCGTCGACCCAGTCCATCTCGGCATCATCTTCATCTTCAACCTGATGATCGGCCTGCTGACGCCGCCGATGGGGTTAGCGCTGTTCCTGCTGGCGGATATCGCCAAGGCGCCCATGCCGGCGATCTTCAAGGCGTTGCTGCCCTTCTACATTCCCCTGTTCGGAGCGCTCGCCATCATCACTTTCTTCCCGGAGCTGACGCTCTGGCTGCCGAAAATGCTGCGGTAGTTCGACTCGCGGCCGTTGCTGCACCAGGCTGCGCGCGGCCAGAGCCGACGGGTCGCCTCGATCGCGCATCGGCGATCGGGGCAGTCCTCAGGCCGCCTTCGTCTCCGCCGCCTCGCTGAAATAGCTGCGCTCGAACGTGGTCATGACGGCTGCCACCATGTCGCGGGCGACATGGAGCTGGTCCTCCTGAAAGGCGAGCGCGCGCGGCGAATTCAGCACGATCTCGTAGCTCGGGAAGTAGTCGACGAAATCGAAGCGCCGGTAGAGCTCTTCCGCGACCGCGCGCAGGACCGATTTCGAACCGCTATTGGCGACGATGACGTCGGCATCCTTGAAGGTTGCACCCAGCGGCACCGGCGAGACAGTGACGACGAAGCGCATCTCCGGATGGCAATGCGTGCGGATCATTTCGATGATCGACAGCATGTCCTTGAGCGTCTCGTCGTAACCGTAGTCGATGAAGCGAAAGCGCTCCGGCATGCGCGCCAGCCAAGCCGGCCCGGGATGGGCGTTCATGGCGAGGCCGGTCTCGGAATCGAGCCAGGTTTCGGTCAGGCCCAATGTGAAGAAGCAGATGCGCGCCTGCTTGATCGTGGCGGTCGCCGCTGTCAGGCGCTGGCGATTGGCAAAGGCGGTCTCGCGGTCGAGCAGCCGCAGGCCGCTCGCATGCGGATCGAACCACTGATCCGGCGCGAGCTCGATCAGGCCGTCATCCGGATAGGTCTCGTCGAGCAGAACGCGCCTGAGCTCATGCGTCATCGAGCGCACCGAATATTTGTTCAGCGCACCCCGGCTCAATTCGCCGCCGGCCGCGCCGCCGCCGCGCCCGGTCGTGGTGTTCCAAGTCTCGAAATGCTCGGCTGGCACGCCATGCCCCTTGGTGACCAGCTGGAGGCCGCGCATCATCAGCACGTTCTCGACCTCGCGGGCGAAGCACGACCCCATGGTGAAGATCGGCCAGGACGGGTCGATCTGGAATTTCGGGCGATGATCGACGTCGAGGAAGCTGCCCGTCGTCAGCCGATCCTTGGCCATGGCCTTGCCGGACATCCAGCCGCGCACCGGATTGGCACGCATGATCGAGAGCGCGGTGCCTGCGTCGTATTCGATCCTCATCATCTTCTCCTGCGCTATGGCCGCTGGCGCTGCGCCGGGGCCCCCTCGGTTGTGTCGGCGGAGCAGCGCGCCGCCAGCGTGGCTTGGCCTCACATCCGGTGCGGAATCCCGTTCTTGTCGAGAAAGCCGCTCATCCGGTCGTAGGATTGGGCATAGGACTTCGAAAGCGCGTTCAAGGCCGATTCCTGATAGACCGCGCGCCAGCCGCCCTCGGCCAGCGCGGCTTCCGGCACGACGGGAATCTTCAGCGTCTCGGCGAGTTCCTGGCTGCGCGTGTCATAGGCAACGAGGACGCCGGGCACGCCATGTGCCACCGCCGGCAGCACGCCGTGGACGCGATAGCCGACCGCGAGGTCTTGCCCCCGGGCGAACGCGTCGTAGCGCTCGACATCGAAGAAGCTGAAAAGCTTGCGCTCGTAGATCTCGCGCATCCGTGCATCGTCGGGCCCGTCCCACCAGCCGGAATGGACGAACTCGGCCACCGCCTTGGCCTTGGCGGCCTCGTCGCGCAGGAAGAAGGCCTTCTCCTCCTGCTCGCCATGCGAGGACATCACCATCTCGCTCTGGCTGTCGACCTTGAGCAACGCCTGGCGCTGGTTGCGCAGATAGGCCTCCGGATTGGCGGTATAGCTTGAGTCGAATTCGCGGCGCAGGCTGAAGGCCACCTTGCGGATCTCGCGCTGGTCGGGAACCTTGATGGCGAGATCGCGCTGGCGTGTCCGGAAGATCGAAGGGCAGCCGACGACATCGACATTCCCGACGCCGTTACGCCGCAGCGTCTCGGCGCTGAAGGCGCCGCGCACACCGATCGAGGCGCAGCGGTCACCGACGAGCTGCCAGAAGCGCTTCGAGCCATCAGGCAGATCGATGGCGCGGTTCTGGCTGGCCTGGGCACCGACACCGATCGCGTAGACCGGCAGCTTGACCCGTTCCAGCACCTCGATGGCGCGGAACCATTCCATCTTTTCGTGGATGAAGTTCGAGCCGCGCACGAAGACATAGTCGAACTCGCTGGCGTAGCGCTCGATGTCGGCCTCGGTCGGATTCATGATCTTCATAGGCTCCAGATGCGCGTAGCGCAGGAGCTTCAGCGTCGAGTCGTAGACGATCATGTCGCCGATATTGAAATAGTCGGAGAGCAGCTTCTCCATCGGCGCGCGATACCAGCGCACCTTGTCGTGATCGTAGACCTCGCCGGCCGGATAGATCACCAGCGCCCGCAGCGCCCTCGTGGTGGCGACGGGCCGCAGATGCGAACCCGGTGCCAGAATGCCGGTCGCGGCATCCGCGACGGCGATCGAACGCAGGCGCCCATCGGGCAGCGCGGGCAGGGGGATGGTCAGTTCGGCCACTGTCGCATCGCCGGGAACCAGCGCGCCGGGATGGATCGTGGCGTAGTCCTGCCCGTCGAGCAGAAGGCGCAGCGCCGGCCAGCCGGCGCCCGCAGGACGGCTGACCGAGATGACGACCTCGCTTGTCGTCGCGCGCAGGATTTTCATGGCCTGCTCCAATGAGGCGGCGGCGGTGATCTCGCGGACTGGCGCGTTCATGGTGTTTCCTTCACGATCCGGATCCTGATCCGGACGAGGTCGCGCTGAGGTCCGATCTTGCAATCGGAGACGCGCATCTTCGTCATGAACAGGAAGGCTTCATCGCCCGTCGTCTCGAAATTGCGTGATGTCGAGGCCGGATCGGCGATCGCCCCATAGGCGTAGCGCGCCTGGTCGCCGCAATCCTTGCTCCACATCGTCGGATGCGTGACGAGCGTCCGCAGCGGCGTCCAGCTCAGCAGATCGCGCGACCAGCTATAGGCGACGCGGCCGCCCACGACGCCCTGCGCCGGATCGGGGCCGAGATGGAAGATGGCCAGCCAGAGCCCGCTGGCCTCATGCCGCGTCACCGAGCCTACTGTCGTCGGCAGGTGCTTCAGGGGCTGGCAGGGCTTCGCCTGTGCGGCGTCCTCGCGATAGGGATCGACCGCGCGCAGCGAAAAATCCGTCCCGTCATAGGCCCGCCATGACGCCGGATTCGCGATCTGCGTCGTCTGGAACAGGCAGACGCCGGGCTTCTGCCCCTCGCCGCCGGTCGTCGCGATCAGCGAATACCAGGCCCCGCCATGCGCGACGATGTTGGACGGGTTGAAGAAGCCGCGATGCCGCCCCTGGCCGACCTCCTGCCGAAAGGCAGGGGCGGCAACCAGGGATGGCGGCTGGGTTGGCGTGAAGCTGCGGCCGCCATCGCTGGAGCGCGCCGCTGTGACGACATTGTACCAGCAGCTCATCATCTCCCTGAAGCGGCAGGCGCCCGGGTGTTCGTTGGCGTGATACTCGTCATGCATCAGGGCGACGACGTCGCGGCCATTGCCGGTCCAGGTCGCGCCGATCCAGCTGAAATCGCTGTAGGCGCTGGGGTCGGCGCTATGCTTTCCTTCGAAGGAGACCGCGCAGGAGGTCGCCAGCCGCTCCAGCCCGCTGCCGGTCATCGCGCGGCTGCGGTGGTGGCTCGCAAAGGCGATGACCTCGTCGCGGTCGTCCCGGTAGGCCCGCAAGGGTGCATCGGGGATATGCCACTGCTCGCAGCGCTGGCTGGCCCAGTCGAAGACCGTCTCCTCGACGGCGTCAGGCGCGATCTCGACGCGATAGGCCGACGTCTGCGCGGCAGCCGCTAGCGACGCGGCCGACACCAGCAGTGCCGCGAGCAGCCCCGTCAGCCATGTGCGGAGCGGCTTCATGCGACCTTGCGCTCCGGCGCGGCCGCGCGCTTGATCATCTTGTTGTCGACGCGATTCTCGGCCAGGAAATCGTGCATCGCCGCATAGACTTGGCCATGAGCGGTGTTGAAACGGTCGAAGCGCGCCTGGTCCCAGTACTCCTCCAGCCGGAATTCCTGGCCGGAAAAGACGTCGAAGCTCGGGATCCTGAAGGTCTCCGCGAATTCGACCGTGCGGCTGTCATAGGTGAAGTAGATCGACGGCGTGCCGTTGGCGAGCGCCATCAGATTGCCATGGAGCCGGTAGCCAAGCACGAGGTCGAGCCGGCACACGAGCTGTTCGTAATCGGCGACAACGTCGGAGTAGAACATCCGGTTGCGGTAGAGCCGCTCCATCTCGTCATCGAGATACCACTGGCTGGCCCAGCCGTTCTGGCGCAGCGCGGCCATCGCCTCTTCCTTCTGGGCGGCGGTCCCGAGCGCGAGCTTCTTCTCCTCGGCCTCGCCCTGCGCCATCAGCGTCACGTCGAACCGGCCCGCCATCGCCTTGACGAGGTCGCGATGGAAGGTGAGGTAGCGCTGGATGTCCCGCGCATAGGTCGTGGAAACCTCGCGCCGCAGCGTCACGCCCGCAGTCCTGACCTGGTCGAGCGGCGGCAGCTTGATCGCGAGATCGGGATCATTGGCTCGAAATGCCGTCGGGCAGCCGATGATGCGGACGTTCCTGATGCCGAGTCCGGCAAGCACATCGGCGGAATAGGCGCCGCGCACCCCGACCGAAGCGGTCGAATCCGCGATCAGCCGCAGCACCGTCTTCGTATCCTGGCTCAGTTCGAGCTTGCCGCTGACCGGCGCCTGGGCCCCGATGCCGAAGGCGATGACCGGAATCTTCAACCGGCGCAGCACGTCGGGCGCCTGCCCCCACTCCATCTCGGAGTGCACATAGTTCGAGCCGCGCAGGAAGACGTAATCGTATTCGGCGTTCGCCCGGTCGATCGCGGCGGCGTCGACCTGCTCGATCGGCAGCACGTCGAGCCGCTCGAAATTCAGGAGCTTCAGCGAGGAATCGAAGACGAAGGCGTCACCGATATTGTGGTAGTGCTCAATATGCTCAGCGAGATTGGCATAGTCATACCAGCGCACATTGTCGTGGTCGTAGACTTCCCCTGAGGGGCTGATGACGAGGATGCGGGCCATGTTCGTTTTCTCCCCTTTTTTATCCGCGCGGCTTCAGGCGATCATCGGCGTCGCCGCGCGGTTTTCCGGCACCGGCACGCCCCGCTTGGCGATGAGGCGCTGGTAGAGCGCGACATGCGTCGCGGCACAGTCGAGATGGTTCAACGGAGCAGTGATGCCGCCGCGCAGCCGTGACCAGAGATCGGGCTCGCTCAACGCCCGGGTCATGCAGTCGACGAGATCCTCCGGGCTGCCGGCACGGAAATGCAAGCCATCGACCTCGTCGGTGATCTTCTCGGCCATGCCGCCGAGATTGCTGGAGAGCAGCGGCCGGCCGTGGAAGAAGGCCTCCTGGATCACGATCGGCGAGTTCTCCCACCAGACCGACGGCATCACCACCCAATCGACCGACCGCATCAGGTTCGGCATCTCGTGGTTCTGGAAGGCCCCGCAGAAGCGGACACGCCGGCCGGCGGCCTCGACGAGCTTGGCGAACCTGTCCTGATAGGCCTGCGGCTGGCGCTCGAGATTGCCGCCATAGACCAGCAGGATCGCGTCCTCGCCCCAGACAGCATCGGGAATGCGCGTTACGGCGTCGATCAGGACGTCGGCGCCCTTATAGGGCGTCAACTGGCCGAAATAGGCGAAGCGCGAGCGGCGCGCGGTGGGGTCCGGCAGGGGACGCGGCGGCGCCGCCGCAGCGACGTCGATGCCGTTCTCGATCACCGAGAAGCGCTCCTCCGCCAGGCCCCAGTCCTTGTACCGGTCGGCGAGGAAGCGGCTTGGCGAGATGAAATGGTCGGCCAGCCCGAGTACGCCCTTGATAAAAGTCTCGCGCGCCAGGAAGCGGGCCGGCGAGATGTCCGGGAAACAGGCATTGCAGTCGGTCGGCGAGGCCCGATAGCAGAGCTTGAACGCGCCGGTTTTCACCATCTGGCCGTGATGGTGGCAGATGCTGAGATATTCGTGGAAAGTCACGACGATCAGCGCATCGGGCAGGGTGTCGCGCACCGCAAACAGGCATTCGAGGCCAAGCCCGATGAAATGGTGAAAATGCACCACGTCGGGCTTCAGATCGCGCAACACCCGGACGAAATCGCGCTCGATCTCCTCGGTCGCCCGGTTCGAGATTAAGAAATGATCGTAATCCTCGGCATAATACAGCAGTTCACCACCGCGCTGTCGCAGGCTCATCAGCGCCGTGCTGGCATGGCGCGGCGTCGGCGCTCCGGTGCGGGCGAGGTAATGAGTCTCGACGCCCTCGCAGGCCTGAAGCCCCTTGTGGAGGTTGTAGGAGGCGATCTCCGCCCCGCCGAGCGACAGCGACGGATGCGCATGGGACACCACGAGTACGCGCATCATCATCCTCTCATGTTGGAAATGGCGAGCGCCCAACGGCGATCGAAGCTGGTGCGGTCGGCAAGCTGCGCGAGCGCACCGATATGCGGTCGCATCTCGCCATCGTCGACGACATAGATCTCGACCTCCGGAACCCAGAGCGAGGGCGCCCCGCTCATCCGGAGCTTGAGGCACAGATCGAGCCCCTTCTCGGCGGTGGTGAAGTAGTTGCGCGCAAAGCCGCCGACCTCGAGGAAGGCTGCGCGCGACAGGACGCAGCATTCGCTGGCGCCAGCGGCGACCTCCATCGGGCCGAGATGGCCGATCGCATCGAGCGGATAGCCGATGAAGCGGTTGACGACCTGCCGCTCCGCCCCCTCGCCCTCGAGCCAGGCGCCGGCCCATTGGATCGAATCGTCCTCGAAGAGCAGCGTCGGGCTCGCAACGCATTGCCCGCCCCGCCCGCGATAGGCCCGCTCCAGCCGACCGAGCCATCCCGGCATCCGGATCTGCGCCGCCCCCGAGAGCAAGGCCACCGTCTGGAAGCGGCAGGCGCGTACACCGGCCTCGAGCGCATCGCAGGCATCCTCGACGCCCTCGACCACGACGAGCCGGACGCTAAGCCCGTAGAAGCGCGCCAGGCGCCGTGCCTCCGCGCCGGTGCGGTCGAAGCTCTCGGCGGGCGCCGCGATCGCGATCGGCAGCGGCCGGACCTCGGGATCGATGGCCAGCAGCGCGAACAGCGCCGAAAGCTCGCGGTGCCGGTGGTCGAGCCCGATCACGAGGCCGAGCGGCGCTTCCGGATCGAAAGCGCCGATATCGAAGGTCTCCACCGCGCGCGGCGGCGCGATCTCGGCGGCCTGGAGAGCCGGCGCGACCTGCCGCTCGACGACGGTGCTGGCTGTCGAAGACCGGGGATCGAGCAGGCCGAAGATGCGCTCCAGCGTCCGCCGTGCCTGGCCGCGGCCCGGCTCCAGCGGCAGGAAGGCCGGTCCCGTCCCCTCGATCTCGAATTCGAGGTAGAGCGGCTGACCTGGCTCCGGGATGAGCTTCGGTGCGAAGACGATGAAACCGTGGCTGTTGCGTCGCGCCGCCAGCGCCGGCCCGAACCGCGGATCTTCCATGAAGGCGGCCGTGACATCGGGCCGCTGCACGCGTGTCCAGAGCCGATCGACGACGCAGGACTGCGAGCCGCTGCGCAGGGTCGCCGCCTTGACCTTCCGCTCCGGGTCGAACAGCCAGCCGATGATCAGGACGCCGGTATCGTCGATGACGGTCGCGTCGTCGATGCCCGCGCGGACCGGGACATCGAGCAGACACACCGTGTCCCGGCCGTCGAAGCGCTGCGAGGCCCGCCGCAATTTTTCGGTCGTGGCCTGCGGCGCCACGCCATTCTGCAATCCATCGCGTAGATGGCCGGGAACCGTGATCGGTTCGAGCAGCACATGGCGCTCATAGACCTCGAGCGCGCGCCAACCATCGTTTCCGCGGAAATACAGTCGCTCGATCTCGCCGGGGTTGCGGACGGGACAATCCTCGAGGAGGCCGAAGAAGCCGCGCGCTCCATCGCCAAGATCGTCCCGCTCGAACGTGCCCGCCTCCAGCGCGGCCGGCGAGAGCCCGCCATGGGCGATGAGCAGCTTCGTCCGCCCCGCCGCGAAATTGGAGGTCCAGCCTTGCAGGAAGACGCTGTCGTCGAGCGGACCCATCACTTCGATGAAACCGCCGGGCTTGGCGACCGATTGCAGCAGAAGCCCGACCGCACGCAGCCGTCGCGGATTGGATTGGCCGGCCAGCAGCACTTCGAGCAGTCCGTCGACGACGCTCGGGAAGGACTGCCCAGCCTCCTCGGCGAGCGTGTCGAGAAAGGCCGGCAAGCCGAGCGGCTTTGGCGCCAGGAGCAGGCGCAGCGGCCGTCCCGGTCGGCCGAGCAGGATCGCGCCTGCCCCCGGCCTGTCCGGCAATGGCGCAGGCGCCAGGCAGATGAAGCCGACCCCGGCGGACGGCTCGGCCTGCGGCCGGCGCCAGGTTAGCGCCATCGTCTCGACGCGGTTTCGCGGATTGCCATCGACCGCGACCGGGACCTTGCCCGGAATCGCGTCACAGGCGCCCATGATCAGGATCGCGTTCTCGCCCAGCGGCGTCCAGGCCACCGTGGGAGCCGGGCTGATGCGGGTTCGTTCGGGAATGATCACCTCGTTCATTGCGTCACCTGCATCATGTCACCTGCGGACCAGAAGCACGGCGAGCGTGACGAAGGACATCAGGGCCGCCAGCCCGGCGAGGAAACCAAGGATGATCGTGACCTGCCGCAGCGGGGCGCGAGCCTCCTTGCGGATGGTGGTCAGGCGCTCGTCGAAGCTGCTCAGCGTCGCGTCGAAGCGGAGCTGGAAAACGTCGAGCTCCGCGAGGCGCTGGCCGATCTGTCCTTCCGCCGCCGCATCCGCTTCGGCATCGCGAGCGGGCGGGCGACCTTCCTCGAGCTGCACCGCGATCCGGTCCAGCTTCTCGCCGAGCTCCTTCTGCGCCAGCTGCGTGCGCCGGTTGAGCGCGATCAGTGCCTCGACGCGATCGAAGAAGCGCGCCAGCGGCACGGCGATCGCCGCCTCCGCGGCAAGCTCGGCCGGCGGCGGCAGCCGCAGCTCCAGCTCCACGCCCGTCGCGTCCGAGACGCCGACAATCGTCAGGGCGTCCCGCGCGGCAGCGACGGCATCGTCGAGCTCCATCGAGAAGGCATGCCGGCCGTCGCCGATGCCATTGCGCCGCAGATCGACGCGGCTCTGATCGGCCTTGGTCTCCTGGATCAGGGCGCCGTCGCGGAAGACCCTGACGACGAGATGCTCCTCCGGCCGGGCCTCGTCCCAGATCCAGCCATGCAAACGGTTGCCGTCGAGAGCATCGACGCGGCCGTTGAGGCGCGCCGGCGTGACGTTCGGCAAGCGGACCGCATTGTCGCGGATCGTATCGTCGCGGTTCGGGGCCATCGTCATGCCGCCACCGGAAGTTGGATGTCGTCGAAGAGGGCGAGATGCCGGCCTGCGCACTCTGCGAGCGCGGGTTGCTCGGCGATGCCATCGACGAGCTGCTGCCAGAGGTCATCCTCGTCGAGGGCGCGGCGCATGGCGCGGGCCAGATCGACCGGATCGCCCGGCCGGACATGGAGACCATCGACGCCTTCGCGCACCATTTCCGCCATGCCGCCGATGCCGCTGACGATCAGCGGGCGGCGATGCTGGAAGGCCTCCTGGATGACGAGCGGAGCGTTCTCCCACCAGACGGAGGGCATCACCACCCAGTCGATCTCGGCCATCAGCTCCGGCAGATCCTCTCGGTGATACGGCCCGCAATGCGTGACCGTGCTGCCGGCACCCGCGAACGCCTCAGCCAGCGCCGTGGTGAAACCCTCGCTCTGGAAGGGAGCCCCGCCATGGATGCGCAGGATGAAATCGCCATCGCCCCGGGCCGCGATCAGCTTCGCCGCCTGCAGCAACGGCAGCACGCCCTTCCAGGGATTGAGATTGCCGAAATAGCCAAAATTGCCGCGTCGCCCCCTGGTTGCGCGATGCGCCACGACGTCTCGCGCCGGCCGCGCATTGGCGATGATCTCGATCTTCTCGGGCGGCAGGCCCCATTCGACATAGCGCTGGCGCAGGAAGCGGCTGGGCGCGACAAAACGGTCGACGGCAGCCAGATGCGTCTTCAGAAAGCGCTCGCGCAGCAGGAACCGGTCGGAGCCGATCTCGGGGAAGCAGCCATGGCAGGCGGTCGGCGAGGCGCCGGTGCAGCGCTGCTTGTCGGTCGGCCGCACCATCAGCCCGTCATGATGGCAGATCGGGTAATAGTCGTGCAGCGTCATCACGATCGCGGCCTGCGGCAGGAGCCGGCGCGACAGCGCCAGGAATTCCGCGCCGATCAGTACGAGATGGTGGATGTGGATCACGTCCGGCCGATACTCGGTCAGCAGCGTCGCGAGATCCTGCAGCGTGCCGTAATGGTCGATCTGGCTCAGATGGAACCGGTCGAAATGGCCGCTCCAGAGCAGCAGATCGCCCGCTTCGCCCGTCGCCTGGAAGGCGGTTCCGGGATGCGGCTGGCGATGAATCGCGTTGGTCGCCCCCAGGAACAGCACCTCGCAGCCCTGCTCGCGATAGGCCTGGGTGAGGTCGTGGGCGAAAATCTCCGTGCCCCCGGGATGCAGGTCGGGATGATTATGAGCGACGACGAGGATGCGGCGCGTCATGGCCCGGCTCCCGGCTTCGTCGCGATCAGCAGATCCTGGTAATGGGCGGCATTGATGCCGCGCCAATGGCCGCGCCGCAGCCCATCGGAAGCCAGGCCCGCGTCGGCAACGGCCCCGAGCAGCCAGTCGGTCTCGATGCCCGCTGCCGCGAGCGGCGCTTCCTCGATCGCATACCAGCCCGGCCCGTCCTGCCAGCGCTTGAACTTGAGCCGCTCCAGGCCGGTGTTCTGGCCGTCGATCGCGAAGGCCGTCAGGAACAGCCGCCCGCCGGGAGCAAGCAGCCGCGACGCCTCGTTCAGATAGACGGCTAGCTCGTTGGGCGGCAGATGGGTCGCGACGGAGACCATCGTGATGAAGTCGAAACTGCCATTGGCGAAGCCGAACTGGACCTCCGTGCCCGGCAGGGAGCCCTGCGGATTGTAAAGCGGATGGGCGATGTCCAACCGCTGGAAACGGAAGCGCGGATAGGCCGGCGTGATCGTCTGGGCACACCACAGGATGCCATCCATGACCGGATCGACCCCGTCATAGCTGCCGCGCTCGGGATCGAGATACTGCGTCAGCGGCACCGCCATGCGCCCGATGCCACAGCCGATATCGAGGATGCGCTCATGCCGGCGCAGTCGCCCCAGGCGGATGTAATGGCCAAGGAATTCCGCCCCGATCGCGCGATAATCGCCGTCGCCCACGAAGATGCTTGCCGGCGGCGGGTGCGGCAGGAAGCGGTTGGTCTGGACCGAAGCCATCAGGTGGTCGAGTTCGGCCGCGCTGATGCCGTCCGGGGGTGCCTGTTCGGGCGCGATCTGTCTCAGGGCCGTTATCGCCGTCATGCTGCCGTCGCTCTCCTGAGATTGATGCGGGGAATGAGATCATTCTCCTGCGCCGCCGGTGCCGGCGCACGCGGGCTGGGCTTCTGTGCCGTGCCGTCGATTGCGCCCATCAGCGCGTCGATCTGCGCGTCCCAGCGCCGCGTGTGCAGCCAGGCATTGTGCTGGGAGGCGACGCCACGCATGTAGTCGCCGCTTTTCGAAATGGACTGCCGTTCGAGATGGTAGAGCGCGACACCAGGCACATAGACGATGCCGAAGCCGGCGCGCCGGACCTTCAGGCAAAGGTCGCTATCCTCATAGTCGCCGATGATGTAACTGTGGTCGAAGCCGCCGACATCGCGGAACAGCTCCCGCAACATCACGATGCACGCACCCGTCACACCTGGCACGGGCCGCTCGACATTGGCCGGGGCATAACCTGCCGGCATGCCCTTGAAGTAATGATGGTTGAGCCAGACGCCCTTGCTATCGCGCTTGAAGTATAGGCCCGCATGTTGCAGCGAACCGTCGTCATAGAGCAGCTTCGGGCCGACGACGCCGATCCTGTCGCGCGGGCTGAGCTTCTCGATCAGCATCGGCAGCCAGTCATTGCCGGCCGGGATCACATCCGAGTTCACCAGCGCCAGGATGGGGCCGCGCGCCGCCTTGGCGCCGGCATTGCAGGCAGCCGAGAAGCCGCCATTGCGCCCCATCACGACGAGCTGCATCGGCAGGCCGTAAGCGAGATGGAGCCCGCCGAGCAGATGCGCGACCTCGGCCTCGTGCTCGGGTGAATCGAGCACATAGATCAATTCGGCCTTGCCAGCGAACCAGGGATCCCCGGCAAAGGCCGCGACCTGCACGCGCAGGAATTCGTAGACGCGGTAGAGCGGAATCACCACGGAGACGGCCGGCGCCGCGATCTGGCTGCCGAAGCCCCGAACCTGCGGCTCGGGCAGGCTCTCGTGAAGCTCCTCCTGACATGCGGCGAGAAGCGGCGCGAGCGTCGTCTCCAGCGCATCTGCAGTGAGGAACTGCGGCGGAATCGCCGAGAGCGCCCTTGCCCGGATGGCCGCGGGATCGGCCGGCTGGACCGACGGACGCAGGACCAGCATGGTGCCGGATTTCAGTCTCACTTCGCAGCGCGGCTGCAGAACCGGCGCGCCCGCCGCATAATCCGGCACGAAAGCCGCAAAACCGATTGCCGGGCGCGCCGCGCCATCCGGCCCGGCGGGTAGCCGCGCCGGAAAGCGTTGCAGGCGGTCGAGCATCGGGATCGGCGCGCGCGCGCCGCTGTGCAGCAGGATCTCGTCGAGGAGCCCATCCTGGTCGCGCATCCAGCCGCCGATCAGCAGGCCGGCCTTGTTGCAGACCGCGAGATCGAGTTCCGCCGCTGGCAGATCGTCGTTGCGATGCACGCTCTGGACGGCGAGCGGCAGACGCCTCTGCATCTCGATGGCAAGGAGCCGCCCCTGCTCGGAGAGGCCGGCGAGTTGCTCGACGACCCAGTTGCGTAGGCCGTCCCGGCTTGCGGCCTTGCTCGCCCACCAGCGCCCCAGCGACTGTGACGGCTGCCGCGGGGGCAGGGGCCTGATGACCAGCCCGCCTTCACCGTGAAGGATCAGCAGGCCGCCGCCGCGCGCCGGCGGCTCGTCCAGAACGAAGTGAAATTCGTGCCGCCCCTTGCGGTCGGCGGCGCCGAGCCGCGAGCGCAGGTCGAGCCGGGTGAGCCCGGCACCGTCCAGCCGCGCGGCCCCGCGAAGCGGTCCAAAGTCGGATTGCAGCGCGGTCTCGAAGAGCAATTTGCCTTCGACCAGCGCCGCCACCGGCAGGGCAGGCGCGGTCTTCGGGAAGAGGACCAGCAGGAATTGGCGCAGGAACGAGAGATACTGCGCCGTCGCCGTGAGGCCAAACAGCGCGGGCCACGCACCGCAAAGCGCGCCAGCGAGCGACAATCTGGCCTTTGCCGTCAGGTCCCGCAAAATCTCCC
The DNA here is from genome assembly GCA_900470775.1 of Hyphomicrobiales bacterium. Lineage (GTDB taxonomy): Bacteria > Pseudomonadota > Alphaproteobacteria > Rhizobiales > Beijerinckiaceae > Allobosea. Next base: position 13,072 of record UCBZ01000002.1, on the reverse strand, counting down.
CCGGCTCGGCCAGGTGATGGGCCAGAGCCGGATCGAACATCGCGGTCACGTCGCCCTGCGGACCCTGGTCGGACAGCGTTGCAACGATGCCGTCATGGCCGTTATGGCGGAACGCCACCGCAAGCCGCTCGCGCCCATCGCGTAGCCCGAGCATGAGCGAGGCTGAAGGAAGCCGCCTGCCATTGCCGGAAAGCGCGATCGTGGGCTTGCCGAAAGGCGACAGCTCGCGCGTCCAGCAGAGCATGAAGACCGAGCCGCCGAGCCGATGCAACTCGAGATGCGTCGGAGCTGAATCCGCCACGGGTACGGGCGCCTGTGAGAGCATGAAATGCGATCCTGCTGCTCGAAAAATGCGGCGCCGACCGGCATGCAGCCGGCGCCGCGGGTGACAATCGTCAGGCGACCGTGAAGTAGGAGCTCGGGTCGCTCTGGATGTCCTCAGCCGTGACACCGACCAGGGTCAGGGTGTCGCCATTGCCGAGATCGATGATGGCGTTGCCGCCAACGGTGGTGGTGCGCGCCGCCAGATCCTCGGGAGAGTTGATGCCTGTCCCGTTGATGTCGGAAGAAATCTTCAGCAAATCGTCGCCGGCATGGAAGTCGAGCACGACATCGTTGCCGCCACCGCCGGTAAAGCTGAAGATATCGCTGCCGGCGCCACCTGACAGGATGTCGTCGCCTGCGCCGCCGAAGAGCAGATCGTCGCCGGCGCCACCCAGAAGGATATCGTCGCCGGCACCACCCTGGACGATGTCGCTGCCGGCGCCGCCGATCAGGAGATCGTCACCGGCTCCACCCTGAAGGATGTCGGCGCCCGCGCCGCCCTGCAGGATATCGCTGCCCGCGCCGCCCAGCAGGACATCGCTGCCCGCGCCGCCGACCAGCGCGTCATCACCGGAGCTTCCGCTGAGAAAGTCGTCACCCTGCCCACCGAAGAGAACGTCATCGCCCTCGTCGCCGAACAGCGCATCGTCGCCGCTGTCACCGAAGAGCGCGTCGTCGCCCTCTTCGCCGAACAGCGTGTCGTGTCCGCTTCCGCCCTGGACAACGTCATGCCCCGCCCCGGCGAAGATCACATCACTGAACCGACTTCCCACTAAAAAGTCGTCGAAAGCACTTCCTTCGATCGTAGCCATTCGTCACCTCCTCGGCGATCTGAGGGTGCCGCCGAAGCCCGGCGACCACGTCGCCGCACATCGGATCAGGCACCATTCCGACGACGCACAGACCGCACGTCATCGCTCGACGAGCTAAAGAGTACTCAATATATGCAGTGCAGCAAGCATTTAATTCTGACATTTTTGCGACGCACAACGATTTAAGCTTTATTTTGAAGAGAATATACTGAGAGGTTCAAACGAATTAATATCGAAAATCGAAACATATATTGGTTCGCATTTTGCCCAATTGCTGCACATGCGAAGCATCGAGCGACCTATCCCCCTGATTCAGCGCGGCAAATCAGTCCTCGCGGAAGGCGCGGTTGAAGCTGTCCGTGAAGGGGGCGAGCAGGTAATCGATCGCGCGGCGGGAGCCGTTCACGATCAGCACCTCTGCAGCCATGCCGGCATGGAGCGCGATTTTATTTTCGCGCAGGCTCTCGGGCTTGATCTCCGCCCGCACGATAAAATAGGCGATGTTGGTCTTCTCGTCGACGAGCTGGTCGGGGGCGACATAGGTCACCTGTGCCTGCAGCGGCGGCAGCAACCGCGTATTGAACGCCGTCAGCCGGACGCGCGTCTCGGCCCCGACGCGGATGACGTCGATGTCGCGGGGATCGACTTTGGCCTCGACGATCAGCGGTTCCTGCTCCGGCACGATGTCGAGGATGGCTTCGCCCGCCGCGATCGCGCTGCCGGCCGTTCGCATCCGGATGTTGGCGACGATGCCCTCCTGCGGCGACAGCACGACAAGCCGACGCAGCACGTCCTCCGCCTGAACGATGCGCTCGTTCACCTCCGAGAGCATGAGCTGGCTGTCCTGGATCTCCTTGGCCACCTCGTTCTGGCGTTCGAGGCTGATCGAGAGAATCTCGAGATTGGCACCTGCCACCTGCTGCTCGGCCTTGGCCTTGCGGGCGGCATTCTCGCCAGCGCGGCCGGCGAGCTCGCTCTGCCGGGTCTGGAGCTCGACGAGCTGGGTGCGCTTAGCATAGCGCTTCTCGTAGAGATCCGCGATCACGCGGGTCTCCTCGTCGATCAGCGTGCGCTGGTAGCGTATCGCATCGATCTGGGCCTGAAGGGCTTCGGCTTCCGCCTGATGCTGCTCGATGACGCGTCGCTGGATCAGGATCTTGCCGTCATAGACCTGGGTGCGCGCCTGGAAGAGCCCCCGCTCGGCGCGGATGACCTCACGCGCGATCGGCGAGTGACCCCGCTCGATATCGTCGGGAAAGTCGATCTCCGCCGCATTGGCCTGCTCCGTCCTGAGCCGTGCCAGCTTGGCCTCGAGCCCGACGCGCTTGCCCTGGAGCTGCTGCAGCTCGGCTCTGGCGCGCGCATCCTCGAAACGCAGCAGCGGCTCGTCCTTGACGACGCGCTCGCCCTCGCTCTTGAGCAGCATCTTGAGAACGCCGCCCTCGAGATGGCTCACCGTCTTGCGCTTGCTGTCGACGGCGACGATGCCGGTCGCCACCGCGGCATTGTCGAGCCTTGCCGTCATGGCCCATGCGCCAAAACCGCCGAATCCGACGGCGACCGCCGTCACACCCGCCAGGACCAGGCTGCGCAGGGACGGCTGGCGCTCATCCTCCTCATGCGGCAACGCCCCCAGGGCGAGCGCACGGCCTTCCAGTGTGACCAATGCCCGTCCGGTCATGCCGTCACCTCGCGAATGGAGCCGGAGGCCGCCGGATTCAGAGGTTTGCCCGCGGGTTCCATCTCGACCACGCCGCCGGGCGTGATCATGCCGGCGATCGCGGAACGCGGCCCGAATTGCTGGACCCGCCCCTCACGCAGCACGAGAATCTTGTCGACCACCTGCATCACGGAGGGACGGTGGGCGATCAGCATGACGATCGCCCCGCTCTCGCGCGCCGCGCTGATGGCGCGGATCAGGCTCTGCTCGCCTTCGGCATCGAGATTGGCGTTGGGTTCGTCGAGCACGATCAGCCGCGGCATGCCGTAAAGCGCGCGCGCAAGCCCGATGCGCTGACGCTGGCCGCCCGAGAGCTTGAAGTCGCCGTCGTTGACATGGGTGTCATAGCCAAGCGGCAGGCGCCCAATGAGCTCGTGAACGCCCGCAATGCGAGCGGCTTCCAGGATGGCGTGCGGATCAGGCTTGCGCAAACGCGCGATGTTCTCCGCGATCGTCCCGTTGAGCAGCGAGACCGACTGCGGCAGGTAGCCGACCATCGCGCCAAAGGAGCCGCGCTCCCAGAGATAGACATTGTGGCCGTCGAGATAGACCCCGCCCACATTCGGCTTGAGCACGCCGACCATCAGCCGCGCCAATGTCGATTTGCCTGCCCCCGATGGGCCGACGACGCCGAGCACCTCGCCCGGCTGGAGCGAGAAGGACACGCTCTTGATTACCGTCTGCTCCGAGCCCGACGGCGCGAAGACGACGCGATCGACGACCAGATCACCCTGCGTCGGCGGCGTCGGCACGGTCTGGCGCTGCGAGCTGCGCTGCTGCAGCAGATCCTTGACGCGATTCCAGGCGGTTACCGCCAGCACCCATTGGCGCCAGTCGGCGATCATCGAATCGAAGGGCGCAAGCAGGCGGCCCAGCAGGATGCTCGCCGCCATCAGCGTGCCGGCCGTCACCTCGTTGCGGATGATCAGCACCGCGCCGGTGGCATAGATCGCAAGCTGCATCGTCATGCGTGAGGATCGCGTCAGCGCGGCGATGAACTTGCCGCGCCGCGTGCCGACATCGAGGTGCTCGATCATCGCCAGCTGCTGCGTGCGCCAGCGAATCGCGAGCGCCGGCAGCATGCCCATCGCCTCGATCGTCTCGGCATGACGCAGACTCGCGCCGACCTCGTTGATGCTGGCGACCCCCTCGGCATTGGCCTCCTTGAGCACGCGCCGCGTCAGCACGTCGGACAACACGCCAAGCACCAGCAGAATCACCAGCGAGACGATGCCGACGAGGCCGTAGACCGGATGCAGCGCGAAAAGCACCGCAAGGAAGATCGGCGACCAGGCCGCTTCGAGCGGTGTCGCGATGGCAGAACTCGCGATAAAATAGCGGATGTCGTTGAGGTCGCGAATCGCCTGGGTCGCTTGTCCGGAGCCCTGCTCCAGCGAGGCGCTGACCGCCGCCTGCAGCGCTGGCAGGTTCAGCTGACGCGCGAATATGCTCGCCATCGTCTGGAAGGTCAGCGAGCGGATGAACTCGATGACGCCGTAGAGGGCCAGCCCGCCGATGGCGATGACGAGCAGCATCGTCAGCGTGTCATAGCTGCGGCTCACGACCACGCGATCCTGCACCTGCATCATGAAGAGCGGCACGATCAGCAGCAGGAGATTGACGAACAGGCTGAGGACCCCAGCATAGGTCAGGCCTGCCACGAAGGAGCGCTGCAGGCCTCGGATCAGCACGTCCGGCGCGGTTGTCTTCGCCTTCATTCAGATCTCCGGATCGAAGGCCCCCAATTGGGCGAGGAGCCGGAGCGCAGCAGAGTGCGCGCCCAGCCAATTGGCACGTTGACACGCTAGTCATGGCAAGACAATGACAGATCACCAGCCTATAAGCATCGGTTAATATCGAAAATTAAGGCAAAAAATCGAAACAATTCAAAAATCGAAACAGTTTGATCGAGGGAGTCTGTCGATAAATCTTCGGATATTGAGGTGAGTTGTGGCATGTGCTTTGCGTGTGGTCTAATCCTCGGGCGTGGGATTCGTTTGGGTCGGGGTTACCCATTTTGACAGCAAGCGGAGGCGGAGTAGGAAATGCAGTCCAAACCGCAGAGCAGCGACCAATTCCTGGAGAGCATCTTGAACGGCCATCACCATAGGGAGGCCGACATACAACGGGACGTGGACGGCCAACGGGACATAGACGGCTCAGCGCCGCGTCCAGCGGTCTCGTCGCTGGATTTGGCGCGCGTCATCGAGCGCGTCAGCCGGCGCTTTCTCGACCACATGCGATTGGAGCTGACCAAGCTCGGCGTGGACGATATTTCGCCGTCGCAGGTGATGGTGCTCCTGACGATTGGCCAGGGCGAGATCGCGGTTCGCGATCTGCTGGACCGCGGCCACTACGTCGGATCCAACGCCTCCTACAACCTCAAGCAGTTGGTGGAGAGCGGCTATCTCGAGCGTGGAGCGTCGCCGCGCGATCGGCGGCTGGCACGCATATCTTTGTCGCTGAAGGGCCAGATGCTCTGCGAGAAATTGCGGCTGCTCGATGAGGCCAACCCGTTCGGCCAGAGCCCCGACTTCAATGCCGAGATGGATCTTCAGACGACCCACGACACGCTGCGCCGGCTCGAGCAGTGGTGGAGCGATTCGTTGCGTTATGGAGGCGTCCTGCTCGCGTCATGCATGTCCTATTCGTTCATCGCTCCGGATCTGGTCAATTCGCTCACCTGATCGCGCGCCTCGTTTCCGAGGGCGCGGAG
>UCBZ01000057.1 GCA_900470775.1 Hyphomicrobiales bacterium | reverse complement strand
TTGATCGCCACCGACTTGCCCGAGCCGGTGGTGCCGGCGACGAGCAGATGCGGCATCTTCGCCAAGTCGACGATCACCGGCTCGCCGCCGATCGTCTTGCCCAGGCCCAATGCGAGCTTGTGCTTGGAGCTCTCGAAATCCTGGCTGGCCAGAAGCTCGCGCAGGAACACCGTCTCGCGGCGGGCATTGGGCAGTTCGATGCCGATCGCGTTCTTGCCGGGGATCACCGCCACACGCGCCGAAATCGCACTCATCGAACGCGCGATGTCGTCGGCCAGCGAGATGACGCGGGAGGACTTCGTGCCCGGCGCGGGTTCGAGCTCGTAGAGCGTCACAACCGGGCCAGGGCGCACCTGCGTGATCTCGCCGCGCACGCCGAAATCCTCGAGCACGCCTTCGAGCAGCGTGGCGTTCTGCTCCAGCGCATCCGTCGAGATCGCGTTGGCCGGCAGTTTCTTGGGCTCGCCGAGATAGGTCAGCGGCGGCAGTTCGAATTCGTCGCGATCGAGCAGCGAGGGCTGGGCCTCGCGCTGGATGCGCTTTCCCGTCTTCGGTGCAGGCGGTGGCGCGGTCACGCGCGGGGCGTTGAGGTCGCGCAGATCCTGAGGGCCGTCGTCATCGAGATCGAAAGGCGGGTCGAGATCGCGCCCCGTTGCCTTGGTGGAGCGGGGCGCGGGAAGCGGCTCGGGGTCGAAGGCGGGCAGCGTCGGGCGCACGCCCTGTTCGCGACGAGGGCCGTCCTGGAATTGCGGTTCGCGGCGGACACGGCCGGCAGCAGGCATTGGAGCGCCGCCATGCTGCGCTCCCTGAGCGGCGGCCGCGGGCGGTTGCGGCAGGCGACGCAGGATCGCGCCGCGCAGCGCCATCGCGCCATGGGCAAGCCAGCCGATCAGGATTACGGCGATGCCGGGCTCGTCCTCGCGGCGGTCCTCGCTCTCGGACCAGGATTCGTCGGCATCGTCGGCATCCGCGATCGGATCCTCGTCGCTGACGAAGCCGAAGCCCGCTGCGGCGGTGACCGCCAGGATGGCGATGCCGGCATAGAGGAAGCCGACGAGGCCGCCGAGCGCATTGCCGGCGATGCCGGCGAGGTTGCGGGTGCCGAACAGGAGGCCGTCGCCGATGACGCCGCCCATGCCCGTCGGCAAGGGCCAGCGCGGCGTGGCCGGCAGCGCGCTGCCGACGGCGGCCGTGGCGGCGACGCCGACGACCCAGAGGCCAAGCTTGAGCGCGCCACGATCGAAGAGATGGAAGCGAACCAGCCGGAGCGACCAGATCACGGGCGGGAACAGCAGCGCGATGACGCCAAGCCCGATCAGCTGCATCATCAGATCGGCGATCATCGCGCCGGGCCGGCCGAGCCAGTTTTTGACGGCGCCGCTGGTGGCGTTGTTGAGGCTGGGATCATCGACCGACCAGGTCGCGAGCGACAGGGCTATGGCCGCCATCAGGGCCAGCACGGCAAGCCCCGTGATTTCGCTGGCGCGGCGCGACAGGAACTCCCGCACCGGATCGGGCAGGCGGTCCATCAGCGATGAAGAGCGTCGGATCGTGCGCATGCGGGGTTGGCCGTCATCCCAGGACTTGCGGGCCGCGTCGGATCGGCCATCGCGTCACGTTAGGAAGGCGAGGTTAAGACCCGCTTAACCTTGGGGCCCCTGACGGCATCCGACAGCAGGTTGCGGAACGCTGCGGTCACGTCCGCATTGTCCGGATGGTTCTTGGAAGCGGGAGGTCACGATGCTGGATGGAAATGGAGAGAAAGTCGCGACGATCGCGCGGATCTGGCGCGGCCGGGTCCGGCCCGAACGGGCGGACGAATATGCCGATTATTTGCGGACGGTCGGCGTGACGCCGCTCCTGGAGAAGGCGCTGGGTGCGCAGATGTTTCGCGAGGACCGGCCGGGCGAGACCGAGTTCATCACGATCTCCTATTGGGAAAACGTCGCGGCGATGTCGCGCTTCGCCGGGCCGGACCCGCGCAAGATCCATCATCTGGAGCGGGATGCGGAATTCCTGATCGAACTGCCTGAAAGCGTCCAGGTGCTCGAGATCGCGTTGAACAAGCCGGCTGCAGGGTAAGGCTCCCCGCCAACAAAATCCCCGGCGGTTGCCCGCCGGGGATTGTTTCACGTGAGACGTGGAGCGCGCGCGATCAGTCGTGGTAGGCGCGCTCGCCATGCTCGGCGATGTCGAGGCCTTCGCGCTCGGCATCGGGAGCGACGCGCAGGCCGACGATGACGTCGACGATCTTGTAGAGGATCAGCGAGCCGACGCCGCTGAACACCAGCGTAAACAGCACTGCCTTGACCTGCGCCATGAAGGCCGTGCCGAACTCATAGGCGCCCACGGCCAGTTCGCCTGGCTTGGACGAGTAGTCCGGGATGCCGGCGCCGCCGAGATCGACATTGACCAGGATGCCGGTCGCCAGGGCGCCGAGGATGCCGCCGATGCAGTGGATGCCGAAGACATCGAGCGAGTCGTCGTAGCCGAGCGCGTTCTTCACCGTCGAGCAGAAGATGAAGCAGACGATGCCGGCGACGAGGCCGAGCACGATGCAGCCCATCGGTCCGGCGAAGCCAGCGGCCGGGGTGACCGCGACGAGGCCGGCGACGGCGCCGGAGACCATGCCCAGCATCGAGGGCTTGCCCTTGACGGCCCATTCGACAAAGAGCCAGGCGACCGCCGCCGCCGCCGTGGCGACGAAGGTGTTGACCATGGCCAGCGCGGCGGTGCCGTTGGCTTCCAGGTTCGAGCCGGCGTTGAAGCCGAACCAGCCGACCCAGAGCAGGGCGCCACCGATCAGGGTCATCGTCAGCGAGTGCGGGGCCATCAGCTCCTTGCCGTAGCCGATGCGCTTGCCGAGCAGGATGCAGCCGACCAGACCGGCGATGCCGGCGTTGATATGGACGACGGTGCCGCCGGCGAAGTCGAGCGCGCCCCATTTGAAGAGCATGCCGGCATCGGCGTTGACGGCGTCGAGCGCGGCCTGTGCGGCGACCTTGCCGTCAGCGCCGGCATCGGCGAGCGCCTTGGCAGCGTTGCCGACGAGATCGGGGCCGCCCCAGTACCAGACCATATGGGCCATCGGGAAGTAGATGAAGGTGACCCACAGCACCGTGAAGAGCAGCAGCGCCGAGAACTTCATGCGCTCCGCGAAGGCGCCGACGATCAGCGCCGGCGTGATGCAGGCGAAGGTCATCTGGAAGGCCATATAGAGGAATTCGGGGATGACGACGCCGTTCGAGAAGGTCGCCGCCGTGGTCGTCGCATCGACGCCCTTCAGGAAGGCCTTGGAGAAGCCGCCGACATAGTCGTTAAGGCCGCCGCCATTGGTGAAGGCGAGGGAGTAGCCATAGGTCACCCAGAGCAGCACGACGATGCTGGTGATGGCGAAGACCTGCGTCAGCACCGAGAGCATGTTCTTGCTGCGGACCAGGCCGCCATAGAACAGCGCCAGGCCCGGGATGGTCATGAGCAGGACCAGCACGGTCGAGCTCATCATGAAGGCGACGTCGCCCTTGTTGGGCACGGGGGCGGGGGCGGCGGCCGGGGTCTGCGCGAGCGCGGCGCCGGCGGCCGCTGCGAGCGCCAGTCCGACAAGCCCGGCCCGGTTAAGGCTCTTGAAATTCATTGTTGGAAACTCCTGACAGAAAGATCTGGGCTCAGAGGGCGTCGCCGTCGGTCTCGCCGGTGCGGATGCGCACGGCTTTCTCGATGGACGAAACGAAAATCTTGCCGTCACCGATCTGGCCGGTGCGGGCGGCTGCCGTGATCGCCTCGATCACCTTGCCGACGAGCTCGTCGGATACGGCGACCTCGATCTTGATCTTCGGCAGGAAGCTCACGGCGTATTCGGCGCCGCGGTAGATCTCCGTATGGCCCTTCTGGCGGCCATAGCCTTTCACCTCGGTCACGGTCAGTCCGTGCACGCCGATGGCGGTGAGCCCGTCGCGCACCTCCTCCAGCTTGAACGGCTTGATGATAGCCATCACGATCTTCATCTGAAGGGTTTCCCCGTTTACGCCGCCCGGAAGTCAGCCCCGGCGATCTCGTTGCGCTTCGCGCGCCGTGTTGAGCCGCAGCGCGTCGTTCAGGCGCAATTCAAGGCGCGTGCCAACTGCCCCGGCGGGAAGCGGGGTTCCGCGATGATCCGAATCGCGCGCGCGCCTGTGATTCCAGCGCGGGCAGCATGCTCAGAGTTTGTGCGAGTGATGAAAACTTTGGCTTATGCCTGAAAAGTGATCAGCCGAGATCGGGGCGCGGCCGGATCAGGCCTTCCTGGGCCACGGAGGCGACCAGCCGGCCCCCCCGATCGAAGACCAGGCCGCGCGAAAAGCCACGCGCCCCGGAGGTCGAGGGGCTGTCCTGCGCGTAGAGCAGCCATTCGTCGGCGCGGAAGGGGCGGTGGAACCAGAGCGCGTGGTCGAGACTGGCGCCCTGGATCTTCTCGTCGAAGACCGTGGTGCCGTGGGCGATCAGGCTGGAATCGAGCAGCATCAAATCCGAGGCATAGGCGAGCACGGCCTGGTGGATCGCCGGATCGTCGGGCAAAGGCTGGATCGCCTTGATCCAGACGTGGAATTTCGGCTCGCGCGAGCCGGCACCTTCGGCGTAGCGCGCGAATTCGACCGGCCGGATTTCGATCGGCCGTTCGCGCTGGTAATAGGCGCGCACCGCCTTGGGCATATTGGGCAGGACGCTGCGGTTCATCGCCTCCCGGTCGGGGAGGTCCTCCGGCATCGGCACGTCGGGCATCGGCATCTGGTGCTCGTAGCCGGGCTCCTCGACCTGAAACGACGCCGACATCGCGAAGATCGCCTCACCCTTCTGGATGGCGAGTACGCGGCGCGTGGTGAAGGAGCGGCCGTCGCGCAGGCGGTCGACCTCGTAAATGATCGGGATGGCGGGATCGCCGGCCAGCAGGAAATAGGCGTGCAGCGAATGCGGCTGGCGGCCCTCGACCGTCTTGCAGGCGGCATAGAGCGATTGCGCGATGACCTGCCCGCCGAAAACGCGGGGCCAGCCGACCTTGGGGCTGTGACCGCGGAACAGATTGCGTTCGAGCGGCTCGAGGTCGAGGATCGACATCAGGGAGTCGCTGATCTGGGACATGGTCTTGGACGCTCGGCTCGCAGGCGGGTTGACGGTCCGGCCAGCTTGGGGACTAGAGATCGGCCGGTCGTGCCGCATCAGCACCGACCGATCCGGGGCCGTCAAGCCGGCGCACCGTCCAGCATCCGCGAGGAGGACAGCAGATGACCGTTGTGAGCGAGCCGCGCGAGGCGATCGTGATCGCAGGTGGCGGCATTGCCGGGCTGTCGCTGGCGCTGGCCCTGAAGCAGGCGCTCGGGGCGGCGTTTTCGGTCGTCGTGGCCGATCCGGCGCTGGGCGCGGCTCCGCGTGCCGACAGCCGGGCCTATGCGGTCGCAGCGGCGGCGCAGGCGATGCTGCAGGCGCTGGGCATCTGGGATGCGATCGCCGCGACCGCCCAGCCGATGACCGAGATGATCGTCTCCGACAGCCGCAGCGGCGATGTCGTGCGGCCGGTGTTCCTGACCTTCGACGGCGAGGTCGAGCCCGGCCAGGCCTTTGCCCATATGGTCGAGAGCGCGGCGCTGGTCGGCGCCTTAACCGAAGCCTGTCGCGAGGCGGGCGTCGTGCTTCGGGCCGAGGGCGTTACCGGCTTCGAGAGCAGTGAATCCGGCATCGCGGTCGCGCTGACGGCCGGCGCGGTGCTGCCGGCTCGGTTGCTGGTCGCGGCCGACGGAGCCCGCTCGAAGCTGCGCGAGCAGGCCGGGATCGGCTGGGTCGGCTGGGAATACGGCCAGTCGGGGCTGGTTGCGACGATCGGCCATGAGCGGCCCCATGGCGGCCGCGCGGTCGAGCATTTCCTGCCGTCGGGACCCTTCGCCATTCTGCCGCTGACGGATGGCGGCCGGCTCGGGCATCGCTCCTCGATCGTCTGGACGGAAGCCGCCGAGAATCTGCCGGCCCTGCTCTCGCTCGACGAGATCGACATGCTGGCCGAGATCGAGCGGCGCTTTGGCCTCGAACTCGGCGAGATCGCGTTGGAAAGCCCGGTCTCGGCCCATCCGCTCGGCTTTGGCGTGGCGCGGCGCTTCATGGGCGAGCGCCTGGCGCTCCTCGGCGATGCCGCGCATCTGATCCATCCGATCGCCGGACAGGGGCTCAATCTCGGCCTGAAGGATGTCGCGGCGCTGGCCGAGGCGATCGTCGATGCGGCCCGGCTTGGGCTCGATCCCGGCACGGCCGATGTGCTCGAGGGCTATGAGCGGGCGCGGCGCTTCGACACGGTGGCGATGGGCGCGGTCACCGACGGGCTGAACCGGCTGTTCTCCAACGATGTCACACCGGTCAGGCTGGCGCGCGATCTGGGGCTCGGTCTGGTCGACCGGCTGCCGCGGCTGAAGCGCTTCTTCATCCGCGAGGCGGCGGGTGTGAGCGGGGCGCCGCCGCGGCTGATGAAGGGCGAGGCGCTCTGACGCAGGTCGATCTGCGTTGGAAACGCGCCCGTCATCCCGGGCTTGTCCCGGGATCCATCATAGAGCGCCGTCGAACCTTACGATGGGTCCCGGAGCGGCGCGGCTTCGCCGCTTGTCCGGGATGACGGCGTGTTTCCCGTGAAACACAGGCGAGATCGAGCGCTCTTCACTCCTCCAGCGCACGGGCCTCTTCCGGGAGCATGATCGGGATGCCGTCGCGGATCGGGTAGGCGAGCTTGGCCGCCCGGCTGATCAGCTCCTGGCGGGCGGCATCATATTCCAGCGTCGTCTTGGTCAGCGGGCAGACCAGGATCTCGAGCAGCTTGGGGTCGATGCGGGTGGCGGGTTCGTTCGTCAGATCGGTCATGTGCGTGTCTTCCGTTGGGCGCGCCCGCTCAGGGCGTCTTGCGCGGCAGGTCGGCGAGCATGCCGGCCGCCACCATCAGCTTCGGCAGCGACAAGCCCGAGGCGGCAATCGCCTGGATCGTGCTGCGGGTCCGCTCGGCATCCTCACGGCGTTCTTCCTGCCAGGCCTCGAGCGTGCCCTTGCCGCCATCGCGTGAGGCAATCTCGCGCGTCAGGCTCGCCTGCGCGTCGGACAGCGTCTCGATGGCCCGTTCGCGGGCCAGGCGCTCGTAATCGTCCGTCGCCGGCACCGCCAGGGCCGAGGCGGCGAAGGCCGACAGACCGAAGATCGAATCGACTCCGAAATGAATTCGGGCGACGTCGGCAATGTCGCGCTTGGCCTGGTCGGCGATGTCGACGATGTCGGTCGCCTGCGCCAGAGACGGCAGGCCGGCGATGCGCGCTGCCAGCGTCTCCGGCACGCCGTCAGTGGTGAGGACGGCGATGCGGGCCTGGCGCGCCTGCGCTGCCGCCTCCGGCAGCAGACCATCGAGATCGGCGGCCAGCGCCGCCACGCCTGCCGCGTAATGCGCGACAGTCGGCTCGATCGCGCCCGGCTTCGCTACGCCCTTGCGCAGGAACCAGCCCATCCGGTTCGTGACGAGTTCCTGCACGGCGGCATAGAGCGCGAGCTGGACCTTGCCCGGGAGCTTGGCGTCGATGGCGTCGATGGCGCCGTTGAGCGCGATCAGATCGAAGGAGTCGCGCGCGATCGCATAGGCAGCGGCGATGGCAGGCGCCTGGGCATGGGTCAGCGCGGAGAGCACCGGCACGAGCGCTGGGCCACCACGGTTGACGATCGCGTTCGCCAACTGGGTCGCGACGATCTCGCGGCGCAGCTTGTGGCTGGCGATTTCCGGCGCATAGCGCTCGCGCAGGGCCTGCGGGAAATAGCGGACCAGTTCGCTGTTCAGATAGAGATCATCCGGGACTTCGGATTCCAGCAAGGCGTCGTGCAAGGCGAGCTTGGCATAGGCGAGCAGCACAGCGAGTTCGGGTCGCGTTAGGCTCTCGCCACGCTTCTCGCGCTCGGCCAGAACCGCGTCGCTTGGCAGGTATTCGACGGTCCGGTCGAGACGGCCCTGCGCCTCCAGAGTCTGCATCAGGTAGCGCAGGCCCGGCGTCGCGGCCTGGCCCTTCGCTTCCGTCAGCGAGAGCGCCAGCGTCTGCAGATAGTTGTTGCGTAGAACGAGGAGCCCGACCTCGTCGGTCATCTCGGCGAGCAGGGCGTTGCGGTCGTCCTCGGCGAGGCGGCCATCCTTCACAGGGCCGGCGAGCGCGATCTTGATGTTGACCTCGACGTCGGAGGTGTTGACGCCGGCGGAGTTGTCGATCGCGTCGGTGTTGAGCTTGACGCCCTTGCGGGCGGCCTCGATGCGGCCGCGCTGGGTCGCGCCGAGATTGGCGCCCTCGCCGACGACGCGGGCCCGGATATCGGTGCCGGTGATGCGGATCGCGTCATTGGCGCGGTCGCCGACCTGCGCGTCGCTCTCGTCGGTGGCACGGATATAGGTGCCGATGCCGCCAAACCAGAGCAGGTCGACGCGAGCCTTCAGGATCGCGGTCATCAGCTCGGGCGGTGAGACCTCCGGCTTGGGCAGATCGAGCAGCTCCTGCAGCGCGGGCGAAAGCGGGATGCTCTTGGCCTGGCGCGAGAAGATGCCGCCACCCTCCGAGATCAGCGACTTGTCGTAGTCCTGCCAGGAGGAGCGCGGCAGATCGAACAGGCGCTGGCGCTCGGCCAGGGACTTGGCCGTGTCGGGCGTGGGGTCGAGGAAAATGTCGCGGTGGTCGAAGGCGGCGACCAGCCTGATCTCGGGGGAGAGCAGCATGCCGTTGCCGAAGACGTCGCCCGACATGTCGCCGACGCCGGCAACCGTGAAGGGGGTGGTCTGGATGTCGATGTCGATCTCGCGGAAGTGGCGCTTCACCGCCTCCCAGGCGCCGCGGGCCGTGATGCCCATCTTCTTGTGGTCGTAGCCCTGCGATCCACCCGAGGCGAAGGCGTCGCCGAGCCAGTGGTGCTTTTCCAGCGAGAGCGCATTGGCGGTGTCGGAGAAGGTCGCGGTGCCCTTGTCCGCGGCGACGACGAGATAGGGGTCGTCGCCGTCAAGTCGGACCGTGTCGGCGGGCGGGATCACGGTTTCGCCGTCGAGATTGTCGGTGAGTTCGAGCAGGGTTCGCACGAAGATGCGGTAGCTCTCGGTGCCCTCGGCCAGCCAGGCCTGACGGTCGGAGGCGGGCGGCAATTGCTTGGGCACGAAGCCGCCCTTGGCGCCCACCGGCACGATGACGGCGTTCTTGACCTGCTGTGCCTTGACCAGGCCGAGCACCTCGGTGCGGAAATCCTGCGGCCGGTCGGACCAGCGCAGGCCACCGCGTGCGACCTTGCCGAAGCGCAGATGAATGCCCTCGACGCGCGGCGAATAGACGAAGATCTCGTAGAGCGGACGCGGTAGCGGCAGGGAATCGACCCTGGCGCAGTCGTATTTGATCGAGATGGTGCCGCGCGGCTGCCCATCAGTGCCGATCTGGAAGAAGTTGGTGCGTAGCGCCGCGTCGATCAGGTTGACGAGGCGGCGCAGGATGCGGTCCTCGTCGAGGCTGGTGACGGCGTCCAGCGCGGTCTCGATCGCCGCTCGTTCGCTCTCCGTCCTGGCGGTGCGCTCGGCATCGCTCAGGCGCGGGTCGAACTTGGCGATGAACAGGGCGACCAGGCCCGAGGCGATGCCGGCATGGCGCGTCAGCGCGTCGGCGATGTAGCCCTGCGCATAGGGCGCGCCGACCTGGCGCAGATAGCGCCCGAGCGCGCGCAGCAGCGCCGCCTCGCGCCAGGCGAGGCCCGCCGCCAGCACGAGTTGGTCGAAGCGGTCGGATTCGGCCAGCCCCCGGAACTGCGCCATCAGCGCGGCTTCGATGGTCGGGTCGAGGCTGATGACGTCGATCTCGCCGTCGTCGGCGCGCTCCAGCGTCATGTCGTGCAGCCAGACGCGCGTGCTGTCGGTGGCCTCGCCGGAGGCCGGCTGGGGCGTGATGTTGTAGGTGCGCTCGTTGACGACGCGGAAGCCCATATTCTCCAGCACCGGCACGCGGGCCGAGAGCGAGATCGCCGCGCCGCGGGAAAACACCTTGAGATTGGCGCGCGTGACGGGGTCACCCTCGCGGCGGTAGAGATTGACGGCGCGAGCGCGCTCAGGCGTCAGCTTCTGCAGGATGTCGATGTCTTCGAGCGTGTCGGCAGGCGAGAAGCGGTCGCGATAGGCTGCGCCAAACGCTTCCGAATAGCGCTCGGCCAGGGTGCGGGCGGCGGGGCCGGCTCGTTGTTGATCGAGCACGTCCTTGAGCCCGTCGCTCCACGTCCGCACGATCGCGCTGATGCCGGATTCGAGCGTGGGACGATCGATCTTCGGGGTTTTGCCCTCGTCGCGACCGATGATGTAGTGCGTGCGGGCGAGCGGGCCTTCCGGATAAGCCGGATAGGCGGCCGAGATGCGGCCCTGATAGATGCCGGCGAGGAATTCGCCGACGCGGCGGCGCACGCGGGTGTCGTAGCGGTCCTTGGGGATGAAGACGAGGATCGAGACGAAACGGTCGAACTCGTCGACGCGGGCGAGCGCGCGGATGCGCGGCCGCTCGGTGAGTTGCAGAATGGCGAGCGCGAAGCTCTCCAGCGTGCCGGCGTCGATCTGGAAGAGCTCGTCGCGCGGATAGGCGTCGAGCACGTTCAGCAGGGAACGGCCCGAATAGCTCGCCGGGTCGAAGCCGATGTTCTTGACGACCCGGTCGATCTTGAGGCGCAGATAGGGGATATCGCGCGCGCTGCCGGTATAGGCGTTCGAGGTCAAAAGGCCGACAATGCGCAGTTCGCCGTCGAGCCGGCCATCGGGCGTGAACAGCTTGACGCCGACATAGTCGAGATGGACGCGCCGGTGCACCCGGCTCTTGACGTTGGCCTTGGTGATGATCAGCGCCTGCGGCTTGGCGAGGAAGGCGCGAATCTCCGGCGTCGTGACGACCATTTCCTTGTTCTTGCGCAGCACGCGCACCGAGGGGTCGCGCAGGATGCCGAGGCCCGAACCGTCGATCGGGTCGGCGGCGGCGTCTCCGCCGGGGAAGCGATAGGCGCGGATGCCGAGCAGGGTGAAGTTGTCGCTGGCGATCCATTCGAGGAACTGCAGCGCTTCAGTGACCTCGTCCTCCGGCAGCGGCGGCGGGTTGCCGCGATAGGCCTGGATCACCTCGGTGATGCGCCCGCGCATCGCCGCCCAATCCTCGACCGCGAGGCCGACATCGGCATAGACGCTGTCCAGCCCGGCGCGAAGCCGGTCGCGGGCTTCGGCCGAATCGATCCGTTCAAGGTGGATCTGGATCAGGCTTTCGCGGCGGGTGCCTTCCGGCGCGCGGCCGGCGGCTTCCCCTGCCAGCGAGACGAAATGCCCCTCGCCATCGCGCGCGACGGCCAGGATCGGGTGGGCGACGAGGCGCGGCTCGTAGCCCTGCTCGGTGAGTTCCGACAACGTTGAATCGAGTAGAAACGGCTTGTTCTCGTTGACGACTTCCAGGATCGTGAGCTGGTGTTCGCGATCCTGTCCAGTGAAGGACTCGTCGCGGAAGCGCAGGTTGATCGTTTCGGGACGCCGGGGCGCGGTGAGGTGCTCGTAGGCGGCCGCCGCGGCACGCGCCAGCATGTCGGCCGGCAGGGCTTCGAGATCCTCGGCGACGGCCCGGCCATAGAGCAGGCCCGGAAATTCGGCCGGCATCGGCCCCGACAAGCCGGCGGCAGCGCTCTGGATTGCGGAAACGGCCGCAGCCGTCGCATTGGTCACGCGCTTGCCCATGGTCCACCCCTGTTATTTTGCCGCAGCGATGACATAGGCTGTGGCGCCTTTCAATCTCGGCGCGACGCAGGGCGACGACCCGGGACGACACGACAGGACGTAACATGACGGTAAAACATGACAAACCGAAGCCCGGAGAGACGCCGGCACGGCAGGACGTCCCTCCTGCCGCGATGGCGCTCGACCTGAAGGCGGGCACGCTTTGTGCCGAGAATCAGGCCTATTTCGACAAATGCCTGGAAAAGCTCGGTTTTGTGCCGAATGTGCTGGTCTGTTACGCCCATGACGACGCCAAGCTCTCGGCGTTCGCGGCCTTCTACAACGACCTGATGCTGGCGCCGTCGGGCTTGTCGAAGCTGGAGCGGGAGATGATCGCGGTCGCGGTCTCCAGCGTGAATCGCTGCTACTACTGCCTGAGCGCCCATGGCGCGGCGGTGCGCCAGCTCTCGGACGATCCGGTGCTGGGCGAGCTGATGGCGATGAACTACCGCGCGGCCGATCTGTCGCCGCGGCATCGCGCCATGCTCGATTTTTCCGTGAAGCTGACGGAGACGCCGCACCTGATCGGAGACGTGGATCGCGCCGCACTTCGGGCGGTCGGATTCAGCGAGCGCGACGTCTGGGATGTCGCGGCCGTCGCTGCCTTCTTCAACATGTCGAACCGGATGGCTTCGGCTGTCGATATGCGGCCCAACCCCGAATATCATCGGCAAGCGCGCTGAACGGAATAGCTCATAAGAAAAACGGCCGGCGTGAACGCCAGCCGCTGAGTTGGCCTGGACTGGATGGCCCGGCTCCACCAGATTCCCGGGGGGCTGGGGGGCTGACAAACCGGAGATCGGCAGAGCCGGGCCGTCGAGGCAACATCAGCATTCGAACCGCGCAACAGGGCGGACGCTTGGCCTGATCGGGGCGAAAATGCGGCGATGCTGACGAAGCCGTGATCGAAACGCCAGCGGGTGATCACGGAGCCAGACCCGGCACCGGCTGGTTCTTCAGCCCTTATTGCGTGCCAGTCGGCATTGCTTGCCAGCGCAGCATCGCGAGAGCATCATCGGCTGCCAAGCATCAGGGCGGTCGCAGGCGACCGCCGATCGGGAGGCGCAATGAGCGAGAGCGACACGCCGCAATCGCAGCCGACGGCCGGGGTCATCCCGTTCCCCGGCGCATCGAAACCGGCCACAGTCACCTTCGACCGTCGCGAGCTTTCGGAACTGCTCAACCTCTATGGCCGGATGGTCGCGGCCGGTGAATGGCGCGACTACGCCATCGATTTCCTGAAGGACAAGGCCCAGTTCTCGGTCTATCGGCGCTCGTCTGAGGTGCCGCTTTATCGCATCGTCAAGGACCCGGCGCTGGCCAAGCGGCAGGGCGCCTATTCGGTGGTGGCCGTGACGGGGCTGGTGCTGAAGCGCGGCCCGGAACTGTCGCGGGTGCTGCGCGTGCTGGACAAGAAGCTGAGCGTGGTCAGCTAGAGTCTTCCGGCGCTTACGCCGTTGGCGGCGCTGCGCTTCCCTCGCCCAGTTCCTTCTGCATCAGCATCTGGTCGAGCCAGCGGCCGTGCTTGAAGCCGATCTTCTCGGCGACGCCGATCAGGCGGAAGCCGGCGCGCTCGTGCAGGCGGCGCGAGCCGACCGAGGCGCCGGTGCCGTCTCCGATCACGGCGATCATCTGGCGGAAGCCGCGGCTGGCGCAGTCATGCATCAGCCCGGCGAGCAACGCGCTGCCGATGCCTGAGCCCTGCGCGCCCGCCGCGATGTAGATCGAGTTCTCGACGGTCGCGCGATAAGCCGGACGCGGGCGATAGGCGCTGGCATAGGCATAGCCGAGCAGCAGGCCGTCACGCTCGGCAGCAAGATAAGGATAGCCGCCGGCAAGGATGGCCTCATAGCGCCGCAGCAGTTCGGCCTCATCGGGCGGCTCGATCTCCCAGGAGGCGGTACCGTTGAGTACGGCGTCGCCATAGATCGCGGCGATGGCGGGAATGTCGTCGGGCGTGGCCGGGCGGATCGAAAGCGAGGTCATGACGCCATGATGGTCCGGCGGGGCGCCAAAAGAAAAGCCCCGGCCTTGCGGCCGGGGCTCGTTGTCCTCGCATGCCCTGCCCGGATGATGGGCAGGATCAGATCACTCCTGCTTGCTGCCGAACAGCGAGAGCAGCATCTGGAACATGTTGATGAAGTTCAGGTAGAGCGACAGAGCGCCGTTCACCGAGAGCTTCGCGGCCGATTCCGCATCCATGTCCGAATAGAGGTACATGTCCTTCAGGCGCTGGGTGTCCCAGGCGGTCAGGCCGGCGAAGACCAGCACGCCGATCGCCGAAATCGCGAAGGACAGCGCGCTCGAGGCCAGGAAGATGTTGACCACCGAGGCGATCACGAGGCCGATCAGGCCCATGATCAGGAACGACCCCATCGCCGACAGCGACTTCTTCGTGGTGTAGCCGTAGAGGCTGAGCGCCCCGAAGGTCGCGGCCGTGATGAAGAACACCTTGGTGATCGACTCGCCGGTGAAGACGACGAAGATCGACGACAGCGACACACCCATCACCGCCGCGAAGGCGAAGAACATGGCGCGTGCGGTCGAGGAGCTCATGCTCTCGGCCTTGAAGGAGAAAAACATGATGAAGGCGAGCGGTGCCAGCATCACGACCCACTTCAGCGGGCTGAGATAGAGCGCCTTACCGAGTTCCGTCAGCGCGGTGACCTTGCCGCTGGGCGAGACGCCGGCGATCGCCAGCATCGAGATGCCGATCGCGGCGAGACCGGTGATGGCCAGGCCGATCGACATGTTGTTGTAGACGCCGAGCATGAACGAGCGCAGGCCCTGATCCATCTCGACGGCGCTGGTCTGCTGGGCGCGGCCGGCACCCCAGACTGGAGCATTGCGGTCGAAGTTGCTCATGGAGCGAGTTTCCCCTGACAGTGATTCCGAAGACGGCATCGCCCCCGGCGATGGCCTGTCGTCGCGCACAACCGTGGCGATGCCAGGAATATGAGGGGGTTCGCCGTTTCTTACAAGGGCCGGCATGGTTAAGACGCGGGGCTTTAAGAAACGCGACGCCCCAACCATGCAAAATTACGTGCGTGTAATGTTTATCGCGAGTCGTTCATAGATAGTCATCATAAATTCCGCAGATGAGAAGCCGGCGCTTTCGACAGTATTTTTAGCGTGCCGGTGAGCCCAAACAGCACAGTGACGCCGACGGCCGCAGTCGCGGCCAGTAACGCCCCGGTGGGGTCACTGACAAATTCGATCTTCATCACTTGCGTCACGACGCCCCAGCCCGCGAGAGCCCCTGCGACAACGCCGAACAGCGCCGAGACGAGGCCGATCGCGGCGTATTCGAGGGCGTACGACGAAAGTATGAAGCGGCGTGTTGCCCCGAGGGTCTTCAGGATCATCGCGTCATAGAGCCGCGCCCGTTGTCCGGCGGCCAGGGCTCCGCCCAGGACGAGCAGGCTGGCGGCGATGGCGAGGCCCGACGCGCCGCGGATCGCGGTGGCGAGCTGGCCGACGATGGTGTTGATCGCCTCGAGCGCGTCCTTGACCCGAACGGCCGTCACCGAGGGGAATTCCACGGCGAGCCGGCGCAGCAACGCGGCGTCGGTTCCGCCTGCGCCATTGGGCGCAGGCGTGATGGTGGCGAGGTTGGTGTGGGGCGCGCCGGCGAAGGTGTTGGGCGAGAACAGCATGACGAAATTGATGCCGAGCGAGCGCCATTCGACTGCGCGCAGATTGGCGACGCGCGCCGTGATGTTGCGGCCGAGCACGTTGACGGTGAGCCTGTCGCCGATCTTCAGTCCGATGCCGGCGGCGTTCTGCGCATCGAAGGAGACCAGCGGCTCGCCGCGATAATCGGCCGGCCACCACTCGCCTTCGGCGAGCTTCGAGCCCTCGGGGAGGGTGTCGGAATAGGTGATGCCGCGGTCGCCATCGAGCACCCAGGCGGATTGCTCGGAGGCCTTGATGTCCTCGGCGCGCACCCCGTTCACCGAGACGATGCGGCCGCGCATCATCGGCACGCGGGCGAGCGTCGCTCCGGGACGCTCCTCGTGCAGGACGGCGTCGAAGCGGGCCGAATCGGCGTTGGGAATGTCGAGGAAGAAGAAACTCGGCGCGGCCTGGGGCAAGGCCTGCGTCAGCTGCCGGGTCAGGCTGGTGTCGATGAAGGCCAGCGCCGAGAGCAGCGCGACGCCCAGGCCGAGCGACAGCACCAGAGAGGGCGTAAGCGCGCCGGGGCGGTAGCTGTTGGCCAGCGCCATGCGCAGCGAGGGGTTCTTCGGCCGCGGCAGCTTGCGGGCGAGCCCCATCAGGCCGGTGGAGACGCCACGCAGCAGCAGGAAGATGCCGGTCATCACGGCGATGTAGATCAGCGCGATGCGCCGGTCATAGGCGAAGGCGAGCGCGACGCCGACGAGCCCCGCCAGCGCCAGCGCGCAGATGGCGAGGTAGATCGCGCGCGGACGGCGGGCATCGGGTTCGATCTGGTCGCGAAACAGCGCCGAGACCGGCACGTCATGGGCGCGGCCGAGGGGCAGGATCGCGAAGACGAGCGCCGTCAGCAGCCCGTAGAGTGCGGCGACGCCGAGTTCGCCCAGCGCCAGCGTCGGCTCGAAGGGCACGGGCAAGACGGTCTTGAGCGCTGCGCTGAGCGCGAAGGGTGCGGCTGCGCCAAGCGCGAGGCCGATGCCGGTGCCGAGCACGGCGACCAGCATCACCTCGGTGAGATGGATCGCAACGACGCGGCCGCCGGTGGCGCCGACCGCCTTCATCGTGGCGAAGTCGAGCTTCTTGGCCTCGACGAAGCGGCGCACGGCATTGGCGACGCCGACGCCGCCGACGAGCAGCGCGGTCAGGCCGACCAGGGTCAGGAACTGGGTGAAGCGCTCGAGATTGCGCTGGAAGCCGGGATTCGCATTGGCGCGGGAGCGGATTTCCCAGCCGGCATCGCGTTGCTGCGTGCCTGCATCGGCGATCAGCGCGTCGAGGGCGTCGTCGCCGGATGCCTGGGGCGGGAGCGCGACGCGGTAGGTCCAGCGCACCAGGCTGCCGGGCTGGAGCAGGCCGGTGGCGCGCAGCGCCTCCTGCGAGATCAGCAGGCGCGGGCCGAAACCGACGCCAGCGGCGATCTTGTCGGGCTCGGAGACGAGATTGGCGCGAAGCTGCACCCGTGCCGCGCCGATCAGGACGACATCGCCGGGCTTCAGGTCGAGCCGGCCGAACAGGACGGGATCGGCAACCGCGCCGAACACACCATCGCGCTGCCCGAGCAATTCCGCGACGGGGTTCTGCGGCTCGGTGACGAGGTCGCCGATGCCGGGATAGCCTGCATCGACCGCCTTGATCTCGACCAGCGCGGCGCCCTTGTCGCCGGCATTGGCCATGGCGCGCATCGTCGCGATGGTCGAGACCGTGCCCTTGCCGGTGAGGAAGGCGAGTTCCTGCGGCGTTACCTCGCGATGGATCAGGCTGAAGGCGGCATCCCCGCCGAGGATGCGGCGGCCTTCGCGCGACAGGCCTTCGGTCAGGCCGCGCGAGGCGGAGGCGACGGCGGCGATCGTCATGACGCCGAGCGCAAGGCAGGCGATGAAGACGCCGAAGCCGCGCAGACCCCCGCGCAGATCGCGCCAGGCGAGACGGAAGGCGAGCGAAATTCCGGCGGTGCCGGAAGGTGCCGCGGGCGCGGGCTTGACGGTGCCGTGCATGGTCAGGCCACCACAGCGTCGGCGCTGGCGGGAACGTCCGTCTCGATCCGTCCGGCGCGCAGGCGCACGGTGCGGTCGCAGAGCGCGGCCAGCGAGAGATCGTGGGTGACCAGAACAAGCGTGGCGCCGCGCTCGCGCCGCAGCGCGAAGATCAGGTCGACGATCGAGCGGCCGGTGTTTTCGTCGAGATTGCCGGTCGGCTCGTCGGCGACGAGGATGGCGGGATCCGGCGCAACGGCACGCGCGATGGCGACGCGCTGCTGCTCGCCGCCCGACAACTGCGCCGGGTAGTGGTCCATGCGGTCGCCGAGGCCGACATTGCGCAATTCGGCCTCGGCGCGGGCGAAGGCATCGCCGGCTCCGGCCAATTCCAGCGGCAGGGCGACGTTCTCGCGCGCCGTCATCGTCGGGACGAGATGGAAGGACTGGAAGACGATGCCGATATGGCGGCCGCGGAAGACGGCGAGACCGTCCTCGTCGAGCGCGCCGAGCTCCTGCCCGGCGACCTTCACGCTGCCGGCGTCAGGTCGCTCCAGCCCGGCCATGGTCATCAGCAACGTGGACTTGCCGGAGCCGGAGGGGCCGACTAGCCCGGTCGCCTGCCCGGCGGCGAGCGACAAAGAAACGCCCTTGAGGATATGGACGCGGGCGGCCGCACGCCCCAAACTAAGTTCGACATCCCGCAATTCGATCGCCGGCTGCTCTGTCGGTGGGACGCGCACTTCGCTCATCATCCAATGATCCTGACTTCGACATCCATCAGCGTCCCTGCTCGCACCGAAACGCGGCCCGAGCGGGGCAAACCGCCCTTGTGCCCCTCAGATCGCCGATATGGGCGTGGCCGGGCACTTCTCCAATCTCTCTGCGCGGGATTGTTGTGTTTACTACTGTTTCCGGTTGCGAGCATGTCCCAGAGTTCGGCCCAGACAGCGACGCCGGCGCGCACCCTGAAGCTCGTGGCGCTCGGGGACAGTCTCACCGCCGGCTACAACCTGCCGGGCAGTGCGGCGTTTCCGCCGGTTCTCGAGCAAGCGCTGCGCCAGAAGGGTATCGCTGTCGAAATCGTGAATGCCGGCGTCTCGGGCGATACGGTCCAGGGCGGGCTCGAGCGGCTCGACTGGTCTGTGGCCGACGGGACGGACGGCGTCATCGTCGAACTCGGTGCCAATGACGCCCTGCGCGGGCTCGATCCGGCGACGACCCGCAAGGGGCTGGAGGCGATCATCACGCGGTTGAAGGCGCGCGGCATCCCGGTTTTGCTCGCCGGCATGTATGCGCCGCGCAATCTCGGCGCGGATTATGCTTCGCGCTTCGACGCCATTTACCCGGAGCTTGCGAAGAGCCACGGGCTGGTGCTTTACCCCTTCTTCCTGGAGGGCATTGCGGGCGACCGCGCGCTCAACCAGCCCGATCTGCTCCATCCAACGGCTGAAGGCGTCCGCGTCATCGTCCGCAATATCCTGCCCACGGTCGAGCGCTTCCTTTCGACGCTGCCGACCAAACCCTGACGGGCCTCTCGGCTCGCCAGTCTGCTTCCCGCCTCATCTGCTGATCGCGCGCCTTTCGCCCGCTGCTTCCGGAGTTGCATCGCCATGGAATACCGCCGCCTTGGGCGCACCGATCTGAAGGTCTCGGTGATCTGCCTGGGAACCATGACCTGGGGCCAGCAGAACACCGAAGCCGAGGGCCATGAGCAGATGGACTACGCCCTCGACCAGGGCGTCAATTTCTTCGACACGGCCGAGATGTATGCGATTCCGCCCAAGCCGGAGACGCAGGGCGCGACCGAGCGGATCATCGGCACTTGGTTCAAGGCGCGGGGCAATCGCGACAAGATCATCCTCGCCTCAAAGGTCGTCGGGCGCGGGACCTTCGACTGGGTGCGCGACGACAAGGGCCCGACGCGGGTCACGCGCAAGCAGATCGTTGAGGCCGTCGACAAGAGCCTGAAGCGGCTGCAGACCGACTACATCGACCTCTACCAGATCCATTTCCCCGAGCGGCCGATGCCCTGGGGCTCGAATCCGACGCGCTTCTCCAAGGCCGCCTTCGAACGGCCCGACGACGAGACGCCGATTGCCGAGCAGCTCGACGCCTTCGCCGAAATCGTCAAGCAGGGCAAGATCCGCCATCTCGGCCTCTCCAACGAGAGCGCCTGGGGCACGATGAGCTTCGTGCAGGACGCAGCCGCGCGCGGGACGCCGCGCGTCCAGTCGATCCAGAACGCCTACAGCCTGCTCAACCGGACTTTCGAGACGGCGCTGGCCGAGATCGCGATCCGCGAGGATGTCGGGCTGCTGGCCTATTCGCCGCTGGCGCAGGGCTTCCTGACCGGCAAATATCTCGATGGTGCGCGGCCCGCAGGTGCGCGCACGACGCTGTTCGACCGTGGCCAGCGCTATCAGGGTGCCGGCACGGAAGAGGCGATCAAGCAGTACATCGCCGTCGCCAGGGAAGCGGGCCTCGATCCCGCGCAGATGGCGCTGGCCTTCGTCAATTCGCGCGCCTTCGTCACCGCCAACATCATCGGCGCGACCAAGATGGAGCAGCTCAAGACGGATATCGCCTCGATCGGCGTGACGCTGTCGCCGGAGATCGAGGCGAAGATCGACGCGATCCACCAGCTCGTGGGCAATCCCTGCCCCTAGGAGCCCGCTTTCGTCATGGTCGGGCTTGTCCCGACCATCCATGTCTTCGCTCGTCCAGCCCTGTGACCAAGACGTGGATGCTCGCCACAAGGGCGAGCATGACGGCCGCGAGCATGGGCGCTGTCGCTTAAGGCGGCATGTGCCCGGCTTTTCGTCTCGCCAGAGTCACAAAAAGCTGGCACTGATTCGCACATGCCGAGGCTGTTCACAGCTCTGGAGATTCCCGCCGAGGTTGCCTCGGCGTTGACGCTGCACCGGGGCGGACTGGTCGGGGCGCGCTGGATCGATCCGGCCGATTATCACATCACCCTGCGCTTCCTCGGCGATGTCGACCGCCGCACGGCGAATGATCTCGACGAATTCCTCGGCGATATCCGCAGCTACCCCTTCGAGGTGACGCTCGACGAGATCGGCAGTTTCGGCGGCGACAAGCCACGCGCCGTCTTCGCGCGGGTGCAGCCGAATGCGAAGCTCAGCGAGCTCCAGGCCGATCTCGAGCGGCTGATGCGCCGACTTGGCCTGCCCCCCGAAGGGCGCAAATTCGTGCCGCATGTGACGCTGGCGCGCCTGCGCGACACCTCGCCGATGGATGTCGCGCATTATCTCAGCGCCCATCCGATCATCCGCCCGATCACCTTCACGACGCGGCGGCTGGCGCTGATGTCGTCGCGCGATTCGGTCGGCGGCGGGCCTTATGTGCTGGAGGCGGCCTATCCGCTGGGGCCGTCCTATCCAAACCGGATGACGCGGGGCGAGTTCCAGCGGAGATGACGATGCCTAAGCGACTGGGCCCCGATGCCCGCAACGAAGCCCTGACGACGCTGACCGGCTGGAAGCTGGTCGAGGGGCGCGAGGCCATCACCAAACGCTTTGTCTTCCGCGATTTCAGCGAGGCCTTCGGCTGGATGACCCGGGTGGCGCTGCTGGCCGAAGCCATGGACCACCACCCCGAATGGTCGAATGTCTACCGCACCGTCGAGGTGACGCTGGCGACGCATGACGCCGGCGGATTGACCGAACTCGACGTCAAGCTCGCCCGCGCGATGGATGCGATCGCCAGCTGACCGGCCAGACCGTTACTCCGAAGGGGTGCGCCAGGCGGCGAGCGGCCGGGTCAGGGGCGCCGGCAAGCGTTTGATGGCGGTCTTCAGTGCCGGACGCAGCCGTTGCAGCCCGAGCCCGCAGGCGATTTTGCCCTTGAGCGAGAGCGGCAGAGCGCGATCCGCGACGGAGGTGGTGCCGTCGGCATGTTCCAGCTTGTAGGGATCGGCTGGGCCAAGCAGATCGAACACCGTGTTGCCGCGCGCTTTGGCGCCGGCGAAGCTGTGCTGGATCAGGATGCCGCCGACGCCGCCGCGCTCATGGTCGGGGTGCGAAGCGATGACATGGCCGAAGCTGGTGCCCTTGCAGTCGAGCGACAGATCGATGCCGATCGGCTGCCCGCCGCAGTGGATCAGCGCGATCCGCAACGGTGAACCGCCCGCCGCGTCGCCGGCGAGATCGCGGAAGAAGGTTGCGAAGCGGGGATCCGAGATCGCCGGCGCGATGATGCCATGGCGCCGCAGCGCGGCCTGCTTCATCGCGACGGCCTCGCCGGACAGTTCGGCAGCCTCAGGGCCGGGCGCGACCAGATCGAAGGTCAGCGGGCCGCGCTCGGCCAGCCGCCGCAGCCGCCTGCGATGGTTCGAGCGCTCGCGCGCCGGATAGGCCTGGCTTGGACCGTCTTGGCCGACGCGACGAACGAGACAGGCGAAGGGCGCCTCGATCTGTTCGGTGGCGGCTGCCCCGCCCAGCAGCCCCGAAGCCGCCAGCACCGAATCGGCGCGGAGCTTGCGGGCCTCGAAGATGTCGGCCTTCAACGCGCGGACGGCGCGCCAACCCATGGCCAACAGATCCGCCTCGTCGCCCGTCTGCTCGACCAGGACGTCGCCGAACTGCGCGATGGGGATGCCCATGAAGCGCAATGTCACGATGCCGAAGCGGCGCTGGCGGACCAGCGGCCACACCATCACGAGCCGGCCGTCACGGCGCAGCGTCACGATGCTCAGGCGCGTCTGGGCGTCAAGATAATGCGCGGCCCAGTGGCGCAGCACGACATGGCTCTGGAAGACCTGATGCGGCAGGGCGGCGCGCTCGAAAAGTGCGTCCCACTCCTCGCGCAGCGCCAGGAACGCCTCGACCTCATCGACCAGGCCGAGGCGAAGCGTCGCGTCGCGAGTGGGTGCCGCGCGCCGCTCGTGGCTGGCGCCCTCTGTCGCGCTAGGGCTTGCGACGAGCGTCACGAGGCCGGCGCCCGCCGCCAATGCGCGAAAAGCCGCTTCAGCCCGGCGAAGGGGAAGCGCGCCAGATAGGGCAGCAGCAACAACGGGTGACGCGCGGCGAAGGGCGCGTCGTGCTCGACCATGTGGCGGATGGCGAGGATGGGATAAGGCGAGCGCAGCGGCCGGAAATCGGGGTTCCACAGGCCCGGCGCGTCGGATTGGGCGTACATCAGGCCGATCATCCGGTTGCGCGAGAGCGAATAGAATTTGTGGCGGTCCTGCACGCGACGGAGCATGGCGATGCCGTCCTCAGCCGTGCAGGCGGGGAAGCCGATGATCACGGTGCGGAAATGCGCCATCGAGGCCTTGGCGGGGATAGCTTCGAGTTCGGCGAAGCTGGCGCGGATCAGGGCGAAGGTACTCGCCTCATCGTTGGGACCGGCCGGGCTCACCGCGAGGCGCACCGTGTCGAGCTTGGCGGCCTGACGGGTGAAGGGGCAGACCGCGCCGCTGCGGCCGAGATCGACATGGCTGCCCATGAGATAGCCCTCGACCCAGCCGAGCAGGGTTGCGAGATCGCCGCCGGGCGCACTGGCAGCCTGTGCACGGGCGGCTTCGATGCCCAGCAGCGCAGCGCTTTCGTCCGCCGAAATGGCTTGCGTGTCCAGCATTGGCCTCGTCCGCGCGATGGGAGACCAGCCTCTAGCAGAGCCGTCTTAGGGAAGCGTTGCGGGTCGCCCGGCGCGGCGCGCGGGTTGCGTTAGGGGCTGGTTAAGGCTGGTGCCCAGCCGCAAGCGCGCAACGCTGCTTCCATATGCGCGGGCGGCGGCGCCTCGACGTGGATCGGCGGCTTCTTGCGGTAGAGCGGGACGGTGACGGCGCGCGCATGGAGCTGCAGGCCGGGGCCGCCCTCGCGCGGTGCATCGCCATAGATTTCGTCGCCGAGCATCGGCCAGCCGGACGAGGCGCAATGGACGCGAAGCTGATGCGTGCGGCCGGTCAGCGGTTCGAGTTCGAGCCAGGCGAGGGGGCCGGTCTCGCCGGTGCCGCGTCCCATGACCCGGTAGCGCGTCTGCGAGGGCAGGCCATCGGGATCGACCTTCATCCACCAGCCGCGATCGGGCGCACGCTTGCCGAGCGCGAGGTCGATCAGGCCCACATGGGATTCAGGGCTGCCCTGCACGATCGCCCAATAGGTCTTGTCGATCTTGCCGTCGCGGAACATCTGGTTGAGCTCGGCCATGGCGCGGGGATGACGGCCGAGGATCAGGCAGCCGGAGGTGTCCTTGTCGAGCCGATGCGCGGCTTCGGGACGGCGCGGCAGGCCGAAGCGCAGTGCGTCGAGATGGTCGGTCAGGACCGGGATGATCCGGCGCTTGGCCTGGGGTCCGCGATGCGAGGGGAGCCCGGCCGGCTTGTCGATGACCAGCATCATCGCGTCGCGATAGAGCAGCGGAAACGGCAGCGGCGGCTCGTCGCGTGGTTGTGAAATCTCTGGTCGGTCGGGCGCGGTCATGGCATTGCGCTAACGAAGGCCACCGTGCGGCGCAAGCACGAGCCGCTCTGCGGCAAGGCCACGGGAAGAATGATGAGCGAGAACGAACAAAAGAAGCGCGGCTTCTTTTCGAGATTGTTCGGCACTGAGCCGGAGCCCGATACGCCTGCGCCCGCCGTTCCGGCCGTGCCTGCCGAGGTGCCGCCCGAGGCTCCGCTCGAGGACGCGCCGATCGCGCCGGAACTGCTGAGCGGCGAGGCCGGCCCGCTGCCGATCGCCATGCCGGAGCCCGCGCCGGTCCAGGCTGCGCCGGTGATCGTGGCGCCCGTGGCAGCGCCCGAGCCGAAGCGGAGCTGGTGGCGCCGGCTGACCGAGGGCCTGTCGCGGACCTCGTCGGCGCTGACGACCGGGATCACCGACCTCTTCACCAAGCGCAAGCTCGATGCCGGCACGCTGGAAGACCTCGAGGACATCCTGATCCAGGCTGATCTCGGCCTCGCCACCGCAGCCCGCGTCGCCAAGGCGGTCGGCGACGGCCGCTACGACCGGCAAATCGAGCCCGCCGAGGTCAAGGCGATCCTGGCGCGCGAGGTCGAGGCGATCCTGACGCCGGTGGCGCAGCCGCTCATCATCGACGCCACGAAAAAGCCGTTCGTGATCCTGATGGTCGGGGTCAACGGCTCGGGCAAGACGACGACGATCGGCAAGCTCGCAGCCAAGTTCAGGGCCGAGGGCAAATCCGTGATGCTGGCAGCGGGAGATACCTTCCGCGCGGCGGCGATCGAGCAGCTCAAGGTCTGGGGCGAGCGTACCGGGGCGGAGGTCGTCTCCGGCAACCAGGGCGCCGATGCCTCGGGGCTCGCCTTCGAGGCGCTGCAGAAGGCGAAGGCCGCCGGCACTGACGTGCTGCTGGTCGATACCGCCGGGCGATTGCAGAACAAGACGGGTCTGATGGACGAACTCGCCAAGGTGGTCCGCGTCATCCGCAAGCTCGATCCCGAAGCGCCGCATGCGGCGCTGCTGGTGCTGGACGCGACCGTCGGCCAGAACGCGGTCAGCCAGGTCGAGGCCTTCCGCGAGACGGCCGGCGTCACCGGGCTGGTGATGACCAAGCTCGACGGCACGGCGCGCGGCGGCATCCTGGTGGCGCTGGCCGCGAAATTTTCTCTGCCGGTGCATTTCATCGGCGTCGGCGAGAGCGTCGAGGATCTGGAGCCGTTCTCGGCCCAGGACTTCGCCCGCGCTGTATCTGGATTGGGAGAAGCGGCATGACGAGCGACAGCGGAGCCGAAACGGCCGAGGCCGTGACGGAGAAGATGCTTCATCGGCGCAATGTCCACCCGATTTTGAAGCTGGCGCTCGAATTCGGGCCGCTGGCGATCTTCTTCTTCGCCAATTCCTATGGCGACCGGCTGTTCGGCGTCGCGAGCGACCGGCGCATCTTTGTTGCGACCGGCATCTTCATGGTCGCCTCGCTGGTGGCGCTCGTGCTGTCGCGAATCCTGATGGGCTACCTGCCGCGCATGGCGATCGTCAATGCGGTCGTGGTGTCGGTGTTCGGCGGGCTGACGATCGCGCTCGACGATGCCTTCTTCATCAAGGTGAAGCCGACCATCGTGAACGCGCTGTTCGGCTGCGTTTTGCTGGGCGGTTTGTATTTCGGCCGCTCGCTGCTGGCGCTGGTGCTGGAGACGGTGCTGCAGCTCGACGAGGAGGGCTGGCGCAAGCTGACCCTGCGCTGGGGCCTGTTCTTCTTCGTGCTGGCGGCGCTGAACGAGGTGGTCTGGCGCACGCAGACCCAGGATTTCTGGGTCGCCTTCAAGGTCTGGGGCGTGATGCCGCTGACCATGCTGTTCGCGCTGGCGCAGACGCCGCTGATCCTGAAGCACGAGATCAAGCCGGCGAAGGCAGCCGAATAGGTCACTCTTGCCATTTGGCGCGATCTCTCCCATTTTATGCCAAATGGATGAGATCGCATGAGCGCCTTGCTGCAGGTCGATACGACGGCTCGCGACTTCCTGCCAGAGCCGATTTCCGATCCCGAGGCGGCGGCGATGTTCCGCGCCGCCGTCAATCTGTTCCGGCTCTGGCGCCTGACCGACGAGCAGGCCGCGATGCTGCTCGACCTGCCGGCACGCAGCTATGGCCGCTGGAAAGCCGGGCAAATCGGCCGGATCTCGCGCGACGGCAAGGCCAGGCTCTCCAACCTGATGGGCATTCACAAGGCGCTGCGCATCATCTTCCGCGAGCCGCAGCGCGGCTATGACTGGATCCAGGCGGCGAACGCGGTCTTTGCCGGGCGCTCAGCGCTGCAGGTGATGCTCGGCGGCGAGTTGACCGATCTGATGCGGGTCCGGCGCTATCTCGACGACGAGCGGGGCGGCTGGTGATCGACTCGACTAGTATCCCCGTCGCCGAGATCGGCTGGCGGGGCGCGGTCAGGATCATCCGCAGCCTGTTCCCGCCGATCGATTTGTTCGAGGACATTGCCGATCCGGCCGACTGGCCATTGCTGCTGGCCGCCGAGCAGAAGACCAATCCGCGCCTGATGGAAGCGATCGGCAATCTC
The DNA here is from genome assembly GCA_900470775.1 of Hyphomicrobiales bacterium. Lineage (GTDB taxonomy): Bacteria > Pseudomonadota > Alphaproteobacteria > Rhizobiales > Beijerinckiaceae > Allobosea. The sequence goes on along the minus strand of UCBZ01000057.1, from coordinate 33,930 downwards.
GATCTGGTTCCCCCGGCCAGGCGCGTCGCCGGCCCGGGCGCGAGCTGGCTGATGGCGCCCTTCACCCATGTCAGTCCCGACCGGCCGAGCCGCTTCTCCGCCGGGCGCTTCGGCGTGCTCTATGCCGGCGACAGCTTCGAGGTGGCGCTGTTCGAGACGGTGCATCACCATGCCCGCTTCATGGCTGCCACGAAGCAGCCGGCGGGCTGGACCTCGCAGTTCCGCGAGATCTTGCTCGACATCTCGGCCTCGCTGCATGATCTGCGCGGGCTGGGGGCGGCCGGTGCCCCGATGCTCGACCCGGCCGATTACGCGCAAAGCCAGGCGCTGGGCAGCCTGCTGCGCGATGCGGGCTCCGACGGCGTGGTCTATCCGAGCGTGCGCCGCTCGGGCGGGGAATGCGTCGGGCTGTTCTATCCGGACGGCGCGTCGAACCCGGTGCAGGGCCGGCATCTCGACTATCACTGGAACGGCGAGCGGGTGGACCTCTATCGCGATCGCAGCGCCGGCGAGGTCTACCGGATCGTGCAGGCGTAGCGGATACCGCGCTCAGGTCCCGCTATTGCGCATCCGCGTGACTTTGTAAGGCTCGCCCTTCGCGTCATAGGTCGTCCATTTGCCGACCTGCTCGCCCTTGTCGAAATGCCCCGAGCGCAGTCTGGTCCCGTCCTTGCGAAACCACTCCCAGTAGCCGGTGAACACGCCGTCGAGCTTCTGGCCCCTGGCCCAGAGGCTGCCGTCCCTGTGGAGCTTTTCGAACGGGACTGCGTCAGCCACCGCAGGTCTTCCTATTTCGGCGCCATGCGCAGCGCCCCGTCGAGGCGGATCGCGCTGCCGTTGAGCATGTCGTTCTCGACGATGCTTTTGACCAGCGTCGCGTATTCCGACGGCTTGCCGAGCCGCGAGGGGTGCGGCACCGAGACGGCGAGCGAGGCGCGCGCCTCCTCGGGCAGGCCGTCGAACATCGGCGTCTCGAACAGGCCGGGCATGATCGTCATGACGCGGATGCCAACCGAGGCGAGTTCGCGGGCGATCGGCAGGGTCATGCCGGCGACGCCGGCTTTTGACGCGGCATAGGCGGCCTGGCCGATCTGGCCGTCCTCGGCCGCGATCGAGGCGGTGCAGATGAAGACGCCGCGCCCGCCATCGACTGTGACCGGGTCGAGGCCGGCAAGCGCCGCGGCCGATTTCGCGATCAGGCGGAAGGTCCCGGTCAGGTTGATCGCGACGGCTTTCTCGAACAGCGCCGTGTCATGCGCGATCAGCTCGCCGGTCTCGCGCTTCTTCGAGACGATGCGGCGGCCGGGCGCGATGCCGGCGCAGTTGACGACAATCCGGGCGATGCCCTGAGCGGCGCGGGCCGTCGCCAGGGCCTGATCGACGGAGGTCTCGCTGGTCACGTCGCAGGCGACAAAGAGGCCACCGATCTCGGCTGCGACCTGTTCGCCGCGCTCGGCGTTGAGGTCGAACAGCGCGACCTTGACGCCGTGCCCCGCCAGCATGCGTGCAGTGGCCTCGCCGAGGCCCGAGGCGCCGCCTGTGACGATGGCGGCGATGGAGGAATCGAGCTGCATTGGGCCTGTCCTGATCCTGAAAGGTCGATGGACGCGTTTAAGCCTCCGACCCGTCGGCTCCAAGCCGGATTCTTCGTGCGCCGCTTGGCGGACCTCTTGTGCGTGGTTTCTCGCGAGGCCACATCTTTCGACATTGCGGGTAGGTTGCGATCGCGGAATCATGCGGCATCACCACCGGCCCTCAGGAGGGGCAGAGATGAGCGACGGTTTCACCTCCCGTTTCACGGAGGAAGAGATGGCAGCGATCCGCAAGAGCCTGCGCGACGAGGCACGTTTCGGTTCCGAGTTCCTCGGGCGGCTGAAGCGCGTTGCCAAGCGCATCCCCTTCGCCGAAGACCTGCTGGCGGCGTGGATCTGCGCCCGCGATCCGGCGACGCCGCGCCGCGTTAGGCTGACGCTGCTGGCCGCACTGGGCTATTTCGTGCTGCCGATTGATGCTTTGCCCGACATCATGCCCTTCCTTGGATTCACCGACGATGCGGCGGTGCTCGCGGCGGCGTTGGCTGCTGTCGCCGGGTCGATCACGGTCGAGCATCGCGAGAGGGCGAAGAAGGCCATGGCGGAACTGTAGGGGCTGGGTCAGAGCGTCAGCACGACCTTGCCCTTGGCCTTGCGGTCGCCGATCAGCGCATAGGCCTCGACCCAGCGCTCCAGCGGGATTTCGGCATGGACATGCGCGCGGATATGGCCGCCCGCCGCCCAGCCCAGCAGCCGCTCCATGTTGCGGCGCTGGGCCGCCGGCTCACGCTGGACGAAATCGCCCCAGTACACGCCGCGCAGATCGCAGCCCTTCAGCAGCAGCAGGTTGAGCGGAATCTTCGGAATCGCGCCGCCGGCGAAGCCGACCACAAGATAGCGCCCCTCCCAGGCCATGGACCGGATGGCCGGCTCGGCCAGATCGCCACCGACCGTGTCGTAGAGCACATCCACGCCGCGTCCCTCGGTCAGCCGGCGCAGGCCTGCCCTGATATCCTCGGTCGTGTAATCGATTTCTTCCTGGGCGCCGTGCTCGCGGGCGAGTGCGAGCTTGTCGGCCGAGGAAGCGCAGGCAATGACATGGGCACCGAGCAGCGCCCCGATCTCGACCGCCGCCAGACCCGCGCCGCCGGCCGCGCCCAGGATCGCCAGCGTCTCGCCGCCCTTGAGGCCAGCGCGCTGGATCAGCCCATGCATCGCCGTGCCATAGGTGACGAAAAGGCCGGCCGCCTGGGCATCGTCGAGGCCGCCGGGGATTTTCACCGCGGCCTCGGCCGGGACTACGACCTGCTCGCGCGCGGCGCCATAGCCCAGCCAGGCGGCGACGCGCTCGCCGATCCGCCAGCCGGCGACCCCCTCGCCGATCGCGGCGACCGTCCCGGCGCATTCGGCCGATGGCGAGAAGGGCAGGGCCGGCTTGGTCTGGTAACGGTTCTCGATGATGAGCGTGTCGAAGAAGTTCAGCGCTGCCGCCTTCACCGCGATCACGATCTCGCCCGGGCCCGGCGTCGGCTCGGGCAGGTCGCGGATGACCAGCGTCTCGGCCGGCCCATGGCGTTCGCAGAGCAATGCCCTCATCGTTGCCTCACCCGCCGCGACCCTCGTTGCGGAGCCGAATGTGCCATGGGTTCGTGGCGAACGAAACGGCCTCGCGGCCGGCTCGGGCATTCGCATTTTCGCCAGGATCGTGACACTCTATGCACTGAGCTTGCGCCATCACGCCCGTCAACGGGTGGTAAAGGCAGTGTTAAGATTTTTAATGACTGATGGCGGTCCATGATCATCTCGTCTCTCCGCTCCGGCGTCACCGCCTCGCCCCGCCCGACAGTCCTCCTCGCCATGCTGGCAGGCTGTACCGGTCTCGCTTTGTCGCCCATGGCCGCCATGGCGCAGCAGAAGCCGCGCCCCGCAGCGGCAGCCGCTGCGGCCACCCCCGCGGCCGCCGGCCAGGGCCAGGCCATGCTGCTCGAGACTGCCGGAAAATGGCAGGCCTTCTCCTCGCAGCAGGGCCGCGCCAAGGTCTGCTACGCGCTGTCGAAGGCCGAAAGCCGGCTGCCGGCCAATCTCAAGGATGTCGAAGGCCTGCTCTTCGTCGCCACGCGCCCGACCGAGGGCGTGCGTAACGAGATCAGCTTCGTGCTGAATTTCGACCTCAAGGAAGATGTCGAGCATCAGGCGATCATTGGCACGGAGCGCTTCGCGCTGGTCGCCAAAGGCCAGAACATGTGGCTGAAGAACCCCGCCGAGGAGCCGCGCATGCTGGATTCGCTGCGCAAGGGCTCGGCGCTGGAGATCAAAGGTACGTCGAAGCGCGGCAATGCGACGGCCGACAAATATTCGCTCGCGGGCATGAATCAGGCCGTCAAACGCGCCGAAGACGCCTGCAAATAGGACGGTGCCGGAATTCGCGAGCGTGAGCCGTCTGACGCGGCTTTCTGCGCTTCCGGTGTTCACGGACTGGTGTCCGCTCCGCTCCGGTTCTCGTCCGTCACGCCAGCCGGCTCACGCTCGCGAATTCCATTCGCCGTCCTGCGTTGTGCAATCTGCGGCCATGATTTCGCGGCTGGGCTTTCTCGTGCTATGAGCCGCAGCCATTCGGGCCTTTGACGCCCGACCCGAGCCAGAGTTCCGATGACCCTCTCCGTTCTAGAACCCGCCGCGCCAGCGGCCGAACCCGTTTTGCAGCGCCTGTCGCTGGTCGGGCGCACGCGCGCCGGCCTGGCCGAGGCGCTGGCCGAGATCGGCGTGCCCGAGAAGGAACGGCGCATGCGCGTCGGCCAGCTCTGGAACTGGATCTATCACTACGGCGTGCGCGATTTCGCGCAGATGACCACGATCGGGAAGGCGCTGCGATCGGCGCTGGCTGAACGCTTCACGCTCGACCTGCCCGAGGTCACGGCCGAACAGATATCCACCGACGGCACCCGCAAATGGCTGATCCGCATGGCCCCGACCGGCCCGCGCGACCGCGGCGCCGAGATCGAATGCGTCTATATCCCCGAGGTCGATCGCGGCACGCTTTGCGTCTCCAGCCAGGTCGGCTGCACGTTGACCTGCACCTTCTGCCACACCGGCACGCAGCGCCTGGTGCGCAACCTGACGACGGAAGAGATCGTTGCGCAGTTGATGGTGGCGCGCGACCGGCTCGGCGATTTTCCGGGCCGGATCGCGCCCGGCGGTGCCTTCGTGCCCAATGATGGTGGGCGTTTCGTCTCCAACATCGTCTTCATGGGCATGGGCGAGCCGCTCTACAATTTCGACGGCGTGCGCGATGCCATCGACGTCATCTCGGACAATGAGGGGCTCTCGCTCGGGCGCCGCCGCATCACCGTCTCGACCTCGGGCGTCGTGCCGCAGATCGGCCCGCTGGGCTCGCAGATGAGCACGATGCTGGCGATCTCGCTGCATGCGGTGCGCGACGATCTGCGCAACGAGCTCGTGCCGCTGAACAAGAAATACCCGATTGCGGATTTGCTCGAGGCCTGCCGGACCTATCCGGGCGTCTCGAACGCGAAACGGATCACGTTTGAGTACGTCATGCTGAAGGGCGTGAACGACAGCGATTCCGAGGCGCGCGAGCTGGTGCGTCTGCTCAAGGGCATTCCCGCCAAGATCAACCTGATCCCGTTCAATCCCTGGCCCGGCACGAAATACGAGTGCTCGGAGTGGGACCGGATCGAGCGTTTCTCCGAGGTCGTCTTCAAGGCCGGCTACGCCTCGCCGGTGCGGACCCCGCGTGGGCGCGACATCCTGGCCGCCTGCGGCCAGCTCAAGAGCGAGACCGAGAAGCTCTCAGCCCGCGCCCGGCTGATGCTGGACCAGGACGAGGTGTCCGACGCATCGCTGGCGGGCTGACCGCGATGCTGCGCTGGCTTCTGCTAATTCCGTTCGCGCTGGTGATGGCGATGGCCGCCGGGCTCATGGCGATGATGGTCGCGAGCGTCGTCTCGCCTGGCATCGCGCTGCTGATCGGCGGCGGTTTCGAGCGGCTGCTCGACGCGCTGTTCGGGCTTGCCGACATGGGCGTCGACCCCGGCCCGACCGCCGTTGCAGCCGTCTCCCTGCTTGGGCGACTCGGCTTTGCGATCATCGTGGCGCCGGTCGTGCTGGTCGCGGTCGGTTCCGAACTGTTTTCCTTGCGCAGCGGGCTGATCCAGAGCGGGCTGACCGGACTGTTGTCGGCACTGCTGCCGCTGGCCCTGCTCGGCCTGTCGCGGACACCGACCGGCGCCGAGGCGCAGATTATCGGTGCGCTGGTCCTGGTCGGGGCGGCGACGGGTTTCGTCTACTGGCTGATCGCGGGGCGTGGGGCGGGCGGAGAACGGCCGCTCGCCTGATCCGGCGTTTTTTGGTCGGTCAGTCCCCGATCGCGACACCTTCTCGCCTGCCGTCCGCGCCACCAACGAAGCCTTCCGGCGTCTTGACGATGGCCTGAATGCCCGAGGTCATCTCCAGCAGCCGGACCTCGTGACCTTTCGCTTCGAGCGCCGCCTTCCAGGCTTCGGCTTCCGTGCCCTTTTCCAGTTCTGTCGGGCCATTGCGGCTGCCGAGATTGCCGAGATCGACGGCGTTTTGCGGATCCATCTTCCAGTCGAGCAGCGCCACCAGCGTCTTGGCGACGAAGCCGATGATCTGGCTGCCGCCGGGCGAGCCGACGACGGCGTAGAGCCGGCCGAAGGCATCGAAGACCAGGGTCGGCGCCATCGAGGAGCGCGGGCGCTTGCCGGGTTCGACGCGGTTGGCGACCGGCTTGCCGCCCTCCTCGGGGAGGAAGGAGAAATCGGTCAGCTCGTTGTTGAGCAGGAAACCGCCCGCCGTCATCAGCCGCGCGCCGAAACCGTCCTCAATCGTCGTGGTCATCGAGATGGCGTTGCCGTCGGCATCGACGACCGAGATGTGGCTGGTGCCGTTCTCGATGCCCTCGGAGGGTGCAAGGAGCTGCGCGCGCTTGTTCGGCGGCTCACCGGCCTTGGCGCGGCCCATCGACTTCTCGGGGCTGACGAGGTCGGCCCGCGAGCGGATATAGTCGCGATCGATCAACCCCGGCAGCGGAATGCCGATGAAGGCGGGGTCGGCGAGATAGAGATTGCGGTCGGCGAAGGCGAGGCGCCCGGCCTCGGCGAACCAGTGGGCGGCCTCGGCTCCCGGACCCATCCGGGCGAGAGGCTGCGTTTCGAGGATGCCGAGCATCTGCTGGACGGCGACCGCGCCCGAACTGGGCGGGCCCATGCCGCAGATGCGCCAGACGCGATAGGCGCCGCAGACAGGTTCGCGTTCCTCGACCTTGTAAGCGGCGAGATCGCCCGTCGTCATATCGCCGGGATTGGTTGCGTGCCCAGTGACCGTGGCGATGATGTCCTGCGCGAGTGGCCCGGCATAGAAGACCTGCGCGCCATGGCCGGCGATGGCGCGCAATGTGGTGGCGAAGGCGGGGTTGCGCAGGATCGTGCCGACCGCCTTCGGCTTGCCGTCCGGTTCGTAGAAATAGGCGGCGGCGCGAGCATCCTTTGTGAGGCTCTTCTCGCCGGAGAGCAGGCCGTTCAACCGCGGCGAAATGGGAAAGCCATCTTCGGCCAGCTTGATCGCGGGCTCGATCACCTGCGCCCAGGGCAGCCGGCCCCAGCGCTTATGGGCTGCTTCCAGCAGCTGCAGCGTTCCGGGCACGCCGACGGAGCGCCCGCCGACCACCGCATCGACGAAGCGCATCGGCTTGCCGTCGGAGCCGATGAAGCGGTCAGGTTTGGCGGCGGCGGGCGCGGTTTCGCGCCCGTCCAGCGTGGTCACCTTTCGTGCCGCTTCGTCCCAATGCACAAGGAAGGCGCCGCCGCCGATGCCGGAGCTCTGCGGCTCGACCAGATTGAGCACGAGCTGGATCGCGATCGCCGCATCAGCCGCGCTGCCGCCGGCCCGCAGGATGTCGCGGCCGGCGGTCGCGGCGAGAGGATTGGCTGCCGCCACCATGAAGCGCTGGGCCGTGCCATGCGTCTTGGCGATGCGGCCCGTCGCGGCTTCAGGGGCTGGCGCGAGCGTTTGCGCGGCGGCAGTGCCGGCCGACATGGCGAGGGCCAGCAATACGACGACGAGACGCCGGAGTGGGATGTGTTGGCTCGGAAGCGAGAGCATGGTCCGAACTCCTGACGGATGGTGTCGGGAGATTAGTCCGCAAGAGCCCGTCCGCGCCACGTCCGCATTCGCCAAAGCCGTATTCTGTTGGCCGCTTTCGTCTTGGACCGGTCGCCCGCGACGGCTAAGGTCCGAATCGTTGTTCCCGAGACACTGCCAAAGGGGCCCCGGCATGTCGTTTGCGTTTTCCACGGTCGTTCGCCGACCGCTCATCGTCGCGCTTGCCGCGCTGCTTGGCCTCGCGGCGGCCGGTTGCGGCGTCAACAATGTGCCGACGCTGGAGGAGCGGGCCAAGGCGAGCTGGGGCGAGGTGCAAAACCAGTATCAGCGCCGCGCCGACCTGATCCCGAACCTGGTCGAGACGGTGAAGGGCTATGCCGCGCAGGAGCGCGAGGTGCTGACCGCCGTGGTCGAGGCCCGCGCCAAGGCGAGCCAGGTGAAGGTCGATGCCTCGACGATCACCGACCCCGCGAAGTTCAAGGAATATCAGGACGCGCAGAACCAGCTCAGCGGCGCGCTCGGGCGCCTGCTCGTGACGGTCGAGCGCTATCCTGATTTGAAGTCCAATCAGAACTTCCTCGCCTTGCAGTCGCAGCTCGAAGGCACCGAGAACCGCGTCGCGGTGGCGCGGCGCGACTACATCCAGGCGGTGCAGGCCTTCAACACCGAGATCCGGACCTTTCCGGGCGTGATCTGGGCCAAGCTGTTCTGGGGCGCCAAGGCAATGGAGAGCTTCACCGCGACGTCGGGAGCGGAGCGGCCGCCGGCCGTGAAGTTCTGAAACGCCCGTTTCTCCCTTCGATGTCCAGCAGATGCCTGAAACGCGGGGAACCCTCTCCCGTAGGGAGAGGGCAGGGTGAGGGGTCGGCCCTCCTCCGAATGATGTGCAATATTGCCGCGTCGTGCCGCTGGCTTGGTGCTCCGCTGATCCATGGGCCGACACCTCACCCCTGCCCCTCTCCTTACAGGAGAGGGGTTCTCTGGCGTGTTTCGGCGCTCCTTCTCCTCGTGCTCTGGAGCGGCCTCGCACTGGCGGCCGATCCGACCTATCCCGCGCTCACCGGGCGGATCGTCGATGGGGCCAACCTGATCGCGCCCGAGGCAAGGCAGCGGATCGAGGCCAAGCTCAAGGCGCATGAGGACAAGACCTCGGACCAGCTCGTGGTTGCGACGGTGCCGTCCCTGCAGGGCATTGGCATCGAGGAGTTCGCCAACGGTTTGTTCCGGTTCTGGAAGCTCGGCGAGGCCAAGAGCAACAACGGCGTGCTGCTGCTGGTCGCGCCGAACGAACGCAAGGTCCGGATCGAGGTCGGCTACGGGCTCGAAGGCGCGCTGACCGATGCGCTCTCCAAGGTCATCATCACCACGGCGGTGGCGCCGAAGTTCAAGGCGGGCGACTTTGCCGGAGGCATCGAGGGTGGCGTCGACGGCATCCTGAGCATTCTCGCGGGGGATGCCGAGGAATGGCAAAGGCGCGCCAGCGTCCGCAGCGACGACCTATCCGGCATCGACGTCATCGCCATCATCTTCGTGGTGGTGTTGCTTTTCATCCTTTTTGCGGCGTTCGTGAACGAATTTCGCGGCACTGGCGGCTCTCGGCGCCACCGGCTGCGCAATGGCAGCTGGGTGACGCTGCCGCAAAGCTCGGGCTGGAGCACCGGGTCGAGCTCGAGCGGCGGTGGCTGGAGTTCGGGCTCAAGTTCAGGCGGCGGCTTTTCCGGCGGCGGCGGATCGTCAGGCGGCGGCGGTGCCTCGGGAGACTGGTGATGGATGAGCAGGATCGGGATGCGATCGCCGAGGCCGTGGCCCACGCCGAAAGCCAGACGGCGGCCGAGATCGTCGTGGTGATCGACCATGCGGCGTCGAGCTATCGGACGGTGCCAGTGGTGATGGCGCTGTCGCTGTCGCTGCTGGTGCCCTGGCCTCTGCTCGCGATGACGGCCACCAGCGCGCCGCGCATCTTCCTGACCCAACTCGTCTGCGCGGCGCTGCTGCTCTGCGGGCTGCTCTGGTATGGCCGTGGCGGCCGTTTCGTGCCGGGCTTCGTCAAGCGCCGACGTGCCCATGACGTGGCGCTGCGCGAATTCACGGCGCGCGGCCTGACGCGAACCTGCGGGCGCACCGGCGTGCTGTTCTATGTCGCCATCCAGGAGCGCTATGCCGAAATCCTCGTCGATACCGGCCTCGACGGGAAGGTCGATCAAGCCGTATGGGACGGGATCATCGAGCCGGCGCTGCTGGCCGCACGCGAGGATCGGCTGCGGGACGGGCTGATCGACGCCGTCCGCGCGGTTGGGGCCGTGCTGGCGACGCATGCGCCACGCATGGCCGACGACATCGACGAGCTGCCGAACAAGGTGGTGATTCTGTGAGAGCGCCTCAGCGGGCGCTGCGTGCTGCCCCGAGGATCGCGCCCGGCATCAGGCCGTATTTCCCGGGCACCTCCGCCTGCACGAGTACGACATAGCCGTCCGCCTCGGGCGCCTGTGTCGCGGCGATCGGCGCTGTGATGACCGCTTCCTTGCCGTCCCAGTCGCCGATGCGGGTCATGCCGCGCACGACATTGGCATAGGAGACAGTCTTGCCCTGGTTCTCGCCGCGCGCGATCGGCACCGTGACCATCCGCGTCGTCGCCACGACCCAGACACCGGCGGCGCGCTCGAGGGGCTCGTTTTGCGGCGCGAGCGTGACCTGCAGCGTGCCGGCATCTTCCTTCAGAGACAGTTTCGTGACGAAACCCGTGCCCGATGGCGGCTTGGCCGCCCGCTCGATCTCGACCTTGTCGGAGCCGACGACATGCGAGGCGCCGTTGATCACCGCCTGTGGCGTGTAGACCTGCCCGTCGCCGCGGGCCTTGGCATAGAATTTCTGACGCTTGGCGAAGCTGTCCTTGCCAAGCGTGTCCTTCCAGCCGAGATAGTCCCAATAGGTCACCGGCAGGGTCAGCGCGATCACGTCCGGCTGCTTCGCCAGCTCGACGAAGAGGGCATCGGCCGGCGGGCAGGACGAGCAGCCCTGACTGGTGAAGAGTTCGATGACCGCCTTGGGCTGCTTGTCGGCAGGCTCGGCGCGCGCGACCGCAACGCCGAGCGAAAGCAGGGCGACGGATGCTGAAACGAGGGGCGCGAGACGGATCATGGCTTGAACTCGGCGAGACTTATACATCTCAGGCGTTACCAAAGCGCCCAATCCATCTCACTTGGAAATCACGTTGCCTTGAAAACCGGGATCTGCGCAACCGCCATTCCGGCTTCGGCAGCGGCTGCCGTGATCATCGTCGGCCGCCAGCGCCGGTGCATCCAGAGCCATTGCTCGGGATACTCGCGCACCCAGCCTTCGACGACCGCCGTCATCATCGCCATTGCACCCTGAACGTCGATCTCGCCGGCGGCGTCGCGCGGCAGGTCGAGCGGCGGCGTCAGCTGCAGCCGGAAGCGCTGGTTCGGAAGGCGGATGACCCGCACGCCATGGACAGGACATTCGAAGCGGCGGGCGAATTTGCCGAGGATCGGGTTGGTCAGGGCCGGGCGCCCCATGAAGGGCACCACGACACCACGGGTGAAATGCTGGTCGATCAGCATGCCGAGATGGCCGTTGCGCTCCAGCACACCCTGCATGGCGAAGGCCGCGCCCTGCTTGGCGGCGGCGAGCCCACCCATGGCGCCTGAGCGGATCTCGTGGACGACGCTGGCGATGGCGGGGTCGTTGGGGGCGCGGAAAACGGCGGTGGTGTCGAGATCGTAGGCGGCGGCGCAGATCGCCGGCAATTCCCAATTGGCGAGATGGGCGGAGAAGATCAGGCCCGGCTTCTCGTCATCCTTGAGCGCGATGAAATGCTCGATGCCCTCGACCTCGACCCGCGAGGGCGCGTCGGGATTGAGATAGTCATAGTCGAACAGGGTCTTGAGATGAGCGTATTCGGCAGCGGTGCGGCCGAGATTCTCCCAGGCGCCGCGAGCGATGCGCCGCACTTCGGGTTCCGCCATTCCGGGAAAGGCCGCGCGGATATTGGCGAGCGCGACGCGGTTGACCGGGAGCAGCGGGCTCGCGGTCCGCAACAGCCAGCCGCCGAGATCGCTCGAGCGCTCCGCCCCGAGCAGGCGCAGGAATGCGAACAGGGCCCGGATCAGGCCGATCATCGCCGTGGCGCCGGCGCGCGCGGCCAGGGTCTTCAGTCGTCTCAAGTTTGTCCGACCTCAACTGCGCCCGAACGGCTCGCGAGACCGGGCTGGAGCCGCGACTTGCGGCAGGAACGCGGTTTCGTCAAGTTTTGCGGGTGTCAGCACGTTTTGGGTGTCAGAACGTCACGACGACCTTGCCGAAGACCTGCCGACCTTCCAGACGGGCCAGCCCCTTCTCGAAATCTTCGAGCGGAAACACCGAATCGATCACCGGCTTCATGCCCGATGCCATCTTCTCGAGCGACTGGCTGATGTTCTCGATGCGGCAGCCGAAGGAGCCGGTGATGCGGTATTGCTGCTGGAAGAGCTGCATCAGGTTCATCGTGGTCGAGGCGCCGGAGGTCGCGCCGCAGGTGACGAGCCTTCCGCCGCGCTTGAGGCAGAGCAGCGAGCCGTTCCAGGTGTCGGCGCCGACATGCTCGAAGACGACATCGACACCCTTGCGCTTGGTGAGCTGGCGCACCTCGCCCTCGAAGCGCTCGGTCTTGTAGTTCACGACGAAATCGGCGCCCAGCGCCTTGGCCTTGGCGCCCTTCTCGTCGTCGCCGACGGTGGTGTAGACCGTGCAGCCGATCGCCTTGGCCATCAGGATCGCGGCGGTGCCGATGCCGGAGCCGCCGGCATGGACGAGCACGGATTCTCCGGGTTCAAGCTTCGCATTGTCGAACAGCATGTGCTGGACCGTGCCGAAGCCGATCGGCGCGCAGGCGGCGTCCTCGAAGGAGACGCCTTCAGGCGCCTTGATCACGAGGCGCGCGGATTTGTTGAGAAACTCCCGGGCGAAGCCGTCGATATGGAAGCCCATGATCCCGGCGACGTTCTCGCAGAGATTGTCGCGGCCCTCGAGGCAGGCCTTGCAGTGGCCGCAGGTCTCGGCGCCATAGGCGGTGACGGTGTCGCCAACCTTCAGATTGGTGACGCCCTCGCCGACGCAGACGATCTCGCCGGCCGCCTCGACGCCGGCGGCCTGCGGCATCTTGCGCTTGGCGAAGGCCATGCCGCGAAAGCCCCAGATGTCGAGATAGTTCAACCCGATCGCGCGGATGCGGATCTGAACTTCGCCTGGGGCCGGCGGGGGAGGCGGTTCGATCTCCTCGAGACGGAGGTCGCGGTCGCCATGAAGTTGGAGGGAGCGCATTGGAAATTCAGACTTTCAAAGACGATCCGGCCATGCTCGCGAGCTGTGGAACACGGCCAGGATTTCGATGCGGCCATCTCGGACGCGATAGGGGAGAATATAAGGCGTACCCGATAGCACGAGTTCGCGGGTGCCGTGTTCACGGCCGGGATGCCCGATATCGGGATGCTGCGTGAGAGCAGAGGCTCTCGCTTCGATCAGTTCGAGCAGTGTCGCCGCGGCCGGTCGGCTGTCGCGCGCGACATAGGCGAATATCTCGTCGAGTTCCCGCAGAGCCCGACGCGTCCAGGTCAGCTTCACGCCGCTCGAATCCGATACTTCGCGAAGACAGCCTTAACCTCGTCGGGCGTTGCGAACTCGCCTCGATCCGCTTCGGCGATGCCTTCCTTGATGCGCGCGATTTGCCACGCGTTGAGTTCGACATAGCTCTCGATCGCCTTGGCGGCGATCCAGTTGCGCGAGCGGTCGGTGTCGGCGGCCAATGCGTCGAGCTTGGCCAGCATCTCGTCGTCGAGGCGGATGGTGAAGGCTGCGGTCATGGCAAACTCCTGTGGAGGTTCGCTCCGGTTCGGAGTGAACCTAGCATAAGCGTCGCATTCGGTCGATCTCAGCGATGCACGCCGAGATGGGCGGTCACGCCGCCATCGATCGGAATCACCGTGCCGGTGATGTAGGCTGCTGGTTCGCTCATCAGGAAGGCGGCGAGGCCTGCGACCTCCTCCGGCTTGGCAAAACGCCCTGCAGGGATCTGGCCCTGCATCTTGTCGCGATAGGCGGCGTAGGGCGCCATCATGTCAGTGTCGACGAAGCCCGGCGCGATGATGTTGACTGTGACCCCGCGCTTGCCGGTCTCCACCGCGAGCGTCTTGGCATAGGAGATCAGCGCGCCCTTGGAAGCGGCGTAGGCTGCGTTGCCGGGGTTGCCGCGCAGCGCCGCGACCGAGCCGATCGCGACGATACGCCCGGCGCGGGCGCGAATCATGTTGCGCATCAGGCTCTTGGCGAGCCGGGTGAAGGCCCAGAAGTTGACCTGCATCGCCGCTTCGGCCTTGTCCTGGACCATCATCGCGGCCAGCGAATCATAGGGTTGGCCGGCATTGTGGATCAGGCCGAAATAGCTCTCGCCCTCGCGCTCCTCGCAGAAGGCGTCGAGGGCGGCCTTGTCGGAGAGGTCGAGCGGCAGGGCGTTGACGCTGCGGCCCGGGTGGGCCTGTGCGATCTCGGCGGCGAGCGCCACGGCCTGGTCGCCCGAGCTGCGATAGCTGAAATCGACATCGTGGCCGGCCGCGGCAAGCGCGCGCACGATCGCCGCCCCGACCCCCTTGGCGCCGCCGGTGACGAGAACTTTTGTCATGGAAGAACCGGGGTCATGCGCGCGCAGGCTCCGCGCTCAGGACGAGCGAGGTGTTTTGGCCGCCGAAACCGAAGGAATTGGAGAGCACGGTGCGCACCGTCGCGTTGCGCGCGACATTGGGCACGACGTCGAGCGCGATCGCGGGATCGGGCGTGGTGTAGTTGATCGTCGGCGGGATGCGGCTGTTCGCGATGGTCAGGAAGGAGATCACCGCCTCAACCGCGCCGGCCGCCGTCAGGGTGTGGCCGAGCATCGACTTATTCGAGGACATCGGCAGTCTTGCCATGCGCTCGCCGAAGACGGCGGCGCAGCTCATCGCCTCCATCTTGTCGTTCTCCGGCGTCGAGGTGCCGTGGGCGTTGATGTAGTCGACATCGTCGGGCGCGAGCCCGGCATCGGCCAGGGCGTCCTGCATGGCGAGGATGGCCGGCTTGCCGTCCGGGCTCGAGCGGGTGCGATGGAAGCCGTCGCCGCGTTCGCCGCAGCCGGCGACGATGCCGAGGATCGTCGCGCCACGCGCGAGCGCATGGTCGTAATCCTCCAGCACCAGCGCGCCGGCGCCTTCGCCCATGACGAAGCCGTCGCGGTTCTTGGAGAAGGGCTTGGCGGCGGCCTCCGGCGGATCGTTCTGGGTCGAGAGGGCCGAGAGCAGCGAGAAGCGGATCAGCGCCTCGGCATGGATCGAGCCGTCCGTGCCGATGCAAAGCGCAGCCTGCGTCTCGCCGCGCCGGATCGCCTCGACGCCCATCTGGATCGCGGTCGCACCCGACGAGCAGGCAGTCGAGAGCGAGATCGGCGAGCCCTTGGTGCCGAACGTATCGGCGACATGGTCGGCGACCGTGCCGAACAGGAACATCTCGTGCATCGCCTTGAATTTCTGCGAGGCGGCAGCACGCAGCAGTCCGTCATAATCGACATCGCCGTCGATGCTCGCAGCCAATTCCTGCTTCTGCGGCCATTCCATCTCGACGGGCGGTACCGCCATGAAGAGTTCACCCGGAAAATCGCCGGGCGCACCGAGGCCGCTTTGACCGACGGCTTCCTCGGCTGCCAGCATGGCGAGCTTTTCGGAGAGCTCTGGCGCCGTGAACGAGCCGTCGAACAGGAAATCGACCGTGCCGCCGATCGTGGTGCGTAACCCTTGCGTCGGAAACCGCTCGATCGCGTGGACGCCGGAACGGCCTGCCGTCAGGGCCTCCCAATTGGCATCCTTGCCCTGGCCGAGCGAGGTGATGATGCCGAGCCCGGTGACGGCGACGATGGGCCGGCCCTTGGAGTCGCGGTGGGACAATGTCTGGTCGATTGCGTTCATGGCCATGGTCCTTACGCAGTGCCCAGGCGAGCCGCGCCCTCGCCGCGCCAATGGCCGGCGCCGGTGACGATCGCCTCCTTCGCCTGCCCGGTCGACAAGGCGGCGGCGGCGAGCGCGACCGAGACCGGGAAGGCGGCCTCGACGGCATGGCCGACAAGGTCGCCCGTGGCGATACGTCGGGTCTGAGGCAGGGTGGCGATAGCGGCGGCTTCTTCGGCCGTGATGCCGGCGGCGCCGGTCGCGGCGGAGACGGCCAGGGCGCCGGACGAGACGGGACCAAGCCCAGTCAGCAGGCCGCGCAGTGCGGTCTCGACCGTACCGGGCTGGCGCTTCGAGCGGGTGGCTGCGACCTTGTCGAGCGTCGCATGCACGCGGGCGCCACGCGCGGCGGCGCGCTCGGCGGATTCGAGCACGAGGAAGCCCGACGCGCTGCCGGTGATCACGCCTGGCGCGTCTTCACGGGAGAAGACGGGGGCGAAGTCGCCTTTGCGCAGATAGCCGCCGAGTTCGAACAGCAGCAGCATGT
Source organism: Hyphomicrobiales bacterium (assembly GCA_900470775.1). Classification (GTDB taxonomy): domain Bacteria; phylum Pseudomonadota; class Alphaproteobacteria; order Rhizobiales; family Beijerinckiaceae; genus Allobosea. The sequence goes on along the minus strand of UCBZ01000057.1, from coordinate 17,746 downwards.
CGCGACGCTCGGCATTGTAGGAGCCGCCGACCAGCATGATTTCAGCCTGGCCCGACGCGATGCGGGCATGGGCGGTGCGGATCGCATCGACGCCGGCCTGCTCCTCGCCCATGAAGGTGCGCGAGGCGCCGGTGATGCCATGGACGATGCCGATATTGCCGGCCAGCAGGTTCGAAAGCTGTGCCAGGAACAGCGTCGGGCGCAGATCGCCCATCAGCCGCTCGTTGAGAAAGGAGCCGGGTTCGTTGGCGCCGCGCAGGCCGGTCAGGATGGCGCCATCGACGGCATGATCGCGCTCGCCACCGCCGGCTGCGACGATGACCTGTAGGATCGACTTGGTCTGCGCATCGTCCTTGATACCGGCGCCGTCGAGCGCGAGGCCGGCGGCATAGACGCCGAGGCGCTGCCAGGGCTCCATCTGGCGCTGGTCGGATTTCTTCGGGATCTGCCGGTCGAGCTCGAGCGGCTTCAACGGGTGCACCGGATAGGGTGCGAAGCTCGCGGTGTCGACGATTGGCGCGGGCGTTCCGGCAAGCGCGGCCGCATGGGCCTCGATGCCTTCGCCCAGGCTGGAGGCGAGGCCTATTCCGGTGATGACGACGTCGCGCTGCATGGTCAGGCCTGTTCCGGTACGAGGCCGATCGCCTTGATGCGGGCCTCCATCAGGGTCCGCATGTCGGCCGGGAAGGGCATCAGGCGGAAACGAAGCTGCGCATCGCAGATCGGCTTGCCGTCGATGGTGATCGCGGCCTTGGTCGCGGCATAGCCCGAGCCCTCGATCACCAGTTCGGCGGCGACGTCGAGAACGGCGCCGGGCTCGACGAAGGTGCGAAAGCGCGCCTTGTCGACCGTCATCAGGAAGGGCATTTGCGTCAGCCCGTTCAGGCCGAGCAGGAGATAGCCGGAGGCCTGCGCCATGGTTTCGGTCAGCAGGACGCCCGGCACCAGCGGGTGGCCGGGGAAATGCCCCTCGAAGACCGGGCTGGCGTCGGCTGCCGGGACGGTCGAACGCGTCGTGATGCGCTTTTCGCCCGGCTCGAAAGCCACGACCGTGTCGATCATGTCGAAATATTCGAGGCGCATGCGCTTCCGATCGTCGATGACGCGTGTCGAAGCCCGCTCCGACGCGGCTATGCTCTAACGGCTGAGGCCGTCCCGCTCAAGATCGTCCATCCTGAACGTCCATAGCCCCCCGGCCCGAGGATCGCCATCGGCGGCTCGGGAAAAGGGGCTCAGGGGGTGTCGATCGTGTCTGGCTCAGGCCGCTTTGGCGGCGACGAGATCGTCGATGCGCTTGCAGAGGTTTTCGAGCACGAAATACTGCTCGGCGGGGGCCTTGCCCTCGTTGACTTCCTGCGTCCACTGTTCGAGCGGCAGCTTGATGCCGAAAGCCTTGTCGATCGCGAAGGCGATGTCGAGGAAGGCGAGCGAGTCGATGCCGAGATCGGCAATGGCATGGCTTTCCGGCGTGATCTTCTCGCGTGGAATGTCGCAGGTCTCCGAAATAATTCCGGCGACCGTCTCGAACGTGGCGGACATGCGGGTGCTCCCGTCTTTGATGATGGAGGCGGACGACATCCGGGCGCGGGTGTTAGCCCTGCGCCTGCCCCAAGCCCCCCGCCAAGGATGACTGTGACGCCCCCTTACACCGGGGGGCGGGAGAGGACAACCTTGCCGGTCGCCGGCTGCCATGCCGTCATGCTCGGCCTTGTGCCGAGCATCCACGCCTTGAACGTCTGTCGTCAGCGAAGACGTGGATGGTCGGGACAAGCCCGACCATGACGATGAGTGCTCAGCGCGACGCCGAACTCAGGCGGCGATGCCGCGCAGGACGTAGTGCAGGATGCCGGCGTTCTTGAAGTAGTCGATCTCGTCCAGCGTATCGATGCGGCAGAGGATCGGCACCTTCTTCACCGTGCCGTCGGCATAGGTGATCTCGGCTTCGAGCATCTGGCGCGGCTTGACCGTGGCGAGGCCACGGATCGTGACGCTCTCGTCGCCCTTGAGATCGAGCGAAGCCCAGCTCGTACCTTCCAGCAGTGTGAAGGGAACCACGCCCATGCCAACCAGGTTCGAGCGGTGGATGCGCTCGAAGCTCTGCGCGATCACGGCCTTGACGCCGAGCAGGTTGGTGCCCTTCGCGGCCCAGTCGCGCGAGGAGCCGTTGCCGTATTCGACGCCGGCGAAGACGACCAGCGGCACCTTCTCCTGCTGGTAGCGCATCGCCGCGTCGTAGATCGGCAGCTCTTCCTTGCTCGGATAGTGGATGGTGTAGCCGCCTTCGCGTCCGTTGGGACCCATCATGTGGTTGCGGATGCGGATATTGGCGAAGGTGCCGCGCATCATCACCTCGTGATTGCCACGACGCGTGCCGTACTGGTTGAAGTCGGCCACCGCGACGCCATGCTCCGAGAGATAGGCGCCGGCGGGCGAGGCCGCCTTGATCGAACCGGCCGGCGAGATGTGGTCGGTGGTGATCTTGTCGCCGAACAGGCCGAGGATGCGCGCGCCGACGATCTCGGTGACCGGCGAGGGCGTCTTGCTGATGCCCTGGAAATAGGGCGGGTTCTGGACGTAGGTCGAGGCGTCCTCCCAGGCATAGGTCTGGCTTTCCGGGGTCTTCACCGCCTGCCAATGCGCGTCGCCCTTGAAGACGTCGGCATATTTCGCCTCGAAGATGGCGCGCGTGACGTTCTCGCGGATGAAGCTCTGGATCTCCTTGTTGGAGGGCCAGATGTCCTTGAGGAAGACGGGCTTGCCATCCGAACCGAGGCCGAGCGGCTCGGTCGTCAGATCCATCTGCACCGAGCCGGCGAGCGCATAGGCGACGACCAGCGGCGGCGAGGCGAGATAGTTGGCCTGCACGTCGGGCGAGACGCGGCCCTCGAAGTTGCGGTTGCCGGAGATGACGGCGCCGGCGATCAGGCCCTGCTCGTTGATCGCCTTGGAGATCGGCGCCGGCAGCGGGCCGGAATTGCCGATGCAGGTGGTGCAGCCGAAGCCGACCAGATTGAAGCCGAGCGTGTCGAGATCGGTCTGGAGACCGGCCTTGGCGAGATATTCGGCGACGACCTGCGAGCCGGGGGCCAGCGAGGTCTTCACCCAGGGCTTGACCTTGAGGCCCTTGGCGACGGCGTTGCGGGCGAGCAGGCCCGCCGCCATCAGCACCGAGGGGTTCGAGGTGTTGGTGCAGGAGGTGATGGCGGCGATGACGACGTCGCCATGGCCGAGGTCGAAGGACTGGCCCTCGACCGGCACACGGCGGGCGATTTCGGTGGCCTTCTTGTATTCGGTGTCCATCGCGGCCTTGAAGCCGCTGGCGACGCCGTTCAGGTCGATGCGACCTTCGGGACGCTTGGGGCCGGCCATCGAAGGCTGGACCGAGGAGAGGTCGAGTTCCAGCGTATCTGTGAAGACCGGGTCGGCCGTCTCGATCGTCGCGAACAGGCCTTGCGCCTTGCTGTAGGCCTCGACCAGCGCGATCCGGTCGGTGCTGCGGCCGGTCGTGGTGAGGTATTCCAGCGTCTCGGCATCGACCGGGAAGAAGCCGCAGGTCGCGCCGTATTCCGGGCCCATATTGGCGATGGTGGCACGGTCGGCCAGCGTCAGGTTGTAAAGGCCCGGCCCGAAGAACTCGACGAACTTGCCGACGACGCCCTTCTTGCGCAGCATCTGGGTGACGGTCAGGACGAGGTCGGTGGCGGTGATGCCTTCCTTCAGCGCGCCGGTCAGCTTGAAGCCGATCACCTCGGGCAGCAGCATCGACTGCGGCTGGCCGAGCATCGCGGCTTCCGCCTCGATGCCGCCGACGCCCCAGCCTAGGACGGCCAGGCCGTTGACCATGGTGGTGTGCGAATCGGTGCCGACGACGGTGTCGGGATAGGCGACCTCGACCTCGACGCCGTCGATGGTCTCCTTGCGGGTCCAGACGGTCTGGGCGAGGTATTCGAGATTGACCTGGTGGCAGATGCCGGTGCCGGGCGGGACGACGCGGAAATTGTCGAAGGCGCCCTGGCCCCATTTCAGGAAGCGGTAGCGCTCGGCATTGCGCTCGTATTCGAGCTCGACGTTCTGCGCGAGCGCCTTGGGCGTGCCGAACTCGTCGACGATGACCGAGTGGTCGATGACGAGATCGACCGGGACGAGCGGGTTGATCTTGGCCGGGTCGCCGCCGAGCGCGACGACGCCGTCACGCATCGCGGCGAGGTCGACGACGGCGGGAACGCCGGTGAAGTCCTGCATCAGCACGCGTGCCGGACGGAAGCCGATCTCCTTGCCGGCGGTGCCCTTGTCGGTCAGCCAGGCGACGAAGCCCTCGATGTCGGCCTTGTAGACCGAGCGGCCATCCTCGAAGCGCAGCAGGTTCTCGAGCAGCACCTTCATCGAGAAGGGCAGTTTCGAGATGCCGGTCAGGCCGTTCTGCTCGGCGAGCGGCAGGGAATAATATTCATAGGACTTGGTGCCAACCGTCAGTGTCTGGCGGCATTTGAATGAGTCGAGCGAAGCCATGCGGGCTGATCCTGATCAAGGGGTTGCGGTCGCGAACCGACAGACGCCTTGCGGGATCGCCGGATCGAAGGCCTAATGCGCATGACGCGCGCGCCGCCTCGGGAGTGCCCGAGCCCCGCGCCGGATCGGCGTGCGGCGTAGCCACGGGTTCTATAGAGCAATTCCAAGAAGCCCGCTACATGAACGAAGCGTATTCACGCTCTGTCCTGACGTTCCGGAAGACGCTTCGGCCTTGACGCCATTTTCGTACCCCGCTCTCACCCTCAGCGCCGAGACTCTCGGCTGCCGTCGCGGCGGCCGCCTGATCTTCGACGGATTGGACTTTCGCCTTGGAAATGGCGAGGTGATCGCGCTGACGGGGCGCAATGGGGCCGGCAAGTCGAGCCTGCTCGCGATGCTGTGCGGACGGCTGCGGCCGGATGCCGGAACGATTCGGGTGGAGGGCGCGCCCGAGGCCCCAGCGACTGAGCTGATCCACCTCGTTGGGCATCGCGACGGGCTGAAGACGGCGCTGACGGCGCGGGAGAACCTCGCTTTCGCGCAGGCGCTGCTCGGCGGCGACGCTTTGTCGGCGGCAGAAGCCCTGGCGGCTGTCGGGCTGCCGCATGTCGCGGCGCTGCCGGTCGGCTATCTCTCGGCCGGGCAGCGCCGGCGTGTCGCGCTGGCCCGGCTTTTGGTGTCGCGGCGGCCGTTTTGGCTGCTCGACGAACCGATGGCGGCACTCGACCTTGCCGCGCAGTCGATGCTGACGGGGTTGATGCGGGCGCATCTGGCGCAGGGCGGGGCGATTCTGGCCGCGACGCATGGTCCGCTGGGGCTCGATGGCGCGCGGGAATTGAGGATCGGCCCGTGACCCGCGCCTTTCTCGCCATCCTCAGGCGCGACCTCGCGCTGGCCTCGCGTGCTGGCGGCGGTGGCGAACTCGCGCTGGTCTTCTTCCTGACGATCGTGGTGCTGGTGCCGTTCGCGCTCGGCCCGGATCTCAATCTGCTGTCGCGAATCGGTCCGGCCATCCTGTGGCTTGGGGCTCTGTTGTCCGTGCTGATCGGGCTCGACCGGTTGTTTCAGGCCGATGAGGAGGATGGTTCGCTCGACCTGATCCGTGCATCGGTGCTGCCGCTCGAACTCGCCGTGCTGGCCAAGGGACTGGCACATTGGCTGACCACCGGCCTGCCGCTGGCGCTGGCGGCGCCGCTGCTCGGCCTGCTCGTAGCCTTGCCGCCCGAGGCGATGCTGCCGGTCGCCGCGACGCTGCTGGTCGGCACGCCGGCACTGAGCTTCATCGGCGCAGGTGGTGCGGCGCTGACCGCCGGGTTGCGCCGGGGCGGGCTGATCCTGCCTGTTCTGGTCGCGCCATTGACCGTGCCGGTGCTGATCTTTGGCGTTTCGGCGGCGAACGCCGCGCTCGGCGGGACGATCCCGTTCCTGACGCCGTTCCTAATCCTGTGCGCGCTCTCGCTCGCGGCCATCGTCATCGGCACGCTGGCCGCGGCAGCAGCCCTGCGACAGGCGGAGTAGTCCGGTCAGGCCGATGGCTTGCTGTGCGGCTCGGCGCGTTGCCCGCTCAATTCGACGGCGCAGCCATATTGGGCGGCGAGCCGGGCCACGATCACCGCGACATCTGCGATGCGGATCTCGGGGACGGCATGCCGGAGGCGGATCTCCTCGACGGTCGTGTGAACGTCGAGGATCCGAGATTCGCTCGCCTTCAAGCGGATCGTCGCCTCGACCTCGCGCTGGATGTCATCTGACAATCGCTCGGGCATGGATTCTCCTTTTCCGCTACGGGAGGTTAGCGGGTCGAGGATCAGTCGGCAACCCCAAGGGGAAATATATCAATTTCTTCAAACTGTTAGCAAACAGCTGCGACGTCGCCGAATGAGTCCGTGTCTGTCCGTGCTCATAAAGCGGTGATCCCCACGAATATTGATTGCCCGCCAAATAGGTGCAATGTGTCTCTTACTCATTCGGGGTATTTAGCGGAATCGATCAATGACGGCATTGGAGCGGCCTGAGCGCCTTCAAATCATGTTAAGTCAGAGTGAGTTGCGGGCTCTGGAAGACTGGCGTTTCGATAAGCGGATGCCGAGCCGGGCGGCGGCCGTGCGCGAATTGCTTCGTCGTGGCCTCGCGGCGGAAGGCTTCAGCATCGCCGGAGAAGGCGTTCGTTCGCAGGATTTCGGTGTCGTCGGCCAGGACAATTCGCCCGAATCGGCGCAAGAGGAAAGCGGCTGATCCGCTTCGCGTCGCCGGTGTCGCATGGTCCGCAAGCGCATTGCTGGCGCGGGCCCACATTGGTAAAGCTGCCGGGGCAGCTGTGGGGCAGTCCCCGAGCATGATGCGATGACATGGCTGGCCTGATCGACCTGGCAAATCCAACGCGCTTCATGCGCCTTTCGGCTGTCGTGCTGCCCGGGCTTACGGGCGCGGCCGTGCTGCTGCTGGCTGTCGGTTTCTATCTCGCCTGGTTCGTCGCTCCGGCCGACTATCAGCAGGGCGAGACCATCCGCATCATGTTCGTGCATGTGCCCGCCGCCTGGCTGGCGCTGATGTTCTATACGGTGATGACGATCGCGGCGCTTGGAACGCTGGTCTGGCGGCATCCGCTCGCCGATGTCGCGCAGAAGGCAGCGGCTCCGATCGGCGCCTGCTTCGCCTTGATCTGTCTGTTGACCGGCGCCTTCTGGGGTAAGCCGATGTGGGGCACCTATTGGGTCTGGGATGCGCGTTTGACCTCGGTTCTGGTGCTGCTCCTGATCTATCTCGGCATCATCGCGCTGTGGCGCACGCTGGACGAGCCGTCCCGCGCCGGGCGCCTCGTCGCGATCCTGACGCTGGTCGGCTTCGTCAACGTGCCGATCATCAAGTTCTCGGTCGACTGGTGGAACACGCTGCACCAGCCGGCCTCGGTGCTGCGTCTGGACGGGCCTTCGATCCACCCCTCGATGCTCTGGCCGCTTCTGATCCTGGCGGTCGGCTTCACCTGCCTGGCACTGGCGCTGCATCTTGTCGCGATGCGCGCCGAGATCATGCGCCGGCGGGTGCGCACGCTGACGATCCTCGAGGCCGAGCGTCTCGACCGGCTGGCGACGCAGGCGGGGCCGGTGCAGGGATTGCCAGCATGAGCAATCTCGGGCCCCACGCCGGCTTCATCCTGGCATCCTATGCCGCCGTCGTGCTCGTGCTGGGCGGGCTGATCGCGACTGTCGTCCTCGATCACCGGGCGCAGAAGCGGGCGCTCGCGGCGCTGGAGCAGCGTGGCGCCGGCCGCCGCTCGGGACAGGCCGCGCCATGAGCCAGGTCGAGAGCGGCCAAGTCGAAAGCGACAACGAGATCGCGCCGCGCCGGCGTTCGTCGCTGGTCTTCCTCATTCCGTTGCTGGTGTTTGCCGCCCTTGCCGGGGTTTTCCTGGTGGGCCTGTTCTCCGGCGACGCGAGCAAGGTGCCGTCCGCCCTGATCGGCAGACCGGCCCCAGTGATCACGCTGACCGCGCTCGAAGGGCTGCAGCGGGATGGGCGTCCGGTGCCGGCTTTCGGCATGGCCGATCTCACGGCCGGCCGCGCCACCATCGTCAACGTCTTCGCGAGTTGGTGCGCACCCTGCCGGGTCGAGCATCCCTTCCTGGTCGCGCTGGCGGATGCGCCGGCCGTCAAGGCGGGCAAGGTCGCGCTCGTCGGGATGAACTACAAGGACGAGGCCGAGAATGCCCGGCGCTTCCTCGGCGCGCTCGGCAATCCCTATTCCGCTGTCGGCGTAGACCGGCCGGGCCGGGCGGCAATCGAATGGGGCGTCTACGGCGTGCCGGAGACCTTCGTCATCGGGCCGGACGGACGCATCCTGGAGAAACATGTCGGCCCGCTGGATGCGGCGAGCGCCGGCAGGCTGCTGGCGCGGGCGATGGCCGGGAAGTAGCCGAGGGGCGTCATGCTCGGGCTTGACCCGAGCATCTCGTGACCAGAAATTTCCGGTGCCTCATCCGGCCTGAGGTTCTCGGGTCTGCGCTTCGCTTCGCCCGAGAACGGCGGGCTTTAAGCCGCCAGCTTCCCACCCATCAGGCTCTCGAACATGCCGCGGCCATCGGTGCCGCCGGTGAGCGAATCGATCAGGTTCTCGGGATGCGGCATCAGGCCGAGCACGTTGAAGCCGGGCGAATAGATGCCGGCGATGCCGTTCAGCGAGCCGTTGGGATTGGCCTGCGCCGTGACCTGCCCTTGCGCGTCGGCATAGCGGAAGGCGACGAGGCCCTCGCCTTCGAGCCGCGCCAGCGTTTCGCGATCGGCGATGTAGTTGCCCTCGCCATGGGCGATGCAGACATCGATGACCTGCCCCTTGGCATAGGCTGATGTATAAGGCGTATCCGCGCGCTCGACCGTCAGGTGCTGGCGGCGGCAGACGAATTTCAGATCGGCATTGCGCATCAGGATGCCCGGCAGCAGGCCTGCCTCGCAGGCAATCTGGAATCCGTTGCAGATGCCCAGCACATAGCCGCCGCGGGCGGCATGGGCCCGGGTCGCGTCCATGATGTTGGCGCGGCCGGCGATGGCGCCGGTGCGCAGATAGTCGCCATAGGAGAAGCCGCCCGGCAGCACGACGAGGTCGGTTCCGGCCGGGAGATCGGTGTCGGCGTGCCAGACATGGGCGACGCTGGCGCCGGCCTGCTTCAGCGCCTTGGCGACGTCGCCGTCACGGTTGGAGCCGGGAAAGGTGATGACGGCGGCTTTCATCGGCTTACGCCCCGATCTCGACGCGGTAGTTCTCGATCACGGTGTTGGCGAGCAGCTTGTCGCAGGCCGTCTTGAGCGCAGCCTCGGCAGCGGCCTTGTCGGAGCCCGAGAGTTCGATGTCGAAGACCTTGCCCTGGCGGACGGAACTGAGGCCGTCGATGCCGAGGGATTTCAGAGCGCCCTCGATCGCCTTGCCCTGGGGATCGAGCACGCCGGTCTTGAGGGTGACGGTCACACGGGCTTTCATCTTGCTCTCCGGCAGGGGCGGTATGCGCGTGGCTTAGCGGCGAATCGGTGCCGGCTCAACCTTTTCGCGCGGGGTGCTGTGATTCAGCGGCCGCGCCATGCGGCAATCGCATCACGGCGCGCCGCTTCGGCGTCCTGTGCAACCGCGAGCGCGACGACGAGGCGGTTGGCCTCGCGGCCGTGCAGGATCGCAGTGGCGGCGCTCTTGCCGGATGCGTCCTTCGCCCGGATTTCGACGAGGATGCCGGCGACGCCTTCGGCCTCGAAGCGGGTCACGGTCGTGGTGCTCTTGGGTGGGCCTTTCGGCTTGGTCTTCTTGCGGCTGCGGCTCTCGTCGGTTGGCGGCTTGGAGAAGATGCGGGCGAGGCTGGCCGCGTCGGCCCTGAGTGCCTGCTCCATCCGCTGCGCCTCTGGACCGGCAAAGGCGACGACCGAGGCAAAGCCCTGCCTGCTACAGGTTTCGCGCGGGCAGAACACCATGCTGCGCGCCTCGAGACCATCATTCAGGACCCAGGAGCCGATCGGCAGGGGTTGCCAGCCCTGCGATGCCGGAAGTTCGGCAATGCCGGCGCCGAAATGGCTTGAGCACGCTGACAGCAGCATCGCACAGCCGAGAATCAGCGCCGTGACATGGAAACGGGAGCGCATGCGCTCCCGTTTTGAGGTCGATGAGGGCATTGCCCGGAAGCTCACTGCACCGCGCTTGCGCTTACTGGACCAACCGGGGGCCGGCCGGACCGGCCTTCTCGTTCTCGCCGAGGATGCCGAGGCGGCGCGCCACTTCGGTATAGGCCTCGATCAGCCCGCCCATGTCGTGGCGGAAGCGGTCCTTGTCCATCTTGTCCTTCGACTTGATGTCCCAGAGCCGGCAGGAATCGGGGCTGATCTCGTCGGCGACGACGATACGCATCATGTCGCCTTCCCAGAGACGGCCGCACTCGATCTTGAAATCGACGAGGCGGATGCCGGCGCCGAGGAAGAGGCCGGAGAGGAAATCGTTGACGCGGATGGCGAGCGCCATGATGTCGTCGATCTCCTGCGGCGTCGCCCAGCCGAAGGCGGTGATGTGCTCTTCCGAGACCATCGGGTCGTTCAGCGCGTCGTTCTTGTAGTAGAACTCGATGATCGAGCGCGGCAGCTGCGTGCCCTCCTCGAGCCCCAGCCGGGTCGAGAGCGAGCCGGCGGCGACGTTGCGCACGACGACCTCGAGCGGAATGATCTCGACCTCGCGGATGAGCTGCTCGCGCATGTTCAGCCGACGGATGAAGTGCGTGGGAACGCCGATATCGTTCAGATTGGAGAAGATGTGCTCGCAGATGCGGTTGTTGAGCACGCCCTTGCCGTCGATCACTTCATGCTTCTTGGCGTTGAAGGCGGTGGCGTCATCCTTGAAGTGCTGGATCAGCGTTCCGGGCTCGGGTCCCTCATAGAGGACCTTCGCCTTGCCTTCGTAGATGCGACGGCGGCGATTCATTGGGATGTACCGTGGCTTGAGGAAATCCAAAGGTCGGCCTTTCTCTGGACGCAGGTCGCCCTGCGGCGGGATCTGGGCCCCTGATCAGCTGGTCCTGCACGAATCCGTGCTGATTCCGATCAGGTTGGAATCAGCGTAGACCGCGCTGCCGGCCGGCTCAATGCGCCGACGCCCGAGATGGCCGTCGTTGCGCCCGCTATATGGGCCTTCTGCACTGCAAACGCAACAAACCGGTCTTTGGCGACTGCGAAACCGGGACGCGGCTCGACCTCAAAACCGTCGCGCGTGGCCGTCGATCCCGGATTCTGGACTGGCCCTGCCCGACCGGCGGCCCTATATGGCTGGCAAGCCCTTTTCCGCGCCCGCTCGGGCACGCTTCTTTACCAAGAGGACGAAAACCGCATGTCGACCTTCGATCAGCGCAAGGACGCCTTCGAGAACAAGTTCGCCCATGACGAAGAGCTGCGCTTCAAGGCGACGGCGCGGCGCAACAAGCTGCTCGGCCTGTGGGCGGCGGAGAAGCTAGGCAAGAGCGGTGTCGATGCGGACGCCTATGCCAAGTCGGTCGTCGTGGCCGATTTCGAGGAGGCCGGCGATGAGGACGTTGTGCGCAAGGTCAAGGGCGATTTCGTGGCGGGCGGTGTTACCGTCGCCGACGACGAGGTGCGGCGCGTGATGACGGAGCTTCTGATCCGGGCCGCCGAAGAAATCCAGGCTGGGCGCTGAGACGTCGGGCGCTGAGGCTGGCGGCTGCGCCCGAGTGCGCGCCGCCTAAAAACGCAGGGCGTGCAAAAACGCAGGACGTAATTGAAGCGGGCGCATGGGCGCCCGTTTGCATTTCCGCTGCGCTCCGGTCCACTTTGGCGCACCCGCCTGACGCTCCAAGAGCGGGCCTTTCAACGGATGAAACGCACCATGGCCACATCGACCGTCCTGTCCTCGCTCGCGGACCGCCTCGCCAAGGGCGACACCATCGTCTCCGCCTGGTGCGGCCTGCCCGATCCGAGCATCTCCGGGCTCTTGGCGAAGGAGGGGTTCGATGCGGTGACGCTGGACATGCAGCACGGGCCGATCACGCTCGGCGAGGTGATCAGGGCGGTGCCACTGATCAATGCCGCCGGCAAGCCGGCGATCGCGCGCATTCCGGTCGGCGAGTTCCAGAACGTCTCGCGGCTGTTCGATGCCGGTGTCTCCGGCGTCATCGCCCCGATGATCAACACGATGGCCGATGCGCGCCAGTTCGCGGCCTATTCGAAGTATCCGCCGATGGGCGAGCGCAGCTGGGGCAGCTATGGCGGGCTCGGGGCGTCGGGTCTCGACGCCAATGCCTATCTGCGCGAGGCAAACCGCTTCTCGCTCTCCTTCGCAATGATCGAGACGCGCGAGGCGATGGCGATCCTCGACGATATCCTGGCGCTGGAGGGCATCGATGCCGTCTTCGTCGGTCCGTCCGATCTCTCGATCGCACTGTCGGGCGGCAAGGAGCTCAATCCGGGCTCGGCTGAGACGGACGAGGCGATCCGCCACATCATTTCGCGCGCCTCGGCGGCGGGCAAGACGGCGGCGGTCTACGCGCCGTCGGCCGAGCGGGCCAAGGCCTTCCTCGATATGGGCGCAAAGCTCGTCACCGTGATGAGCGACAGCGCCTTCCTGCGCAGCGCGGCGAGCACCGCCCTGAAGGTGCTGGGGCGCTGAAGCCCACCCACTTTTCGGGCCGATGCTTCAGGCGTTGACGCCCTCGCGCGCCTTGAGCGCGGCGTAATAGGCCCAGAGCAGGCGCGCGGCGACGCCGCGCCAGGGCCGCCAGCTTTCCGCGAGAGCCTCCAGTGCGGTTGCCTTCGGCCGCGCCGGCAGGCCGAAGGCAACACGCGCCGCCTCCTGGATCGCGAGATCGCCTGACGCGAAGCCGTCGCGATGGCCGAGGCAAAACAGCAGATAGATGTCCGCCGTCCAGGGGCCGATCCCCGAGACGGCGGTCATCCGCGCATGGACCTGCTCGGGTGTCGCCGTTTCCAGCGCCTCGAGGTCCAGCCGCCGCAGGGTGATCGCCGCGGCGACGGCGCGCATGGTGCGCTGCTTGGGTCGCGACAGACCCGAGAGCCGCATCTCGTCATCGGTCGCTGCCAGAATCCGTTCCGGGGTGAGCTGGCCGAAGACCGATTCCACCCGGGCCAGGACGGCGCGTGCGCTCGCGACCGAAAGCTGCTGCGAGACGATGATCGCGGCGATCCCGGCAAAGCCGCCCTCGCGCCGGCGCAGCGGCGGGATGCCGGTCCGCTCGATGATCGCCGCCCAATGCGGATGGAGCGCGCGCAGGGCCGCCATGCCCTCTTCGAGATCGGCGTCGCAGGTGATTCGATGAGTCATTTGCGTCCAGTACCATCACTCCCTGGCCGGTTGGCGTCAGCAGCGCTGAGGGCTGATGCCCGATTCGTCGCTTGGCTGTCCCCGGGGCAGATCCTAGACAGGCAGCATGGCGTCGTCCCCTGCCCAACCCGTTTTCCGCTTTGCGCCGAGTCCGAATGGACGGCTGCATCTCGGGCACGCCTTGTCGGCGCTGACCAATGAGCGCTTCGCCGCGAGTATGGGTGGGCGCCTGCTGCTGCGGATCGAGGACATCGATCGCGAGCGCTGCACACTGGGGCTGGAACAGGCGCTCCGCGACGATCTCGCTTGGCTCGGGCTGGGCTTCGAGCCCAAGGTGCGGCGGCAGTCCGAGCATTTCGGCGACTATGCCGTTGCGCTCGCCAAGCTACAGGCGCGCGATCTGGTTTATCCCTGCTTCTGCTCGCGCCAGGGGGTGAAGACGGCCGTCGCGGCCGAAGAGGCCAAATCCGGCCGGCCCTGGCCGGTCGATCCCGACGGCGCACCGCTTTATCCCGGCACTTGCCGCGCTCTCGATCGCGATGTGACGGCCGCGCGCATCGCGGCGGGCGAGCCGCATGTGCTGCGTCTCGCCATGGACCGCGCCATCGCCGAGGCGGGCAAGGTTGCTTTTACGGTGGTCGATGAGGACGGACGGACAGAAACGGTCACGGCCCGGCCGGCGCGCTGGGGCGATGTCGTGCTGGCGCGGCGCGACGTGCCGACGAGCTATCATCTCTCCGTCGTGCTCGACGATGCGCTGCAGGGCGTGACCCATGTCGTGCGCGGGCGCGATCTCGAAGCCGCCACCGACATTCATGTCGTATTGCAGCGTCTGCTTGGCCTGCCGACGCCGCTCTATCATTTCCACGAGCTTCTGACCGATGAGAGCGGCCGCAAGCTGGCGAAGAGCCGTGGGTCGGAAAGCCTCGCCGATCTCAGGGCGCAGGGTGCCACGGCTGTACAGATCCGGCAGCAGCTCGGCTTCGACTGAGCGGCTCAGCCGACGCCGAGCCAGTTCAGCCAGGCGGCGGTGGTGACGAGCGAGAGCAGGGTCGAGAGCGTAATTGCGCTTGAGGCGTCGGCGACGCCTTGGCGGTAGCGCTCGGCGAAGAGATAGGCGTTGATTCCGCAGGGACAGGCGGCGAAGAGCACGGCGACGCCCGACCAGTGCGCCGGCATATCGAAGACCTTGGTCGCCAGCAGGTAGACGATCAGCGGGTGCAGGCCGAGCTTGAGGCCGCTGAGCACGGCCGGCAGGGCAAGGCCGGATTCAAGGCCGTAACGCCGCATGGCAATGCCGAGGCTGATCAGTGCGCAGGGCACGGCGGCATTGGCGATCAGATCGATCAGCGTCCAGAACGGCACTGGAATCTGCGCAATGACGGGCCGTATGAGCACACCGAGGATGATCCCGATGATGATCGGATGCGTGAACAGCCGCCGGAACAGCATCGTCACCGAGGCCGAGCGGCCTTCGGCCAGCAGGGTCGCGATGGTCATCGTTACCGGCAGGTGGACGGCCAGTAGCAGCCCGAGCGGGACCGCGCCGGCATCGCCATAGGCCTTCAGGATCATCGGCACGCCGACGAAGACGGTGTTGGACTGCGCCGCCGAAAACCCGGAAACGACGAGCTCGGGGCCCTTGCGCGCGAAGACGCGGCTCGCGATCAGCATGGCGAGCGCCCAGACGACGGTCAGCCCGGTGAAATAGGCGATCCAGTAGCCCCAGGGCTGCGCCGTGGGGATGTCGGCCTTGGCCAGCGTCCTGAACAGCAGGCACGGCACCGCCAACACGAAGACGAAATCCGACAGGCCCTCGCCGGTGGTCTCGCGCAGCAGCTTCGTCCAGCGCGTGAGATAGCCCAGCGCGATCAGGCCGAAGACGGGCAGAACGACGAGAAGGGCGGCGAGCATGGGCGCGGCATTCGCGGAAGCGACAGAAGGAGCTTTGCCGGTGTGCCTTTGGAGTCAGGAAGTCAAGCTGTCACTGCAGAGCAGGGCCGCTTATGGGCCGCTGGCATGCGATCAGCGCAATAGGGCGACCGCTCCGCCGGCACGCTCGATCAAACCCTGGATCTCGTCGCGCTGGCGCTTGAACTCGGCCAGGGTCGGGCCCTGCAGCTCGCGGCCGCGGGGCACGCGGATCTTCATCGGATTGACGAAGTTACCGTTGACCTTGACCTCGTAATGCAGATGCGGACCGGTCGAGAGGCCGGTCGAGCCGAGATAGCCGATGACCTGGCCCTGCCGGACTTTGGCGCCCGGCACGATGCCGTTGGCGAAATTCGACTGGTGCGAATAGGTCGTGACATAGCCATTGGCGTGCTGGAGTTCGGTGTGCTTGCCATAGCCGGAGGACCAGCCGGCTTCGAGCACCGTGCCGTTGCCGGCGGCCAGGATTGGGGTGCCGATGCGGTTGGACCAGTCCACGCCGGTGTGCATCTTCGAATAGCGCATGATCGGGTGGTAGCGCATGCCGAAGCCCGAGCGCATCTCGCCGTCGGCGATCGGCTTGCGCAGCAGGAACTTCTTCAGCGACTTGCCCTCGTCGTCGAAATACTCGATCAGCCCGTCCTCGGGCGCCTGATAGCGGAAGACCCGACGAGTCTCGCCGCCGATGGTCAGCGAGGCCGACAGGATCTCGGCTCGCTCGCCCTCGTCCTCTTCGGTGAAGATCACCTCGAGCGTGTCGCCGCCGCGCACGCGCTGCTGGAAATCGAGATCATAGGAGAAGATGCGGACGAGCTCGTCGATCAGCGGGCGCGGCAGCTCGTGGCGTATGCCGGTCTCATAGAGGCTCTCATAGAGACGCGCGCCGGTGCCACCCTCATCGTCCTCCTCCTCGTCATCGCTCTTGCGCTGGGGCCGCTGCGGGCCGACCAGCTCCTGCTTGGGCAGATTGACGGAGACGAAGAGGCCCTTGTCGTTGACGGCGACCGTGCCGTCGGGCTGCCCATTGGCCAGGAGCGAGACACGGACGATCTGGCGCGGGTCGCCGGGATTGAGGCCTGGCGCAAACAGCGCCTGTAGCACCTGGCCGTCGGGCAGGGCGGAGGTCCGGACCTTGCCGCCGAACGCCTGGATCATGCCGCGGATCTGGTCGGGCGCCGCCCCGGCGCCGCGCATGACCTGTTCGAAATTCTCGCCGCGCTTGGCGAGCAGCAGCTTCTCCTCGACGAGCGGTTCGCGCGAGGCGGCGATCGGGGTCTTGGGGGCGTTGGTGAGGTTTTCGGGAACGACCCTGACCTCGATCCCGGAGAAGCGGGTGTCGGTCGCCGGCGCATAGGCGAACATGTCGGTGCTCGGGCCGGCTGCCCCGCCCAGCGTGCGGCTCAGCATCAGCTGCGGCGGAATCGGAAGCGGGCGCTGGCGTCCCGAGGCCGCGAGGTTGGCCCGCTCCTCCTCGATCTGCGCGATGACCTCGGCGTCGCCGAGCTGAGGCTTGCCGGGCGGGATGGTGATCGTGGCGAGATCGCGCTTGACGATGGTGACATCGGCGTCCGGCATGTCGAGGATCGGCTCGGCGTAGCGCTCATTGGGCTGACCGCCTTCGGCGAAGAGGCGTAGCGGATTGAAGGGCGGGATGTTGGTCGCATAGACCCCGGTGGTCAGCGACAGGCTGGAGGCGAGCCGGACGAAGGGGCGCACGCGGATGACCTCGCGATTGCCGACGCGCTGGGACATCGGGGCGCGCACCGAGTGCCGCGCCGCCATGACGGGCTGGCCGGCGACGAGCTTGTCGGCCTTGCGCGCTCCGCCGCCATCGCCAGCCGCAGACGAGGCGCGGGCCGCCACCGTCTCGGGCTGTTCGGGAAAGCTGGTGTCGCCGCGCATCGCCACCAGGATCGCGGCGCCGAGAAGGGCCGCACCGCAGGAGCCGACGAGAGCACAGGCGGCAAGCCAGCGCAGCGAGACGCCGCGCCGGTCGAGCGCCTGCTGGCTTGCGCCGGCAGGCTGGATCGGCGGCTCGATTCCGAGATCGACCAGGAGCGCGGCTGCCTCGGGGGCAAGCGGCTCGGCCGGCATGCTGAACTCGGGGTGGGCGTTCATCGTGAGATGTCTGGCGATCCTGAGACGACGATCCCAGGCGAAGCGAACCTGGAAGCGATCTGCGCGAACGGGCCTCGACGCGAACGCCTTGGCCTTGAGAACCTGAAGAGCGGAACCCCCTGCGGATGCCGTGACGGCGTCCGTCGAGACCATGCCCGTGTCGCCGGCCGGAATCAATCCGGCTGGCGGCTGCGGGCCTGCTGTGGCCCGCGAATACGGCTGTTTGCGGGCAGCGCCACGCGCTCGCACGTGCTATACAAGGCGCTCGACGAGGCCGCACCTCGGACAACCTCGCCGGCGAAGGATCCGGGGTGGTTGTCAAAAAACTTTCAAATCCTGTGTTGACATGGTTCGGGGGTGGCCCCTATAAAGCGCC
>UCBZ01000041.1 GCA_900470775.1 Hyphomicrobiales bacterium | reverse complement strand
AGGATCGCGCCGTCCATCTGGGCGGCACCCGTGATCATGTTCTTCACATAGTCGGCGTGGCCGGGGCAGTCGACGTGAGCATAGTGACGCGCTGCCGTCTCGTACTCGACATGGGCCGTCGAGATCGTGATGCCGCGGGCCTTCTCCTCGGGAGCCTTGTCGATCTGGTCATAGGCCGTGAACGTCGCACCACCAGACTCAGCCAGAATCTTCGTGATCGCAGCCGTCAAAGACGTCTTGCCATGGTCAACGTGACCAATCGTTCCAATGTTGCAATGCGGCTTCGTGCGAGCGAATTTCTCTTTGGCCATGACACCCTGTTCCTGATCGACGGCCCTACGCGGCCGGAAAACGCGGTCGCATTAGGGGGTTTTCACCAGCAATGCAAGGTTTGCGCAGATCGGGTCCTTCAACCGGCCGCTGCCCCGGCCGCAGCGCTACACCCGACCAGATGCCGTGCGGCTCACGGGATGACTGCCAGCCCCTCGGGACCGAGCCTGTAGATCAGTTTGCTCACCGGGAAACCGCCATCGGGAACCTTCGTCAGCGATCGCAGCGCCGCCACCGCCTCGGGATCGTCGGCGTCGGCAAAAACGAGCATGTCGCGCGACGGCACGCCGATGGCGACACTGCGCGGCAGATTCGTGACGTGCTTCCAGGGATTTGGCAAGATCAGGATCGACGCATTGTAGTCGCCATTGCCGACATGGAAGGCACGCAGCTTACCAAATTCCCGAATCTCCAATTTGTTGACGCGCCGGATCCAATTGTCCATGGCCGCGCGGAGCATGTCAGCGTCGCTCATCCCGTAGTCTGCGCCCTCGCCGACGGTGACGAAGCGCGTCATCTTCGGCAGATCGCGCGCCACCGCGACGATGATGTCCCCGGCGAGCGGAACATGGACGAGCCGGGCCTGGGAGACGCCCTGCTTCCGCGCCATGCCGGCGAATTGCTCGAGATAGGACCGGTTCTTCAAAACCAGCACGAGTGTCGAGCGGAACCGCGCCGCCTCGGCCTCCGGCTTGGGGACCCGCTGGCCTGCCACCGCCTCGGCGACGCGTTGCGCCAGCTTGTCGAAGGCGCCCTGCCGGCTCTTCGCGTCCGGCAATCCATTGAACTTCGCGCTGAGCTGGGCCAGCCCCATCCTGACTTCATGGCCGCGAGGCGCCCGGAAGACGACATCGCCGCGTTCAATCCGCAAGTCGGTGACGCCGGTGCGACCGCCTAACAGGCCGGTCAGTAGCGCCGCCATCTCGGCCTCGCTCAGCGCACGCGGCTGGTCGAGCCGCTCGCGTCCAAGCGTCTGCGCTTCCGAGATCGTCGCGGCCGCGAGTGCGACGACGATCGCCACCAACATGGTCAGCCAGCGTGCCATGACGAGTTCCCCAACCCGCGATCACCATCGCACAAAAGAGAACATTATGGCAACATTCTTCATCGGTTCTTACGCCAGCATGGCCCCGAACACCCGCCGGTAACGAGCCACCGCTTCGTCCTCCCCCGAAACCTTCTCGGGGTTATCGGAGAGCTTGACCGCGGGCCGCCCATTCGCCTTCGAGACCTTGCAGACCAGCGACATCGGATCGAGCGCACGCGAACCGTCCGGCGAACAGCCGACGAGATCATTGGTCAAATCCGTGCCCCAGCCAAAGGCCATCCTGACCTTGCCGTCGAAATGACGATGAACGCGCTCGATCGCATCGACATCGAGCCCGTCAGAGAAGACCAGCAGCTTCTCCCTGGGATCGCGCCCACGCTCGCGCCACCATGCGATGATCTCCTCGCCGGCCGGGATAGGCGGGGCCGAATCCGGGCGAAAACCCGTCCAGTCGGCGACCCAGTCCGGCGCGTCGCGCAGGAAGCCGGTGGTGCCGAAGGCGTCGGGCAGCGCGATCAGCAGATTGCCACCATAGACCTGGCGCCATTCGTCGAGCACGCGATAGGGCGCGCGCCGCAGTTCCTCGTCGCTGTCGGCGAGCGCGGCCAGCACCATCGGCAGTTCATGGGCGTTGGTGCCGATCGCCTCGAGATCGTTGTCCATCGCCAGCAGCACGTTGGAGGTGCCGCTGAAGGCCGGTCCCAGCCCCTCTTTCAAGGCCTCGACGCACCAGCGCTGCCAGAGATGGCCGTGGCGCCGTCGCGTGCCGAAATCCGACAGGCGAAGATTCGGCAGCTTCTGAAGCCGCTCGACCTTGTCCCACATCTTGGCCTTGGCGCGGGCATAGAGCACATCGAGCGCAAAGCGCTTCTGGCCGTTCATGACCCGGCGTGCCCTGAGCTCGTTGATGATCGCCAGCGCCGGCACCTCCCACATCGTGGTGTGTGTCCAGGGCCCCTCGAAATGCAGCTCGTACTGCCCGTCGACCTTGCGAAGGTCGTATTCGGGCAGACGGAAATCGGCGAGCCAGGTGATGAACTCCGGCGAGAACATCTGCGTCCTGCCATAAAACGAGTTGCCGGCGAGCCAGATCAGCTCCTTCTTCGAGAAGCGGACCTCGCGGGCATGGTCGAGCTGGGCGCGCAGCTCCGCCTCGTCGACGATGTCGGCCAGGCGGATACGCCTGGAGCGGTTGATCAGCGAGAAGGTGACCTGCACCTCCGGATGGAAGGCCCGTATCATCTGCAGCATCAGCAGCTTGTAGAAATCCGTGTCGAGCAGGCTGCGGATGATCGGATCGAGCCGCCAGCCATGGTTGTAGGTCCGCGTCGCGATATCGGTGAGCGTCATGCTGGCGTCCTGTCGGCCTGGCCTGTCTCAAGGTGGCGCATCAGAACAGCGCCTTGAGCCCAAGGGCAAGCGAGGACGGCGCCAGCGACGGCCAGGCGGCAGCGCCCAGCGACAGCACGGCAAGCGCGACCAGCAGCACGCCGAGCAGCGGCAGTACCGCCCTGAACACGGCGCCCGCCGGCACGCGGGTGATGCCGCTGACGACATAGACGAGTATGCCGAGCGGCGGCGTCAGACCATGGATCATCAGGTTGACCACGAGGATGACCCCGAACTGAATCGGATCCAGCCCCGCCGCGACCGCGACCGGCAACAGCAGCGGCGCCAACAGGAGGATCGCGGCGCCGATGTCGAGGAACAGCCCGGCAACCAGCAGCACGAGATTCGACAACAGCATCACCGCATAGGGTCCGCCACCCAGCGCCGTCACCAGCCCCGCCATCAGGTCCGAGACCCGGTCGAGCGCCAGCAGGAAGGCAAAGGGCGCCGAGGCACCGATCAGCAGGCCGATGGCCGAGGCTTCCGTGGCGGTGCTGCGCAACGCGACCAGGACGCCCCGGCCGTTCAGGCTGCGCAGCAGCAGGCAGGTCACGAGCGCATAAGTGACCGCCAGCGCCGAGGCCTCCGTCACCGTGACGACGCCAAAGCGAATGCCGACGACCACCACGACCCCGAGCCCGATCGCCGGCAGCGCGCCGATGAGGCTCGATGCCCGCTCGCGCGTGGGCGCCTTTGGCGTCGCATCGACGACGTCGCGCACCGTCAGATGGATGCCGATGGCAAGCGCCAGCGCCAGCACGCCACCCGCCACGAAGCCGCCGACCAGCAACGCCCCGACCGACAAATTGGTCGCCGTCGCCAGCAGCAGGAAGGCGATCGAGGGCGGGATGATGTTGTCGAGCATCGAGACGCCGGCGACGATCGCCGCCGCATGAGCCGGCGGATAGCCGCGCGCCACCAGCGTCGGCGCCATCACCTTGGCCCCGAACGCTGCATTCGCCACCGACGAACCCGAAGCGCCCGAGAACAGCACGCTCGAGACCAGCGCCGTCTGGGCGAGCCCTGCGCGCCGGTGCCCGACGAGCGCCGCCGCGAAGCGCACCAGTCGCTCGGCGAGGCCCCCCGAGGTCAACAGCTCGCCCGCGAGCAGGAAGAACGGGATCGCCAGCAGCAGGAATTTCGAGACCCCGGCGACCGTGTTCTGGACGATCGCCGGTTCCGGCAGCAACCCGCCAAAGGCGCTGGCGATCGAGGCGCCCGCCAGCAAGGCCAGCGGCAATGGTGCGCCGAGCAGCAACCCCGCGCCGGCCAGCACGGCCGCCGCTAGGCTCGGCGTCGCCAGGAACAGGCCCGTCGAAAGCTGCGCCAAGCTGTAGAAGGCAAGACCGAGCAGGAGCGCTGCCAGAGCATCGGACCAGCCCCGGTCGAGCGCCGCCCGTAGCGAGAGCACCAGCACCGTCAGCCCGCCGCCGAGTGCGAATATTGCGAAACGGAGTGATTCCGGCAGGCCGAGTACCGTCGAGGTACCGCCGACCAGCAGGGCGACATTGGCGCCGCCGACCGCCAGCACCAGCGCGCCCTGCACGGCGATGCCTCCGGCCAGAACATCTGCAAGCCACCGGCCGCTCGGCGGCAGCAGCCGCACCAGCACATCGAGCCGCATCGACAAGGCGCCGGTGACGGCAAGCGGCGCCCCGATCGCGATCAGCGCGACATGCAGCCAGATCGCCAGCTCGTCCGACCAGACGAAGCCGCCGCCGAACAGGTAGCGGCGGGCCACGGCCGCCATCACGACGAGGAAGAGCGCGGCGAGGATCGCGGCGCCGAGCCCTTGCAGGACGGATTCGAGGTTGGCGAGGACGCGCGCAGCAGTCCGGCGCCAGGCCGGCTGTCGCAGGGGGCGGTCCTGACCCATCATGCCCGTGTCGCTCCCCAACCCGAATCCTCGCCCGGCCCGCTTCTCATCCGTATAGCCATACCCGTCATGCTCGCCCTTGTGGCGAGCATCCACGTCTTGGACGAAGCGCTCAACGCAGGAAGACGTGGATGGTCGGGACAAGCCCGACCATGACGGAAAGCTCCAGCGTGTTCGAGACGGCAAGCGAACCGCTCGCGTTGACACACCGGTTGATCTCGGCAAGGACCAAGCCTTGCCGGCGCCTCCTCGATTGCGATGTCCGCCGCATATGACAATGGCCGGAGTCGAGGCTGATGGTGATGGCGCAGGCGGCGCAGTCTTTCGTCGAGAGGGTGCGCGACCGTTCGGTCGTGATCGGCGTGGTCGGGCTCGGCTATGTCGGCATTCCGCTCGCGCTGGCTGCACTGCGCCAGGGCATCAGGGTCGTCGGCTTCGACATCGACCAGGCGCGCGTCGACCAGATCAATGCCGGCCGGGAGACCATCAAGCACATCCCGATGGACCTGATCATCGAAGGTCTGGCGAGCGGACGTTTCGAGGCCACCACCGATTTCGAGCGGCTGGCCGAGCCCGACGCCCTGCTGATCTGCGTGCCGACGCCGCTCTCGCGCCATCGCGAGCCCGACCTCTCCTATGTCGTGAAGACCACGCAGGAGATCGGCAGGCGCCTGCGCAAGGGACAGCTCGTCGTGCTGGAATCGACGACCTATCCCGGCACCACCGACGAGCTGATGCGCCCGATCCTCGAACAGGCGACGGGGCTGGCGAGCGGCACGGATTTCTACCTCGCCTACTCACCCGAGCGCGAGGACCCCGGCAACGCCCAGTTCGGCACCTCCGACATCCCCAAGGTCGTCGGCGGCGACGGAGCCGGTGCGCTCGCCATGGCCGATGCGCTCTATGCCGCTCTGGTGGTCAAGACGGTGCCGGTTTCGTCCACGGCCACCGCCGAGGCGGTGAAGCTGACCGAGAACATCTTCCGCGCCGTCAACATCGCGCTCGTCAACGAGCTGAAACAGGTCTACGCCGCGATGGGCATCGACATCTGGGAGGTGATCGACGCCGCCAAGACAAAACCTTTCGGCTACATGCCGTTCTATCCGGGGCCTGGCCTCGGCGGCCACTGCATCCCGATCGACCCGTTCTACCTGACCTGGAAGGCGCGCGAATTCGACATCGCCACGCGCTTCATCGAGCTCGCCGGCCAGATCAACACCGAGATGCCCTATCTGGTCGTGGACAGGCTCGCCGAACTCGTCGACCGCCAGCTCGGACGCAGCTTCAGCGGGGCGCGCATCCTCGTTATCGGCCTCGCCTACAAGAAGAACGTCGAGGACATGCGCGAGAGCCCGGCCCTCAAGCTGATCGAGCTGATCGAAGCCCGCGGCGCGCAGGCCGCCTATCACGACCCGCATATCCCCGCGATCCGCAAGACCCGCAAGCATGGCGGACTGACCGCCCGAACCAGCACGAAGCTGACGGCCGAAAGCCTCCAGGGCTTCGACGCCGTGCTGATCGCGACCGACCATGACGATGTCGATTACGGGCTGATCGTCGCCCATGCGAAACTCGTCGTGGACACCCGCAATGCCTGCGCCCGCCACGGGCTGGCCGGGCCGACGATCTTCAAGGCCTGAAGGCGGCACGAGCGAATCTGAGCCGACTTGCGATCTCGCGGCCTAAAGACTGTCCCGGCGGATCAGGTCGGCGGCCTTTTCGGCGATCATCAGCACGGCGGCCTGGGTGTTGCCGGAGACCACCGCCGGCATCACGGAGGCGTCGGCGACGCGCAGGCCGTCGATGCCCCGGACGCGCAGTTGCGGATCGACCACCGCGCCTGGTCCCTGCCCCATGCGGGCGGTGCCGCAGGCGTGATAGATCGTCTGGCCGTTGTCGCGGGCGAAGGCGAGCCAGTCCGCATCGCTGTCGCACTCCGGCCCCGGCGCCATCTCATGGGCGCGATAGGCATCCATCGCCGGCTGTCCGACGATCTCGCGCGCGATCTTCATGCCCTCGACCATGCATTGCTGGTCGGCGGCGGTTGCGAGGAAATTCGGCCGGATCGCGGGGGCCGTGTCGGCGTCGGGCGCGCGGGCATGGATGGTGCCGCGCGATTCCGGTCGCAGCTGCGTCACGCCGATGGTCATGCCGGGCTCGCGGTCAAGTCGGCGTTCGGCGGCGTTGGCGTAGCTGGCATGCATGAAGAAGTACTGGACGTCGGGCCCTTCGATCTCCGGCCGTGTCCGCACAAAGCCATGCGCCAGCCCGGTCCCGAGCGTCAGGATGCCCTTCCGCGTCAGGAAATACTGCGCGACCGCCGCCGCCAGCCGCCAGCCGCGCGTCGTCTCGTTCAGCGTCACCGGCAGCTTCACCCGCCAGTTCATGCGCGTGCAGAAATGGTCGCTGTAATTGGCGCCGACGCCCGGCAGGTCATGGCGGAGAGGCAGGCCGGCCGCCGCCAGCACGGCGGGGTCGCCGATGCCGGACAGTTCCAGCAGATGCGGCGTCTGGATCGCACCTGCCGTGAGGACGACGCTATGGCGAGCAGCGGCCTGTCGCTCCGTGCCATCCACGCGATAAGTCACGCCGGTAGCGCGCGCGCCGTCGAGATCGACCCGCTGCACATGCGCGCCGGTCAGGACGCGCAGATTGGGGCGTCCGCGCACTGGCGCCAGATAGGCATCGGCGGCGCTGACCCGCCGGCCATGGCGCTGGTTGACCTGATAATAGCCGAAGCCGTCCTGCGTCGGGCCGTTATAGTCGCGGTTGCGCGGATAGCCGGCCTGCCCGGCTGCCGCGATGAAGGCCTCGGCGATTTCCGGGCGCTCCTTGACTTGCGTCACCGGAAACGGGCCATCGCGGCCGCGCGTCGCGTCACCCTCTCCGTCATAGGCTTCGAGCTTGCGGAAATAGGGCAGCACATCGGCGAAGCTCCAGCCGCTGCAGCCAGCCTGAGCCCAGCCGTCGAAATCCTGTTCCTGGCCGCGGACATAGATCATGCCGTTGATCAGCGTCGAACCGCCCAGCCCCTTGCCACGCGGGATCGCGATCTCGCGGTTGCGCGTGCTCTCCTCCGGCTCGGTCTGGAAACGCCAGTTGAAGGTTGGATTGACCAGCAGCTTGCTGAAGCCTGCGGGGATCGGAATCCAGAAGCCCTTGCCCTCGCCGCCCGCCTCCAGCATCAGCACGCTGCGGCGGCCATCCTCGCTCAGGCGGTTGGCGAGCACGCAGCCGGCCGTGCCGCCGCCGACGATGATGTAGTCGTAGGCTTCGCTGGCCGGCGTCATCATGCGGCGCCCCCGGCAAGCGGCGTGCCGCGCTCGGCCATCACCCTGACGATGCCCGCCATCACTTCTTCGCGCCCGGCGAAGGCGGCGCGTTCGAGCACCTTCGAAATCGTCGGCGAGGCCTCGCGGCCATGGACGCGCTGGACCGGCTGGTCGAGCCAGTCGAACAGGTGGCGGTGCAGCTCGTCGGCCAGCATCGCGCCATAGGAGGTGCCGCGCGCGCCCTGCTCTACGATCAGGACGTTGTGCGTCTTGCGGACGCTTTCGCCGATGGTCTCCCAGTCGAGCGAGGCGCGGTCGAGCGTGCGCAGGTCGACGATCTCGGCGTCGACACCCAGCGCCTCGACGGCCTCGACGCTGCGATGGACCATGGCCGAATAGGTCAGGATGGTGAGGTCGCGGCCTTCGCGAACGACCCGCGCCCTGCCCAGAGGGATGGTGTAGTCGAGGTGGTCGGCCGGGATCAGGCCGTTCATCTGGTAGAGATCGACATGCTCGATCACCAGCACGGGGTCGCTGCCCCTCAGCGCCGCGTTCATCAGGCCGATATAGTCCTGCGGCGTCGAGGGCGCGACGATGCGCCAGCCCGGCGCGGTCGCGAAGACACCGGCGGGGTCGAGCGAATGCTGCGAGCCGTAGCCGGTGCCCATCGCGATCTTGCTGCGCAGCACCAGCGGCACATCGGTCGTGCCGCCGAACATGTGGCGCGCCTTGCCGATCTGGTTGAAGACCTGATCGGCCGCGACCCACATGAAGTCCGGATACATGAACTCGATGATCGGACGGTAGCGCCCATCCATGGCAAGCCCGCCGGCGAGGCCCGTAAAGGCGTTCTCGCTGATCGGCGTTCCCAGCACGCGGCTGGGGAAGGCGGCGGCCAGCCCGCGCGTGGCGCCGTTGGTGCCGCCTTTCAGGCGGTGGATATCCTCGCCCATGATGACGATGGAGGTGTCGGTCTCCATCCGGCGATGCAGCACATCGGCGATGGCATCGACGAATTTGCGCTCGACCGTCGGTCCGGCAGGCGGCCCCTCGGAAGGCAGCGCCGGCAGTTCGCCGCGCAGGCCGATATCGACAAAGGCAGTGTCGGGCCACAGATCGGGACGGATGCGGCGGCGGTTGCCCTCGGGCTCCAGCAATCGCCCGGTGATGTCCTTCATCAGGGCGACCGCGCGCTCACGCAGATCGGCCACGGCTCCGTCATCGATCAGCCCCAGCGCCGTCATTTCGGTGGCGACGCGGGCCAGCGGATCGCGGGCTCGCCAGGCGGCCTCCTCGTCCTTGGTGCGATAGCCGAAAGCGGAGCCGGGCAGCGGCCCGTTCTGGTGGAAGTAGCGATAGACCTCGAGTTCGATCAGGGCCGGCCCCTTGCCGGCGCGCGCGAGCGCTGCGGCTTCCTGCGTCGCCAGATGCACGGCGAGCGGGTCCATGCCGTCCACGCGCCAGGCGGGGATGCCGAAGCCCGGCCCGCGGCCGGACAGGCGCGTCTCGCAGGTCGCCTCATCGACATGGGTCGCGACCGCGTAGAGGTTGTTCTCGACCACGAAGAGCAGCGGCAGGGCCCAGGCGGCGGCGAGGTTCATCGTCTCCAGCGTCGAGCCGATATTGATCGCGCCGTCGCCGAAATAGGTCACCGCGATGTCACCGGTGCTGGCGAGCTTGTGGGCCATGGCGGCACCGGCCGCCAGCGGCACGCCGCCGCCAACGATGGCGTTGGTGCCGAGCGCGCCGGCTTCGATCCAGCGCAGATGCATCGAGCCACCGCGGCCATGGCCGAAGCCGGGTTCGAGTCCGAGGATCTCCGCCAGGCTTCGGTGCAGCATGCCCTCGACCGGCCCTGCGAAATCCGCAACGGGGTCGAGCGTCGGTGCCAGATAGGACAGCGTCTTGGCGAGGAACTGGTGGTGGCCGCGATGCGAGCCGTTGACCTGATCCGACGCGCGCAGGCCGATGACCGAACCAACCGCCCCGCCCTCCTGCCCGATCGAGGAATGGGCCGGGCCATGGACCAACCCCTCGCCGGCGAGTTCGAGCACGCTCTCCTCAAAGGCGCGGATCAGGTGAAGCTGCGTCAGCATGCTGCCGAGCAAGGCGGGATCGGCGGCTTTCCAGTCGGCCGGAGTGGAGCGCAGCGCCGTCCAGGGCGCCTTGGCTTCGAGCTTTTCGCGCCTGGGCATCAGCGCCCTCCTCCGGATGCAGTCTCAGAGATAGCCATTGGCGCTCCAGCCTCCGTCGACGCCGGCGACTTCGCCGGTGATGGCGCTCGCCTCGTCGCTGGCCAGGAAGGCGGCGAGATCGGCCACCTCCCCGGTTTCGATGAAACGACCGATCGGCATGCGCCTCGTCAGCGCGGCGGCATCGAGCCTGCCGCGCGCGATCAGATCGTCGAAGAAGGGTGTGCGGACATAGCCCGGCGCCAGCGCGTTGACCCGCAGGCCGTGGCGCGCCCATTCGAGCGCCAGCGCCTTGGCCATCATCGCGACGCCGCTCTTGGAGACGCAGTAACCGATCCGCTCGGGCGCGGCGACGACGCCATACATCGAGGCCATCAGCAGGATGACGCCACGCTTGCGCGGGACCATGCGGCGGCCGGCAGCCTGCGCGGTCAGGAAGACGCCGTCGAGATTGACGCCCATCACCTTGCGCCAATCGGCGAAGCTCAGCTCCAGGGTCGGCGAGTTCTGCGAGATGCCGGCATTGGCGACGACGATGTCGATCGGGCCGATCTCGGCCTCGGCCCGGTCGAAAGCGGCATCGACCGCTTCCGGCTCGCAGACGTCGCAGGCGATGAAGGCCGCGTTCTCGATACCGGCCAGCGCCTCAGTGGCAGCCGCGTCCCGGTCGAGCACGACGACACGGGCGCCGCGTCCGGCGAAACGCCGGGTCATCGCGAGCCCAAGACCGGAGGCGCCACCCGTGATCAGCGCGACCTTGCCGGCGAGGTCGCGGTTGCGATCGGGAACCGGGGTGGCGCTCATGGCGTGATGCCCGATGGTGTCATGCCCATGAAATCGCCCATCATCTCGAGCTGGCATTCGAGCATCGGCAGGCCGTAATGGATGCGGCAGCCCCTGGCCTGGGCGGCTGCGAGCAATGCGGTGACGCGGGGCTGCATGATGACCTCGGCGACGATCTGGCCGGGCACGAGCCGCGAAGCGTCGAGCGGCAGAGGATCCCCCCCGGCGAGGCCAAGCGAGGTGCCGTTGACGACGATGTCGGGGGCGGCCGCACCGGGTTCGTCGAGATCGATGGGCAGCGCCGGAAAGGCCGATGCCAGCCGCCGCGCCAGATCCTCCGACTTCGCCCGCGTGCGGTTGGCGATCGAGAGGCCGGCGACACCCGCTTCGGCGAGTGCGAAGGCCACCGCATTGGCGGCACCGCCTGCCCCAAGCAACAGAACCCGGCGGCCCTTTGGCTCGAAGCCCTCGCGCCGCAGCCCCGCGACGAAGCCGAGCCCATCGAGGATTTCGCCGACGAACCGGCCATCGGCCCCGCGCCGGACGCAGTTGACCGCGCCGACCAGTTCGGCCTGTCGGGAAACCGCGTCGCAGAGCGCGACGATCGCCGTCTTGTGCGGGACGGTGACGACGAAGCCGCCGAGCGTCTTCATCCGTTTGAGGCCGGCGACCACGGTGGTGAGGTCATCGACCCCGACATGGACCGGCACCATCACTCCGTCATGGCCACGCCTCTGCATCAGCGCGTTCAGCTTCTGCGGCGTCTGCACATGATGGACCGGGTCGGCGAGGATCGCATAGATCCGGGTGTGGCCGGAGATCTCCGTCATCTGCTCTAAATCCCGAGATAGGCGGTCTTGATGTGGGGATCGGCGAGAAGGCCGGCGCCTGTGTTCTCCATGGCGATGCGGCCGTTCTCGATCACATAGGCGCGCTGCGCGATCTTGAGCGCGTGGAAGGCCTTCTGCTCGACCAAGAGCACCGTCGTGCCCATGGCGCAGATGCGCTCGACGATGCCGAACATCTGCTGGACGATGATCGGCGCGAGGCCGAGCGAGGGTTCGTCCAGCATCAGCAGCCGGGGCTTGGCCATCAGCCCGCGCGCGATCGCGACCATCTGCTGCTCGCCGCCCGAAAGCGAGCCGGCGAGCTGGTCGAGCCGTTCGCGGACGCGCGGGAAGATCTCCAGCACCTCCTCGAAGCGGGCGGCCGAGCCGTCGCGGGCATTGGCGTGGTAGCAACCCATCATGACGTTGTCCCGGACGGTCATGACCGGGAAGAGCTGGCGGGCTTCCGGCACCATGACGAGGCCGCGCCCGACGATGTCGGCGGGCGTCGCGCCTGCGATCTGGTGGCCGTCGAACTCGATTGTGCCGGAATCGGGCTTCACGAGCCCGGAGATCGCGCGCAGCAGCGTGGTCTTGCCGGCGCCGTTGGCGCCGATGATGGTCACGACCTCGCCCTTGCCGATCCTGATCGAGACGTCCTGGAGGATCGTGGTGCGGCCGTAGCCGGCCGTCAGCTCAGAGACCTTGAGCATTGGCGAAATCCTCTCCGAGATAGGCCTCGATCACCCGGCGATCCCTGACCACGGATTGCGGATCGCCCTGCGCGATGACCTTGCCGGAATCGATCACGATGATGCGGTCGGACAGGCTCATGATCGCCTGCATGTTGTGCTCGATCGCGATCACCGTGACGCCGGCATCGCGGATGGCGCGGATCAGCGCGACCATCGTCTGCGTATCGGTCTGACTCTGGCCGGCCATGACCTCGTCGAGCAGCAGGATATCGGGCTCGGTCGCAAGCGTGCGGGCGACTTCGAGGCGCTTGAGATCGCCAATCGGCAGGTTGCGGGCCTCGACCTCGCGGACATGCTGCAGGCCGACCAGCGACGACACCCGCAGCGCCACTGCACGCGCCGAGGCGACATCGGGATTGCGCATGAAGGCGCCGATCATGATGTTCTCGATCACCGTCAGCTTGCCGAACGGCTGAACGATCTGAAAGGTACGCCCGACACCGGCGCGGGCGAAGGCATCCGCGGTTGCCGGCGTCGTCGCCTTCCCGCCCGAGACGATGGCGATGCTGCCGGACGAGGGCTGGAGGAAGCCGGAGATCTGGTTGAACAGCGTCGTCTTGCCGGCGCCATTGGGGCCGATGATGCCGAGGATCTCGCCGCGCTTGAGCACCATCGAGACGTCGTCGGTCGCGGTCAGGCCGCCAAAGCGCATGACGAGGTTCTTCGCCTCCAGCATGGTCTCGCCCGGCATGCCGCCGATCTGGCGCAGCGCCGGAGCTTCTTGCTCCGGCCGGGGTTGCCCGCCCGGCAGCCTGTCGATCCAGCGTCCGACGCGGGCTCCGAAGGTCCCGACCAGCCCGCCCGGCAGCGTCAGGGTGATCAGCACCAGCACCGTGCCGTAGACGAAGCCGTGCAGGCCGTTGGCGGAAGCGCCAAGCCAACCGCGCGCCAGTTCCGCGATCGGCACCACCAGCACCGTCCCGAGCAGCGGGCCTGCAACCGTGCCGAGCCCGCCGATCAGCGAGAACATCGCCACCTCGATCGAGGTCGAGAGCGAGAACATCGTCGCCGGCTCGAGGAAGGTCGTATACATTGCGTGGAAGGAGCCGATCAGGCTCGTCAGCGCAGCCGAAATCACCACGGCCTTCAGCTTGACCTGCGTTGGGCTGATGCCGGCGGCCGAGGCCGCGTCCTCGCGCTCGCGCACCGCCGTCAGGTAGTAGCCGAGCCGCGCATTGCGGATGGCCCAGGACACGATCAGCGTCAGCAGCAGCAGGCCGAAGGCAATGATCAGGTAGTTGAATTTGTCCTGGAAGATCATCCAGGCCCAGCCGATCTTGAGCGGCACGATCAGCCCCGCCGATCCGCCGGTGACGCCGTGGAAGTGGATCGCCAGCAGGCGGATAACCTCGAGGAAGGCAATCGTCGCCAGCGAGAAGAACGGCCCGCGCAGGCGAAAGCAGGGATAGCCGATACAGACAGCGACCACAGCCGAGAGCGCAGCGCCCGCCCACATGCCGATCCAGGGCGAGAGGCCGACATGCTGGATCAGCAACGCGGTCGTGTAGCCGCCGATGCCGTAGAACATCATGTGGCCGAGCGAGAGCTGGCCGGCATACCCGCCGACGATGTTCCAGGCCGTCGAGAGCCCCGCGAAGACGCAGATCGTCACGAAGACATGGATGATGAAGGCGGACTCGCTGAGCGCCGGGACGATCAGCAGAAGAGAGAGCAGAAGCAGCGCGACATAGACGCGCGGATGGGTCAGGGCCGAAAGCCGGCTCGGCTTCGGCACGGCGACGGGAGCGGCGGCAGCGGTGCGGGAGGTCATGGGCTCACTCCGTCCCACGGCCGAAGCCAAACAGGCCGGTCGGCTTGAAGATCAGGATCAGGATGAAGATCGCGAAATAGACGACCTCCTTGAGGTCGGGCGCGATGTAGTAGCCCGAAAGGCTGTCGACGATGCCGATGATCATCGCCCCGGCGAAGGCGCCATACATGCTGCGCATGCCGCCGAGCACGACGACCACGAAGGCGGTCAGCACGAAATAGGAGCCGATGGTCGGCGTGACCGGGAAGAGCGGCATGACGAGCGCGCTGGCAAGCCCGACGCAGGCCGCCCCCAGCCCGAAGGAGATGATGTAGATGCGGTCGACCCGCACGCCCATCAGCAGCGCGGCGTTGCGGTTCTGCGCGGTGGCGCGGATGGCGCGGCCGAGCGGCGTCTTCTGCATGAACAGGTGAAGCCCTGCGACCAGCGCCAGCGCGCATGCGAGGATCACGAGCTGTCCCGACAGCACGGTATAGCCGCCGAGCGAGACCGACTGGCGGGCGCTGGGGGTGGAGACCGAATAGAGATCGGCCCCGAAGATCATCAGCGCCAGGTTTACCAGCGCCGTCGACAGGCCGACCGTGGCGAAGATCTGGATATGTTCGTCGGCATTCAGCAGCGGCTGGATGATGAAGCGCTGCACCAGCGCACCGACACAGAACAGCAGCACGACGACCGGCACGGCCGAGACGTAAGGGTGCCAGCCAAGCTTGGTGGCGAGCAGATAGGTCGCGTACATGCCGATCATCAGGAACTCGCCATGGGCGAAGTTCACGACCCGGACGATGCCGAAGATCAGCGTCAGGCCGACGCTGATGATGGCGTACATGCTGCCGAGCATGATGCCGTTGAGCAGCAACTGGACAAGCACGTCCATGGAGGGCGTCTCCGAAATCTTATTGTCGATGAGCGCGGCCGGTTGGCCGGTCGTTGGGATGAGGACCGCGATTTCGGCCGGGAGACGCGCCGTCATCCTGGGCGACAGAAGGTCGTCCGGGAATCCATCATCGAGCGCGACGTGCCCTGTAATGGATCCCGGATCGGCGCGGTTTCGCCGCTTTTCCAGGATGCGGCGCGGATCCAGCGAAAGCCGCCAGGTGTCAATTGGTGCCGATGCCGACCTTCATCTTGGCCACGGCCGCATCGGCCGGGAACACGGTAACGAGGTCGCCGCCCTGCCACTGCATCAGGAAGGGCACGGCGCGGCTGTTCTGGCCGCTCTCGGCGAATTTGGCGCCCCAGCCGGTCGCCGTGCCGCCGACAGGCACGTCGACCGCGAGCACCGCCGTGCGGATCGAGGCCGCCTTCAGGTCCGGCGCCTTCTCCATGGCGTCGAGGAAGACCAGCGCGCCCATGTAGTTGGCGAGCGAGTGGCCCGAGCGCGGCGCGGTGCCGTATTTGGCCTGGTACTTCTTGACGAAGGCGTCGACGCCGGGCGCCGCCTTCGGATTGGTGCGGAACTGGGTGAAGTCGACATTGAGGGCGCCCTCCATGTTCTCCGCGCCAATCGCCAGCATGGTGTCGCGCAAGGAGTAGCCGCCGCCCGCGCCGATCATGGCCTTGGGCTTGAAGCCCTGCTCCTTCATCTGGCGGAAGAACAGCACGGTGTCGTTCTGGTAGGAGGTCTGCAGAACGACATCGGCACCGGCCGTCTTGAGGCGCAGGATCACCGGCGTCAGATCGACCGATTTCGCCGAATAGGGCAGCGTTTCGACGATGGTGACGCCCTTCTCCTTGGCGCGGGCGGTCTGATAGCCGGCGACCGTCTGGCCGTAGAGCGAATCCTCATGGATGATCGCGACCTTGAGCGACTTGGCCTCGACGCCGAGCGCCGGCGCGATGGCCTCGCCCACGGCATCGACCATGCGGGCCGCGAAATCGCGCGCGGTCGGGTTGGTGCGGTAGACGTTCTTGAACCCGCGTTCGGTGATCGGGTCCGAGATCGCGCCCAGCTCGAAATAGGGCACGCCGGCCAGCTCCGCGACCTGCGTCGCCGCGATCGAGAGCGAGGACGAATAGGTCCCGAAGATCACCGGCACCTTGTCGACCGAGGTCAGGCGGCGCGCCTCGCCGACGGCCTGGTTGGGCTCGACCGCATCGCCCTTGACGATCTCGATCTTCTGCTTCTTCAGGCCGCCGGCGGCATTGCGCTCCTCGATCGCGATCTCAAGCCCGCGGAAGCTCTCGTCGCCGAGCAGCGCGAGGCCGCCCGAGAAGGGATAGAGTGCGCCGATCTTGACCTGGCCGAAGGCTTGCGTGGCCGACAGCGTCAAAGCCACGGCCAGCGCCGCGCGCGTTACGAACCTCATCATGTCCTCCCTGGAACTGCTGTCACGAGCATTTCTTGCGGTCCCCATCGCCTGATGCGTCCCGGCCGGACGTTTCGCCAGCGGCCGGATAATGCAGATAACCAAGTTGCCTGACAAGTGGAGTTTTGCTAACGCTTGAACCAAGGCAGGGCGAACGCCACAAGGGTGATCGAGCCCGCGCTGGAGCATGCTCCCGCGACGAAACATGCCCAAGTCTAGGGAGAAAGATCATCATGGCATTGCCGCAGACGATGAAGCAGGTGCGCTTTTCAGGGCCCGGCGGCCCGGAGGTGATCGAGATCGAGACCGCGCCGGTGCCGCAGCCCGGTCCCGACCAGGTCCTGATCGCCGTCGCGGCAGCCGGCATCAACCGCCCCGACTGCCTGCAGCGGGCGGGCGGATATCCGCCTCCCCCCGGCGCGACGCAGGTTCCCGGCCTCGAAGTGTCCGGCAAAATCGTCGCCGTCGGTGACGGCGTCGCCGCAAGCCGGATCGGCGAGGCCGTCTGCGCGCTGGTGATCAGCGGCGGCTATGCCGAATATGCGGTGGCCGACGAGCCGCTCTGCCTGCCCGTGCCGAAGCCGCTCTCGCTGCTGGAGGCCGGCGGGCTGCCCGAAACGTATTACACCGTCTACGACAACGTCTTCACGCGTGGGCGCCTGAAGAAGGGCGAGACGATCCTCATCCACGGTGGGTCCAGCGGCATCGGCTCGACCGCGATCCAGCTCGCCAGGCATGCGGGCGCGACGGTCTATGCAACGGCGGGCTCGGCCGAAAAGTGTGATTTCTGCCGCTCGCTTGGAGCCGAGGAGGCGATCGACTATCGCGCCACGGACTTCGTCGAGGAGGTCAAGCGGCTGACCGACAAGAAGGGCGTCGATGTCGTGCTGGATATGGTCGGCGGCCCCTATATCCAGCGCAACATCAACATCCTGGCGCTGGAGGGGCGGCTGGTGCAGATCGCCTTCCTGCAGAGCAGCAAGGCCGATCTCGACCTGATGAACGTGATGCTGCGGCGCCTGACCCTGACCGGCTCGACGCTGCGGGCGCGCTCGGTCGCGCTCAAGGCCGAGATCGCCGCGCATCTGCGGCGCGATGTCTGGCCGCTGCTCGATGCCGGCACCGTCAAGCCGATCATCCACGCCACCTTCCCGCTGGAGCAGGCGCGGCAGGCGCATGAGCTGATGGAATCAAGTGCCCATCTCGGCAAGATCATGCTCGAGGTCGGCAAGTGAGCAGCCATCTGACCAGCCATCGCGGCAAGGTCGTGCTCGTCACCGGCGCCGGGCGCGGCATCGGCCAGGCGATTGCCGACGCCCATGCCGCGGCCGGAGCCAGCGTCGCCTATCTCGACCATGATCCCGCGCTCGCGGAGGCGGCAGCCGAGGCTGCGCGGGTTCGTGGCGCGAAGACGCTGGCGGTTTCCGCCGATGTCGCCGACGAGGCTTCGGTCAACGCGGCCGTGGCGCGCATCACCGACGTGCTCGGGCTGATCGGCGTGCTGATCAACAATGCCGGCATCTCGCCGAAATCGGGCGCTGACGGCAAGCGCGCCAAGCTCGGCGAGATGAGCGCGGACGAATGGCGCCGCGTGCTCGACGTTAACCTGACCGGCGCCTTCCTCTGCGCCAGCGCGGTCGTGCCGGCGATGCGGGCGGCCGGGCGCGGCTCGATCGTCAGCGTCTCCTCCGTCGCGGGCAAGACCTATTGCGACATCGTCGGCGTCCACTATGCCGCGACCAAGGCCGCGCTGATCGGCTTCACCAAGCATCTCGCCGGCGAACTCGGCCCGGACGGCATCACAGTCAATGCCGTCGCGCCAGGCCGGATCGACACGCCGCTGATGCGCGGCACCGCTCCCGAAGCCAACGAGGCGGCGCGGATGGCGACGCCGCTGCGCCGGCTCGGCAGCCCCGAGGACGTCGCCCAGACCTGCCTGTTCCTGACCTCCGACAACGCCGCCTTCGTCACCGGACAGGTCTGCGACGTGGCCGGCGGCTGGCTGATGACCTGAGGCGCGCGGTGATCGATTTTTCCGGCAAGGTGCTGCTGCTGACGGGCGCGAACGGCGCGATCAGCCGCGCCATCGCGCGGCTCTTTCACGACTATGGCGCAGCCTGCGTCCTGACCGACCTTGATGGCGAGGGCGTGTCAGCCTTCGCCCGCGAAATCGATCCCGGCGGGGTCCGCACGCTCGCCCTGCGACAGGATGCGGCGCAGGCGGGCGATGCGCAGCGCGCGGTCGAGGCCGCCGTGGCACGGTTTGGCCGCATCGACATTCTGGTGACGGCGGCGGGGCTCTATCGCGACCGGCTGGTCAGCGAGATGAGCGAGGCCGAATGGCGCCAGTCGATCGCGATCAATCTCGACGGCGTCTTCCATAGCTGCCGCGCCGCCATCCCGCATCTGGCGGAGGGCTCGGCCATCGTGAACATCGCCTCGATGGCCGGCCACCGCGGCAGCTACGCCCATGCCCATTATGCGGCGGCAAAAGGCGGCGTGCTCAGCCTGTCGCGCTCGCTGGCGCTCGAACTGGCGCCGAAGATCCGGGTCAATGCCGTCTCGCCGGGGCTGATCGAGGGACCCATGGTGCAGCCGCTCATCGCCAGGAAGCCGGAGCTGATCCAGAACACGCCGATGAAGCGGTTGGGAACGGCCGAGGAGGTCGCAGGCGTCGTTGCCTTCCTGTGCTCCGATCTGGCACGGTTCGTCACCGGCGAGACCATTCACGTCAATGGCGGCCTGCACATCGCCAGCTAGGATCGATTGAACCTCATGGTCGCCGACAAAAGCCGATCCGAGCAGCGTGACATTCTGGGCCGAGCGCCCTCGCTCGCCGACACGCTGGCGCTCAGGCTGCGCGACGAAATTTCATCGGGCCGCCTCCAGGCCGGCGAGCGCCTGCCGACCGAACAGCAACTCGCCCTGACCTATGGCGTCAGCCGCCCGATCGTGCGCGAGGCCGTGGGGCGGCTGAAGCATGACGGGCTGGTGCTATCGCGCCAGGGCGCCGGGGCCTTCGTTGCCGAGCCCGGATCAAGCTCGGTCTTCCGACTCGATGTTGCGGATTTTTCGGACAAGGCGGAGCTGCGCCACATCGTCGAATTGCTGATGGCGGTCGAGGCGTCCGCGACCGAGCATACGGCCGAGCGCCATAGCGAGGCCGATCTCGCCACGATCCGCACCCGGCTGGACGCGATGCAGGCCGCGATCGACCGCGGCGAATCCGGCGTCGACGAGGACGTCGCCTTCCATCGCGCCATCATCGACGCCACCGGAAATCCGTTCTTCCGCGATCTCTCGGAGTTTCTCGACCGGCGCGTGCGGAATTTTATCCGCACCGCCCGGGCCAACACGGCCCGCCTTGCCGGAATGGCGCAGATGGTGCAGGGCGAGCATCAGGCGATCTTCGAGGCGATCGTCGCGCGCGATCCGCAAAAGGCCCGCATGGCTGCCGAAACACACCTCAAGAACGCCGCCGCGCGGCTCGCGCTCTATCTCGGGCGGTAATGAGACGGGGCACTACGTCGCCCAGTTGAGCGCTGGCGGATCGCGCTCGCGCGCCGGCTGGATCAGTCGCTGCGCGCTGTGGCCCGCCCGCGCAAGGACAGGGCGGCACGGCCGATCAGCGGCATCAGCAGCAAGGTGAGGCCGATCGCCATCAGCGTCGTGACCAGCGGGTTGGACCAGAAGATCGAGAGCGAGCCCTGGCTAAAGATCATCGACTGGCGGAAAGCGTCCTCGGCCTTGTCGCCGATGACCATGGCGAGCACCAGCGGCGCGATCGGGTAGTCCAGCTTCTTGAAGACGTAGCCGACGAGGCCGAAGATCAGCGCCAGCCAGATGTCGAAGCCCTTGCCCGCGGCGGTATAGGCGCCGATGAAGCAGATCACCACGATCACCGGCCCGATGATCGAAAACGGGATGCGCAGAATCGAGGCGAACAGCGGCACCGTCGCCAGCACAACCACGACCGCCACGACATTGCCGAGATACATCGAAGCGATCAGGCCCCAGACGAAATCGGGACGGTCGGTAAAAAGCGTCGGGCCGGGGTTGAGGCCCCAGATCATCAGGCCGCCCATCATGACGGCGGCGGTCGCGGAGCCGGGAATGCCCAGCGCCAGCATCGGCAGCATCGCGGCCGAACCCGCCGCATGGTCGGCGGTCTCGGGCGCGATCACGCCCTCGGGCTCGCCCTTGCCGAACTTGGCCGGGTTGCGCGAGGAGCGCTTGGCCATGGCGTAGCTCATGAAGGAGGCCGCGGTCGGGCCGCCCGGCGTGATGCCCATCCAGATGCCGATGAGCGAGGAGCGCAGCAGCGCGAGCCAGTAGCGCGGCAGCTTGGCTGCCGTCAGCACCACGTCGCGGATGCGGACCTTGGCGGCGACGCCCTCGAATTTGAGCCCTTCCTCCATCGTCAGCAGCAATTCGCCGATGCCGAACAGGCCAATCACCGCGATCAGGAAGGAGACGCCGGCGAGCAGCACGTCGAACTCGTAGGTCAGGCGGACATTGCCGGAGACCGAATCCATGCCGATCGAGGCCAGGGTGAAGCCGATGCCCATCGAGACGATGGTCTTCAGCGGCGAGGCGCCGCCCAGCCCTATGAAGCTGGCGAAGGTCATGAAATAGACCGCGAAATACTCAGGCGAGGAGAAGCGCAGCGCGAATTTCGCGACCCAGCCCGACAGCAAGGTGATCAGGATGACGCCGGCCAGCGCCCCGAATCCGGCCGAGAGGAAGGCGAAGGACAGCGCTTCCGTCGCCCTGCCCTGCTTGGCCATCGGGTGGCCGTCGAATGTCGTCGCCACCGATGAGGGTTCGCCGGGGATGTTGAACAGGATCGAGGTGGTCGAGCCGCCGAAAAGCGCGCCCCAATACAGCGAGGTCAGCAGGATGATGGCCGAGACCGGATCCATGCTGAAGGTCAGCGGCAAGAGCAGCGAGACGCCGTTGGGGGCGCCCAGCCCGGGCAGGACGCCGACGAGCACGCC
This sequence comes from Hyphomicrobiales bacterium, assembly GCA_900470775.1. Taxonomy (GTDB): domain Bacteria; phylum Pseudomonadota; class Alphaproteobacteria; order Rhizobiales; family Beijerinckiaceae; genus Allobosea. The sequence goes on along the minus strand of UCBZ01000041.1, from coordinate 16,487 downwards.
CAGCAGCACGCCTGCCATCATCAGCAGCAGATGATGCGTGGTCAGGGCGACCGAAAAGCCGTGCATCAGATTGGCGAGGTTATCCATGGCTCACGGCACCGTTCGTGGTTGCGCGTCGGTCACAGGCCGAGCAAGGGCTCGAGCGGCCCCTTGTGCAGGCTGATCTGGAAGAATTTCTCCAGCGCGAGATAGAAGAAGGCGGCCGTGCCCAGCGCCGTCGCGAGCGTTCCCAGCCAGCCGTAACGGCCTTGAATGCGCATGGTGAAAACGAGGTAGAGGATCGTCGCGACATACATGCCGAGCGTGGCGCTGAGCACGACAAAGGCCAGCAGCGGCAGGAGGAAGGACAGGACCCGCAGCCCGCGATCGCGATCGAGGAAGAGTTCGGGGAGGTCGGCCGAGCCCGCGAAGCGGCCGGTCGCCGTAACGACCAACGTGCCCAGGCTCGCCAGCGCGACCAGACCGCCGATGTAGAACGGAAACGCGCCGGGCTGCGGTCCAGAGGAATCCCAGCCGATGCCGAATTCCAGCGCGCCATTGACGATGACGAGGCCGAACGCCAGCGTCGCCAGTGCGGTCGCGATCTCGGCCCAGAAGCGGGTGATCATGGCTGGGATGCCCCTTCCTGCAAGGCTAGGCGGCTGATTTTCCTCGCGCCGTCATCCCGGGCGGAGCGAAGCGGAGACCCGGGATCCATGCCGGAACGGTTCAGGCATGGATCCCGGATCGGCGCCGCTCCGCGCGGGATGACGTGGAGGTTGGGGTACTTACTTCGCGACCCAGCCTTCGTTCTCGAAGACCTTCTTGTTGGCGGCGTCATCCTTGGCGACGAAGTCAGCCAGGTCTTGGCCTTTCATGAACTTGGCCGTCTGCGCGGTGCGACCCACGAACTCCTGCCATTCCGGCGTCTTGGAGACCTTCTCCAACACGTCGGCGTAGAAGGCGACGGCGTCGGCCGGGACTTCGGCCGGCAGCCAGACGGTGCGCGGCATCTGGAAGGTCTCCAGCGGCAGGCCGGCTTCCTTGCAGGTCGGGATGTCGCCCCAGCCCTTGCCCTCGAAGACCGGATCGCTCTTGGCGAGCCGCACGGGCGAGAAGACGCAGAGCGGCTTGACCTGCCCGGCCTTCCACTGGCCGATATTCTCGTTGGGATTGTTGACGTTGGAGTCGATATGGCCGCCGGCGAGTTGCACGGCCGCCGCGCTGCCGCCCTGGAACGGGACATAGATCCATTTCACGCCGGTCGCGTCCTGGATCATCGAGGTCAAGGTCTGGTCGGTGTCCTTCGACTGGCTGCCGCCCATCTTGAAGCCCATCGGCTTGGCCTTGACGGCATCGAGATAGGCCTTGGCGTCGGCATAGGGCGCATCGCCCTTGACCCAGAGCAGGAACTCGTCGAGCGCGAGACCGGCGACCGGGGTCAGATCGCTGTACTTGTAGCCGAGCTTGGCGACATAGGGCAGCAGATAGGCGTTGTTGGTGCCGAAGATGACGCGGTTGGGATCGCCCTTGGCGCCCTTGCCGTAGACATAGCCCTCGGCGCCTGAGCCGCCGCCCTTGTTCACCACAACGATCGGCTGGTCGATCAGCTTGTGCTTGCTGATGATCGACTGGATCATGCGGGCGAAGTTGTCGGTACCGCCGCCGGCCCCCGAGGTGACGACGAATTCGACGGGCTTGGTGGGCTGCCAGGCCTGTGCCGCGCTGGTGGCGCCAAGCGCGAAGGCGCCGGCGAGTGCGGCTGTGATGCTGATGGTCTTCATGCGTTTTACTCCCTGAAGGATTGGTTTTTCGCGACCGCTCTCGAGCGGCGGTCTTTGAAAGAACGTTCTGGCGTCAGGCGGCGGCCTTGGCCCTCGCCTTGCCGTCCTGGGCCATCTTGATGGCGAGCGCGAGCGCGGCGCGGGTGGCGCCGAGATTGGCGACGCCTCGGCCTGCGATCTCATAGGCGGTGCCATGGGCCGGCGTGCAGATCGGGAACGGGAAGCCGCCGATCAGGGTGACGCCGCTGTCGAAGCCGATCAGCTTCATCGCGATCTGGCCCTGGTCGTGATACATCGTCAGAACCGCGTCGAAATCGCCGTTCCGGGCGCGCAGGAACACCGTATCGGAGGGGAACGGTCCCTCGACGGTGAAGCCTTTCGCCTTGGCTGCCTTGACCGCGGGCTCGATGGTCTCGATCTCGTCGCGGCCGAAATTGCCACCGTCGCCGGCATGGGGATTGATGCCCGCAACCGCGATGCGCGGCGGGTCGAAGCCGGCCAGACGCAGATTGGCGTCGGCCAGCGTCAACGCCCGCAGGATGCGCTCCTGCGTGATGTTGGCGGCCACCTCCGAGAGCGGGATATGCGATGTCACCCGCGCATTCCAGAGCTTGTCCAGGATGTTGAATTCGCTCGCAGGCCCTTCGAAGCCGATAGCGTCGCGCACGAAGCGGATCTCGTCGTCATAGCCGGGATAGGCGAAGCGCATCGCCGCCTTATTGAAGGGCGTGAAGAAGACGGCATCGGCCTTGCCCGAGGCAGCGAACTGCAAGGCATGGCGGAAATTGTCGGTCGCGGCCTTGCCGCCGGCGAGCGTCGCCGTGCCGCGCTGCAGATCCGCCGGATCATGGTTGCCGAGATCGATGAAGACAGGCTTGTCGCCAAGCGGAAGGGCATCGCCCTCACGGATGACGCGTACCTGCGGATCGACCGCACCATCGTTGATACCAAGTTCGAGCAGGCGCGCGTCGCCGAAGACGACGTAACGCGCCGCCGCGCGCAGATCGGGCTCGGCAAGGATGCGCGCGGTCAGCTCCGGGCTGATGCCCGAAGGATCGCCCATCGCGACGGCAATCACCGGCAACTCGTTCTGCGCCCGATTGTCCATAGCCCTGCTCCGCTGACTGGCTCTGCTGACCTCTGGCTAGCACAGGGCCCCGCAGCTCACAAGTATGCTGTATGCAGCATAATCACCGTGGTATAGGCATGCCGGAAAGGCATGGAGTCGCCAAGGCAGTCACGATGCGGGTAGACGAAACCATAAACTCCCACGCGCATGACGCGAGCATCAGCGCCGGGGCCGCCGGGAGCGCTTTCGTGGCCGTCGGTTTGACAGCGCCGGGTCCGCGTGCCGTAACCGGCACGGACACAGCCCTGGTGGAGCAGCGATGAGCGAGCCTGCGATCGACTATCCCCGGATCACGCGCCGGACCCTGCATGACGAGGTGCTGGAGCGGCTGCGCGACATGATCATCGAGGCGCGTCTCGCCCCTGGCCAGCGCATCAACGAGGGTCTGGTCGGTGCCCAGCTCGGTGTCTCCCGGACGCCGTTGCGCGAAGCGATCAAGACGCTCGCCAGCGAAGGCCTGGTCGAGATCCTTCCGGCCAAGGGCGCCATCGTGCGTCGTTTCTCGGCGCAGGATCTCGCCGACATCCTGGAGGTGCTCAAGACGCTGGAGCAGCTCGGCGGAAAGATCGCCTGCGAGCAGGCGAGCGATGCCACGATCGAAGCGATCCATGCCATGCATCGGCAGATGATGGTGCTCTACGAGACCCGCAGCCGGCTGGAGTACTTCAAGCTCAACCAGGACATTCACAGCGCGATCGTGGCAGCGTCGGGCAATGCGGCACTGATGGAGATGCACGCGACCCTGCAAGCGCGGATCAAGCGCCTGCGCTTCGTCGGCAATGAGGGGCCGGTCAAATGGGCCGGCGCCGTAGCCGAACATGAGGAGATGATGGCGGCTTTGCTGAAGCGCGATGCCACAGAGCTGAGCCGGATCATCGGAATCCACATGGACTCGACGCTGCTGCGGGTTCGCGAGGTGCTCTGACCGGCCGCGGCAGGGCGCCGGCTCTCAGCTTTCCGAGGCCTGGTCCGCAATGGCCTTGTCGAGGCGGCTGACGGTCTCGTCCAGACTTTCGGCGACGCCGAGCATGAAATCCTTGCCGAACGCGATGATCGTATCCGGCGGCTCGCCCTTGAAGGTATAGACGACGCTGACCAGGAGCGGATTGACGTAGACGGGCTTGCCGTCGGCGGGGGAGGTGAACTTGCAGAGTTTGGGCATGGGCGTCTCGCGACTCGATGCAGGAGCAGGAGCTATACGACAGACGAGCGTCGCGCGCTGCCACGCGAACCCTCATGCATCGCCCCGGCTTGAGGCGGGCGAACAAAGCTCTACCATCGGCGCGGACTCAGCAGGTGGCGCGAGAACAGCGATCAGATGACGAATAGCGATGCTCGCGAGCCCGCCTCCCCCTTGCAGATCTATTTGGTCCGGCATGGCCAGACCGAATGGTCGCTGTCGGGGCAACATACCGGCCGCACCGATATCCCGCTGACGCCCCGGGGCGAGGACGAAGCTCGGGCACTCGAGGCCTCGTTTCGGGGGCTGGCGTTTTCGCATGTGCTGGCCAGCCCGCGCCAGCGCGCGCGCCAAACAGCGGCACTGGTCGGGCTCGGCGCGGCGGTCGCGGTCGAGCCCGATCTCGCCGAGTGGGATTATGGCGATTATGAAGGCCTGCGCTCGGTTGAAATCCGTGCCCGGCGACCTGGCTGGAGCATCGTCCGCGACGGCTGTCCCAACGGCGAGTCGCCGGCCCAGATCGCGGCGCGCGCAGACCGGCTTGTGGGCTTTTTGTCAGCGCTGACGGGCAATGTCGCCGTGTTCACACATGGGCATTTCGGCCGCTGCCTCGCGGCACGCTGGATCGGCCTCGACCTCACGGCCGTGCAGAACCTGCTGCTCGGCACGGCCTGCTACGGCGTGCTGGGCTACGATCCCGGCCATCCGGAGAACCGCGTCATCGCCCACTGGAACATCGCCGCCGCCTGATCGGGCCTCCCTAAAGGCCGACTTTGCCGGATGTCAAAGCGCCGTGCTTCATTGTAAGTCCGAACCCTCATGGACCTCACCGCGCCGCTCATGAGCCTTGCCGATCATGGCCCGCTGCTGCTGACGACGCTGCACATCGTCACTGCCGGCACGGTGACGATCCACGCCCTGATCCGCAAACGCGACGTGCCGGCCGCGATCGGCTGGATCGGGCTGGCCTGGCTCTCGCCGTTCTTCGGGCCGATCCTCTATTTCGGCTTCGGGATCAACCGGGTGAAGCGCCGCGCGATACGCCTGCGCGGCGTCGCCGGCGGTGGCGGCTTCCCGGGTCAACCTGGCGCCACCGCCGGTGAACCGGCCGGCAGCCTTCAGACCGCCGTCGGCCGGATCATCCGCTCCGGCATCGCATCGGGCAAGGTGGCGGCGGTGCTGGATTGCGGCGACGAGGCCTATCCACGCATGCTGGCCGCGATCGACGGCGCCCAGACCAGTGTCGCGCTCTCGACCTTCATCTTCCGGACGGACGAGGTCGGGCTTCGCTTTATCGACGCGCTCGTTCGCGCCCATCGCCGCGGCGTCGCCGTGCGGGTGCTGATCGACGGGTTCGGCGGCGGCTTCCTGTTCTCGCGGGCCTATCACCGGCTGCGGCTGGAGGGTGTTCCCACCGCCCGCTATCTGCACTCCCTGCTGCCGTGGAAGATGCCGCTGCTCGATCTGCGGCTGCACAAGAAGATCCTCCTCATCGACGGCGAGACGGCGTTCCTCGGCGGGCTCAATATCGGTGCCGACAATCTGCGCGCGACGATCCCGAGAGACCGCGTGCGCGACATTCACTTCATGATCGAAGGCCCGGTCGTGAAGCAGGTCGCCGAGAGCTTCCAGGACGACTGGGCCTTCTCGACATCCGAGACTCTGGAAGGCCCGTCCTGGTTTCCGGCCGAACATCGCGAGGGCGATGCGCCGGCGCGGGTGATCTCGTCAGGCCCCGACCAGAGCGTCGATCAGCTCATGCTCGTCCTGCTGTCGGCGATCAACTCCGCCTCGGCGTCGATTCGGATCGCGACGCCTTACTTTCTGCCCGACGAGCAGGTGCTGACCGCGCTCCAGCTTGCGGCGCTGCGGGGCGTCGCGGTCCATGTCGTCATCCCGGCCGTCAACAACCATCGCCTGATGGGTTGGGCGATGCAGGCGCATATCCGGCCGCTGCTCAAGGTCGGCTGCCATGTCTGGCGCTCACCACAGCCCTTCGACCATTCGAAGCTGGCAACGGTCGACGAATCCTGGAGCCTGATCGGCAGCGCGAACTGGGATGCACGCAGCCTGCGGCTGAACTTCGAAATCACCATGGAGTTCTATGATCAGGAACTGGCCAAACGGCTTAACGGCATCATCGACGGCAAGCGCGGCGATGCCGTCACGCTGGAACAGATCGACGCACGCTGGCCAATCGTGAAAATTCGTGATGCGGCGGCCCGGCTGCTGATGCCATATCTTTGATATCGACGAGCGAGGTCGCGTGAAGGTCGCATCCTATAACATCCACAAATGCCGCGGCACCGACCGACGCGTCCGGCCCGACCGGATCGTCTCCGTCCTCGCCGAGATCGGCGCCGATCTGGTGGCGCTGCAGGAGGTCGATCGCCGCTTCGGCCAGCGCACCGGCCTGCTCGATCCTGCCGCCATCCTGCGCGAGACCGGGCTGCACCTGCTCGTCCAGTCCGATGTCGTCGATGGTCATGGCTGGCATGGCAACGCGCTTCTCGTGCGCGGCGAGCCGCTGTCGTATCGGCGCTTCCGCCTGAAGCTGCCGGGGATCGAGCCGCGCGGCGCGGTCGTTGCCGAACTCGATCTCGGCGAGGGCAAGTTTCGCGTCATCGCCGCCCATCTCGGCCTGTTGCGCCGCTCGCGGATCGACCAGGCCACCGCGCTGCTGCACGCCTTCCTCGAACTCGCGCCGATGCCGACGATCCTGCTCGGCGACTTCAACGAATGGCGGCGCAGCCGCAGGTCGGCGCTCGATGTGCTCGCACCCCACTTCACCAATATGAGGCCGCCGGCCAGCTTCCCGTCGCGCCGCCCGATGCTGCCGCTGGACCGCATCCTGGCCTGGCCGGACGGGCTGATCTCCGAGCTGTGCGTGCATGACTCCGCGCTGGCGCGAAAGGCATCGGACCACCTGCCCCTGACGGCCCGCGTCGACATCGCGGGCTGCCAGCTCGGCCTGGAAAGTGCAGCCTGACCGCTGCCCCCAGCCCACTTGCCCTAGCCCACTGCCAGGCGCCCTGAACTCGGGGCCTCAAAGCATTCTTCCGGAGATGTCAGACGATGAGCCGCAACGGGCAGCCGATCAGGGTCGGGGTCGATATCGGAGGCACCTTCACCGACATCGTCATGGAAGTCGGAGACATGGAAACCGGCACGCAGCTGCATTCGACCAAGCTCCTGACCACCTATGCCAATCCCGAGCAGGCGATCATCGACGGCGTGCTGCAGGTGGCCGGGATCGCCGGCGTCTCGCCGGGCGAGATCGACATCATCATCCACGGCACGACGCTGGCGACCAATGCGCTGATCGAGCGCAAGGGCGCGCGCACCACCTTCATCACCACGAAGGGCTTCCGCGACGTCATCGAGATGCGGACCGAGAACCGGTTCGAGCAATACGACCTCGACATCGTGCTGCCGCCGCCCTTGGTCGAGCGCAACCATCGCCATGTGCTGGACGAGCGCATCGGCGCCGATGGCAGCGTGCTCAAGGCGCCGTCACAAAGCGACATCGAGGAGCTGGCCGAGCGTATCGTCGCGGGCGGCTACGAGAGCGTCGCGATCGGCTTCATGCATGCCTATCTCAACGGCGCGCATGAGCGGCTGATGCGCGAGGCGCTGCTGGCGCGCGCATCAGGCCCGTCGGTCTCGATCTCGTCAGAGGTCTCGCCGCAGATGCGCGAGTTCCAGCGCTTCAACACCGTCTGCGCCAATGCCTATGTGAAGCCGCTGATGGCCTCCTACCTCAACCGGCTGGTCGAGCGGCTGCATGAGGCCGGCGCGGCCTGCCCGGTCTTCATGATGCATTCCGGCGGCGGCATTATCAGCGTCGAGAGCGCTGCCGAATTCCCTGTGCGGCTGCTCGAATCCGGCCCGGCCGGCGGCGCGATCTTCGCCGCCCATATCGCGGCCGGCCACGGGCTCGACCGCGTGCTGTCCTACGACATGGGCGGGACCACGGCGAAGATCTGCCTGATCGAGAAGCAGGTGCCCAAGACCGCCAAGACCTTCGAGGTCGCGCGAACCTATCGCTTCAAGAAGGGCTCGGGCATGCCGATCTCGATCCCGGTGATCGAGATGGTCGAGATCGGCGCCGGCGGTGGTTCGATCGCCACCGTCGATGCGATGCGGCAGATCCGCGTCGGGCCGCACAGCGCCGGCTCCGAGCCCGGCCCCGCCTGCTATGGCCGCGGCGGCGACAGGCCGACCGTGACCGATGCCGACCTCCTGCTCGGCAAGATCGATCCCAACGATTTCGCCGGGGGCACGATCAAGCTCGCGACCGAGGCTTCGCGGCAGGCAATGCACAGCGCGCTCGGCGAGAAGCTCGGCGTCGACGAGACGACGGCCGCCTTCGGCCTCTGCGAGATCGTCGATGAGAACATGACGAACGCCGCCCGCATGCATGCGGTCGAGAACGGCAAGGAGCTCTCCGGCTTCACCATGATCGCCTTTGGCGGCGCTGCGCCGCTGCATGCCGCGCGGCTCTGCGACAAGCTCGGCATCGACCATCTGCTGGTGCCGCCCGGCGCCGGCGTCGGCTCGGCGATCGGGTTCCTGCGCGCGCCCTTCGGCTTCGAGTCGGTGCGCAGCGCCTATCTCCGGCTCAGTCGCTTCGACGCCGGCAAGGTCAATGCCGTGCTCGGCGAGCTGGCACAGGAGGCGTCGGGCTTCGTCCATGCCGGAGCGCCTGACGTGACGCCGATCCTCGAATGCGTCGCCTATATGCGCTATGTCGGCCAGGGCTGGGAGATCCCTGTCGCGATCGAGATCCGCGACTATGGTGCGGATGGCGGCGCGGTCTTCCGTACGCTTTTCGACGAGGCCTATGTTGCGCTCTTCGACCGGCTGATCGACGGACTCGACGTCGAGATCGTGAGCTGGTCGCTGCGGGCCAGTTCGCCGGTTCCGCCAGTTCAGGCCGTGGCCAGGGTTGCCGGCGGCCGCGACATGCCAGCCTCCGGCAGGCGCCCGCTCTTCGAGGCCCATGACGGTGCCTTCGTCGCGGCGGCGATCGTCGCACGCGCCGGGATGCAGCCTGGAGACAGGGTCGCAGGCCCCGCCATCGTCACTGAGCGCGAGACCACCACGATCATCACATCCGGGCGCGAAGCCGTGATGCAGGCCGATGGCTGCCTGCTGCTGCGCCGCAAGCGAAGCTGAACGGGATCAAGCCCATGGCACAGACAGCATTGTCCGATGTCCGCATGCAGATCATGTGGAACCGCCTGATCTCCGTCGTCGAGGAGCAGGCGATCACGCTGATCCGCACCGCCTTCTCGACCAGCGTGCGCGAATCCGGCGACCTGTCGGCGGGTGTCTTCAACAAGGCCGGTTTGATGATCGCGCAGGCGGTCACCGGCACGCCCGGCCACGTCAACGCCATGGCAGAGGCCGTCGGCCATTTCATCCGCGACATCGGACCGGAGAACATCTTCGAGGGCGACGTCTACATCACCAACGATCCGTGGAAGGGCACCGGCCACCTCCACGACATCACCATGGTGACGCCCTCCTTCCGCAAGGGCGCGCTGATCGGCTATTTCGCCTGCACGGCCCATGTCGTCGATGTCGGCGGACGCGGCTTCGGTCCCGATGCCAACGAGGTCTATGAAGAGGGCATCTTCATCCCGATCATGAAGTTCGCCACGCGCGGCACGGTCAACCGCGACCTCGTCAACATCCTGCGCAACAACATCCGCGAGTCCAACCAGGTCATCGGCGACATCTACTCGCTCGCCGCCTGCAACGAGACCGGCCACAAGCGCCTGATGGACATGATGGCGGAGTTCGCGATCGACGATCTGGAGGCGCTGGCCGATTTCGTCATCGAGCGCAGCCATACGGCAACGCTCGAGCGCATCGCGGCCCTGCCGCATGGCGTCTACGACAATGTCATGCGCGTCGACGGCTATGGCGCCCCGGTCGAGATCGCCGTGCGCGTCACGGTCGACGAAAGCGGCATCCTGACCGATTTCTCCGGCACCTCGGGACCGAGCCCCAAGGGCATCAACGTGCCGCTGATCTATACAGTCGCCTATGCCTGCTACGGCCTGAAATGCGCGCTCGCGCCCGATATTCCCAACAATGCCGGCTCGCTGTCGCCGTTTCGGATCACCGCGCCCGACGGCTGCATCCTGAACGCGAAGCACCCGGCCCCCGTGGCGGTGCGCCATGTGCTCGGGCATTTCGTGCCCGATGCGGTGATGGGCGCGCTGCACAAGATGCTGCCGGGCAGGATTCCGGCGGAAGGCGCCGGCGCGCTCTGGAACCTGCATCTCAGCGCCCGTGCGTTGACCGGCAAGGACGCGCCCAGGGATGGCGGCCAGCGCGCCGAGGTGCTGCTGTTCAACAGCGGCGGCGGCGGCGCCCGGCCGACGCTGGACGGGCTCAGCGCGACGGCCTTCCCGAGCGGCGTGCACACCATGTCGATCGAGGCGACCGAGCATGTCGGTCCAGTGATCTTCTGGCGCAAGGAACTGCGCGAGGGGTCGGGCGGCGCCGGGCTCCGACGCGGGGGGCTCGGCCAGATCGTCGAGATCGCCGCCACGGCCGGGCACGAATTCCACTTCAACGCGATGTTCGACCGCGTCGCCCATCCCGCACGCGGCCGCGAGGGCGGTAAGGACGGTGCGCCGGGTTCGGTCTCGCTCGATGACGGCACCGCATTGTCGGCCAAGGGACGCCAGCATGTGCCGGCCGGCCGGCGGCTGGTGCTACAACTGCCGGGCGGCGGCGGCTATGGCAGGCCCGAGGAGCGCGAGGCGGCCGCGGCCGAGCGCGATGTCGCCTTCGGCTATGTCAATGCGACCTGAGCCGCGCAAGCTGCGTTACCCGCGCGGCGCAGCGATAACCGCTCCCGGCCGGGCGAAACGGGCTTCGATCGCGGCGATATAGGCGTCCCGCGATGGCCCGAGATGCTGGCGGCAGAGCGCGACGAGGCGGTCGCGGTCGCCGGCTGCGAGCGCGTCGACCATCGCGGCGTGCTCGTCGCGGGCGAGCCCCAGATGCTCGGGGCTCGCGGCGGTGATCGAGCGCGCGCCATGGACCTTCTGCGCCAGCCCTTGGATCAACTCGACGAGATGAGGATTACCGCAGGCGCCAAATAGCGTCTCGTGGAACTGCATATTGGCGCGGAAGGCCGCGCGGGCATCGGCGCTCTCGACCGCAACCGCATGGCGCTGCTGGACGGCGCGTAGCTCGTCCAGGACGGTGGCCGAGGCCGGGAGGGGAATCTGCTGCGCGGCCAGCGTCTCCAGTGCCTCGCGCACCGAATAGATCTGCCGGACCTCGACGGGATCAAGCAACTTGACGACCGCGCCCCGGTTGGGGATGCGCTCGACAAGGCCGACGCGCTCCAGATCGGCCAGCGCCTCGCGCACGACATGACGCTTCACGGCGAGACGTTCGGCCAGCTCTTCCTCGACCAGCCGCTCGCGCGGCAGCAACCAGCCGAGGACGATCTCCTCCTCCAGCATCGCCGCGACACTGCGCACGCGCTCGGCGGTTTGGGCCTTCAAAACTGTCGCGATCATGCCAGTTTATAACCTTTCGACATAATTGTTGACAATCCCGTCGACGGCCATATTCCTACCCGCCATGAGCACATCCGACGATACCCCAATCCTGAAGCCCGCAGCACGCGGCATGCGCCGCAATCTCGCGACCTATGGCGACCCCGGCTTCTCGCTGTTCCTGCGCAAGACCTTCATCAAGGCCGCCGGCTTCTCCGACGATGCGCTCGACCGGCCGATCATCGGCATCACCAACACCTTCAGCGACTTCAACCCCTGCCATGGCAATGTGCCCCGGCTGATCGAGGCGGTGAAGCGCGGCGTGATGCTGGCCGGTGGCCTGCCGATGGAATTCCCGACGATCTCCATCCACGAATCCTTCGCCAACCCGACCTCGATGTTCCTGCGCAACCTGATGGCGATCGACACCGAGGAGATGATCCGGGCGCAGCCCTGCGATTCCGTCGTGCTGATCGGCGGCTGCGACAAGACCGTCCCCGCCCAGCTCATGGGCGCGGTCTCGGCCGATGTGCCGGCGATCCAGCTCATCACCGGGCCGATGCTGGTCGGCCATCACAAGGGCGAGATCCTCGGCGCCTGCACCGATTGCCGCCGGCTCTGGGGCCAGCATCGCGCCGGCCAGATCGACGAGGCCGAGATCGAGGTTCTGAGCGGGCGGCTCGCGCCGACGCAGGGCACTTGCATGGTGATGGGCACGGCGAGCACGATGGGCTGCCTGGTCGAGGCGCTCGGCATCGCGCTGCCCGGCTCGGGCACGATTCCCGCCACCCATGCCGACCGCATCCGCGCCGCCGAGGCGAGCGGACGCGAGGCGGTCCGGCTGGCACAAGGGGGCCCGAAGCCCAGCGAATTGCTGACCGAAACCGCCTTCCGCAATGCGCTGACCGTGCTGCAGGCGATCGGCGGCTCGACCAATGGTCTCGTGCATCTGGCCGCGGTCGCGCGCCGCGCCGGGCTCTCGATCGATCTCGATGAGTTCGACGCGATCGGGCGCAAGGTGCCGGTGCTGATCGATCTCAAGCCTTCGGGCGACCACTACATGGAGCATTTCCACTGGGCCGGCGGCGTGCCCAAGTTGATGAAGGAGCTCGGCGACCTGCTCGACCGCTCGGCTCCGACGATCGACGGCCGCACGATCGGCGAGATCGCCGACGCGGCCGAGGACGTCCCCAACCAGACGATCATCCGCACCGCCGCCAGCCCGGTGAAATCGACCGGCGGCATGGCCGTGCTGCGCGGCAACCTCGCGCCCGGCGGCGCGGTGATCAAGCATTCGGCCGCCTCGCCTGCCCTGCTGACGCATACCGGCCGTGCCGTGGTCTTCACCTCGGTCGAGGACATGGTCAACCGCATGGACGACCTCGACCTCGACGTGAAGGCCGACGACGTGCTGGTGCTGACCAATGCCGGCCCCCGGGGCGCGCCCGGCATGCCTGAGGCCGGCTACATCCCGATCCCCAAGAAGCTGGCCCAGGCCGGCGTCAAGGACATGGTCCGGATCTCGGACGCCCGCATGAGCGGCACTGCGTTTGGCACCATCGTGCTGCACATCACGCCGGAATCGGCGGTCGGCGGCCCGCTCGGCCTGGTCCGCAACGGCGACATGATCCGGCTCGATGTCGAGGCGCGCGAGATCGCGCTTCTGGTCGAGGACGCGGAGCTGGAGCGGCGCAAAAGCGAATGGCAGCCGCCGGCCCATCTGGCGGAACCCTCGCGCGGCTACCGTCATCTCTATCTCACGACCGTGCTGCAGGCCGATGAGGGCTGCGACTTCGACTTCTGCTGACAAGGCTGCCGCGCGCGGCCCCTGAACCGTCGAGGCCGGATGAACCGGCCCGCCAACCCATCGGAGGAATTTCGTCCATGCTCAATTGCTCTGTCCTGACGGGCGCGCTCGCCGCGTTTTCGCTCGCGCTGGCCGGCCCTGCCTTGGCGCAGGCCTACCCGACCAAGCCGATCACGCTCCTCGTGCCCTATGCGCCGGGCGGCGCGACCGACATCATCGGTCGCGTCATCGCCGAGGAACTCTCGCAGATACTTCCGCAGCGCGTCGTGGTCGAGAACCGTGCCGGTGCGGCCGGCAGCGTCGGAGCCGCAGCCGTCGCCCGCGCCCCGGCGGATGGCTACTTCCTGCTGATGGGCGCACTCACCAGCCATTCGATCAATATGGGGCTACAGGCCAAACCCGGCTTCGACCTCAAGAAGGACTTTTCGCCGGTCACCATCGCCGGCACGGTCGGCCTCGCGCTCGTCGTGCATCCATCCGTCCAAGCCAAAACGATTCCGGAACTGATCGCGCTGGCCAAGGCCAAGCCCGACGAGTTCAACTACGCCTCTTCGGGCAACGGATCGCCGCAGCATCTGGCCGGGGAGATGTTCAACGCCAAGGCCGGCACCAAGCTCGGCCATGTGCCCTATCGCGGCTCGGGTCCGGCCATGACCGACATGATCGGTGGTCAGGTCAAGGTGATGTTCGACACGATTCCCTCGGTTTTGCAGCACGTCAATGCCGGCACTCTGAAGGCGCTCGCCACCACCGGCCGCGAACCCTCGCCCTTCATGCCGACCTATCCAACCGCGATTTCGCAAGGGCTCGCCGATTTTGAGATCGGCTCCTGGTTCGGCGTGCTGGCGCCCGCCGGTACGCCCCAGCCCATCATCGACAGGCTCAATGCCGAGATCGGAAAGGCCCTGCAAAGCCCCAAGGCGCTCGAGGCGATGAAGCTCCAGGGCGTCACGCCCAAGCCGGGCACGCCGGCCGAAGCCGCAACCCTGATCGACAACGAGATGAAGAAGTGGAGCGACCTGATCAAGGCCACTGGTCTGAAGCCGGAATGAAAAGGCCGCGTAGCGCAGAGCCAGCGGTGACCAACTCCGTCAGGCGCCTCGCCATCGTCGGCGCCGGCATGATCGGCGCGAGTTGGGCAGCGCTCGCCAGTGCGCATGGCGTCAGCGTCTGCGCCTATGATCCCAACCCCGAGGCCGAAGCGCGCTTCCTCTCCTATGTCGAGCGCGCGCGGGCACAGTTGACCGAGTTGGGGCTGACGGGAACCGCTCCCGTCGGCTTCTCCACCGACCTCGCCGTGGCGCTGGACGGCGCCGGCTTCGTCCAGGAGAACGGCCCTGAGAACGAGGCGGTGAAGCGCAAGCTCCTCGCCGAGATCGACGCGCTCCTGCCGGCCGAGGCGATCATCGCCAGCTCGACCTCGGCGCTGGTCCGCAGCGCCATCGTCGTCGATTGCGCCAGCCCCGAGCGGGTCATCGTGGCGCATCCGTTCAACCCGCCGCATCTCGTGCCGCTGGTCGAGATCGTCGGGGCCGATGACGAGGTTGTGGCGCGGGCGGCGGATTTCTATCGTTCGCTCGGGCGGCGCCCGGTCGTGCTCAACCGCGAGATGCCCGGCCATATCGCCAACCGGCTGGCCTCGGCGCTCTATCGCGAGGCGGTTCATCTGGTCGAGCAGGGCGTCGCCAGCGTCGCTGACATCGATGCGGCTTTGTGCAACGGTCCAGGCCTGCGCTGGGCCCTGATGGGTCCGCACATGACCTATCATCTCGGCGGCGGCGAAGGCGGAATCGCCAGCTATCTCGCCCATCTCGGCCCGAGCCAGGTCCGGCGTTGGCAATCGCTCGGCGACCCGTCGCTGGACGCGGATGTCCAGGCGAAGATCGTCGCCGGCGTCGCCGAGGAGGCCGCCGGCCGTTCGATCGCCGAGCTGGAAGCGCGCCGCGACGAGGGCTTGCTCGCTCTGCTCAAGGCGCGCAGGCTGATCAGCGACTGACGAGGTTTGGCCTATGACTGACCCGATCGAACCCGCCCCGCGCATCGCGCTGATTCATGCGCTTGAGGAATCCGTGCTGCCGGCACGAGCCGCCTTCGCCGCGCATTGGCCGCCGGCAAAAGCCTTCGACCTGCTCGACACCTCGCTGGCCATTGATCTCGCGGCGCGCGGCAGCCTCGATCAGGCGATGACTGAGCGCTTCCTAACGCTGGGACGCTATGCGGCGGCAACCGAAGGCACAGCGGGGCCGGCGCAGGCGATCCTGTTCACCTGCTCGGCCTTCGGGCCCGCAATCGACGCGGTCAAGCGCGCCTTGCCGATCCCGGTGCTGCGGCCAAACGAATCGGCCTTCGCCGAGGCGCTGGCGCTCGGCGGACGAATCGGCCTGATCGTGACCTTCGCCCCCTCCCTGTCCTCGCTGACGCAGGAGCTCGCCGAGATGGCAGGCAGGCCGGTCGACGTGACCGGCATCGTCGTCGACGGCGCGCTGGCTGCGCTCAAGGCCGGCGACGGCGCGACCCATGACCGGCTGGTGGCCGAGGCGGCCGCAAAGCTGAAAGGCATCGACACACTGATCCTCGGCCAGTTCTCGCTCGCCCGTGCCAAGTCGGCGATCGAGGCTGCGACGGGCCTGCGCGTCGTGACAACTCCGGAAGCCGCCATCAGAGGGCTGAAGCGCGCTTTGCTGACAGAAGGTTCTGCTTCTCCGCAATAGAACATGATGGTGTGGAAACGCTACGTCATCCTGGACAAGCGGCGCAGCCGCGTAGCTCCGGGATCCATCATAGGGTGATGACGTTGCCTTATGATGGATCCCGGGACGACCTACGGTCGCCCAGGATGACGCGTGGTTCCGAGTCCCATCGTCTCGCCCCCTCAATCCTCGTCTTCTCGCGCACGTCCGGTTTCGACGAGGATATCGCGTTTTCCGGCGTGGTTTGCGGGTCCGACGATGCCCTCGTTCTCCATCCGCTCCATGATCGAGGCGGCGCGGTTGTAGCCGATCTGGAGGCGGCGCTGGATGTAGGAGGTCGAGGCCTTCTTGTCGCGCAACACCACCGCCACCGCCTGGTCGTAAGGATC
>UCBZ01000040.1:294-324133 GCA_900470775.1 Hyphomicrobiales bacterium | reverse complement strand
CCGGCCGCCATCAGGGAAGGAACCGTATCCGACACTCTCTGCCCTCATCCTGAGGAGTCGCGAAGCGGCGTCTCGAAGGATGCTCCAGATGTCTCCCGAGCGTACTGGAGCATCCTTCGAGACGCCGCTTCGCGGCTCCTCAGGATGAGGGCTGAGGCGGTGACTAAGATTCACGCCCCGCCGATCAATATCCCCGCCGCCAGCACGAGTCCGCCGCCCAGGACGATCTGGAAGGCGGCGCGCAGGAAGGGTGTTTCCATGTAGCGGTTCTGGATCCAGACGATGGCCCAGAGCTCGACGAAGACGACGATCAGCGCCACCGTCGTGGCGGTCCAGAAATGCGGGATGAGATAGGGCAGTGCGTGGCCAAGCCCGCCCAGCGCGGTCATCACGCCTGAGGCCAGTCCGCGTTTCCACGGCGCGCCGCGACCCGACAATTTGCCGTCGTCATGAGCGGCCTCGGTGAAGCCCATCGAGATGCCGGCGCCGATCGAGGCCGATAGCCCGATCAGGAACGTCGTGCGCGGGTCCTGCGTCGCGAAGGCGGTGGCGAAGATCGGGGCGAGCGTCGAGACCGAGCCGTCCATCAACCCGGCGAGGCCGGGCTGCACCCAGGTCAGGACGAACTGGCGCTTGGCGGCAAGGTTCTCCTCGCTGCGCGTCTCGCTGTCGAGGTGTTCGACGGTCAGGGCCTGCGCCTTGGCCTCGTGCCCGGCCTCTGCGGCTGCGAGTTCGCCCAGGAGCGCGCGCGTATCGACATCGGTCGAGCGGCCGGCGGCTGCCACATAGAAGTCGCGCGCCTGCCTTTCCATGTCCTCGGCCTCCGCGCGGATCTGGTCGAGCCCGAGATTCTCGACGAGCCAGACCGGCTTGCGGGCGTAGAAGTCGGCGACATGCTCGCGCCGGATCGGCAGGACGACGTCGCCGAAGCGCTGCCGGTGGAGCTCCAGAAGGCGCTGGCGATGGCCATCCTCCTCCTGCGCCATGCCGTCGAAGATCGCGGCCGAGGCGGGATAGGCGGCGCGCAGTTTCTGCGCATAGATCGCGTAGATGCGGCCATCCTCCTCCTCGGAGGAGATCGCAAGAGCGAGGATCTCCTTCTCGGAGAGCGTGTCGAAGCGGCGCTTGCCGCCGAAGCCGGGCAGGGAGAAGCGGGAGAGCATGGCAGCGGTCTCTTATTTAGAATATTTCTAAACTACGCGTGTCGATGCAGCTTCGCAATGGCGTTGCCTGTCGGGCCGTCATGCGGCGGTGCGCCCGAAACAAAAAATGCCCGGCCTGGGCCGGGCATGATGAGCGCAATCGAATGCGAGCGCGTCAGACGGTCAGCTTGCCGGCCTTCGCGGCGGCGTAGCGCTCGTTGACCTTGGCCCAGTTGACCACGTTCCACCAGCTCTTGAGGTAGTCGGCGCGGCGGTTCTGGTATTTCAGGTAATAGGCGTGCTCCCAGACGTCGTTGCCCAGCAGGACCATGTGCTTGTCCATCAGCGGGCTGTCCTGGTTGGGCTTGCTGAGTAAGGCGAGCTTGCCGGCCTTGTCGACGGTGACGAAGACCCATCCCGAGCCAAAGACGCGCAGGCCCGCGGCCTCGAAATCGGACTTGAACTTGTCGAAGCCACCGAGATCCTTGGTAATTGCGGCTGCGACGTCGCCGGTCGGGGCGCCACCGGCGCTCGGCCCCATGATCTCCCAGAACATGCTGTGGTTGGCGTGGCCGCCGCCTGCATTGCGGACCGCGACGCGCACGGCCTCCGGCAACTGCCCGATATCGGCCAACAGTTCGTTGAGTGGCTTGGCGGCGAGGACGCCGTGGTCCTTGGCGGCATTGTTCATGCCCGCCACATAGGCGGCATGGTGGCGGCTGTAATGGATGTCCATCGTCGTGGCATCGATATGCGGCTCCAGCGCCGCGGCCTCATAGGCGCGCTTGGGCAGGGAGAACGGGCCGGCAGGCGCAGCGGGGGCCGCGGCCTGCGCCCAGACCCTCGGGGCAGCCGCGACGGCGATGGCGGCCGCGCCGAATCCGAGGAGGGAGCGGCGGGAGAACGAGTTCGTCGTGATCATGGGAATCCTCCAGTGGCGGTATCGGCTTCGACGCTATCCTAACGTTATGCGGGAGCGATGTCGGCAGATGCAACAGGATACGGTTTTGTGCGCTTGGCGGTTCCCTGGCCGCGCCATTTTGTCGTGACGATCGACCCGGCGGCACTGGCAGGGCAGGCAGTCCGGCTTGCCGTGTGCGCTCGCTACGCCCCCAAGTTGCATTAACAGTCGATTTACCGCGTTTTGCTAGCGTCAGGTTGGATCACTGAGGCCCGAAAAGGACCCGCCGACCATGCATGCGCTCGCGCTGAAGGCCCCTGAGCCGGCCAATGAGGACCTGCCGACCGAGGCTGGGGCCGAGCGCGCGGTGCGCGAGATCGCCGAACGCTTCGGCAAGCTCGGTGTGGAGATCACCGACATCTCCGGCCGCATCGGCGACGTGACCCGGCAGCTCGAAGGACAGACGGACGGACTCCACCGGGTCGTGACGGCTGTCGAGCAGGTCTCCCGCGCCAATCGCGCGATCCAGCAGGCAGCGGAGGGCGCGCAGACGACGGCCTCCGTCGTCCGCAGCGGGCTCGAGCGCGTCACCGGGGCCGTCAAGCTCGGACTGAATGCGGCCCAGGCCGATATCGAGGCGTTGTCACAAGGTGCGCAGTCGATCTCGCAGGCGCTGTCGCAGGCGGTGGCCGATGCCCATAAGGTCAGGGCTTCGAGCGACGCCATCCAGTCGATCACCCGCGAGATCCAGCTTCTGTCGATCAATGCCGGCGTCGAGGCGGCGCGCAGTGGCGCGGCAGGACGGGGCTTTGCCGTGATCGCCGCTGCGGTCAAGCATCTGGCTGAACAGACCCGCGAGGCGACGGCGCTCAGTGCAAAGCAGCTCGAAGCGCTGGTCAAATCCGTCGATCTGCTCGCAATCAAGAGCGATGAAAATGCATCGACCGCGCGGCGCGCCAGCGACGAGAGCCAGAATATCTCGCAGCAGTTCGGCGAACTCGACAATTTCAGCCGCTCGGTCGTCGGGCTGATCGGCGACATCGATGCGATCTCGAATCCGACGCGGGAGAACGCCGTCGCCTGCGCCAAGGTCGGCGAGGATTTGCGGACGCTCGTCGATGGCGTCGACCATTCCAGCGAGAACCTCGACAAGGCGGCCCAGCGCGCCGATGCGCTGGTCTCGATCAGTGAGGGCATCCTCGGCGCGATCGCCGCCTCGGGAGTGCGGACCGCGCAATCGGAACTGATCGCGACGGCGATGGAGACGGCCGCGAAGATCGGCGCATTGTTCGAGCAGGCGCTGGATCGCGGCGAGCTCAGCCTGGCCGATCTCTTCGACGAGAGCTACCAGCCGATCGCAGGCAGCGATCCGGTGCAATACATGACGCGCTTCGTGACGCTGTGCGACCGCGTGCTGCCGCCGATCCAGGAGGCGCTGCTGACGTCCAATCGTCGGATCGTGTTCTGCGCGGCGGTGGACCGCAACGGCTTCCTGCCGACGCATAACCGCAAATACTCCCAGCCGCAGGGTCCCGATCCGGTCTGGAACAACGCCAATTGCCGCAACAGGCGCATCTTCGACGACAGGACCGGGCTCGCGACGGCGCGCAACCGCAAGCCGTTCCTGCTGCAAACCTATCGCCGCGACATGGGCGGCGGCCAGTTCCTCGTGATGGAGGACCTCTCGGCGCCGATCATTGTCAGGGGCCGGCATTGGGGCGGCTTCCGCTTCGGCCTCAACGTCTAGAACGGGGCCGTCCAGAGCAGGTCCCGGGCGGATGCGGAACCTGATGTTGTGTTGGTGTTGTCGATTTCAGTTGAGTGAGTTGTCGAGCCCTGCGTCATGCATATAGCGCCCTCATTCCCCAATCTCTCGGTGCTGCTGATCGATTCCAGCCCGCACTACAGGCGCATCGTGCGCACGATGCTCTATCAGGCGCAGTTGCACCGCATCTTCGAGGCGTCCGATCTGGCCTCGGCGGCGACGATGTTCATCCAGAAGCAGCCCAATATCGTGATCCTCGACTGGGACATGCCCGATAACGGCAGCACGAAATGCCTCGCTGCGATCCGCTCGTTCAAGACCTCGCCCTTCGCCAAGGCGCCTGTCCTCGTCATGATGGAGCGGCCCGACCGGCGCTCGGTGGTGCACGCAGCCAAGCTCGGGGCGCATGAGATCATCACCAAGCCGATCTCCCCCAACAATCTTTGGTTGCACCTCTCCGGCGTCATCAACATTCCCCGCAAGTACCGCGAGTCGAGCGGCAGCATCACGCTGGTTCCGCGCGCCATCAGCAACAGCATGTTCTGACGATTCCCGGCTGCATCCGTCCGTGCGGCACTTTCCCGGACGAGCGCCATCGCGGTTGCAGCATGCGTCCGACGCACGCCGCCCGGCTCTCGGGGCGTGATTGCCGCTCGCGGCGCGGCGTTCCGCCACGACTTCGCCCAAAACATTGACGCAACGTCCTCCGGTTAGGGAAATTTTTACCAGTCTGACGCGATGTTGATTGGCGCAATCCTGGGTCGTGTCTCCATGGTCATCACCGTCTCGCTCCCCGCCTTTCTGGGCCGCACTGAAGCGGCAACCTTCCGTAACCAGCTGCTCGTGGCGCTGGAGCAGAAGGAGAGCATAGCCGTCGAATGTGCCGAGGCCGGGCCGCTGCCCAGCCTGTGGATCCAGCTGCTCCACTCCGCCGCCGTCAGCGCGAAGGCGCGCGGTCTGTCGGTCTCGCTCAAGGCGGCATCTTTAGAGTGCCGCGATTCGCTGCTGGCGATCGGTTTCGATCCCGCACACAGCGCTCTCGTTCTGGAGTGATATGAATGCGCATTCTGGCCATCGACGACACCAAGACGCTGCTCAGCCTGCTGAGCCTGACTTTGCGCAATGCCGGCCATGAGGTCGCGGAGGCGGAGAACGGCGAGGATGGGCTGGCGAAATTCGATCAGTTCAAGCCCGATCTCGTGATCACGGACCTCAACATGCCGTTGATGGACGGGATCGAGTTCACCAGGGCCTGCCGGGCGCGACCTGCCGGGCAGAACACGCCGATCATCGTGCTCACCACGGAGAACGGCGCGGAAATCAAGGCGGAGGGTCGGCGCGCCGGTGCCAGTGCCTGGATGGTCAAGCCTTTCGAGCCCAATACCCTGCTCGGCCTCGTCGCCCGCTACCAGAACTGAGGCTTAGCGTCCATGGATCCGTTGGCGGAACTCAAGCAGACCTTCTTCCAGGAGTGCGAAGAGCTCCTGGGCGCGCTCGAACAGCGCCTCCAGGCGCTGGACGAAGGATCGACGGATCCCGAGGACGTCAACGCGGCCTTCCGGGCGATCCACTCGATCAAGGGCGGTGCCGGCGCCTTCGGCTGCACCGAGCTCGTCGCCTTCGCACACGTCTTCGAAGCGTCGCTCGACCATCTGCGCTCGGGCCGCGTCGCGGTCGAGGATGCGCCGTTCGCGCTTTTCCTGCGCTGTTCGGATGCCGTGGCTGATCTGGTGTCGGCTGCGCGCAACGATGAGCCCGCCCGTCCGCGTCCGGATCTTCTCGAGGCGCTCGAGCAGGTCGGCAAGCCGGCCGGCGCCGCCGCGCCCCCGGCTGCCGCGCCGGCCAAGCCTGCTGCCCCCGTGCCGGTTGCCGCTCCCGCTCCCGCTGCTCCTGCCGTTTCCGCGGACGATGCTCCTCCCGGCATCGCCGCCCTTGGAAACCTGCTCGCGATGGTCGAGGCCAAGACCGGCGTCGGCGCTCCGGCTGCCGATACGGGTTGGGACGACGAGCCCGCGGCCAAAGCCGCTTCGAAGGGCCCTGCCTCGGGCAAGCCCGGTCGCGATGTCGTGCTGAAGATCTCGCCCGAGAACGATCTGTTCCGCCGCGTCATCGAGCCGCGTGTCGTTTTCGCCTCGTTGCCGGCCGACGACATCGTCTCGATCGCCTGCGATCTGAGCCATGTTCCGCCGCTCGAGACGATCGACGTTTCCGATTGCTGGATGCGCTTCGTCGTGACGATGCGGACCGAATTGTCGATCGAGGAGATCTACAGCCGCTTCGACTTCACGCTCGCGGCTGAGGAATTCGAGATCGAAGTGCTTGCCGGCGAGCCGGCCAATGACGACGCACCTGTTTCGCCGCCCGTCGCGGCGCCGGTTGCCGCCGCTGCTCCTACGTCCGAGGTTTCCGGGTCCGTAGCGGCCGATCTTTCCGCGATTCTGGCCAAGCTCGGCCCTGCACCGGCTGCAACCTCTGCGCCCGATATCCAGCCGGTTGCCCCGGCCGTGATGCCGATCGCAGCCCCGGCTCCAGTCGTTGAGGCTCCCGCCGCTGCGAGGGCTGCCGCACGCGCGCCGGCCAATGACGCCGCCGCCGCGCGCCAGCGCCAGGCCGTCAGCGTGCGCGTCGATCTCGACCGCATCGACAAGCTGATGAACCTCGTCGGCGAGATCGTCATCACCCAGTCCATGCTGGTCGAATGCGTCCGCTCGCTGCCCTACGACGTCCACGCCGCCAAGACGGCGGAGGGCATCCTGACGCTGTCGCGCCAGACCCGCGAACTGCAGGACCATGTCATGGCGGTCCGCGCCCAGCCGGTGAAGGCCGTGTTCCAGCGCATGCCGCGCCTGGTGCGCGAACTGGCGCAGACGCTCGGCAAGGAAGTCCGCCTGGTGCTGGAAGGCGAGAACACCGAGGTCGATAAGACGATCATCGAGGAGTTGGCCGACCCGCTGACCCACATGATCCGCAACTCGATGGATCACGGCGTGGAGACGCCGGACGAGCGCATTGCCGCCGGGAAGCCACCGGAAGGTGTGATCAAGCTCGTTGCCGAGCACCGCGCCGGACGCATCGTCATCTCCGTCACCGATGACGGGCGCGGCATCGGCCGTGACAGGCTGCTTGCCAAGGCGAAGTCCCGCGGTCTGGTCGGCGCAGACGAGAAGCTCGCTCCCGAGGAAATCGACCAGCTGATTTTCGCCGCCGGTCTCTCCACCGCCGAGGTCATCAGCGACGTCTCCGGCCGCGGCGTCGGCATGGATGTGGTGCGCCGCAACGTCGAGTCGCTTGGCGGGCGCATCAGCGTCGATTCCGAGCCGGGCAGGGGCTGCAAGTTCACGCTGGCCCTGCCGCTGACGCTTGCGGTCCTGGAAGGCATGGTCATCCGCTGCGCAGAAGACCGCTACGTCATCCCGATCGCCAGCGTGATCGAGACGCAGCATCTCGCCTCGACGCCGATCGAGCACCTGACCTTCGGCCAGGAAGTGCTGCGCTGGCGTGGCGAGATCACGCCGCTTTACCGCCTCGGTTCGGTCATGGGTTCGTCGGGCACGCCCAACGAGAACATCATCATCATCGCCGAGACAGAGCGTGGCGACAATGTTGGCATCGCCGTCGATGAGATCGTCGGGCAGCAGCAGGTCGTCGTGAAGAGTCTCGAAGGCAATTACGGCACGGTCAACGGCGCCTCTGCCGCGACCATCCTCGGCGACGGTCTCGTCGCGCTGATCCTCGACGTCGACTCCATGCTGCGCCTCGCCGCTACCAGCGAGCGCCCCCCCGCAACCGAACTGAAACTGGCTGGATGACCATGACCCTGCAACTCGGCGAAAAGCATTTCTCGTCGGCGCAGCCGGAATCCGCGGCGCGCCGGATCGTCACCTTCAAGGTGGGTGATCGGACCTTCGGCATCGATGTCGGCATGGTCCGCGAGATCAAGGGCTGGCAGGCGACGACGCCACTGCCACATGCGGCCCCGCATGTGCGCGGCGTGTTGAACCTGCGCGGCGTGATCCTGGCAGTCTACGACCTGCGCACCTCGATCGGGCTCGGCACCACCGATGCGACCGCGACCCATGTCATCGTCGTCGTCGACATCGAGGACAAGGTCGCCGGCCTGCTGGTCGACTCTGTCTCCGACATCGTCGACGTGCCGGTCAGCGCGGTGCGCCCGGCACCCGATCTCGAGCGCGACGAACACGGCCTGATCGAGGGCCTCGTGCTGCTCGACACCGATATCGTGGCTCTGCTCGACCTCGCGGCCGTTATCCGCGACGGCGGCGCCGAGACGCCGATCGCGCGGGTCGCCCGAGCAAGCTGAGTTAGCAACGACAAAGGCCCGAGGAGTCGCGTTGGGAAGAGCGCGGGCCAGAAAAAGAAACGAATACCATCAATGGGCAGCGTCTACGGTCCCCTCACGCGACTCTCGTTCAAGCTGCCGCTCATGCTTGCCGCAACGGCTCTCGTCGCCGGGGGCGCGGCGGGGACCGTCGCCTACCACGCTGCCCTCGGGCGGCTGGACGGGACGTCCCAGCTTGGCCTGAGCCTGGTCGGCCTCGGTTGCGTGGGGCTTGCGGCCTGGCTCGCCGCGCGTCGCATCCATCGGCCGATCGCGGCGATGGGTGATGCGGCCGGCCGTCTGGCAGCCGGTGAGGACGCCGCCATTCCCGGCCTTGGCCGTGGCGACGAGATCGGCGACCTGGCCCGCGCACTCAAGACCATCCACGACACCAGCGTCGATGCGGCTCGCATCCGGGCGGCGCTCGACGGCTGCCGGACCAATGTCATGGTCTGCGACGGCGAGGGCCGCGTCGTCTACGTCAACGCGTCGCTGCTCAGGTTCTTCGGCGAGGCGCAGGAGGATTTCCGCGCCGCCTTCCCGGGCGCCTCTGCCAAGGACATGCTCGGCCGGGTCATGGCGAGCGTCCAGGGCCAGGCGGGGCTCCAGCCGGGCCAGCAGCAGGCCATCCGCTTCCCGCTCGGCCGGCGCACGGTGTCGTTGTCGCTCTCGCCAGTGATGCATGCCGATGGGCGCCGGCTCGGCACTGCCGTCGAATGGCTCGAACTGACCGATGAACTGGCAGCCGCTGCCGAGGTCGCGGAGATGGTCGCAGCCGCCGTCGAGGGCGACTTCTCGCGTCGCGTGCCGCTGACTGGCAAGCCCGACGCGCTGCAGCGCATCGCCGGTGGCATGAACGAGATCAACGCGCTGGTCGAGAACGCGGTCGGCGAATTTGCCACCGTGGTCGGCGGCTTGGCCGAGGGCGACCTGACCCAGCGCATGACGGGCACCTATCGCGGCCGCCTCGCCGAACTGAAATCCAGCCTGAACACAGCGCTCGCCCATCTGGGCGAGACCGTCGCGACGATCCAGGGCACGGCCAGCAACGTCGCGCGCTCGGCGACCGAGATCAATTCCGGCGCCGGCGATCTCGCCCAGCGGACGGAGCAGACGGCAGCCAATCTCGAGGAGACGGCCGCGACGACCGAACAGCTCGCGGCATCGGTCAAACAGAGCGCCAGCCGCTCGCGACAGGCGACGGAGCTCGCCAACGAGGCGATGGGCGTCGCGCAGGACGGCCAGCAGGTCGTCGCGCAGGCGGTCGGTGCGATCGAGCGGATCGAGAGCTCCTCCGTTCGCATTTCGGAAATCGTCTCGGTCATCGACGACATTGCCTTCCAGACCAATCTGCTGGCGCTGAACGCCGCCGTCGAGGCTGCGCGTGCCGGCGATGCGGGCAGGGGCTTTGCGGTCGTGGCTTCCGAGGTGCGCGCGCTGGCGCAGCGTTCGAGCCAGGCCGCCAAGGACATCAAGGGGCTGATCGTCAGCTCCAATGAGCAGGTCGGCGAGGGCGTGCGTTTCGTGCGCTCGACCGGCGACGCGCTCGAGCGGATCGTCACGGCCGCCGGCAAGGTCTCGGCCACGGTCGTCGAGATTTCGCAGGCCGCCGCCGAGCAGGCGCATGGCATCGGCGAAATGAGCCGCGCGGTCGCCCATATGGACGAGACGACGCAGCAGAATTCTGCCCTGGCCGAGCAGAGCGCGATCTCCGCGACCGAGCTGATGACCGAGATCGGCGCGCTGCGGAACCTCGTCTCCTTCTTCCGGGCCGATGCAATTTCGCGTGCCGATGCCGCGCCGACGCGGGCTGCGCCTCGCGCCCTGGTCGAGCCGGTGCGGCTGCCGCAGAGACAGGCGGCGACCGCTCTGCCGGCAGCGTCGCCGCGGCAGGCCCAGACCCTCAACGAAACACGCCGGCCCGAGCCGGCGACCAAAACATGGCAGGAGCCCCGTCGGCGTGTCGCCGGCGGCGGTCGCGCCGATGACTGGGCGGAGTTCTAGTGGCCATGTCGAGACCTGGTACTGCCCTTGCCCAACCGCAACTCGCCGACGTCACACTGACGCGCGACGACATGGGCTTCATCTCCAAGCTCGTCTACGAGCAGGCCGGCATCGTCATCCGCGAGCACAAGGAAGCGATGACGCGCGGGCGTCTGGCGCGCCGCGTCAAGGCGCTGGGCCTGAACTCGGTCAGCGAATACTGCGCCTTCCTGAAGACGCCGGCTGCGGCCGACGAGATTCCGGAGCTGATCAATGCGGTGACGACGAACCACACCTCGTTCTTCCGCGAGCGCCATCATTTCGATCATCTGCGCAAGGAGGTGCTGCCGCGCCTGCTGCAGGAGCGAGGCGGGCGGCGTGGGCGGATCCGGATCTGGTGTTCGGCGGCGTCCTCGGGAGAGGAGCCCTACAGCATCGCCGCCGTCTCGCGCGACGTGCTCGGTTCGCGCAGCGACGTGGACTTCAAGATCCTCGCCACCGATATCGACACCGACATCCTGATGAAGGCCGAAGCTGCGGTCTATGCGAGCGACCAGTTCGATCGCCTGCCGGCCGACGTCAAGCCGCTGCTCAAGCTGGAAGCCCATTCAGGCAGGGGCGAGGCTCGGATCAGCGAGGATCTGCGCCGCATGATCGCTTTCAAGCGGCTGAACCTGATCGAGCGCTGGCCGATGAGCGGCCCGTTCGACATCATCTTCTGCCGCAACGTCTTCATCTATTTCGACACGCAGACCAAGGCCTCGATCCTCGACCGTTTCGTCACGCTGCTCGCTCCGGGCGGGTTCCTCTATCTCGGCCACTCGGAATCGCTGCCCCAGCCTCACCCTCAACTGCGGCTGATCGGCCGCACGATCTATGAGAGACTGCCATGAGCGTCGCGCGTTCCTCCCGTCGCTATTTCGATCCGCGTTTCGAGGCGACGATCATCACGGTCGCGCCCGGCGAGCATGAGATCACCTCCGCCAAGGACGAGATCGTCGCGACGGTGCTGGGCTCCTGCGTCTCGGTCTGCCTGCGCGATTCTCATAGCGGGGTTGGCGGTCTCAACCATTTCCTGCTGCCGAAGAACAACGGCAGTGCCGATGCGAGCGCCGGCGAGCGTTATGGCGACACGGCGATGGAAGTGCTGATCAACGGCCTGCTGAAGCGCGGCGCCAAGCGCGCCAATTTCGAGGCCAAGGTGTTCGGCGGTGCGCGCGTGCTGTCGGGCGCGACGATGCTTGCGATCGGCGACGGAAACATCGCCTTCGTGACCGAGTTTCTCGCGCGCGAGGGCATCCAGACCGTGTCCAAGGATGTCGGCGGAACACGCTCGCGGCGCATCCACTACCAGCCCGCCACCGGCCGGGCCTGGGTCCAGCACGTCCAGTCGAGCCAGAAGAGCGCCGAGCACGAGCAGGAAGTCGCCTATCTCAACCGCCTCAAGACCCAGCCCGTGGCCGGCGAAGTCGAAATCTGGTGATGAGCATGCAGAACTCTTCCGCAACGCCAGTTCGGGTCCTCGTCGTCGACGATTCGATCCTGATGCAGAAACTGATGACGCAGATCATCGACGGAGCCCCGGGCTTCAAGGTGATCGGCGTGGCCGGCAGCGCCGAGGAGGGCTGGGACGCCATCCAGGAACTGCGCCCCGATGTGGTGACGCTCGATCTGGAGCTGCCCGGCCGCCATGGGCTGAAGCTGCTGGCGCGCGTGCTGAAGCAGGATCCGCTGCCGGTCCTGATCGTCTCGGCCTTCGGCGGGCCGGGCGCCGACAACACCATCCAGGCACTCGAGCTTGGCGCGATCGACTTCATCGAGAAGCCCGACGGCACGCGGCATACGCTCGAAGGCTTCATGAAACATCTGGTCGGCGCGCTGCAGCGCGCCTCGGCCAGCCGCAGGATGTTCGCGTCGCGGCGCGAGACGGCGCCAGCGCGCGTCGCGGCGCCGCGCGAGTCGGCCCGCATGAGTGGCAAGGCATCGTTCATCGCGATCGGCGCTTCGACGGGCGGCGTACCCGCAATCCAGGTCGTGATGCGCGATCTCGCCCATCTGCGCCTGCCGATCGCCGTCGTGCAGCATATGCCAGCCGGCTATACGGCCAAATTCGCGGCACGGCTTGCGACCGCGACGGGGCTCGATGTCCGCGAGGCCAGCGATGGCGACAAGCTGAAGCCGGGCATGGCTGTGGTCGCGCCGGGCGGTCCACGCCATCTCGAGATCGAGGAGCGCCGGGGCGAATTCGTCTGCGTCTTGCGCGAAGGACCCCTGGTTAGCGGACATTCGCCCTCGGTCGATGTCATGTTCCACTCCGTGGCCCGCAGCATCGGCGCGCCCTCGATCGGCATCCTGCTCACGGGCATGGGACGCGATGGCGCAGAGGGTTTGTTAGCCATGCGCAAAGCAGGCGCCGAGACGTTAATCCAAAGTGGTGAAACCTGTGTGGTAAACGGGATGCCTAAAGCGGCATTCGAGATCGGTGCCACTGAGCGGGTTGTCGCGCTCGACCAGATCGGCGCTGCCGTCAGCAACTTGCTCGGCGAGCGTTCGCATCTGCGAACCGCGTGAGGAGAACGAGATGAAAGCGAGAAGCGAGTACAGGATCCTCGTGGTCGATGACCAGAAGAGCATGCGCGGACTCGCGACGTATTTCCTGAAGCAGATCGAGTTTCAGGATATCGACGAGGCCGAGAATGCCCGCGAGGCCCTGATGAAGATGCAGAGCAAGCGCTATGACCTGCTGCTGCTCGACTGGAACATGGACGGCATGAGCGGTATCGACCTGCTGCGCGCCATCCGCTCGGTGCCCGAGCTGAACCAGATCAAGATCATCATGGCGACCTCCGAGCGCTCGGTCGACAAGATGGACGAGGCGACGACCAACGGCGCCGACCACTACGTCGTGAAGCCCTACGAACTCCGCGATCTCGAAGTGCGCGTTAAGAAGGTGCTGTCGCTCAGCAACTGAGCGGCATCCGCACCGGGACAAATTCTCCTCGTTCGACGTTTGATCGCCCCGGGCCGAAAGGCCGCGGGGCGCATCCGTTTTGGCATGCCCGTCGTAGATGCGATGAGGATATAAGCTCGTGACAGGCGAGCCGTATCCGTTCGAAGCGAGGGATCTTGCCATGACCATGCAGCGTCGAGAGGTCTTGGGTCTGCTGGCGGGCGCCTGCGCGGTGCCGGTGCTGGGTGGGCATGCGGCGGCGCAGGAGGGCGCGGCTTCGGCCTCGACCTTCGCCTTCGCCCGGGCCGGGGGCGGGATGTATCCGCTTTCGGCCTATCAGGGAAAGCCGATCCTGATCGTCAACACGGCGACGAATTGCGGCTTTGCCGGCCAGTTCGCGACGCTGGAGCAGCTCTGGCAACGCTATTCCGCCCGCGGCCTGATGCTGCTTGCGGTGCCGAGCAATGATTTCGGCGGGCAGGAGCCGCTGGACGGCGCAGCCATCGCGGAAGCCGCGCGACAGAGCCATGGCGCGACCTATGCCTTTGCCGAGAAGACCGTGGTGAAGGGGCCCGACGCGCATTCCTTCTATCGCTGGGCCGCGGCGCAGCGACCCTGGGAGGTGCCGATGTGGAACTTCCACAAATACCTGATCGGCCGCTCCGGCGAACTTCTGGGCGGTTTCTCGGCCATGACCGACCCGCTGGGTCCACAGCTCGTGCGGGCGATCGGGCAGGAATTGCAGACGGGCTGAGCGTCAATGTCATAGGCGGCTGGCACCGTTTTCGCTAAGCCGCTGGTGAGGCTGTGCCCGTCGCGGTGCAGCCTGACACCGCCTGCCGAGGTTTTCATGTCCCGCATCCTGACCGTCGCCGCCGCCCAGCTCGGGCCGATCCAGAAAGCCGAGACGCGGGCTGAGGTCGTCGCCCGGATGATCGCGCTGATGGACGAGGCCAAGGCCAAGGGCGCGGACTTCATCGTCTATCCGGAACTGGCGCTGACGACCTTCTTCCCGCGCTGGTATCACGAGGACCGCGCCGAGGCCGATCCGTGGTTCGAGGCCGCGATGCCGAACCCGGAGGTGCAGCCGCTGTTCGACAAGGCGCTCGCCTATGGCATGGGTATGAGCTTCGGCTATGCCGAGCTGACGCCGGAGGGCCGGCATTTCAACTCCTCGATCATCGTCGACAAGGCGGGCGCGATTGTCGGCAAGTACCGCAAGATCCATCTGCCCGGCCATGTCGACTACGATGACAGCCGCTCGCACCAGCATCTTGAAAAGCGCTATTTCGAGCCGGGCGATCTCGGCTTCCCGGTCTGGCGTACGATGGGCGGGCTGATCGGCATGTGCATCTGCAATGACCGGCGCTGGCCCGAGACCTATCGCGTGATGGGGCTTCAGGGCGTCGAGATGGTGGTGCTCGGCTTCAATACGCCCTCGGTCAATTCGCAGAAGGGCGGGGAGGGCATCGCGCAGCGCCTGTTCCACCACCGGCTGTCGGTGCAGGCGGGCGCCTATCAGAACTCCTGCTGGGTCGTGGCCGTGGCCAAGGCCGGCGACGAGGACGGCAACCACCTGATGGGCGGCACGCTGATCGTCAACCCCGACGGCGAGATCGTCGCCGAGCTCGAAGACGAAGCCGACGGCATCATCGTCGTCCCTTGCGATCTCGACGCGACGCGCTTCGGCAAGGAGACGATCTTCGACTTCGCCAGGCATCGCCGGATCGAGCATTATGGTGCGATCACGGCCCAGGTCGGCGTGGTCGAGCCGGACTAAGTTGATGAGTGCCTTCACCGTCGCCTTCGCGGAAATCGCGCCGCGCGAGCGCTACAAGCTGCTCTGCGCCAGCGTGACGCCGCGCCCGATCGCGCTCGTTACCACCATCTCGGCGGAGGGCGTGGTCAACGCCGCGCCGTTCAGCTTCTTCAACGTGTTTTCGGAGGACCCGGCGCTGATCGTGCTCGGCCTCCAGCACAAGCCGGGCAATGACCCCAAGGACACGACCCGCAACATCGCCGCAGCCGCCGAGTTCGTCGTCAATCTCGTCGACGAGCCGCTGGCCGAGGCGATGAACATCTGCGGCATCGATTTCCCGCCCGAGGTCAGCGAGATCGAGGCGGCGGGGCTTTCGCTGCTGCCGGGTGTGACGGTCGCGGTGCCGCGCATCGCCGAGGCGCCTTTCGGCTGGAATGCCGCAAAACGCTCGCGATGACGTTCTCGCCGACGCGCGAATTGCTGATCGGCGAGGTCGTCAGGCTGCATGCCCGCGAGGGGCTGGTCGATCCGGCCACGCTGCGGGTCAGCATGAGCGACTACAAGCCGGTCGGGCGGATGTTCGGCGACGGCTATTCCCGCCAGAACGACCGTTTCGACATGCGGCGCGGTACTTACGCCGACTGGCTGGCGTCGCGCGGCAGCTGATCCTCGCGGGGCGCTATTCGACCTTGCCGATCTTGCGTGTCGCCTCGATCAGGCGCGCGCTGTCGGCCTCGACGAAGCGGATGAACTCCGGCGTGTCTTGGTAGGCGGGTGGGCTGCCGGCCTTCTCGAAGATCTGCAGCACCTCGCGGTCGGCCATCGCGGTTCGCATCGCCTCGCGGATGCGGGTCGCTATCGGCTCCGGCAGGTTTCGCGGTGTGAACAGCCCGGCCCAGATGTAGAATTCAACATCCCGGTAGCCGAGCTCGCGAAAGGTCGGCAGGTCGGGGAAGCTTGGCACGCGGTCGGCGCCCCAATTGGCGAGCACGCGCAGCGCGCCGGACTCGACATGGGGCTTCAGCACGCCCGGTGCGGAGGCGAGCGCCTGGATCTGGCCGGAGAGCAGATCGGTGAGCGCTGGCCCGGCGCCGCGATAGGGCACATGCAGCAGCTTGAGGCCGGCCGCTGTCGCGAACATCTCCATCGCGACATGCAGCGTGCCGTAGGAGCCCGACGAGCCATAGGGAATGACACCGGGCCGCGCCTTCGCGTCATCGACGAAGTCCTTCAGCGTTTTCCAGGGCGATGCGGAGGGTACTGCGAGCAGCGTCGGGTCGGCGAGTACGCGGGCGACGGGGGCAAGCTGCGACACCTCATAGGATGGCGCGCGGGCGAAAAGGCGCGAGGATTCAGGCAGCACCGCCAACGAGGAGAGCGTCATCAGCAGCGTGTAGCCATCCGGCTCGGCCCGCGCGACGGCGGCGTTGCCGAGCGCACCGCCGGCGCCACCGCGATTGTCGACGATGACGGGTGTCTTCAGCAGCTTCTCCAGCGCCTGGGCGATGGGCCTCGCGGCGAGGTCGGCCTGTCCGCCGGGCGGGAACGGCACGACCATGGTGATGGGGCGGGAGGGCCAGGCAGGCTGTGACCGGCCCGGCTGCATCAGAAGGGCCCCGGCCGACGCAGCAGCGAGGCCAGCGAGCATGTCGCGGCGTTTCATTCGTCAATCCTCCCGGTGCCGGCTCTTTTCGGCCGGTCGCTATCGGGCACTTTCCGGCAGCGCCTCACGGGCAGGATGATGGACGATCCCAGGAGAGTTTGCACCCCTGCCGGCGCATGATGCCTCTGCATCAAGCCGCGCCGAGAAAGGTCGTTGGCGCGCGTCAGGGCTTGGGCTTTTGCCCCGGCCGGAAGGCGACGATGACGGCCGGATCGGTTTCCAGATAGGGCCCTTCGATCAGATCGATGCAGTACGGGATCGCCGGCATCACCGCATCGAGGCATTCGGCGATGGCGCGCGGGCGGCCGGGCAGGTTGACGATCAGGCAACGGCCGCGGATGCCGGCGGTCTGGCGCGAGAGGATCGCGGTCGGCACCTTGGCGAGGCTGACCTGGCGCATGAGTTCGCCGAAGCCCGGCATCGGCTTTTCGATCACGTCCTCCGTCGCCTCCGGCGTCACGTCGCGCGGGGCCGGGCCGGTGCCGCCGGTGGTGACGATCAGGCAGCAGCCTTCGTCGTCGGCGAGCGCGATCAGCGTTTTGGCGATCAAGGCGCGGTCGTCAGGGATGACGCGGGCGACCGGCGTCCAAAGCGAGGCCAGCGCCTTGTCGAGATAGGCCTGGATCGCCGGGCCGCCCTCATCCTCATAGATGCCGGCCGAAGCGCGGTCGGACACCGTGACGATGCCGATCTTGATCGCGGTAGTCATGTGGCCTGTCCCTGCTGTGGCTGGTTCGCAGATGTGGCCGATCATCAGGATCGACGCCACCGAATTTTCCGGCGTCAGCGCCGCAGTCGCGCCTGGGTGAGGCGCAAGCCCTGACGCAGCCGCGCGGCAGCCTCGGGCAGGCCGGGCGAGGTGTTGCCCAGCCCGATGACGGCGTTGCCCATGGCGCGGCGCTCGCCCCAGACATAGGTGCCGGCATCGACGCCGTCGCCGGCACCGCTGTCGAAGAAGACAGGAGGCGTGGCGGCGAAATCGGCCTGGAGCATGGCGATGGTCAGGGCGCGGCCGGGCGAATGACGCGCCTCGTTCTCGTCATAGGCGATCTTGAGGAAATGGCGGGTGCCGGCGCTCTCGATCAGCAGACCCATGGCGAGGGGGCGGCCGTCGAGCAGCAGCGCGTCGATCTGCAAGGCCCCGGCAGCGGCGAAGAGCGTGACCAGATTGTCGAAATAGGCCGAGGCCTGCGGCAGGCGGGCGATTGCCGTGCCGGCCTGCCCCTTCCAACCGGCGGCTTCCAGTGCGAGGAAGTCCGGAAACGCGGCCCGCGCCTCCTCGCCGCGCAGGCGTTGGAGGCCGACATCGCCATGGCGGGCGATGGCCCGGAACTGCTGCATGCGCTTCTTGTAGCTCTGTCCGAGCGTGCGGCGCAGATAGCGCTCGGCATCGTCGCCGGGCTGCGGCCGCATGACCGGGCGCTGCCAGCGTTCGCAGATGCGCAGACGGCTGCCGGTGACGCGGCAGGCTTCCTCGA
Source organism: Hyphomicrobiales bacterium (assembly GCA_900470775.1). GTDB lineage: Bacteria > Pseudomonadota > Alphaproteobacteria > Rhizobiales > Beijerinckiaceae > Allobosea. The sequence goes on along the minus strand of UCBZ01000040.1, from coordinate 306,153 downwards.
GCGCCAGGAAGGTCGGCCCCTCCAGCGGCAGCACGGGCAAGGCGAGCGTGCGCGGCAGGTCGCCGGCCGCCAGCAGATGGCGCAGCATCGCCTGCATCGCGTCCTGGCCATGGTCTGCGTCGAGAACGGGCAGCGAAGAGACCTCATAGAGAGGCAGGATCGGGGAGGTCAGAGCGGCAGCAAAGCCTGTGCGCCAGTCACGCTGGCGGCGCAGGGCCCAGATGCCTGCGAGACGCTCGGAGCCCAAAGCCTCGCTGAGCCAGGCGGCGAGGATGACGATCCGGTCCTCCGGCACGACGACGCGGGCGGCCATGACGGCGGCTGGCGACATATGCGGATTGGGTTCGAGCGCGCGCGCGGCCAATTCGGCGAAGGCCGGGCCGTAGTTGGTGTAGTCGGAGGGCCGGATACGCCGGACGACGACGCTCGCGTTCAGGGCGATCTGGTTCAAGATCAACCGCCGTCGCGCTGTTGGCGGCGCATTTCGCCGCGCAGCGAGAGCACGAAGGCAATTACCTGGGCTGTCGCGCGGTAGAGTTCCTCCGGGATCTGGTCGTCGAGTTCGACGGCCGAGAGCGCCTGTGCCAGCACCGCGTTCTCCTCGATCGCTACGCCATGCTCGCGGCCCTTATCGATGATGCGCTGGGCCAGTTCGCCCCGACCCTTGGCGGTGACGCGCGGCGCGCCCTGCCCGTCATATTCGAGCGCGACGGCGATCTGGCGCGGGGAGGGCCGGTCGGAGGGCGTCGTCATGACATACGGTCGAGGAACTGGCCGGCGGTCGGCTGGGCGACGCGTGGCTGGCCGGTGTGGATGTCGATCGTGCCGTTCTCGAATTGCGCATCGATGAGCGCGGCCTCCAGACCGGACGAGGCGCCGCGCAGCAGCCGGCTGGTCTCCTCGCGCTCGGCCCACAGCGTAATGCCGACGCTGCGGCCCTGCAGGGTGACGACGCCCTGCAGCGGCCCCATCGGCTCGACGTCCAGTGCGAAGCGGACGCGCCAGAGCGGGCCGGAAACGCCATCGGCGTCGCGCTTGGGCGGCTCCTTCTCGATCTGCAGCGGCAGCATCGCGGCGCCGTTGTGGAAGGCCAGTGGAAGCTCCGTCAGCCAGCGCTGTCCCTGCTGGGCCTCCGTGCGCGGACCCTCCGGCGGCAATGAGGCATACTGTGCGAGCTTGATGCGGTCGAGCGCGGCGTCGGTCTGCTGCAGCAGCGTCTCGACGACGGCAAGCGGCTTGTCGCCGGCAGACAGGCTCGGCTCGGCGATCGGCTGAGCCACGAGCGCACCGTCGCGGCGAGGCGGAGCCGGCCTTGCCGCCTGATCCGAAGCGGACTGCGGCAGATTGGCGTCGGCAGGTGGTTTGGCGGCCTGGGGCAAGGAGAGGGCCTCGACCAGCGGCGCGAGGCTGTCGCGCAGGGCCTGCAGCCCGGCCTTGAGGTCTGTGCCCGGCAGCACCGGCAGGCCCTCGGCCTGATGCGCTTCGAGGAACAGGCCGGAGTTCTGCACGGCCGTCTTCAGCGCCTGGGCCGTGACAGGCCTTCGGTCAACGGGGATCGCCTGGGCGAGAACCTGATCGATCAGCGTCAGCAACGGCCTGGGCAACACCATCGAGACCGAGCCATTGGCCAGGCCGCGCATATTGGCGAGAAGCGGTGCGAGGCTGTCCTGCCGTGCCAGCGCCGGTCCAAGCAATGGTCCGGCCAGCGTTCGGGGCGATGCTGCCTGGGAGAGCGCCTGCGTGCCGGGCTGCGGCGACAAGGTGGAGGCGGGCGCAGCCGACATCTCGACTCGCAGCGTGGCCGGCTGCGTCGCGGACGTCGCCTGTGCGGTGGTGCCAGGCGGGATCGTGGACGGAAGGGCGGCGGCTTGCTGGCCTGGCAGGGCCGGTGCGGGCGTCACTGCAGTCTGCACCGGTGCGCCGGGTGGCGGGCTTTGTGTGGGAGTCTGGTTTGGCGTGGACGGCTGACCTGGCGTGGAAGGCGGGCGGACCTCGACCAGCGTCGCACGCAGGCCCGCACCCGGCTCCTCGGCGGCATCGAGCCTCAGGACGAGGGTGGCGCCAGGCTGAAGCGCGGCCTGCTTGGCGGCCGGACCTGCTAGGACGAGCGCGATCATGTCGGCCCCGACCTGCGCCGTCGCGGTGCCGTCGGCGGCGAGCGCGATCAGGCGCGCTTCGACCGTCCTGCCCGGCACAAGCTCGCTTGCCGGCGCGAGCGCCTGCAACAGCGTGGCCAGGGCCTGGCTTTGGGCGAGCGTGGCGAGGTTCATCGGCTCCGACCAGAAGGGCAATGCCGAACCCTGACACGAAAGGTTAAGCATTTCCTTGCGGCCCGGCCGCCGAGGACGGGCACAGGTCTTTCGGGCGCGCGCCTTGCAGGGTGCGGCTGCGCGCATGGTGGTGGCGCGGCAGGTAGGGCTGGGGCAGGTTCTGCCGGACTCCGCAGGGCTCGGGCCTGGCGGCCCGAGGGAATGGGAGTGTTTCGATGGACTATCGCCAACTCGGCCGGTCCGGCCTCAAGGTGTCGCCGCTCTGCCTGGGGACGATGATGTTCGGCGGCGCGACCGACGAGGTCGCCTCGCGCGCCATCGTCGATCATGCGCGCGAAGCCGGAATCAACTTCATCGACACGGCGGACGTCTACACCGAGGGGCGCTCCGAGGAGATCACCGGGCGTGCCATCGCGGCCAGCCGGCATGACTGGGTGCTGGCGACCAAGCTCGCCAATCCGATGGGCTCCGGCCCCAATCAGGGCGGGCTTTCGCGCAAATGGGTGCTGCAGGCTTGCGAAGCGAGCCTGACCCGGCTCGGCACCGACTTCATCGACATCTACTACCTCCACAAGGAGGACCACACGACGCCGCTGGCCGAGACGGTGCGGGCCATCGGGCAGCTCGTGAGCCAAGGCAAGATCCGCTATTTCGGCGTCTCGAACTACCGCTCCTGGCGCGTCGCCGAGATTTGCCGGCTCTGCGACGAACTCGGCATTGACCGCCCGGTCGTCAGCCAGCCCTATTACAATGCGATGAACCGCATGCCCGAGGTCGAGCATCTGCCGGCCTGCGGCTATTACGGGCTCGGCGTCGCCTCCTATTCGCCGCTGGCGCGCGGCGTGCTGACCGGGAAATACGAGCCGGGCGAGGCGCCGCAGCAGGGCACGCGCGCGGCGCGCGGCGACAAGCGGATCATGCAGACGGAATGGCGCGAGGAGAGCCTCGTCATCGCCCAGACGATCAAGCGCCATGCGGCCGAGCGCGGCCTCACGCCGATCCAGTTCGCGGTCGGCTGGGTGCTCAACAACAAGCTGCTGACGGCGGCCATCGCCGGACCCCGGACGATGGAGCAGTGGCAGGCCTATCTCGCTGCGCTCGACATCGCCTTCACGGCCGAGGACGAGGCGCTGGTGGACGCGCTGGTTCCAGCCGGCCACCCTTCGACGCCAGGCTATAGCGACCCGGCCTATCCGGTCGAAGGACGGCCGGTGCGGATCGGCTCCTGACTGGACGGCAGGGAATTTGCCTTGCCGGTGCGGCGTACCTAACTGAGCGTGGCCGCGTCGTGCGGCCGCGCTGGGCTGGAAGGGGAGTGGATGGCCGTCGAAGGCGTCACGGGCGATCTGATCAAGGTCGTCAGCCTGCTGGGCGCCGGCGTCGTCGCGGTGCCGCTGTTCAGGCGCCTCGGGCTGGGCTCCGTGCTGGGCTATTTCACGGCAGGCCTCGCCATCGGGCCTTATGGGCTCGGCCTGTTCGACAATCCTGAATCGGTGCTGCACGTCGCCGAATTCGGCGTCGTGATGTTCCTCTTCATCATCGGGCTCGAAATGCAGCCGTCTCGGCTGTGGAACCTCCGGCGCGAAATCTTCGGTCTCGGCGTGGCGCAGGTCATGCTGTGCGGGGCGCTGCTGACGGGCGTCGGCTATGCCTATGGCCTGCCGCTGCCGGCCGCCTTCCTCGTCGGCATGGGCTTCGTCCTGTCCTCCACCGCCGTCGTCATGCAGATGCTCAACGAGCGCGGCGAGACCTCGACGCCGCAGGGCCAGCAGGCGGTCTCGATCCTGCTGCTCGAGGACCTTGCCATCGTGCCGCTGCTGGCCATCGTGGCGCTCCTAGCCCCGGTCAAGGACCCGAACGCCGAGGGCTGGCTGTCATTCGGGACCGGCGTCGCCTGCGTCGCCGGGCTCGTGATCGCCGGGCGCTATCTGCTCAATCCGATGTTCCGGCTGCTCGCTTTGGCGCAGGCGCGCGAGGTGATGACGGCGGCTGCCCTGCTCGTCGTCCTCGGCTCGGCCCTGGCGATGCAGCTCGGCGGTCTGTCGATGGCGATGGGTGCGTTCCTGGCCGGTGTCCTGCTGTCTGAATCGAGCTTCCGGCATCAGCTCGAGGCGGATATCGAGCCGTTCCGCGGTATTCTGCTTGGCCTGTTCTTCCTGGCCGTCGGCATGTCGCTCGATCTCGGCGTCATTGTCCAGCAATGGGTGCTGATCGGCGGAGCCGTCCTGGCCTTCATGTGCGTCAAGGCGCTCGGCATCTTCGTCGTGGCGAAGCTGTTCCGTTCGACCACGCGGGCGGCGATCACGCGCGTCGCGCTGTTCTCCCAAGGCGGCGAGTTCGCCTTCGTTCTCTATGGCGCGGCGCTCTCAGCCGGCATCTTCGATACGCAGGTCAATGCGGTGGCGAGCGCGACCGTGATCATCTCGATGGCCCTGACGCCGCTCCTGGCGATTGCCCTCGACCGCTTCATGCCTCCGGAGGAGGCCTCGCTCGATGGCATCGATCTGGCCGATGGCCTCAATGGCCGCTCGCTGATCATCGGTTTCGGCCGCTTCGGCCAGGTCGCCAGTCAGGCGCTGCTGGCACGCGGCTTCAGCGTCTCGATCATCGAGGTCGACGTCGAATTGATCAAGGCCGCCGCCGATTTCGGTTTCAAGGTGCACTATGGCGACGGAACCCGCCCCGAGATCCTGCATGCATCAGGGGCGGAACGCGCCGAGGCGATCCTGGTCTGCGTCGACAACCGCAACACCGCCGACCGCATCGTCGCGGTCGCGCAGGAGACGTTCCCGCATGCCAAGCTGTTTGTGCGCGCCTATGATCGCGGCCATTCGATGGATTTGATCCGCGCCGGCGTCGCGTTCCAGATCCGAGAGACCTTCGAATCGGCGATGGCCTTTGGCACGGCTGTGCTGCTCGGCATGGGCGTGCCGCAGGAGGAAGCGCTCGAGATCGCCGAGGATGTCCGCCGCCGCGACGAGGAGCGGCTCGACCTTCAGGTCGCCAGCGACATCAACGCAGGCATCGACCTGGTCCGCGGCAACGCACCCGTCCCGGCGCCGCTGACGAAGCCCAAGGCGGCGGGCAGGATCCACGGCAACATGCCCGATGATCTCAGCGATATCGGCTCGTCGTGAGGGCTGCGCGAAGCGCTAGTTGACGACGCAGAAACCGCCGACGACCATCGCGCCGCGGCACCAGGCCTTCGGCTCGTCATTGGCTGTCAGCCGCAGCAGGGTCGGCGCGGTGGCGTTGGCGGGCGGAAACGGGACGCGCTCGGGCGCGGTCGCGGTGGTGGCGGATGTCGCCGGGCGGGATGAGCGCGAGATTCCTGGCACCACGGCGACGCCGCTGCTGCCCGCATTCGAATGCACATCCGATGTTCGCTTGCCGCCGCCGAAGCGGAGTCTTGCTGCCTCGGCGCTGGCCGGCAGGATGAAGGCGATGACGAGCAGGCTTGCAGTCAGGCGCGCGCGGTTCATGGATCACACTCCCGTTTTGCGGAAGCATGCCATGCTCTGCGTGTGCCGCAACGGAAGGCCGTGATCAGGCTGAGCGAGCCGTTAATGTTGTTGTCCGGGAGGGCGAGGGGGAGCGGTAGCGGACCTAGTGCCCCGGCAGCACGATCACGGTGGGCTTCGTCGGCAGGCCGGCCTTGGTGACCGTGATCACCGGCTGTTCGCGGCGCTCGATCGGCCAGAGGTCCTGCGAGCGGGCGAGGAAGCGGTTCAGTGTGCCGCCGCCGAAGAAGTGCATGGGGATCATCACCCGTGCCTGCAGCGACTTCAGCACCTCCAGCATGCCCTCCTGGTCCAGCGTGTAGCTGCCATCGACCGGAAACAGCACGACATCGACGCGGCCGAGCGCACGCAGGTGGCCGGGCTCCAGCGGATGGTGCAGATGGCCGAGATGGGCGATGCAGAGTTCGCCGATCTCGAAGACGAACATCGAGTTGCCGTCGAAATCGGTCGAACCCGAATAGGAGCGGATGTTGGTCGGGACGTTGCGCACGCGCAGATCGCCCATGGTGATGTCGTGCTTCGCCGCGCCTGCGCCGGTCGGGTCCCAGCCCGGGAGAACCTGCTTGATGGCGGGGTCGGGGCTGCGCGAATTATGGGTCGAATGTGCCTTGTTCATCGTGGCGATGTCGGGCGTCTCGCGCGGACGGACATAGTCGTTGTAGTCGGTCGCGACCTTGATGCCGCCGGGCGTCTCGATCAGGAAGGTGGCGTGGCCGACGAAGGTGAGGCGGACCTCGCCCTTGGCCAGGTTGGCGAGAGAAAGGTTGACGCGCTGGATCGGCAGGCGCAGCGACGCCATCTCCGGCCGGCAGCCGGGTTCGTCGGATTGAGCGCGGGCGGATGCGGCGATGACGGGCATCACGGCGGCAATGACCAGTGCCATGCGCTTCAGGGTCGATGACGGCTTCATGCGACGCTCCCGTATTCTCCCAGCGGCATGAGCTTAGGCAAAAGGCGGGCCGGCGGAAGAGGCTGGCGCCGCGATGGCGGTTTCGTGAGAGCGAGCGCTCCGTGCGTGGACAGGCCGGCCCGGCTGCGCTACGAGCGCCGCCTGCTTTTAGGAGGGCACGATGTCGATACCCAACCGCCTCAGGCTGGTCTCGCTGATCTTCTTCGCGGGCGGGGCAATTGCCTTCTTCTACGTCGCCAGGATCGCCGGCTGGGAACGTGTCGATGGCGGCTCGCGTTTCGTCGTGCCCGATAGCGGCGGCCAGCAGCACGTCAAGGCCGAGATCCTGCCGCTCCTGGGGCAATATGGCGGCATCGCCATCGGTTTGGGCGTGGCGCTGGTCCTTTGCGCGCAGGTTTACGCGATGCGCCAGCGGCGTGCGGTTGCGCAGGGCAGGCCGATCCCGGTCCCCGTCAGGATGGGCCCGCTCCGGACGATCGCCTTGCTCGTTTTCGCCATTGCCGCGGGCCTCGGCATCACCCTCGGCTACCGCTGGTACGACTATGTCGCCAATGCCACGAGCCCCTATGACGAGGTCGGGATCGAGATCAACAGCCGCCTGCCCGAGAGCCTGCGGACCTGGGGCTGCGGACGGCTGAAGGAGCGCTTTTCGCGTGCGATTCCGCCTTATGGCTGCAGCGACGCGACTGGCCGGAGCTGGCGCTGAGGCATAGGGGCGGGCGAATACCGCCGCTTCGTGACAGCGTGCGGTTGCGGGCATCGGCCAGCCTCGCTACATACGCGCCAGATTTCCCGACACGCCCGACCGTCAGTCCGCAAGCGGAGCCCGCACGCCCATGTCCCGTCAGTTCATCTACCATATGCGCGGCCTGTCGAAGACCTATCCGGGCGGCAAGCAGATCCTCAAGGACATCCACCTGTCCTTCTACCCGGACGCCAAGATCGGCGTGCTCGGCGTCAACGGCGCCGGTAAATCGACGCTGCTGAAGATCATGGCCGGCTTCGACAAGGAGTGGACCGGCGAGGCCTGGGTCGCCGAGGGCGCGCGCGTCGGCTACCTGCCGCAGGAGCCCAAGCTCGACGAGACCCTGAATGTCCGCGACAACGTCATGCTCGGGGTCGCGCCGCAGAAGGCGATCATGGATCGCTATAACGAACTCGCGATGAACTACTCCGACGAGACCGCCAACGAGATGACCAAGCTGCAGGACGAGATCGAGGCCAAGGGCCTGTGGGATCTCGATTCCAAGGTCGACCAGGCGATGGACGCGCTGCGCTGCCCGCCCGACGACTGGGAGGTCTCGAAGCTCTCGGGCGGCGAGCGCCGCCGCGTCGCGCTGTGCAAGCTCCTGCTGGAGCAGCCGGAACTGCTGCTGCTCGACGAACCGACCAACCATTTGGACGCCGAGACCACCGCCTGGCTGGAAGGGCATCTGAGGACCTATCCGGGCGCGATCCTGATCGTGACCCATGATCGCTACTTCCTCGACAACGTCACGAGCTGGATCCTCGAGCTCGATCGCGGCCAGGGCATTCCCTATGAGGGCAACTACTCGGCCTGGTCGGTGCAGAAGCAGAAGCGCCTCGCCCAGGAAGGCCGCGAGGACGTCGCCAGGCAGAAGACGCTGGAGCGCGAGCAGGAATGGGTTCTGGCCTCGCCCAAGGCGCGCCAGGCCAAGAGCAAGGCCCGCATCCAGCGCTATGACGAGCTCGTGCAGAAGGCCAACAACAAGGGCCCCGACGGCGCGCAGATCATCATCCCGATCGCCGAGCGGCTCGGCAATAACGTCGTCGATTTCGAGAATCTGTCGAAGGGTTTCCAGGACAAGCTGCTGATCGACGGGCTCAGCTTCAAGCTGCCGCCGGGCGGCATCGTCGGCGTGATCGGCCCCAACGGCGCCGGCAAGACCACGCTGTTCCGGATGATCACCGGCCAGGACAAGCCCGATTCCGGCACGATCAAGATCGGCGAGAGCGTCACGCTCGGCTATGTCGACCAGAGCCGCGACTCGCTCGACGACAAGAAGAACGTCTGGGAGGAGATCTCCGGCGGCAACGACATCCTCTATCTCGGCAAGCGCGAGATCAACTCGCGCGCCTATTGCTCGACCTTCAACTTCAAGGGCGGCGACCAGCAGAAGAAGGTCGGCTCGCTTTCGGGCGGTGAGCGCAACCGCGTCCACCTCGCCAAGATGCTGAAAGCGGGTTCGAACGTCCTCCTCCTCGACGAACCGACCAACGACCTCGACGTCGACACGCTGCGGGCTCTGGAAGAGGCGCTGGAGGATTACGCCGGCTGCGCCGTGATCATCAGCCATGATCGCTGGTTCCTCGACCGGATCGCGACCCATATCCTCGCCTTCGAGGGCGAGAGCCATGTCGAGTGGTTCGAGGGCAATTTCGCGGAGTACGAGGAAGACAAGAAGCGCCGGCTCGGGATCGACTCCACCATTCCGAAGCGGATCCAGTACAAGAAGTTCTCGCGCTGAGACTCAGGCGCGGCCGTCTATCGGCTCGGCCAGCGCCCGCTCCAGCTCCGCCAGGAACAGCATGCTCGCCGGCGGCAGCGTGCGGCCGGTGCGACGGATCACCGTGATCGTCCGCACGCAGGCGGGCGAGGCGATGCGCCGCGATCGCAGATCCGGCAAGGCCCGGACCTCCTGCGCCGATCCGGGCAGGATCGCCGCGCCAAGGCCGGCCCGCACCATCGCGGCGGCGGTGCTCATATAAGTGGCCTCGGCGGCGACCAGAGGCTGCAGGCCGGCTGTGACGAAGGCCAGATCGACGACCTGCCGGACACTCGTCGCGCCGTCCATCAGGATCAGCGGGTGGAGGGCGAGGTCCGCAAGGACGATGTCGCCCGGCGTGTCCAGGGCATGGCCCCGCGGGAAGACGGCATGCATGTGATCGCGCGTCGTCAGCAGCGCCTCGAGTTCCGGCGTGTCGAACAGCCCGCCGGTAATGCCAAGGTCGACCTCCTCGGCCAGGGTGGCGGCATTGACGGTCGCCGCGATGGCATCGCGCAAGACGAACAGGATGTCCGGGTGGGCGGTGCGGAACCGCGCGATCACGTCGGGAAGGATGCCCGACGCGATCGAGGGCAGCACCGCGAGTCTGACAACGCCCCGACGCGCGCTCGCCTGCTCGCGGCTGTCGGCCACGACCGTGTCGAGTTCGCGGACCAGGCGGCCGAGCACGGGCAAAAGATCGCGCCCGGCGCGGGTGAGCGCGACGCTGCGGGTGTTGCGGTCGAAGACGCGCAAGGACAGCGCCTCCTCCAGCTTGCGAATCTGCACGGTCAGCGCTGGCTGGGACAAGGCGAGCTGGCCGGCGGCGCGGGTGAAGCTGCCCGTCGCGGCGACGGCGAGGAAGGCCCGCATCTGGCGGATATCGATATTCATAGTCTTAGATAATCACTGAGATCGAATTATTTCAATTGTTCGATCGCTGCCGGAGTGTTCCCTTGGCGACGCGGCAGGAGGCAGCGCGTGCGACAGGTTCGGCTTGGGGCGGGAGCAGGGTTCTCGGGAGACCGGATCGATCCGGCCGTGGAACTCGCCGAGCACGGCGATCTCGACTATCTGGTCTTCGAGTGCCTGGCGGAGCGGACGATCGCGCTGGCGCAACAGGCCCGGCGCCGCGACCCAGCGGGCGGATTCGACCCGTTGCTCGCGGCACGGTTCGAGGCGGTTTTGCCGGCCTGCCGGGCGCGCGGCACGCGCATCGTCACCAATATGGGCGCGGCCAACCCGCTGGCGGCCGCTGAGCGCGTGCGCGAGATCGCCCGCCAGCTTGGGCTCGGGGCGCTCCTCATCGCGGCCGTCACCGGCGACGACGTCCTGGCGGAACTCGACCGCGACACCGTCCTGGACGAGACCGGCCAGCGCGTCGGCGAGCTCGGAGACACGCTCGTCTCGGCGAATGCCTATCTTGGTGCGGAGGCCATCGCGGCGGCGCTCGCCGGCGGCGCGGACATCGTCATCACCGGCAGGGCGGCCGACCCCTCGCTCTATGTCGGGCCGCTCGTCCACGCCTTTGGCTGGGCCTTCGACGATTGGCAAAGGCTCGGCCAGGCGACGCTGGCGGGCCATCTGCTGGAATGCGCAGGTCAGGTGACCGGCGGCTATTTCGCCGATCCCGGCTACAAGGACGTGCCCGATCTCGCCCGGCTCGGCTTTCCGATCGGAGAATTCGCCGAAGATGGCGGGCTTGTCGTCACCAAGGTTGCCGGCAGTGGCGGGCGCGTCTCGCCCGCGACCTGCAAGGAGCAGATACTCTACGAGGTCCACGACCCGGCGCGCTACCTGACGCCCGACGTCACAGCGGACTTCTCGCAGGTCGCGGTCGAGCAGATCGGTCCCGATCGCGTGCGTGTGGTCGGCGCTGGCGGGCGGGCGCGGCCGGACGGACTCAAGGTTTCGCTTGGGCTGATGGAAGGCTTCACGGGCGAGGGGCAGATCTCCTATGCAGGCGCGGGGGCGGTCGCACGCGGTGCGCTTGCGCGCGACATCATCCGCGAGCGACTGGCGCGGGCCGGGTTGCCGCTGCAGGAGGTGCGCTGCGACCTGATCGGTCTCGATGCTCTTCACGGCGAAGGGCTGTCGCGCAGCGGCGCCGCTGAGCCCTATGAGGTGCGCCTGCGCGTCGCGGCCCGCACGACCAGCGCTGCGGCCGCGGCGCGCATCGGCGAAGAGGTCGAGGCGCTCTACACCAATGGTCCGGCGGGCGGCGGCGGCGTCAGCCGGCAGGTGCGCGAGGTTCTCGGCGTCCGCTCGGTGATGATCCCGCGCGAGCGCGTGCGGCCGGCCGTCACCTGGCTGGAGGCGTGAGATGAAGCTGCGCGCCATTGCCCATTCGCGCTCAGGCGACAAGGGCGACATCTCGAACCTGTCGCTGATCGCCCATGATCCGGCGGATTATCCGCTGCTGCTGCGCGAGGTCACGGCCGAACGGGTCAGGGCGCATTTCGGCGGGGTCGTCGCCGGCAAGGTGGTCCGCTACGAAATTCCGAGTCTCAGCGCCCTGAACTTTGTGATGCGCCAGGCACTGGGGGGCGGCGTCACACGATCTCTCGCGCTCGACACCCACGGCAAGAGCCTGAGCTCGGCCCTGCTCGATCTGGATATCGATGGCTCGCAGGGGCCGTCCGCCGATACGGACCCTGGCAGAACCCATTCACTGCAAGAAAAAAACAAGGGAGGACAGACAATGAAGACGCTCATCACCCTCATCGCCGCAGGGCTCGCTCTGGCGCTGCCGGCCCAGGCGCAGGAATTCCCCAGCCGAAACATCAAGTTCGTGGTGCCTTTCGCCGCCGGCAGCGCCACCGATTCAGTCGCCCGCATCATCGGCGAGCATGTCGGCAGGACCTTGGGCAAACCGGTCGTGGTCGAGAATCTCGCCGGGGCCAGCGGCGTGATCGCGGCCCAGAATGTCGCGCGCGCCGAGCCCGACGGGCACACGGTCCTTATCACCACCAACACCACGCATGGCGCCAACCAGAGCCTGCTGAAAACCGTGCCGTACGATGCGGTCGACGGCTTCGAGGCGATCGGGAAGATCGGCACGATCACACTGGCGCTGACCACGAATCCGTCCGTCCCGGCCAAAACGGTCGCGGACCTCGTCGCCTATGCTAAGGCCAATCCCGGCAAGCTGACCTTCGGCGCAGGTTCGAGTTCGTCGCGGATCGCGGGCGAGATGCTGAAATCGCTCGCCGGTCTCGACCTGACCTATGTGCCCTATCGCAGCAACCCCCAGGCGATCACCGATCTGCTCGGCGGGCAGATCGATATCGTCTTTGCCGACATCTCGACGACGATGCCGCAGGTCCGTGCCGGCAAGGTCAATGGTCTGGCGGTTTCGACCGCCAAGCGCAGCGCGCTTGCCCCGGAACTGCCCACGATGATCGAGGCCGGCGTTCCCGGTTACGATCTCGCCGCGTGGTTTGCCGCTTTCGCGCCTGCCAAGACACCCAAGCCCATTGTCGATGCCTTGCACAGGGCGCTCATGGCCGCGATGGCGGACAAGGCGACGCAGGATCGGCTGCTGGCCGCCGGCATCGAGCCCGAAACCAGCACGCCCGAGGAACTCAAGGCTTTCGTCGTGGCGGAGATCGGCAAGTGGGCCGACGTCGTCAAGAAGGCGGGAATCCAGCCGGAATGACGTGAGGACACGGAAGACAAGAAGCGCCGGCCCCGGGATCGCTTCCGGATCCCGAAGCGGATCCAGTACAAGAAATTCTCGCCCCGAGGATCGCTCCGGGCGCGAGGTTGCTCGCGTCCGGTGCAAGTCTAGAGGGCGTTATTGACCAAGCGTAAGGGCGCGCTTGTCACGCCGCCCATGATGTCGTCTACTCCACGATGATCGTACGGAGAGACGAGAGATGGTGCCTGAACTGTTCGGTTCCGTCGGACGACCGAAGTCGGACAACCTTCCGACCGATGTGGCGCTCGTCCAGAACTTCATGGGCGCCTGGCTCGGCAGCGTCAGGAGCCCGATGATAGGCATTGCAGCCGTTTGGCTGCCGATGGTCTATGATGACACGCTCGGCGATGTGATCGTTTTCTTCCAGAAACGGCGCAAGCTGCCGGTCGCCGACGGGCGCATCTCCAGAGGCGGACGGACCTGGCGCGAGATGCTCGCCGTATTCCGAACCATGATCGGTATCGACATCCCCGGCTGGAGCCCCTCGCGGGTGCTCGATCTCGGCATTCTGAGCATGCAGCAGACGCTGGACAAGACAAGGCCGGACTGGGACGAAGCCCTTGCGATCACGCCTGCCAGCGTCATGCCCTTCCTGTTCCGACCACGCCCCAAGAACGCGATGCTCGCGGCGAATAACGTCACGGGGCGCGTGTCGGAATTCCTGTTCAGGATCGAGAAGAACGGCTCGATTTTCTGGGTCGGTGCCGCGGTTCCGGACGGAACCGTGGATTTCTCGCGGTGCTATATCTTCTTTCATCCCGACACGATCTCGGCCACCGACGACGCGCTGTATCCGAGCTTCAGCGGGCGCTGGATCAACAGCGTCAAGAACTACGTTTTCTATCTCGGCACGCAGATGGCGGCGGTCAAGAAGATGGTTTTGCTGGTGCCGTTCATGACCTACGCTTCTCGCAGCAACAGTTCGACCACCAATCTCTTCGCCGACCGCGGCAGCACGACGCTCGACGCGATCATGTCGGGCATTGAGTCGACTATGGGCGTGCGCCGGCCCCGCGGCCTGGTGTCGAGCGTCGGCGTCGCGAGTTACAGCTCCGGCGTCAACCATCTCTGGCGTTTCGCTGAGATGGTCGGCGGCATGGGCATCATCAACGAGCAGATCGATTTCGACAGCGCCTATATGAAGACGGCGCACAAGACGATGCCGGTGCTGCCCAACGCCGCGAACTGGAACGTCACGCAGTCGCCGCCGAAGATGCCCGGCACGATCGGCTGGCTGCACCTGCCACACGAAGCCTTCCAGAAGGTCGTGAGCGGGAACCTCGATACCCATGGCAAGATCGGCAACATGATGTTCAACACCATGATGACGATAAGCCGCATTGTTTGAGCCCGGCGCTTCGAGCGGCGTCACCCGCGCTTACGTCCGCCGCTGCCGGTTGCCGTCGACCAGAATGCGCCCGTCGACATCCCGCACATCGCGCAACCCGCACAGCGCCATGGTGATGTCGAGCTCCTTGCGGATGATGTCCAGCGCCAGCGTCACGCCCTTCTCGCCCATGGCGCCGAGCCCGTAGAGGAAGGCGCGGCCGATGAAGGTGCCGTGGGCGCCGAGCGCCAGTGCCTTGATCACGTCCTGGCCGGAGCGGATGCCGCCGTCGAACAGGATTTCGATACGGTTGCCGACCTGCTCGACGATCGCCGGCAGCGCCGCGATCGAGGACAGCGCGCCGTCGAGCTGGCGGCCGCCATGGTTGGAGACGATCAGGGCGTCGGCGCCGCTGTTGGCGGCAAGTTCGGCATCCTCGGGGTCGAGGATGCCCTTGATGATGAGCTTGCCGCCCCACTGGTCCTTGATCCACTTGACGTCGTCCCAGCTCAGGGCCGGATCGAACTGGCTGGCGGTCCAGGACGACAGCGAGGACATGTCGGCGACGCCGGTGACATGTCCGACGATGTTGCCGAAGCCGCGGCGCGGCGTATCGAGCATCCCCAGGCACCAGCGCGGCTTGGTCACGAGGTTGATCAGGTTGGCGAGCGTCGGCTTGGGCGGCGCGCTGAGGCCGTTGCGAATGTCCTTGTGGCGCTGGCCGAGAACCTGCAGGTCGAGCGTCAGCACCAGCGCCGAGCAGCCGGCGGTCTTGGCACGCTGGATCAGGCGCGCGATGAAGTCGCGATCCTTCATCACATAGAGCTGGAACCAGAACGGCGAGCCGGTGTGGTTGGCGACGTCCTCGATCGAGCAGATGCTCATCGTCGAGAGGGTGAATGGCACGCCGGCCTTGGCTGCGGCCTTGGCGGCGAGGATCTCGCCGTCGGCGTGCTGCATGCCGGTCAGCCCGGTCGGCGCGAGTGCGACCGGCATGGCGACTTTCTGGCCGACCATGGTCGATTCCAGCGTCCGGTTGGTCATGTCGACCGCAACGCGCTGGCGCAGCTTGATCGCTGCGAAATCGGCCTCGTTGGCGCGGTAGGTGCCCTCGGTCCAGGCGCCGGAATCCGCATAGTCGTAGAACATGCGCGGCACGCGGCGTTTGGCCAGAATGCGCAGATCTTCGATGGTCAGCGGCTGGGCCATGGCGTCGAGCCTCGTCGTGTTCGGTCTATGGCGTTCGGTCACCCGGCGCGGTTGCTCGCATGCCGCGCGGCGGGGCGCAAGACCGGGCTCTGCCGCCGGGTCGTCTGCGTCGGCGGCGGGATGTGTGATCCCGTGTTCAGGACACCGCCGTATAGCGCCCTGGCTTGTGGTTCATGCCGAGCACCGCGTTGAGCACCAGCGTGCCGATCAGCGAGACCGCGAGTCGGTCGAGCGGCAGGACGAACAGGGCGCCGGCAAAGATGCCCGCGTCGATGGCGAGCTGGGTCCAGCCGGCGCGCCAGCCGCGCTTTTCCTGCAGATAGAGCGCGAGGATGTTGACGCCGCCGATCGCGGTGCGGTGGCGGGCGAGCGCGAGCAGGCCCAGCCCCATCGTGCTGCCGCCGGCGAGCGCGGCATAGATCGGCTGGACCGAGGCGATGTCGAGCCAGAGCGGCGTCGCCTGCACCAGCAGCGAGACGATGCCGACGGCGACGAAGGTACGCAGCGTGAAGCGCAGGCCCATGCGGCGGAAGGCGAGCCAGTAGAAGGGCAGGTTGATGACCGAGAAGAGCAGGCCGAACTCGAGCCCGGTGGCATATTGCAGCAGCAGGGCGAGGCCCGCCGCCCCGCCGGTCATGATCATCGCCTTGGAGAACAGCGCGATGCCGATCGACACCATCAGCGTGCCGAGCAGGATCGCCAGCGCGTCCTCATAGAGCCGGTGCCGCTCCGTCGACGAGGCGAGGGGGGCGGTGGTCTGCGACATGGCGGGGGCTTCCAGTTCAGGCGGTGTTCAGGCCATGCCTGCGATGCAACGGGCGAGCCAGCCCAAGGTTGCGCCGTCCAGCGCTTCGACCCTGCCTCAAGGTTGAGCCGGCCCGGCCATTCCTGTAGGGCGGCTGTCGACGTTCGTCACGCGTCTTCCACCGACGTCCTGCCCGCTCACGACCTCCGCCGAAAGATGTCCTTCATGATCCTGCGGCTCGCCGCCACACTTCTTGCCTGCTGCCTTTCCGTTGCGGCCTCCGCCCAGTCGGTTCCGGTTCAGACGGCGCCGGGCCAACAGGGCGTCGCTTGGAAGACTGGGCGGGAGGCTGCTGGGATTGAACGCCGCATCGACGGTCTGCTGCGCCAGATGACGCTGGCGGAGAAGGTCGGCCAGCTGCATCTGTCGGGTCGCGGCGACGGCTTCGACATCAAGCAGATCAAGTCCGGCCGCATGGGCGCTGTGATGAACTTCGTGGTGCCGGCCGAGGTTCTGGAGGTCCAGAAGGCGGCGCGCGCGACGCGGCTGAAGATCCCGCTGATCATCGGGCTCGATGCCGTTCACGGCTTCTCGACCTATTTCCCGCTGCCGCTCGGCCAGACCGCGACCTGGGACCCGAGGCTGATCGAGGAGGCGGCCTACTGGACCGGCCGCGAGGCGTCGGCTGCCGGCATCAACTGGACCTTCGCGCCGATGGTCGACATCTCCCGCGATCCGCGCTGGGGCCGGGTGCTCGAGGGCGCGGGCGAGGATGCCTATCTCGGCTCGGTCGTGGCGGCAGCGCGCACGCGCGGCTATCAGCGCGGCGGGGTCGCGACCTCGGTCAAGCATTTCGTCGGCTATGGCGCGGGCGAGGCCGGGCGCGACTACAATTCGACCTGGATTCCGACGAGCCAGCTCTTCGACCTCTATCTGCCGCCGTTCAAGGCCTCGTTCGATGCGGGATCGATGACCGCGATGGCGGCCTTCAATGCGCTGAATGGCATGCCGGCCACCGCGCATAAGGGCATGCTGACCGATCTCCTGCGCGGCACATGGGGCTTCAAGGGTTTCGTCACCTCCGATTTCGGTTCGATCACCGAGCTGCGCCTGCATGGCATCGCCAGGGATGACGCCGAAGCCGCGCGCAAGGCGCTGCTGGCGGGCATCGACATGGACATGATGGGCGACGTCTACCACAAGCACCTCGCCGCCGAGGTCACGGCCGGGCGCGTGCCGATGAAGGCGCTGGACGAGGCGGTGCGGCGGGTGCTGCGGGTCAAGTTCCATCTCGGCCTGTTCGAGCGCCCCGATGTCGATCCTACTGCCGCGCCCGCGCTGATGCAGACGCAGGCCGCGCGCGAGGTCGCGCTCAAGGCCGCGCAGGACGGCGCGATGCTGCTCAAGAATGCCAACGAGACGCTGCCGATCGGGCCTGCCGTCAAGTCGGTCGCGGTGATCGGCGCGATGGCCGTGCCCGAGGACGAACGCGTCTGGACCGATCCGGCCGGGCTCGGCCGCCGCGTCGTGCAGGCGCTGCCAGAGGCACTGAAGCAGCGGCTGCCGGCGGATGTCGCGGTTGCCTATGAGCCGGCGTTCACCAAGGCCTGTGGCACGGAGTTCGCCGACAAGGCCGCCGCGATCCGCGCGGCTGCCGCCAGCGACCTCGTCGTCGCCATGCTGGGCGAGGATTGCGAGTTCATGGGCGAGGGCGCCTCGCGCACGAAGCTCGACCTGCCAGGCGTGCAGCAGGAACTGCTCGAGGCGCTAGTGGCGACCGGCAAGCCGGTCGTGCTGGTGCTGGCGACGGGGCGGCCACTCGTGCTGACCTGGGCCGACGCGCATGTCGCCGCGATCCTGCAGACCTTCCATGGCGGCACCGAGGGGCGTACGGCGATCGCCGACATCCTGACCGGCAAGGTCAATCCTTCTGGACGGGTGCCGATGAGCTTCCCGCGCTCGGTCGGGCAGATTCCGGTCTATTACGACCAGCTTCCGACGGGGCGGCCGCAGAAGGTTCGCCAGCGCTATGAATCGATCTACATGGATGAGGCCAACGAGCCGCTCTACCCCTTCGGCCATGGGCTGTCTTACAGCCGCTTTACCTACGCCAATGCCCGCGTCTCGAAGCCGAGCATGGCGTTGAACGGCACGGTCGAGGTCTCCGTGGACGTCACCAATGCCGGCGCGCGCGACGGGCAGGAGGTCGTGCAGCTTTATATTCGCCAGCCGGTCGCGAGCCGGTCGAAGCCGCTGCGGCAGCTGAAAGCCTTCGACAAGGTCATGCTGCGGGCCGGCGAGACGCGCAACGTCCGCTTGCGGCTCGATGCCGCGCAGCTCGGCGGCCATGACGAGGAAGGCCGCTACAAGATCGAGCCAGGGCAAATCGAGATATATCTCGGTGGTTCGTCACAAACTTCGGTCATGACGCAAGTGCTTCTGACCACGTCTTGATCGTTTTCACCTTTCGCCTGCCTGTCGTTTGGTCTCGACAAGCATCACGTTTCGGTCAATTCTTTGTCGGCGCGCCCTGCGGACGCTTGCATCCGTCGGTCGCGAAGACGCTTTGGCTTCGAGGGATGCGGCGATGGCGACCGGAACCGTCAAATGGTTCAATACTGAGAAGGGCTTTGGTTTCATTCAGCCTGCGGATGGTGGCAAGGACGTGTTCGTGCACATCACTGCCGTAAAGGAAGCAGGGCTGATGACGCTGACGGAGGGACAGGCCGTCTCGTTCGAACTCAAGACCGAACGCGGGAAGACGGCAGCGGGCTCGCTGCAGTTGATGTGAGCCCTTCGGCTTCTTGACACGTCCGGCGCGCGCAGCCATGCCGCCGGCATGAAGGATGAGTGTGCCAAAGGCGTCGTCGCCGGCGTCTTCATCGCGAGGAATGGCGCACCGTCTCCGCATGGCTTTGTCACGGTTCCTGCCGACGTTCTTCAGCTGGATCACTCCGGCATTCCCGGCGATCTGCACGCTGGCCTGACACGGCGTTCAGGGCCGCGCGAGCCCTGGTTGCCGCGAGGCCTGCGCCTGCGCAACGACCGCCAGCTTTCTGCGCTCTGCCCGCTCGAACTGACGGAGATCGCCGGTCAGCTCGATCTGCCGGCGCTGCCGCCGGAATGGCTCGGGGGCAATCTCCTGATCGAGGGGCTGGCCGGCTTCTCCCGGATTGCGCCCGGCAGCCGGCTCGCCTTCGGCGGAGACTGGAGAGGGAAGGGGCGCTTCGACGGCCGTGCGATCCTGCGGGTCGAGGCTTACAACATGCCCTGCCGGCGGGCCGGACGGGTTGTCGCCGCCGCGACCGGCCGCAAGGGGCTGGAATTCGCCTTCGTCAAGGCCGCCGCAGCCCTGCGCGGGCTCGTGCTGTCCGTCGATCTCGCCGGGCCGATCGCGCCCGGCGATGCGGTGGTGCTGGTCCCGCCGGTCGTGCCGAAAGGCGGTTGAGGCTAGCGCGCGAAACGCTTCGCACCGGCGACGCAGGCCGCGACGGCTGCGGAGACCGCAAGCATCTGCCAACTGACCGTCTCGCCCAGCAGAAGGCCTGCCAGCGCCAGGCCGAAGAAGGGCTGCAGCAGCTGGAGCTGCCCGACGGCGGCGATGCCGCCCTGGACGAGGCCGCGATACCAAAAGACGAAGCCGATCAGCATGCTGAACAGCGAGACATAGGCGAGGCCGAGCCAGGCCGGCGTGCCGACACCCGCCACGGAGCCCGGCATGATCGCCAGAGCGAGCCCGACCGTCACCGGAAGCGACAGGACCAGCGCCCAGCAGATCACCTGCCAGCCGCCGAGCCGGCGCGACAGGGCCGCGCCCTCGGCATAGCCCAGGCCGCAGACGACGATGGCCGCCAGCATCAACAGGTCGCCGATTGGGGAGGCGGCAAAGCCCTGCATCCAGGCGAAGCCGACGACGAGCGCGCTGCCGAGGCAGGAGAACAGCCAGAAGGCCGGGCGCGGGCGCTCGCCGCCCCGGATGACGCCGAACAGGGCCGTCGCCAGCGGCAGCAGGCCGACGAAGACGATCAGGTGCGCCGAGGTGACGTGCTGGAGGGCGAGTGCGGTCAGGAGCGGAAAGCCAATCACGACGCACAGCGAGACCACGATCAGCGGGACGACGTCACGCGGCTCGGGACGCCTTTCCCGGAAGACGAGCAACAGGCCAAGCGCGACGAGGCCCGCGATGGCAGCGCGTGCCAGCGTCAGGAAGACCGGGTCGAAATCGGCGACCGCGACGCGCGTCGCCGGCAGGGAGCCGGCGAAGATCACCACGCCGAGAAAGCCGTTGATCCAGCCGCTCGTCTTCTTGTCCATCATCGTCGCTCCATCTTGCCCTGCATCGGCGCGCCAGCGAGCGATTGCCAGAGACAGTTCAGGACAGTTCAGGCAAACTGTCCTGCTCAAGGCAGCAGTACGGTGATCCCAAATGGACGGCGTGGATGGACAGGACGGGACGCGGGCCGGGCTCGTCATGCAGGCGATCCGCACGCGCATCGCCGGGCGCGAACTGGCCGCGGGCGCCAAGCTGCCGTCTATCAGGCGGTTTTCCGAAACGATGGGCGTGTCGAAATCGACGGTGGTCGAGGCCTATGACCGGCTTGCGGCCGAAGGCGTCATCCAGGCGCGGCGCGGCTCCGGTTTCTATGTCGCGGGCCATGCGCCGCCCTTCTCAGTCGCCGATCTCGGACCCCGGCTGGAACGCGCGGTCGATCCGTTCTGGGTTTCCAGGCAATCGCTCGATGCCGGTGAGGGTGTGCTGAAGCCAGGCTGCGGCTGGCTGCCAGCGGACTGGCTGCCGCAGGAGGGCTTGCGCCGGGCGCTGCGGGCGGTGTCTCGGGCGCCCGACGAGACTCTTGCCGATTACGGCACGCCGCTGGGGCTGTTGCCGCTCCGGCAACTTCTGACCCGACGGCTGGCGTTGCATGGCATAGAGGCCGCGCCGGACCGGATCATGCTGACGGAATCCGGCACGCAGGCGCTCGACCTCGTCTGCCGTTTCCTGATCGAGCCGGGCGACACGGTCCTCGTCGACGACCCCTGCTATTTCAATTTCCACGCATTGCTGCGGGCGCATCGCGTCCGCATCGTCGGCGTGAACTATACGCAGAACGGGCCGGATATCGCGCAGTTCGAGCAGGTCCTGGGCGAGCACCGCCCGCGCCTCTACATCACCAATTCGGCGCTCCACAACCCGACCGGCGCGACGCTGTCGCCGCTCGTCGCGCATCGCGTGCTGAAGCTCGCCGACCAGTTCGGGCTGGTGATCGTCGAGGACGACATCTTCGCCGATTTCGAGCCTGAGCCGGCGCCGCGCCTGGCAGCCTTCGACGGGCTCGATCGGGTCGTCCAGATCGGCAGTTTCTCGAAGTCGCTCTCGGCCTCGGTGCGCTGCGGCTACATCGCGGCAAGGCGGGACTGGATCGAGGGGCTGATCGATCTCAAGATCGCGGCCTCCTTCGGCACGGGGCGGCTGGCGGCCGAAATGGTTCTAACCATCCTCAGGGACGGCAATTATCGCAAGCATATGGACGGGTTGCGGGAGCGTCTCGCCCGCGCCATGGGCGAAACCTCGGCGCGGCTCAAGGCCATGGGCATCCTACCTTGGATCGAGCCTCGCGGTGGCATGTTTCTCTGGTGCGAGCTGCCGGAGGGGCTGGATTCCTCGATGATCGCGCGGCAGCTGCTGGCCGAGGACATCGTGCTGGCGCCGGGCAATGTCTACAGCCTGTCGCAATCGGCCGGCCGTTTCCTGCGCTTCAATGTCGCGCAGTCCGGCGCCCCGCGCCTGTTCAGCGCGCTTGGGCGGGCGATGGCAGCCGGCGCACCACGAGGCTGTGCCAGCTCAGTTTGAACTTGCGTTGCTGCATTATCTGACATAAAGATATCTTTATATCTTTTTGCCGTCTTTCGCCGGAGTCCGCAAGCTTGCGCCAGCTTACCACGCTCTCTTCGGACGTCCTGCTCGCGGCCTTGCGTGCCGCAGGCGAGGAGACGCGGCTGCGTATCCTGGCGTTGTTGTCCGAGGGCGAGCTATCAGTGTCGGATCTCACCGACATCCTCGGGCAGTCGCAGCCGCGCATCTCGCGCCATCTCAAGCTTCTGGCCGAAGCCGGCTTGGTGCGACGGTCGCGCGAGGGCGCCTGGGCCTTCTTCCGGCTCGATGAGACCGGAGCGGGCGGGGCTTTCGCTGCGTCGCTGGCGGCCTGGCTCGACCGGGCCGATCCGGTTCTCGCGGCCGATCGTGAGCGGCTCGCGGCGGTACGCGGCACGCGGGCGGATGTCGCGCAGAACTATTTCGCCAGCGTCGCACGCGACTGGGACCGTCTGCGCTCCTTGCATGTGCCCGATGATGCAGTCGAGGCGGCTGTCGAGGCGGCTGTCGGCGAGGGTACGCCGGGCAGCATGCTCGATCTCGGCACCGGCACGGGCCGCATGCTGGAGCGGATCGCACCGAAGTTTGGCCGGGCGGTCGGCGTCGACGCCAACCACGCCATGCTCGCGGTGGCGCGCGCCAATCTGGAGAAGGGCGGGCTCTCGCGCGTGGAATTGCGGCAGGGCGACATCTATGCGCTGCCGTTCCCGCGCGGTGCCTTCGATCTCGTGATCATCCATCAGGTGCTGCACTTCCTCGACGATCCCGGCCGCGCGGTGCGGGAAGCGGCGGCGATGCTGAGCCCCGGCGGGCGGCTGATCGTGGTCGATTTCGCGCCCCACGAGATGGAATTCCTGCGCAGCGAGCATGCGCATCGCCGGCTCGGCTTTTCGCGGGCGCAAATCGCCGGCTGGTTCTCGGAAGCCGGGCTGAATTGCGATCTTTCCGATGAAATCACGCTGGCCGGCGGCGGCTCCGGCCAGTTGCCGGTCATGCTCTGGCGGGGCTGCGACCGGCGCGTCCAATCCGACCCGCCGGTGCGGCAGAACAATCTAGAGGTGGCCTGATGAATGCGTTTCGCCCCAGCCGACACGGCTCGCGCCGTCCGAAGGTGTCCTTCGAGTTTTTTCCACCCAAAAACGACGAGATGGAGGTCGCGCTCTGGGAGAGCGTGCGCCGGCTCGAGCCGCTGGGCCCGTCTTTCGTCTCGGTGACATATGGCGCTGGCGGTTCGACGCGCGAGCGTACCCATGCCACCGTCAAGCGCATGGTCGAGGAGACCGGCTTCAAGCCAGCCGCGCATCTGACCTGCGTCTCGGCTTCGCGCGACGAGGTCGACGAGGTCATCCGCGCCTATTGGGATGCAGGCGTGCGCCACGTCGTGGCGCTGCGTGGCGATCCGGCCGGCGGGCTCGGCACGGCCTATGAGCCGCATCCGCAGGGCTATCACCAGACCTCGGATCTGGTCGTGGGCCTCAAGCGCATCGGCGATTTCGAGGTGACGGTCTCGGCCTATCCGGAGAAGCATCCGGAGGCCGCTTCGCTCGATGCCGATATCGACGCGCTGAAGAAGAAGGTCGATGCCGGCGCGACTCGGGCGATCTCGCAGTTCTTCTTCGATAACGACGTCTATTTCCGCTATCTCGACAAGGTGCGGACGGCGGGCATCGACATCCCGATCCTGCCCGGCATCGTGCCGGTCCAGAACTTCAAGCAGACCGCCAATTTCGCCCGCAAGACCGGGGCGAGCGTGCCGCAATGGCTCGCCGACCGGTTCGAGGGGCTGGAGGAGGACGCCGCGACGCGTCGCCTCGTGGCGGCGGCCGTCTGCGCCGAACAGGCGCTCGACCTGATCGATCGCGGCGTCAGCGACCTGCATTTCTACACGATGAACAAGGCCGACCTAGTCTATGCGATCTGCCATCTGGTCGGGGTCAAGCCCGAGAAGACAGAGCCGCAGGCTGCGGCGGCGCAGTGATTTTAATCAGCCATCATCCTTCGAGACGCACTTC
Organism: Hyphomicrobiales bacterium; assembly: GCA_900470775.1. Classification (GTDB taxonomy): domain Bacteria; phylum Pseudomonadota; class Alphaproteobacteria; order Rhizobiales; family Beijerinckiaceae; genus Allobosea. The sequence goes on along the minus strand of UCBZ01000040.1, from coordinate 282,080 downwards.
TGCGAAGTGCTCCTCAGGATGAAGGCTGAGGGACTATTCGGGCTGATCCGGGTTCGATGAAAGCGTAACGATGACCGATTTTACCCCCACACCCGTCGATGGCGCCGAGATCCACCGCGCGCTGCGCCAATCCGCCTCCGAGCGCATCCTCGTGCTCGACGGCGCGATGGGCACGCAGATCCAGAACCAGAAGTTCTCCGAGGCCGATTTCCGCGGCGAGCGCTTCAAGGGCTGGAACCACGACCTCAAGGGCAACAACGACCTGCTGGTGCTGACCCAGCCCGAGGCGATCCGCGACATCCATCTGGCCTACTTCCAGGCCGGTGCCGACATCGTCGAGACCAACACCTTCTCCTCGACCCAGATCGCCCAAGCCGATTACGGCATGGAGGCGCTGGCCTATGAGCTCAACGTCGTCTCGGCGAAGCTCGCCCGCGAGGCCGCCGCGATCGCGCAGAAGGCCGATGGCTGCCGCCGCTATGTCGCCGGCGCGATCGGCCCGACCAACCGCACGCTCTCGATCTCGCCCGACGTCAACAATCCCGGCTTCCGCGCCGTGACCTTCGATCAGGTCCGCGAGTCCTATGCCGAGCAGGTCAAGGGGCTGATCGACGGCGGCGCCGAGATCATCCTGGTCGAGACGATCTTCGACACGCTCAACGCGAAGGCTGCGATCGTCGCGATCGAGAACGTCTTCCGCGAGAAGGGCCTGCGCCTGCCGGTGATGATCTCCGGCACCATCACCGACCTGTCGGGACGCACGCTCTCGGGCCAGACCACCGAAGCCTTCTGGAATGCAGTCCGCCATGCCGCGCCGCTGACCATCGGGCTCAACTGTGCGCTCGGCGCGCGCGAGATGCGCGCCCATATCAAGGATCTGTCGCGCGTCGCCGATACGCTGGTCTGCGCTTATCCCAATGCCGGCCTGCCCAATGAATTCGGCATGTATGACGAGAGCCCCGAGGCGACGGCCGAGATGTTGGCCGAGTTCGCCGATGCCGGGCTGGTCAACGTCGTCGGCGGCTGCTGCGGAACGACCCCCGACCATATCCGCGCCATCGCGCAGGCGGTGGCCGGCAAGGCGCCGCGCCAGATTCCGGTGATCAAGCCCTATCTGCGGCTGGCCGGGCTGGAGCCCTTCACGCTCGACGAGACCATCCCTTTCGTCAATATCGGCGAGCGCACCAACGTCACCGGCTCGGCGAAGTTCAGGAAGCTGGTCACCTCGGGTGACTATGCCGCCGCGCTCGACGTCGCGCGCGACCAGGTTGCCAATGGCGCGCAGGTCATCGACATCAACATGGATGAGGGCCTGCTGGATTCGCAGGCGGCGATGACCGAGTTCTGCAATCTGATCGCCTCGGAGCCGGACATCTCCCGCGTGCCGATCATGGTCGACTCCTCGAAGTTCCATGTCATCGAGGCCGGGCTGAAGACCATTCAGGGCAAGCCGATCGTCAATTCGATCTCGATGAAGGAGGGCGAGGCGGCCTTCCTCGAACATGCCCGGATCTGCCGCAACTACGGTGCGGCGGTCGTGGTGATGGCCTTCGACGAAACCGGGCAGGCCGACACCTATCAGCGCAAGATCGAGATCTGCACGCGCGCCTACAAGCTGCTGACCGAGGAGATCGGCTTCCCGCCCGAGGACATCATCTTCGACCCGAACATCTTCGCGGTGGCGACGGGCATCGAGGAGCACGACAACTACGGCAACGACTTCATCGAGGCCACGAAGACGATCCGCGAGACCCTGCCGCATGCCCATATCTCGGGCGGCGTCTCGAACCTGTCCTTCTCGTTCCGCGGCAATGAAAAAGTCCGCGAGGCGATGCATTCGGTCTTCCTGTACCACTGCATCAAGGTCGGCATGGATATGGGCATCGTCAACGCGGGCCAGCTCGGCTCCTATGACGGGCTCGATCCCGAGCTGCGCGAACTCTGCGAGGACGTCGTCCTCAACCGCCGCAAGGATGCGACCGAGCGCCTGCTCGACGCCGCACCGCGCTTCAAGGGCGACGGCTCGGTCGCGGTCTCCGGCAAGGACATGGCCTGGCGTGAAGAGGTCGTCGAGAAGCGGCTGGAATATGCGCTGGTCAACGGCATCACCGCCTTCATCGATATCGACACCGAGGAAGCGCGTCAGAAGGCCGAGAAGCCGCTGCACGTCATCGAGGGGCCGCTGATGGCCGGCATGAACGTCGTCGGAGACCTATTCGGCGCCGGCAAGATGTTCCTGCCGCAGGTGGTGAAATCGGCCCGCGTGATGAAGCAGGCGGTCGCCTATCTCATGCCGTTCATGGACGAGGAAAAGCGCCTGAACGGCGGCGGCGAGCGCTCTGCTGCCGGCAAGGTGCTGATGGCGACGGTGAAGGGCGATGTCCACGACATCGGCAAGAACATCGTCGGCGTCGTGCTCCAGTGCAACAATTACGAGGTCATCGACCTCGGCGTGATGGTGCCGACGCAGAAGATCCTCGACGTCGCCCGTAAGGAGAAGGTCGACATCATCGGGCTGTCGGGGCTGATCACGCCCTCGCTCGACGAGATGGTGACGGTCGCCTCCGAGATGGAGCGCGAGGGCTTCGATATTCCGCTGCTGATCGGCGGGGCGACGACGAGCCGCGTCCATACGGCGGTGAAGATTCACCCGGCCTATGAGAAGGGCCAGACGGTCTATGTCACCGACGCCTCGCGCGCGGTCGGCGTCGTCTCCAGCCTGCTCTCGCAGGACCAGAAGCCGGCCTATGTCGAAGGTATCCGCGCGGAATATGCCAAGGTCTCGGCGGCGCATCGCCGCTCGGAGGCCGACAAGCAGCGCCTGCCGCTGGTCAAGGCGCGTGCCAACGCCTTCAAGGCCGACTGGAGCGGCTACCAGCCGCCCAAGCCGAGCTTCCTCGGCACGCGGACCTTCCGGACCTATGATCTCGCCGATCTCGTGCCTCTGATCGACTGGACGCCGTTCTTCCAGACCTGGGAGATGAAGGGCCGCTTCCCCGCGATCCTCGAAGACGAGAAGCAGGGCGAGGCGGCGCGCGCGCTATGGGACGATGCCCAGGCGATGCTGAAGCGTATCGTCGATGAGCGCTGGTTCAACCCCAAGGCGGTGATCGGGTTCTGGCCGGCCAACGCGGTGGGCGACGACATTGCGCTCTACACGGGCGAGAGCCGCCAGGAACGACTTGCAACGCTGCACGGCCTGCGCCAGCAGCTATCGAAGCGCGACGGCAAGCCGAACATGTGCCTTTCAGACTTCTTCGCGCCCGAGGGCATCGAGCGGCCCGACTATGTCGGCGCCTTCGTGGTGACCGCCGGCGCCGAGGAGGAGCGCATCTCCGAGCGGTTCGCCCGCGACAATGACGACTACCGTTCGATCATGGTCAAGGCGCTGGCCGACCGCTTCGCCGAGGCCTTTGCGGAGCGCATGCATCAGCTCGTGCGCAAGGATTACTGGGCCTATGCGCCGGACGAGACCCTCTCCAACGAGGATCTGATCCGCGAGGAATATCGTGGCATCCGGCCGGCGCCGGGCTATCCGGCGCAGCCCGACCATACCGAGAAGGCGACGCTGTTCGAGCTGCTGCAGGCCGAAAGCCGCGTCGGCGTGAAGCTGACCGAGAGCTTCGCGATGTGGCCGGGGTCGTCGGTCTCGGGCATCTATCTGTCGCATCCTGACGCCTATTATTTCGGCGTCGCCAAGGTCGAGCGCGACCAGGTCGAGGATTATGCGGCGCGCAAGGGCATGAGCATCGTCGAAGTCGAGCGCTGGCTGGCGCCGATCCTCAATTACGAACCGGCGAGCTATCGGCTCGAAGCGGCGGAGTAGGGTGCTCAAAGGTTCCACAGCTCGCGCTTGTTGAATTCCCGGCCCGGCTCGTATAGGCGAGCCGGGCCGGGAGAGCCGGCATGGCGATAGGGGCGGACATGGCCGACGACGATTACGTCTATGACGAGGTGACGGGCGAGTGGCGCCCAGCTTCGGAGATGGCCGCCGCGGCCGCTCCCGGGCGTGCCGAGGTTCGCGATGCCGCCGGGAACGTACTGGCCGATGGCGACTCGGTGGTCCTGATCAAGGATCTCAAGGTCAAGGGCGCCGGCCAGACGCTGAAGCAGGGCACGGTGATCAAGTCGATCCGCCTGACGGACGACCCCGAGGAGATCGACTGCCGGCATGAGGCGATCAAGGGGCTCGTCCTGCGCACGGAATTCGTCCGCAAGCGCTGAGATGGTGCTGATGTCCTTTCTCATCCGCAAGGCGACCGCGGCGGACCAGCTGCGCATCCACGCGATCCGGATGGGCGTGAGCGAGAATGTCCTCTCCGATCCGTCGAAGGTGACGGACGAAGAGGTCGCCTGGTATCGCGAGCAGGCCATTTTCCTCGTTGCCGAGGTCGATAATGTCGTCGTCGGTTTCACCTGCGCCAATCACCAGACCGGGCTGGTCTGGGCGCTGTTCATGGACAAGGATCATGAGGGGCGCGGGCTCGGCCGGGCGCTGCTCGACGCGGCGCTCGATCGGCTTTTGGCCGCCGGACACGCGCAGGCCTGGCTCACGACCGGAGCGGGAACCCGCGCCGAGCGCTTCTATCTCCGCCATGGTTGGCAGGATATGGGCCGCTCGCGCGACGGGCAGATCGTCTTCGTGAAAACGCTCGGCTGAGGCCTGACGCAAAACGGGCCGCCCCGAAGAACGGCCCGCTGAAGGCATCAGTGCTGCTGTCCCCGGGTTCAGGCCGGGACGGCCGCGCCGCCGAAACCTTCGGAGGAGCGCGTCTGGCCCTGCGCCGCCGCCGGCACCGAGCGCGAGACCGATTTGCGCTCGGAGTCGATGCGCTCGATCAGGTAGAAGGCGCGTTCGGCGCTGCCCAGCAGGGCCAGGATCGCGCCACGCTCGACCCAGGGAAGCTCGGCGCCCAGCCGCAGGCAGCGCTCGCGCATGTCGAGCAGGCCCTTGAGGCGCGGCTCCGCATCGGCGGTGACCGGCGGGTTGACCTGGTCGATCGGGATGATCGCGCGGAGCGCATCGGCGACCTGGTCGACGAGCGTGTCGACGAGGCCACGGCCGACGGTGCCGAAGGGCTGGCGCTCTATCCGGCGGGCGATCTGGTAGAGCGCCTCGCCGAGGCTGGCGGTCTGATCCTCTTCCTCGATCAGGCTGGCGACGAGATCGGCGCGGGCATAGGGCATGTCGGCCTTGAACATGCCCGAGGTGTAGGAGCGGATCTCGCGGTTGAGGATGTCGATGGCGGCATAGTGCTCCTCGATCTTCTGGGGAGCGTCGGGCGAGCCCTTGGCGATGTCGAGGAACTTGCGGGCGGCCTCGAGATAGCGGCCGGTCTCGCGCTGCACGGCGGGAACCGCGGTGACAGGATCGCTCGCGGCGGCAGCCGAGAGATACATCGGCTGGGTGTAATCCTCCTCCTCGTTCGTCGCGGTGGCGCCGACCTTCATCAGAACCCGCTCGAAGACGCCCAGGAAGGGGAAGAGGATGGCGGTGTTGAAGATGTTGAAGAAGGTCGAATACAGGCCGATCGCGACCGGGATGAGCGGGAAGGTCTCCTTGCCGCCGACGATGACGGGCACGCCCGGATCGCCGCCGAACCACTGCATCGCCCAGGTCAGGATATCCATCGAGACGAAGAACAGCGGTATCGTGATGGCGACGCCGATGATGTTGAAGGAGATGTGGAAATAGGCCGCCCGCTTGGCGTTCTTGGTCAGGTTGAGCGAGGCCATCCAGGAGGTGATGGTGGTGCCGAGATCGGCGCCGAGCGAGAAGGCGACGGCGGTCTTCCAGTCGAGGATGCCGGCGGCGCCGAGACCCATGACGATGCCGATCGTGGCCGAGGAGGAGTGGATCATCGCGGTGATGCCGGCTGCGATCAGCACGCAGTAGAGCAGGCCGAGATAGCTGTCGGCCCTGAGCGAGGAGATCACGCCCATGACTTCCGGCATGGCGCGCAGGGGGCGCAGGCCCCCGGTCATCAGGTTCAGGCCATAGAAGATCAGCGCGAAGCCCATGCAGGCCAGGGAGATGTTCTTCACCTTGTCGGTCTTGGCGAAGATGTGGATCAGGGCGAAAATGCCGGCGAGGAACAGGCCCAGCGGGCCCAGCGGCAGGGCGATGAGGCCGTTGCCGAGCGTGGTGCCGATATTGGCGCCCATGATGACGGAGATCGCGGGCCTGAGGCCGATGACGCCGGCATTGACGAGGCCGACGACCATGACGGTCATCGCGGTCGAGGACTGGATGACGCCGGTGATGAAAGTGCCGGCGAGCACGCCCTTGACCGGCGTGCCGGCGATCTTGGCCAGAAGCGCGCGCATCTTGTTGACGGCGAGGTTCTGGATGCCGTTGCTCATGAATTCGAGCCCGAGCATGAAGATGCCCAAGCCGCCGATGACCGGCACGATGACCTGCGTGAAGATGTCGATCTGCATCTGGGCTCTCCGCCAAACGGACGCTGCGGGCGCCCGACTAAGCTCGTGTCTGGGCAGCCATCCGCGAGTCCGAAACGATGCCGGACCGGAAGGAAGGCTGCAGTTGGCTAGCAATTGATCGAAGTGGTTCTAAGACTTGCGCTGCGACAGGCGTGTGACTATCGCGCGCGCCGTGCCGGAGGCCGCGATCATTGCCCGGGCGCCAGATCGATCCTGCGCAACCGCAATGTCCGAGGCATTGCAGACGTCGCGGCACTGCAACATCTTGTCGGCACCAAGCGGTTTCATCCCGACAAGAGGCTCGACCATGACCAAGATCGCCATCGTGTTCCACTCCGGCTACGGCCACACCAGGAAGGTCGCCGAGAGCGTGCAGGCCGGCGCGGCTTCAACCGGCACCAGCGTCGATCTCGTCACGATCGATGCCGAGGGCAATATTCCGGAAGCTGGCTGGGAAACGCTGAAGGCCGCCGACGGCATCATCTTCGGCTCGCCGACCTATATGGGCATGGTCTCCTGGCAGTTCAAAAAGTTCGCGGATGCCTCGAGCAAGCCCTGGTACACGATGGACTGGAAGGGCAAGGTCGCTGCCGGCTTCACCAATTCGGCGACGCTGAACGGCGACAAGTTCTCGACGCTGGCCTATCTCTCGACGCTCGCCGCGCAGCACAAGATGCTCTGGACCGGCACCGGCATGCACCCCTCCAATGCCAAGGCCCACACCCGCGACGACCTCAATAATCTGGGCGGCTATCTTGGGCTGATCACGGCCTCGCCGTCCGATGCCGGCGTCGACGAGATGATCCCGGGCGACCTCAAGACCGCGCAGGCCTTCGGCAAGAACGTCGCCGAGGTGGTCGCGAGCGTGAAGGGCTGAGCCCTTCGCATCGCCTCTCTAGCTTGAGCCGGCTTGCAGGGCCGCGATCCCCAGGAGGGATCGCGGCCCTTGCCTGTTCGAGCGGGGCGTTGTTGTCTGGCTCCCTGATCCGGCCTGGCGGAGATCGATCCGCCGGACGGACTGAACACGACCTCGACAGAAGGTCGGCAACTCAGGGAGAAAGCGCATGACCCTTACACGTCGCGTCGTATTGGGCTCCGGCGGAGCTGCCGCCACCTTGGCTGCAACCGCCTCGCAGGGCCAGCCAGTTGCCTCAGCCAAGACGCCCTTCGACGTCGCCCGGACCACGATCCCGATCGTCGGCTCGCAGGAGGTGTTCCCGGTCCGCCGGATCTATTGCATTGGTCGCAACTATGCTGCCCACGCCCGCGAGATGGGCTCCGACCCGACGCGCGAGCCGCCCTTCTTCTTCCAGAAGCCGACCGATGCGATCCAGTTCGTCAAGGTGGGCGAGGTCGCGGACCATCCCTATCCGTCGCTGACGAAGAACTATCATTATGAGGTCGAGCTCGTCGCGGCGCTGAAATCAGGCGGGCGCAACATCCCGATGGACAAGGCGCTCGACCATGTCTTCGGCTATGCGCTCGGCCTCGACATGACCCGGCGGGACCTGCAGCGCGCGCTGGGCGATGAGAAGAAGCCATGGGAGATCGGCAAGAGCTTCGACCGCTCGGCGCCGATTGGGCCGATCCATCCGGTCGGAACCGTCGAGCACTTTACGAAAGGGGCGATCTCGCTTTCCGTCAACGGCACGGTGAAGCAGAACTCGAACCTGACGCATATGATCTGGTCGGTGGCCGAGCAGATCTCGAAGCTCTCGGAGGCCTTCGAGCTCAAGGCCGGCGACATCATCTATTCCGGCACGCCCGAGAATGTCGGCCCTGTGGTCAAGGGCGACGTGATCCTGTGCAAGATCGACAACCTGCCGGATCTGTCGATCAGGATCGTCTGACGCTTGCTGCGCGCCGGTTCAGCTGGCGCGCAGGGTTGCTGCCTGCCGGAATTGCGCTTGGGCTGCGGGCTGCGCGACCATGCCGTCGAATACGCGGACACGGTTCGCGCCCGCGGCTTTCGCGACATAGAGCGCGGCATCCGCCTCGGCGAAGAGCTTCTTCGGTTCGTGCCGGTGGCCGGGTTTCAGGATGGCCGCCCCGACGGAGATGCCGATCCCGATGGCCTGCGCACCGCGCGGGATCGGGCGGGCAAGCAGCCTGTGAGCGCCTTCCAGGGTCGCCGCCAAGGCGGCATTGCCGCCGGGGACGCGCAGCAGCAGCGCGAATTCGCAGCCGCCGATGCGCGAGACCAGAACCGCATCGGGGAAAAGCCGCGCCAGCCGCTCGCCGATGCAACGGAGGCATTCGGTCGCGCCGGCGTAGTTATGAACCTCCCGGATCGTCTCGAAATCATCGACAGACAGCACGGCCACTGCAAATCCATGCAGTCCGTCGGCATGACGGCTGAGTTCGCGAGACGCCTCCTCGAAGGCGCGGCGGTTGGCCAGTCCCGTTAGCGGATCGTTGCCGACCAGCGTAACGAGCCCATCCCACATCTTCTTTTCGGCGGTGATGTCCTGCTTCGAGCCGAAGATGCGGGTAGCCCGTCCCAGTTCGTAGCCGACGCCGACACGCAGGCGCATCCAGCGGCTCTGTCCGGCCGTGCGGATCTGGCAGTCGAGAGAGAAGCCCTTGCCCGTCGCGATCGCGGCGGCGCGCCGCTGCTCCATCTCGCGGCGGCTCTGGCTCTGATAGACGTCGAGCGTGGCGGCGCGTTCCAGCTTCGCGCCGCGTGTCATGCCAAAGAGATCATAGACCTCGTCCGTCCAGGACAGCGTCTGATTGCTCAGATCGCAGGCCCAAGCGCCGATCGCGCCGGATGTCGCCTGCTCGTAGAGGCGGCCGGCGGTGAGGGCGGGGCTTGGCATTTGGTTCAACAGATTTCCCCCCCGGGATCGACAATTTCGCGTTGCGGCCGATGCTAGCCACCGCGGGTTAAGCGACCCTTGCAAGCGAGGTTCGGAATGCCGCGGTCATTCTCTCCGCAGCGCCTCGATCGGGTCGAGCCGCGCGGCCTGCCTTGCAGGGTAAAAGCCGAAGAAGACGCCGATCATCCCGGAAACGCCGATCGCGATCAGCCGTCTCGACCGAGACGACCGAGGGCCTGCTTGCGATAGGCTTCAACCGGCAAGCCTCCGACGCCCCAATCTTCGAGCGCGACCTCATCAATGACGACGAAGGTCGTCGCAGGATTCTTGTTGAGAACCTTGGCGAGAAGATCGGTCGCGCCGGCGATCAGCGCGGCTTTCTGCTCGGGGGTAGCACCCTCGCGTGTGATCTTGATGTTGACATAGGGCATCGGCAACTCCTGAGGCCGCGAACGTCACGATGACGCGGCGATGTCAAAATGGAAGACCTTGGCGATGATGCGCCACTGCCCGTCGAGCCAGACGAAACTCAGCAGGTCGGTGAAGCGCTTTTCGCCGATCGCGCATTCGACCCGTGCCAGCGCCGTGACCGGACCGGCGAATTCGATCGACAGGATGCGGTCGCGCCGCGCCTCGCCGCGGCTTGCCGGCGAGGCGCGGTTCGCGACCATGGGCAGATAGGCTTCCATGGTCAGATGCGTGAGCCCGCCCTCGCTGGCGCAGGCATAGACCGCCTGCTCGTGGAAGACGCGGCCGAGTTGACCTGCGTTGCTGTCGTACAGGCCGTCGAAATAGAGTCCGAGGGTGTCGACGATCTCGGTGAAGCGCGGGTCCATCGCCGCTAGGCCTTCGGCCTGCATCGCCTGCCGGACGGCCTCGCGTCGGCCGACGCGCTCCAGCAGTGCCTGCAGCCTTGGCCAGGGCGCGAGCGGGATATCTTTGGCCTTGGCCCAGTTCACGACGACGAAGAGGTAGATGTCGGCGACGCTGTAGTGCTCTCCGAGCAGGTAGGCGCGCCCGTCCGCGAGCGTCTTCTCGATATGGCCGAGGCGTTGGGCGATGATTGCGCGCGCCTCGCTGTGGCCATCCGCGCTGGTGGCGGGGCGGAACAACGGCGAGAACGCCTTGTGCACCTCGCTGGCGATGTAGTTCAGCATTTCCTGCAGGCGCGCCCGCTGCAGCGTCGCCGGCTTCGGCGCAAGTCCAGAATCGGCTGCCAGGTCGGCGATGTACTGGACGATCGCGGCGCCCTCGGTCAGGACTGCACCATCGTCGAGCGCGAGTGCCGGGACATAGCCCTTCGGGTTGATCGCGCCATAGTCGGCGCCGGTCGCGGTCCGGCCGGTCGCGAGATCGACCTGTTCGAGAGTGAAGGGCAGACCGGCTTCGCGCAGGGCGATATGCGGCGAAAGCGAGCAGGCTCCAGGGGCGAAGTAAAGCTTCATGGCAGGGGCTCCGGGCGTTGGGATGAGCCACGGCTAGCCCCGCTCGGTAACATCTGTATACATCGTAACTTGTGGTAACCCCATTTTCCGGTATCCTGACGGTAACCGGAGGAAACGTGGCATGGCTTTGAAATTGCGAAGGAACCGGTCGCCCAAGCCGCCATTGACCTGCGATATCGGCACCTGCATGCAGGTGCTCGGCGGGGCCTGGACCCCCAACATCGTCTGGTTCCTTTCAGGTGGGCCGCGCCGCTTCGGCGAGCTCAGGCGCGACATCCCGACCATTTCCGCCAAGATGTTGAGCGCGCGCCTCAAGGCGCTGGAGAGCAGGGGCGTGGTGACGCGCCGCGTGGCGCCGACCTCGCCGCCCTCGGCCGAATACAGCCTCAGCGATCTCGGCCGGGATTATGTGCCGGCGATCATGGCGATCGCCGAGGTCGGCGCCAGGCTCAAGGCCAGAGCCGCGGCCGAGGCCGCATAAGACGCTATTCCCGCCGCAGCGCCTCGATCGGGTCGAGCCGCGCGGCCTGCCTTGCCGGGTAGAAGCCGAAGAAGACGCCGATCATTCCGGAGACACCCACCGCGACGAGGATCGTCTCGATCGAAACCACCGAGGGCCAGCCGGCGATGTTGGCGATCGTCAGCGCCGAGCCGACGCCGAGCGCGATGCCGACCGCGCCGCCGATGGTGGCGAGCGTCGTTGCCTCGATCAGGAACTGCGCGAGGATGTCGCGCTGCCTGGCGCCGACCGCGAGCCGAAGCCCGATCTCGCGGGTGCGCTCGGTGACTGAGACCAGCATGATGTTCATGATGCCGATGCCGCCGACGAGAAGCGAGACGCCGGCCACCGCCGCCAGCAGCCAGGACAGGGTGGTCGCGGCTTGCGTCGCCGTGTTGGCGATCTCGGTCAGGTTGCGAACAATGAAGTCGTCGTCCTGATCAGCCATCAGCCGGTGGCGCTGGCGCAGAAGCGCGCCGGTCTGCTCGATGCCTGGCGCGATCGCGCCCTCATTGGCGAACTTGACCATGATCGTCTGGACCGAGCGGTCACGGGCATAGTTGCGGCCGATGATGCGGCGCCGGCCGGTATCGAGCGGCACAAAGATGACGTCATCCTGGTCCTGGCCGAGCGCGGACTGGCCCTTGGGCGCCATCACGCCGATGACCTTGAAGGGCACGTTGCGGATGCGGAACTGCTGGTCGAGCGGGTTCTGCTCGCCGAACAGGTTCTTCGCCACGGTCTGGCCGATGATCGCGACGATCTCGCCCTTGCGAAGCTCTTCCGGCTCGAACAGGCGGCCTTCCGCGACATCCCATTCGCGCGCCGCGAAGAAATCGAGATCGGTCGCCGTGATCTGCGTCGACCAGTTGGTCCCGGCATAGACCGCCTGGGCGCGGGTGAAGATCGCGGGGGCCGCCGCCACCACGTCCTCGACCTCCTTCAGGATCGCGCCCGCATCCTCGTCCGTCAGCGTCGAGGAGGCGCCGGCTCCCAGCCGGGCGCCGCCCTGCGTGACGTTGCCGGACTGGATGATGGCGAGATTGGCCCCAAGCGACTTGATCTGAGAAGTGACGCGCTCACGCGCGCCGGAGCCGATCGCGACCATCGCGATGACGGCAGCGACGCCGATGATGATGCCGAGCATGGTCAGGGCCGAGCGGAGCGCGTTGGCGCCGATCGCGGTCAGGGCCGAGCGGATGGCTTCGAAGATGCTCATGGCAAGGCTTCCGCGTGGATCTCGGTCTCCGGGTAAACCGGCGGGGCCGCGTCGAGCGCAGCCAGCGCCGCGCGGGCATCGGCCGGCTGCTGGCGCTGGTCGCTCAGCAGGTGGCCATCGCGGAAGCGGATGACGCGGCGGGCATGGCGCGCGACCTCGGCGTCATGGGTGACGAGGACGACGGTGACGCCCTCGCGGTTGAGGTCCTGGAACAGGGCCAGAATTTCCAGCGCAGTGCGGCTGTCGAGCGCGCCGGTGGGCTCGTCGGCGAGCAGCAGGCGCGGCTCGTTGACCAGCGCGCGGGCGATGGCGACGCGCTGCTGCTGCCCGCCGGACAACTGCATCGGCCGGTGATGGGCACGCTCGGCCAGCCCAACGCGCCCCAGCGCCGCCAGAGCCCGCTCGCGGCGCGCCTTGCGGTCGGCCCCGGCATAGACCATCGGCAGTTCGACATTGGCGCAGGCATCGACGCGCGGCAGCAGGTTGAACTGCTGGAAGACGAAGCCGAGCTTGCGGTTGCGGAGTTCCGCGAGCCCGTCGCTGCTTAGCGTCTCCACCGCGACGCCATCGAGGCGGTAATGCCCGCCGGTCGGCCGGTCGAGGCAGCCGATCAGGTTCATGAAGGTCGACTTGCCCGAGCCGGAAGGGCCCATCACGGCGACAAGGTCACCGGCCTCGATGTCGAGCGAGACGCGATCGAGCGCCGTCACGCGGCCGGAATCGAGATCGTAGACGCGGGAGAGCTCGCGGGCTTCGATCAGGGGCATGTCTCTCTCCCCGTCATGCTCGCCCTTGTGGCGAGCATCCACGTCTTGAACACGGCCCTCGGCAAGCGAAGACGTGGATGGTCGGCACAAGGCCGACCATGACGGCGAAGTGCGGAACCTCAGCCCTGCTCGCTCTTGACCAGCACCGGGGCGAAGGTTTCCGTCGCCTTCTTCAGCTCGGCCGCGACATCGGCTCCCCCCAGCGCATTGGTCAGCGCCACGCCGAAGACGTCGCGGAACTCGGTCACCGGCACGATCTGCGGCAGCGCCGCGCGCGCAACCTTGGCCGAGCCGAGCAGGCACTCGAAATACTGCTTGCCGAATTTCGACTGCGAGATGGTGTCGGTGTCGAGATAGGCCGAGGCCCGGCCCGGCGCGCCGGCGCCTGCCTTCAGCATGGCGATCTGCTGGGCCTTGTTGGTCATGAACTGGAGATAGAGCCAGGCCGCCTGCTTCTTCTGCGAGCCGCGCGAGATGCCCATGCCATCGGCGAACATGCCGGCATGATGCGCCTTCGGGCCGGGCGGCGTGATGCCGTAGCCAACCTTGCCGACGATGCGCGACTTGCTGGGGTCTTCGAGCGGGGTCGCAAAGCCGATGCCGTCGAGCCACATCGCGGCGCGGCCCTGCATGAAGCTGGTCTGGCACTCGTTCCAGTTGAAGCCGACCTGGCCGGCCGGGCCGGAATCCTTGTTGAGCTTCTTGTAGAGCTCGCCCGCCCAAACGGCCTCGGGCGTATCGGTCTGGAGCTTGCCGTCGGACGAGGTCGTCTCGATTCCCTGGCCGAGCAGCAGGCTCGCCCAGACCGGGACGTTGGCGTTCTTCAGGCCGCGCGAGACGAAGCCGGCGATGCCCTTGGCCGGATCGTGCAGCTTGGCTGCGACGGTGGCCATCTCGTCCATCGACTTCGGATATTCGACGCCCTTCGCGGCGAAGAGCTCCTTGTTGTAATAGACCATCCAGTAATCGACGAAGAACGGGATCGTATCGAGCGATCCGTCGGCCTGGCGGGCATAGGCGACCGGGCCGGCGCCGAAATCGGCGAAATCGAAATCGGGCGAGGTCAGCGAGGCGTCCTTGATATAGGGCGTCAGATCCTCGAACCACTTGCCCTTCGCGGCCATGCGCTTCTGCACATGCAGCGAGATGCCCGACACGTCGAAGCTCGGCTTGCCAGAGGCGAACTCGATCACCGCCTTCTGGCGTTGCTGCTGCTCGGGCACCTGCTCGGCAGAGACCTTGATGCCGGTGAGCTCGGTGAACTCCTTCTCGGCGGCCTGCATCAGATCCGAGCGCGGGTTCTTGACCAGCAACACGTCGATCGTCGTGCCGGAAAAGCGCTTCCAGTTGAAGGCGGCCTGGGCATGCGACTCGCGCAGCACCAGCGGCGAGCCGATCGCCCCGGCGGCGCCAAGCGCAGCAGCACCGCGCATCAGCGCGCGACGGGTCGGCTTGAGAATGGTCTCGCTCATCGAACTGTCCCTCCCAGGACTTGAGGCGCCCTTTTCGGGCCTGTTGATCTGGCGAGCGAACCGGGCTTCACTCCCGCCGCGCCTGCCATCTTGAGGAGGACGCTAGCGCTGATCGAAGACGGTTGCAAGCTAACATGTTGGTATGCACATAGTGCCGCCAACGATCATGGAAACGCCTCGCATGCCTGCCGCCAACGCCCTCGCGCCGCGCCCGCTCGGCCGCAGCGGACTGCCCGTCTCGACGCTGGGATTCGGTGCGGCGCCGCTCGGCGATCTCTATGCGCGGCTCGACGAGGCGCTGGCCGTGGCGACCGTCGAGGCGGCGATCGCGGGCGGTGTCACCCTGATCGACACCTCGCCGCTCTATGGCCACGGCCTGTCCGAGCATCGCATCGGCGCCGCCGTGCGCCGGGCCGGACGTGATGGCATCGCTCTCTCGACCAAGGTCGGCCGCGTCGCCGAGCCCTTCGCCGGGCGCGGCGACGGCTCCGGCTATCTCGGCGGCCTGCCGCATGGCATGCGCTTCGACTACAGCTACGATGGCGCGATGCGCTCGCTCGAGCAATCGGCGCTGCGCCTCGGCGTCGACCGCATCGACATCGTCCTGATCCACGACGTCGATGTCTGGACGCATGGCGAGGCGATGATCGAGCAGCGCTTCGGCGAGGCGATGAACGGCGCCTATCGCGCGCTCGAAGCCTTGCGTGCATCGGGCGCCGTCAAGGCGATCGGCGTCGGCGTCAACGAGGCCGCGATGTGCGAGCGCTTCGCCCGCGCCGGCGATTTCGACACCATGCTGCTCGCCGGGCGCTATTCGCTGCTGGAGCAGCCGGCGCTCGCCTCCTTCATGCCGCTCGCGCTGGAAAAGGGCATCGGCCTGATGCTCGGCGGCGTCTTCAATTCCGGCATCCTCGCCACCGGCCCGGTCGCAACAGCGAAATACAACTACAACCCCGCCCCGCCCGAGATCCTCGCCCGCGTCGCCGCGATCCAGGCCGTCTGCACCCGCCATGGCGTGCCCTTGCGCCGCGCCGCGCTGCATTTCCCGCTCGGCCATCCCGCAGTCGCAAGCCTCGTCATGGGCGCGGTCTCGCCGGCCGAGGTCGAGGACCAGATCGCCGAGCTCTCGCAGCCCGTCCCTGCCGCGCTCTGGGCCGAGCTGAAGGCGCAAGGCCTGCTCGGCGCCGATGTTCCGGTGCCGGCGGATCTTCCGGCGACATCATGAGCGCGCCCCGCATCGACGCCCACCAGCACTTCTGGAGCCTCGCGCGCGGCGATTATGGCTGGCTGACGCCAGCGCTCGCGCCGATCTTTCGCGACTTCACACCCGACGATCTCGCTCCCCTGCTCGCCCGCCACGACATCATCAGCATCATCCTGGTACAGGCAGCGCCAACGGAAGCCGAGACCCACTTCCTGCTCGACATCGCGGCGCGAGTGCCGCTCATTGCAGGCGTCGTCGGCTGGTGCGATTTCGATGCGCCCGATGTCGCCGAGCGTATTGCTGCGCTTGCAGCCGCCCCGCTGCTCGTCGGCTTGCGCCCGATGGTCCATGACATCGCAGACGATGGCTGGCTCGCCCGGCCCGCGCTCGCCCCGGCTTTCGAGGCGATGATCGCGCATGATCTCGTCTTCGACGCACTGCTGAAGCCGCGCCATATCCCCTCTGCGCTCAGCCTGCTCCAGCGTCACCCGCAACTTCCCGTGGTGATCGACCACGCCGCCAAGCCTGATCTGACAAAGCCCGATCTCGTCAGCGGCGATCTCGCCGGCTGGCGCGAGGGCATCAGCGCGCTCGCCGCCCATCCGCACTGCGTCTGCAAGCTGTCCGGGCTGGTCACCGAGGCCGCCGCCGACTGGACGATCGAGACCTTGCGCCCGGTGACCGAGCATCTGCTCGCCAGCTTCGGCCCGCAGCGCCTGATCTTCGGCAGCGACTGGCCGGTGCTGACTTTGCGCTCCGACTATGCAAGCTGGTTCGAGACCGCGACCGCGCTGCTCTCGGGCTGCAGCGAGAGCGAGCGCGAAGCGATCTTCGGCGGCAACGCCGCCCGCCTCTATCTCTCCCGCCGGGGACGCCAGTGAACGCCCATTCCATCACAGCCCTCATCCTGAGGAGCGGGCAAAGCCCGCGTCTCGAAGGATGCTCCAGCAGTCGCCGGAGCCTTCTGGAGCATCCTTCGAGACGGCCGCATGCGCGGCCTCCTCAGGATGAGGGCTCGGAAGTACAAAGGGAACGCCCGCCATGCTGAAGAACCTCGACCCCGTCCTCTCCGCCGATCTGCTCTGGATTCTCGCGGCCATGGGCCATGGCGACGATCTCGCACTGGTCGATGCCAACCACCCGGCCGAGACCATCGCGCGAGCGACCACCAGCGGGCGCCTTGTCCGCCTGCCCGGACTGACGATGGAACGCGCCGCGCGGGCCATCCTCTCCGTACTGCCGATCGACGATTTCGAGCCGCACGCGGTGCGCCGCATGCAGGTCGTCGACGAGCCCAAGACGATTCCCGCCGTGCAGGCCGGCGTCCAGCGCGAACTCGACGCGGCGCTGGACGCGCACATCCCGATCGCCGGCGTCGAGCGCTTCGCCTTCTATGACATGGCGCGACAGGCCTTCGCCGTGGTGCAGGTCGGCGATCCCCGCCCCTATGGCTGCTTCCTGCTGCGCAAGGGCGTCATCGCCGGCGAGCCCGGCTGAGGGCGGGCACGGGAATCCGCGTCATCCTGGACAAGCGGCGGAGCCGCGCAGCTCCGGGATCCATCATAGGGCGATGTCGAGCCCTATGATGGATCCCGGGACGACCTGCGGTCGCCCAGGATGACGCAGCGGTTCAGGCGGGAGGAATGGAAGGGCTCAGCCCTCCGCCTTCGCCACCGCCTGCCGCAGCCTTGCCAGCGCCTCGGTCGCGCCGGCCTTCAGCGTCGCTTCCGCCGATTCGGCATCCCTCGCGATCATCTCGCTCAGCGCGGGTATCGTGATCTCGGCCTTCGCGGCGGTCAGCTTCAGCACGGCGTTGGCGATGATGTTGGGCCAGAACGCCGCCCCGCCCTTGGCCAGCCCCTTGGCCTTGCGGCCCTCGAATTCGCGGGACAATTGTTCGGGGGTCTTCTTGGCCATGGTCTTGGAACCTGTTTGCGGGTGTGGGCGGTTGCCTATCACGAAATGCCGGGCCTGCCTGCCCCTGTCGGGCGCGACGCGGAGGCGCCGTCATGCTCGGGCTTGCCCCGAGTATCTCAGGACAAGAGGGCTCTCGTGCTGGAGCCTCTTTCGGCCCGAGATTCTCGGGTCTGCGCTGCGCTTCGCCCGAGAATGACGCGCATGCCAAATCCCCGCCCGCGCCGTCAGGCGTGGGCGTCCTCAATGAGGGGCAGCGGAGCGCCGCGAGGCGCGAGGGTATCGGGCCGCAACCATTGAGCCAGGCTGCGGCGCGGATGGATTGAGCCACCATCCGCACGCCCCGTGGCGCTCCGCTCATCGGCGATTTTAAGACCCCGGGCCGCGCTTATAGGGAGAGGCTTGGCCTGCCGTGCCGTCCTGCGGCCTCAACGCCCCATTGGGTGCGCCACACCGCGGTGTCGGACCCGGCCGCTTCCGCCATCCCGTCCAGCGAGCTCCTCGCACAGGGACCGTAGTGTCCCCAGGGCGGTTCCCGAAGCCTCCCGAGTCCGGGGTGCAAACCCGGCCGCAGGCGCCGCCCCCATCCCCACCAACGGCATACCTCCGGATGGCTGCCCCTCGGGGATGAGGTGGGCGGATTATGGAAGGGGCTTCAGAGCCGGTGATAAGATGAACGTCGTTTCCCCTCAACGATGAAGCGCGGGGAACCCCTCTCCTGTAAGGAGAGGGGCAGGGGAGAGGTGAAGGCCACTGGACCAAGAAGGCGCTGGCCTAAAGGGTGCTGCGGTGAGGTCGCGCTCGATGCGGAGAACGTCCTACCCCTCACCCTACCCGTTCCCTCCGGGAGAGGGTTCCCGGCGCCCTTTCCAGCGGGATCATCGAGATACGGGCTGGCGAGCTCGACGCGCTCCAACCCATTGTCCCAGCCACTGAAATTCACATCGACCACGCGTGGCTCGACGCCGCCATATTCCTGCGCCTCACGGACGATCTGGGCCGGGGCGTAGAAGCCCATCGGCTGCGAATTCAGCAGCGCGCAGGCGAAGGCGGCGGGGTGGTGCTTCTTCAGATACGAGGAGACATAGACCAGCTTGGCGAAGGAGGCCGCGTGGCTTTCGGGAAAGCCATAGCTGCCGAAACCCTTGATCTGGTCGAAGCAGCGCTGGGCGAAGTCGCGCTCATAGCCGCGTGCCACCATCCGCCCGACCATCAGGTCCTCGTAATTGCTGATGGTGCCGAGGTTGCGGAAGGTCGCCATCGCCTTACGCAGGCCGTTGGCCTCGATATCGGTGAACTTCGCCGCGACCATGGCGAGGCGCATCGCCTGCTCCTGAAAAAGCGGCACCCCTTCCGTCTTGTTCAGAACCTCGAAGAGTTCGTCCTTATCGCCATGCTCCGGCAAGGGAGCCGGATAGGTCACCTCCTCCAGCTTAGCCCGGCGCTTTAGATAGGGATGGACCATGTTGCCCTGGATCGGGCCGGGTCTGACGATGGCGACCTGAATGACGAGGTCGTAAAGCTTTCTCGGTTTTAGGCGCGGCAGCATATTCATCTGCGCCCGGCTCTCCACCTGGAAGACGCCGAGCGACTTGCCCTCGCAGAGCATATCGTAGGTCGCGGCATCATCCTTGGGCACATCGGCAAGGCCGAGATCCTTGCCCTCGTGCTCGCGCAGCAGATCGAAGGCCTTGCGGATGCAGGTCAGCATGCCCAATGCCAGCACATCGACCTTCATCAGCTTGAGTTCGTCGATATCGTCCTTGTCCCATTCGATGAAGGTGCGGTCGGCCATCGCGGCATTGCCGATCGGCACCATCTCGTCGAGGCGTCCGCGTGCCAGCACGAAGCCGCCGACATGCTGCGAGAGATGGCGGGGGAAGCCGAGCAGGCGAATGGCGAAATCGACGGCGCGGCGCACTGTCGGATTGGTCGGATCGAGCCCAGCCTGACGCACCCGGTCGTCGCCGATCTCGGTGCCCCAACTGCCCCATTGCGTATCGGCGATACGGGCGGTGACGTCCTCGGTCAGCCCCAGCGCCTTGCCGACATCGCGGATGGCGCTGCGCGGCCGGTAGCGGATCACGGTCGCGGCGATGCCGGCGCGGTGGCGGCCATACTTATCGTAGATCCACTGGATCACCTCCTCGCGCCGCTCATGCTCGAAATCGACGTCGATATCGGGCGGCTCCTTGCGCTCGGTAGACAGAAAGCGCTCGAACAGCACGTCACTCTCGGCCGGATCGACGGCGGTGATGCCGAGCACATAGCAGACGGCGGAATTGGCGGCCGAGCCCCGACCCTGGCAAAGGATGCCTTCCTTCTGGGCGAATTCGACGATCTGGCGGATGGTGAGGAAATAGCGGGCGTAGTTCAGTTTCGCGATCAACTCGAACTCCTTCCGCAGCAGATCGCGCACCTTCGGCGGCACACCGTCTGGATAACGGATCTCGCTGCAGCGGCGGACCAGTTCCTCGAGCCAGGCCTGATCGTTCCAGCCGGGCGGGACAGGCTCGTCGGGATATTCGTATTCGAGCTGTTCGAGATCGAACTCGATGCGACTCATCAAATGCTGCGTCTCGGCGATGGCTTCGGGCGCATCGCGGAACAGTCGCGCCATCTCCTGCGCCATTTTGAGATGGCGCTCGGCATTGGCCTCGAGCAGGCGCCCTGCCCGCTCGATCGAGACGCCCTCGCGAATGCAGGTCAGCACATCCTGCAGGTCGCGCTGCTCGGGTGCGTCGTAGAGGACGTCATTGGTCGCCAGCAGCGGCGTGCGGGTCGCAGCCGCGATCGCCTTCAGGCGCGCAAGGCGGCGGCGGTCGTCGCCGCGGCGATGCATGCTGGCGCCCAGCCAGATCGCGCCCGGCGCGGCATCATCGAGCCGGGCGAGCAGCGCCGACAGGGCGTCGAGGCTGCGCCCCGGCATCAGGATCAGCAGGAGGTCGCGCGCATCGGCGAGCAGATCGTCGAGGACAAGGCGGCATTCGCCCTTCTTCACCCCTTCCTTGAGATTGCCATGGCTGAGCAGCCGGCAAAGCCTGCCCCAGCCGTCACGGTTAGCCGGATAGGCGACGATGTCGGGCGTGCCGTCGGCGAAGACGAGGCGGCTGCCGACCGCGAGCTTGAAGGCCTTCGCCATGCCCTGCACATGCTCACGCGTCAGAGACAGTTCGGCAAAAGCCGGGTTCTCGATCCAGATATATTCGCCGGGGCTGCCGCCTTCCCTGATCCTCTCGGGAGTTGGCTGGCCGTCCTCACGCAGACTTCTCAAAGCGCTCCAGGCCCGCACGACGCCGGCCACCGTGTTGCGGTCGGCAATGCCGAGGCCGGCATGGCCGAGCAGCAGCGCCGTCAGCACCAGATTGGGGCCGGGCGAAGCGCCGCGCAGGAATGAAAAATTCGTCGCGGCAACAAGTTCGGAAAAGGGGCTCTGATTCTGGATCATGCGAAGAGCCCGTGCAGGAACCAGCGCGGCGGGGCCTGTTCCGGCTCGTGGAAGCCGATGCGGAAGAGCCAGAAGCGGCGCCCTTGCGCATCTTCGACGCGGTAATAGTCGCGCATCGGCTCGGGCGAACCGTCGCGCCACCATTCCGGCGCGATGCGTTCGGGCCCCTCGGCACGGGCGACGTCATGGATCAGGCGCCGCCAGCGGAAGCGGATCGGCGGGCCGTCCGGCACTTCGGCGATCGCTTCCACCGGCTGGGGCGGCTCGAACAGCTGGAGCGGCCGTGTCGGCGGTTCATGCGGCTCCGGTGCCGGCCAGGCGATCGTCGAAGCCGGGAGCGCCGCCGATATCGCCTTCGCCGCGCGCACGGGGTGGTGCGTATCCTGCGCCACGAAGCGCAACACCCGGTCGCGACCGAAGCGGGCGACCAGCCGGTCGACGAGATCGGCCACCGCCTCGTCCTCGACGGCGCGCCTGTCGAGGCTTGGTTGTCCATCGAGGCTGGGCTGATGGGTGTCGAGCGGCTCGCAGACCGGCACGGACAGCCTGACCGCATCGAAGCCGAAGCCCGGATCGAGCGGATCGGCCAGCGTCTCGACGCGCTCGCGCCAGAGCCGCAGGATCGCAGGCGCATCGCGCGAAGGCCGTCCGGTCTCGACCATCAGCCGCCTGACCGCGCCGTCGCTGCGAAAGAAGCTGACCTCGAAGGCCCGCCCGCCCTCGCCGCGCTGTTCGAGCACGCGTCCGGCCTCGGCGATCAGCCGCGCGATCACATCCTCAAGACCCTCCTTGTCGAGCATGGGTTCGGCGAAATGGCGCTCGACGACGCAGGCCGGCGGCGGGCGCAAGGGTGTGATGCGCGCATCCTCCCGCCCCAGCGTGCGCCGCAGCTTGACAGTCAGTTCAGCGCCGAAACGCGCGGACAGGGCGACGGATGGGCGATCGTCAAGGTCGGCCAGCGTCTTCAGCCCGGCCCGCGACAGCGCGATCACCGTCTCGGCCGTCAGTTCCAGCGCCGCGACCGGCAGCGGGCGCAGCATGGCCTCGTCCTGCCCCACCGGGACGAGGCCGCCGGCTCCGAAGCGCGACAGTGCATGGGCCGCTTCGGGTGTCCCCGCGATGGCAGCGCGGATCGCGAGCCCCCCTGCCCGCATCCATCTGGCAATGACGCCATGCAGTGCCACCTCGCCGCCGAAGAGATGGGCGCAGCCGGTGATGTCGAGCAGCAGCCCGTAAGGCAGGTCAAGCGCGACCAGCGGCGTGAAGCGGTCGCAGAAGGCCGCGAGCCGGCCCAGGAAAGCCTCGTCGGCCTCGGGCTGCGCCTCGATCGCGATCAGGGACGGAATCCGGGCGCGCGCATCCGCCAGGGTCAGGTCACGCGTCAGGCCGAGCGCCAGCGCGCGCTGGTCGCAATCGACCAGCCGGAGCGCATTGCGCTGCATGGCGAAGACGACGACGGGCGATTCAGCCGGTGCGCCGGATGTCGGTGTCCTCCCCTCCCGCCGCAGCCGGTCTGTCGGCAGGAAAGGAAACCACATTGCGAGATAGCGGCGCGGCATCGGGGCTGGCCCTGTCCTCATTTGCGCTGGGTTGACGGCCTGTTGCGGCCCCTTGCTCTCGGAACTCGCTGTCCTGGAAAGATTGTCGGTCACGGCACCACTCCACACGCCACTCACGTTCGCCCAGGCCGCCGCGATGGCGCAGCAGCGTGATCCTGAAAGCCGGGTCGCCCGGCGCATTCGCCTCCTGTGCCCGCGACGGCAGGGCCGCGACCTGCCAGCGGGTCGAAGCGGCGCTGGGTTGCGACGATACTCCCGCCCGCAGCAGCAGCGTGGTTGCTCCCGAGCCCTCCGCCGCCAGCGACAGGCGGCGGCTCGCGGTGAGGTCGAGCCGGCGCGGCTGCCCCCAGGGCTCGATCAGCACCGCCCCCAGCGCCGAACAACGCGCGGCCTCCGAACCGGCTCGAAGCACCCCTTCGGCATCGCGCGCCCGCACGAGCAGGATGCGTCCGGGATCGAGCCCGAGTTCGGTCAGACCCGGCGGATACAAACGGCCGGTCTCGGCATCGACGACATCCTGCCGCACCCAGAGAATCGGACGCAGGCCGGCCGCCCGGATCGCCAGCCCCACGGCAAAGCCCGTCGCCGCAGCGAGGTCGGCGGTCGCGGGCGCATAGACCTCATGCAGCGCCGCCCGCGCGATGCCGCCACCCAGCGCCGCGTCGAGACCGGACGCGCCGAAGCTGACCTGCCCGACCGCGGCCGGCGCGGAGCGCAGGGCCGCCTCCGCCAGATGGCGGCGCAGATCGGCCAGGGCGAAAGGGTCCGGTTGGGGCTGCATGGAAGCTCGTGTTCCGTATTTGTTCTTTTATAGAACGAGCCTTGGCGGAAGGCGAGTCGGCATCTTGGGAAGCAGGAGATTTGGAGATTCAGATACACATCGTGTATGCTGACGACAAAGGAGATTGTCCCATGCAGCCTGCCTCCAAATCCGTGACTCGCGCCGTGAACCTGCGGATCAGGGAAGATGTTCGGGACCTCATCGACCATGCAGCCCGCGCTCACAGCAAGACGCGATCAGAATTCATGATCGACGCGGCCCGGCGAGCAGCTGAGGACACGATTCTCGATCAGGCGCTCATTCGCGTCGACCCGGCAACCTACGCTCACTTTCTGACGGTGCTGGATCAGCCACCCGGCGCCGATGGTTTCGAGCGCCTCATGGCCGCACACAAGCCCTGGAAAGGCTGATGCTGCGAGCGCCTGCACCCCTGGCAGACGCCCATCTGCTCGACGCCTTCAACTCAGGCGTTCCCCTCCTCGACGATTGGCTCAAGCGTCGTGCTCGCACCAATCAGGCCAGCGGCGCTTCGCGAACCTATGTCGTCGCTGACGAGAAAAGCCAGGTTTTTGCCTATTATGCGCTCGCTTCCGGCGCTCTCGCCTCGATCGAGGCACCGGGACCGCTGAAACGCAATATGCCCGATCCCATTCCCATGGCGATCATCGGACGGCTTGCCGTCGATCTCAGCGTCCAGGGACGCGGCCTCGGTGTGGCCATCCTCCAGGACGCGGTGCTGCGAACCCATCAGGCCGCCGCGATCCTCGGCATCAGGGGCATTCTCGTCCATGCGCTCTCCGACGATGCCAAGCGCTTCTACGAGCGCTACGGCTTCACGGCGGGATCGGCGAACCCGATGACACTGGTCATGAGTATCGCCGGCCGGGCGTGAGCGTCGTCAATTCGCCGTATAGACCAGCTCGCGCTCGGCCTTGGGCGGCAGGAAGGCGCGCGAGAAGATTTCGGCCGGCGCAGGCGTGCGGGTCAGCTGGTAGCCCTCGACGATGATGCCGATGGCGCGGGCCATGCGGTCGTCCTTGGTGTCACCGACGCCGATCTCCTTCATCTCCGGCGAGACCATCAGCTCGGTGAAGGAGTATTGCAGGCGGCGCTTCTCCACGCCTTCGTTGACGAGGTTGTCGAAAGCCATCACCGCCTTCATGCCGAGCGCCTGGTCCCTGGCGATCTCGATCATCGCCTTGTTGGTGGCGCGTACGAGCCCGGCGACGGCCTTGGGATTCTCCTTGATCAGCTTCTGCGAGACCATCAGGCCGTTGGAATAGAGATCCAGCCCGTAATCGCCGAACGTCAGCCAGTTGAAGTCCTTGTCGGGATCCTGACGGTTGAGCACGAGGTTGAAATAGCTGGTGATGTTGAAGACCAGCGCGCCGTCGATGTCGCCCTTGATCAGCAGCGGTTCCTGCAGGTTGGGCGCCATGTTGGAGAGCTTGATCTTGGCCATGTCGAGCCCGTTCTTGCGGGCGAAGACCTCGAGCAGGCGGGTCGTGGGCGTGCCCTGCGCGCCGCCCAGCGTCTTGCCCTCAAGGTCTTTGGGCTTGGTGATGCCGGTCGCCTTCTTGCTCGATATCGCGAAGGGCGGGCGGTTCCAGATCATGTAGACCATCACCGGCGCCTCGCCCGGCTTGGCGGCGGCGTTCTGGATGATCGCGTTGACGTCGCCGAAGCCGGCGTCATAGGCGCCGCCCATGATGCGGGTCACGGTCGCGCCGGAACCCTCGCCCTGGTCGATGACGACGTTGAGCCCCTCGGCCTTGTAGTAGCCCTTGTCCCTCGCGACGAAGAAGGCCGCGTCCGAGCCTTGGGTCTTCCAGCCCAAAGTGAACTTCACCGTGGTCTCCTGGGACTGGGCGAGGCCGGTGAAAGCGAGTCCTGTGAAGGTCATGCCGGCAATGAGCGTGACTGCGAGTCTTTTCAGCATCTTGGTCCCTCTGGTGAGATGATGGTTCAGCTTCAGGCGGCGATGAGATCGTTCTTGCGGGTGGCCCAGCCGGTGACGCGGCCCTCGATCAGCGAGAAGGCGGCGTAGAGCGCGACGCCAAGGCCGGCGAGGATGAACAGCCCGGCGAAGACCAGCGGCACGTTGAAGTTGGACGAGGCCGACATCATCACATTGCCGATGCCGCGATTGGAGGCGACGGTCTCGGCCAGCACCGTGCCGACGAAGGCATAGGTGATCGCGACCTTCAGCGAGGCGAAGAAGAACGGCATGGTGCGCGGCAGGCCGACATTCCAGAGGATGTCGAGCTTGCTGGCGCCGAGCGCCTTCAGCACGTCCTCCATCTCCGGCTCGGTGGTGGCCAGCCCCGTCGCGATGTTCACGACGATAGGGAAGAAGCAGATCGAGAGCGAGGTCAGGACGGCCGGCACCGTGCCGGAGCCGAACCAGAGCACGAAAATCGGCACGACCGCGACCTTGGGGATCGAGGAGAAGCCGATCAGCAGCGGGTAGACCGTGTCATAGGCCGTGCGCGAGACGCCGATGACCGCGCCCAGCACGACGCCGAGCGCAACGCCGAGCACGAAGCCCGTCATCGTCGTGCCCAGCGTTTGCAGGATATGCGGCCAGAGGATCGGCATGCGCTGCCAGAGCGTGGCGAAGACCTGGCTCGGGCGCGGCAGGATCAAATCTGACATGCCGGAGATCAGGCAGAACGCCTCCCAGCCAGCGAAGAACAGGACGATCAGCCCGGCCGACCAGAGCTTTTGCCTGAAGGCGACATTGGTCATCTCAGGCGCTCTCCTCTGCGGACGGGACGGACCGGGCATCGACGATGAGTTCGCGCAGGCGCTGGTTCAGCGCGACGAAATCCGGCTCGAAGGTCATGGCGATGCTGCGCGGGCGGGCGAAATCCACCGCCGCGTCGTCGATGATGCGGCCGGGCCGCGCGCTCATCACGCAGATGCGGCTCGCCAGGAAGCCGGCCTCGCGGAGATCATGAGTCACCAGCAGCACGGTCGGCCGATGCGCCAGCCAGAGCTCCTGCATGATCGCCCAGAGCTCCTCGCGGGTGAACTGGTCTAGCGCGCCGAAGGGCTCGTCGAGCAGCAGCAGGCGCGGCTCGTGGATCAGTGCGCGACAGAGATTGGCACGCTGGAGCATGCCGCCCGAAAGCTGCCAGGGGTATTTGCCCGCGAAGCCCTTGAGGCCGACCTGCGCCAGCAAAGCATGCGCCTTGTCGCGGAAGGCGCCCTTCTTCTCCCGCGCGTACTGCGAGCGAAATGGCTGCACGATCTTCAGCGGCAGCATGATGTTCCGCTCGACCGTCAACCAGGGCAGCATGGTCGGATTCTGGAAGGCCATGCCGATTCTCAGCGCCTTGGCTGCAACCTCGCGGCCACCGACGACGACGACGCCGGCAGTCGGCTTCACCAGCCCGCTGGCGAGGCGCAGGATGGTCGACTTGCCGCAGCCCGAGGGGCCGACGAGCGCCACGAACTCGCCCTCGGCGATGCGCAGGCTCGTCTGCGCCAGGGCCGGCACCGAATTTGCTCCACGTCCGAAGGTGACGCAGGCCTGCGACAGCTCCACCGCCGGCGCAAACGGCTCGCCCCTCGCGGGCGGGGTGGCACCCGGCGCAGCATCGGAGAAAGCGTGTTGCTGGTGCATGCTCATCATCATAAAAGTGCATGCAAAGCTGATGCCAGATTGCATTCGATCCGGCATAGACGCTGCCCCGCCCCCGATGTCGTCCGATTGCGCCTCCCGCGACCGCCGGATTGCCGCGGCACCTGTGAAAGCGCTAAGACGAGGCGTCAGCAGTTCGGATTTCAACAATGGCGCGTGAGGAGAACCGGGGCCGCGTTGCGACGGACCGGGTCGGAACGATCTGCCGGGCGCTGCGCCGCGCGATCATCGAGCAGGCGCTGGAGCCGGGCGCCAAGCTGCCCGAGGATGCGCTGGGCGAGCGTTTCGGCGTCAGCCGCACGATCGCGCGCCACGCGCTCGGGCAACTCGCCGCCGAGGGGCTGGTCGAGCTTCGCCGCAACCGCATCGCCATCGTCGCCACGCCGAGCTGGCAGGAAGCGCGCGACGCCTTCGACATCCGCATCGAGCTGGAGCGGCTGGTCGTGCGGCAGCTCGCCGGACGCCTGACAAAGGTGCAGATCGCGCAGCTCCATGCCCATGTCGATGCCGAGGATGAGGCCCGCAACGGCCTCGATGCGATCTCGATCCGGCTTGCGACCGAGTTCCACATCCTGCTCGCGAGCATGACGCAGAGCCCGATCCTGATCCGCTATGTCAGCGAGATCGCCTATCGCTGCTGCCTGACGCTGTCGCTGTTCAGCAGGCCGCACTCGTCGGAATGCGCCATCAACGAGCATCGTTTGCTGATTGGCGCGCTGGCGAGCGGCGATGCGGAGACGGTGATGTCGCTGATGCATCATCACCTCGATTCCGTCGCGAGCCGGGCGCTGGTGGCGCAATCCAAGCCGCGCGGGCGGGACATCATGGATATCCTTGCGCCCTATGCCGACGTGCCACGGGCGTTGTCGCCGACAAAGCCGAAGACGCCCGCATTGAGCCGGCAGAAAGCCGCCGAGTAACGATCCTCGCCGACCGTTTCGGTTCGAAGGCCCGAGCCTGCACCGCGCGACCGCACCGGCGGCACGCAAAGTGCATGCACATTTTTCGCTCGATTGCCCTCTGGCGTGCACGCAACCACGCGCCATTCCTGGGCGAACCCACCTTGCCCAACCCAGACTGCCTCACGCCGATGCCAAGCGACACCGCCTTCGACCTGATCTTCCGCCAGGCCCATCTCCCGGGCCATGAGCGTCCGGTCGATATCGGCGTCCGGCGCGGCCGCTTCGCGGCGATCGCGCCGGCCCTCGTGGCCGATGCGCCCGAGATCGTCATCGGGGGTCGCACCGTTCTGCCCGGCTTCGTCGACAGCCATGTCCATCTCGACAAGGCCTGCCTGCTCGGGCGCTGCGGCCATCTGCATGGCGGGCTCAAAGAGG
The DNA here is from genome assembly GCA_900470775.1 of Hyphomicrobiales bacterium. GTDB lineage: Bacteria > Pseudomonadota > Alphaproteobacteria > Rhizobiales > Beijerinckiaceae > Allobosea. The sequence goes on along the minus strand of UCBZ01000040.1, from coordinate 253,529 downwards.
CCATCGCTGCCGTCTCAGCCATGAAACACGATTTCACCGTGGCGGATGTGTATGAGCGCGGCGCGCAGGTGCTGGAGCGAGCGATCGGCAAGGGCACGACACGGATGCGCAGCCACGTCGAAGTCGATCCGCGCGCCGGCCTGCGCAGTTTCGAGGCGCTCAAGTCCCTGAAGCGCGACTATGCCTGGGCGATCGATCTCTCGATCTGCGTCTTTCCGCAGGAGGGGCTGACCAACGATCCCGGCACCGAGGAGCTGCTGGTTCACGCGCTGCGCGACGGCGCCAACGCACTCGGCGGCTGTCCTTATACTGACACCGATCCGCATGGGCAGATCGAGCGGCTGTTCGCACTGGCTACACGTTTCGACGTCGATCTCGACTTCCATCTGGATTTCGATCTCGACGCGAGCTGGATGCATCTCGACGAGGTCTGCAGGCAGACGAAGGTTCATGGCTTCGGAGGGCGCGTCGCGATCGGCCATGTCACCAAGCTGTCGGCGCTGCCGCCCGACGCCTTCGCGCGTGCCGCCGAACGGCTGGCGCAGGCCGGCGTCGCTGTGACGGTGCTGCCCGCGACCGATCTCTATCTGATGGGCCGCGAGGCGACGCATGACGTGCCGCGCGGGCTGACCCCGGCACATAGGCTGCTGGAGCATGGCGTGGTCTGCTCGGTCGCGACCAACAATGTGCTGAACCCGTTCACGCCCTTTGGCGATGCCTCGCTGCTGCGGATGGCGAATTTCTACGCCAATGTCGCGCAGGTCGGCTCGGAGGGCTTTTCGGCCTGCATCGATCTGGTGACGACGCTGCCGGCGCGGTTGATGAACCTGACCGATTACGGCATCGCGATCGGCAACCCGGCAGACCTGATCTTGCTGGATGCGCCGACGCCGGCCGAGGCGCTGGCCGGTATCGCCGAACCGGTGTTGGGCTTCAAGCGGGGGCGGCAGAGCTTCTCGCGGCCGGCGGCGCAACTTCATGCGCCGGCGCGCGAGGTCGTTCAGCCTCGGACCGTTTCGTTTCGGGCGTAGTCTTTGCAGAGAGTGACGCGGTCATCCCGGACAAGCCGCGTAGCGGCGCCGATCCGGGATCCATGCCGGAACCCTGATCGGAGATGTTCGGGAATAGTCCCCGTCTCCGCTGCGCTCCGCCCGGGATGACCCGGCGGTCTTCGCAGCAAGACCGTACCTCACGGAGAACCCGCCGGATCACTCGGCCGCGTCACCCATCGCCAGCCGCAGCGGCGCGACCTGCGCTTCGTGCAGCGCCTGGTAGGGACCGCCGGCCCGCACCAGATCGTCATGCCGGCCCTGCTCGGCGATGCCGGCCTGGGTCACCACGACGATGCGGTCGGCGTGCCGGATGGTGGCTAGGCGATGGGCGATGACGAGCGTTGTGCGGCCTTGCGCCAGTTCGGTCAGGGATTGCTGGATCGCGGCCTCGGTCTCGGTGTCGAGCGCCGAGGTCGCCTCGTCGAGGATCAGGATCGGCGGGTTCTTCAGAAAGATGCGGGCGATGGCGAGGCGCTGCTTCTGGCCACCGGAGAGCTTGACGCCGCGCTCGCCGATCAGCGTGTCGAGGCCATCAGGCAGGTCGGCGATCATCGTCTCCAGACGGGCGCGCCTCGCGGCTTCCGTGATCTCGTCCTCACTCGCATCGAGGCGGCCATAGGCGATGTTCTCGCGGATCGTCCCGGCGAAGAGGAAGACATCCTGCTGCACGATACCGATCTGGCGGCGCAGCGAGGCCAGCGTCAGCTTGCGGATGTCGTGGCCGTCGACGGTGATGCGACCCGCATCGATCTCGTAGAAGCGCGGCAGCAGCGAGAGCAGCGTGGTCTTGCCGGCGCCGGATGGGCCGACGAAGGCCACCGTCTCGCCCGCTGCCATGGCGAGGTCGATGCCGGCCAGCACGGGCCTGCCCGGAGCATAGCCGAAATCGACCTTCTCGAAGCGAATGTCGCCCTTCAGCGCCGGGACTTCGATCGCATCGGGGGCATCGGCGATGTCGGGCTCTGTCGCCAGCAGCTCTTGATAGCGGCGGAAGCCGACGATGCCCTTGGGATATGTCTCGATGACGTTGGCGATCTTGTCGAGCGGGCGGTAGAACACGCCGACCAGCAAGAGGAAGCCGACGAAGCCACCCACGCTCAGGCTGCCCTGCACGACATACCAGGTCCCCGCCAGCATCACCGCGAGCTGGACCATCCGCATGCCGAGATAGTTCACCGCCTGGCTCGCGGCCATGATGCGGTAGGCTTCGAGCTTGGTCGTGCGGTAGCGCTGGTTGTCGCCGGCGAAGAGCGCGCGCTCATGGGCCTCGTTGGCGAAGGCCTGGACCACACGCATGCCGCCGATGTTCTCCTCCAGCCGGGCGTTGAAGGCGCCGACCCGGCCGAATTGGGTGCGCCAGTTGTTCGCCATGCGAGCGCCGTAACGCGCCACGATGAATCCGGCGAGCGGCACGATCAGCGCGGTCATCAGGGCTAGGTGCGGATGCACGCTCAGCATCAGCAGGAAGGCGCCGATGAAGGTCATGATCGCGATGAACAGGTCTTCGGGGCCGTGATGGGCGACCTCGCCGATCTCTTCCAGATCCTTGGTGACGCGGGCGACGAGATGGCCGGTCTTCTGCTCGTCATAGAAGCGGAAGGAGAGCTTCTGGAGATGATCGAAGGCGCGCCTGCGCATCTCCGTCTCGATGTTGATGCCGAGCCGGTGACCCCAATAAGTCACCACCGCCATCAGGCCGGAGTTGACTGCGTAGACCACCAGCAGTGCCGCGCCCGCCATCAGGATCAGCGGCCAGTCGCCGCGCGGCAGCAGCAGGTCGACGAAGGCCTTCACCGCCATCGGGAAGCCGAGTTCGAGCAGCCCCGAGACGACGGCGCAGCCGAAATCGACCAGGAACAGCGTCCGGTGCGGGCGATAATAGGCGAAGAAGTCTTTCAGCATGGCGACTTCTTAGAGCATGCATAGCTTGCACGGAACCACTGCGTCATCCCGGACAAGCCGCGTCAGCGGCGCCGATCCGGGATCCAACGTGGGGCTCCGGAGCTTTACGATGGATCCCGGGGCAAGCCCGGGATGACGTCGTGGTATGCAGTGCGCTTGCTTTACCTGACGGCGATGGTGCCGATCGCCATCGCGACCGCGGCCTGCGTCGGGTCGATGACGGGGATGCCGAGCTCCTGCTCCAGCGGCCGGCGGTGGCGGGCCATGCCGGCGCAGCCCATGACGATGGCGCCGGCACCGTCCTTGTCCTTGAGCTCGCGCCCGATCGCGATCATGCGCTCCAGCGTGCGATCACCCGAGGCCGTCTCGGCGACCGACATCTCCAGCGGCCGCTCGCCGGCCAGCCGGTCCATCAGCCCCATCTGCCGGAGATAGCGGATATGGCGCGGGATCGAGCGGGTCTTGATCGCGATGACGCCGAAGCGGTCGGCACGCGCCAGCGCCGTCAGCACGCCGCTCTCGGCGATGCCGAAGACGGGGCTCGCCGTGCCCTCGCGCGCGACGTGGAGGCCGGGATCGGAATAGCAGGCGATGACGAAGGCATCGACGTCGTTGGCTGCCTCGACCTTGCGGCGCAGGGGGATCGTGACGCTCTCGGCATGCTCCTGCGTCTCGACGCCGAACGGGCCTTCGGTCAGCGTCTCGCAGATGATCTCGGGCCCCTCCGCATAGGAGAGCGGCAGCACCGCCTGACGCAGCCCTTCCGTCACCGCCTCGTTGGAATTGGGATTGATCACGAGGATGCGGGCGCGGCGGGTCATGAGATCTGGTCCGTTGTGGCAGTGCGCGGTTGTTTCGGCGGTCATCGTAGTCCCGCCCGATCGTGGCCGCTACCGTCTAGCGATCGGCCGCCCTGCCCGATCCATGCATGATCGCGGCCCTGAGCAGCAGATACAGAACGGTCGCGTTCAGCAGATGCCAGAGCCAGTGCGTTCCCAGCGGGACGCTTGCGCAGAGCGGGCCGTCGAGCGTCCGGAATGTCAGGGACAGGGCGAAGACGAGCCCGGCCAGGCCGATAAGCTGCGCCGTCCCAGCCTGGCATGGCCGCCGCCGCAGCGCTGCGGCCATGCCGACGAGCCCGAGCAGGAAGGCACCATACCCTGCCGAACCGCGTAGCTCCGGTGGGAGCAAGGGCGCGAGCCCCCATGACAGCGACAAGGCGAAAGCGACGAAGGCCAGCGTGCCGAGCCCCGTCGCCACGGGTCGCAGGCCGACGAAACGCGCCAGTGCCAGACCGAAATAGGAGAAGGCGAAGAGCTGGATCGGCACGACATCGGCAGCCAGCGTCCAGGGCTGCGGCATGGTGTGGAACAGGAAGGAGCCGATGCCGATGGCGAAGACGAGCAGCAGCATGACCAGCGCCGGCCGGTCTTGACCGCCGGCGCGGCGCCACAACAGCAGGGCGGCGCATGCGGCCAGAAGAAAGGCGCCGTTGGTCAGCGCATTCCAGGGCTCGGCCCAGAGTTCGGCGCCGAGCCGTTCGCAATAGCCATATGCGCGCATGATCCGCTCCTCCCGCGCCAGCCTAGCGGCCCCAGACGACGTCCGCGCGACGCGCTCTGGAGCAATCGGGAAAGCGGGCGGGTTGCCGCGTTCCGCCGCTTCGCGCAGATTGCCGCGCATCTGTGCGCGGAGACGGAGAATCGGCCATGCGGCGAACGTTGACGATGAGCATGGCAGCGCTCGGGCTTCTGCTCGGCCTTGCAGTGCTGCCCGCTCCTGCCCGCGCCGAGACATGTGACGATCTCTGGTATGCGCGCAACGAGATCTACAAGGCGCAGGGCTACTGCTTCCGCACGCGTCGCGGCATCGAGGCTTTCGGCAATGCCGGCTGCCAGTACGACAACGCCGAGGAATTGCCGCTGTCGAACAGCCAGCGCCGCAGCATCGCCGAGATCCAGCGCGAGGAACGCACGCGCCGCTGCCCGCGCTGACGGGGACGTCGAGCGGGTTTAAAGCCCAACGCGGCGGCGCACGCCGGCGGTTGCCCGCCGCAGCCAGAGCGCGCTGAGGTCGCGGAACGGCAGCCCTTCGGCGCCCGCGCCATAGGCGACGAGAAAGCCCGGCGCCATCATCACGGCATCGTCGGCCTGGACATCGCTCAAGCCGGGATCGACCGAGAGCGAGGTGCTGATCTCCATCGGCACCTTGAAGACCTCGGCGCTGGTGCGCCGCAGGATCGCCTCGATGCCGATATCGATCACGGTCGCGTCCGGATAGCCCATGGTGCGGACATCGAGGGGAACCGGCTTCTCGGCGCCTTTGGTGATTTCCTGCAGCAGGACCTCATAGCTGTTCGCCTTGACGATCTCGCGGAAAAACAGCGGATCGTAGCGGAACAGGGCATGATCGAAGTAACCGGCGAACGGGAGGTCGTGATAGACGACGCCGCCCGGCTTCGTCAGCTCATGAATGGTCTGGAAGGCTCGAAGCTGGCTGAAAACATGCTCGGTCGTGCCGAGATTCATCACCAGGTCGAACTTGCCATAGAGCCTGGGCCCCGGCGCATGGACGTTGAGATCGAACAGGATGGTGTTGCGGGCGTGGAAGATATCGAGCGCGGTGTATTCGAAGCCTGCCAGGGCCAACAGATCGCCGAGAAAGCCGCCATGTCCGAGCTTGGCGAGCACGCCCTCGGCAAGCTCGGAGGGCTTCTTGGCCGCGGGCGTCAGCGACGCATAGAATTCGAGGAATTGACGCGCGCCGTCAGAGGCCAGATCGCCGCCGAAAAGCTGGGTCGCGCCGATGTCGCAGATCGCCCCGCCCGGCGGCAAATCTCCCGCGCGCGTCAACGTCATCAAGCGCTGCAGCGTCTTCAGACTCGAGCCCATGATCCGCCCCCCGGCATGTATCTGGATTTGGCGGAATGTCACCAAATGTTTCTGTGGCGTACCCGGCACAAGCCTCGACTTCAAGTCCTTGACCACCGTGATTCCCGAAGAGTTCGATCCCCGAAGAACTTCCGGTCCGAAATACTTCCTCGCCATAGCCGCACGCGCCCCGTGCTCGCATCTTGCTGTGGAAGGGGTGACGGGAGAACGGCATCGGGCTCGCGCGCGTGCTAGAGAGGCCACCCGAATTTCTGGAGCAATGCGATCACGGCATGACGACAGCCATCGACATGGGCTTGGGCCAGGGCGGTCAACCCGCCTTGCTCGATCTCGCGGAATTGCTGGCGACGCGGCTTCTGGTCCAGGGTAACTCCGGCTCCGGCAAATCGCATCTGCTGCGGCGCCTGCTCGAACAGAGCGCGCCGCTGGTACAGCAGGCCGTGATCGACCCGGAGGGCGACTTCGTCTCGCTCGCCGACCAGTTCGGCCATGTCGTGGTCGATGCACAATGCGGCGAGGCGGAACTGCAGCGCGTCGCCCTGCGGGTGCGCCAGCACCGCGTCTCGGTCGTGCTCAATCTCGAAAACCTCGAAGCCGACGAGCAGTTGCGCGCGGTCGCGGCCTTTCTCGGCGGGCTGTTCGACGTCGATCGTTCTCTCTGGTTCCCGATGCTGATCGTCGTCGACGAGGCGCAGCTCTTCGCGCCGGTGATGGCGGGCGAGGTTTCGGACGAGGCGCGGCGGCTTTCGCTCGGCGCCATGACCAACCTGATGTGCCGGGGCCGCAAGCGCGGACTGGCGGGTGTCATCGCCACCCAACGCCTCGCCAAGCTCGCCAAGAACGTCGCCGCCGAAGCCTCGAACTTCCTGATGGGGCGCACCTTCCTCGACATCGACATGGCCCGCGCCGCCGACCTCCTCGGCATGGACCGTAAGCAGGCCGAGATGTTCCGCGACCTCGAGCGCGGCCAGTTCGTCGCGCTGGGACCGGCTCTGTCGAAGCGGCCGCTGCCGCTGCGGATCGGCCCAGCGACGTCAGTCGATCGCGGCGGCGCGCCGGGACTGATGCCGCTGCCAGAACAGGCTCCGGAAGAAGCCGGCAAGCTGATCTTCACGGCCGGCGCCGACGAGGTGATCCCCCTGGCCCGGCCGCCGCGTCCGGCTCCTCGGCCGCGCCCGGCAGTGCATGAGACGATGCGCCAGATCGAGAGCTATCGCCCGGCCGTGCCCGAACCCGAGCCGGAGGTTCCGATGGAGCCGGCCGAGCGCGAGGCAATCATGGTCGAGATCCTGCGCGAGCTGATGGCCGATCCCGAGGCGCGCTCGCGCCAGGTCGCCGTGCTCTACCAGGATTTCACCGTGCGCTGCCGGATGCGCCGGCTCGGCCGCAGCCATCTCAGCCTCGACGAGTTCCGCCGGCGGCTGGCCGTGGCCAAGGCCGGTGCCAGCGACGAGATCGTCGAGTCGCATGGCTGGCAGGCTGCCGTCGCGGCCTCGTTGGCCTTGCCCGACGATCTGCACGGGCTGTTCCTGTTCATCGCGCGCGCCGCGCTGGAAGGCGCGCCGTGCCCCAGCGATGCGGAGCTGGCGAGCGTCTATGGCAGCCATTCGCCCAGCCGGGCGCGGCGGCTGATCGCCTATATCGAGGAGCGCGGGCTGCTCGTCTGCCATGTCGATTTCCGCGGCCAGCGCACGCTCGCCTTGCCGATGCTCGGCATCGAGACCGCTCCCGGCCAGGGTACGATCCGCACGGCGGGCATGCCGCGCGGGGCTCGGGGCTAGGAATGATAGACGCTACGCCGATCAAACTTAGATCGTGGCATGTGGCGACTGCTGCTGAGGCGTTTACAGCGGCGCAATTTGCTCGTTTTGGGTATGATGTATCCGTTCAGTATGGAGCGAACCAACCGGAATACGATCTGATGATTGCCGAAGGTGAACGGATGCTCAAAGTGTCGGTGAAAGGCAGCCAAGATGGAAGCTGGGGCCTTTCTCAAACACAACTCGCAAAAATAAAGAACGCCAATTATCACGCCGCAGCAGAATCCTGGTTTGAGCGACACAAACCTATGACTGCCTTATGCCTTGTGCAGTTCAAGGGCATTCCTGACGATCAGATCCCGCGCGCCTATCTTGCTTGGCCTCGAGAGGTAGCCGATCGGTTGAAGGAAGCCTCCGGGGGGCGTGGCGATACAATACTCCACGAGGACTATGTGAGAGGGCCCAAGGCCTCAGGCGCGGGCACTCGTGAAAGTCTGCCAAGTGAATGGAAATTGACCCGTTGTCGCGTGGAATTGATGCTTCGCAAGCCCCTCAATCTGACCTGATCGCGGGTCATTCTGCTCACGACCTTGACCTCTCCGCCCTCGACCGTGCATGACCGGAACCCAAAATCCATGGGCGGGCCGATGCGCATCCTGCTGATCGACAATTACGACAGCTTCACCTGGAACCTCGTCCACCTGATCGGCGGGCTGGGGGCGGATGTCGATGTGCGCCGCAACGATGCGCTGACGGTTGCGGAAGCCCTCAGTAACGAGCATGACGCGATCGTGCTGTCGCCGGGCCCCTGCACCCCCAACGAAGCCGGCATCTGCCTCGATCTCGTGCGCGAGGGCGCCAGCGCCAAGCCGATCTTCGGCGTCTGCCTTGGGCTTCAGGCGATCGGCCAGGCTTTCGGCGGCGACGTCGTGCGCGCGCCGCTGCCGATGCACGGCAAGGTCTCAGTGATCGAGCACAAGGCGCGCGGCCTGTTTCGCGGCATCAACGGGCCGCTGCAGGCGACGCGCTATCATTCGCTGGTGGTGGCGCGCGAGACCTGTCCGACCAATCTCGAAATCGAGGCCACGAGCGGCGACGGGCTGATCATGGCGCTGTCGCATCGCAGCCTGCCGGTGCATGGCGTGCAGTTCCATCCTGAAAGTATCGCCTCCGAGCACGGCGCCACCATCCTGCGGAATTTCCTCGATCTCGCCGAGCGATGGCAGCGCGAACACGCGACTGCCGCGCTTGCCGGCACTGCCTGACCCGATCCTAGCCGACTGCTTCACAGAGTTCCCATGGACGATTTCAAGCCCTTCATCGCCAAGGTCGCGACCGGCGCCTCGCTGTCGCGCGACGAGGCGCGCGATGCCTTCGACACGATCCTCTCGGGCGGTGTGACAAATGCCCAGGCGGCCGCTTTCCTGATGGCGCTGCGCGTGCGCGGCGAAACCGTCGAGGAGATCACCGGGGCGGTCGGCGCGATGCGCGGCAAGATGCTGACGGTCAAGGCGCCGACTGAGGCGATCGACATCGTCGGCACCGGCGGCGACTCATCGGGCTCCTACAATGTCTCGACGCTGGCGGCGATCATCACCGCGGCCTGCGGCGTGCCGGTCGCCAAGCACGGCAACCGGGCGGCGTCCTCGAAATCGGGCGCGGCGGATGTTCTGACCGCGCTCGGCGTCAAGGTCGGGCTCGATCCCGAGGCGACCGAGCGTTGCATCGCGCAGGCCGGGGTCGGCTTCATGTTCGCACCGACGCATCACGCCTCGATGCGCCATGTTGCGCCGGTGAGGGTCGAGCTCGGCACGCGCACGATCTTCAACCTGCTCGGGCCGCTCTCCAATCCGGCCGGCGTCAAGAAGCAGCTCATCGGCGCCTTTTCCGAGACCTGGCTTGAGCCGATGGTGAAGGTGCTGGCGACGCTCGGCTCGACCCGGATCTGGGCCGTGCACGGATCGGACGGCCTTGACGAGATCACCACCACGGGGCCGACGCGGGTCGTCTCGCTCGATGGCGGCAAGATCGATAGCTTCACGATAAGCCCCGACGATGTCGGGCTGGCGAAAGCCAAGCCCGAGGATCTGCGTGGCGGCGAGCCGGCGCAGAATGCCGCCGCGCTGCGCGCCGTGCTCGACGGCGGGAAGACGGCCTTCCGCGATATTGCCGCCTTCAATGCAGCCGCCGCGCTCGTCGTGGCCGGACAGGCCGGCGATCTGCGCGACGGGCTGGCGCGCGCCACCGCCGCGCTCGATTCCGGCAAGGCCAAGGCGACGCTGGCCTCGCTCATCGCCTGCTCGAACGCGTGAGGCGGCGATGACCGACATCCTCGCCAGGATCGAAGCCTATAAGCGCCGGGAGATCGCGGCCGCCAAGCAGGCCATTCCGGCCGGCCATATCGAGAGCCTCGCACGCGCGGCGCCCAAGCCGCTAGGCTTCGCCAACGCGCTCTCGGTGAAGCTGGCGCAGGGGCATCCTGCCCTAATCGCCGAGATCAAGAAGGCGAGCCCCTCAAAAGGCCTGATCCGCGCCGATTTCGATCCACCGGCGCTGGGGCGGGCCTATGCCGCCGGCGGCGCCGCCTGCATTTCCGTGCTGACCGACGGACCGTCCTTCCAGGGCCAACCGGAATTCCTGATCCAGGCGCGCGCGGCTTCCGGGCTACCGGCGCTGCGCAAGGATTTCCTCTACGATCCCTACCAGGTCTTCGAGGCGCGGGCCTGGGGCGCCGACTGCATCCTGATCATCATGGCCGGCGTCGACGATGCCACCGCGCACGACCTCGAAACGACCGCCCAGGGCCTCGGCATGGATGTGCTGGTCGAGGTCCATGACGAGGCCGAACTCGACCGGGCGCTGGCGCTGAAGAGCCAGCTGCTCGGCATCAACAACCGCGATTTGCGCGACTTCACGATCGATCTCGCCGTGACCGAGCGGCTGGCGCCGCGCGTGCCGGCCGACCGCATCGTCATCAGCGAGAGCGGCATCTTCAGCCATGTCGACATCACCCGGCTGAACCGCGTCGGCGTCGGCACTTTCCTCGTCGGCGAAAGCCTGATGCGGCAGGCCGATGTCGCGGCCGCCACGCGCGAACTCCTCACCGGCAGGCAGGACAGCGCAGCGTGAGCCAGCTCAGCCATCTCGATGCGCGCGGCCAGGCGCATATGGTCGATGTCGGCGACAAGGCCGAGACCTCGCGCATGGCGATCGCCGAGGGTTGTGTCGTGATGCAGCCCCAGACGCTGGCGATCGTGCGCGACGGCGACGCCAAGAAGGGCGATGTGCTCGGCACCGCGCGCCTTGCCGGCATCATGGCGGCCAAGCGCACCCATGAGTTGATCCCGCTCTGCCACCCGCTGCTGATCAGCAAGGTCACGGTCGATCTCGAACTCGACGAAGCCCTGCCCGGCGTGCGCGTGCGCGCCGAGGTCAGGATGAAGGGCCAGACCGGCGTCGAGATGGAGGCGCTGACCGCCGTCAGCGTCGCCTGCCTGACGGTCTACGACATGGTCAAGGCGGCAGACCGCGCCATGCGGATCGAGGGCATCCGGCTCCTGCACAAATCCGGCGGCAAATCCGGCACCTTCGAGGCCGGCGGCGCCGAGGCTGAGAGCGTCTGATGGCCCTGACCCCGGTCCCGGTCGCGCTGAAGGCGCTGCTCGACAGCGTGCCGGCAGCGACCCCGGCCGAGACCCTGCCGCTGGTGCAATGCGCCTGGCGCGTGCTGGCCGCGGACGTTGTCGCGCTGCGGACGCAACCGCCCTTCGCCAATTCGGCGATGGATGGCTATGCCGTGCGGGCGGACGATCTGGCGCTGGGCAGTACCTTGCGCGTCATCGGCGAATCCGCTGCCGGTCGCTCCTTTGCGGGCTCACTTGCGGCCGGCGAGGCCGTGCGCATCTTCACCGGCGCGCCGATCCCAGAAGGTGCCGACACGATCCTGATCCAGGAGAATGCCGACGGCGTCGGCACCGACACGATCCGGGTTCGCGAAGGCGCGGCCAAGGGCAAGTTCGTCCGGGCGGCCGGGCTTGATTTCACCACAGGCGATATATTGCTCAAAGCCGGGCGCCGGCTCGACAGCGCCGCGTTGGGCCTCGCTGCGGCAGCCGGGCACCCGACCCTGCCGGTGCGCGCTAAGCCGCTGGTCGCGATCCTCGCCACCGGCGACGAACTCGTCTCGCCCGGAGAAATCGTCGGACCCGACCAGATCGTCGCCTCGAACAGCTTTTCGCTGGCTGCGCTGGTCGAGCAGGCCGGCGCGACCGCGCTTGATCTCGGCATCGCACGCGACAACCACCCCGACCTTGCGGCCCGGATCGAGCGCGCCCGGTCGGCCGGCGCCGATGTGCTGATCACGCTGGGCGGCGCCTCGGTCGGCGCGCACGACCTCGTGCAGGAGGCGCTGACGCGGGGCGGCATGGCCCTCGGCTTCTGGAAGATCGCGATGCGCCCGGGCAAGCCGATGATGACCGGCCGGCTTGGCGAGATGGTCGCGGTCGGCCTGCCCGGCAACCCGGTCTCCTCGATCGTCTGTGGCCATCTCTTCGTCGTGCCGCTGATCGAGGCGCTGCTGGGCATGGCCGCACCCGAGCGCGATCGCAGCGAACCCGGCATCCTCGGCCGCGACATGCCGGCCAATGACGAGCGCGAGGATTACCTGCGCTCCGACCTCGCTTTGACTCAAGCCGGCTGGGAAGCGACGCCGTTCGACCGGCAGGATTCCTCGATGCTCGGCCTGCTGGCACGCGCGCAGGCGCTGGCAATCCGCCCCGCCTTCGCTGCGCCGGCCAGGAAAGGCGATCCCTGCCGCATCATCAGGCTGCGCTGAACGGTGGTCCCGCACGCGTTTTGCTTGCAGAACACAACACGAACGGGTATGGTGTTCGTGATTTGTTTCGAATCCGAACCCAGATTCAATCATCATCGCGCCGGCGGGGACCATGCTGACACGCAAACAGTTCGAACTGCTTCGCTTCATCCAGGAACGCCTGCGCGAAAGCGGCGTGCCGCCCTCCTTCGACGAGATGAAGGACGCGCTCGATCTGAAGTCCAAATCCGGCATCCACCGCCTGATCATGGCCCTGGAGGAGCGCGGCTTCATCCGCCGCCTGCCGAACCGGGCCCGGGCGCTCGAGATCATCAAGCTGCCCGAGGGCGTCGGTGCCGGCGGCCAGCCAGCCGCACGCGGCCGTTTCAATCCGTCGATCGTCCAGGGCGGACTCGGCAAGGATGGCGGAATGGGCAGGGATGGCGGTCTCGGCAAGGTCAGGCCGGTCGAGACCGTGCCCGAGGATGCGCGGGGAACCATCTCGATCCCGGTGATGGGTCGCATCGCGGCCGGCACGCCGATCTCCGCGATCCAGAGCCGCAGCCATAGCGTCGCCCTGCCGGCCGACATGCTGGGCACGGGCGAGCATTACGCGCTCGAGGTTCGCGGCGATTCCATGGTCGATGCCGGCATCCTCGACGGCGACACGGTGGTGATCCGGCGCCAGGACAGCGCCAATACCGGCGACATCATCGTCGCCCTGATCGACGACGAGGAAGCAACGCTGAAGCGGCTGCGCAAGCGCGGCTCCTCGATCGCGCTCGAAGCCGCCAATCCGGCCTATGAAACGCGCGTGCTCGGCCCGGACCGGGTCAAGATCCAGGGCCGGCTGGTCAATCTGATGCGGCGCTACTGAAGCCGCGGCCTTACGGAAGCCGCTCGGGCTCGGCGTCGTCCACGGGCGGCGCTGCGGCTTGCGCTGCCGGTGCGGTCTGCCGTGCCTGCGCTGACGGCGGGGTCTCGGCCTTGCGGCTCCAGGGACGGTCGCCGCCCTGCTCGGAAGCGTGGCTGCGCCAGCCGCCGAGCCGGCGCACCAGCGCGGTCGCGCCATCACGGTTCAAGGCCGTGCGGTCGACGAGTTTCGCGGCGCAGGGCGCGGTCCAGGGGATTGGTGTGACGACGAGGTCGGCGCGCCGGCAATCCTCGATGATAGCGAGCCGGTCGCGGGCATAGGCGATGCTGCGACCATCCTTCGTCGCGATCACGCAGCCGAGCGCATCGCAGGCCGCGCCCTGGCGCAAGGCGAAGTCGTCGGGATTGCGGCCGTCGCCATCGGCGGTCAGCCATTGCTGCAGGACGAAGCGGCTCGGCTTGCCGGCCAGGATCAGGAGATCGTCCTTGCCGCGCACGGCGATGCCGGAGCCGTCGCGCTCGATCAGGATATCGGGCCGTTCGGGCTTGGCCGCGACGGCGACGCCTCCAATCAGCGGCAGGATGGCGAGCAGGCGCAGCTTCGTCGTCCAGAGCGTGATCCAGAGCAGCGATGCGGCGAAGCAAGCCAGAGCCGCTGGCCCGAAAGCGGCGATGACGAGCGTCGAATGGTCGATGGTCGCGACCCAATGCGCCAGCTTCAGCACGACGTCCGAGGCAAAGCCCATCAGCCACCAGGCCGGTGCATCGAGCCCGAAGGGATAGACCAGCACGCCGAAGACCGCCGCCGGCATGACGCAGAGAGACACGAAAGGCAGCGCCAGCGCGTTGCCGAGCAGGCCGAAGGGATTGAAGGTCTGGAAGTGATAGGCGCCGAAGGGCGCGGTCGCGGCCGTCGCCAGCAGCGTCGTGATCACGATGCCGGTCGCCGCGATCCAGAGCGGCCGGATTGGCCAGGGCAGGACAGAGGGCGGCTGAGGGCGGCCGCGGCTCTCCCAGCGCTCTGCAAAGGCGATCAGGGCCGCGACCGCGCCGAAGGACATCTGGAAGCTCGGGCCGAGCAGGGCTTCGGGTTCGCGCAGCAGCACGATCATCGCCGCGAGCGCGAGATTGCGCATGCTCAGCGCCGGACGGTCGACCAGGATCGCGCCGAGCATGACGAGCGTCATGATCAGCGAGCGCACGGTCGCGACCTCGGCGCCGGAGAAGACGCAGTAGCCGATCGCGCCGATCATGGCCGCGACGGCGGCGAACTTCTTGACCGGCCATCGCAGCGCCAGCGTCTGCGACACAGCGAGCAGCGCCCGCACCAGCCAGAAGATCGTGCCAGCGGCCAGCACCATATGCAGGCCCGAGATCGAAACGATGTGGTAGATGCCGGCCGCGCGCAGATCGGTATTGGTGGTCTCGGTGATCAGGCCGCGCTTGCCGGTGACGAGGGCGGCCGCCATGGCGCCGGCCTGGCCGCCGCCGATCTCCGCGATACGGCGGGTCAGGGCGTTGCGCGCGCGGTCGATCGTCGCCGCCAGCGTCAGTTCGGTCGGCGGTGGACGTGGCGCCGGCGTCAGACTGATCTTGCCAGGAATGCTGCCAACGGCGCCAAGCCCGCGAAAGAAGGCGTCGCGGCCGAAATCATAGCCGCCCGGCCGCGCCGGACCCGGCGGCGGCAGCAGGCGCGCCACGGCCGCGATATGATCGCCCGGCGAGACCGTGCCGGCGCGGACATTGACGCGCACGCGCCTGGGCCAGCGCTCGGGCTCCACGCCCGCCAGCCCGGTCACCAGGATGACCAGGCGGGCGCCGGCATCGCGCGCCTCGACCGATTCCACGAAACCCGTGACCTGGCCGATGCGCGGACGATCCAGCGTCGGCGCGGCAACCGTCGCGGTTCGCCAGGCCGCCGCGGCAAAGCCTGCGAAGGCGGCGGCACAGCCGAGGCAGATGAGCGGCGCGAGACGGCGCTGCCTCAGCACGAGCGCCCCGGCGCAGGCTGCCACGAAGCCGGCGACGGGCGCCCAGAGCGCCGGCTCGCGGTCGGCGGCGAAGTAGAGCAGGATGCCCGCTCCCATCATCACCGGCAGCCAGAGGAAGAGCCGGCGGCGCTCGGCCTCGTGCGACAACGCGGCGACAAGACCATCCCGCCATGCGGACAGCGTCAGATGAAGGCCGGGTCCGCCGAGCAAGAAGGCCGGCGGGCGCAGCGACAGCACGCCGACCCGCGCACCGCGCGGTCCCGCTGAACGCCCCTGCCCCGGCGCCGGCTGCATCGGCCGCTCCCCGCCTTATGCCAATACGATCCTGCCGCTTGCGATTTTGCCAGCTGCGATGTTGCGCTTAACGCAGGCGGCCGGAGCATGTTACAGGGGCGGCGCCGGTTGTCATCATACGCCCGGCGCGATCCTGCGTCGGGATCACCTGCGTTCGTTTTCTCCCCGTTTGGCCGTGTTTTTTCGATCGCTGGGCCCTCCTTCTTTGCCCAGCCGGAGCTTGTCTTCATGAGCGATGCCGTCGTCACCCGCTTTGCGCCCTCGCCCACCGGCTTCCTGCATATCGGCGGCGGGCGCACGGCGCTGTTCAACTGGCTCTATGCCCGCCGGCATGGCGGCAAGATGCTGCTGCGCATCGAGGACACCGACCGCGAACGCTCGACCGATGCGGCGATCACCGCGATCCTCGACGGGCTGAAATGGCTCGGTCTCGATTGGGATGGCGACACCGTCTACCAATTCCAGCGCGCGGCGCGGCATCGCGAGGTCGCCGAGCAGATGCTCGCCAGCGGCAACGCCTATCGCTGCTATGCGACGCCGGCCGAACTGGATGAGATGCGCGAGCAGGCCAAGGCCGCCGGCAAGCCGATGCGCTATGACGGGCGCTGGCGCGACCGCGATCCCGCGACTGCGCCTGAGGGCGTCAAGCCGGTCATCCGCCTGCGCGCGCCGCAGACCGGCGAGACCGTGGTCGAAGACGAGGTCCAGGGTCGCGTCGTCTGGCAAAACGAGAACCTCGACGATCTCGTGCTGCTGCGCTCGGACGGCAACCCGACCTATATGCTGGCCGTGGTGGTCGACGATCACGACATGGGCGTGACCCATGTCATCCGCGGCGACGACCACCTGACCAATGCCGCGCGCCAGACCCAGATCTACCAGGCGATGGGCTGGACCGTGCCGAGCATGTCGCACATCCCGCTGATCCACGGCGCCGACGGCGCCAAACTGTCGAAGCGCCATGGCGCGCTCGGCGTCGATGCCTATCGCGCCATGGGCTATCTGCCGGCAGCCCTGCGCAACTACCTGCTGCGCCTCGGCTGGAGCCATGGCGACCAGGAGGTCTTCTCGACGCAGGAGATGATCGAGCTGTTCAACCTGGACTCGATCGGCCGCTCGGCAGCCCGCTTCGACTTCGCCAAGCTGGAGAGCCTGAACGGGCTCTACATGCGCCAGTCCGACGATCGCGACCTGCTTGAGGCGCTGAAGGTGATCCTGCCCGAGATCGGGCCGGCGCGCGGCGTGCCTGCGACCCTGTCGCCGGAGCTTGAGGCGCGCTTCCTCGCGGCCATGCCGGGCCTGAAGGACCGCGCCAAAACGCTGATCGAACTGCTCGACAGCGCCTATTATCTCTATGCGACGCGCCCGCTCCAGCTCGACGCCAAGGCCACGGCCCTGCTCGACGATGCGGCCAGGCAGCGCCTGCCCGGCTTGGCGGCGAAGCTTTCCGCCGTGAACGACTGGTCGGTCGCGGCGCTGGAGGCGGCCGTGCGCGGCTATGCGGAAGAGCAAGGCCTCAAGCTCGGCCAGGCGGCACAGCCGCTGCGGGCAGCCCTCACAGGCCGGGCCATGTCGCCCGGGCTGTTCGACGTGATGGCCGTGCTCGGGCGCGAGGAGACCCTGGCACGGCTCTCCGACCAGACATGAGCGGCGGTCTTTGCAGACCGTCTTTCAGCTCGGTTGAACAGCCTCTGCAAATGGTCTAGTGACGCGACGTGTGGCCTGCTCCGGCACCTGCCGTATCGGGCACAAATATTGCTTGAAAATCAGTCGGATGAACCGCTCCTTCGACCTGCCCGCCTCAGCCCCGACACGCCCCTGTCATGTCGGGCATGTCTGACGACGGACTGGTCTCCATGGACAACCCGGGACGAAATCGAGCGGGACGGCGACTGACAGCAGCGAGCCTGAAAGGATCGGTATCGATGAGCGGAACCACCAGCCAGCTTCAGGTCGACGGCAAGACCGTCGACATGGCGATCAAGACGGGCTCGATCGGCCCGTCCGTCATCGACATCGGCAAGCTCTACGCCCAGACGGGCATGTTCACCTATGATCCGGGCTTCACCTCGACGGCGAGCTGCGAGTCGCAGATCACCTATATCGATGGCGACGAGGGCGTCCTGCTCTATCGCGGCTACCCGATCGAACAGCTCGCCGAGCATGGCGACTTCCTCGAGACCTGCTACCTACTGCTGGAAGGCGAACTGCCGACAGCCTCGCAGAAGGCCGATTTCGACTATCGCGTGACGCGCCACACCATGGTGCACGAGCAGATGGCCCGCTTCTTCCAGGGCTTCCGCCGCGACGCGCATCCGATGGCGGTCATGGTCGGCTCGATCGGCGCGATGTCGGCGTTCTACCACGACTCGACCGACATCTCGGATCCGCATCAGCGCATGGTCGCCTCGATGCGCATGATCGCGAAGATGCCGACGCTGGCGGCGATGGCCTACAAGTACACGGTCGGCCAGCCCTTCGTGTATCCGCTGAACTCGCTGGACTACACCTCGAACTTCCTGCGCATGTGCTTCGCGGTGCCCGCCGAGGAGTACAAGGTCAACCCGGTGCTGTCGCGCGCGCTCGACCGGATCTTCATCCTGCACGCCGACCATGAGCAGAATGCCTCGACCTCGACGGTCAGGCTCGCGGGCTCGTCGGGCGCCAACCCCTTCGCCTGCATCGCGGCCGGTGCGGCCTGCCTCTGGGGCCCGGCCCATGGCGGCGCCAACGAGGCGGCACTGAAGATGCTCGAGGAGATAGGCTCCGTCGAGAACATTCCGAAATACATCGCCAAGGCGAAGGACAAGAACGATCCCTTCCGCCTGATGGGCTTCGGCCACCGCGTCTACAAGAACTACGATCCGCGCGCCAAGATCATGCAGAAGACCACGCATGAGGTGCTGAACGAACTCGGGATCAAGGACGACCCGCTGCTCGACGTGGCGATCGAGCTCGAGCGCATCGCGCTCTCGGACAGCTACTTCATCGAGAAGAAGCTCTATCCGAACATCGACTTCTATTCGGGCATCACCCTGAAGGCGATGGGCTTCCCGACCTCGATGTTCACCGCGCTGTTCGCGCTGGCGCGCACCGTCGGCTGGATCGCGCAGTGGAAGGAGATGATCGAGGATCCGTCCCAGCGCATCGGCCGCCCGCGCCAGCTCTACACCGGCGCACCGCTGCGCGAGTACAATCCGATCGGCCGCCGCTGAGCGACAGCCGCAGATTTTCCGGATATCGGGGCGCGACGGCTTGCCGTCGCGCCCCGATCGTTTGGAGCGATCGATACGAAGTGGGATGGTGACGCTTGGTTCGATCCCGCTACAGTCCTGAAAACAGTTTGGAGGATGAACGCATGTCCCAGTCCCATGATCTCAACCGACGCGGCTTTCTGACGGGCGCATCGGCCCTGACCCTGGCGGGGGGACAAGCGTCGGCCCAGGTCCCCTTCCCGACCCGACCGATCAACCTGATCGTTCCGTTCGCCGCTGGCGGCTCGACCGACATCGTGGCCCGCCTCGTCGGCCAGAAGATGACCGAGCTGCTCGGCCAGTCGATCGTGATCGAGAACCGCGCCGGCGCCGGCGGCAATGTCGGCTCGACCGCGGTGGCCCGGGCCACGCCCGACGGCTACACCATCCTGATGGGCACGATTTCGACCCATGCGCTGAATCCGGCGATCCTCAAGACCGTGACCTTCGATCCGGTCAAGGACTTCACGCCGATCTCGCTGCTGGCGCTCGTGCCCAACGTCATGGTGGTGCATCCGAGCTTCCCGGCCAAGACGGTTCAGGAGGTCATCGCGGTGCTGAAGGCCGATCCCGGCAAATACTCATACGCCTCGTCGGGCGTCGGCACGCCGCTGCATCTCTCGGGCGAGCTGTTCAAGTCGATCGGCGGCGTCAGCATGAACCATGTGCCCTATCGCGGCGCCGGTCCGGCCCTGAACGACGTCGTCGCCGGCGCAGTGCCAATCATGTTCGACAACCTGCCCTCGTCCGCGCAGTTCATTCGCGGCGGCCAGCTGCGCGCCATCGGCGTCACCACGAAGGAGCGCGTCTCGTCCTTCCCGGAGCTGCCGACGATCGCCGAGGGCGGCCTTGCCGGCTACGAGACCTATACCTGGAACGCGCTGTTCGGACCGGCCAAGATGCCAGCGGACATCGTCGCCAGGCTCAACAAGGCGGCCAACGACGCGCTCAAGGACGAGGGCGTGAAGAAGCGCCTCGAAGACGTCAGCGCAGTGATTGTCGGCTCGACGCCGGAAGCGCTCGGCGAGCACGTCAAGATCGAAGTGGCAAAGTGGTTCCCGATCGCCAAGGCTTCCGGCGCCGCGCTGGAGTAAGCCAGCCTGCTTTCAAGCCAACAGGCTAGACCGGCCTGACCTGGACCAGCGCCAGCGCGGCCTCGACCGCGTTGGCAGCCGGGCTCGCCCCGGCCGATTTCATGATGGTTTCGACCTCGGCGAAACCGTCGAGCTGCCGCTGGCGCTCCGGGCCATCCGCCAGGGCCGCGAGAACATGCCGGCTCAGCGCTTCGGGGGTCGCATCGTCCTGGATGAACTCCGGCACAACGCTGCGGCCCAGGATCAGATTGGGCAGGATCACGCTCGGCAGCTTGATCAGGCGCCGCGCAATGGCGGCCTCCCACCCGGCGCCGCGATAAGCCGCGACCGTCGGCACCTGCGCCAGCGCAAGTTCGAGCGTCACCGTGCCTGACGCCGCCAACGCGGCCCGGGCGACGCGGAAGGCGGCGAGCTTTTCGGCCTCGCCGACAACGATCTCCGGCTGGACAGCCCAGGCCGCGGCCGCCTGCGCGATCTCGTCGCGCAGATGCGGGACCGCCGGCAGCAGAAAGCGCGCGGCCGGATTGGCAGCGGCGATCCGCGCGACGGCCTCGCCGAAAACCGGCATCATGTGGCGGATCTCCGAACGGCGGCTGCCGGGCAGGATCAACACCACGGGAGCCGTAGCATCGGCCCGGATCGCCGCCTCACGCTCGTCAGGCCGAAGGGTTGCCAGGCGCTCGATCAGGGGATGGCCGACATAGATCGTCCTGGGACCGTGCAGGCGCTCCAGCGCCTCCGGCTCGAAGGGCAGCAGCGCCAGGATGCGATCGACATGCGGCGCCATCCGGCGCGCCCGGCCGGAGCGCCAGGCCCAAACGCTCGGGCAGACCCAGTGAGCGATCGGGACCGACGGCGCACGCGCGCGAACCTTCTTGGCCACGCGCAGGCAGAAATCCGGCGCGTCAATCGTCAGCAGCAGGTCGGGCGCGAAGGCGACGAGGCCACGGGCGGCATCCTCCATGCGGCGCAGCAACAGCGGCAGGCGCGCGACCACGGGGCCGAAGCCCATCACCGCGATATCGGCCTGCGGAAACAGCGGGACCATGCCGGCAGCAATCAGCTCCTCGCCGCCGATACCGGTGATGATCAGTTCGCGGTCTCCGAGCCGTTCCCGGAGGCTTGCGAGAAAGCGCAGCCCCAGCGCATCGCCCGAGGCCTCGCCCGCCACGACGGCGAGGCGGAAGGGCGGGCTCACGCCTTGCCCCCAGCCATGGCGACGCCTTCGATGAACAGCCCGGCCTTGTCGGCCAGCTTGGCGAGCACCGCAGCATCGCCGACCAGCACCCGCCCTGCCCGCAATCCGATGCCGGACAGGCCGGCCGCAGCGACATGGCGCAAGGTCTCGGGGCCGATCGCCGGCATGTCGACCCGCAGATCCTGGCCGTCCTTGGGCGCCTTCACCAGCACGCCGTCACCCTTGGCAATGCGAAGACGCCCCGAGGCGACGAGGTCGCCGACGCGTCGGATCATGGCATCCGTCCCCTCGGCGGCCTCGATCGCGATGACGCGATGGTCAGCCAAGATCGCGGCCTGCCCGACATCGAAGGGCGAGAGGGCCGCCAGAAGCTCGAAGCCCCGTGCCACGAGCTCCTTTTGCGCCGGTGACGCCGCCTTGCGGCCAAGTGGGCCGAGCGGCGCCGTCATCTCCGGCCCGATATCGGCAGGACCATGGACGGTGAAGCCCTGCCCCTCGAAGAACTCCACGACGCCGCGCAACAGATGATCGTCCCCGCCGCGGAAGGCGCGGGCGAAATGCGGCAGGTATTTCAGCGTCGACGCTTCGGGACGCAAGCCGGCGAAACTCGGTCGTGGCAGGCTGCCGATGAGGACGAGGTCGACGATCTGCCGCCGGCGCAGTTCCTCCAGCAGGCGGCCGAGCTGTCCCAGCCGATAGCTGCACAGATCGGCCTGGCCGAAGGCCGACGGATCGGCAGCGCCGTCAAGCGCCGCGATGAAGACCGGCCGGCCGCTCGCAGCGGCCAGGCCTGCAAGGCGCGGCGGAAAATCCCCGGCGCCCGCGACGATCGCGAGAGGACCACGCATGGTGGCCGCCGCTGCCGGATCAGTGCTCACCGATCCGGCGCATTGACGTCATGCGGCACGCAGATCGCGCGCTCGCCGCCGACGCGGATGAAGTCGAGGATCTCATGGATCAGCGGATGCGACGCGAATTCGCTGGCGACGTCCTCGACGCGCTCCGACAAGGTGCCCTCATCGGCAAAGAGCAGCCGATAGGCACGGCGCAGCTCATGGATCTGCTCGCGCGAAAACTCCCGGCGCCGCAGGCCGACGAGATTGAGCCCGGCCAGATGGGCCGGGTTGTCGCGAACAAGGCCGAACGGGATCACGTCGTTCAGCACGCCCGCCCCACCGCCGATGAAGGCATGGTCGCCGACGCGGATGAATTGCTGCAGGCCCGTGCCGCCGCCGACGATCACGAAATTGCCGACCGTGACATGGCCCGCACACATGACGTTGTTTGAGAAAATGACGTTGTTGCCAATATGGCTGTCATGCCCGACATGCGAATTCGCCAGAAAAAAGCAGCGATCACCGATGGTGGTTTTCATGCCCCCGCCTTCGGTGCCGGGGTTCATCGTCACGCCTTCGCGGATTTTGCAGTCGACGCCGATCGTCAGGGTCGAGGGCTCGCCCTTGTACTTCACGTCCTGCGGCGGATGGCCGATTGAGGCGAACGGGTAGATGCTCGTCCTGGCACCGACCGTGGTGCGCCCTGCAACCGCGACATGGCTGATGAGTTCGACGCCATCGGCCAGCACGACGTCAGGACCGACGGTGCAGAACGGGCCGATCGTCACGCCGTCGCCGATGCGCGCAGCCGGATCGACGACCGACATCGGGTGAATGCTGGAACTCATAGAAGTGAACTCATGGCAATAAACTCATGGAATCATGAAACATTTGGGTCGTCAGCTCAGACGACCATGGCCGAGAGATCGGCCTCGGCGACGAGCACGCCCTCGACGCGGGCTTCACCCCGGTAGAACCAGATGTTGCGCTTGCGCGCGACCTTGGTGAGGTGGAAGCGCAACGTGTCGCCCGGCACGACCGGCTTGCGGAACTTGGCCTTGTCGATCGTCGTGAACAGCACAGTACTGACCGCGGGGTCGGCCTCGCCGCGCGAGCTGACGACGAGGACGCCGGCCGTCTGCGCCATCGCCTCGATCATCAGCACCCCCGGAAACACCGGCCGCCCCGGAAAATGGCCGGTGAATTGCGGCTCGTTGACCGTAACGTTCTTGATGCCGATACCGGATTCATCGCCGTTCATCTCGACGACGCGATCGACGAGGAGAAAGGGATAGCGGTGCGGAATACAGGCCATGATCTTCTGGATGTCGGCCACACCCAGTGCCGTCGTCGCCTCGGTCATCGTGTCTTCTCTCCCGTGCGAACCGTCCGAGCGGCTGCATCATTGATCCGTTCTAGCCGCGTCACCGCGGGACGCCAACACTCCAGGCCGGCCGATTGACGCGCTCCTCGCATCGGTACGACCGCAGACGCAATCGAAGCGATGAGCGGGTCATCGGACCGCGCCAGTAGCAGGCAGGCTGAGGGTTCAACCTTCGGTCCGGCCCTTGCCGCGATTTGCCACCAGCGACTTCAGCAGCGCCGTCTCGCGCGCCCAGGTCAGTGCCGGCTGAGCCGGCGTGCCACCATAGCGTGCGCCGCGGGGAATATCGCCGGCCACGCCGCTCTGGGCCGCGACCTGCGCGCCCATGCCGACCGTCAAATGGCCGGCCAGGCCGACCTGGCCGCCGAGCACGACGAAATCCTCCAGCGTCGTCGAGCCGGCGATGCCGACCTGCGAGACGATGACGCAATGGCGTCCGATGACGACATTGTGGCCGATCTGGACCAGGTTATCGATCTTGGTGCCCTCGCCGATCACGGTGTCGCGGCTGGCGCCCCGGTCGATGCAGGTGTTGGCGCCGATCTCGACATCATCCTGGATGATGACGCGCCCGATCTGCGGCACCTTCATATGGCCACGGGGGCTCATGGCGAAGCCAAAGCCATCCTGCCCGATGCGAACGCCAGGGTGGATGATGACGCGGTTGCCCACCAACGCGGCCTGCAGCGTGGAGCCTGCGCCGATCGAACAGTCGCGGCCGATACGGACCTGCGGGCCGATGACGGCATGCGATGCGATGACGGTCCCGGAGCCGATCTCGGCGCCCGGCCCGATGACGGCGCCCGGATCAACCGTGACGCCGGCCTCCAGAACGGCCGTGGCATGAACGAAGGCGCCCGGCGCCACACCCTGCGAGCCGAAGATCGAACCGGGCTTCAGGGCAGAGGGGAAGAAGCGGGCCAGCACCTTGGCGAAGGCATGATAGGGCGTGGGCGACACCAGCGCCGTGGTGCCTACCGGAACCCGCTCGGCAAAGCGGGCTGAGACCAAGCACAGCCCCGCCGAGGTCGCAGCGAGCGCCTCGGTATATTTCGGGTTGTCCATATAGGCGATGTCGCCGGCGCCGGCGTTCTCAAGCGCCGCGGCGCCAGTGATCGCGCGCGCCGGATCCACGCCTTCAGGCAACGTCGCGCCCGAAATGGCAGCGACCTCGCCGAAGTCGAGCGAGGTCGCGATAGGGAAGAAGTGCGGTTCTGACATCGAGAAGGTCCGGAGCGGGACGCTGACAGCGCCCCGCCTCGTCAGAAGCGGGTGCCGCCGGAGAAGCGGAAGGCCTGGGTCCGGTCGCCGCCGTACTTGCCGGCGATGCCGTTGAACGTGCCGTACTGGCCGTCATCCTTCGACAAGGCATACGCATAGTCGAAGCGGATCGGGCCGAGCGGCGACTGCCAGAGCAGGCTGACGCCGACCGAGGAGCGGATGATGTTCTTGTCACGCACGCAGGCCACGTTGGACTGGGCAAGCTGTCCGTTACCATTCAAACCGCTCGTCGCGACATTGAACTGCCGGGCGGACGCGCCAGCCGGGCAACCGCCAAACGCAGACGCATTGCCGCCGTCATAGTTGAACAGCGTACCGGCATCGGCGAAGATCGCGCCGCGCAGGCCGAGATCACGCGGCAGGCCCCAGATCGGGAACTGCACCTCGAGCGAGCCACCGAAATAAGTGGTGCCGCCGAGTGCGTTGGCCGTCGGATCGTTCGACACATCGCGCGGGCCGATGCCCGACGGCGCGAAACCGCGCACCAGGGTCGGTCCGAGGAAGTAGTGGTCGATCATGCGCAGGTCGCCGCTGGTGGCCTGGACGTGACCACCCTGGATACGCGCGAAACCAACGACGTCGTCGAAGATTTCCTTGTAATAGCGCGCATCGGCCGAGACGCGCAGGAACTTCGAATCGCCACCCAGACCAGCGAATTCCGGCTTGATCTCGGCAATGAAGCCGTTGCGCGGGCTCTGGAAGTTGTCGAGCGAGTTATAGTTGAAGCCGAGGCCGACCAGCGAGGTCAGCGTCGTGCCGGCCGCTTCCTTGACCGCGATTGTCGCTTCGCCGTTACTCAAGCAGTTAAAGACATTCGTGGGAGCGGGCGTACCAAAACCAGGAGTGACTCCCGGGACCGGCACCGAGCAATCGTTATACGGGCGCTCGGCATCGTTCCGGATCTCGATCTCCGTGCTGTAGATCGAGTAGCGCGGCGTGATCGAGAACTCTTCGGTGATCGGGAAGGTCAGGCGGACCGTGCCGCCATTGACGCGGCTTTCGAAGCGGCCGGTGTTGTAGTTGTCGCTGAACTTCGAGAACAGGTCGAAGCCCGCCGCGATGCGGCGACCGAGGAAATAGGGCTCGGTGAAGGAGAAATCGACGCCCTGGGTACGCTGGCCGAGCGTGCCCGCGATACGGACGAACTGGCCGCGGCCGAGGAAGTTCGATTCCGACAGCGAGACCTCGCCGATGATGCCGTCGGAGGTCGAATAGCCGCCGGCGATCGAGAACGAGCCCGTTGCCTTGTCCTCGACATCGATGTTGACCACGACGCGATCAGGCGCGGAGCCCGGCTCGTTGGTGATGCGGACCTTGTTGAAGAAGCCGAGATTGTTCAGGCGGCGTTCGGCGCGATCGACGAAGACCTTGTTGTAGGCATCGCCTTCGCCGAGATCGAGCTCGCGACGCACGACATAGTCGCGGGTGCGGGTGTTGCCACGCACATTGATGCGCTCGACATAGACCCGCGGGCCTTCGTCGACGACATAGGTGATGCCGATCAGGCGGCCGGCAGAATCCCGATCGCCGCGCGGGCGGACCTGGGCAAAGGCATGACCGCGACGCGACACTTCAGTCGTCAGATTGACGAGCGACTTCTCGACGGCTTCGGCATTATAGGTGTCGCCAGCCGAGGTCACGACGTAGCTCTGAAGCAGCGCAGGATCGATGTCGCGCAAGGTCGTATCGACCGCGACATTGCCGACCCGGTATTGCGGACCCTCGTCGACGGTGACGTCGATGACCCAGCCGCCGGCGGCCTCGTCGAAGCGGGCGGTGTTGCCGACGATCTGGAAGTCGGCGTAGCCGTTCTTGAGGTAGAAGCGGCGGACCAGCTCGAGATCAGCAGTGATGCGATCGGGGTCGTAGACGTCGGAGGTCTTGATCCAGCTCAGGAAATTCGATTCGGTCGAGCTCATCAGCCCGCGCAGGCGGCCCGACGAATAGACGCCGTTGCCGGCAAAATTGATCGACTTGATGCCGGTCTTGCCGCTCTCGTTGACCGTGAAGACCACGTCCGAACGGCCGTTCGGGAGCGGCGCAATGCGGCCGCTGACCGAGGACAGGCCATAGCCGGCCCGGCGATAAACTTCCTTCAGGCGGGCAACGTCGGCATCGATCAGCGCCTGGCTCATCGGGCCGCCGGCCTTGGACTGAACCTGCTGCAGCAGGACGTCGCTCTTCAGGCGGCGATTGCCCTCGAAGGCGACACGATTGATGGAGTCGTTCTCCTGAACGGAGATGACGGTCTGCGCGCCACGGCGGCTGACCTGCACATTGGTGAACAGGCCGGTCGCGAGAAGATTCTGACGAATCTCCTGCGGCGCGTTCTGCCCTGCGGCGTAGGAGCGGATCGTCTCCGCATCGACGCGCCTGTTGCCCTGGACAATCACGGCCTGCGCGAACGCTACGCCACCGCTAACGGCCAGCATGAAGGCCGAAAGTCCGACTGATCGAGAGAGCCGCATTCTGAAGGACCGGCTCTTTTGGGTCGACGTCATCGGGTCGCCTATTCCATTTTCTCAGGTCACCACCCCAAAAAGGGGGCCACCACCTGGAGGCGGGGGCACGGAGACATTGCAGTCCATTCGCTTCTACAAAGTTTCCCGCAGGGTGCAAACCGGCATTGTCGTTAACAAAATATTTTTAGCCCCTTCGTTGCCATGAGGCCACGCGTCATGCCGCGATTTTGCCGCAAAGTGGCACGGATTCCCCGTGAAAAAGATGTTGGCCGCTCAGGCGCGCGAACTCCGCCACATTCGCCCGCGTCGGCAGCTTCGCTAAAATTGCGCGCAATCCGTTAATGCCGCGCTCTGTCGGGCGGCCGCCCAGAAGCCGTCTGGAAGGCTCTTAGAGCAGCGAGCGGACGTGAATGATGTCGTTCCAGGTAACGAACAGCATCAGCATCAGCACGAGGCCGAGGCCGACACGGAAGCCGATTTCCTGCGCGCGCTCGCTCAGAGGCCGGCCGCGGACCGCCTCGACGGCATAAAACATCAGATGTCCGCCATCGAGCATCGGAACCGGGAACAGATTCATCAGCCCGATCGAGACCGAGAGGATCGCAGCAAGATTGATCAGGCCTAGGAGGCCGGAATTCGTCGCGACCAGACCAGAGACCTGTGCAATCCGAATCGGACCGGAGAGCTGATCGACCGATTCCCGGCCGCTGACCAGCTTCGCGATGTAATCATAGGTGCGCTCGACGACGTACCAAGTCTCGCTGACGCCGACCTTCGCCGATTCGAGCAGGCCGAACTGCTGGGTCTTCCAGTCGCTGGCCTGGCGCGACGCATGGATGCCAAGCACGCCGATGCGCTGCTTGCCCAGGGGGGAGCTCTGCTCGACGAGGGCTGGCGTGACCGGCAGCGTCACCGTGCCGGTCGCCCGCTCGACCACCATCGACAGCGTCTCATTGGGTCGCACCGAGATCGCCCGCTGCATGTCGGCGAAGCTGCCGATCGGATGGCCGTCGATCGACAGCACGAGATCGCCCGCGAGGAGCCCGCCACGTTCGGCGGCGCTGCCGGCCACGACCTGATCGACGCGCGGGGCCAGGACCGGCTTGCCGAAGACATAGACCGTGGCGGCGAAGATGAGGATCGCGAGCAGGAAATTGGCGATCGGGCCGGCGGCGACGATGGCGGCGCGCTCGCCGATCGATTGCGCCGGAAAGGAGCGCTCGCGCTGGCGCGCGGTCATGGCCTGGAGTTCGTCGGAGTCGGGTACGGCAGAGGAGGCATCGGAATCGCCGGAGAACTTCACGTAGCCGCCAAGCGGAATCGCCGCGAATCTCCAGCGGGTTCCGTGCCTGTCGTTGAAGCCGAAGAGTTCACGGCCGAAGCCGATCGAGAACACCTTCACATCGACGCCGCACCAGCGGGCGACGAGGAAATGCCCGAGCTCGTGGACGAAGACCACGACGGTCAGAACGAAGAGAAAGGGCACGAGGTAGCCAAGCAGGAACGAGCCGGCGTTCCAGAGTGTCGCCACGAAATCCATCATCGTCTCCCGATCCGTCTGCCTTAGGTGACAGCGAAGGGCGCCCGCGACAAGAGCGCCCGCGCGCGGTTTCTCGCCTCATGGTCAATGGCGAGCGCCGCAGCGACATCGGCGGGCGCCGCAAGGTCCCGCCCGGTGCTGGCGCAGACAGCCTCGACCAGCGCCGCGATGCCGGGAAAGGCGATGGCCCCTTCGAGATAGGCCGCGACCGCGACCTCATTGGCTGCATTCAGGATGGCGGGCATGGCGCCGCCAGCCGCGAGCGCCGCGATCGCGAGGCCGAGCGCCGGGAAGCGGACGAGGTCGGGACGCTCGAAGGTCAGCGGGGCGGTCAGCGCCAGATCGAGGAAGCGCGCCGCCGGCGCATCCAGCCTGCCATCGACGCCGAGGCAATGGGCGGCGGCGACGCGCATGTCGGGCAAGGCCATGCCAGCGCTGACCGAGCCGTCGCGGAAGGTGACGAGGCCATGGACCAGCTGCTGTGGATGTACCAGCACCTCGAGCTGACCATGCTCCAGCCCGAACAGGAAGCAGGCCTCGATCAGTTCCAGCCCCTTGTTCATCATGCTGGCCGAGTCGATCGAGATCTTGGCGCCCATCGCGTAATTCGGATGGGCCAGAGCCTGTTCCGGCCGGGCCGCGGCGATCTGCGCTACGCTCCAGGTCCTGAATGGCCCGCCCGACGCCGTCAGCGTCATGCTGCGGATCGCGGAGATCGGCTCGGCACCAAGAACCTGGAACAGCGCATTATGCTCGGAATCGAGCGGCAGGATGCGTGCGCCGACCGCCTTCGCCCGCGCCATCACGGCTGCGCCGGCGCAGACGAGGCTCTCCTTGTTGGCGAGCGCGACGACCCGGCCGGGCGTCAGCGCCGCAAATGTCGCCTCCAGCCCGGCAGCGCCCGCGATCGCGCTGACGACGATGTCGCTGTCCATCGCGACCGCGTCGAGCACGGCCTGGCGCCCTGCCCCCGATGCGATGCCCGTACCTGCCAGAGCCTGCGCCAGCGCCGGCTCCGAACCGGCATCGGCAAGGGCTGCGAAGGAGGCGCCGGTCTCGATCGCGACCCGCGCCAGCGCGATCGCATTGCGACCGGCGACGACCGCACCGATCCGCAGCCGCTCCGGATTCTCGGCCACGACCTCGCGCGTCGATTTGCCGATGGAGCCGGTCGCTCCCAGAATCGTGACGGTGCGCAGCATGGGCGGTTCAGAGTTCGAGACGGGTCAGAAACAGCACCGCGCCGGCGAAGACGAGCACTGCCCAGTAGCCGTCGAGCCGATCGAGAAAGCCGCCATGGCCCGGAATGAGCCTGCTCGAATCCTTGACGCCGAAGCGGCGCTTCAGGCTCGACTCGAACAGATCGCCCATCTGGCTGAAGACGGAAGCTGCCAGCGACCCGGCAACGACGAGCGCCGGACCGACAATCGACGCCGCCGCAGGCGTCAGCGCCCAGACGGCATAGCCGCCGAGCGTGCCTGCAATCGTTCCGCCGGCCGCGCCTGACCAGGTCTTGCCCGGGCTGACGCTCGGCATGAGCTTGGGGCCGCCGAGGCGGCGGCCGGTGAAATAGGCCGCGATGTCCGTGAACCAGACGACCGCGAAGCTCCAGATGATGATGGCCAGACCAAGCTCGGGAAGCGAGCGCAGCGCGGGCGCGATCAGCGCGAAAGCCAGCGCGTAGGCCATGCCACACGCTTCGAGGGCGAGCCGGCCCCTGACGAAGGGCGTGACGACGGCGCCGGCCAACGCGGCGGCCGCCGCGACGCCAGCCAGCGCCGCCTGGCTCACCGGCGAGACGCCGAGGAGGAAACCCGCCACGACCACGCCGATCCCGGCGGCGACGGCGCTGCCGCGATGGACCATCGTCAGCCATTCATAGGCGACGAACCCGGCGACCAGCACCCAGACGATCCGGAACGGCCAGCCACCCCAGGCGGTCGCGAGCAGAATCGCGACAGCGAGCACAAGTGCCGAGATGATCCTGAGCCGCAGTTCGCTCGCCGGCCCCGCCTTGTCCGGATCGGCATCGGGCCCGCCGGGGGCCTGTTCGGTCACGCCGCGCCTGCTGCGCGATCGACCGGCTCCGACAGGCCGCCGAAGCGCCGTTCGCGGCGGCCATACTCGGCCAGCGCCTCCTCGAAGGCGGCGCGGTCGAAATCGGGCCAGAGCACGGGTGTGAAGACGAATTCGGCATAGGCCGCCTGCCAGAGCAGGAAATTCGAGATGCGGGTCTCGCCGGAGGTGCGGATCACCAGCTCGGGATCGGGCAAATCGGCGGTATCGAGACGCGACGCCAACATCGCTTCGTCGATCGCCGCGGCATCGATCCGGCCGGCGGCGGCGTCGGTCGCAAGTTGCCGCGCCGCCCGGACGATCTCGTCGCGCGAGCCGTAATTGAAGGCGACGACCAGCGTCATGCGGGTGTTGTCGCGAGTCACCGTCTCGGCATGCTCGACCAGCCGGCGAATATCGGCGGCCAGGTCGTCGCGCCCGCCGATGACCCGCACACGGACACCTGCGGCATGAAGTTGGCCGAGATCCTTCTCGACGAAACGCTTCAGCAGGCCGAGCAGGAACGAGACCTCGGTCGCCGGCCTGCGCCAGTTCTCGGTCGAGAAGCTATAGAGCGTCAGGATCTTGACGCCGAGTTCGCCGGCATTCCTGACCGCGCCGCGCAACGCTTCGAGCCCGCGCCGGTGGCCCTCCTGGCGCGGCAGGCCACGCATCTGCGCCCAGCGGCCATTGCCGTCCATGATGATGGCGACATGGCCGGGATTGGCTTGTCCCGCGCGTTGGCCTGCTGACATTCTCTGTATGCCTTGTTCGGCCTGGTGCCGGATCATCCTTGCGCGGAGGACCGCGCCGACAACGTCAGACGCTCAGGATTTCCTTTTCCTTGGTCGCCAGCGCCTGGTCGATGTCGGAGATATGCTGGTCGGTGGCCTTCTGGACGAGATCGGACTGGCGCGTCACGTCATCCTTGGTGAAGGCCCCCTCCTTCTCGACCTTCTTGATGATGTCGATGGCGTCGCGGCGAACATGGCGCACCGCGATCTTGGATTCCTCGGCATATTTATGCGCGACCTTGACCATCTCCTTGCGGCGCTGCTCGTTCAGCTCGGGGATGCGGATGCGCAGGACCTGGCCTTCTGTCTGCGGGTTCAGGCCGAGATCGGATTCGCGGATCGCCTTCTCGACGGGTCCGACCATGCTGCGGTCCCAGACCTGCACGCTGAGCAGGCGGGCTTCAGGCACGCTGACGGTGGCGAGCTGGGCGAGCGGCTGACGCGCGCCATAAGCCTCGACCTGGATCGGATCGAGCATATTGGCCGAGGCGCGACCCGAGCGCAGGGAGGCCAAATCGCCCTTGAAGGACTGGAGAGCGCCCTGCATGCGGCGCTTCACGTCGTCGAGATCGAATGTCGTCTGGGCCATCGTCTTCAAGACCTTGAACTGGTGCATCGCGCGAAAAGCGGAAACCCGGCTTTCCGCCTGCAACGATGCGACTTCGGTGTTGCATAACCGGGGTGTTTGCGTAACCGGGCGCGACCATGGCGGGGGGGCAAGCCAGGGTCAAGAACATCATAACGCGAAGGCCTTACGGCGTCACATAGGTCGCCCTGCCCTCGCCGCGCAGCACGGCCGCGAGCATGCCGGCTTCCGCGATCGAGAACACCACGATCGTCAGCCCGGCATCGCGCGCCAGCGCGAAGGCGGCGGTGTCCATGACCTTGAGGTCGCGCTTGATGGCGTCCTCATGGGTGAGCGTGTCGTAGCGGGTGGCGGCCGGGTCCTTCTTCGGGTCGGCGGAATAGACGCCGTCGACCTGCGTCGCCTTGAGCAGATGGCTGCAGCCAAGCTCGGCCGCCCGCAGGGCCGCGCCCGTATCGGTGGTGAAATAGGGGTTGCCGGTGCCGCCGCCCAGGACGACAACCTTGCCGTTGGTGAGATGGTCGAGCGCGCGCTTGCGGGCATAGCTTTCGCAGAGCGAAGGCATCGGCACGGCCGACATGGCGCGTGCCGGGGCGCCGGCGCTCTCGATCGCGTGCTCCAGCGCCAGCGCGTTCATCACCGTGCCGAGCATGCCGATCGAATCGGCGCTGGTGCGGTCGAGCCCCTTGGTCAGGCCCTGAACGCCACGGAAGAAATTGCCGCCGCCGACGACGATGGCGATCTCGACGCCCTCGCGCGAGGCATTCGAGATATCGGCCGCCAGCGCGGTCAGCGTGCCGCCGTCGAGGCCGGATCCCGCTTGTCCTGCAAGGGCTTCGCCGGAGAGCTTCACAAGGACGCGTTTGGGTCTCACCGGCTTTTCTCCATGCTTGTAACAGGCACGATTCGACACCCGCACCGCCTTCTTACAAAAAAGGCCGCGCAGGGCGCGGCCTTTTTCTCAGTTGCGTCGCTTCAGGCTCAGCCCGTGGTGCCGCCGGCAGCGGCGACCTCGGCGGCGAAATCGGTCTCTTCCTTCTCGATGCCCTCGCCGAGCGCATAGCGGGCGAAGCCGGTGAGCTTCACGGGAGCGCCGACCTTGCCCTCGATGTCCTTGAGCACCTGACCGACCGACTTCGAGCCGTCATGGATATAGGACTGCTCAAGCAGGCAGTATTCCTTGGCGTAGCTCTTCAGGCCGCTCTCGGTGATCTTTTCGAGCACATGGGCGGGCTTGCCGGCGTTCTTCTCAGCCAGGATCGCCTTTTCGCGAGCCAGAACCTCGGGGTCCATGGACGCCAGGTCGAGCGCAACCGGGTTGGTCGCGGCGACATGCATGGCGAGCTGGCGGCCAAGCGTGGCGAGCTCATCGGTGTTGCCGGTCGATTCCAGCGCGACGATGACGCCGATCTTGCCGAGGCCGTCGGCGACAGCGCCATGGACATAAGAACCGATCAGGCCGGCCGAGACCTTGAGCGAGGCGACGCGACGCAGCGTCATGTTCTCGCCGATCGTCGAGATCGCATTGGCGATCGCGTCCTGCACGGTGCCGCCGCCCGGATAGTGATGGGCGAGGACGGCGTCCGCGTCGCCGCCACGCTCCAGCGCGACATTGGCGATGCCATGGGCCAGACCCTGGAATTCGAGGTTGCGGGCGACGAAGTCGGTCTCGGAGTTGAGTTCGATCACGACGCCGCTATGGCCCTTGATCGCGACCGCGACGAGGCCCTCGGCAGCGACGCGGCCGGCCTTCTTGGCGGCCTTGGCGAGACCCTTGGTGCGCAGCCAGTCGATCGCCGCCTCGATGTCACCGTCGACGGCCGTGAGCGCGGTCTTGCAGTCCATCATGCCCGCGCCGGTCTTGTCGCGGAGTTCCTTCACCATCGCGGCGGTGATCGCAGCCATCTTTATCGTCCTTGTCTGTCGTGCGGCGCCAGGCCCGGGGCCGGCCGCGTCATCCCGTCGACCGATCCCCTATCGGGAAACGCCGACGTTCCGTTTCCGGCCGTCGGCGCTGGTCGCATTCATAGAAGTCGAATTCCAGCAGCCGGATTGCGACGCGCCGATGACGCGCCGCGCTCCGTCTGAAATCGTCAGGCGTCGGCGAGTTCGCGCGACTGGGCAACCCAGCCGTCACGCTCGATGCGGCCGGCGAGCTTCAGGTCCTGATCGACCTTGGCGATGTCGGCCGGGGTCATCGAGGCGAACTGCCAGAAGTGGAACAGGCCGCCATCATTGAGCTTCTGCACGAGCTCGGGGCCCATGCCCTGAAGCTTCATCAGGTCGTCCGGCGCGCCGCGCGGCGCAGTCAGCAACTCGAAGGCAGGGCCGGCATCGGCAGCGGCCTGCTCGGCAGGCGCATCCGCGACCGGCGGGAGAAGAGCTTCCTCGATGATCACCGGGGCCTCGGCGGCGCCGAGATCGACGCCATGGTCGCCCGAGGCACGCGAGATGCCGTCGATGGCCGAGCGCGCGACGAGGTCGCAATAGAGCTGGATGGCGCGGCCGGCGTCGTCATTGGCCGGAACCGGGAAGGTGATGCCATCCGGATCCGAGTTCGAGTCGATGATCGCGGCGACCGGGATGCCGAGGCGCTGGGCCTCCTTGATCGCAAGCGCTTCCTTGTTGGTGTCGATCACGAAGATCATGTCGGGCGTGCCGCCCATGTCCTTGATGCCGCCGAGCGCCTTTTCGAGCTTGTCGCGCTCGCGGGCGAGCATCAGGCGCTCCTTCTTGGTCAGACCGGAGCCGCCGCCGGCAAGCAACTCATCGACCTTGCGCAGGCGCTGGATCGAGGCGGAGATGGTCTTCCAGTTGGTCAGCATGCCGCCGAGCCAACGCGAATTCACATAATACTGGGCCGAGCGCTTGGCCGCATCGGCGATGGCGTCCTGCGCCTGGCGCTTGGTGCCGACGAAGAGGACGCGGCCGCCGCGGGCGACGGTGTCCGACACGGCCTGCAGGGCGCGCGAGAGCATCGGCACCGACTGCGACAGGTCGAGGATGTGGATGTTGTTGCGCGTGCCGAAGATGTAGGGCGACATCTTCGGGTTCCAGCGATGCGACTGGTGGCCGAAATGCGCACCCGCTTCGAGGAGCTGGCGCATGGAGAAATCTGGCAGTGCCATCGTCTTTTAGTCCTTACCGGTTGAGCCTCTGGGGTGCGAATAACCGAGCATGAGCTGCAAGGTCACCGGAACGCCTCAGGATATGAGACGGTGCTCCCCATGTGGGATGGGCTGCGCCATACAGGGGATGGCGGGGGAATGCAAGGCGTTCGGCCGGGTGATCCGGTGCCGTCCCACCGTTTGGCGCGAATTATCTCACAGACTCTTATAAGACAGGCGTGCTTATAGACAGGCGTGCAGGCCCTGGCCGGACGGCGACCGCTCCCGACCAGGACCTTCGAATATCGTCTCGTGGCGGCGCTACTTCGGCAGCGCCGCGCCGGCCTGCTTCAAGGCATCGCCGATCTGCTTGCAGAACGCGGCAGGCGTGCCGTTTTGCATCTTGGCAAGCGCCTCGATGTCCTGAGTCATGCCCATCGCCGAGATCACGCCCTTTTTGCCCTGGGCTTCGGCTTCGTCGCCGCCGCTCTTGTCGGCAGGCACTGGAATCAGGCCGAGCATCTTCTTCTGAATCTCGACGACCTCACCGCCGACATACCCCTTGTCGCTGCAATAGGTCATAACACCGAGCTGGTTGCGGCCGGCCTGATAGGCGACCTTGAGCTGGTCGGCCTGGCTTTGCGCCAGGGACGCCGAGCCCGATGCCAGGAACGTCGTGAACGCCGCAGCAACGCAAAGCGATTTCGTGGAGAAAACCATGTCAGCTCATCCTTCGTTGGCAATTCAGGCATGATGCTCATGCCTGCCCGTCCCCAAGGCGACTGACTAGCTTTGCGGGCCCAGCATGACAACTCTTCGGCGCAGTGCTCAACCCGCCAACTCGGCCGCCGTCACCCGCTTCACGCCAAGTGCCGTCATGTCCGTCCAGGCCTTCGCCAGCGAGCCGTTGAGGTCGATGGCGCGGCAGGCTTCCTCGACGACGAGCGTCTCCAGCCCGGCCTTCGCCGCGTCCTGCGCCGTCCAGCTCACGCAGAAATCGGTGGCCAGCCCGACGACGACGGCGCGGGTCACACCGCGCTCCCTGAGATAGCCGCCGAGGCCTGTCGGCGTCTTGCGGTCGGCCTCGGTGAAGCCGGAATAGCTGTCGATCTGTGGGCGGTAGCCCTTGCGGATGATGGTCTGGGCCGTGGGGAGATCGAGATCGGCGCGGAACTCGGCGCCTCTGGTGCCCTGGATGCAGTGGTCGGGCCAGAGCACCTGCGGGCCATAGGGCATCTGGACCAGCTCGAAGGGCTTCTTGCCGGGGTGGCTGCTGGCGAAGGACGAATGCCCGGCCGGGTGCCAGTCCTGCGTCAGGACGATGCTGGCAAAGCGCTTGCCCAGCGCATTGATCACCGCGACCACCTCGTCGCCCTTGCCCACGGCCAGACTGCCGCCGGGGCAGAAATCATTCTGCACGTCGACGACGATGAGCGCGGTCCTTGCGTCGATCATCGGTTTTTCCTGTGCTTGAAGCGGCCGGAGCGCTGCCACCACGCTCAGCACCGTAGCGCCCGCAATCAGGCTGCGGCGATCGACAACAATCGTGTTCGACATCGATATGCTCCCTCTGCTTGTCACCGTCGCTGCGTGATCAGTCTCCCGTCGATAGAAACGAGCCCTGCGATCGGCGCCTGGCCGGCCACCCTCCGTCTCTCACCTCCCGGCCGCGCGGGTCATCCGCGTCGTGCCCTTGCGGGCCGCGAACATGCGGCCATAGACGTCGCCGGCGAGATCGGGACGGTAGCAGCGCTGTTCGAGCAGCGGATCCCAGATATGCTCGACGGTGTCGATCAGGTCGAAATCGGCCAAAAGGCGCGCGGCGAGTTGATCGCGATTTCTGCGGTTCTGATATTCCAGCAGCACCAGCGAGGTCTTCGACAGGTCGATTGAGTCGAGCACGTCGCCCTCGCCGCCTTCGATGTCGATCTTGACGATGTC
This sequence comes from Hyphomicrobiales bacterium, assembly GCA_900470775.1. Classification (GTDB taxonomy): domain Bacteria; phylum Pseudomonadota; class Alphaproteobacteria; order Rhizobiales; family Beijerinckiaceae; genus Allobosea. The sequence continues at coordinate 216,421 of UCBZ01000040.1, read as the reverse complement.
GGCCGATGGCAGGCTCGCCGGATCCACGACCGCGACCTCGTAGCGCTCGACCATGGCACCATCCACAAAGGTATCGCCGGCGTAGGATGCAAGGCCGGATTCGCCATCACCGGCGAAGCGGCTGACGAAGCTCGCGGTCTTCGCGCCGCCGGGGAACAGCGCGGCATTGACCGCGACGATGTCGCGGCGCTGATGCGTATTCCGTTTCAGAAGTTCGAAGGTGCCGGGATGCGGCTCATAGGAGGTGACCAGGCTGCCCGGCCAGCGCGCCGTCGCCCAGAGCGCGAAGGAGCCGACATTGGCGCCGATGTCGAGGATGTCGAGGCCGACGCCATCGAAGCCGGTCTCGTACTCGCCCTCCAGCACGTCCTTGATGGCCCAATACATGGCCTCGGGCACGGCGAGGCTCATCGGGATATGCGCGACATAGTGCTTCACGGCTGCCCCCCGGCATGGACGTTGCGGCCCGCCATTGTGGCGGCGCGGTCGTCTCTTCGCCAGAATGCATTGCCGGCTGGCCTGCACAAGGCCGCAGAGCACGATTTCAGCGCAGTTCGACGCTGACCACGCCTGGCGCCGCCCTGACCGCATTGGCGATCTGCTGGTTGACGGGATAGCGCCCCGGCAGTTCGATCTCGACCTCCTGGGCGCCGTCGTTCAGGATCATCACCAGCGCGATCTTGCCGTCGGCCTTGAGGCCGTCGCCGCGCGGGCGGACGCGCTCGGCGATCGAAGCCAGCGCCTTGTCGTCCCGCAGATAGACCAGAAGGTCCTGCTTCTGCCGCGCCGCGAGATCGTCGAGCACCTCGACATCCTCAATGCGCGGGCGAACATCGTCGCCGTCGAGCACGGCCGAGAGGCGAAGCACCAGCGCCCTGCCCGGCTCCAGCAGGTCGCGATAGCGCTGCAAGCCTTCCGAGAACAGGATCGCCTCGAACTGGCCGCTGGGATCGGACAGGTTGACGATGCCCATCTTGGAGCCGGATTTGGTCCGGCGCTCCGATTTATCGATAACGGAGACCGCGACCTTGGCGACGCCGGTACCGTTGGCGCGCACCATCTGGGCGAAATCGGCGAAGCGCTGCACGCGCAGCCGCTTCAGCACATGCTCGTAATCGTCGAGCGGATGGCCCGAGAGGAAAAAGCCGACGGCGTCATGCTCGCGCCTGAGCCGCTCGGCCGGCGCCCAGGGCTCGACGGGCGGAATGCGGAAGGCCTCCTGCACCGAACCGCCACCGAACAGCTCCGACTGGCCGCCCAGCGCAGCATCGCGAGTGCGGTTCGAGAGCGCCAGCATCCCGTCGATCGCGGCCATGGCGCGAGCGCGCTCAGGCTCCAGCACGTCCATCGCGCCGGCCGCGATCAGCGCCTCGATGGTGCGGCGGTTGACCAGCTTGGTGTCGATGCGACGGGCGAAATCGGCGAGGTCGCGGAAATCGCCGCCCGCGCGCCGCGCTGCGACGATCGATTCGACCGCCGCGGTACCGACGCCCTTGATCGCGCCCAGCGCGTAGTGGATCGCGCCCTCATGCACGTCGAACTCGACGCCGGAGCGGTTGATCGCGGGGGGAAGCACCTTGATGCCGATGCGCTCGGCATCGCGGCGGAATTCCGAGAGCTTGTCGGTGTTGCCCATGTCGAGCGTCATCGAGGCTGCGAGGAACTCGACCGGGAAGTTCGCCTTGAGATAGGCCGTCTGGAAGGCGACGACGGCATAGGCGGCCGCATGGCTCTTGTTGAAGCCGTAATCGGCGAATTTCGCCAGCAGGTCGAAGATCTCGGAGGCGATGTCCTTGGTCATGCCGCCGGCAATGGCGCCCTTCACGAAGCGGTCGCGCTGGGCGTCCATCTCGGACTTGATTTTCTTGCCCATGGCGCGGCGCAGCAAATCCGCCTCGCCGAGCGAATAGCCCGAGAGCGCCTGGGCCACCTGCATCACCTGCTCCTGGTAGACGATGATGCCATGCGTCTCCGACAGGATCGGTTCCATCTTGGGATGGAGATAGGTCGGCGCTTCCTGGCCGAGCTTGCGGCGGCAATAGCTGGGTATGTTGTCCATCGGGCCTGGCCGATAGAGCGCGACGAGCGCGATCAGGTCCTCGATCCGGTCGGCCTTCATTTCGACCAGGGCCCGGCGCATGCCGGCGCTTTCCACCTGGAACACGCCGACGACCTCGCCGCGCGCCAGCATCTCGTAGCTCTTGGGATCGTCGAAGGGCAGGCTCGCCAGATCGATCGCGATCCCGCGCTGGGCGATCAGCTTCACGGCGGTCGCCAGCGTCGTCAAGGTCTTGAGGCCCAGGAAGTCGAACTTCACCAGGCCGGCCTGCTCGACCCATTTCATGTTGAACTGGGTGACGCGCATGCCGGTACGCGGATCGACCGAGAGCGCGACGAGCTCTTCAAGCGGCCTGTCGCCGATGACGACGCCCGCCGCATGGGTCGAGGCGTGGCGGTGCAGCCCTTCGAGCTTCTGGCCGATCTCGAGCAGGCGCGCGACGACGGGCTCCTCCTCGGCCGCCGCCTGCAGCTTGGGCTCGCCCTCGATAGCATCCTTCAGCGAGATCGGCTTGGCCGGGTTCTGCGGCACGAGCTTGGTCAGCCGGTCGACCTGGCCATAGGGCATTTCGAGCACGCGGCCGACGTCACGCAGCACGCCGCGCGCGAGCAGCGTGCCGAAGGTGATGATTTGCGCCACCCGCTCCTTGCCATAGCGCTGCTGGACGTAGTCGATCACCTCTTCACGCCGGTTCTGGCAGAAGTCGATGTCGAAGTCCGGCATCGAGACGCGGTCAGGATTGAGGAAGCGCTCGAACAGCAGGCCGAAGCGCAACGGATCGACGTCGGTGATGGTCAGCGCATAGGCGACGAGCGAGCCCGCGCCCGAGCCGCGGCCGGGACCGACGGGAATGTCGTGGTCCTTGGCCCATTTGATGAAGTCGGCAACGATCAGGAAGTAGCCGGGAAACTTCATCCGGGTGATGATCGAGATCTCGAAATCGAGGCGTTTCTCGTAATCCTCGACCGAATAGCCCTCAGCCGGGCCGTGCTTGGCGAGCCGCGCCGCGAGACCAGCCTTCGCCTGCGTCTCCAGTTCCTCGGCCTCGTCGCGGCCCTCCTCGCCGAAGCGCGGCAGGATCGGCTTGCGCAGTCCCACCCGCCAGGTACAGCGCATCGCGATCTCGACGGTGGCGGCGAGCGCCTCTGGGAGATCGGCGAAGCGTCGCTTCATCTCGGCGCGGCTGGCGAAATAATGCTCCGGCGTCACCCGGCGGCGTTCGCCATCCGACACGAGCCGCCCCGCCGCAACCGCCAGCAGCGCATCATGGGCGTCGTAATCGGCCGGCTTGGCGAAGAAGGGCTCGTTGGTCGCGACGATGGCGAGGTCGGCCTCGTAAGCCAAACCCAGCAGATGCGCCTCGACGGCGGCGTCGCCCTCCCCGCCATGGCGCTGGATCTCGACATAGAGCCGGTCGCCGAAGATGCGCGACAGAGTCGCGAGGCGGCTGCGCGCCTGCGGCAACTGGCCGTTGCGAAGTGCGAGATCGACCGGCCCGCCATGGCCGCCGGTGAGCGCGATCAGCCCCTCGTGATGGGAGGCGAGCCGTTCCAGGTTCGAGAGGGGCTGGCCCGAGCCGCCGCTGGCGAGTGCGGCCTCGGTCACGAGCTTCATCAGATTGCCGTAGCCGGCCTCGTTCATCGCGAGCAGGACGAGATGCGGCGGCACCTGCTGCAACGACTTGCGGCTACCCTCGGCCTCATCCGCGAAATCGACCGAGAGCTGGACGCCGACGATCGGCTGGACGCCGACGCCGACGAGCTTCTCCGAGAATTCGAGCGCGCCGAACAGGTTGTTGGTGTCGGTCAGCGCCAGGGCCGGCTGGCCGTCGGCAGCCGCCATCTTGGCGAGCGTCCCGATCATCAGCGCGCCTTCGAGCAGCGAATAGCTCGAATGGACATGGAGATGGACGAAGCCGACCTCGGAGAGGATGCGCGTGTCGTCCGATTGCCGTGCCATCATCCGCCCTGCGCTGCGCATCGCGACTCAAGCGTCGCCTCCACAGCCTTTATGGCGCCACGTTCGCATCGGCGTCCACGGCGCCGATCGCGACGCTGTGGATGGTCAGACGTTGGGCGCAGAGAGCAGCGCCGCCCAGACCCAGATCATGCCGAGGAACATCCCGAGCGATGCAATCTCCGCGATTCCGGCGGCCAATTTACGCGCTACGATCATGGCTAACTCCCGTGTTTTTGATATGTTCACGTTAGTTTATGTTTTGTTCTCGTCAATGCCTTTGCGTCAATTGCATGGGAGACATGTCGAAAGCGGTTAACAGCTGGTAAATCGCGATGGCAGCAGCGGTAGATGGCCGCCTTTAGAGCGGCACGACCAGCCCGTCGCGGATCGTCACCTGGCGGTCCATCCGGCGCGCCAGTTCGAGGTTGTGGGTCGCGATCAGCGCAGCCAGCCCCGACGCCCGCGCCAGCGCGACCAACGTCGAGAAGACGTGCAGCGAGGTGTGCGGATCGAGGTTCCCGGTCGGCTCGTCGGCCAGCAGCAGGCGCGGCGTGTTGGCCACGGCACGGCCGATGGCGACACGCTGCTGTTCGCCGCCTGACAATTCGCCCGGCAGATGATCGAGCCGCTCGCCCAGGCCGAGGAAGGTCAGGAGTTCGGCGGCCCGCTCCTCGGCCAGCCCCTTGGCGAGGCCGCGGATGCGTTGCGGCAGGACGACGTTCTCCAGCGCCGTGAATTCCGGCAGCAGATGATGGGCCTGGTAGACGAAACCGATCTCGGTCCGGCGCAGGCGCGTGCGGCCCTTGTCGTCGAGCCTGGCCGTCGGCAAGCCGCCGATGAAGACCTCGCCGCTGTCGGGCTTCTCGAGCAGGCCGGCGACATGCAGGAGAGTCGACTTGCCGGTGCCTGATGGTGCGACGAGCGCGACGAGTTCTCCCGGCCACAGGGCGAAATCCGCCTTGCGCAGGATTTCCAGCGGCGCGTCTGTCTGGGGGTAATAGCGCTCGACCTGGGAGAGGAAGAGCGCCGGCGTCTCGCGGGGCGCGGCGTCTGACATGGACCTCACCCCATCCTGAGGGCCTGGACGGGGTCGAGCCGCGCCGCCTTCCAGGCCGGGTAGAGAGTTGCCAGCAGCGACAGGATCAGCGCCATCATGACGACGGTTACGACCTCGCTCCAGTCGATGACGGAGGGGATGTCGCTGAGGAAGCGCACCGTCGGGTCCCAGAGATTGGCGCCGGTGACCCAGTTCAGCGCGGCCATGATCACCTTGATGTTCTTGGCGAAGACGACGCCGAGCCCCAGCCCGGCAAGCGTCCCGAAGACGCCGATCGCCGCGCCCGTGATCAGGAAGACGCGCAGCACCGTGCCACTCGTGGCCCCCATCGTGCGCATGATCGCGATGTCGGCGGTCTTGTCCTTCACCAGCATGATCAGCCCGGAGACGATGTTCAGCGCAGCGACCAGCACGATCAGGGTCAGGATGATGAACATGACGTTGCGCTCGACCTCCAGCGCATTGAAGAAGGAGCGATTGCGCTGGCGCCAGTCGGACAGCACCAGCGGACGCGGCGCATCAGCCTCGATCGAGTCGCGCACGGTTTGGGTCTTGTCGGGATCGTCGACGAAAATCTCGATGACGTTCACATCGCCGTCACGGTTGAAATAGGCCTGGGCCTCGACCAGCGGCATGTAGACGAAGCTACCGTCGAACTCGGTCATGCCGATCTCGAAGATCGCCTTGACCGGATAGGCCTTGATGCGCGGCGCCGTGCCGAACGGGGTCGCGGCGCCCTGCGGCGACACCAGCGTCATCGAATCGCCGGCCTGGATGCCCAGCGAGTTGGCAAGCCTGCGACCGATGGCGACGCCGGGCGTTCCGTCGAAGCCGTCGAGCGTGCCGGACTTGATGTTGCCGCCGATGAAGGGGATCGCCTTGATGTCGGCCTCGCGGATGCCACGCACCAGCACTCCGCCATTGCCGGTCTGCGAGGAGGCCAGCGCCTGCCCTTCCACCAGCGGAATGGCGAGCCTGATGCCGGGGATCGAGCGCAACCGCTGCGAGACGACATCGTAATCGTCGAGCGGACGATCGATCGGGGTCGCGAAGATGTGGCCGTTCACGCCGACGATCTTCTCCAGCAGCTCTTTGCGGAAGCCGTTCATCACCGACATCACGATGATCAGCGTAGCAACGCCGAGCAGGATGCCGAGGAAGGAAAAGCCGGCGATGACCGAGACGAAGCCCTCGCGCCGGCGGGTGCGCAAATAGCGCCCCGCGAGCAGCCATTCGAAGCCTGCGAAGGCGCGCGTCCCCGTCGGGGCCTTGCTCTGCGGCTCCGTACCGGTTGCGACGCTCACGCCGCCTTGCCCTTGAAGCGGTCCAGCGCAGCCTCGAGCGAGACCAGCTCGCGCTCGCCACCGGCCCGGCGCTTGATCTCGACCTTGCCCTCGCCCAGCCCCTTGGGGCCGACGATGATCTGCCAGGGCACGCCGATCAGGTCGGCGGTGGCGAACTTGCCGCCCGGCCGTGCGTCGGTGTCGTCGTAGAGCGCGTCATAGCCCTTCGCCAGCAGCGAGGCGTAGAGCTGTTCGCAGGCGCCGTCGGTCGCCGCGTCGCCGGCCTTGAGGTTGAGCACCGCGACGTCGAAGGGCGCGATCTCGTCGGGCCAGACGATGCCGGCGTCGTCATGGCCGGCCTCGATCAGAGCGGCGACGAGGCGGCTCGGACCGATGCCGTAGGAGCCCATATGCACGGGTGCATTCTGGCCGTCGGGGCCCTGCACGGTCGCGCCCATCGGCTCGGAGTATTTGGTGCCGAAATAGAAGATGTGGCCGACCTCGATGCCGCGCGCCGACAACTGCTTGCCTTCGGGGATGGCGTCATAGGCCGGCTTGTCGTGCATCTCCTCGGTGGCGGCATAGAGGCTCGTCCACTTGTCGACGATGCCCTTCAGCCCCTCGACGCTGTCGAAATCGGTGTCGATCGCGGGCGTCTCGAAATCGAGATAGTCCTTGTGGCAGAACACTTCACTCTCGCCGGTGGAGGCCAGCACGATGAATTCGTGGCTGAGGTCGCCGCCGATCGGACCGGTGTCGGCCCGCATCGGGATCGCCTTCAGGCCGAGCCTGGCGAAGGTGCGCAGATAGGCCGTGAACATGCGGTTATAGGCGTGGCGGGCAGCGTCCTGATCGATATCGAAGGAATAGGCGTCCTTCATCAGGAATTCGCGGCCGCGCATCACGCCGAAGCGGGGTCGGACCTCGTCGCGGAACTTCCACTGGATGTGATAGAGATTGAGCGGCAAGTCCTTGTAGGACTTCACATAGGAGCGGAAGATGTCGGTGACCATCTCCTCATTGGTCGGGCCATAGAGCATCTCGCGGTCGTGCCGGTCCTTGATGCGCAGCATCTCCTTGCCATAGGCGTCGTAACGGCCGCTCTCGCGCCAGAGATCGGCCGACTGGACCGTCGGCATCAGGATCTCGATCGCGCCCGAGCGGTTCTGCTCCTCGCGCACGACGTTGCTGATCTTGTTGAGCACGCGCAGGCCGAGCGGCAGCCAGGAATAGATGCCCGCCGATTGCTGGCGGATCATGCCGGCGCGCAGCATAAGCCGGTGCGAGACGATCTCGGCTTCCTTGGGCGTGTCGCGCAGGATCGGCAGGAAATAGCGGGAGAGGCGCATCGGACAAACTCAATGGGGGGCGATGCGCGGCGGATGGCGCATCGAGTCACTTCGTCCCAGAGACACCATCGCTCCGGGTAAAATGCAAACCAAAATCCGTAAGGCGTGAACGAGGCCGGGGCAGAAGTGGCCTCAACGCTGCGCGAATCGGGCCTTCAGCGCCGGGAGCACGGCCGCAGGGACGAAGGGCGCGACATCGCCGCCCATCGCGGCGATCTGGCGCACCAGCGTTGCGGTGATGTGGCGGACAGCCGGGGATGCCGGGAGGAACACCGTCTGGAGTTCCGGCGCCATCACCGCATTCATGCCGGCCATCTGCATCTCGTAGTCGAGATCGGAGCCGTCGCGCAGCCCACGGACGATGATGGTGGCGCCCGCCCGGCGCGCCGCATCGACGGCGAGATCGTCGAAGGTCACGACGTCGAGCGTGGCGCCCGTGGCCGCCAGCAACGGCGTGGCGACCTCGCGCAGGAGCGCCGCGCGCTGCTCCGCGCCGAGCAGCGGCGCCTTGCCAGGATGGACCCCGATCGCGAGCACGAGCCGGTCGCAGAGCCTCGCGGCACCGGCGATGACGTCGGCATGGCCGTTCGTGACGGGGTCGAAGGAGCCGGTGTAGAAAGCGGTGCGTGTCATCGTTCCAGCGTTAAACGCTGGCCCGGCGCCCGACAAGCGAGCAAGCGCCAAGGCGCCTAGGCTGCATGCACTCAGCCTAGGCTGCGCGTACCTGCACGATGAAATCCGCGACGCGCGATTTGAGCGAGTGGGCGAGTTCGGTGAGTTCGCCGGACGCTCGCGACACGGCGGCCGCGGCATCCGAGGTCTGCCGCGACGCTGCGGACACGAGGCTCGTCGCTTCGCCGATGCGGCTGAACTCGCTCGTCGCCATGCCGACATCGGCGACGATGGCGTGGGTCACGCCGTGCTGGCGCCGCATCGTCTCGGCCGAGCGCCGGACCGCCTCGCTCAGGCCGCCGATCATGTCGCGAATACCCGTGATCGCCTCGACGGTCGCCGTGGTCGCCTGGTTCATCGTGGCGATCTGGCGCGAGATGTCGTCGATCGCTCGGGCGGTCTGGCCGGACAGGCCCTTCACCTCGGAAGCGACCACGGCGAAGCCGCGCCCAGCCTCGCCGGCGCGGGCCGCCTCGATCGTGGCGTTGAGTGCGAGCAGATTGGTCTGGGCGGCGATGTCGGAGATCAGCCCGATGACATCCGACACGCGCGCCGCCCCCGCGCCAAGCTGATCGACCACGGCACCCATCTGGTCGGCATGGTCCTTGGCGGAGCGGGCCGAACGATCGGAGGACTGCACGTCGTCGTCGAGCTGATCGATGGCAAGCCGCAGTTCCTGCGCCGCATTCTCGATCGAACGGATGCTCGCAACCGCGCGTGAGGTCGAGCTGTGAACCGTATCGGCATTGGACTGGGTCTGGTTTGCGCCACCCGAAAGCTCCTTTGCCGTGACGCTGAGCTGCTCGGCGGCGGCCGAGACCGCAGCGGTGACACCCAGCACGGATCGTTCGAGATCGACGGCGAGATCCGCAAGCAGTGTCCCGCGCTGGATGCCGGCCTCCCTCTCGCGTTCCTCCCGCTCGTGTAGGCGCGAGGCCTCGTCCCGCAGCAGGTTCTCCCGGATGCGGCGCACCGCGGCGGCGATCGCGCCGATCTCGTCGCGCCTCTTCTCGCCCGGGATGCGCTGATCGGTACGGCCGGCCGCAATGCCGGCAAGCGCTTCGGCAAGACCCGCAATCGGCCTTGCCACCGACAGCCCCAGGAATAGGGCCACCAGAAGCATCGGACCAAGCACGCTGAGCCCGCCAATGAGGATGGCCCTGTCGAGCTTGTCGACGACCGCGAAAGCAGAGCGCTCCGGTTCGGACAGCCAGAGCAGCCAGCTGCCGTCGCCGACCTTGATCTCACGGCCGGCTGCAACCAGCGGCTCGCCGTCGCGGCTGGTCAATTTCAGCAGCGCACCGCCGGACTCCGCCAACCGGTTCCGGTCGAGCGTCACGCCGGGTGCGGTTCCCGCGCGGCGAGCGGCAGCGTCGGAGCGCATGAACCCGTCCACACCCACAACATAGGTCATGATGCCGTGGGAGGTGCCTGCGATCGAGGCCAGGGTGTTGTCGATGAAAGCGGTGCTGACCGAGATCACCATCGTGCCGACGGGCTCGCGCGAGGCCGGATTATAGAAGCGCTGCGCCAGGAAGGCACGCGGCTCGCCGCCGACCACGTCATAGGGCGCAAAATCAAGGATGGCGGGCTCGTCGTCATCCATCATGCCGGCCGCGGCGACGACCTTGGCGAGCGCGGTCCCCGCCAGATCCGGCTCGCTCAGCAGATGGCCGAACTCCGGCCCCTTGGTGACACTGTAGACCACGCGCCCCTTCGGCGAGATCAGGTAGATGTCGGCATAGTCGAACTGCTGCAACGCGGCGAGATAGGTATCGTGGACCGCCGTGTGTCGCTGTAGATAGCCATGGCGCTCCCCTGCGCCGGTGCGCTGCATGCGCTCGGCACGATCGGATACGCCATCCCCCTGGAAATGCTTCAAGATCAGGTTGCGCTCGTCGGGTAGCTCCATCCAGCCCCTGATCTCGTCGAGCGAGGATACGAGATAGGCGCTGCGGGCCTGCACAGACAGTTCGGCGCCGAGCCGCTGCCAGCGGCGCTCCAGCGCCCTGGCCCGCCCGTCCGCGAGGACGTCGAGACGCTCCCGGACGGCCTCCTCGGTCCAGATCGTCACCGCCCGATACCCCGACAGCCCGACCGCGAACACGGCCAGGCAGGCCAGCAAAAGCATGGCGGCGGGAAGTCTGACTCTCAGACTGAACAAGGTCCGGAACTCCGGATGCGGCGGCGGATCAGACGAGAGCCGAATAGAACGCACCAGAGTTAAATTTGATTGAAGCTCTCAGATCAGGACAAGGGCACCACGACAGCCAGCGCGGCGACACTTGCGACGGCGACCGAGAGCAGGACCAGCATCGAAGCCGCCATCGAGCGGCGGCGCCGGCCAGATGCATTCAGATCAAACAGCATGACGTCCCCGTCGAATCAGGAAGTTCTTGTCTTACTCTGCGTGAGCGCGCCTCCCGGCCGCGAAAAGGCGGGATCGTGTCCAAAACATGGCCCGTGTTTCCAGCGGTTTTCGCGATTGCGTTCGGCCCGGCTTCAAGCCAAAACCCCGGCCATGCTCACGATCAACGATATCACCTACCGTCTCGGCGACCGATTGCTGCTCGACCATGCCAGCGCCTCGCTGCCGGACGGGTCGCGCGTCGGCCTCGTCGGCCGCAACGGCACCGGCAAGACAACGCTGTTTCGGATGATCACCGGCGATCTCTCGCCCGAGGGCGGCACGATCAGCCTGCCCAAGGGGCGGCGCATCGGCGGCGTGGCGCAGGAGGCTCCGGGCGGGCCGGAGACGCTGATCGAGGTCGTGCTCGCTGCCGATACCGAGCGCGCCGCGCTGATCGCGGAATCGGAGACCGCGACCGACCCCCACCGCATCGCCGAGATCGAGACAAGGCTCGCCGACATCAACGCCCATTCCGCCCCGGCGCGGGCCGCAACGGTGCTGCATGGGCTCGGCTTCGACGAGGCGGCGCAGCAGCGCCCCTGCTCGGACTTCTCCGGCGGCTGGCGCATGCGCGTCGCGCTGGCAGCCGTGCTGTTCTCCGAGCCCGACCTGCTGCTGCTCGACGAGCCGACCAACTATCTCGATCTCGAAGGCACGCTCTGGCTCTACGATTATCTCGAGCGCTATCCGCATACCGTGCTTGTGGTCAGCCATGATCGCGAACTGCTCGACACCTGCGTCGACCACATCCTGCATCTGGATGGCGGCAAGCTGACGATCTATCGCGGCGGCTACACCTCCTTCGCCCGGCAGCGCGCCGAGAAGCAGATGCAGCTCTCCAAGGCGAAGGAAAAGCAGGACGCCGAGCGCAAGCACCTCCAGGCCTTCGTCGACCGCTTCAAGGCCAAGGCCTCGAAGGCGCGCCAGGCGCAATCGCGCGTCAAGCGGCTGGAGAAGATGGGCACGATCGACACCATCGTCGACCGCGACGTGCAGCCCTTCAGCCTGCCCGGCCCGGAACGGCCGCTGGCGCCGCCGATGATCGTGCTCGACAATGCCAGCGCCGGCTATGGCGAGCGCACGGTTTTGTCGAAGCTCAACCTGACGCTTCTGCCCGACGACCGGATCGCCCTGCTCGGCTCCAACGGCAATGGCAAATCGACCTTCTGCAAGCTGATCGGCGGGCGCATGGCGCCGCTGACGGGGACGATGCGGAAATCCTCGAAGCTGGAGACCGCCTATTTCGCCCAGCATCAGCTCGACGAATTGCGGCTGGAGGATACGCCGGTGGCGCATCTGCGCGACCTGATGCCGGACGCGCCCGAGGCCAAGGTGCGCTCCAAGGCGGCGCAGATCGGCTTCCCCGCGGCCAAGGCCGAGACGCCGGTCAAGAACCTCTCAGGCGGCGAGAAGGCGCGGCTGATGCTGGGGCTGGCCGCGTTTGGCGGCCCGCATCTATTGATCCTCGACGAGCCGACGAACCATCTCGATATCGACAGCCGCACGGCGCTGGTCAACGCGATCAACGATTATCCCGGCGCCGTCATCCTGGTCAGCCATGACCGCTTCCTGATCGAATCCTGCGCCGACCGGCTCTGGATCGTCGGCGACGGCACGGTGAAGAACTTCGACGGCGACATGGAAGATTACCGCAGCCTGGTGCTCGGCGGCGCCAAGGCGGCCAGGCGCGAGAAGGCAGCGGCTGAAACGGCTGCCCCTGCGGGCAAGGCGGAAGAGCGCAAGGGCGCGGCGGTCAAGCGCAGCGCGCAGGGGCCGCTACGCCAGAAGCTCAACCTCGCCGAGGCGAAGATCGCTAAGCTGACCGGGCTGATCGAGAAAGTCGACGGCGTGCTCGGCAACGGCTCGGCCTTCGCCCGCGATCCCGACAAGGCGCGCATCCTGTCGCGCCAACGCGCGGAGCTTGCCGAGGCGCTGGCGGCGGCCGAGGACGAGTGGATCGGGCTAAGCGAGGAGTTGGAGAGCGCGTGAAGCGCCGTCGGGGACACGCCAAGGCTGGATATAATTCGACAGCAGTTTGCGACGGAGTGCGAACGCCCGCTATGGTTGGAGGCTGCCCTTAACCGGATCGGCCGATAGTTAGGTATGAGTAACGTCGTCCATCTCCGCATCCCCGTCACACTTCTCGGCCGTTGGCGATCCGACAATGAGGATGCACGCTCGGAATACGTCATCTCACACGTAGACGGGGCCCTGAAGGTTAGCGGTGTCGATTTCGTTGATGGCGAGGAATACGTGATCTCTGGCGTCGAATATGACAGGGAAACGGTCTCGTTCGATACCCTGATGCCCTCGACAGGACGGAAGGGCCGTATCGTTCTCAGAGTGCTGGCAGCGCCCGGTCGCGCTGAACAGACCTTCACGTTCACAGACACCGTCGAATTATCGCGGCAGGGCGCCGGCCAGTAACCTGTTAGGGTTGGCAGCGGGAATCGCTCAGCCAGAACCTGCTGCGTTCGATAAATTAACGATCATCCCGATCACATCGACAGCCGATCGCCCCTGTTCTTTATCAGAGGATTCGCGGCGCGCTGACTATTTGGGCCATTGTCCGCCGTTTCTGGCGCGAAGTCTCGCGCGCGCGGCCTCGACCAGCGACCGATAATCACTTTCAAAAGCTTCTGAGACGCAACGTTCAAGCGCGTTGTTCAGGGAGTTGAGTGCCCTAAGTTCGGCATCGTCAACGACAGCCCCGCGGATCGGTGCACCATGCTCGTCATCGAGCCAGCGATGCAGCAACTCGAACAGCACGAGCTTTTCGTCTGCTTCGAGTATCAGTTCAGATTGGGTTTGTTCGCTCACCCCTGCCCCGGCTTCACGATCCGGCTCAGCCTGTTGTCGGTGAACATGTAGATCTCGCGGCCGCCGGGCTCGGCGTAGAGCACCTGCGTCTCGCGCTGGCCCTTGCCGCTCTCGCCGATCAGCACGTCGGTCGGGCGCGAGCCCTTGAGCTTGACCAGTTCGCATTCGGTGATGCCCTCGGCGATCGAGGGCGGCAGCGGGCGGGTCGAGGGGTCGAGCGAGACATCGGCGCTGCATTCGCCCTCGGGCGTCAGGCTCGCTTCCTGCGTCGAGGCGCGGGCAACGAGGCTGCTCGTCGTCGTGGTCGTTCGGCCGTCGCGGCTATCGGAGGTGAAGGAGAATCCGCCCATATCGACGGAGCACCCGCCAAGCGTGGCGGCGCAGAGCAGCAGAACAGACAATCTCACGCTTTTTTCTCCCAGCGGCCGGTCTCGTCCTGCTGCCAGTAGCTGGCGGCAAGGCCCGAGGCCCTGGCCTTCTTCCAATCCTCGCGCGCCGCGGTCAGCGCGTCGGGGTCGTCACCGTCGAATATCAGAACGACGCGCTCGTAATCGGCCATTGCGTCGGGAATGCGGACACCCTCGGCGCAGATGCGGACCTGCGCTGCGTTGGGGTTGTGGGCATGCGTCGTCAGAACCACGGGATTGGTCGCCGCGTCGGCTTCCATCGCCGTGACATGGGGCAGGAAGCTCTCGTCGGAATAGCTCCAGAGATGATCGTCGACCGCGCTCAGCCGCTCCTGGCTCGACACCTCCACCACGACCTTCTGGCCGCGCGACAAGGCGCGGTCGAGGATCGTCGGCAGAACCTGCTCGAGCGGGCGCGACTGGAGGTGGAAGAACAGGATTTCGGCCATCAAAAGCCTTTTCGTTGCACTGGCTCGGAACGCCTGCCTGTCAAACCGATTCAGCTCTCGTAATGTTCCGCGACCAGCCGATCGAGCAGGCGCACCCCCCAGCCCGAGCCCCAGGACCGATTGGTCTCGGAATTCGGCGAACCCATCCCGGTTCCGGCAATGTCGAGATGCACCCAGGGCGTTTCGTTGACATGACGCTGCAGGAACTGGGCCGCGGTGATCGAACCGCCATGGCGGCCGGCGGCGTTCTTCATGTCGGCAAACTTCGAATCGATCATCTTGTCGTAGGCCTTGCCGAGCGGCATGCGCCAGACGGTCTCGCCGGTCGCCTTACCGGCAGCCGACAGCCGCTCGGCGAGCTCGTCGCTGTTGGAGAACAGCCCGGCATGTTCCTGCGCCAGCGCGACCAGGATCGCGCCGGTCAGCGTCGCCAGATTGATCATGAACTGCGGCTTGAACTGCTCCTGCGTGTACCAGAGCACATCGGCCAGAACGAGCCGGCCTTCGGCGTCAGTGTTGATGATCTCGATGGTCTGGCCCGAGAGCGAGGTGACGATGTCGCCGGGACGCTGGGCGTTGCCGTCGGGCATGTTCTCGACGAGGCCGATGATTCCAATCGCGTTGACCTTGGCCTTGCGGGCCGCGAGCGCGTGCATCAGGCCGACCACGCAGGCCGCGCCCGCCATGTCGCCCTTCATGTCCTCCATGCCGCCGCCGGGCTTCAGCGAGATGCCGCCCGAGTCGAAGGTCACGCCCTTACCGACAAAAGCGACCGGCTGGACGCTGCTCTTGGCACCGTTCCAGCGCATGATCGCGACGCGGCTTTCGCGACGCGAGCCCTGGCCGACGGCCAGAAGCGCGCGCATGCCGATCTTCCTAAGCTGCTTCTCGTCGAGAATCTCGACCTCGACGCCGAGCTTCTCGAGCTTTGCGGCCCGGTCGGCGAACTCCTCCGGAAAGAGGACGTTGGGCGGTTCGTTGACGAGGTTGCGCGCGAGTTCGACGCCGGCCGCCACCGCGTCGCGCGCCTTCAGCGCCTTCTTGACGAGCGAAGGATCGCCAGCGCGCAGCGTCACCGTGATCGGCTCGGCCTCCTCCGGCTTTTTGCTCTTGGTCTTGTACTGGTCGAAGACATAGGCCCGCAGCCGCATGCCGAGCGCGATCTCGGCGGCATGGTCGGCACTGAGCGGTCCCTCCGGCAACGCCAGGATCACATCGACGCTGCGGCCATGACCAAGGCGGCCCGCGATGGTGCCGCCGAGCTTGGCGAAATCGAGCGTCCCGCGCTCGTCCTCGGGACCGACGCCGACAGCGATCAGGCGCTCATAGCCGGCGCCGTCAGGCGCCAGCAGCGTCAGGCCCGACAGTGCCTTGCCCTTGAAGCGCTCGGCGGCAGCCGCGCGTGCGAGCAGGCCGTGAGCGCCCTCGCCGAGCCAGTCCTCGGCGGCCTTGGGCGGCGCCAGCGTATCGGACACCAGGATCACGAGATCCTGCCCTCCGATCGCGTTGAGGGCTTTGATCTCGAGCTTCAGGCGCTGCGACATGATCGGCTCACGATGTTGCGAAGTGGGCTTTGGACGGGGCGAAACGAGACGGCCGCAAACGATTCCCGTTTGCGCCTTGATTGCGCCTATACCATAGGGTCATTTCCGCGAACCACCAGCGCAGGGCCTATCCTCCGCTGCCCATACGGAAGCCTCTAGCGTGCTGCTGCAGCGTCTCGACCGCTATATCCTGAAGATGGCGACGATCGCGTCGATCGTCCTGCTGATCGGACTGACGAGCGTGATTTGGGTCACGCAGGCGCTGCGCGAGGTCGATCTGATCACCGGCAAGGGCCAGACGGTGGCGATCTTCTTCACCGTGACACTGCTCTCTTTGCCGGCGCTGATCGCCGGTATCGCGCCGGTCGCGCTGTTCATGGCGACGCTCTACACGCTGAATCGCCTGAACGGCGATTCCGAGCTGATCGTGATGAACGCGGCCGGCGTGGCGCCGCATCGCATCACAAGGCCGTTCATCGTGCTGACGATCGCGGTCTCGCTCCTGGTGGGCTGGATGTCGCTGTCGGTGATGCCGAGCGGATTCCGGATGCTGCGCGACCTGATCACGCTGATCCGTGCCGACTTCGTCGCCAATGTCGTCAAGGAGGGCCAGTTCGTCTCACTCGATTCCGGCATCACCTTCCATTACCGGGAGCGTTCCGGCGATGCGCTGGTTGGCATCTTCATGCAGGACCGGCGCGACCCGAACCAGCCCTCGATCTACATCGCCGAACGCGGCCGCACCGTCGACGTCGACGGCAACAGCTTCCTGATGCTGGAGAAGGGTACGATCCAGCGCGAAACCAAGAACACGGAGACGACCTCGATCATCTCGTTCGAGCGCTATGCGCTGAACCTCTCGGCGCTATCGGGCGACCCGACAGGCGGGGCTGGAGAAGGCGATGGCGACAAGGTCGTCTACAAGCCTCGGGAACGCTCGACCTGGCAGCTTCTCAACCAGGATCCGAACGAAAACTACTACAAATACCAGGAAGGCCGGTTCCGGGCGGAGCTGCACAACCGCCTCTCGGCGCCGCTCTATCCGATGGCCTTCATGCTGATCGCGTTTGCCTGCATCGGCGAGGCGCGCACCACCCGCCAGGGCCGTGCCTTCGCGATCCAGGCTGCGATCCTGATCGTCGCCACGACCCGAATCGGCGCCTATATGGCCTGGACGGCGAGCGTCCGGTCGCCCTTTGCCGCGGTGCTGCTCTATATCCTGCCGGTCGTCGCCATCTTCTGCGCCACCGCTGTCATCCTGTACGGCCAGCGCCTGAGGCCGTTCCTGTCGCGGATCACGGCGCCGCTGCTCGTGCCCTTCGCGGGGCTCACGGCGCGGTTCAGGCGCGCCTGATGCTGCTGACCTCGACCTTCGGACGCTATCTGACGAAGCAGTTCGCGCGCTCGATCCTGGGCGTGTTCGGCACCTTCTTCTTCCTGATCGGGACGCTCGATTTCGTCGAGCTGATGCGGCGGGCTGGCGATTCGCCGGCGGCGACGACACCGCTGATCGTGCAGCTCGCGCTGTTTCGCGTGCCCAGCGTGGCCGAGCAGATCTTCCCCTTCGCCGTGCTGTTTGGCGGCATGTTCGCTTTGCTGACGCTGAGCCGGAAGCTCGAACTGGTCGTCGCCCGCTCCGTCGGCGTCTCGGCCTGGCAGTTTCTGCAGCCGGCGGCGTTGGTCGCCGGCGTGATCGGCCTGATCTCGATCCTGGTCTACAACCCCGTCGCAGCCGAGCTGAAGCGCAAGGCGACCGCGCTCGAGACAAGGCTGTTCGTGCGCGCCGCCCAGTCGAGCGCAGCCCCCGACATCTGGCTGCGGCAGCGCAGCGTCGACGGGCAGGCGATCATCCGGGCGGCCGGATCGCTGCCCGACGGCAACGGCCTGTCGCAGGTCGCGATCTTCAGCTTCTCGGCGGGCGGCGGCTTCAGCGAACGAATCGATGCCAGGCAGGCCGTGCTCCATCGCGGCTACTGGGAGCTGGCGGATGCCCGTGTCGTCTCCGCCATGGAAGAGCCACAGACCTACAAGAGCTATCTGTTCGCAACGACGCTGGAGCCCGAACAGGTGCGGCAGAGCTTCACACCGCCCGAGGCCGTCGGGTTCTGGTCAATGCCGGCCGTGATCGACCGGACCCAGCGCGCCGGCCTCGATACCACCCGATACGAATTGCGCTACCAGTCGCTCATGGCGCGGCCGCTTCTGCTCGTCGCCATGGTGCTCGTGGCAGCATCCGTTTCCTTAAGATTTTTCAGGTTTGGTGGGGTGACCAAACTGGTGATAGGTGGTGTCGCTGCAGGCTTCATGCTCTATGTTGCGACGCAGCTGTCGGAGGAGCTCGGCTCATCGGGCATCGTTAATCCAATGATCGCGGCGTGGCTGCCGGCAACCATTGGAGCGATGCTGGGTGCTCTGGCCCTCCTCCATCAGGAAGATGGGTAATCGTACTGTGCCTATGGTTAATTTAGGATTGAGCGTATGCTTCCGGGCGTGACACGCATGGCTCGTTTTGCCGCGGCGACCGCCCTCGCCTCGAGCCTTGCCTATGTCCTGGCTTTCGCCGGGACCGCTTTCGCACAGACGCCTTCCGCAACTCCCGCCGCCAAGCCGCAGGAGCGGATGGTCGTCGATGCCCGCGAACTCGTCTACGACAACGACAAGAAGACCGTGTCGGCGGTCGGCGACGTGCAGATTCTCTATCAGGGCCGCACGATCGAGGCCGACAAGGTCACCTACGACCAGGCCGGCAAGCGCGTCGTCGCCACCGGCAATGCCCGCATCACCGAGTCGAACGGCACCGTCATCACCGGCGACCGCTTCAACCTGACCGATGATTTCCGCGACGGCTTCATCGATTCGCTGCGCGTCGTGAACCCGGACAAGACGCGCTTCAGCGCACCGCGCGCCGAGCGCACGGATGGCGAGACCTTCATCTTCGAGAAGGGCATCTACACGGCCTGCGAGCCCTGCAAGGATAACCCCGAGAGGCCGCCGCTCTGGCAGGTCCGCTCGGCGCGGATCATCCACAAGAAGGCCGAGCAGACGATCTATTACGAGGAGGCGCGCCTCGAATTCCTGGGCGTGCCGATGGCCTATATCCCCTACATGTCCGGGCCGGATTCGACGGTGAAGCGGAAGTCTGGCTTCCTGTCGCCGAAGTTCATCAACACCGGGCCGCTCGGCTTCGGCGTCGGCGTGCCCTATTTCATCAATCTGGCGCCGAACTACGACGTGACGGTCACGCCGACCTATCTGACCCGGCAGGGCGTGCTCGGCCAGGTCGAATGGCGCCACCGCCTGATGAACGGCTCCTACACGGTCCGCGCCTCGGGCATCTTCCAGCAGGAGAAGGAAGCGTTCCTGGCGGCACCGCTCGGCGCCGGAGACGATGACTTCCGCGGCTCGCTGGAGACCAACGGCAAGTTCTTCATCAATCCGCGCTGGTCGTTCGGCTGGAACGCGTCGATGTCGACGGATCGCTGGTTCTACAAGAACTACCGCATCCTCAACGAGAGCCTGAGCGCGACGACCTATCTTCAGGAGTCGATCTCGACCGCCTATCTGAACGGCCAGAGCGCGACCGCCTGGTTCGACATGCGCGGTTACTACTTCCAGCCGCTGACGTCGGTGGACTGGCAGAAGCAGCAGCCGGTCGTTCTGCCGGTGATCGACTACAACAAGCGCATTCACAAGCCGAGCTTCCTCGGCGGCGAACTGACCTTCAACGCCAACGTCACCTATCTGACGCGCGACGCGGCGGCGTTCCAGCAACTGCCGCAGCAATCCGCCTATCTGATCAACAACCTGAGCACGACGCCGACCTATCAGCTCTATGACGGCTGCGCGGTCTACCAGAAGAGCACCTGCCTGATCCGCGGGCTTGCCGGCAATGTCGCGCGAGCCACTGCCGAGGTCTCCTGGCGGCGCAACTTCATCGATCCGATCGGCCAGGTCTGGACGCCTTACGCCTCGGTGCGTGCCGACATATTCTCGGTCAATCCGGACACGACGGGCTATCCGAACGCCAATGTCCGGACGATCGCGGACACCTCCGACGAGGTCTTCGGCCGCGCGATGCCGGCGATCGGCCTGATGTATCGCTACCCCTTCGTCGCCAAGACATCATGGGGCACGCATATCATCGAGCCGGTGGCGCAGATCGTGGCGCGCCCCAACGAGACCAACAGCCTTCGCGTCGCCAACGAGGATGCGCAAAGCCTTGTCTTCGACGCCAACAACCTGTTCGAGTGGAGCGGCAAGTTCTCCGGCTATGACCGCGTGGAAGGCGGCACGCGTGCCAATGTCGGCGCGCTCTATACCGGGCGTTTCGGCGCAAATGCCTTCGCCAACATGCTGCTCGGCCAGTCCTATCAACTCGGCGGACGCAATTCGTTCGCAACCGGCGATCTCGTCAACACCGGGCTCGATTCGGGGCTGGAGACGGACAAGTCGGACATCGTCGCCCGGGCGCAGATTTCGCCTTTCACAGGGCTGTTCTTCACCGGCGCTACACGGCTGAACTCGACCACCTTCGAGACGCAGCGCATCGATGCGGCTGCGACCTATGCGACGAGCGTCCTGACGACCTCGATCGGCTATGGGCGCTATGAGCCTCAACCCAACCTCGGAATCTTCCGCCGCCGCGAAGGTCTTTCGCTGAACGGCTCGGTCGGCGTGACCAGCAACTGGCGCCTGCGCGCGGGCGTGCTGTTCGACCTCGACAAGTACAAATATGATCGCGAGGTGTTCCGTACCCAGTACACCGCCTGGATGGCATCGCCATCGACGATCGCGATGCCGAAATACGCTAATGGCGGCCTGTTCCAGACGGCTTCGACCTCGTTTGGAATCAACTACACGGATGAGTGCACGGTCTTCGACGTCAGCTACTCGCAGAGCTACGCTGACCGGCAGTCGGGCACGACCAAGGACACGCGCACGGTGATGCTACGCCTCGAATTGCGGACGCTTGGCGAGCTCAGCTATTCGCAGAATCTCGACACTTCGTCCGTTGGCGACGGCGTGACCTCCAGCCGCTGATCCGAAGAACGGCAGCCGCGCGATGGGTGACAGGGACAGCCCCATGCGCGCGGAGGCGGGAATGCCCTTAGCTCCAAAGGCTCTAGCGCCGCTCGCCCTGACGCAGGGCGATCCGGCCGGCATCGGGCCCGAACTCGCGCTGCTCGCCTGGCAGCGCCGGCAGGCGCTCGATCTGCCCATATTCGCCTGCATCGCCGATATCGACCATCTGGCAAGGCTGTCACAGCGGCTTGGTCTCAACGTGCCGCTGGTCGCCTGCGACTGGGACGAGGTCGGCAGCCACTTCCCCGGTGCCCTGCCGGTGATCCCACTCGATGAGGCGGTCGCCACCGAGCCCGGACGGCCCGACCCGGCCACGGCGGCCGGGACCATCGCGTCGATTTCGCGCGCTGTTACCGCTGTGCGACAGGGCAAGGCGGGCGCTGTCGTTACCAATCCGATCGCAAAGTCCGTGCTCTATGCGGCGGGCTTCGCTCATCCCGGCCACACCGAATATCTCGCTTATCTCGCCGCCGATGGCGGCACGCCGCCGCTGCCGGTGATGATGCTGTGGTGTGCCGAACTCGCCGTCGTGCCGGTGACGATCCATGTGCCGCTGCGCAGCGTACCGGATTTGCTGACGACGGAACTGATCGTCGAGACCGGCGCGATCGTGGCCCGGGCACTGACGCGCAGCTTCGGCATCGCGGCGCCGCGCCTCGCGCTCAGCGGGCTCAATCCGCATGCCGGCGAGAGCGGCGCGCTGGGACAAGAGGATGCAGACGTGGTTGCACCCGCGGTCGAGGCTTTGCGTGCACTCGGCATCGATGCCAGCGGGCCCTATCCGGCCGATACGATGTTTCACGCGCGGGCAAGGTCCGGCTATGACGCGGCGCTGGCGATGTATCACGACCAGGCGCTGATCCCGATCAAGACGATCGCCTTCGACGAGGGCGTCAACGTCACGCTGGGCCTGCCCTTCATCCGCACCTCGCCGGATCACGGCACGGCTTTCGATATCGCCGGCCGTGGCATCGCCAGGCCCGACAGTCTAGTCGCCGCCCTGAAGCTCGCGGCGCGGATGGTGGCGCAGCACGAACAGACAGCCTCATGAGCCAGATCGATTCGCTCCCGCCTCTGCGCGAGGTGGTCGAGCGTCATGGCCTGATGGCGCAGAAGTCGCTGGGCCAGAACTTCCTCTACGACCTCAACCTGACCTCCCGGATCGCGCGCTCCGCTGGGGCGCTTGAAGGCGAGACCGTCGTCGAGATCGGCCCTGGGCCTGGCGGGCTGACGCGGGCGCTGCTGGCGAATGGCGCCGCCCGTGTCATCGCCATCGAGCGCGACCGGCGCTGCCTGCCGGCGCTGGAGGAGATCGCAGCGCATTATCCCGGCCGTCTCGAGGTCGTCGACGGCGACGCGCTCGCCGTCGATCTGTCGAGCCGCCTCGACGGAGGCAAGGCCCGGATCATCGCCAACCTGCCCTATAACATCGGCACGCCGCTGCTCGTTGGCTGGCTCAACCTCGACTCGTGGCCACCGTGGTGGACGTCGCTGACGCTGATGTTCCAGCGCGAGGTCGCCGAACGGATCGTGGCGACCCCGGAGCAGCGGGCCGATTACGGCCGGCTCGCGGTTCTCTGCAACTGGCGCTGCGAGACGAAGATCCTGTTCGACGTGCCCCGCACCGCCTTCGTGCCGCCGCCCAAGATCACCTCGGCCGTGGTGCAGCTGCTGCCGCGCCAGAATCCTGAGCCCTGCGACCGGCGCCTGCTCGAACGCATCACGCTCGCTGCCTTCGGACAGCGCCGCAAGATGCTGCGGCAGAGCCTGAAGGCCGTGCTGGCGGAACCTGGCGCATGGATCGAGGCTGCCGGGCTGGTGCCGACCGCACGCGCGGAAGAGATCCCCGTGGCAGGCTTTGTGCGTCTGGCGAACACCCTGTCGGAACATGCCTGAGCGGATCGCGATTGCGCCCGCTGGCGCGTCGCCACCGAGTTTTCGAAGAGAGCCGTCCATGCTGCGCATTTCGACTTTTCTGCTGAAGACGTGTCTCGCCGTCGCGGCGATGGCCTCGCCCGCCACCGCGCAGAACGCTGACTTCCCGAGCAAACCGATCAAGATCGTGGTCGGTTTCGCGCCTGGCGGCGCTCCCGACGCGCTCGCCCGGATCGTCGCGGAAAAGCTCACGCAGCGCTGGGGCCAGGGCGTGACCGTCGAAAACCGCGTTGGAGCGCAGGGCAATACGGCGATGGCAGCCGTCGCCAGGGCCGAGCCCGACGGCCATACGCTGGCGCTGATGCCGGTCGGCAATGCCGCCGTGAACCCGGCGCTCTTTGCCAACCTGCCCTATGATCCGGTCAAGGACTTCGCGCCGGTGACACAGATCGCCAGCGTCGAGAACGTGCTCGTCGTCTCAGCCTCGTCACGAGTGGCATCGCTGCAGGACCTCGTCGCACGCGGGCGCGCCGGCACGGACACGCTGACCTATGCATCGCCGGGGGCCGGCAGCCTCGCCCATCTCGCGGCGGAACTGCTGGCGCGCTCCGCCGGCTTCGGCATGACGCATGTGCCCTATCGGGGCGTGGCGCCGGCCCTGACCGATGTCATGCGTGGCGATGTCGATTTGATCGTGGCGCAGCTCTCGACCGCCAAGCCCCTGATCGACGGAGGGCAGCTGCGCGCGCTGGGCTTGGCCAGCAGCGAGCGCAGCGCGGTGATGCCGGATCTGCCCACGATTGCGGAGGCGCTCGCCCTGCCCGGTTTCGAGGCGGTATCCTGGTATGCGCTGATGGCGCCTGCAGGGACGCCCGCGCCGATCGTCGCCCGGCTCAACGAGGCCGTGGCGCAGGCTGTCCGAGCGCACGACGTCGCGGCGGCGATGGCAGCGCAGGGAGCCACACCGATCGGCAATTCGCCGGCCGAACTGGCCGCGGTCATTGCGACCGATACGGCGCGCTGGTCGAAGCTCGTGCGCGAGGCCGGCATCCAGCCGAACTGAGGCGCGATACGCCGTTACGGGAGCGTCTCGGTCAGCAGCCGCTCGACGAATTCGTTGAGGCCGACGGCACGGCTGCGCTTGAGCCGCTCCGCCGCCAGAATCGAGCGGACGGCCTCATAGGCCTTCTCCAGATCGTCATTGACGATGACGTAATCATAGACGGTCCAGCGTGCGATCTCCTCGCGGGCATTGGCGAGGCGCTTGGCGATGACATCGGGCGCGTCCTCGGCGCGGCGCACCAGACGCGAGCGCAGCTCCGCCATCGAGGGCGGCAGGATGAAGATCGTCACCACGTCCTCGCGGGCCCGCTCCAGAATCTGCTGCGTGCCCTGCCAGTCGATGTCGAAGAGCACATCGCGGCCCGCCTTCAGCGAGGCCTCAACGGGCTTGCGCGGCGTGCCGTAACCATTGCCATGGACCTCGGCCCATTCTAGCAGTTCGTCGCGCTCGCGCATCTCGTCGAAGCTGGCGCGATCGATGAAATGGTAATGCACGCCCTCGATTTCGGAGGGGCGCTTGGCGCGCGTCGTCACGGAAATCGACAGGTCGAGATTGGTCTCGCTCGCCGATTTCGACAGCGTCCGCGTCAGCGTCGATTTCCCCGCGCCCGAGGGCGAGGACATGATCATGATCAGCCCGCGACGGGCCGGGCGCAGAACGTCGGCCATCAGCACTCACTCCACATTCTGCACCTGCTCGCGCATCTGGTCGACGACGGTCCGCAATTCGAGTCCTATCCGTGACAGGCCGGCATCGCCGGCCTTGGCGCAGAGCGTCGAGGCCTCGCGGCCGAATTCCTGCGACAGGAAATCGAGCTTGCGACCGATCGGCCCGCCCTGCTCCAGCAGCAGGCGCAGCGCAGCGACATGAGCGTGCAGCCGGTCGATCTCCTCGCGGATGTCGGCCTTCACCGCCAGCAGAGCCGCCTCCTGATGCAGGCGCTGCGGGTCCAGCGCCTGGCTTGCCTCGAGCAGCGCGCCGACCTGTGCGGCGATGCGCTCGCGGATGGCATCGACGCCACGGGCGGGATGCTGCTCGGCCTGCGTCGTCAGCCGGGCGATGGCCTCCAGATGGCCGGAGAGGACAGTCTCGAGCGCACGACCCTCGCTTCCGCGGGCCTCTTTCAATCCAAGCACGACCGCCTCGAGCCCGGCCAGCACCGGCGCCTCGATTACGGTCAGGGCGTCCTCGCTTTCCTCGGCGAGTTCGATCACGCCGCGAATGCCGAGCAGCCCGTCATAGGAGGGCGGACGCACGCTGTCGGAGGCCGGCAGGCGGGCGATCGCCTGCAGCAGCCCCGCCAGCGCGGTCTCGTTGATGCGCGGGCGCGGGGGCCCGGCGTCGCTGGTGATCTGGAGATTGACGTGGAGCGTGCCGCGCGCGAAGGCGCCGGTCAGGCGCTTGCGCGCGGCCTCGGCCAGGACCTCGAAACCCGGCGGCACGCGCACGCGGATATCGAGCCCGCGGCCGTTGACGCTACGAATCTCCCAAGCCCAGGCGTGGATGCCCACGGTCCCGGCCGCACGGGCGAAGCCCGTCATGCTCTCGATGGCCATGGTGTCCTAGTCTCCGCCTCAACGCGGCGGGACCGTAGTGGCGGGGGCATCGGGGAGCAAGCGCACGAGCCTGCGCTGCCGCAGGAAGATGGGGACGGCCAGGCCGTCAACGTCGGGATCGTCAGGGCCGAAGCGCGGGAATCTGCTTGGGCGAGTTCAGATCGAAGGTTTTGTTCAGCAGCGGGTCGCGCGCCGTCCCCTCCGAGGCATCGAAGGCGCGCGCGCGGGTGCCGGCGCCGCCGGCCAGACTTGCTCCCTGCTGGGTCGCGGGCGCACCGGCACGGCGGTTGCCCGGAGTCGGCCAGGTCTCGATGGCCTCGCCCTCTGCAGGCTGCTGGGCCGGAGCCTCGCTGCGCGTATCGGGAGCCGGCGGCGGCTCGACCTTGTCGACGGAGGCTTCCGACGGCGGCTTGCCAGGCTCGCGCCGGACCGCCTCGATCTGGCGCCAGCGGCCGACATTGCGGTTGTGCTGTTCAAGCGTCTCGGCGAAGGCATGGCCACCGCTGCCGTCGGCGACGAAATAGAGGTCCTTCGTGCGCGAATGGTTGACCACCGCCTCCATGGCCGCGCGGCCTGGATTGGCGATCGGGCCCGGCGGCAGGCCGTCGATGACATAGGTGTTGTAGGGCGTCGCCTGGGTGATCTCGGTGCGCTGGATCGAGCGGCCAAGCGTGCCCTTGCCGCCAACGATGCCGTAGACGATCGTCGGATCGGACTGGAGCTTCATCTTGCGATTCAGCCGGTTGATGAAGACACCCGCGACACGCGGCCGCTCGTCGGCGCGGCCGGTCTCCTTCTCGACGATGGAAGCCAGCACGACCAGTTCCTGGGGTGTCTTGATCGGCAGGTCGGCGGGCTTGCGCTCCCAGACACGGGCCAGCACGGCGCGCTGGTCCCGCGCCATGCGATCGATGATCGCCTGCCGGCTGAAGCCACGCGGGATGCGATAGGTGTCCGGCAGGATCGAGCCCTCACGCGGCACCTGGATGATATCGCCGGTCAGCAGTTCGTTCTCGCGCAGACGCGCCACGATCTGTTCGCTGGTCAGCCCCTCGGGCACCGTGATCGAATGCTCGACCACCTTGCCGTCTGCGATGATGTCGAGGATGTCGGCCTGGCTGACGCGCGCCTTGAACAGATATTCGCCGGCCTTGAGCTTGGTCCAGTTGCCGCTGACCAGAGCCGAAATCCGGAACGCCCAGGGATGCTCGATCATGCCCTCGCGCTGCAGCAGATCGGCGATCTCGGTCAGTCCGCTGTCCTTGGGAATGATCAGGACGCGATCGGCCGTCAGCGGGCCAGGCGCACGGCTCTGGCTGCCGACCATGGCGATGCCCGCGCCGGCCAGCCCTGCGACAACCAGCACGGCCGTGAACAACCCGCTCATCATCGCGATGAAAGGACTGCGCCTGCGGCGGCGCGCCTTGGGCGGCGGCGCCGGCGGCGCGACCGGCTTCAACGCCTCGCTGGGGCTTTTGGGGGCGACGCGGGGCGAATGGTTCACAGCTATAGCGCTCGCACTTCGGACATCATCACGGCACGCAACGACGGGGCCAGACGGACAGAACCGTGAACCGGGGGCACTCGGCAGATGGTCGAGGCATTAGAACCGGATTCACGCCGCCTGTGAAAGCGAAATTCGCGCTGCCGCAGGAGCAGCGCACTCTAATGAACATTATGGCGAAAGCGCGCTGCCTTGAGCTGTTTAGGCGCCGTCGGCATAGCGCCGCATCACCAGCGAGGCGTTCGTGCCGCCGAAGCCGAAGGAGTTCGACAGGACGACGTCGATCTTCCGCTTGCGCGCGACATGCGGCACGAGATCGAGATCGGTCTCGACAGAGGGGTTGTCGAGATTGATCGTCGGCGGCGCGATCTGGTCGCGCATCGCGAGAATCGCGAAGATCGCCTCGACCGCACCGGCGGCTCCGAGCAGATGGCCGGTCGCCGATTTGGTCGACGACATCGCAGGCTTTCTCGGTGCATTGGCGAGCAGCCGCTCGGCGGCACGCAGTTCGATCTCGTCGCCGAGCTGCGTCGAGGTGCCGTGCGCGTTGATGTAATCGAGCTCGGACGCAGCGATGCCGGCCCGGTTCAGAGCCATCGACATGCAGCGATAGGCGCCGTCGCCATCCTCGGCCGGCGAGGTGATGTGATAGGCATCGCCCGACATGCCATAGCCGACGACCTCGGCATAGATCCGTGCTCCGCGCGCCAGAGCGTGTTCGAGCTCCTCGAGAACGACGACGCCGGCGCCCTCGCCCATGACGAAGCCGTCGCGGTCCTTGTCATAGGGGCGCGAGGCCTTCTCGGGCGTGTCGTTGAAATCCGTGGACAAGGCACGGCAGGCGCAGAAGCCGGCAATGCCGAGCCGGTTGATCGCCGATTCGGCGCCACCCGCCAGCATGACGTCGGCATCGCCGAGCGCGATCATGCGCGAAGCGTCGCCGATGGCGTGCGCGCCTGTCGAGCAGGCTGTCACCACCGAATGATTGGGGCCCTTCAGGCCGTGCTCGATCGAGACATAACCGGCCGCGAGGTTGCTCAGCCGGCCCGGAATGAAGAAGGGCGAGAGGCGGCGCGGGCCGCGTTCCTTCAGCAGGATCGAGGCCTCGTAGATACCGCCGAGGCCGCCGATGCCGGAACCGATGGCGACACCGGTCGCGATCTGGTCCTCGTAGCTTTCGGGCTTCCAGTTGGCGTCGGTCAGGGCCTGCCGGGCGGCGGCCATCGCGAAGACGATGAAGTCATCGACTTTGCGCTGCTCCTTCGGCTCCATCCAGTCGTCCGGATTGAAGGTGCCGTCGCTGCCGTCACCACGCGCGATGTTGCAGGCGATGCGCGCCGGCAGATCACTGCAGTCGAAGCTGGTGATGGGGCCGGCGCCACTGGCGCCGGCAAGAATACGCGACCAGGTCTGTTCGACGCCGCAGGCGAGCGGAGTCACCATGCCCAGACCGGTCACGACGACGCGTCGCATCGGGAGACTATGTGAAGCCATGGCGCTCTGCTGCGGCCAACCGACCCAAAAGGTCGATCAGGCGGTCTTCGACAGGAACTTGACGGCGTCGCCGACGGTCACGATCGTCTCAGCGGCGTCGTCGGGGATCTCGACGCCGAACTCTTCCTCGAACGCCATCACGAGCTCGACCGTATCGAGGCTGTCCGCCCCGAGATCCTCGATGAAATTGGCGCCATCCACGACCTTCTCAGGCTCGACGCCGAGATGCTCGACCACGATCTTCTTCACGCGCTCGGCGACATCGCTCATGGGTCTTTTCCTTGCAGATTGAAAACACGCAACGCTGGATCGCGTCGCATATGGGGACGTTCACTCCTGAATCCCACCTCACCGAAACGGTGTCGACGGGTCGGAACTCGAAGCCTGCACAAACGCAACAACCGGGTTCGCGTCAAGTCCCCCGAACCCTGCATCGCTGCGCGACGGCGCTAGTTAACACACCCGATGGTGGCTGGCGAGAGCGTCGCGAGGTCGATAAACTTTGTTTAGAAACGCTCTCAACTCCTTCAGATCATTGTCATTCCGCCGTTGACGTGAAGGGTCTGCCCCGTCACATAGGCGGCCTCCGTGCTGGCGAGGTAGGCAACCGCGGCCGCAACGTCGGCGCCGACGCCGAGACGCCCCATCGGCACGTCGGAGAGAATGCCCTCGCGCTGCTTGTCGTTCAGCGCCTGAGTCATCGGTGACTCGATGAAGCCCGGCGCAACCACATTCACCGTGATGTTGCGGCTGGCGACTTCGGCGGCGAGCGCCTTCGACATGCCGATCAGCCCGGCTTTCGAGGCGGCATAGTTGCCCTGCCCGGGATTGCCGGTGGTGCCGACCACGGAGCCGATCGAGATGATGCGGCCATAGCGCCGGCGCATCATCGACTTCACCGCAGCACGCGACAGCCGGAAGGCCGCCGTCAAATTGACCGCGATGACGGCGTCCCAGTCCTCGTCCTTCAGACGCAGGAAGAGATTGTCCTTGGTCACGCCGGCATTGTTCACAAGAATATCGAGACCGCCGAGCTTCTCCTCGGCTGCGGGCACGAGCGCTTCGACCGAATCCTTGTCTGCGAGATTGCAGGGCGCGATCACCACCCGTTCGCCGAGTTCAGCAGCCAATGCCTCCAGGGCCTCGGCACGGGTACCGGAGAGAGCGACGGTTGCGCCCTGCCCGTGGAGCATGCGCGCGATCGCGCCGCCGAGGCCGCCGGTCGCACCGGTGACCAGGGCCTTCTTGCCCGTCAAATCAAGCATCGTCTCTCCCTTTCGGCATTCGCCGTCTTTGACCCGTTCCGGGTTCTTACCTGTCCAAGGCCGTGTAACCTGCCGAGGCTTTGTAACCCGCAATGTCGTCGGCCGTTCCGACCGAGATCGGCGTGGCGCCAGCCGCGATGCGCTTGACCAGTCCGGCCAGCACCTTGCCGCTGCCGGCCTCGACGAAGCGGGTCACGCCGGCCGCGGCCATCGCTTCGACGCATTCGCGCCAGCGCACGGTGCCCGTCACCTGCGCCACCAGCGAGACCCGGATCGCGTCGGGATCGCTGAGCGGGGCTGCGCCGACATTGGCCATCACCGCCACGACGGGCGCCCGCATCGCGACCTGCGCCAGCGCGGCCTGCATGGCCTCCGCCGCCGGCTGCATCAGCGTGCAATGGAAAGGAGCCGAAACCGGCAGAAGCATGGCACGCCTGACGCCGCGCTCGCCTGCGAGCACGATGGCGCGGTCGATCGCGGCCTTGGCACCCGACAGCACCACCTGCCCGCCGCCATTGTCGTTGGCGACCTCGCAGACCTGGCCCTGCGCCGCGTCGGCTGCGATGGCGCGCGCCAGATCAAGTTCCGCTCCGAGCAGGGCTGCCATGGCGCCCTCGCCCGCCGGTACGGCCTTCTGCATGGCATCGCCACGGATACGCAGGAGGCGGGCAGCATCAGTGATGCTGAAGGTGCCGGCAGCGGCGAGCGCCGAATACTCGCCCAGCGAATGGCCGGCGACGAAGGCTGCATCGCGCTTCAGGTCGAGCCCGGCTTCCGATTCGAGCACGCGGATCACCGCGAGACTAACCGCCATCAGGGCCGGCTGGGCA
Source organism: Hyphomicrobiales bacterium (assembly GCA_900470775.1). Taxonomy (GTDB): domain Bacteria; phylum Pseudomonadota; class Alphaproteobacteria; order Rhizobiales; family Beijerinckiaceae; genus Allobosea. The sequence continues at coordinate 185,743 of UCBZ01000040.1, read as the reverse complement.
TTGCTGGTCAGCGTCAGCTCCTCGCCCGGCCCCTCCCACATCACGGTGGAGAGCTTCTGCGACAGCGCCGCATCGACCTCGTCGAAGACGGCCTTGGCGGCAGCGAAGCTTTCGGCCAGGGCCTTGCCCATGCCGACGGCCTGGGAGCCCTGGCCGGGAAAGAGGAACGCAGTCGTCATTCGGCAAGCCTCGAATTCAACGTTTTGAGCGAATTCACGGGGCTGTCACACTGCCTTGGACGTCAAGTCAAGCGTCGAGGCGAGATTTCAGCGGTCGAAACGGCGCTCCTGCACGGATTTTGGTTGCATGGCCGCCCCTTAGCCTGTAACGACCGCCTCCTGTTTGTTCGGCCGGAGGCTGAACGGATGGCAGCGCGTCCTCACCCTCTTCGAGATCGCTCCGCAGGCTCATATCCTGAGCCGTCATCCCGTGTCTCCGCCTTCGATGAAATCCTGTCGGGCCTTATCCAGGGCTCGGAGGGCTCCGCGCCGAGCGAAACAGGGTGAAACAAGGAAGGCCAACCATGGCATTGTACGAGCATGTTCTGCTCGCGCGACAAGACGTCAGCGCGCAGCAGGTCGAGACTCTTGTCGAGACGTTCAAGGGCATCATCGAGGCGAATGGCGGCTCGGTCCCCAAGGTCGAGTACTGGGGCGTCAAGTCGCTGGGCTATCGCATCAAAAAGAACCGCAAGGCGCATTATTCGCTGCTGAACATCAACGCCCCCTCCGCCGCCGTGCTGGAGATGGAGCGCCAGATGCGCATCAACGAGGACGTGCTGCGCTTCCTCACCATCCGCGTCGAAGAGCTCGAGGAAGGCCAGTCGGCCATGCTCCAGAAGCGCGACCGCGATGATCGTGGCGATCGGGGCGACCGCTTCGACCGGCCCGGCGGTGGTGACCGCTTCGACCGTGGCGGCGATCGTGGCGCCCCGCGCCGCGACCGCCCGCGTCGCGACGACGAAGGCACCGAAACCACAACCGGCGCGGAGGCCTGATCCATGTCGACTGCATCTGCTGGCGCACGCCGCCCCTTCTTCCGCCGCCGCAAGTCCTGCCCCTTCTCGGGCGAGGGCGCTCCCAAGATCGACTACAAGGATGTGCGCCTGCTCTCGCGCTACATCTCCGAGCGCGGCAAGATCGTGCCGTCGCGCATCACGGCGGTCTCCGCCAAGAAGCAGCGCGAGCTCGCCCAGGCGATCAAGCGCGCCCGCTTCCTCGGCCTGCTGCCCTACGTCATCCGCTGAGCGGATCTGAAGATACCGGCGGCGAGCGATCGCCGCCGGGCACTGGCCCAAGTTCTACCGCCTGAATTCCACCAGTCGCCCTGTGGTGAAACTCCATCGGGTTCGTTGAGGCCAAAGCCTCTCACCCTGCCCGGCCGTCAGGCCCGGGAGCAGCGGGACAGCAGGACGAAGATGATACCGATTGTCGGCATCGGCGCGGGCCTCGTTGCGGCCCTGCTCTTCTCAGTGGTGATCACCGGATCGCCGCTGGCCGTGCTGTTGTATTCAGCCGCTCCCCTGCCAATCTTCATCGCCGCGCTGGGCTGGAACCATCGCGCCGGGCTGTTTGCCGTCGGTGCCGGCGCGATTGCCGTGGCCATCGCGCTCAGCCTGCCAGCCGGGATCGCCTTTGCCCTCATCATCGCGTTGCCGGCGTGGTGGATCGCCTATCTCGCGCTGCTGGCGCGCACCGACGGCGCCGGCCAGGCCGAATGGTATCCGCTCGGCAACCTGATGGTCTGGATCGCCGCGACCGCTGCGATGGCGACGATCGCCAGCGCGCTGGTGATGACGACCGACTACGAGACCTATCGCTCGGTCATCGCCCGGATCGTCGAGAACCTGCTGGCCGAAATGGTCCGCAGCAGGATGATCAGCCTGCCCCCGGGCACGACGCAGGCCGAACTCGCGGCGAATGTGACACCGCTGCTGGTGCGGGCCGTTCCGCTCGGCATCGGGGCATCGATCGTCACCACCATCACCGCCAATCTCTGGCTCGCCGCGAAGACCGTGCAGCTGTCGGGCCGCCTGCCGCGCCCCTGGCCTTTCATCCCGTCGACGGCATTGCCACGCCAGGCGGTTGTGCTGCTGGTGGCGGGCCTCGCGACCGCCGCGCTCGACGGTTTCGTCGGGCTGGCAGGCGTCGCCCTGGTCGGCGCCCTGCTGGCGGCCTTCATGTTCACCGGCCTCAGCCTGCTGCACGACCTCTCGCGGGGCCAAGCCTGGCGCACACCGATGCTGGTCAGCGTCTATGTCGCGCTCGTCGTGATGCAGGCCGTGCTGACGCCGCTGCTGGCGCTCGCCGGCATCCTCGACAGCCTTTTCGGCCTGCGCAAGCGGGCCGGGCCGCCACCACCGCCTTCCACCTGATTTCGAACACCCACCGACTTCGACCACCAAACCTTTCGACCACCAAGACCTGAAGACACACCAACCGCTCTCAAAAAGGAGAAGAAGACCATGGAAGTGATCCTGCTCGAACGCGTCGCCAAGCTCGGCCAGATGGGCGAAGTCGTCCGCGTCCGCGACGGTTTCGGCCGCAACTACCTGCTCGCCCGCGGCAAGGCGCTGCGCGCCACCGAGGAAAACAAGAAGCGTTTCGAGGGCCAGAAGATCGAGCTCGAGACCCGCAATCTCGAGCTGAGGTCCGAGGCCGAGTCGGTCGCCGAGACGCTCAACAACCACTCGATCGTGATCCTGCGCCAGTCGGGCGAATCCGGTGTGCTCTACGGCTCGGTCTCGACCCGTGACATCGCCGAATCCCTGACCACAGACGGCTTCAACGTCGCCCGCAGCCAGGTCACGCTGAACGCCCCGATCAAGACCCTCGGCCTGCACACCGTTCCGGTGGTGCTGCATCCGGAAGTCTCGGTCACGGTGACGGTCAACGTCGCCCGCTCGGCCCAGGAAGCCGAGCGCCAGGTGCGCGGCGAGAACGTCACGGCCCGCGAGGAGTTCGACCTCGACGATCTCGGCCTCGAGATCGGCGCGGCGCTGGCGGACGCCGGCGAGGACGATCGCTGAGACCAGGCTTAAGCCCGTCACAGCCAAAGGCGTCGCGAGCGATCGCGGCGCCTTTTTTCATGGGCTCAAATGGCCCAGGGATCGATCAGTTCGAGGCCAGTCGATCTAAAATCCTTGATGTTTCGCGTGGCGAGACGCCCGCCATTGACCCGCGCAATCGCCGCGATCATGCCGTCGGCGATCGAGATGACGATGCCCTCACGCATCGCTCGCCCCATGAGTTCGCCATAGGCAAGCGCCGCGTCGTCGTTCAGCGTGAAGAAGCGACCAGCGAACCGCCGCCTCAACTCCTGCAATTTCTGTTCGAAGCGGTTTGCGCGCTGTTCCGGGCGTATGCGTTCGATGCCAAACGCGATCTCGGCCAAGACGACGGTCGAAAGGGCGAGTTCGCGATCATGCCGTTGGAGCCAAGCATTCACATGCGGATTCGGCTCGCTGCGCATGGTCTCCGACACGACATTGGTGTCGATGAAAATCACAGATCGATGCCGGTATGCGGTTTGCGCGCCTCGTTGATGACCTCCATCAGATCGATGTCGTCGCCGGGATCCGCCCGCATCCGCGCATAGAATTCAGCCGCTGGCTCCCGCGCGGCCTCGCTCGCCTCGTAACGCTCAAGCGCCCGCTCGACGATCTGGGCGACCGTACGCTTCTCGCGCTGCGCCAGACGATGCGCGATGTCGCGGGCTCGCGCGCTGCGGACGGATAATTGCGGTTCGGCCATGCGCGGTACCTCCGGAGGTCCTTCAAAATACGCCTTCGAACTGCTGCCATCAAGATGGCTGCTGATGGCAAGCTGGCAGCAAATCCAGTCAACCCAAATCGTCTTCGCAGGAGAGTCTGTGGACAGCGGGCAGAGTTCGGTCTAATTGTTGTGTTCACTGTCTGTTCGGGTTCCGCCCACGGCCGGTTTTGACCTATCGAGAGCAATGGCCACAGCAACCGCCCTCGTCACCCGCCTCGAAACCCGTGAGGCCGAATACCGCGTTCAGCCTCACAACATCGAGGCCGAGCAGGCACTGCTGGGCGCGATCCTGGTCAACAACGATGCGTTCTACCGCGTCTCCGACTTCCTGCTGCCCGACCACTTCTTCGAGCCGATCCATCAGCGCGTCTTCGAGCTGACCTCGAGCCTGATACGGGCCGGCAAGATCGCGACGCCGATCACGCTCAAGACCTTCGTCGGCGAGATGGATCTCGGCGGCATCACCGCCTCGCAATATCTCGCCCGTCTCGCGGCGGAGGCAACGACCGTGATCAATGCCGGCGATTACGGCCGCACGGTCTATGACCTGGCGATCCGCCGCCAGCTGATCGGAGTCGGCGAGGATCTCGTCAACGTCGCTTATGACGCGCCCGTCGAAATGGCTCCGCGAGAGCAGATCGAGGAGGCCGAACGCAAGCTCTACGAACTTGCCGAAAAGGGCCGCTACGAGGGCGGTTTCCAGAAGTTCGACGGGGCGCTGTTCACCGCGATCGAGATGGCCGCCAACGCCTATCAGCGCGCCGGCGGCCTGTCGGGCCTGTCGACGGGCCTGCGCGACCTCGACCAGCGCATGGGCGGCCTGCAGTCTTCAGACCTGATCGTGCTCGCTGGCCGCCCGGCCATGGGCAAGACGTCGCTCGCCACCAACATCGCCTTCAACATCGCCAAGGCCTGGCGCGGCGAACGCCAGACCGACGGCACGATCAAGACGGTCGATGGCGGCATCGTCGCCTTCTTCTCGCTCGAAATGTCGGCCGACCAGCTGGCGACGCGTATCGTCGCCGAACAATCGGGCATCTCCTCCTACAAGATCAGGCAGGGCCGCATCACCGAGGGCGATTTCGCCAAGCTGACCGATGTCGCCGCGCAGATCGAGAAGCTGCCGCTTTATATCGACCAGACCGGCGGTATCTCGATTGCCCAGCTCGTCGCCCGCGCCCGTCGGCTGAAGCGCCAGAAGGGCCTCGACGTCCTGTTCATCGACTATCTGCAGCTGCTCTCGGGCTCGGCCAAGAATAATCAGAACCGCGTGCAGGAGCTGACCGAGATCACGACCAGCCTGAAAGCCCTGGCCAAGGAACTGGCCGTGCCGATCGTCGCGCTCTCGCAGCTCTCGCGTCAGGTCGAAAGCCGCGACGACAAGCGCCCGCAGCTCTCGGACCTGCGTGAATCGGGCTCGATCGAGCAGGACGCCGACGTCGTGATGTTCGTCTACCGCGAGGAATACTACCTCAAGGGCAAGGAGCCGCGCCCCGGCACCGAAGACCACAACAAATGGCAGATCGAGATGGAGGCCGCCCATGGCGTGGCCGAGCTCATCATCGGCAAGCAGCGCCATGGCCCCACCGGCGCGATCGCCCTGCAGTTTGATGCCGAGGTGACGCGCTTCTCCGACCGTGCCGACGAAATGCGACTTCCGGACCGCGAATGAACGCCTTCGACACACCAGACGCCGAAACCTGCGGCACCACGCTGACGATCGATCTCGGCGCGCTGATCGCCAACTGGCGGGCGCTCGGCGAACGCGCCGGAACCGAAGCCGCCGCCGTCGTCAAGGCCAATGCCTATGGCATCGGCATCGAGCCGGCGGTGACGGCGCTGTCGCGGGCCGGCTGCCGGAGTTTCTTCGTCGCCCATGTCTCCGAAGGCATCCGCGCCCGCAGTGTCGATCGCGAGGCGGCGATCTACGTCCTGAACGGGCTCCTGCCCGGTCAGTGCGATGTCTATGCCCAGCATGAGCTTTCACCCGTTCTGGGCTCGCATCAGGAGCTGCTCGAATGGGCGGCGTTCCGGCAAGGCGGAGCCAATGCGCGGCCGGCAGCGCTGCATGTCGATACGGCGATGAACCGGCTTGGCCTGTGGCCCGGCGAGGGGCTCAATCTGGCGCGCGAGAAGGCCGGCGCCATCACCGCCGCCGGGATCGGGCTGGTGATGAGCCATTTCGCCTCCTCCGAGGACGAGGCCGATCCGGCCAATGACCGCCAGATCGCAGCCTTCGCCGAGATCGCGGCCGCCTTTCCCGGACTGCCGGCCTCGCTCAAGAACTCCTCGGGGCATTTCCTCAAGGACTGCCCGTCCTATCAGCTCACCCGGCCGGGCTACGGCCTCTATGGCGGCAATCCGACACCCGGCAAGCCCAACCCGATGCGTCCCGTCATCAGGCTGGAGGCGCGCATTCTTCAGCTCCGCGACGTCGATGCCGGCACGCAAGTCGGCTATAATGGCCGCTGGACCGCCAAGCGCCGCAGCCGGTTGGCCACGATCTGCCTCGGCTATGCCGACGGCTATCCGCGCAATGCGAGCTGGACGGACACCAGCACCGGCGGCTCGGCGGTCGTCGGCGGCGTTATCTGCCCCTTCGTCGGCACGGTCTCGATGGATCTGACCATCGTCGATGTCACGGATGTGCCGGCCGCGGAGGTCCAGCGCGGCGCGTCCGTCACGCTGATCGGTGGGCCGCTCGACCTCGAGACGGTCGGCGCAGGGGCCAAGACGATCGGCTACGAGATCCTGACCAGCCTGGGCCGGCGCCATGCGCGCCGCTATGTCGGGCTGTGAGATGAGCGGCCACGCGCGCGTCATGCTCGGGATTGACCCGAGCATCTCCTGCAAGAGATTCTCGGGTCTGCGCTTCGCTTCGCCCGAGAATGACGGCTGATGGCCAAGCGCGGTCCGACCTATACCTGCCAGGCCTGCGGCGCGGTCTATCATCGCTGGCAGGGCAAATGCGACGCCTGCGGGACCTGGTCCTCGCTCTCCGAGGAGGCGCAGGCTGCACCCGTGCCCGGCGCGCGCAGCTCCGGCGGCAAGCCGAGAGGCCGCGTCTTCGCGCTGGAGAGCCTCAAGGGCGACACGCAGGACGCGCCGCGCATCGTCTCAGGGATCAGCGAGCTCGACCGCGTCACCGGCGGCGGCTTCGTGCCGGGCTCGGTGCTGCTGATCGGCGGCAATCCGGGCATCGGCAAGTCGACCCTGCTGATGCAGGCCTGCGCCGCGCTGGCGCTGTCGGGGCGCCGCGTCGTCTATGTCTCGGGCGAGGAATCGACCGGGCAGGTGCGGCTGCGAGCCGAGCGCATGGGCCTGGCGGATGCGCCGGTCGATCTCGCGGCGGAAACCAATGTCGAGGATATCATCGCGACCCTGGGCCAGGGCACCCGCCCTGCCCTGGTGGTGATCGATTCGATCCAGACGATGTGGTCGGGCGAGGTCGAGAGCGCGCCCGGCACCGTGACGCAGGTGCGCGGCTCGGCGCAGGCGTTGATCCGCTACGCCAAGACCAGCGGCGCCTGCATGATTCTGGTCGGCCATGTCACCAAGGACGGCCAGATCGCAGGCCCGCGCGTGGTCGAGCACATGGTCGACGCCGTGCTCTCCTTCGAGGGCGAAGGCGCCCATGCGTTCCGTATCCTGCGCGGACAGAAGAACCGCTTCGGCGCGACCGACGAGATCGGCGTCTTCGAGATGACCGGCATGGGTCTGTCCGAAGTCACCAATCCGTCGGCGCTCTTTCTTGCGGGGCGCGACCAGGCGGCGCCGGGGGCGGCCGTCTTCGCCGGCATCGAAGGCACGCGGCCGGTTCTGGTCGAGATCCAGGCGCTGGTCGCGCCGACCTCGCTGGGCACGCCGCGCCGCGCCGTCGTCGGCTGGGAGAACAGCCGGCTCGCCATGGTGCTCGCCGTGCTGGAAACGCATGGCGGCTTGAGACTGGGGCAACACGACGTCTATCTCAACGTCGCCGGCGGCCTGCGCGTCAACGAGCCGGCCGCGGACCTCGCCGTGGCGGCCGCGCTCGTTTCCTCGCTAACGGGCGCAATCCTGCCACCCGAATCGGTCTATTTCGGGGAAATCGCGCTTTCGGGAGCGATCCGGCCGGTTTCGGTCGCCGGAGCGCGGCTGCGCGAGGCTTCCAAACTCGGCTTCGAGGCAGCCCTGATGCCGTCAGGTGGTGCCGATGCCGGGGACGGCGGCGGGTTGGAGTTGAGGCGTTTCGGCCATGTCACGGAACTCGTTGCGGATATCGCGTCCCGGGCACCTCGCAGAGATGTGAAATGACGGCTTCGCAATAGTGACGCAGAGGCCCTGAACGCGTATAGCAAAGCCGATACGGCCAACCCATCTCCGGCTGGCCATTCCGAGACCATAAAGAAGCGGCTCATCCATGCCCGTCACCATTCTCGATCTCGTCGTCGTCGGCGTGGTTCTGATCTCGGCATTGCTGGCCGCCGTGCGCGGATTGACGCGCGAAGTGCTCGCGATCGCCTCATGGGCGGCAGCCGCAGCAGTCGCCTGGGTGTTCCACCCGCAGATGCTGCCGATCCTGAAGCAGTACATCCCCAACGACACCATCGCCCTGATCGCCGCGATCGCCTCGCTCTTCCTGGTGACGCTGATCGTGGTGTCGCTGGTGACGGCGCGGATCTCGGACTTCGTGCTCGATTCGCGCATCGGCGCACTCGACCGCACGCTCGGCTTTGTCTTCGGCGCCGCCCGCGGCGTCCTTCTCGCAGTGATCGGCTATCTCTTCTTCGCGGCGCTGATGGGCGACAAGAACATGCCGACCTGGGCCAGGGACGCCAAGGCCAAGCCGATGCTCGAAGAGACGGGCCGATCGCTGATCACAATGCTCCCGCAGGACGTCAACGCCGACTTCATCAAGAATTTGCTGAAGCCCAAGACCGGTACGGAGCCGACAGAGGCGCCCGCCGAAGAACCTCGCGCGCCGGCAAACCCGACCGCCGACCCGCAGCGCCGCACCCAGGTGCCCAACGCCGCCGACCGTCAGGCGCTGCAGCGCGCCATCGACGCCACCCGCCCGACGACGCCCGCCCCGACGCGCCCATAATCTTCGCCTAACCACCTGTTCTTCGAGCCGCTTTATCCTTCGAGCCGCGGTCTTCTTTCGAGCCGCATGGAGCCTTGAGATGATCTCGCAATTCGAGACGAGGGCCGCCGAGACCGAGACCCCTTTCGATCCCTATGCCGATCGGCTGCGGGAGGAATGCGGCGTGTTCGGCATCTTCGGCCACGCCGATGCCGCTGCGCTGACAGCGCTCGGCCTGCATGCGCTCCAGCATCGCGGCCAGGAGGCGGCGGGTATCGTCACCTTCGACGGCACGCGCTTCCATTCCGAGCGCCGGCTCGGCCTCGTCGGCGACGCCTTCTCGGAAGTCTCCGTGATCGAGAAGCTCAAGGGCAAGCAGGCTATCGGCCATGTCCGCTACTCGACCACCGGCGAGACCATCCTGCGCAACGTCCAGCCGCTGTTCGCCGAACTGCATGGCGGCGGCTTCGCGGTCGCCCATAACGGCAATTTGACGAATGGGCTGACGCTGCGGCGCAACCTCGTGCGCGACGGCGCGATCTATCAGTCGACCTCGGACACCGAGGTGCTGTTGCATCTCGTCGCGCGCAGCCGCAAGCCGCATTTCATCGAACGCTTCGTCGAGGCGATCCGCCAGATCGAGGGCGCCTATGCCTTCGTCGGCATCACCAACAAGAAGCTGATCGGCGCCCGCGACCCGCTCGGCATCCGTCCGCTGGTGCTGGGCGAACTCGACGGCTGCCCGATCCTGACCTCGGAGACCTGTGCGCTCGACATCATCGGCGCAAAGTTTATCCGCGAGGTCGAGAACGGCGAGGTCATCGTGATCTCGGAAGGCGGCATCGAGAGCCACAAGCCCTTCCCGCCGGTCGCCGAGCGGCCCTGCATCTTCGAATACATCTATTTCGCCCGTCCCGATTCGATCGTGAAGGGCCAGAGCATCTATGAGCGCCGCAAGCGCATGGGCGCGCAGCTCTCGCTGGAGGCTCCGGCCAACGCCGACGTCATCGTGCCCGTGCCGGATTCCGGCGTGCCGGCCGCGCTCGGCTTCTCGCAGGCCAGCGGAATCCCCTTCGAGCTCGGCATCATCCGCAACCACTATGTCGGCCGCACCTTCATCGAGCCGACGCAGAAGGTCCGCGAACTCGGCGTGCGCCTGAAGCACTCGGCCAACCGCTCGGTCGTCGAGGGCAAGAGCATCGTGCTGGTCGACGATTCGATCGTGCGCGGCACGACCTCGTTCAAGATCGTCAAGATGATGCGCGAGGCCGGCGCCAAGGAGGTGCATTTCCGCATCTCCTCGCCGCCGATCACCCATCCCGACTATTACGGCATCGATACGCCCGACCGGGAGAAGCTGCTCGCCGCGACCCATACGCTGGAGGAGATGCGCCAGTTCGTCGGTGCCGATTCGCTGGCCTTCCTTTCGGTCGAAGGGCTCTATCGCGCCATGGGCCATGAGCGGCGCGATCCCGTCCGGCCGCAGTTCACCGACCACTGCTTCACCGGCGATTATCCGACCTCGCTGACCGACGTCGTCGGCGAGAGCGCCAAGCAGCGGATTTCGCTCTTGGCCGAAGCCGGCTGAGCTGCAAGGGTTTTCATGTCCAAGCCTCTGGAAGGGCGCGTCGCGCTGGTTACTGGCGCCTCGCGCGGCATCGGCCGTGCGGCGGCGCTCGCTTTCGCGCAGGCCGGCGCACATGTCGTCGCGCTTGCACGCACCAGTGGTGCGCTCGAGGAACTCGACGATGAAATCCGTGCCATCGGTGGTACCGCGACACTGGTCCCGCTCGATCTCAGCGATGCGCCGGCGATCGAGAAGCTCGGGCCTGCGCTGATGCAGCGCTGGGGCAAGCTGGATATCCTGCTGGCCAATGCCGGCATCCTCGGCCCGCTCTCGCCGCTGACCCATGCCTCGCCAAAGGAATGGGCGAATGTCTTCGACACCAACGTCACCGCGAACTGGCGGCTGCTGAAGTCCGTCGAGCCGGCGCTGCAGGCGTCGGACGCTGCCCGCGTGATCCTGATGTCCTCGGGCGCGGCGCATAAATGCCTGGCCTACTGGGGGCCGTATTCGATCTCCAAGGCCGCCGTCGAGGCGATGGGGCGCACCTACGCCGCCGAGACCGCAACGACCCCGCTCAAGCTGATGATGGTCAATCCCGGACCGCTGCGCACACGCATGCGCGCCGAGGCGATGCCGGGCGAGGACCCGCTAACGCTGAAGACGCCGGAGGATCTGGCGCCGCATCTGGTCGCGATCGCCTCGCCGGACTGGGCGCAGAGCGGCAAGATCTTCGACTTCCCGCAGGGCAAGGTGCTCAGCCCGCAGATGCCGGCCTAGCCATCCCGGACAGCGAACCAATTTCCTCCTGCCTCGTTTCCGCAGGCAGGAGGCGAGCATGGACGATGATCTCCCGCAGCTCTCGCGAAACCAGCTTCTCGATGAGGTGAAGCGGCTGCGGGCCGGCATCAGGGCACATCGCGACGCGACCGGCCACGACCTGTGCTGGCACCATCCCCAGCTCTGGGAATTGCTGCCGGAGGCTGTCGATCCCGAGATCGCCGTGCCGCCCTGGCCCAAATTCCTGCGCGGCTGTCTGCGCTATCGCGAAAGCCTTGATCGGCAACGCCCGGACGCGCCGGTCATGGACCGCGAGTTCAAGGGCTGACCATCCTGCGCGGAATCGTCAGCCCGCGCGCTTGTTCTTGTCGTAGGGGTTCTCGCCGCCGCGCGTGTGCAGGCGGATCGGCGTTCCCGGCAGCTCGAAGGCCTCGCGCAGATTGTTGACCAGATAGCGGGTGTAGGACACCGGCAGATGGTCGAGCTGGTTGCCGAACAGTGCGAAGGTCGGCGGGCGCGCCTTGGCCTGCGTCATGTAGCGGATCTTGATGCGTCGGCCGGCCACGGCTGGCGGGGGATGGGCCGAGAGCACGCCTTCGAGCCAGCGGTTGATCTTCGCCGTCGAAATCCGGCGGTTCCAGACGTCGTAGCTCTGGAAGACCGCCTGCATCAGCCGGTCGATGCCCTCACCGGCGAGACCCGACAGCGGCACGATCGGCACGCCGCGCACCTGCGCCAGAAGATGCGTCGCCTTCTCCTTGAGCTCGGCCAGCAGACCGTTCTTGTCGGCGACGAGATCCCATTTGTTCAGGCCGATGACGACGGTGCGGCCCTCGCGCTCGGTGAAGTCGACCAGCGTGAGGTCCTGCTTCTCGAAGGGGATGGTGGCGTCCAGCAGCACCACGACGACCTCGGCGAAGCGGATCGCGCGCAGCGCATCCTGCACCGACATCTTCTCGAGCTTCTCCTCGATGCGGGCGCGCTTGCGCATGCCCGCCGTGTCAAAGAGCTTCACCGGCCGGCCGCGCCACTCATAGTCGACCGAGATGGTGTCGCGCGTGATGCCGGCCTCGGGGCCGGTCAGCAGCCGCTCCTCGCCGATCATGCGGTTGACCAGGGTCGACTTGCCCGCATTGGGACGGCCGATGATGGTGACGCGCAGCGGCTTGTTGGGGTCGTTGTACTCCGCCTCCTCGTCGACGAAGGCGGCGGGGGCCTCGACCCAGCGCTTGTCGCCATAGCTTTCGTCGAAGGGCTCCTCTTCCTCCGGCTCGACATCGACATAGGGCGCGAGGGCCTCGAGCAGGTCGGAGGTGCCCTCGCCGTGCTCGGCCGAGAACGGCACGGGGTCGCCGAGGCCCAGCGCATAGGATTCGAAGATGCCGTCGAGCCCCTTCTTCCCCTCGGCCTTGTTGGCGAGCAGGATGACGGGCTTGCCGGATTTGCGCACGAGATCGGCGAAGGGCTGGTCCATCGGCGTCAGGCCGAGCCTGGCGTCGATCATGAACAGGATCACGTCGGCCTGGTCGATGGCGGTTTGGGTCTGTGCCCGCATGCGGCCGGCGAGCGAGCCCGGATCGGCGTCTTCCAACCCGGCCGTATCGACGATGTTGAAGCGCAGATGGCCGAGCGAGGCTTCGCCCTCACGCCGGTCGCGCGTCACGCCCGGCAGGTCGTCGACCAGCGCGAGCTTCTTGCCGACGAGCCGGTTGAACAGCGTCGACTTGCCGACATTGGGGCGGCCGATGATGGCGACGGTGGCGGTCATGGCAGTTCAGATAATCCTGTTTCGCCTGCGGTCCAACGGCGTTGGAATGCTCGCAGCCGACAAAAAAACGCACGGTCATCCCGGACAAGCCGCAAAAGCGGCGCTGATCCGGGATGACCAGCGCTACAAATGAAATTCCAGCAAACCTGGTCCGTAGGAACTCAGTTCTTGGTCTCGACCGGCCCACCGCGCACCAGTGCGAGGTAGAGTTCGGTGCGCTGGCGCAGCACCGACGGCGATTGCGGGTCAGTAATGATGGCGTCGAACCAGCGGCCGGCATCCTCGAAGAGATTGGCCTTGAGCGCGGCGATGCCGAGGAATTCACGGGCCGAATGGCGCCAGATCCCTTGCGGCGTCGCCAGCGGCTCCAGCGCCGCCTTAAGTTCGGCATAGGGCACGAGATCGACACGCAGCATGCCGGCACGCAGGCGGGCAAGGTCGCGGTAGAGCTGCGCCAAGGAGCCGTCATTGGCGAGCGCGTCGAACGCGGTGGCTCCCTCGGCCGCGTCGCGCTTGGCCGTCTCGGCGGCAAGGCGGAAGCGCGCGATCTGGCGATAGCCGGCGGGCGTGCTGCTGGCGGCCAGTTCGCCCAGGATCGTCTCGGCTTCCGTGCCGTTGCCGTCGCGCGACGCCTTCAGGGCCGCTTCCAGCCGGGCGCCGACGACCTGCGAGGCCTGCTGCTCGCGATGGAGCCAGAACTGCCAGGCGGCCACGGCCAGGACGGCCGCGACCGCGAGCCCGATGAAGACGATGCCGTACTTGCTCCAGAGCGCTGCCGCCTTGTCGCGGCGCACCTCCTCGTCGATTTCGCGGAAAATATCGGCCATGGTCGCTCAGAATTCCTATGTGGTGGTGCCGGGTAGCATTTTCGCCGGGCCATGGCGAGCCGGAACACGATTTTACCGAGCCTTCATCCTGAGGAGCCGCGAAGCGGCGTCTCGAAGGATGCTTCAAGAGGTGCCGGAGATCGCTGGAGCATCCTTCGAGACGCGCCTGTCGCGCTCCTCAGGATGAGGGCCGAGAAGCGCGATGCAACAGGCTGGCATCGCCATAGGAGTAGAAGCGATAGCCCTGCGCGATGGCGTGCGCGTAGGCGCGCTGCATCAACTCGAGGCCGCAGAAGGCCGAGACCAGCATGAACAGCGTAGAGCGCGGCAGGTGGAAGTTCGTCAGCAGCAGATCCACGGCGCGAAAGCGATAGCCAGGCGTGATGAAGATCGCGGTGTCGCCCGAGAACGGGGCGATGACGCCATCCTCGCCAGCCGCGCTTTCGAGCAGGCGCAGCGAGGTCGTGCCGACCGCGACGATCCGACCGCCCCGCTGCTTCACGGCATTCAGCGCAGCCGCCGTCTCAGGCGTGACGCTGCCCGATTCGGCATGCATACGGTGTTCGTCGGTGTCGTCGGCCTTGACCGGCAGGAAGGTGCCGGCGCCGACATGCAGCGTGACGAAATGGCGCGAGACGCCGTGTGCTTCCAGCGCAGCGACAAGCTCGGGCGTGAAATGCAGCCCTGCCGTCGGTGCCGCGACCGCGCCGTCTTCGCGGGCATGCATGGTCTGGTAATCGCTGGCATCCGCCTGATCGGTCGGGCGCTTGCCGGCGATATAGGGCGGCAGCGGCAATTCCCCCATCCGGGCAATGGCTTCGTCGAGATGGCTTCCGGCAAGCGTGAAGCGCAGCTCGACCTCGCCGGCCTCGCCCTTCTCGACGATTTCAGCCTGAAGCCGACCGAGTTCGCAGGCGCTGCCCTCGGCATCGTCGCCGAAGGTGACGGTCTCGCCGAGCGCCAGCTTCTTGGCCGGGCGGGCGAAGGCGCGCCAGCGATCGGCGGCTTCGCGCTTGTGCAGCATGATCTCGACACCGGCGACGGAGTCGCCGCGCCGGCGGCGGCCGCGAAGCCGCGAGGGAATGACGCGCGTGTCGTTGAGCACGAGCGCATCGCCGGGCCGCAGGAGCGAGACGAGGTCGCGAATGCCGCGATCCTCAAAAGGCTCGGGCTCGCCTGGCCTGACGACGAGCAGACGCGCCGCATCGCGCGGGCTGGCGGGCCTCAGCGCGATGCGGTCTTCGGGGAGGTCGAAGTCGAAGAGCCCGATTTTCATTTGCAATCAGGCCGCACGATGTCGCTCAGGCGACGTCGGCCATCACCTTCATCGAGACGATCGAATCGGGATCACGCACCGGCTCGCCGCGCTTGATCGTATCGACGATCTCCATGCCTTCGACGACCTGGCCCCAGGCGGTGTACTGCTTGTCGAGGAAGCGGGCATCCTCGAAGACGATGAAGAACTGGCTGTTAGCCGAGTTCGGGTTCTGCGAGCGGGCCATCGAGCAGACGCCGCGGACATGCGGCTCGGCGTTGAACTCCTGCGCCAGGTCCGGATGCTTCGAGCCGCCGGTGCCGGTGCCGTGCGGGCAGCCGACCTGGGCCATGAAGCCGTCGATGACGCGGTGGAAGACGATGCCGTCATAGAACCCCTCGCGGGCGAGCAGCTTGAGGCGCTCGACATGATTCGGGGCGAGATCGGGACGCAGCTTGATCACCACCTTGCCCTTGGTGGTTTCCATGACGAGGGTGTTCTCGGGATCGAGGGACATCAGGTCGGCCTTTCTTGGGTCGGCGCGCGGCCGTGGAAGCGAATGGACAAAGGTCGCCCCGCGATAGCCGCTCCGAGCGGCTGGGACAACCTCATTGGTGTGCAGCTGCGAACGGCGGCGACGACCGAGTCGGTGAAGCGCCGGCGCAGATCGGGGTCGGTTCTCCTGGTTTCCCAGGTCACGCGGGGCTGGCCAAAGAGCGAGCCGTCGCGGCGCAGGCTGAACCGGACGGTCGCCATCACGCCCGTGTCGGCGCCGTCGATCGCGGGTGGCGTCCAGCAGCGTTGCAACGCCGGCGCGATCTCGGCAAGCGTATTGAGCGCCCCGTCGTCGAACGCCTTCGTGTCAGGCTCGACCGTGCCGATGACGCCGATCTCGCCGCTGCCGGAGCGCGGCGGCGCAGGAAGTCTGCGTTCGCCGCTGCCGGGCAGGTCGCTGCCGCCGAAGCGGCCGCCGACACCCGGCAAATAGCGCTGCCCCGAAGGCGGGGGCAGAACCGGATTCTGAGAGCCCGAGGGCGGCGGCAGAACCGGGTTCTGCGAGCCCGATGCCGGCGGCAGGCCGAAATCGGTGGTCCCCTGAGCCTGAGCGCCGGCAAGGGTCGCAAGGAGCAAGGCCAACACGATCGGAGGCACCAACGCCTGCATGATCCGGCCCTGCCTTTGCGCCCTACTCGGAGGCTTACTTCGCGTCGGCCTGCAGGCGCAGACGGACGATCTTGTCGGGGCCGGAGACCTGGCCGCTGCCGGCAGCGCCCTTTTTGATCTTGCGCACGGCGTCCATGCCCGAGACGACCTCGCCGAAGAGCGTGTACTGGCCGGTCAGCGAGCTGCAGCCCTCATAGCAGATGAAGAACTGCGAATTGGCGGAATCGGGCGACTGCGAGCGCGCCATACCGACCGAACCGATCTTGTAGGGCGTCGGGGTGAACTCGGCCTTGATATTGGGCAGGTCGGAGCCGCCGGTGCCGGTGCCGGTCGGATCGCCGGTCTGCGCCATGAAGCCGTCGATGACGCGGTGGAAGACGATGCCGTCGTAGAAGCCGCGTTTGGTCAGCGCCTTGATCTGCTCGACATGCTTGGGCGCGAGATCGGGCCGCAGCCGGATCGTCACCGGGCCGTCTTTGGTTTCCAGGATCAGCGTGTTGTTCGGGTCCGGCGCCTGGGCCTGGGCAGGCATCTGGGCGAAGCCGAGCGACGCCAGGACGGCGAGGGTAGCAAGCGAGCTGCGCAGCATTGTCATCTCCATGTCCACCGACGATCCGGCGGGAGTCCTATCTAGGCGGGTCGTAGCGGCATCCTTTGGCCGGAACAAGGCGCCAAAGCTACGCGAATCGCACGATGTTGCACTGCACAAGTGCAGCGGAGAATAATTTTGCAAAAAGATCAGGCTTCGCATGCCTAAAGTGATGACAGAGCTGTCACGATCGGTTATCAAACTCTTGCTGGACACGCTTTGTTGATCGAAGCGCCGCGGACCAGGTCTCGGGAGGACAAACGCCCGCCTAGTATACGAGTCGCACGCGAACAGACGCGCGCCGTTACTGCGGTAAAAACAGACTAGAGAAGGCAAGGCATCGGCCTTGCCTTTTTCTTTGTCTGCTGTCCGGATTGCCGCGATTGCCTTCTGTGCCATCAGCCAGACTGGCCGATAGCCGGATCGCCTGTCCTACAGGTCGAAATTCGCCCAGACATACCAGACGATGACGAAGACGACTGCGGCGATGATCGAGGTGATCACCGCCTTTCGCAGCAGGCCCGGCAGCGCCGGCGCTCCGGGTTCTGTGCCTTGCGTGACCTCCCCCGTCTCCGCCTGGCTGCGGACGCCGAAGGGCAGCACGGCGAAGAGCACCGTCCACCAGATGACGAAATAGACGGCAAGTGCGCTGGCGATGGTCATGGCTGCTTCCCCGCGGCGTCGCCCGCCAGCGCAATGCAGGAGAAGGCGACGCGCGCCTGCGTCGGCACGCCGAAGCGCGCGGTGTGCCGCGCCGGGAGACCGCCGTGGAAATGCTTCACATATTCGGCGTTGCAGGCGGCGTAGTCGGCCGGGTCGGTGATCAGCATCGTCATCTGCACGACTCGCTCCAGCGAGGAGCCCGCCTCCGCGAGAATGCTCGCGATATGGGCCAGCGCGTTGCGGACCTCATCGGCCGGTGTCTCGCCACGATGGATGCCGCGCGCGGGATCGTGCGGCGCCGAATGGCCGGACACGAAGACGAGGCCGCCGGCGCGCGTCGCGGCGCTGAAGGGGCGGGTCGAGCCTGGCTCGGGCTCGCCGAAGAACGTGATCGGGGATGCGTCCATCGGCGTCAGGCCTGCTCGAGTTCGACCAGCGTGCCGGTGAAGTCCTTCGGATGCAGGAAGATCACCGGCTTGCCATGGGCGCCGATGCGCGGCTCGCCGGTGCCGAGCACGCGGGCACCTGTGGCTTTCAGGCGATCGCGGGCGGCGATGATGTCGTCGACCTCGTAGCAGATGTGGTGGATGCCGCCATCGGGATTGCGCTCGATGAACTTGCCGACCGGCGAATCGGCGCCCAGCGGCTCCAGCAGCTCGATCTTGGTGTTCGGCAGTTCGACGAAGACGACGGTGACGCCATGCTCCGGCTGCGGCAGGGGCTGCGAGACGTAGGCGCCCAGCGTGTCGCGGTAGAGCGCGGTCGCCGCTGCGAGGTCCTTCACGGCGATGGCGACGTGGTTCAGGCGTCCGATCATGCTTGCACTCCCCTGCGGCTGCCGGACGATCCTAGACCTCGATCACCAGCGCATGCACCAGCGGCTTCTTGCCCCACTCCTCGTTGACGGCGCTACGCAGGCCACGCTCCAGCGCGTTGCGAAGCGCCTCGGGGTCGCGCCGGCGCGCCTTGGGGATGCCGTCGATCAGCTCGGAGACCGCCTCGGCGACATATTCGTCGAAGCCGGTGCCGTCGCGGGTATAGGGCGGCAGGCCGAGCACCGCGATCTCGGGGTCGCCGGCAAGCCCGCCCTTCTCGTCGATCGCCACCGCAACCGAGATCATCCCGACGAAGGACAGGCGGCGGCGCTCGGGGATCGTCTTCTCCAGCGCGTTCACCAGCAGATTGCCGTCCTGATAGAGCCGGCCATGCGTGACCTCGTCGACCTTGCTGGCGCCCTCGGCCGTGATCGCGACGACGTCGCCATTGCCGGCCTTCACCACGATCTTGACGCCGAGGCTGCGCGCGAAGATCGCGTGCTCGGACAGATGCAGATCCTCGCCATGGGCGGGAATGACGATCTTCGGCTTCAGCCAGCCGTAGAGCCTGGCCATCTCCTCTCGGCGCGGATGGCCCGAGACATGGACGAGGTGCGTGCGGTCGGTGATGATCTCGATATTGTCGCGGGCGAGCGCGTTCTGGATCGCGCCGACCGCCTTCTCATTGCCCGGAATGGTGCGCGAGGAAAAGATCACGCGGTCGCCCGCCGTCAGGGTGATCTCGGGATGGTCGTCGGAGGCGATGCGCGACAGCGCCGCGCGCGGCTCGCCCTGGCTGCCGGTCAGCAGGCAGACGACCTTGTCACGCGGCAGGTAGCCATAGGTGTCGGCCGAGCGGAAGGCCGGGATGCCGTCGAGATAGCCGCATTCGCGCGCGACATCGATGACGCGGTCCATGGCGCGGCCGACGACGACGACCTCGCGCTGGTCGGCCATGGCGGCTTCCGCCACCGCCCGTAGGCGGGCGACATTCGAGGCGAAGGTGGTGACGGCGACGCGACCCGTTGCCGAATGGACCAGTTCCTTGATCTTGGCCGCGACGTCGGCCTCGCTCGGCGAGGTGCCGTCGCGCATCACATTGGTCGAGTCGCAGACCAGCGCCAGCACGCCCTCGTCGCCGAGTTCGCGCAGGCGCTTCTCGTCGGTCGGCAGGCCGACCTGCGGGGTCGGGTCGATCTTCCAGTCGCCGGTGTGGACGACGAGGCCGACCGGCGTGCGGATGGCGAGCGCATTCGATTCGGGGATCGAATGGGCGACCGGCACGAATTCGATATCAAAGGGGCCGAGCTTGAAGCTGCCGCCCTGCGCGATGATGTGCATCGGCACCTTGGGGGCGCCCGGCTCGGAGAGGCGGCGCGTCGCCAGCAGGCCGGCGGCGAACTTGGTGCAATAGACCGGCGCACGCAGGGACGGCCAGAGCGCGGCAAGCGCGCCGATATGGTCCTCATGGGCGTGGGTGATGACGATGCCCAGAAGGTTAGCGCGTTCCTCGATGATGTAGCGCAGATCGGGGAAGACGATATCGACGCCGGGTACTTCCGGCCCCGCGAAGGACAGGCCGCAATCGACCAAGATCCATTTCCGCCGTCCCTCGGGCCCGAAGCCGTAGAGAGCGGCATTCATGCCGATCTCGCCGAGGCCGCCGAGAGGAACGAAAACGAGCTGATCTTGGGAACGGGTCACGGGTCATCCTGACTGGGTCGATGGGCGGCGCTCACGGGCGCAGCACGATGTTGAGGGAGCCCTAGCACGCTCGCCACGCGGTCTCCAGACCGGCGCGAACGCTATTGTCGCTCGCGCTCAGGTTGGCGTTCCGAAATAAAGGTCGCCGGCATCGATGACGCGCAGGCCGGCGCTGGTCTCGAGTTCGAGGCGCCCGCTCGGGTCGAGGCCGGCGAAGCGGCCGGTCAGCGGCCCTTCCGTCAGCCGGATCGTGATCTCCTCGCCGAGAAAGGCGGCCCGCTCCAGCCAGGCGGCTCGGATGGGCCCGAAGCCGCCGGGGCGCGACCAGGTCTCGAAGCGGGTAAGCCAAGCATCGCTCAGGGCGGCCAGAACGGACTCAACCGTCACTTGGGGCTGGTGCTGCTTGAGGAAGGTCGCGGGATAGGGCGTGTCGGTCGGACAGGAGGCGATGTTGACGCCGAGCCCGATGACGACATCGAGCCGCCCTGCCCGGCTCTCGCCTTCCAGCAGCAGGCCCGAAACCTTGGCGCGGTCGATCAGCAGATCGTTGGGCCATTTCAGCTTCAGCCCCGGCAGCGCCCCTCCGCTGACGCGCGTGGCGGCATCATGCAAGGCGAGCCCCGCGACGAAGCCGAGCTGCGGCGCCAGCGCCGGCTCGCAGGGTGCGACGAGCAGCAGGCTCGCATAGAGATTGCCCGGCGGCGAACCCCATTGCCGGCCATGGCGGCCGCGCCCGGCATTCTGGCTGCGCGCGACGATCCAGAGCAGGCCGGGATCGCCTTGGGCCAAGGCGCGCCGCGCCTCCTCCATGGTCGAGCCGACATCGTCGCGGACGATCAGCCGGTAGCCGGCGGCGCGGGCAGCTTCACCGAGCATGAGACGGATCCGGCCACCTCGCCGTCATCCCGGGCGTAGCGAAACGGAGACCCGGGATCCATTCCGGAACCTCTCCGATCGGCGCTCCGGAATGGATCCCGGATCGGCGCGGCTTCGCCGCTTGTCCGGGATGACGGTGGTGGTTCAGGAAGCAGTGTAAAAGCGCCAAGCTCAGAACAGCGACTTCGCCGCAGCGGCCGCCGAGTTGAGCAGCGGGGCCGGCAGCAGCGAGAGCGCCAGCACGAAGATCGCCGAGACCAGCAGCACGGCGCGCACGCCGAGGTCGCCCTTTTCGAAGGCGGGTTTGGCGTCGTCGAAATACATTACCTTGACCAGGCGCAGATAGTAGTAGGCGCCCACCACGCTGGTGACGACGCCGATGACGGCGAGCACATAGAGCTTGGCGTCGATGGCGGCGAGGAAGACGTAGAACTTCGCCCAGAAGCCGGCGAGCGGCGGAATGCCGGCCAGCGAGAACATCATCATCGACAGCGCAAACGCCATCCAGGGATTGGTGCGCGAGAGGCCAGCGAGCTCCGAGATGTCCTCGACCGCCTTGCCGTCGCGGCGCATCAGCAGCACGCAGGCGAAGGCCCCCAGCGTCGTGGCGAGATAGATCGCCATATAGACCATCACGCCCTGGACACCGGCCGCAGTGCCGGCGGCGAGGCCGACCAGCGCGTAGCCCATGTTCGCGATCGAGGAATAGGCCAGCAGGCGCTTGATGTTGCTCTGGCCGATCGCGGCGAAGGCACCCAGCGCCATCGAGGCGATAGAGATGAAGACGATGATCTGCTGCCATTCATGCAGCGCGCCCGGGAAGGCGCCGACGAAGATACGAACGACCATCGCCATGGCCGCCATCTTGGGCGCGGAAGCGAAGAAGGCCGCGACCGGGGTCGGGGCGCCCTCATACACGTCGGGCGTCCACATATGGAACGGTACGGCGGAGATCTTGAAGGCGACACCGGCGGCGATGAAGACGATGCCGAAGATCAGCCCGATGCCGGGATGGCCGTGCTGCACGGCGGCCGCGATGCCGGGGTAGGTCACCGTGCCGGTGAAGCCGTAGGTCAGCGAGGCGCCGTACAGCAGCATGCCTGAGGAGAGCGCGCCGAGGACGAAGTATTTCAGGCCTGCTTCAGTCGACTTGGCGTTGTCGCGGTCGAAGGCCGCGACGACGTAGAGCGCCAGCGACTGCAATTCGAGGCCGACATAGAGGCTGATCAGATCATTGGCCGAGATCATCATCATCATGCCGATGGTCGACAGCACGATCAGGATCGGGAACTCGAAGCGCATCGAACCGTCGCGGCGAAGCGAGTCCGAGGAAAGCAGGATCGCGGCTGCGGCGCCGAACAGCGTCAGGACCTTGAAGAAGCGGGCAAAGCCATCGGCGATGAACCCGTCATTGAAGGTCAGCACCCTGCCCTCGGCGGAGAGCACCAGCACCAGCGTCAGGGCAAAGAGCGCGATCGCGATGCCTTCGAGCAGGCGCGTGGCGCGCTCGCCCTGGATCGCGCCGATCAGCACCATCGCGATGGCGCCGATGGCGAGGATGATTTCCGGAAGCGCCGGGCCGAGAGCGGGCAGAGCCATCCTGCGAGACCTTACTGAACAGCCAGCATCGCCGTTTTCGCGGCGGTGAGTGCGGCCTGATAGTTCTTGATGAGCGCTTCCGTCGGCGCGGCGAAGGCGTCGAGGATCGTGCCCGGACGGATGCCGTACCAGATCGTCAGCAGCACCAGCGGGGCAAGGATGACCATCTCACGGCGGTCGAGATCCATGATGTCCTTGAGCTCGGGCTTGACCAGTTCGCCGAAGACGACGCGGCGGTAGAGCCAGAGCGCATAGGCCGCCGACAGGATGACGCCCGAGGATGCGATGAACGCGACCCAGGGGTTGGCCTTGAACGCGCCCATCAACGTCAGGAACTCGCCGACAAACCCTGCGGTACCCGGAAGCCCGACATTGGCCATGGTGAAGACCATGAAGATGACGGCGTAAATCGGCATGCGGTTGACCAGCCCGCCATAGGCCGCGATCTCGCGGGTGTGGATCCGGTCATAGATCACGCCGACGCAGAGGAAGAGCGCGCCCGAGACCAGCCCGTGGCTGACCATCTGGAACATGGCGCCCTGGATGCCCTGCGTCGTCAGCGTGAACAGGCCCATCGTGACGAAGCCCATATGGGCGACCGACGAGTAGGCGATGAGCTTCTTGATGTCCTCCTGCATCAGCGCCACCAGCGAGGTGTAGACGATGGCGATGACGGAGAGCGCGAAGACGAAGGAGGCGAAGTAAGCGGACGCCTCGGGGAACATCGGGATCGAGAAGCGGATGAAGCCATAGCCGCCCATCTTCAGCATGATCGCGGCGAGCACGACCGAGCCGGCGGTCGGCGCCTCGACATGGGCGTCGGGCAGCCAGGTGTGGACCGGCCACATCGGCATCTTCACCGCGAAGGAGGCGAAGAAGGCGAGCCAGAGCCAGGTCTGCATGCCGGCCGGGAATTTATGCGCCAGCAGCGTCGGAATGTCGGTGGTGCCGGCGTTCCAGTACATCGCCATCAACGCCAGCAGCAGCAGGACCGAGCCGAGCAGCGTGTAGAGGAAGAACTTGTAGGAGGCGTAGACGCGACGCTTGCCGCCCCAGATGCCGATGATCAGGAACATCGGGATCAGGCCGCCCTCGAAGAAGAGGTAGAACAGCACGAGGTCGAGCGCCACGAAGACGCCGATCATCAGCGTCTCCAGGATCAGGAACGCGACCATGTATTCGCGCACCCGCTTCGTGATCGAGTGCCAGGACGCCAGGATGCAGAACGGCATCAGGAATGCGGTCAGCACCACGAAGGGGAAGGAGAAGCCGTCGACGCCGAGCTTGAACTTGATGGCATCGGAAACCCAGGCGTGGGTTTCGACCATCTGGAAGCCGGGATTGGCCGGGTCGAACTGGCTCCAAGCATAGCAGGCGAGCACGAAGGTCGCGACGGTAGCCGCGAGCGCCGCATAGCGCGCATTGGAGTCGACCGCGGCCTGATCGCCGCGCTGCGTCAGGATGAAGGCTGCGCCGACCAGCGGCAGGACGAGAAGACCGGTGAGAATGCCGAAGCCGAAATCCATCATCTCACCCGCGCGCCAAGAGATACCAGGTCACGAAGCCTGCGACGCCGATCAGCATGGCGAAGGCGTAGTGATAGACATAGCCGGTCTGGAGCCGGACGACCCGGTTGGTGACGTCCACGACGCGGGCCGAGATGCCATCGGGACCCATGCCGTCGATGACGAAGCCATCGCCCTTCTTCCAGAGAAATTTTCCGATCCACATCGCCGGCTTCACGAACAGGAAGTCGTAGATCTCGTCGAAATACCACTTGTTCAGCAGGAACTTGTAGAGGACCGGGTTGGCCGCGGCGAGCTTGCCCGGCACGTCCGGCCGCAGCACATACATGTAGAGCGAGATCAGGAAGCCCAGCACCATCGCGATGAAGGGCGAAGCCACGACCCAGCCGGGAACCTCGTGCATCTCGTGCAGGATGTGGTTGTCCTTGCCCATGAAGAGCGCGCTCTTCCAGAAATGCTCGAACTCGTGGCCGACGAAGGCCTCCTTGAAGGCAAAGCCGGCCGCGACCGCGCCGAGCGAGAGCACGGCGAGCGGGATCAGCATCACGAGCGGGCTCTCATGGGGCGTGTGATCATGGCCGTGGCCGTGATCGTCATGGGCGTGGGCCGCATGGGCATGGTCGTCATGGCCGTGCGCATCGTGGCCGTGCGCGGCGTGAGCGTCCGCACCCCAGCGCGGCTTGCCCTCGAAGGTCATGAAGTAGAGGCGCCAGGAGTAGAACGAGGTCATCAGCGCGGCCACGACCAGCAGCACGAAGGCGTAAGAAGCAGCGAAGCCCTTATGCGCGACGGCGGCATAGGCGCTCTCGATGATCGCGTCCTTGGAGAAGTAGCCGGCGAAGAGCGGGAAACCGGTCAGCGCCAGCGTGCCGATCGTCATGGCGGCTGCGGTCATGGGGATGTGCTTGCGCAGGCCACCCATGTTCCGCATGTCCTGCTCATGGTGCATCGCATGGATGACCGAGCCGGCACCGAGGAACAGCAGCGCCTTGAAGAAGGCATGGGTGAAGAGGTGGAAGATGCCGGCGCCGTAATTGCCGACGCCGAGCGCCACGAACATGTAGCCGAGCTGCGAGCAGGTCGAATAGGCGATGACCCGCTTGATGTCGTTCTGGACGAGGCCGACCGTCGCGGCGAAGAAGGCCGTCGTCGCGCCGATGACGATGACGACCGTCAGCGCGTTCGGCGCGTATTCGAAGATCGGCGAGAGCCGAGCGACCATGAAGACGCCGGCGGTGACCATGGTCGCGGCGTGGATCAGGGCCGAGACCGGGGTCGGGCCTTCCATCGCGTCCGGCAGCCAGGTGTGCAGCAGGAACTGCGCGGACTTGCCCATCGCGCCCATGAAGAGCAGCAGCGCGGTCAGTGTCAGCGCGTTCCAGTCATAGCCGAGGAAGCGGAAGCTGCGCTCGGTCAGCCCTGCGATCTGCGGGAAGATCGAGTCGAAAGCGACCGAGCCCGTCAGCACGAAGACCATGAAGATGCCGAGCAGAAAGCCGAAATCGCCGACGCGGTTGACGATGAAGGCCTTCATCGCGGCGGCGCAAGCCGAGGGCTTCTGGTACCAGAAGCCGATCAGGAGGTAGGAGGCGAGACCGACGCCCTCCCAGCCGAAGAACATCTGCACCAGATTGTCGGCGGTCACCAGCATCAGCATGGCGAAGGTGAACAGCGACAGATAGGCGAAGAAGCGCGGCCGGTGAGGATCCTCGTTCATGTAGCCGATCGAGTAGAGGTGCACGAGCGACGAAACGGTGTTGACGACGACCAGCATCACCACGGTCAGCGTGTCGACGCGGAAGGCCCAGTCGACGCGCAGATCGCCCGAAGCGAGCCAGGTCGCGATCTGGACGCGGGTCGTGCCATGGCCGAAGCCGACGCTGAAGAAGGCGATCCAGGACAGCACGGCCGAGACGACCAGCAGCGAGGTGGTGACGATCTCCGAGCCGCGCGCGCCGATCAGCCGGCCGAACAGGCCGGCGATCAGGAAGCCGATCAGGGGGAGGAAGACGATCGCGTGATACATGGGGCGGTTCCGGGCGCGTTCGCGCCTCAGCCTTTCATCATGTTGATGTCTTCCACCGCGATCGTGCCGCGGTTGCGGAAGTAGACGACGAGAATGGCAAGCCCGATGGCGGCCTCCGCCGCCGCGACCGTCAGCACCAGCAGGGCGAAGACCTGCCCGACGATGTCGCCCAGGAAGCTCGAGAAGGCGACGAAGTTCAGGTTGACGGCGAGCAGGATGAGCTCGACCGACATCAGGATGACGATGACGTTCTTGCGGTTCAGGAAGATGCCGAGCACGCCGAGCGTGAACAGGATCGCGCCGACGGCGAGGTAATGGCCCAATCCGATCATCAGACCGTCTCCTCCGGCAGCGCGGCGCCGGACGGCACCTTCTTGACGTCCATCGCGGTCGCCTTGGTGCGGGCGTTCTGCGCGGTGACGTCCTGGCGCTTGATGCCGACGCGCTCGCGCAAAGTCAGCACGATCGCGCCGATCATGGCGACGAGCAGCACGAGTCCGGCCGCCTGGAAGTAGTAGACATATTGGGTGTAGAGCACGCGCCCGAGCGCCTCGGTGTTGGTGATGCCGGCGGGAATCGCCGCGACCGGGGCCTTGACGATCTGCGGGTCGATGACCCAGCCGCCGACGACCAGCAAAAGCTCGACCGCGAAGATCAGCCCGATCAGCGCCCCGATCGGCAGGTAGTTCAGGAAGCCCTGGCGAAACTCGGCGAAATCGACGTCGAGCATCATCACCACGAAGAGGAACAGCACCGCGACCGCGCCGACATAGACGACGATCAGCAGCATCGCCAGGAACTCGGCCCCCAGCAGCATGAACAGCCCGGCCGCATTGACGAAGGCCAGGATCAGGAAGAGCACCGAGTGAACGGGGTTGCGCGAGGTCACCACCATGAACGCCGAAGCGACGGTGACGCCTGCGAACAGATAGAAGAAAGCCGCTGCGGCATTCATCTCGGTCAGCCTTTCCGCCCCTGCGGGGCGGCTCTCGTTTTCAATCACGCCCGACTCTCGTCGAGGCGCAGTTTGGAGCGTCTATAGTCAGGCCCACCGGCTGCGACAACCGCGCGACGGGTCTGCCCGAGCCATCTCAGCGATACGGCGCGTCCATCGCGATGTTGCGCGCGATCTCGCGCTCCCAGCGGGCACCGTTCTCGAGCAGCCGGTCCTTGTCGAAGAACAGCTCCTCGCGCGTTTCGGTCGCGAACTCGAAATTCGGCCCCTCGACGATGGCATCGACCGGGCAGGCCTCCTGGCAGAAGCCGCAATAGATGCACTTGGTCATGTCGATGTCGTAGCGCGTCGTGCGGCGCGTGCCGTCATTGCGGCGCGGGCCGGCCTCGATGGTGATCGCCTGGGCCGGGCAGATCGCCTCGCACAGCTTGCAGGCGATGCAGCGCTCTTCCCCGTTGGGATAGCGACGCAACGCGTGCTCGCCCCGGAAGCGGGGGCTGAGCATGCCCTTCTCGAAGGGGTAGTTCAGCGTCGCCTTCGGCTTGAAGAAGTAGCGCATCGACAGCACGAACGCGCCGACGAACTCCTTCAGCAGCAGACCCTTGGCGGCTTGTGCGAGCGACATAGCCTTCTCGTCCTTCCAACTCAGCCAAACACCGTCTGGCCGATGACATAACCCAGCACGGGCGTGACGCCGATCATCAAGACGACCAGCGCGGCCCTGACGTAAGCAATGCGACGCTCGTAATCGTCGCGCTCGCCTTGCGTCTTCGACGGATCGGTCCGGCGCAAGGCCCCGATGACCAGCGCAGACACGATCCTGTATTCCACCAGCCCCACGACGAGCCCGATCAGCGCGCCGATCAGGCCGGGCGAGACTCCCATCAGCGCACCGGCCCCCAGCCGGTGACCTGCAGCACGAAGGCGACCACCACCACAGAGACCAGCGAGAGCGGCAAGAAGACCTTCCAGCCCAGCCGCATCAACTGGTCGTAGCGGTAGCGCGGCACGAAGGCCTTCACCATCGCGAACATGAAGAAGACCATGCAGACCTTGAGGGCGAACCAGAACACGCCCGGCAGCCAGGTGAAGGGCGCGATCGGGAACGGCGGCAGCCAGCCGCCCATGAACAGGATCACGGTCAGCGCGCACATGGTCATGATCGCCACGTATTCGCCGAGCATGAACAGCAGATAGGGCGTCGAGGAATACTCGACCATGAAGCCGGCGACGAGTTCGGACTCGGCTTCGGGAAGGTCGAAGGGCGGCCGGTTCGTCTCGGCCAGCGCCGAGATGAAGAAGACCACGAACATCGGGAACAGCGGCAGCCAATACCAGCCGAACAGGCCGAAGCGGCCGTTCTGTGCCTCGACGATGGCAGTCAGGTTCAGCGAACCGACGCAAAGCAGCACGGTGATGATGACGAAGCCGATCGAGACCTCGTAGGAAACCATCTGCGCCGCCGAGCGCAACGCGCCCATGAAGGGATATTTCGAGTTCGAGGCCCAGCCGGCCATGATCACGCCGTAGACGCCGAGCGACGAGATCGCGAGGATGTAGAGCACGCCGACATTGATGTTGGCGATCGCCCAGCCTTCCGCCACCGGAATCACCGCCCAGGCGCCCAGCGAGAGCAGGCAGGAGATGAAGGGCGCCAGCAGGAACACGCCCTTGTTGGCGCCCGACGGGATGATCGGCTCCTTGAAGGCGAATTTCAGCAGGTCGGCAAAGCTCTGGAACAGGCCGAAGGGCCCGACCACGTTGGGGCCGCGGCGAAGCTGCACCGCCGCCCAGATCTTGCGGTCGGCGAGCAGGATATAGGCGATGAAGACCAGCAGGCAGACCAGCAGCAGCAGGCTCTTGCCGAGCATGATCGCGATCGTGAGGACGAGGTCCCAGTTCATGGCCGCTTACTCCGCCGCCTGCTGCAGCCGGCCCGAGGCCAGCGCCGAACATTCGGCCATCACGGCGGAAGCGCGCGCGATCGGGTTGGTCTGGTAGAAATCGGCGACGGGCGAGACGAAGCCCGCCTTGTCGGCGCTGCCGCCGAGATCGGCGAGCGGGCCGAGCCCGACTGGGTCGGCAGCCTGGAGCACATCGAGCGCGGCGAAATGCGGATGCGCCTCGTAGAGCGCCTTGCGCAGGCCGGCCAGCGAGTCGAAGGGCAGCGTCTTGCCGAGCGCGGCCGAGAGCGCCCGCAGGATCGCCCAATCCTCGCGGGCGTCGCCCGGCGGGAAGGTGGCGCGGTCGGTCATCTGCACGCGGCCTTCAGTGTTGACGTAGGTGCCGGACTTCTCGGTATAGGCCGAGCCCGGCAGGATGACGTCGGCGCGATGGGCGCCCTTGTCGCCATGCGTGCCCTGATAGACCACGAAGGCGCCCGCCGGCACGTCGATCTCGTCGGCGCCGAGCAGGAAGAGCACGTCGAGCGCGCCCGGCGCGATCATGCCGGCGACATCGAGACCGCCCTCACTTGGCACGAAGCCGAGATCGAGACCGCCGACGCGGGCGGCAGCGGTGTGCAGCACGCCGAAGCCGTTCCAGCCATCCTTGACGACACCGAGCGAGCGCGCCGCCTTGGCGGCCATCGCCAGGATCGCCTCGCCATCGGGACGGGCCAGGGCGCCCTGCCCGATCAGCAGCATCGGCTTTTGCCTGTTGGCCGGGGCATGGTCGACGAAGCCAGCGAGCGTGTCGGGACCGGCGCCGAGATAGGCGTAGTCATAGGTCAGATCGGCCTTCTCGCCGATCAGGCCGAGCGTGAAATCGCCGCGCAGCCAGCGCTTGCGGATGCGCGCGTTCAGGATCGGCGCTTCCTTGCGGGGATTGGCGCCGATGATCATCAGCGCATCGGCCTCCTCGATCCCGGCGATGCCGGCATTGAGGATGTAGCTGGCGCGGCCGAACTTCGGATGCAGCTTGCTGCCATCCTGCCGGCAATCGAGATTGGCCGATCCGAGCGAGGCGATCAGGCTTTTCAGCGCGAACATCTCCTCGACAGCGGCGAGATCGCCGGCGATGGCGCCAATCTTCGCAGGGCTGGCCGCCTTCACCTTCTCGGCGATGACAGCGAAGGCCTCGGCCCATGAGGCCGGGCGCAGCGCGCCGTTCTGGCGGATATAGGGCCGATCGAGACGCTGCGTGCGCAGGCCATCGACGATGTGGCGGGTCTTGTCGGAGATCCACTCCTCGTTCACCGCCTCGTTGAGGCGGGGCAGGATGCGCATGACCTCCTTGCCACGGGAATCGACGCGGATGGCCGAGCCGACCGCGTCCATCACGTCGATGGACTGGGTCTTGGTCAGCTCCCAGGGGCGGGCCTTGTTCTGGTAGGGCTTCGAGGTCAGCGCGCCGACCGGGCAGAGATCGACGACATTGCCCTGCAGCTCCGAGGTCATCGCCTGCTCGAGATAGGTGGTGATCTCCATGTCCTCGCCGCGGCCGATCGCGCCGAGATCCTGGCCGCCGGCGACTTCGGTGGTGAAGCGGACACAACGCGTGCACTGGATGCAGCGCGTCATCGAGGTCTTGACCAGCGGGCCGATATACTTGTCCTCGACCGCGCGCTTGTTCTCGGCATAGCGGGAGTTGTCCACGCCATAGGCCATAGCCTGGTCCTGCAGGTCGCACTCGCCGCCCTGGTCGCAGATCGGGCAATCCAGCGGGTGGTTGATCAGGAGGAACTCCATCACCCCCTCGCGCGCCTTCTTGACCATAGGCGACTTGGTCGAGACGACAGGCGGCTCGCCATTGGGGCCGGGGCGCAGATCGCGCACGCCGATGGCACACGAAGCCTGCGGCTTGGGCGGCCCGCCCTTCACCTCGACGAGGCACATGCGGCAATTGCCGGCGATCGAGAGGCGCTCGTGGAAGCAGAAGCGCGGCACCTCGGCGCCCGCTGCCTCGCAGGCCTGCAGCACGGTGTACTCCGGCGGAACGTCGACTTCGATGCCGTCGATGAGGAGTTTGGTCATGGTCTCACTCCGCCGCCATCAGGCGCACAGGCTCGCTGTGCGGGTTGGCGGCATAGTCGTCGATGCGCTTCTCGATCTCGTGACGGAAATGCGCGATCAGGCCCTGGATCGGCCAGGCGGCGGCGTCGCCGAGCGCGCAGATGGTGTGGCCCTCGATCTGCTTGGTGACGTCGAGCAGCATGTCGATCTCGCGCTTCTGCGCCCGGCCCTCGGCCATGCGGTTGAGCACGCGCCACATCCAGCCCGTGCCCTCGCGGCAGGGCGTGCACTGGCCACAGCTCTCATGCTTGTAGAAATAGCTGATGCGGGCGATGGCGCGGACGATGTCGGTCGACTTGTCCATCACGATCACTGCCGCCGTGCCGAGGCCCGAGCGCAGCTTCGAGAGCGAGTCGAAATCCATCGGCGTGTCGATGATCTGCTCGGCCGGCACCATGCGCACCGAGGAACCGCCGGGAATGACGGCCATCAGATTGTCCCAGCCGCCGCGCACGCCGCCGCAATGGCGGTCGATCAGTTCGCGGAAGGGGATGCCCATCACCTCTTCGACATTGCAGGGCTTGTTCACATGGCCGGAGACGCAGAACAGCTTGGTGCCGACATTGTTGGGGTTGCCGAGCGAGGAAAACCAGCTGGCGCCGCGCCGCAGGATGGTCGGCGCAACCGCGATCGACTCGACGTTGTTGACGGTCGTCGGGCAGCCATAGAGGCCGACATTGGCCGGAAATGGCGGCTTCATCCGCGGCATGCCCTTCTTGCCCTCGAGGCTTTCGAGCAGGGCCGTCTCCTCGCCGCAGATATAGGCGCCAGCGCCGTGATGGACGTAGAGGTCGAAGGGATAGCCGTGGATGTTGTCCTTGCCGATCAGCCGGGCCTCATAGGCCTCGTCGACGGCACGTTGCAGCGCCTCGCGCTCGCGGATGTATTCGCCGCGGATGTAGATGTAGGCGGCGTTGGCGTTCATCGCGAAGGAGGCGATCAGGCAGCCCTCGACCAGCGTATGCGGGTCGTTGCGCATGATCTCGCGATCCTTGCAGGTGCCGGGCTCCGACTCGTCGGCATTGACGACGAGATAGCTCGGACGCCCGTCGCTCTTCTTGGGCATGAACGACCATTTCAGCCCGGTCGGGAAGCCGGCGCCGCCGCGCCCGCGCAGGCCGGACTTCTTCATCTCGTCGATGATCCAGTCCTGGCCCTGCTCGAGCAGGAACTTGGTGCCGTCCCAGGCGCCGCGCGCCATGGCGCCCTTCAGCGACAGGTCGTGAAGGCCGTAGAGATTGGTGAAAATCCGGTCGCGATCAGCAAGCATCGTTTTCGCCTCACTTCACCGGCTTGTCGCCGACGGCCGAATCCGGCCGCCAGCCTGTCGCGAGCTTTTTGGCCTGCGAGACCCAGTCGTCGCGCGTGGCGCGGCCCTTGAAGCCGGTCAGCCGCGCATCGACCCAGGCCAGTTCCTCGGCCTTCCAGCTCGCGATCTGGTCGAAATGCCAGACGCCCATCTCGTTGAGCATCTTTGCAAGCTTGAGGCCGACGCCCCAGATCAGGCCGAGATCATCGCCCTTGCCATCGCGCGCGGCGGTCAGAAGCTCGGGCTTGCTCTCCGGCCCAGCGGGCGCGCCGGTAGCCTCAGGCGCCTTGGCCGCAACCGGCTCGGCAGGCTTGTTGTCGGCAGGTTTGGCGGATTCCTTGACGGCCTCGGGGCTCGGCTTGCCGCCGGCGGCGGGCGTATCGTTGGCCGCGCCCGAAGGCTGCGCCGTTCCGGAGGGTTTCGGCCTGCCGGCAGCGGCGGTTTCGCTCGCGGGCTTCTCGGCCACCGCGGCGGGCGTCGCCTCAGCCTTCTTGGCCTCGGCCTCTGCGGCAGCCTTTGCAGCCGCCGCTTCGGCAGCGGCCTTGCGCTGCTCGGCGACGCGCTTCTGCCAGTCGCCGGCGCCGATCACCGTGCCGTCATAGAGCGCCGGATCCTTCAGCGTCTCGCCGCCGCCCAGCGGCTCCGAGCCGGAGCGACCGATCTGCGAGCCCGTCTTGACCGGGCGGCCATGGCGCAGATCGTCGAGCAGCGCCGTGAAATTCTCGGGCGTCAGATCCTCGTAATAGTCGAAATTGATCTGCACCATCGGGGCGTTGCAGCAGGCGCCCAAGCACTCGACCTCGAGCCAGGACAGCTTGCCGTCGGCGCTCACCGTCGATTGCGGCCCGATGACGTCCTCGCAGACCTTCCTGATCGCCTCGGCGCCGCGCAGCGCGCAGGGCGTCGTGCCGCAGAGCTGGATGAAATGCTCCCCGACCGGCTGCAGGTTGAACATCGTGTAGAAGGTCGCGATCTCCATGACGCGCATCGGCGCCATGCCGAGCTTGCGCGCGACCGCCTCGATCGCGGCGCGCGGCACCCAGCCGTCATGCTGCTCCTGCGCCTTCCACAGCAGCGGAATCACGGCAGAGGCCTGGCGGCCTTCCGGATATTTGGCGATCTGCTGGTCGGCCCAGTTCTCGTTCGCCGGATCGAAGGCGAAGGAAGCGGGCTGGACGTGATCGGGGGCGAGACGACGGACGGACATCAGCGGTCTACTTCACCAAAGACGATATCGAGGGAGCCCAGGATGGCGGAGACGTCCGCCAGCATGTGCTTGCGGCACATGAAATCCATGGCCTGCAGATGGGCGAAGCCCGGTGCCTTGATCTTGCAGCGATAGGGCTTGTTGGTGCCGTCGGAGACGAGATAGACGCCGAATTCACCCTTGGGCGCCTCGACCGCCGCATAGACCTCGCCCTCGGGCACCTTGTAGCCTTCGGTATAGAGCTTGAAATGGTGGATCAGCGCTTCCATCGAGCGCTTCATCTCGCCGCGCTTGGGCGGCACCATCTTGCCGTCAAGCGAGGAGATCGGCCCACCGCCTTCCGGCGCCAGCAGCTTCTCGCAGCACTGCTTCATGATCGAAGCCGACTGGCGCATCTCTTCCATGCGGATGTGATAGCGGTCGTAGCAATCGCCGTTCTTGCCGATCGGGATGTCGAATTCCATCTCGTCGTAGCACTCATAGGGCTGCGACTTGCGCAAATCCCAGGCGGCGCCGGAGCCGCGCACCATCACGCCCGAGAAACCCCATTTCCAGCAGGTTTCGAGATCGACAACGCCGATATCGACATTGCGCTGCTTGAAGATGCGGTTGTCGGTCAGCAGCGTCTCGAGATCGTCGCAGACCTTCAGGAACGGATCGCACCACTCGGCGATGTCGTGGATCAGCGAGGTCGGCAGGTCCTGATGCACGCCGCCGGGCCGGATATAAGCCGCATGCATGCGCGACCCGCTGGCCCGCTCGTAGAAGATCATCAGCTTCTCGCGTTCCTCGAAGCCCCAGAGCGGAGGCGTCAGCGCGCCCACGTCCATCGCCTGCGTGGTGACGTTGAGGATGTGCGAGAGGATGCGGCCGATCTCGGAATAGAGCACGCGGATGAGCTGGCCGCGGCGCGGAACCGTGACGCCCATCAGCTTCTCGACCGCCAGCGAATAGGCATGCTCCTGGTTCATCGGCGCGACGTAATCGAGCCGGTCGAAATAGGGCAGCGCCTGCAGATAGGTCTTGGCCTCGATCAGCTTCTCGGTGCCGCGATGCAGCAGGCCGATATGCGGATCGACGCGCTCGACGATTTCGCCGTCGAGCTCCAGCACGAGGCGCAGAACGCCATGCGCCGCCGGGTGCTGCGGGCCGAAATTGATCGAGAAGTTCCGGATGTTGTGTTCACTCATGTCCGGATTCCTGCTGTGCCTCGAACCGCTCCATCACCTCTTTGCCGGTCAGGCGCGGGCGCTCGCCGGCGAAGTCGTAAAGCGGCGGCTTTTCGTCGATGAAGATTTCCGCGACGAAAGTGAAGGAACTGGTGTCGTCGAAACTCTGGAAGGCGACCGCGACGTGCCCGCTCTTGTCACTCGGCATACGCCAGAACAAGCTGCTGCCGCATTCCTTGCAGAACAGGCGCTCGGCCCAATCGGACGAAGCGTAGCGGCCAAGCACGGTCTCGTTCTCGACATCGAGTTCGTTGCACGGCACCGACATGAAGACACCACCGCTCCAGCGCCGGCACATGCCGCAATGGCAGACATCCATTTCGGGCTTGTCCGGCACGGCCGTGTAACGAACCGCGCCGCACAGACATCCGCCCGACAACCGCTTACTCTCGGCCATGCGCTTGCTCTCAGCCATGGCGATCAGCTCGCTTTCGCCTTCTCGTCGCCCGGCAGCACGTAGTCCGTGCCTTCCCAGGGCGAGAGGAAGTCGAAGTTGCGGAATTCCTGATTGAGCTTCACCGGCTCGTAGACGACGCGTTTCTGCTCGTCGTCGTAGCGGACCTCGACGAAGCCGGTCAGCGGGAAGTCCTTGCGCAGCGGATAACCCTCGAAACCGTAATCGGTGAGGATGCGGCGCAGATCGGGATGGCCCGAGAACAGGATGCCGTAGAAGTCGTAGGCCTCGCGCTCATACCAGTTCGCCGCCGGGAAGACCTCGATGATCGAGGGGACGGGCGTCGCCTCGTCGGTCTGGACCTTCACGCGGATGCGGCGGTTCGAATAGGGCGCGAGCAGGTGGTAGACGACGTCGAAACGCTTCTCGCGGCCAGGATAATCGGCGCCGGCGATATCGGTGAAATTGACGAAGCGAAAGCGCGGATCGGCATAGAGCGTCCGCATGACCTCGACGATCGATGCTGCCCCGGCATGGACCGTCAGCTCGCCGAAGGTGATGACGGCATCCGTCACGGCGCCGGGCAGCGCCGCCTTGATCTCTTCGCCGAGTGCTACGAGCGCTTCGCTCATCGTCTTAACCTTCGTTGCTCAACCGCGTCATGCTCGGGCTTGCCCCGAGCATCTCATGCAGGATTGAGCCCAATCCCGTCTTAATCCCACGCCTCTCCGTCAGGAGATGCTCGGGTCAAGCCCGAGCATGACGCAAACTAGCGCTCGATCGTGCCCGTACGCCGGATCTTCTTCTGCAGCAGCAGCACGCCGTAGAGCAGAGCCTCCGCCGTGGGCGGGCAGCCCGGCACATAGATGTCGATCGGCACGATGCGGTCGCAGCCGCGCACCACCGAATAGCTGTAGTGGTAATAGCCGCCGCCATTGGCGCAGGAGCCCATCGAGATGACATAGCGCGGCTCGGGCATCTGATCGTAGACCTTGCGCAGCGCCGGGGCCATCTTGTTGGTCAGCGTGCCCGCGACGATCATCACGTCGGACTGACGCGGCGAGGCGCGCGGCGCGAAACCGAAACGCTCGACGTCGTAGCGCGGCATCGAAAGCTGCATCATCTCGACGGCGCAGCAGGCGAGCCCGAAGGTCATCCACATCAGCGAGCCGGTGCGCGACCAGTTGATCAGGTCGTCAGTGGCGGTGACGAGGAAGCCCTTGTCGGCGAGCTCGCTGTTGATCGAGGTGAAGAAGGGGTCGCGCTGGCCAACCGGCAGGCCGTCGGGCCCGAGCAGGCCTTTCGGCGCGGGCGCGACGAGCGGATCGCCGCGGTCGATCGCTGTTGTTGCCATGAAACGAACCCTTGTGAACCCGTAACCGTCAGATAAGTCGCGACATTCGTGCTTGCGATGAGACGATCAGTCCCACTCCAGCGCACCCTTGCGCCACTCATAGACGAAGCCGACCGTCAGCACGCCCAGGAAGATCATCATCGACCAAAACCCATACCAGCCGAGACCGCCGAAAGCGACGGCCCAGGGGAACAGGAAGGCGACCTCGAGATCGAAGATGATGAACAGGATCGCCACCAGATAGAACCGGACGTCGAACTTCATGCGGGCGTCGTCGAAAGCGTTGAAGCCGCATTCATAGGCCGAAAGCTTCTCGGGATCAGGCTTGGAATAGGCGATCGCGAAGGGAGCGATCAGCAGGGCCAGGCCGATGACGGCCGCGACGCCGATGAAGATGACCAGCGGCAGATAGTCGTTCAGCAGCGATGGCACTGGGAGAGCTTGCATGGACGATCCCGCTTCAAACGGCCGATGACGGCGCGCCGGTCCGTGTCGATTAGCCCTTGCATTAGAATGAAGCAAGACTCTGCCGCGCCGCAGCATCGCGCAACCGGGTTGAATTGGGCGCAGGCGCGGCCATTTTCGGCCCCCTGCCCCGGCCGGCTTGTCGAGCGCATCGGATTTTTGCCGCATAGCGCCGGCTTGTCACTGGCGGATGCCAGCATGACGCGACACACTCGCGCCGAATCGATTTCCTCGCGGCGCAGGCCGTGTCTTCGAGAAAGGCGCCCCATGCGCGCGCGTTCCAGGCTTCTCCAGACGGCGGCAACGCCGGTCCTCGCAGCCGCGACCCTGTTCCTGGCGTCCGTGTCCGCCCCGTCCAGCGTCCGGGCCGAGGGCGTCGATCTGACTCGCGCGAGCTGCGCCGATTTCACCGCGATGAGCGAGAACGACCAGGCCCAGCTTTCGCTGTGGCTGGCGGGCTACTTTGCCGGAAGCGCGATGCGCCCGCTGCTCGACCTCGAGAAGATCACGGCCGCTCCGGCGGGGCTCGCGGCGCTCTGCTCCAAATCCCCTCTGCTGCCTCTCGTCGGCCCTGAAGCGCGGGGCGTCTTCATTCCGGCCCCGGCTCCCTGAACGCCGTGAGGCCGTCGCTTCGAGTCGCATTGGGGCTGGCGCTCATCAGCGCCCTGCCATCTGCCGTCGCGTCCGCGCAGGACGGGCAGATGATGCGCGCGCCGCTGCCGCCGCAACGCCCCTTCGATCTCGAATTGCTGAGCAACCCGACACTGCCCTTGATCGTCGTGCCGCCGCCGGCGCCCGAGGCGCAGGCGGCCTCCTCCAACTCAACCCCGCCCGACCCGACCTCGCCGATGACCGCCGAGCCCGATGAAGGCGAGGGCCCGGAATGGCCGCAGCTGACGCCCGGCCAGAAGGCCGGCGCCGAGCCGGAGTTCGATCCCAACGAGAAACCCGACAGGCCGGGCATATCGACGGATCCGGGAACCTCGACCGTCTGCCTGCCGCAGCGGCTGAAGCTCATCCTGGCCAAGATCTCCGACAAGTACGGCGCGGTGAAGGTGACCTCGACCTGGCGGCCGCCCTGGCGGGCGCGGCGCGGCTCCTATCACAAGCGCTGCGAGGCGATGGATTTCCGCGTGCCGGGCGTGCGCCCGCGCAGCGTCATCGAATGGGTGCGTGCCCTGCCCGAGGTCGGCGGGCACAAGGTCTACTGGAACGGCATTCTCCACGTCGACACCGGACCGCGCCGGCCCTGGTGAAAGAGCCGGAGGAGCGCGCTCACTCGGGCGCCGGCTCCATGCCCTTCTCGGCGAGGATGCGCCGGGCGACATCGCCGGCGAGGAACGCCAGGAACGCTTTGGCGGCCTCCGGTCGCGTGCCTGCCGCAGCCAGCCCACCCGTGTAGACCGTATAGCTCTGTATCTCCGCCGGCAGCGGCCCGACCAGCGTCGCCCCCTTCACCGCAAGGATCTCGCTGATCTGGTGGATGGCGAGATCGGCCTCGCCCGTGACCAGCCGCTGCGCGACGAGCCCGCCCGGAACCAGCACCGCCTTGGCCTTGACCTGATCGGCGATTCCCATCGTCTCGAGCAGCTTGGCGAAATAGATGCCGCTTGAGCCGCCGGCGGCAGGGTCAATATAGGCGACCTTGGTCGCGGCCAGCAGCGCCGCCTTGAAGGCAGCCGTTGTCGAGATATCGGGGCGCGGAGCGCCATCCTTGACCGCGACGCCAACCGAGGTGCGCGCCAGGTTGACCGGCGTGCCGGCTACGATCTTGCCGGCAGTGACAAGGTCCTTGACGGCTGCCGGCGTCAGCACCGCAACATCGAAGGCCTCGCCGCTGCCAATGCGGCGCAGCAACGCGCCGGCAGTATCGTTGTCGATGACGAGCTTGTGGCCGCTGCCCTTCTCGAACTCGGCCGCCACCGCCAGCACGATCGGCTTGAAGGCGCCCGCGGTCAGGACCTTGACCTCGTCGGCAAAGGCCGTGGCAGAGGTCCAGGAAAACAGACTGGCGATCGCCAGGAGAGCGACTGACCTGCGGTGCATCGATATCTCCGGGGCAAAGCCGATCCAAGGCGGATCGCGACCGCAGCAGACTAGACAGGACTTCCACAAGGGCAAGGGAACGACGCCCCAATCGGGGCGGATCACGTTTCACACAACTGTGAGCAGGAGCACACTGTGAGGAGGGACGTGGCGCGGGCGACGGGGCTCGAACCCGCGACCTCCGGCGTGACAGGCCGGCACTCTAACCAACTGAGCTACGCCCGCGCAGGGCGGCTGCGACGCGGTGGCCGTCAGCGAGGTGTGGATTATGGCGATGGGCCGGAAGTGTCAAGCGCGTGACGGCAGCAAAGCCGATCGGTGGAAAAATATCTCGGGACCCTGCGCGATATTGCGTTGGCGCAGGTCTATTCCGCCGACGCCAGACACGGGTCGAGCATCACATGACGGCTGCCCTGGCGGCTGTAGCCACCGCGCAGCACAGCCCTGTCGCCAAGCTTCAGGTCATTGGCGCTGTAGGTGACACACAGCACGCGCACGCCGGGATCGGAGCAAACCGCGACATACCAGAGCGCGCCGTCAGTCTGAATCAGCGTGACGGCGCCAATCATGGCCATGTCGACGCGCGAATCGCGCGGAACGGAACCGGGAAGCTGGGAGGCGATATCGCCGCAACTCGCCGGGCTGGCAGGTTGCTCGGCGTGGGAGAAGGCTGGCCGGCCGGCGAAGAAGGAATCGGGCAGGACCGTTTGGCCGGCCGCATTCGTCGCGGCGACCATGCTCGCGACGGCTGCTGCCAGAATTTGCGCTGTCGGCAACGTCGGTCGGGCTCGATTCGTCATGACCGCAGCCTCGCGCCGAAACGGGCGAAAATTGCGGCCGCGCGTTCGGGCTCGTAAGGCCGGGATCATGCGGAATATCCAGGGCTCGCGCGGATCGCAGCGAGGCTTCCGTCCGACGTGACGGCTGGTGGGCGGTGACGGGCTCGAACCGCCGACCCTCTCCGTGTAAAGGAGACGCTCTACCAACTGAGCTAACCGCCCCTGCCGCGCCCGTTTAAGGCCTGCGGGCCGCCTCTTCAAGCGGACAAAGGCCGGCCATGGCCGGCGCCCCGCCAAAACTGCTCTATCGCAAAAGAAAGCCGCCGGCGACGAGCGCCGGCGGCCATGGATGTCCCGCTGTGACGCGGCTCAGTGGGCGACGAGACCCGAAGCGTCATCCTCGACCGGCTTGGCGGGGATCGCCTTCAGATCCTCTTCCCAGACGATCGGCAGCGGCACGCGCGTCAGAGCGTGCTGGAGCACCTGCTCCATGCGCGAGACCGGGATGATCTCCATGCCCTCGCGGACCGACTTGGGCAGGTCGATCAGATCCTTGGCGTTGTCCTCGGGGATCAGCACCTTCTTGATGCCACCGCGAAGCGCCGCCAGGAGCTTTTCCTTGAGCCCGCCGATGGGCAGCACCCTGCCCCGCAGCGTGACCTCGCCGGTCATGGCGACGTCGCGGTTGGTCGGGATGCCGGTCAGCACCGAGATGATCGACGTCGCCATCGCGATGCCGGCAGACGGCCCGTCCTTCGGGGTTGCCCCCTCGGGAACGTGGACGTGGATGTCGCGCCGGTCGAACAAGGGCGGCTCGATGCCAAAATCGAGGGCGCGGGAGCGGACATAGGATGCCGCCGCCGAGATCGATTCCTTCATGACCTCCTTGAGGTTGCCCGTGACGGTCATCTTGCCCTTGCCGGGCATCATGACGCCTTCGATCGTCAGCAACTCGCCGCCGACCTCGGTCCAGGCCAGGCCGGTGACGATACCGACCTGATCCTCGGTCTCGGCCATGCCATAGCGATAGCGCGGCGGGCCGAGATACTCCTCAAGCAGTTCGTTGTTGACCGTGACCTTCTTCTTCTTGGTCAGCACGATGTCCTTCACCGCCTTGCGGACGGTGTTGGAGAGCTCGCGCTCGAGATTGCGGACGCCCGCCTCCCGCGTATAGCGGCGGACCAGCGTCTGCAGCGCATCGTTCTCGATCGACCATTCCTTGGATTCGAGGCCGTGCTTCTTGATCGCGTTCGGGATCAGGTGACGCCGGGCGATCTCGGTCTTCTCATCCTCGGTGTAGCCGGCGATGCGGATCACCTCCATGCGGTCCAGAAGGGCCGGCGGGATGTTCAGCGTGTTGGCCGTGGTCACGAACATCACGTTCGAGAGGTCGTAGTCGACCTCCAGGTAATGGTCGTTGAAGGTGCCGTTCTGCTCGGGATCGAGCACCTCCAGCAGGGCCGCCGACGGATCGCCACGGAAGTCCTGTCCCATCTTGTCGATCTCGTCGAGCAGGATGAGCGGGTTGGCGGTCTTGGCCTTCTTCATCGACTGGATGATCTTGCCGGGCATCGAGCCGATATAGGTGCGGCGGTGACCGCGGATCTCGGCCTCGTCACGCACGCCGCCGAGCGACATGCGCACGAACTCACGGCCGGTCGCCTTGGCGATCGACTTGCCGAGCGAGGTCTTGCCGACGCCCGGAGGGCCGACGAGGCACAGGATCGGGCCGGCGAGCCGGTTGGTCCGCTGCTGCACCGCAAGGTACTCGACGATTCGGTCCTTGACCTTGTCGAGGCCGAAGTGATCGTCGTCCAGTACCGCCTGCGCGGCCGCCAGATCCTTCTTGATCTTCGACTTCTTGCCCCATGGTATGCCGAGCATCCAGTCGAGGTAGTTGCGCACCACCGTCGCCTCGGCCGACATCGGCGACATCTGCCGCAGCTTCTTCATCTCCGCGACAGCCTTGTCACGGGCTTCCTTGGAGAGCTTGGTGCGGGCGATGCGCTCTTCCAGCTCGGCCAGCTCGTCGCGGCCTTCCTCGCCGTCGCCGAGCTCCTTCTGGATCGCCTTCATCTGCTCGTTGAGGTAGTACTCGCGCTGGGTCTTCTCCATCTGGCGCTTGACGCGCGAGCGGATGCGCTTCTCGACCTGGAGCACCGACATCTCGCTTTCCATCAGCGAGAGGACCTTCTCCAGCCGATGCGCGACATGGGTGATCTCGAGCACGGCCTGCCGGTCGGCGATCTTGACCGCCAGATGCGACGCCACGGTGTCGGCGAGCTTGGAGGGCTCGTCGAGCTGCGAGACAGCGGCGACGATCTCGGGCGAGATCTTCTTGTTCAGCTTCACATAGCTCTCGAACTCGCTGACGACCGAACGGCCCAGCGCCTCGACCTCGACCTTCTTGCCCTCTTCCTCGGCCAGGCCGATGGCCTCGGCCTGATAGAAGGCCTCGTCGGCGACATAGGCCGTGGCCTTGGCACGGCCGACACCCTCGACCAGCACCTTCACGGTGGAATCGGGCAGCTTCAGCAGTTGCAGCACGCGGGCGAGCGTGCCGATCTCATAGATGTCCTTGGTCTCCGGATCGTCGTCTCCGGCGTTCTTCTGCGTCGCGAGCAGGATCAGCCCATCGGTCTTGACGACCTCCTCGAGGGCACGGATCGACTTCTCGCGGCCGACGAAGAGCGGCACGATCATATGGGGGAAAACGACGATGTCGCGCAGGGGGAGAACCGGATAGGTGCCGGTCTCACCGGAAACGAAAGGAGCGCGGGGCGCCGAGCCAGTCATGACTTTTCCTTTGTGGTTGCGCCCGGCGCATCCCCGAGATGGGCGACGCGATCGAACGTAAGCGTGCGGAGCGACCATTCACTCCGTCCGCCCCCGCGCATCGCACCCTCAACAGGCATGCGACTCTCGCGAGTGATGCTAAAGTGGAGACTTCCTCGCCGGCTTTCAAGCGAGCCTGCGTACCCTGCCCCCAGAAGTTTCGTCTGCGTCGATTTGCTCCGACCCAGTTGAGGCCATGATGTCGCACCATAGCCGTGCGCTGGATCGAGATTCTGTCCGAATCCGATGGCTGAACGGTTAAGCAAAACCCAAGCCGTCCTGCCCGGATACGCAAAACGCGCGCCAATCGGCGCGCGCTTGCTGTTTCGAACACTGCCGGCACGCGAATCGGCCA
Source organism: Hyphomicrobiales bacterium (assembly GCA_900470775.1). Lineage (GTDB taxonomy): Bacteria > Pseudomonadota > Alphaproteobacteria > Rhizobiales > Beijerinckiaceae > Allobosea. The sequence continues at coordinate 142,811 of UCBZ01000040.1, read as the reverse complement.
AGGCCCGATTCTCACGCGGAGGCAGATTTGGCCTCGTCCTCGCGCTCCGAATAGATGAAGAGCGGGCGCGATTTGGACTCGACGGCTTCGGGGCCAATCACGACCTGCTCGACACCTTCGAGGCCAGGCAGCTCGTACATCGTCTCGAGCAGGATGCTCTCCATGATCGAGCGCAGGCCGCGCGCACCAGTTTTGCGGTCGATCGCCTTGCGGGCGATCAGGGCGACCGCCTCGTCGGTGAAGGTCAGCTCGGTGTCCTCCATCTCGAAGAGGCGCTGGTACTGCTTGACCAGGGCGTTCTTCGGCTCGGTCAGGATGGTCTTCAGCGCCGCCTCGTCGAGATCCTCGAGCGTCGCCAGGACCGGCAGACGGCCGACGAATTCCGGGATCAGGCCGAACTTGAGCAGATCCTCGGGCTCGACCTCGCGGAAGATCGCGCCTGCGCGGCGATCGTCGGGACCCTTGACGGTCGCGCCGAAACCGATCGACGTGCCCTTGCCGCGACCCGAGATGATCTTGTCCAGACCGGCAAAGGCGCCGCCGCAGATGAACAGGATGTTGGTCGTGTCGACCTGCAGGAATTCCTGCTGCGGATGCTTGCGCCCGCCCTGCGGCGGCACGGAGGCGACGGTGCCTTCCATGATCTTCAGCAGTGCCTGCTGGACGCCCTCACCCGAGACGTCCCGCGTGATCGACGGGTTGTCGGACTTGCGGCTGATCTTGTCGATCTCGTCGATATAGACGATGCCGCGCTGCGCCCGCTCGACATTGTAGTCCGAGGCCTGGAGCAGCTTGAGGATGATGTTCTCGACGTCCTCGCCGACATAGCCGGCTTCCGTCAGCGTCGTCGCATCCGCCATGGTGAAGGGCACGTCGAGGATGCGGGCGAGCGTCTGCGCGAGCAGCGTCTTGCCCGAGCCGGTCGGCCCGATCAGCAGAATGTTCGACTTCGCCAGCTCGACGTCGTTGTGCTTCGTCGCATGCGACAGCCGCTTGTAGTGGTTGTGGACCGCGACGGAGAGGACCTTCTTCGCATGCTCCTGGCCGATGACGTAGTCATCCAGGACCTTGCGAATCTCCTTCGGGGTCGGCACGCCGTCCTTGGACTTGACCAGCGCGGATTTGGATTCCTCGCGGATGATGTCCATGCAGAGCTCGACGCACTCGTCGCAGATGAACACGGTCGGGCCCGCAATCAGCTTGCGAACCTCGTGCTGGCTCTTGCCGCAGAAGGAGCAGTAGAGCGTGCTCTTCGAATCGCCGCCGCTGACCTTACTCATCGTCCATCTCCATTCTCGGAGCCGGAGACCACATCAGCCTTAGCGGATGCAACCGTCGTCTCTCCGTCATAATAGGCGCCCAGTTCACGCTCATCTGGTTAACGCGCCGTTCCGGCACGCCCGAATTCGCGGTTGATCCACAACAGGATCAGGCTGGAACACCTTCGGGATCATCCCGGGGCTTGTCCGATTCCCCATGCAAACACGGGGCCGGTTCCCATGCAATATGGGCTCGGGACGCAGCCGCGCCAACCCACAGGCGGCGCGCCCGCTGGTCGCAGTCAATCAGGCCGTGGCCTCCTCGGGCCGCTTGTCGATAACCTTGTCGATCAGGCCGAAGTCGCGGGCCTGCTCGGCGGTCATGAAATTATCGCGCTCCAGCGCCGCCTCGATCTCGGCATAGGAGCGGCCAGTGTGCTTCTCGTAGATCTCGTTGAGCCGGCGCTTGAGGCTCTCGACCTCACGGGCGTGGATCAGGATGTCGGTGACTTGGCCCTGGAAACCGCCCGAGGGCTGGTGGACCATGATGCGGGCGTTGGGCAACGCAAAGCGCATGTCCTTGGCGCCAGCGGTCAGCAGGAGCGAACCCATCGAGGCGGCCTGTCCGACGCACAAGGTCGTGACCGGGCAGCGGATGAACTGCATCGTGTCGTAGATCGACATGCCCGAGGTCACCACGCCGCCGGGCGAGTTGATGTAGAAGGAGATTTCCTTCTTCGGGTTCTCCGCTTCGAGGAAGAGGAGCTGCGCCACGATCAGCGACGCCGAATAATCCTCGACCGGACCGGTCAGGAAGATGATGCGCTCGCGCAGCAGGCGCGAATAGATGTCGAAGGCGCGCTCGCCGCGGCTCGACTGCTCGACCACCATCGGGACGAGATTGTTGTAGGTCTCGATCGGATCGCGCAGCATTGACATGTCCTTGGATGGTGAGGCCGGAAACCGGCATTCGGTCGAATCGCGGCTGTCTTGAGAAGACACCACATAAGCACGGCAAAGGCGGCTGAAAAGAGAAGCGCCGCCCGGCACGAGGCCGAGCGGCGGAATGTTCGGAATTAAGGTTTCCGGCCCGCTCAGGCGGACGCGTCGTCGGCCGCCGTCGCCTCGGCCTTGTCGGCCTTCTTCGCCTTCTTGGCGGCAGCCTTCTTCGGCTTGGCGTCGGTCGCCTCATCAGCGTCCTCGTCGGCATAGAGCGCCTCGCGGGACACGGTCTGGTCCTCGACCTTCACCTGGCCCAGCAGATGATCGACGACCTTCTCCTCGAAGATCGGGGCGCGGATCTCGGCCAGCGCCTGCGGGTTCTTGCGGTAGAACTCCCAGACCTGCTTCTCCTGGCCGGGGAACTGGCGGGCGCGCTCGACCAGGGCCTGGGTGACCTCGTCATCCGAGATCTGGACCTTTGCCTGCTCGCCGATCTCGGCCAGCACGAGACCCAGACGGACGCGGCGCTCGGCGATCTTGCGGTAATCGGCCTTGGCCGTCTCCTCGGTCGTGCCCTCGTCGGCGAAGGACTTCTTGGCTTCCTTCATGTCCGCCTCGACCTGGCTCCAGACGCTGGCGAACTCCTGTTCGACCAGGGTCGGGGGCAGCTCGAAGGTGTACTTGCCGTCGAGCGCATCGAGCAGGCTCTTCTTGAGCTTGCGGCGCGACTGGGCGCCGAAATCGCGGCCGATCTGCTCGCGGATGGCGGACTTCAGCGCATCGAGCGATTCCAGGCCGAAAGCCTTGGCGAGCTCGTCGTCGATCTTGACGGCTTCCGGGGCCTGGACCTCGGTCACGGTGACCTCGAACTCGGCCGGCTTACCGGCGAGCTGCTCGGCGGTGTAGTTCTCCGGGAAGGTGACCTTGACGGTGCGGGTCTCGCCGGCCTTGGCGCCTTCAAGCTGCTCCTCGAAGCCAGGAATGAATTGGCCAGCGCCGAGATCGAGCGGAATGCCCTCGCCCGTGCCACCGTCGAAGGGCTTGCCCTCGAGCGTGCCGACGAAGGAGATCAGCAGGCGATCGCCGTTCGCGGCCTTGGCCTTCTCGCCCTTGTTGGCGAAGGTGCGGTTCGACGAGGCCATGCGCTCCAGCGACGAGTCGACATCGGCGTCGGGAACCTCGGCGACCGGCTTGACCAGCGCGACGTCGGAGAGATCGGCAAGCTCGATCTTCGGCAGGACCTCGAGCGCGACCGTGAAGGCGAGATCGCCCTTGGCCTCCATCGCGGCCTCGATCTCGTCTTTGTTCTCGGGGAACTTGATCTGCGGCTCGAAGGCGAGCTTCAGGCCGTTATCGGCGACGATCTTCTGGTTGGCCTCGTTGACCGCGTTCTGCAGCACATCGGCCATGACCGAGCGGCCATAGAGCCGGCGCAGATGGCCGACCGGCACCTTGCCGGGACGGAAGCCGTTGATCTTGGCCTTGCCCTGAAGGCCCTGAAGGCCGTCATCGAGCCGCGTCTTGAGGTCGGCGGCGTTCAGCACCACCTGAAATTCGCGCTTGAGGCCCTGCGAGAGGGTTTCGGTCACGTTCATCTTTTTCGATCCGCCAACAGCTCTAACTTCAATGTCCAAAGCGCGACGCCGGAGACCGCCGCCGCGCTCGCGAAAATCCATATCCCGGCAGCGAACGATTCACGCATCATCGCCATAAAGCACGATGCGATCGCACGCTTGATGGTGCGGGCGGAGGGACTCGAACCCCCACGACTTTCGCCGCTGGTACCTAAAACCAGTGCGTCTACCAGTTCCGCCACGCCCGCCGGCCCGATGGCGCCAGCGCGCGAGAAAACGCAGCGCGGCCATCGTTGGGCGCCGGTGCTATACGCATTTCAGCCGCGCCATGCAGCAAAAAAATGACGGTTCTGCAAAACACGCCGGGCAGTGCCAGGCCCGGCGTTCCCTGCCACGCCCCTCTCGCCATCCGGCGCGGCGCCAATTATGCCGATGAGCATGAGCGACGCACACAACCGCCCTGCCCCCCCGACGCGCCGTGTAGCGCTCGCCGGCCTTGGCGCCTCGACGACGCTGGCGTTGACTGGGCAGGCACCGGCACAGACGCCGCCCGCAGCACCGCCGGCCGCGCCCGAAGCTGCGCCACGCATTCTGACCGCCGCGCCGGCCAAGGTCCGGCTGAGGCCGTCGCCCCCCACCGAAACCGAGATCTGGGCCTTCGATGGCGTCACACCGGGTCCGCCCTTGCGAATCAAGCTGGGTGAGACGTTGCGGCTGACGCTGGCGAACAAGACGACGAGTCCGCTGTCGCTGCATTGGCAGGGCCTGCGCGGCGATGCGGCGATGGACGGCGTCGGCGGCTTCAGCCAGCCGCCGATCGCACCCGGCGAAAGCTTCGAATACCGGCTCAAGCCGCCCGACTCCGGCACGATCCTGTATCGCCCGCTCGTCATCGGCGGCTCATCCGAGCCGGCCGGGCGCGGCCTGAGCGGCCTGCTGGTGGTCGAGGAGTCGGAGCCGCCGCCGGTCGATCTCGATCTGCCGGTGCTCGTGACCGACTGGCTGCTCGGAGACGACCAGACGCTGCAGGCCTTCTCCGGCAGCAGCCCCGACGGGGCCGCCGCCGGGCGGCTGGGAAGCTGGATTACGGTCAATGGCGGCTCGCCGCCGCAGCGTGTCGCGGTCGCGCCCGGTGCGCGGGTGCGGCTGCGCCTCGCCAATGCCTGCAATGCCCGGATCATGCGGTTGCGCTTCGACGGCATCAAGGCGGTCGTCGTCGCCGTCGACGGCCAGCCGACCGAATCCTTCGAACCTGTGCGCGCGCAACTGCCCTTCGCACCGGGCACGCGCTACGACCTGCTGGTCGACATGCCCGGCGAGGCCGGCGCCACCGCGATGGTGACAGCCCTCGTCGGCTCAGGCGTGCCCCTCGTCCGGCTCGTGACGGAAGGCGCGGCCAAGCCGCCCTCGACGGCCCCAATGGCCTTGAAGGCCAACCCGACCCTGCCGGCGGCCGTCCGCCTCCAGGACGCGGTTCGACCCACCGTCGTAATCGAAGGCGGGGCCAGGGTTGCGGCCGATTTCAAGCTCGACCTTGCCGGCATCGACCCGGCGCGGCCCTGGCGCATCAATGGCGGGTTCGGGGACGCCTCGGGGAAGCCGCTGTTCAGCGTCAAGCGCGGCACGCCGATCGTGCTCGCCATCGAGAACAGGACGGCCTTCTTCCAGCCGATCCATGTCCATGGCCATACGTTCCGCCTGCTGCATCCGCTCGACGATGGCTGGGAGCCCTATTTCCTCGATACGGTTCAGATCCCCGAGGGCAAGCGGCTGCACATCGCCTTCATCGCCGAAAATCCCGGCCGCTGGCTGATCTCCTCGACCGTACTCGAACGCTTCGACCGGGGCCTCTGGAGCTGGTTCGAGGTGACGTGACGCTTCTGCCGCACCATCGCGTCGCGATGCTCTGGCTGATGGCGGCGTTTTATCTCGGCGCCGGGCTGCTGCATCTCCGCTCGCCCGAGGCGTTCTTGCCGATCGTGCCGGACTGGGTGCCGGCGCCGCGAACCGTCGTGCTGCTGACGGGCATCGCGGAAATCCTCGGCGCTATCGGCCTGTTCGTGCCGCGTTTGCGCCGGGCGGCCGGGATCGGCCTGGCGCTCTACGCGTTCTGCGTCTTCCCGGCCAACATCAAGCATGCTGTCGAAGGCATTGCGCTAGCAGGGCTTCCCTCGACATGGTGGTATCACGCGCCGCGCTTGGCGCTGCAGCCGGTGCTGATCTGGTGGGCGCTCCATGTCGGCGGCGTCATCGCCTGGCCCTGGCGACGCTGAGCGGTTCAGGCGAGCCCCAGCCGCGTCAACACCTCCGATTCAATCGCATCCTTCGACAGCTCGACCGAGACGACCAGCGGGCGCTCATCCTCGCCCGGCTCCTCCAGCGCCGCGAACTGGCTGTCCAGCAGCGCCGGCGGCATGAAGTGATGCTGGCGCTGTGCCATGCGGGCGCCGATCAGTTCGCGCGAGCCCTGGAGATAGACCAGCGCGACATCGGGCCGGTCGCCGATGATGACGCGCCGATAGGCGCGCTTCAGCGCCGAGCAGGTGACGATGCCGTTGCCGCCCGAGCTCCGCAGATCGTCGATCCAGGCCGCGATCGCCGCCAGCCAGGGCTTGCGATCCTCGTCGTTCAGCGGCGTTCCGCCCGCCATCTTGGCGACGTTCTCGGGTGGGTGGAAGGAATCGGCGTCGCGGAAAGGCCAGCCGAGCTGCCCGGCCAAGCGCTCGCCGAGCGAGGTCTTGCCAGAGCTTGCGACGCCCATGACGACGATGACGGCCGGCTTCACGACCGTTTGCGAGGAAGCCATTCTGCGTCAGCCCTGCTTCTTGGCTTCGACATGGCCGCCGAAGCCAGCGCGCATGGCGGAGAGTATCTTCTCGCCGAAGGTGTGGTCGACGCGCGAGCGGAAGCGGGCAAACAGCGCCGAGGTTAGCACCTCAGCCGGCGTCGCGGTCTCGACGGCGGCATCGACCGTCCAGCGGCCTTCGCCCGAATCCGAGACGTTGCCGGAATAGGCCGAGAGATCCGCGTCGGCGGCCAGCGCCTCGGCGGTGAGATCGAGCAGCCAGGAGGTCACGACCGAGCCCCGGCGCCAGACCTCGGAGATTTCGGCGGTGTCGAAATCGAAGCCGTATTCGGGCGGCAGGCCGTCCTTGGCGGAGGCATTGCGCAGCAGGTCGAAGCCCTCGGCGAAGGCCTGCATCATGCCGTATTCGATGCCGTTATGGACCATCTTGACGAAGTGGCCGGCCCCGACCGGGCCGCAATGCAGATAGCCCTGTTCGCTCGTCGGATTGCGGCCTTCGCGATGCCTGGTCGGCTCGATCTCGCCCTTGCCGGGCGCCAGCGTGCTGAAGATCGGCTCCAGCCTGTCGAAGGCTTCCTTGTCGCCGCCGATCATCAGGCAATAGCCGCGATCGAGCCCATGGACGCCGCCAGACGTGCCGACATCCATGTAGTGGATGCCCTTGGCCGCCATCTCCTGGCCGCGCCGGACGTCGTCCTTCCAGAAGGCATTGCCGCCGTCGATCAGCGTGTCGCCGGGCGACATCAGCCCCGCCAACTCGGCAATGGTCGCCTCGGTGATCTTGCCGGCCGGCAGCATGACCCAGATCGCGCGCGGCGCCTTGAGCTTCGCGACCATGTCCTTCAGGTCGCTGGCGACGACAGCGCCATCGGCGGCAAGCGCCGCGCCGGGCTTCGGATCGCGGTCATAGACCACGCTGTCATGCCCCGCGCGCATCAGACGGCGCACGATGTTGCCACCCATCCGGCCGAGGCCGATCACTCCAAGCTGCATCGTCTCAATCCTTCAGGACCGGCGGCATGGTCAGCCTTGCCGGCTTCATCTCAGCGCTTCTTGCATCCCTGCCGCCTTGGCGACAAGCCGGTCGCACGGGAACGTCAGAGCCGGATCGGGCGTCTCGGGCCATCACCGGGCGCGCTGCAAGGCGCGCCAGCGGCCGGGCGTGACGCCGAACGCCTTACGGAATTGCCGGGTCAGATGGCTCTGATCGGCAAAGCCGCAGGCAAAGGCGATGTCCGCGAGCGCTCCCTCGCCGCGCAGCAGCGTCCGGGCCCGGTCAAGCCGGCGCATCACAAGGTAATTGTAGGGGCTGGTGCCGAAATTCCTGCGGAAATGGCGCGCCAGCGTGAAGCGATCGAGGCCGGAGACCGCCTCCAGCTCGCAGGACGAGACGCTGCGGCCGATATGCGCGTCGAGAAACTGCCGGACACGCTCGGACGCGGCGAGCGCCGTCGCGCCGCCGGCCTTGCGGGCGATGGCGGGGTCGAGCGCCAGCATGGCGTCGGCCAGGTCCAGCACGCGCTCATCGGCCTCGATTTGCGCCAGCGGGCGCTCAAGGTCGGACAAGGCGCGCGCGACAGCATCGACAAGCACCGGATCGGAGGAGACCGCAGCCGGAACGAAAGGCAGCGCGGTCGCCCGCTCGCCGAGCGCGGCGCGCACCAGCTTCGGCTCGAGATAGAGCATGCGATAGCGGAAACCGGTTTCCATCCCCGAGCGGCCGTTATGGATCTCGTCGGGATGCAGCACGATGGCGTTCCCGGCCGCGCTGTCCTGCCGCGCGCCGCGATAGTCGAAACATTGCACGCCGCTCAGCGTCAGGCCGAGCGCATAGGTGTCGTGGCGATGGGGATCATAGGCGTGGCCGCTGAAGAACGCCTCGATCCGCTCGATGCCGGGGACGCCGGCGCCGGCACGTACCCAATCGCCCTGCGAGGGGCCGCACGATCGTTCAAGACGGCCTTCGTCCGGCCCGGCTAGCGATAGCGCCATGCGTTACGACACCAAGATCGCCATCGTGGTCGACGAGCAGCTCGCGACCTGGCAGAAACTCAACGCCGCCAGCTTCCTCGCCGGCGGACTCGTGGCAGCCTATCCCGAACTCGGGGGCGAACACTACAGCGACGCGTCGGGGCGGTTCTACGGCCCGCTGATCCGCCAGCCGATCCTGATCTTCCAGGCGACGCCGGAGCAGTTGCGGCTGACTCTCAGCCGGGCGCAGGAGCGCGGCGTCAGGCCCTCGCTTTACACCCGCGCGCTATTTTCGACCGGCAACGACGCGGACAACCGCGCCGCCGTCGCCACTGTGGCGACCGCCGACCTCGACCTCGTCGGGCTTGCGCTCCATGCCGACCGCAAGCAGGTCGACAAGATCGTCAAGGGCCTGCCGCTTCACGGCTGAGGCTGCCGCTGGTTCAGGGGAACATCATGGCCAGCGGCTCGATCGACCAGATCGGCTCGATCCGCATCAGTCGCGTCGCTACCGCTGTCGGAAAGGTCGGGTCGCCGCGCCAGCGCAGCATGACCGCGTCGGCCACTTGTTCCCTGGCGAAAGCGACCGCGACGATCTCGGTCACCGGCTTGTCCTGGTCACCGCGCCCGGTCGCCACGAAGCTGAGGCGACCTTCGCCCGAGAGTGAAAGCGGCGCGATGCGGTCGAGAAGCCCCGCACGCACGCCGATCTCTCCCGAAGCGAACTCGCAGAGAATGACCGCTTTCATCGCGATCAGCCGTTGCGGAAGGTGTAGCTGTAGCCGTTGATCGCCGGCACCCCGCCGAGATGGGCGTAGAGCACCTTCGAGCCCGCCGGGAAAAAGCCCTTCTTCACCAGGTCGATCATGCCCTGCATGGATTTCCCCTCATAGACGGGGTCGGTCATCATACCCTCGAGCCGGGCCGAAAGGCGGATCGCCTCGATCGTCTCCTGCGAGGGCACGCCATAGACCGGATAGGCATAGTCCTCGTTCAGGACGATGTCGTCGTTGGTGATGTCCTTGCCGCCGACCAGCGCTGAGGTTTTCTGCGCGATATCGAGCACCTGGGCGCGCGTCTGGGCGGGCGTGAACGAGGCGTCGATGCCGATGACGTTGCGCTGGCGGCCGTCCTTGGCGAAGCCGACGACCATGCCGGCATGGGTAGAGCCAGTGACGGTGCAGACGATGATGTAGTCGAACTTGAAGCCGAGTTCGGCCTCCTGCGCCCGAACCTCCTCGGCGAAGCCGACATAACCGAGACCGCCGAATTTATGGACCGAGGCGCCGGCCGGAATCGCATAGGGCTTGCCGCCCTTGGCCTTCACGTCGGCCAGCGCCTTCTCCCAGCTCTCGCGGATGCCGATGTCGAAGCCCTCGTCGACGAGCTGCACCTCGGCGCCCATGACGCGCGACATCAGGATGTTGCCGACGCGGTCATAGACGGCGTCCTCATGCGGCACCCAGCTTTCCTGGATCAGCCGGCATTTCATGCCGATCTTGGCGGCAGTCGCCGCGACCATGCGGGTGTGGTTCGACTGCACGCCGCCGATCGAGACCAGCGTGTCGGCATTGCTCGCGATCGCGTCGGGCACGATGTATTCGAGCTTGCGCAGTTTGTTACCACCGAAGGCCAGGCCCGAATTGCAGTCCTCGCGCTTGGCGAAGATCTCGACGGCGCCACCGAGATGGGCCGACAGGCGCGGTAGTGGCTCGATCGGCGTGGGGCCGAAAGTCAGGGGATAACGCTCGAATTTGCTCAGCATGGCGACCGGTTCTCCATCGGGTGCGATGGTCGGAAACCTACCGAAAACAGGCTGGAACGTCCTTCCGAAGTAAGGCATTATTCTGCGTTATGAGCATCGCTATATGCTCGATCCTGCGGCTCGTACGGCATAATTCAGATCAAATCTGGAAGATCCTTTCATGACGTCGAATCTCGATCGGACCGACCTTAAAATCCTGCGCCTGCTGCAGTCCGACGGGCGGCTCGGCAATGCCGAGATCGCCAAGCGGGTGAACACCAGCGCCGCCACCTGCCACCGCCGAATCCAGCGCCTGTTCGCCGAGGGTTACGTCACCTCGGTCAGGGCCCAGGTCTCGCCGCAAAAGGTCGAGATGGGCACGCTCGCCTTCGTCGGCGTGGTGCTCGACCGCTCGACGCCCGAGAGCTTCGGCGACTTCGAGGCCGCCATCCGGAACATGCCCGCAGTGCTCGATTGCCACATCGTCGCCGGCGATTTCGATTACATCCTCAAGATCCGGGTCCGCGACATGGCGGATTTCAACAAGCTCCACGCCGACAAGCTGATCGCGCTGCCCGGCGTGCGGCAGACGCGGACCTTCTTCGTGATGAAGGAGGTCGTCGACAACGCGCCGCTGGCGTTTTGAGCGATACCCTCCCCGTCATGGCCGGGCTTGTCCCGACCATCCACGTCTTCCTTGTCGAGTGCCGTGTTCGAGACGTGGATGGTCGCCACAAGGGCGAGCATGACGCTGCTACACTTGGATCAGACGCTGCACCTGATTAGCGTCGAGGTCCTTCATCGGGCCCGACAGCACGACCTCGCCGCGATCCATCACGAACATCGTGTCGGCGAGGTCGCGGGCGAAGTCGAAATACTGCTCGACCAGCACGATCGCCATGTCGCCCTTCGAGCGCAGATAATCGATCGCGCGGCCGATATCCTTGATGATCGAGGGCTGGATGCCCTCGGTCGGCTCGTCCAGCACCAGCAGTTTGGGCCGGGTGACCAGCGCTCGCGCAATGGCGAGTTGCTGCTGCTGGCCACCCGAGAGGTCTCCGCCGCGTCGGCCCAGCATGGACTTGAGCACGGGGAAAAGGTCGAAGAGTTCATCGGGAACGTAGCGCTCCTTGCGCGCTAAAGGCGCGAAGCCGGTCTCGAGGTTTTCCTTCACGCTCAGCAGCGGGAAGACCTCGCGGCCCTGCGGCACGAAGCCGATGCCGGCACGCGCGCGATCCTCGGTGCGCAAGGTCGAGATGTCTTGCCCACCGAAGGAGATCCTGCCGGCGCTGATCGCCTGCTGGCCAACGATGGCGCGCATCAGCGTAGTCTTGCCGACCCCGTTGCGACCCATCACGCAGGTGACCTTACCGGCCTCAGCGGTGACCGAGACGCGGCGCAGCGCCTGGGCTGCGCCGTAGTGGAGATCGATGGCGTCGACGGTCAGCATGCTCATCGCCCTAGATAGACTTCGACGACGCGCTCATTGGCGCTGACGACATCGAGCGGGCCTTCGGCCAACACCGAGCCCTCATGCAGCACCGTGACCTTCACGCCGAGTTCGCGGATGAAGCCCATATCGTGCTCGACGACGATCACGGAATGATCCTTGGCGATCGCCTTCAGGAGCACCGCCGTCTCGGCCGTCTCGCCATCGGTCATGCCGGCAGCGGGCTCGTCGACGAGCAGGAGCTTCGGATCCTGCGCCAGCAGCATGCCGATCTCGAGCCACTGCTTTTGGCCGTGCGAGAGCGAGCCGGCGAGCCGGTCGCGGGCATCGCCGAGCTTGATGATGCCGAGGATGTCGTCGATGCGCTTCGCTTGGGCGGCGGCTGTTTGCCAGAACAGCGTGCGGGCGACGGAGCGCGGCGCCTTCAGCGCCAGCAGGATGTTGTCCTCGATGGTGTGGAAATCGAACACCGTCGGCTTCTGGAACTTGCGGCCGATGCCGAGATTGGCGATCGCGGCCTCGTCGAGCTTGGTCAGATCAACGGAACCGCCGAACATCACCGTGCCGACATCCGGCTTGGTCTTGCCGGTGATGATGTCCATCATCGTGGTCTTGCCGGCGCCGTTGGGGCCGATGATGGCGCGCATCTCGCCGGGCTCGATCGTCAGCGACAGCCCGCGAATGGCCTTGAAGCCGTCGAAGGAGACGCTGACGCCATCGAGATAGAGCAGCGACGAGGTAAGAGCGCCGGGGTTGGGTGCGTTCATGACAGTCACTCCGCCGGGGCCGGTTCGGGAGTGACGGTGGGCGCTGGCTTGCGGCGCTTTTCCCAGAGTTCGCGCGCCGTGCCGATGATGCCCTTGGGCATGAAGATCGTGACGAAGACGAAGAGCGCGCCGAGCGCGAACAGCCAGTACGGCGCCATGAAGCCCGAGGTGAACACCGTCTTGGCATAGTTGACGACGACGGCGCCGAGCGCGGCGCCGACCAGCGTGCCGCGTCCGCCGACGGCGACCCAGATCACGGTCTCGATCGAGTTCGCCGGGGCGAATTCGCTGGGGTTGATGATGCCGACCTGGGGGACGTAGAGCGCGCCCGCCACACCGGCCATACAGGCCGAGACGGTGAAGACGAAGAGCTTGAAGCGATCGACCCGGTAGCCGAGGAAGCGGGTGCGCGACTCCGCGTCGCGGATCGCGATCACCACCTTGCCGAGCTTCGACACGACGATGCCGCGCGCGATCAGGAAGCCGGCGATCAACATGACGCAGGTCATCGAAAACAGAGCAGCGCGAGTCGTCTGCGCCTGGACGTTGAAGCCAAGGATGTCCTTGAAATCGGTCAGGCCGTTATTGCCGCCGAAGCCCATGTCGTTGCGGAAAAAGGCGAGCAGCAGCGCATAGGTCAGCGCCTGGGTGATGATCGAGAGATAGACGCCGGTGACGCGCGAGCGGAAGGCGAACCAGCCGAAGACGAAGGCGAGCAGGCCGGGCGCGAGCAGCACCATCAGCATGGCGAAGGGGAAGGAGGAGAAGCCGTACCAGTACCAGGGCAGCTCCTGCCAGTTCAGGAAGACCATGAAATCGGGCAGCACCGGGTTGCCATAGGTGCCGCGCGAGCCGATCTGGCGCATCAGATACATGCCCATCGCATAGCCGCCGAGCGCGAAGAAGGCGCCGTGGCCAAGCGAAAGGATGCCGCAATAGCCCCAAACTAGGTCGAGAGAGATCGCCAGCAGGGCGTAGCAGAGATATTTGCCCCAGAGCGACATGGTCGAGGTCGGAACGTGGAACAGCGAGCCTACCGGCATCAAGAGGTTGAGCAGCGGCACCAAGATGCCGATGGCGGCGACGAGGGCGAGGAAGACATATCCCCGCTTGTCCATGTTCTGCAGGAGGAAGCGCGAGATCATGCTTCCACCGCCCTGCCCTTGAGCGCGAACAGGCCGCGCGGGCGCTTCTGGATGAAGAGGATGATGAAGACAAGCAGCGCGATCTTGCCGAGCACTGCACCGGCATAGGGTTCGAGAAGCTTGTTGGCGACGCCCAGCGTCATCGCGCTGATCAGCGTGCCCCAGAGATTGCCGACGCCGCCGAAGACCACGACCATGAAGCTATCGATGATGTAGCTCTGGCCGAGATTGGGGCTGACATTGTCGATCTGTGAGAGCGCGACGCCGGCCAACCCCGCAACACCGGAGCCGAGCCCAAAGGTCAGCGCATCGACGCGGCCGGTGCGGATGCCCATGGCCGAGGCCATGCGGCGGTTCTGGGTCACGGCGCGCATCTGCAGGCCGATCGGCGTCAGCTTCAGGATCGCCAGCAGGGCAGCGAAGACGAGGCCCGCGAAGACGATGATCCAGAGCCGGTTCCAGGTGATGGCGAGCTGGCCGATCTCGAAGGCCCCGGACATGAAGTTCGGCGCACCGACTTCGCGGTTGGTCGGCCCAAAAGCCGTGCGCACCGCCTGCTGCAGGATCAGGCTGATGCCCCAGGTGGCGAGCAGCGTCTCCAGCGGCCGGCCATAGAGGAAGCGGATGACGCCACGCTCGATGGCGATGCCGACGAGGCCGGCCACCATGAAGGCGAGCGGCACGGCGATCAGCAGCGAATAGTCGAACAGGCCGGGAAAGCGCGTGCGGATGATCTCCTGCACGATGAAGGTGGTGTAGGCCCCGAGCATCACCATCTCGCCATGGGCCATGTTGATCACGCCCATCACGCCGAAGGTGATGGCCAGCCCGATCGCCGCCAGCAGCAGCACGGAGCCGAGCGAGAGGCCGTACCAGAGGTTCTGGCCGGCGCGCCAGACGGCGAGCTTGCCCTCGATGGCCGAGACGGCGCGGGACTGGGCCTCCTTCAACGCGGGGGAGGAGTCAGCGGGCAGTGAGCGCAGGGTGGCGAGCGCATCCTGGTCGCCGCGCTCGCGCAGCACGTCGATGGCGGCAATCCGGTCGAAGGGCGGGGCGTCGGGTTTGGCGACGAGGATCGCAGCCTGGGCCTGGCGCAACGCGGCCTTGGCCCTGGCGTCGGTCTCCTTGGCAATCGCACCTTCCAGCACCGGCAGCAGCGCCACGTCACGCGACTTGAAGACCGCCTCGGCCGCGGCGATGCGCTTGCCAGCGTCGGGATTGAGCAGGCCGAGACCGCCGAGCGCGGCCTGAATGTTGCGGCGGACACCGTTGTTCAGGCGAACCGGAGCGAGCCCAGGGGACTCGGCGGGCAGGGCAGCGCCTGTCCTGGCGTCGAGAAATTTGCCGTCTGTCGTCTTGATGACGACCGCGCCGCCGCCCGCCAGCAGCCGGCCGGCGGCCAGGGCTTCGATGATCGGTGCGGCCTGCGGATGAGCGTTCGCGATCAGCAGTTCGATCGCCCGGTTGGTATCGGAGAAACTGTCGGCACCGAGCCTGGTGAAGGCTTCATCGGCACTCTGGGCGGCTGCCGCGCCCGGCTGGAGCGCAAGCAGCGTCGCGAGCGCAATCATGCGCAGAAGGCAGGACACAATCCGCATGGGCTCGTTTCGGGTTTGCAGGTCGGCGGCTTCGTAGATCGGCGGTGTCGAACGCCCCCGGCACAGGGCCGGGGGCGTCGTCGGAATTCGAGGGACGGCCGGGTGTTATGAGCCCGTGTCGTCCCTCCCCCTCAAATCCTCACGCGCCGCCGCACTTGCCGGTCTTGACGTTGAAGTTGCCGCACTTCTTCTCGACCCAGTCGCCGATCAGGTCCTTCGAGCCGTCGAGCTCCTTGGACCAGGCGTCGCCGGCGACGAGACCGGTCTTGGAGACCACGTCGAACTGGCCGTCGGCCTTGATCTCGCCGATCAGGACAGGCTTGGTGATGTGGTGGTTCGGAAGCATCTTCGAGATGCCGCCGGTCAGGTTCGGCGCCTCGATGCCCGGCAGGGCGTCGATGACCTTGTCGGGATCGAAGCTCTTGGCCTTCTCGACGGCCTTCACCCACATGGCGAAGCCGATGACATGGGCCTCCATCGGGTCGTTGGTGACGGCCTTGTCGTTCTTCTTGTAGGCCTTCCACTGCTTGATGAAGGCCTCGTTCTCGGGCGTCTTGACCGACTGGAAGTAGTTCCACGCGGCGAGATGGCCGAGCAGCGGCTTGGTGTCGATGCCGGCGAGCTCTTCCTCGCCGACCGAGAACGCCACGACCGGGATGTCGGTCGCCTTGACGCCCTGGTTGCCGAGTTCCTTGTAGAACGGCACGTTGGCGTCACCGTTGATGGTCGAGACCACGGCGGTCTTCTTGCCGGCGGTGCCGAACTTCTTGATGTCGGAGACGATCGTCTGCCAGTCGGAATGACCGAACGGCGTGTAGTTGATCATGATGTCCTCGGACTTGACGCCCTTGGACTTCAGATAGGCCTCGAGGACCTTGTTGGTCGTGCGCGGATAGACGTAGTCGGTGCCGGCGAGGACCCAGCGCTGGACCTTCTCCTCCTTGGCGAGATAGTCGACCGCGGGAATGGCCTGCTGGTTCGGGGCTGCGCCGGTGTAGAACACGTTGCGCTCGCTCTCCTCGCCCTCGTACTGGACGGGGTAGAACAGGATCGAGTTCAGCTCCTTGAAGACCGGCAGGACCGACTTGCGCGAGACCGATGTCCAGCAGCCGAACACGGCCGAGACCTTGTCCTTGGTGATCAGCTCGCGGGCCTTCTCGGCGAAGAGCGGCCAGTTGGAAGCGGGATCGACCACGACGGCCTCGAGCTTCTTGCCGAGCACGCCGCCCTTCTTATTCTGCTCGTCGATGAGCATGAGCATGACGTCCTTCAACGTCGTCTCGGAAATCGCCATCGTGCCCGAGAGCGAGTGGAGGATGCCGACCTTGATGGTCTCCTGCGCCGCTGCCGGCAGGTAGGAGCCCAGAACAGTGGCGCCCGCGAGAGCGGCGCCCAAAATAACGCGACGTGTGGTGTTCACGGACATATCCCCCGAACCATCCCTGGTTTGCCGCGCCCTTGAGTGGGCGGCGGCGGGCCTCCCCGGCCCGAGGCAGGCGGCTCGCAAGCGACGTGCCAACGGCACAACCAGACGTTACGGAACGACAAGTCTCTGCCGGATGACGCATTCTAACGGCATTTCCTGCGGCGAGAGACCGGGGACACGCAAAAATCATGCGACGCACCGAGATTTGATGAAATTATAGGCAGTCATACCGGCGTTAAAATGAGCAGTGCCGCGCAATGTACCGTTTCCGGCGTTCCCGCCGCCTGTTGCAGCCTAGCCGGCAGCGCGTTTTTTGACATTTACGCGGGGCCGAGAATCGCCCTAGCCTGATCTTGTCGGTAACAACTGAAAGGAGGTGATCCAGTGTCTCATTGTCATCAGCCGCTGGTTCAAAGCGGGTGGACCTGGACTCTTTCCAAGTGGGGGTCTTGTTCCGCGTGAGCTTTTGAATCTTCAGGCCCGGTTACCGGGGCTGCGGTTCGACAATGGAAGGGCTGTCCGAAAGGGCGGCCCTTCTTTCTTTTCCGACGCTGCAGGGGAGCCATTCGACGCAGCTTCTGGTATCGCGGCGATGCGCATGCCACATCAGGAGCATGATCATGACTCCAAGCATTATCGAGAGCCGCAGCGTTGTCCGCGCCTGAACCAAGCCGCGAGGCGATCCTCGACTTCATCGAATCCGAGCGGCAGGCCGGGCGCGAGGTCGGCCGCCGCGAGATCGCCAAGGCTTTCGGTCTGTCGGGCGGCGGCAAGATCTGGCTGAAGCGCCTCCTCAAGGACCTCGAGGAAGAGGGCGAGACCGGCGGCGACGGCGTCGAGCGGCCGGTGCATCCGCGCGGCGTGCTGCCGCCGGTGCTGCTCTGCGAGATCAAGGGCAAGGACCGCGACGGCGACCCTTACGCCGCGCCGCTGGAGTGGAACGAGGCCGATCAGGGCACGCCGCCGAAGATCCTGATCGAGCGCCAGCGCGAATTCCGGGCCAAGCGCCATGCCGCCCCGGCGCCGGGTATCGGCGACCAGGTCCTGCTCAAGCTGACACGCCTCAAAGGCGTCGACGGCTATTCCTATTCCGGCCGCGTGCTGAAGGTGATGGGCAAGGGCAAGGCCCAGGTGCTCGGCATCTTCCGCGCCCTCCCCGACGGCTCGGGCCGGCTGATCCCGATCGACAAGAAAGCGCAAGGGCGCGAAGCGCTGATCCCCAAGGGCCAGACCGGCGGTGCCGAGGATGGCGATCTCGTCTCTGTCGCACTGCGCAGCGAGAGCCGCTTTGGCCCACCTGAGGCGCAGGTGCGCGAGCGGCTGGGCTCGCTGAAATCGGAGCGCGCCGTCAGCCTGATCGCGATCCATGCTCATGGCATCCCGAACGTCTTCCAGCCGGCGACGATCGCCGAGGCGGATGCCGTCAAGCCGGCCGGCACGGCGGGACGCGAGGACTGGCGCGACTTAGCCCTGATCACGATCGACCCGGCCGACGCCAAGGATCATGACGACGCGGTCCATGCCGCGCCCGACGACGATCCCGACAATCCCGGCGGCCATGTCGTCACGGTCGCGATCGCCGATGTCGCAGCCTATGTCCTGCCGGGGTCATCGCTGGACAGGGAGGCGCTCGAGCGCGGCAACTCGGTCTACTTTCCCGATCGCGTCGTGCCGATGCTGCCCGAGCGCATCTCCAACGATCTATGCTCGCTGCGCGAGGGCGAAGACCGGCCGGCACTGGCGGTCAGGCTCGTGCTCAAGGCGGACGGCTCGAAGAAGAGCCACTCTTTCCACCGCATCCTGATGCGCTCGGCCGCGAAGTTGTCCTACCAGCAGGCGCAGGCCGCGATCGATGGCCAGGGCGACGAGAAGGCGATGGCGGTTCGCGAGACCATCCTGATGCCACTCTGGGCGGCCTATGGCGTCGCGTCGCGGGCCCGCGATGCGCGCCAGCCGCTTGATCTCGACCTGCCGGAGCGCAAGCTGATCCTCAAAGCCGACGGTTCGGTCGATCGCGTCATCGTTCCCGAGCGGCTGGCAGCCCACAAGCTGATCGAGGAGTTCATGATCCTCGCCAACGTCGCCGCTGCCGAGACGCTGGAGAAAGCCGGCAGCCAGCTGATCTACCGCTGCCATGACGAGCCCTCGGTCGAGAAGATGCGGGCGCTCGGCGAGGTGCTGGCCTCGATCGGCATCAAGCTGCCGAAGGATGGCGCGCTGCGGCCGGTGCTGTTCAACCGCATCCTGGGGATGATCAAGGGCTCGGAGAACGAGACCTTCATCAATGAGGTCGTGCTGCGAACTCAGGCCCAGGCCGAATATGTCGCCGAAAATTACGGCCATTTCGGCCTGAACCTGCGCCGCTACGCCCATTTCACCTCGCCGATCCGGCGCTATGCCGACCTCATCGTCCATCGCGCCCTGATCTCGTCCCAGAAATTCGGCGATGACGGACTGCCCAAAGGCACGACGCTCGAGGCGCTTCGCGAGGTCTCGACCCGGATCTCGGCGGCCGAGCGCCGCGCCATGGCGGCCGAGCGCGAGACCACCGACCGGCTGATCGCGCATTTCCTCGCCGACCAGATCGGTTCCTCCTTCGACGGGCGCATCGGGGGGGTCCACCGCGCCGGCCTCTTCATCAAGCTCGACGGCACCGGCGCAGACGGCTTCATTCCGGCCTCGACGCTGGGCGCCGATTATTACCGCTATGACGAAGCCGTGCATGCCCTGATCGGCGAGCGCACCGGCGAGAGCTTCCGGCTCGGCGACCGGGTCCATGTCAAGCTGGTCGAGGCAGCACCGGTCGCGGGAGCGCTGCGCTTCGAGCTGCTCTCGGAGGGGCGCCAGGGCGCTGTGCGCTCCGCTGTCCGGGCCAGCCGCGGTGCCTTCTCGGGAGCAGGCCGGCCGGCCTCGCCCTTCGGGCCGGGCAGGACTGGCGCAGGGAAAAGTGGTGCGGGGAAAAGCGGACCCGGCCGGCCCGGCGCCGGCAAGCCGGGACGCGGCAAATCCGGCAAACCGAAGACGGGCAAGAGGCGCTGATGGCCGTCCAGATCCATACCCCCGCCGGCGCTCCACCAGAGCGGGACTGGCGCAGCGCAATCGGCAACGGCCTGAAGGGTCGATGCCCAGCTTGCGGCCAGGGCCGCCTGTTCAGGGACTTCCTGAAGCCGGTCGATACCTGCGCCGCCTGCGGCGAACCGATGCACTATCAACGCGCCGACGATCTGCCGCCCTATGTCGTGATCACCATCGTCGGCCACATCATCGTGGGTGGCATCCTGCTCGCCGAGAAATATGCCGACTGGTCGATGGGACTGCATATGGCGATCTGGCCGGCGCTGACCGTGATCCTGTCGCTGCTGCTGATGCAGCCGGTCAAGGGCGGCGTCATCGGCCTGCAATGGGCGATGCGGATGCATGGCTTCGGCGGTGTATCCGACGCGGCCGAGCGCCAGCCCCTTCCTCCAACGGTCCGTCCCTCATGAACGATCACGCCGTCACCCTGACCCAGGCCGAACGCGTCCGTGTCGCCAGCAACATCCGCCCCAGGGATGCCGCGACGATGATGATCCTGGATCGCAGCGCCGCCAAGCCGCGCATCCTGATGGGCAAGCGCCATCCCGGCCACAAGTTCATGCCGGGCAAATACGTCTTCCCCGGCGGCCGCGTCGATCCAGGCGACTGCCGGATGACGGCGACCGGCGCACTCGCGCAGATCTGCGAGGACAGGCTCTGCGCGCGCACCGTGCGACCGACCTCTTCCAAGGCGCGGGCGCTGGCCTTGGCCGCGATCCGCGAGACCTTCGAGGAGACCGGTCTGCTCTTCGGTTCGCCCGACTATGGGGCGCCGGAGAGGCCCCCTGCCGGAAGCTGGAGCGAGTTTGCCGGCCACGGCATCTACCCGGATCTCTCCGCCGTCTCCTTCGTGGCCCGCGCCATCACGCCTCCGCGCCGGCCGAAGCGCTTCGACACGCGCTTCTTCACGGTCGACGCCTCTGCCAGCACCAAGCGAATCGAGAATGTCGTCGGCCCCGATTCGGAGCTGATCGATCTGGTCTGGGTGGATTTCGAGGAAGCCAAGCTGCTCGACCTGCCGACCATCACCAAGGTGATCATCCAGGAGGTCGAGGTCCGCATCGCCGGGGGCTTCGCGCCCTACCTGCCGGTCCCCTTCTTCTGGGAGAAGAAGGGCAGCTTCGTGCGCGAGGAGCTCTGACGGCGGGCTGTACTGCGCCAAGCTGCGAAACCGCAGCGCGCCGCGCCATTCTTTCTTGACTTCGACGGGCCTTTGCGGCATTCCGACGCCCGACGGTTTGCCGGGCTCGCCCGGCCTTTATCATTTCCCGTGGGCCTCACCAGCCCCACATGGTTCGAGGATATCCCCATGGCCAAGGCCGTGACCATCAAGATCAAGCTGCTTTCGACCGCCGACACCGGCTACTTCTACGTGACGAAGAAGAACTCGCGCACGATGACGGAGAAGATGTCGATGAAGAAGTACGACCCCGTCGCGCGCAAGCACGTCGAGTTCAAGGAAACCAAAATCAAGTAAGGCGATTTCGCCTGTTGATTTGGCTCGCCATTCAAAACCGCCCTCTCCCGGGCGGTTTTTTGTTGTCCATCCTCGGAAAGACCGCGACGACATGAGCATCGACCGGACCCGCCGCCCCGTCAGCGCCCGCGACAAGGCCGAAGCGCTGTTCTCCGCAGCCACGCCGAAGGTGGCGCCTCCCGCCGTGAAGCGGCCGGCGGTGCCCGGCGCGCGGGAACTCGTGTCGCTGCGCATCGACAGCGACGTTCTCGAACACTTCCAGAGCGAAGGCCCCGGCTGGCAGGATCGCGTCAACGATGCCCTTCGGCGCGCGGCCGGTCTCTAGGCCCGCCTCGCGCTTCCGACAGCCTTTGGCCCGGCGGCCTTAGTAGGACGGCTTCGGCACGAACAGGCAGAACGGTCTCTGCGACGGCGCGATCACCGTGCCGGTCAGCGTTCCCCCGCTGCGGCAGATGTGAAAACGCCCGTCCCTGGAGACGCGCGTCGCCTTTTCGGGGACGAAATGTCCGTCATGGGTCAGGTAGCCGCCGGGCACGATGCGCGGATCAGGCTCTCTTGCGTCGACGTCCAGCCCCATGGGCCAGCAATCGCGGTCGCTGCAGCAGTCATAGGGGTACCAACTATGCGCGTAGACAAGCCCTCCACCCCACGGTGATGCCGTGAGGCAGAGCGCCAATGCGAAAATACGCATGGGTCGCTCCAGTGATTGAGGATGTCAGGCCAGCATCTTCGCATCCACAAGCAGGGTGCGAATCGTCATCAGGATATCATGCAATACCGGGGGGCGGGGATAGACATGCTGCATCGCAACATGGAACGACGCCGCCGGCTCGTGCCAGGCCGGCGGATTTTCCGGCGAATGCGGCGAATATGTCACTCTCGCGCGCGGATATCGATGCCAAACTTGAATTACGAGCCGGTCCTGACCAGTTGTGACCAGTTGCGCGGAAGTATGGTCGCCTCGTTGCATTGCCAGAACGCTCGCGCGCCGGCCCATGCCTTGACCTACCCCTCGTCTTAACCGCCCTCCTCGGCCCAACACCTTCGGAACCCATCGCAGTGACCATCGGCGACCGGAAGCCCACCCATCATAGCGGCTCACATGGGCCGCTGAGGCGCATGCTGAAGCTGATCGTCGAGATCGACTCGTCGCGCTTCCTGGGCAATCGCGTCGGCGCTGCCCTGCTGCTGGTTGGAATTCTGGCGGTCTTCGGCGCCATCGGTTACGGGCTGCCGGCCCTGCTCTCGCGCTATTTCCAGGGCTGAGAAGTGGGCACGTGACACGTAGCATGTGAGAGGTGGCCGGCCGGCGGCGGTTCTGAGGAGGCCAGACTATCCGCAACCGACCGGCCGAGCCCTCCGGTTTCCCAGGAGATGCGGCGGACCTGAGCACCCGAGGGGCGTCGCGAGGCAGCGGAAATATCGCTGCGTCACAAAGACCCTTGCAGCCGGGCGCAGCCGAATCAATCGAATACCATCGATTCACCAATGTTCATCGATGCTTAACCTTACCGCGTAACCAGTCGATGCTTGCGCGCGAGCAGAACTCGGGTTTGAGCAGCGTTCGGCGTCAGGCCGCGTTGGCAGCGATGACGCGGTTGCGGCCGCTCGCCTTGGCCCGGTACAGCGCGTCATCGGCACGCTTCATGATCTCGGCGGGCGAGACGTCGCCGGCGCGGCGGCTCGAGACGCCGATGGAAACCGTCACGGGGATCGTACGCGCATTGCCCTGGATGCCGAAGGGATCGGCCTCGACGCGTTCGCGGATGCGTTCGGCGACGGCATAGGCGGCATCGAGCGCCGTATCGGGCAGCACCACGACGATCTCCTCGCCGCCCATCCGGGCGACGAGATCGATGCCGCGCGTGCAGGCGCGGACCCGGTCGGCGAATTCGCGCAGGACCTCGTCGCCCGCATCGTGGCCCCAGCTGTCGTTGACGGATTTGAAGCGGTCGATGTCGAGGACGAGCAAGGCCAGAGACCGCGCCCGCAGCGCCGATTCATCGAACATCGACGCCATGCGGGTATCCATGTAGCGGCGATTATGCAGACCGGTGAGCTGGTCCATCACGGCCATCTCCATCGAGGACTGCACGCTGTCGCGCAGCTTCTCGGTGAAGCGCTTGCGGCGGACCTGCGTGCGGACGCGGGCCACCAGTTCGTTGCGATCGATCGGCCGGATCAGGAAATCATGCGCGCCGATCTCGAGACCGCGCAGGATGCGGGTGCGATCCTCGGCCTCGCCCATCATCAGGACGGAGACATTGCGGGTGCGCTCCAGCGAACGAAGCTGGCTGCACAGGCGCAGCCCGTCATAGCCGTTCAGATCGAGGCTGACGACGACGCTGTCGAATTCGCCCTCGACGGCGCGCAAAAGCGCCTGCTGCGGGTCAGGCTCGATCTCGACCACATGGAAGGCCGACAGCGCGGTTTCCAGGCGTTCGCTCACCCTCGGCCGGTCCTCGACCAGCAGGATGCGGCCGTTCAGCCCGGTTTCCAGGGCCGCAGCGGCCAGCGGATCGGCGATGCCGAGCCGACGCGAGGCCAGCGCGCGGTTGCGCAGCTCGTCGGTCATCGATTTCAGCCGGACCAGGCTGCGCACGCGGGCAAACAGCGCAGTGTCGTCGAGCGGCTTGGTCAGGAAATCGTCGGCGCCGGCGTCGAGCCCTTTCAGCCGGTCGCCCGGCTGGTCGAGCGCGGTCACCATCACGACCGGAATATGTGCGGTCGTCGCCGCGTTCTTGAGGCGGCGGCAGACCTCGAAGCCGTTCATGCCAGGCATCATCACGTCGAGCAGGACGATGTCGGTCTCGCCGCGCTCGCAGATCGCCAGGGCGTCGGGCCCGTTGAGCGCGGTCTCGACGTCGAAATACTCAGCCGAAAGCTTCGCTTCCAGAAGCTTTACGTTGGTGACGATGTCGTCGACGACAAGAACGCGCGCTGACATGGGTTTACTTTCAGAGGCTCAGGCTGTGCCGGCATAGGCGCGGACGGTCTCCAGGAACTTCGCGACCGAGATCGGCTTCGAAAGATAGGCCTCGCAGCCGCCCTCGCGAATCCGCTCCTCGTCGCCCTTCATCGCGAAGGCCGTGACCGCGATGACGGGAATCGACTTGAGCGTATCGTCCTCCTTGATCCATTTGGTGACCTCGAGCCCCGAAACCTCGGGCAACTGGATGTCCATCAGGATCAGATCGGGATGATGCGCGCGCGCCAGCTCGATCGCCTCGATGCCGTCCGCGGTCTTCAGCGTGGCGTAGCCATGCGCTTCGAGCAGGTCGTTGAAGAGCTTCATGTTGAGCTCGTTATCCTCGACGATCAGAACCGTCTTCATGATGCCGCCCTTCATTTGCGCCACGGACATGCCGGATCGATCCGGATTGTCCAAGCTGGCGGCCTCGTTCAATGATGCTCTAGCATGCGAGCCGTTGACGAAACGCAAACCTGATACGCGACTCGCCCAATACGCGAACGATGGAGCACCCGACGCCATGGCTCGACCGCCCAGCATGGAGGACGCCGAAACGCTGGCTTTGCGGGCGCTGGGCTTCCTCGCGGCTGAGCCGGAGCGGCTCGAGCCGTTCCTGGCGACGACAGGGCTCGGCCCCGCGACGCTGCGGGCCGCAGCGAGCGACCCGGGCTTCCTCGCCGCAGTTCTCGACCATATCAGCGGCAGCGATTCGCTTCTGCTGGAGTTTGCCGGAAATCTGGGCGTGAGTCCGGAGGCGGTGGCGCAGGCCCGCGAGCGGCTCAGCGGGCAGCCCCCCGGCGAGCCGTCTTGAGCGACCTTGTCCCCGCGACAGCTCTACCCGCCGTGGTGCGGCGGGTCCTGTGCCGCGACTGCCTGAGCGACCATGACGGCAGCGCCTCCGAACCACGGCGTTGCCCGGCCTGCGGCTCGCCGCGCCTGCTGCGCCACTCCGAGCGCGACGCGTTGAGCCTGGCCCATATCGATTGCGACGCCTTCTATGCGGCGATCGAGAAGCGGGACGATCCGTCCCTGCTCGACAAGCCGGTGATCATCGGCGGCGGCAAGCGCGGCGTCGTCTCGACCGCCTGCTACATCGCCCGGACCTATGGCGTGCGCTCGGCCATGCCGATGTTCAAGGCGCTCAAGGCCTGCCCGGAGGCGATCGTGGTCAAGCCCGACATGGCGAAATATGTCGCGGTCGGCCGGCAGGTGCGCCGATTGATGCAGGAGCTGACGCCGCTGGTCGAGCCGATCTCGATCGACGAGGCCTTCCTCGACCTCGCCGGCACGGAATTGCTGCACCATGCCAGCCCGGCCGTGACGCTGGCGCGCTTCGCCAAGCGGATCGAGACGGAAATCGGAATCACGGTGTCAGTGGGCCTGTCCTATGCCAAGTTTCTGGCGAAGGTCGCGTCCGACATGGACAAGCCGCGCGGCTTCTCCGTCATCGGCCGGGCGGAGGCCGTGGCGTTTCTGGCGGGAAAGCCGGTCGGGCTGATTCCCGGCATCGGACAGGCGAGCGCCGCGAAGCTCGCCGAGGCCGGCTTCCGGCTGATCGGCGACCTGCGCGAGGCTGATGTCGACAAGCTGTTCCGGCTGGCCGGCAAGGATGGTCCGCGGCTGAAGAACCTCGCCAACGGCATCGACACGCGTCGGGTCACTCCCGACCGTGAGACCAAGAGCGTATCCAGCGAGACCACGCTCGACGTCGATCTGTCGCGCTTCGACGAGCTTGAGCCGGTGCTCTGGCGGCTCTGCGAGAAGACCTCGAAACGGCTGAAACACCAGGAGCTTGCGGGGCGAACCATCACCCTGAAGCTGAAGACAGCGGATTTCCACTCGATCACCCGCGCCAGCCGCCTGCCGGAGCCGACGCAGCTTGCAGCGCGCCTGTTCGCGGCCGGGCGCGAATTGCTCAAGCGCGAATGCAACGGGCCGCGCTACCGGCTGATCGGCATCGGCGCGAGCGACCTGACCGGTCCCGAGGACGCCGACCATGGCGACCTTGCCGATGTCGCGACGCCGCGGCTCAAGGCGATGGAGGGCGCGCTTGACAGCTTGCGCGCCCGCTTCGGCGATGCCGCGATCGGCAAGGGGCTCAGCCTGCGCCTGCCCCAGCGGGCCGGCAGCGGCTCGGCTACTTCCCGCACTCGGCCTGAGGCAGAAGATCCAGACGCGTGAGCGTGCCGAGCAGGGCGAAGCTGCCATAGTCAAGCCTGACGGCGCCGGTGACGCCATTCTCGTAGAGCTCGAAGGAGATGGTGTAGGACGGCGTCGCCTCACCCGATCCGACCTTGAAATACGACATCGTCACCGGCCAGCGCGCCAGATTCTCGAATTCGGGCCGCTGCAGGGGGGACTCGGCCGGCTTGGCCTCGACCTTCCGGCCGATCACGGAGAGCGTCTCGTAGAGGTCCTTGCCGCCATTGGCGCCGTCATAGAGCCTGACGTTCAGCGTGTTCTGGCCGGCGCGGGCGGCCTGGATCACCGCCTTCATCTGGGCGTTGGGAAACAGCGCCGCGAGCGGTTCGCGATGGGTCTCGGCCTTCGGCGTGCTCAACTTGACCTCGTAGCCATCGCCGCTCTTGCTGGCGAGGCCATCGACCGTCTCGGTCGGTGCGCCGCTGGCCGAGCTTTCGGTCTTGAAGCGGTAGCTCGCGCCATCGCCGGCCTCGAAGCTGGTCGTGCGCGCATCGATGGTGCGCGGCCCGCTCTCGCCGCTCTGGAGCTGCGTGACCTGCCGGAACGACAGGGCGTAGCCCTCGCAGGCATCGCCGGTGAAGTCATAGGCGATGCGGCCGCGGGCCGACTCGACATTCTTGGCGGCCTTGCCGCCGTCGAGCACCAGGTCATAGACGGCGCGGTGCGGCACAAGCACGACGCGGCCCGTGGCTTGCGGCTGGGCCATGGCCGGGCCGATCGCCGACACCGCCGCAACGGCAAGGAGTCCCACAAGGCCAAATCCTGTCACGCCCAGCCCGTTCATGTTCATGACGACCGCCGCTTTCGTTTCCTGAGGCACCTGAATCTAGGTGCAATGCCGCAATGGCGCAAACAAGGCAGTCCGACACAGCACGGCCCGGCAACCGTCCCTGCCTTGCAAGCATGGCGCCGGTGCTTGCGGCCCGGCCGGGCATCGGCCATGAAAGACATGCGCCTTTGGGCCTGGCTTCGCGCCTCCGAAAGGCTCCTGCCCCCGGTGGAGTTCCCCTGATGAATGCCGTCGACGCCAAGCTTGCCGAACTCGGCATCACCCTGCCCTCGCCCGCCGCTCCGGTGGCGAACTACGTGCCCTATGTCATCACCGGCAATCTGCTGGTGATCTCGGGCCAGATCTGCTTCGGGCTCGACGGCAAGCTCTCCGATGTCCACAAGGGCAAGCTCGGTGCCGAGATCTTCAACGAGGCCGGTCTGGAGGCCGCGCGGCTCTGCGCGATCAATGTGCTCGCCCAGGCCAAGGCCGCGCTCGGCGGCGACCTCGGCCGGATCACGCGCTGCGTACGCCTCGGCGGCTTCATCAACGCCGCGCCGCATTTCGCCGCCCTGCCCGCGATCATGAACGGCGCCTCGGACCTGATGGTCGAGGTGCTCGGCGACAAGGGGCGCCATGCCCGCTCGACCATCGGCGTCGCCGAACTTCCGGCCGACGCGGCCGTCGAGGTCGAGGCGATGTTCGAGATCGCCTGATGCGCGACCGGTCCATGAGCGAACATTCGCAGTCCGGGCTGGGCTGGCTGATTGCCCGCCCGATCGCCCATCGCGGCCTGCATGACGTGGCCGCCGGCGTGATCGAGAACAGCATTCCGGCCGCCGAGGCTGCCATCGCCGGCCGCTTCGGCATCGAATGCGACGTCCAGCTCAGCGCCGATGGCGAGGCCATGGTGTTCCATGATTTCGTGCTCGACCGGCTGACGGCGCAGACCGGCAAGGTCGCGTCGCTGAAGGCGGACGCGCTGGCTGCGATGACGCTGAAAGGCAGCGAGGCCAAAATCCCGACGCTGGCGGGTTTTCTCGACCTCATCGCCGGGCGGGTGCCGCTGGTGATCGAGATCAAGAGCCGCTTCGATGGCGACCTCGCCCTTACCCGCCGGGCCGCCGAGATCGTCGCGGGCCGCGCCGGACAGCCGATCGTGTTCAAGTCGTTCGATCCCGATATCGTGACGGCATTGCGCGATCTGGCGCCTGCGATCCCGCGCGGCATCGTCGCGATGAACGACTATTCCATCTATGACGACTACGCCCATCTCGACGATGCCAAGCGCCACGCCATGGCCAATCTGCTGCATTTCGGCGAGAGCCGGCCGGACTTCCTGTCCTGGAAGGTCGTCGATCTCGAAAGCGCGGCGCCCTATCTCTGCCGCAACGCGCTCGGTATGCCGCTGATGACCTGGACGGTACGCACGCCAGCCGATCGCGAGAAGGCGGCCCGCCACGCCGACCAGATGGTGTTCGAGGGCTTCACGCCTTGAGCACCGGCGAGGGAGGCGACCTTCGGGTCCGCGTCACGACCTCGCTGAAGACCGTGCCGGCCGGGGCCTGGAACGCCTGCGCCAATCCGGGCGCGCTGGGCGAAGCGCTGGGCCTGTCCTGCCAGCCAGTCGCGGCAGGGCTCGACCGCGACAATCCCTTCGTGTCGCATGAATTCCTGCGCGCGCTGGAGGACAGCAAATGCGTCGGCGGGCGCTCGGGCTGGTCGCCGGCCTATCTCCTGGTCGAGGATGGCTCGGGCACGTTGCTGGCCGCCGCACCGAGCTTTCTCAAGAGCCACAGCCAGGGCGAATACGTCTTCGACCATAGCTGGGCCGACGCCTATGAGCGCGCCGGCGGGCGCTATTATCCCAAGCTACAGGTCGCAGCCCCCTTCACGCCGGCGACGGGGCCGCGCCTGCTGGTCGCCGACGGCCCCAGGTCGGAAGAGGCCCGGGCCGGACTGATCGCGGGGCTGGAGGCACTGCGCGACCAGGCCGAGGCCTCCTCGGTCCATGTCACCTTCGCGCAGGAGCCCGACATCGCGACGTTGCGCGAGGCCGGCTATCTCGAACGGCACGATCTGCAATTCCACTGGAGCAATGAGGGCTTCGCCACTTACGACGATTTCCTCGCGACGCTGGCCTCGCGCAAGCGCAAGGCGCTCAAGCGCGAGCGTCGCGAGGCGCTGTCGGCCGGGATCACGGTGGAGGCCCTGTCGGGCAGCGACCTGACCGAGGCCGTCTGGGACGATTTCCACTCCTTCTACGAGGATACAGGCGCGCGCAAATGGGGCCGCCCCTATCTCAACCGTGCCTTCTTTTCGGCAGTCGGGGCGGCGATGAGCGAGCGCATCGTGCTGGTGATGGCGCGGCGCGCCGGACGTTACATTGCCGGCGCGATCAATTTCCGTGGCGCCAATACGCTCTATGGCCGGAACTGGGGCTGCATCGAGGATCATCCCTTTCTGCATTTCGAGCTCTGCTACCATCAGGCAATCGACTATGCGATCGCGCACAAGCTCGCCCGCGTCGAAGCCGGCGCGCAGGGCGAGCACAAGCTGGCGCGCGGCTACCGGCCCGTGGTGACCCGCTCCTTCCATCATCTTGCCGATCCGGGACTTCGGCGCGCGGTGGCGCATTATCTCGGCGGGGAACGCCAGCAGATCGCGCAAGCACAAGACGCGCTCGCGGCCGAGAGTCCGTTTCGCAAGACAGACGACGCCCAAGACAGGCAACACCTATGAATGATGCAACCGAACCTGCCTCGCGAGGCGATGCCACCCTATTCTGCAGTGACGCGGAATTCGGCTATCTACGCAGCCGCACCGTTTTTGTACCCGGCGAGGGCCTGCAGCTCGACGAGCCCTATCGTCTCGCCCATCTGCCGCTGGTCGCCCCCCAGCACCCCGGCGTGATCGCCCGGCAGGAGGGCCGCTCCTACGAGATGGGCCGGCATCCGAGGGTGTTTTCAGCCGTTCTGCCGATCGACGAGGCCGCGCTGGCCGCGTCCGAGCCGCTCGCGCGGCTCGATGATGAGATGCGGCGCGCGCCGTTCGCGCGGAAGATTGCCTGGGACATTGTGCCACGACGAGCCGACCGGCTGCATGCGACGCTGTGCGGCACGCTCTCGACCGGGGACGCTCCGGCGATCGACCGGGCCGTGCGCGAGGCGTTTTTCCGTACGGGTCCGTTCCGGGTCGAGCTGCGCGGATTGTTCTCGGGCAACGTCAACCGGGGCCGGCTTTATCTGCGGGCTTATCCCGAGATGCGCGGCGGGGCCAATCCGTTTCAGGCCATCCAGTCGGCATTCGGGCGACAGCCCGGCGATCTCTATCTGGTCGGGCTCTACAACCTGACCGACTGCCTCGACGTCGCGGAGACCGCGGCCCTGGCGGCCTTGATCGAGCGCTGGTGGGACGTATCGGTGCTGCGCTTCGAGGCCACGGCGCTCTGGGTACTCGGCGCCTGCGACGACCTCGTGCTCGATGCCGAATTGGCCGAGGTGCTGCCGTTGCATGGAAGGCCGGCAGGCCCGCTGCCGACGCTGCGGCGCTGATACGAGACCTTGACGCGACCGGCCCGGCCGCGACAGGCTGGTGCCCGCCACCACCCCCTCGCCTGCCCCGGATCTCGCATGACCGCCTATGATGACGCCAATGTCTTCGCCAAGATCCTGCGCGGTGAGTTGCCGTCGCACACCGTCTATGAGGACGCCGAGACGCTGGCGATCATGGACATCATGCCGCGCGCCGACGGCCATGTGCTGGTGATCCCGAAGGTCGCCTGCCGGAATGTTTTCGATGCGCCGCCGGATGCGCTGAAGGCGGTCGCGCTGACGACGCAAAAGCTCGCTCGCGCGGTAAAGGCCGCCTTCGATGCCGATGGCGTCACCATCCAGCAGTTCAACGAGGCAGCCGGCGGACAGGTGGTGTTTCACATGCATGTGCATGTCATGCCGCGCCATGAGGGCGTGGCGCTGCGGCCCCATACGGGGTCGATGGAGAAGCTGCATGTGCTGATGGCGAATGCTGACAAGATCAGGGATGCGCTCGACGAACTTTGATCGCTGAAGTCAGCCCGGCAGGAGCCACCACGCCCCGCCGATCAGCGTCGCCTCGCCGGCCAGCACCGCCAGCATCACCCGCCTGCGATCGAACAGCATGATGCCGAGCGTGACCGCCAGCGCTGCGATCCGCAGCGGCAGCGGCACGGCTGCGAGCGCGCCTGGCGGCGTCACGATCAGCTTGGCGACGATGCCGGCCAGCAAGGCGGTCGCCACCGCCCTGACCCAATCGAGCGCCGGTGAATCGGCGTCGATGCGCCGCGAGAAGATGACCGCGAGCCAGCGCCAGATTTCGGTCGGCAACACCGCGAAGAGCAGCAAGGCTAGATAGGGCCAAAGCGGCCCATCAAGCCAGGGAATCGGCTGGGTCATGATTGCTCGGGCCTCGCCCGCTTTCGCGGCCGCAGCGCGAAGGCGACGCTGCCAGCGATCAGGCCGGCCACGATCAGGTCAAAGCCGCCGCCGATGAAGCGGTCGCAGATCGGCGCGAGCGCAAGCCCGAGCACGATCGCCGCGGCATCGCCGCGATGGCGCAAGCCGGCCGAGAGCGAGGCCAAGAAGAAGATCGGCGTCAGGCACATCAGACCGGCGGCAAAGGGAATCGGCAAGGCGCCGATCAGGTAGTAGCCGAGAAAGGTCCCGATCGAACTCGTCGCCATGCAGGTGTTAGCGAAGCCGAGGAAATAGGCCACCCGCTGCTGCGGCGGCACGTCCGGCAGGCGCCGAAGCCCCTCCGTCCAGGACGTCACGGCGACGTAATGCGCCAGCAGAAGCTGCACCCAGATACCCTGTCCCGGCCGCCGCAGCAGCGGCAGGATCGCGACGGTCATCGGCAGGAAGCGCAGCGAGGCAAAGCCGACCGCGATCGCGATCGCGCTCCAGGCGGCGCCGGCCGCGATCGAAGCGAAGAAGATCACCTGCGACGGGCCGGCCCAGACCAGCATGGTCGACAGCACCGCGACCTCGACGGGATAGCCGACATCGCTGGCGAGCGAGCCGACCCCGATCAGCCCGAAGCCGACGACCCAGGCCGGCAGGGACAGCGCATCGCGCATGCCGGCCAGCGCAACGCGCTTCCAGTCCCGGTCTGGCGGTGGATTCATCATGACTTTCGCGCGGCTGGGGCGTGGGGGCGGTTCGAGGTCCGGTCGGACGAATGGACGACGGTCACCGTTCTAGCTCAGCCCAACGGCATCGCGGGCGCGCCGGTAGCCGAGCGGCCCCGCGCTCCATGCAGGGCATGATTGGTGAAACCTGGCGCTGCAAGCCGGGCCCGAGCGGCCGACGGCGAGGCGCAAAGCTCCTTCCGTCCCCCAATAGGAGACGAGACCGAAGGCCCCGATGATCGCCGCCTTGACGCGTAAGCCGCCCGGTACAATTCTTCGCCTGCCATGGGTGTGAACTGGATTCACCGAATAAAGCCCAGGTACCAATGGGGAGGACGTTATGGGATCATATTCGCGTATCAGCGCCATGGTCCTCGCGACCTTTGTGTCAGCAGGGGCGGTATCCGCGCAGGAGGCCGCTCCGAAGGATTTGCCGGCCAGGGTCGAGCTTTTTTCGATCCCCACGCTGACTTTGAGCGACAGCCAATTTCTATCCGGTGACCAGAATGCGAAGGCTGCCGTCGTCACGGGCGAGCTGGCCATCGCCCAAGGCAACGGGCGACTGCCCGTCGCCGTCCTGATGCATGGCTCCGGCGGCATCGGAGGGAATGTTCAGTACTGGAAGAGGCTCTTCAACGCGGCCGGCATCTCGACATTCGTCATCGATGGCGTCACGGGACGCGGCTTCACCGGCGTCGGCGACAAGCAGGCGTCGCTCGGGCGTCTGAACTTCATTCTCGATATCTACAAATCCCTTGAAATTCTCGGCAAACATCCACGCGTCGCCCCCGACAAGATCGTCATGGTGGGCTTCTCGCGCGGCGGGCAAGCGGCGCTCTACTCCAGCGTCGAACGCTTCCAGAAACTCTGGAACAAGAGCGGCGTGAATTTCGCGTCCTATGTGGTCTTCTATCCCGACTGCGGAACGACGTACCGGGACGACGACAAGGTCTCAGGCAAGCCGATCCGGATCTTTCACGGCTCACCCGACAACTACAACCCGGTTTCCGCCTGCAAAACCTACATCGCACGCCTGAAACAGGCCGGCGCGGATGTGCAGTTGACGGAGTATCCGAACGCCGAACACGGGTTCGACAATCCCCTGGGCGCCAATCCGCCTGTGCCGACCAAAGCCGATCAGTCGGTGCGGGCGTGCAAAATCCGGGAAAACGAAGGCGCCGTCCTGATCAACGAGGCGACGCAGAAGCCGTTCGCCTATACCGACGACTGCGTCAGCATCGGGCCGACCGTCGGCTTCGATCCCGAGGCGACCAAAGCGGCGACCGCTGCGGTCGCTGAATTCGTTCGCTCGACGATCAGTACGAAGTAGAGGTCACGCACGCCCTGATCCGCGCGGCACCGTCTCGTCAGGCCAAAGCGCCCTCTAGCGCCCGCCTTTGAAGAGGATGCCGATCAGCTCGTTGCCGAAATCGACGAGCTCCTTGGGGATGCCACCGACGGCCTTCACCGCGAGGTAGATCCCATAGATGAAGGCGGGGACGAGGATCCAGCCGAGGACCTCCTCGAACGCCTTGCGCCGCCGGCGTCGCCGGTCGCGCTTTTCGAACCAGCTCAGCTTTTCCTTGCGCACCGGAGCGGTCCGCTCCGGTGCGGGCTCCGCCGCATGAGCGAGCAGAGTGTCGGTCTTGCGCCTGAAGAACACGCTCTCAAGCCTTCGTCAGGGGGACCTTGGGGACGGTGCGGACCGAACGCTGCGCCTTGGGCGCCTCGACGGGCGGCTTGCCGCCGCCATCCCCCTTCCCGGCCTTGCCTCCCGCCCCGCCATCGCCTCGGCGGGGACCGGTCGAGGCCGGCTTTGACGCCGATGACGCCTTGGCGCGCGGCTTGCGGGCACGCTGCTCGGCGGCTGCGGCGACATCCTTCTCCGGCTTGGGCTTGACCGGGCCATCGGGGAATTCGAGACCCAGCACCTTGATGCCGGTCTCCGACTGCACCACCACGACCTTGACCGCGCCGCCGTTCTTGAGGCGCCCGAACAGGACCTCGTCGGCCAGCGGCGTCTTGATCGTCTGCTGGATCAAGCGGGCCATCGGCCTTGCGCCCATTGCCTCGTCATAGCCGTTCTCGACCAGCCATTCGCGCGCCTCGTCCGAAAGCTCGATCGTGACGTTGCGATCGGCGAGCTGCGCCTCGAGCTGCAGCACGAACTTGTCGACGACGCGGGCGACGACCGTCTTCGGCAGATGGCCGAAGGAGATCACTGAATCGAGCCGGTTGCGGAATTCCGGCGCGAACAGCTTGTTGATCGCGTCGGTGTCGTCGCCTTCGCGCTTCTGGCGCGTGAAGCCATAGGCGTTGCGGGCCATGTCGGCAGCGCCGGCATTGGTCGTCATGATCAAGATGACGTTCCGGAAATCGACCTGCTTACCGTTGTTGTCGGTCAGCTTGCCGTGGTCCATCACCTGCAACAGGATGTTGAACAGGTCCGGATGGGCCTTCTCGATCTCGTCGAGCAGCAGCACGCAATGCGGGTGCTGGTCGATCTGGTCGGTCAGAAGGCCGCCCTGATCGAAGCCGACATAGCCCGGAGGCGCGCCGATCAGCCGCGAAACCGTGTGCCGCTCCATGTATTCGGACATGTCGAAGCGCACCGTCTCGACACCGAGCGACGCCGCGAGCTGGCGGGCGACCTCGGTCTTGCCGACGCCGGTGGGACCAGCGAAGAGATAGCAGCCGATCGGCTTCTCGCCGTCGCGCAGGCCGGCCCGCGCCAGCTTGATCGACGAGGACAACGCCTCGATCGCCTTTTCCTGGCCGTAGACCGTGCGCTTCAGCGTAGTTTCGAGGTTGCGGAGAACCTCGGCGTCATCCTTCGAGACCGTCTTGGCCGGGATGCGCGCCATGGTCGCGATCGCAGCCTCGATCTCCTTCACGCCGATGACCTTCTTGCGCTTGCTCTCGGTCACCAGCATCTGCGAGGCGCCGGTCTCGTCGATCACGTCGATCGCCTTGTCCGGCAACTTGCGGTCATGGATGTAGCGCGCCGAGAGTTCCACCGCCGCCTTGATGGCGTCGTTGGTGTAGCGCAGCTTGTGGAACTCCTCGAAATAGGGCTTCAGCCCCTTGAGGATCTCGATCGCGTCGGGGATCGACGGCTCATTGACGTCGATCTTCTGGAAGCGGCGGACAAGCGCGCGGTCCTTCTCGAAATACTGGCGGTATTCCTTGTAGGTGGTCGAGCCGATGCAGCGCAGCCCGCCGGAGGCGAGCGCGGGCTTGAGCAGGTTGGAGGCATCCATCGCCCCGCCCGAGGTCGCGCCAGCGCCGATCACCGTGTGGATCTCGTCGATGAACATGATCGCCTTGGGATGGGCCTCGATCTCCTTCATCACCTGCTTGAGGCGTTCCTCGAAATCGCCGCGATAGCGCGTGCCGGCCAGCAGTGTGCCCATGTCCAGCGAGAACACGGTCGCGTCCTCCAGCACCTCGGGCACCTCGCCGCGGATGATCTTGAGGGCGAGGCCTTCGGCGATTGCGGTCTTGCCGACGCCGGGCTCGCCGACCAGCAGCGGGTTGTTCTTCTGCCGGCGGCAGAGGATCTGGATGGTGCGCTGAACCTCGGCCTCGCGGCCGATCAGCGGATCGATGCGGCCGTCGCGCGCCTTGCGGTTCAGGTTGACGCAATAGGCGTCGAGCGCGCTTTCCTTCTTCTTCTTGTCCTTGTCGGCGTCGTTGCCCTGATCGGCGGCGCGCGAATCGCGCTGCTGCTCGGGCTCCTCCTCGACGCCGCGGATCGGCCGCGGCTCGCTGGCGCCCGGGCGTTTGGCGATGCCGTGGCTGATGTAGTTGACCGCGTCGTAGCGGGTCATGTCCTGCTCCTGCAGGAAATAGGCGGCGTGGCTCTCGCGCTCGGCGAACATGGCGACGAGCACGTTGGCGCCGGTCACCTCTTCGCGACCCGACGACTGGACATGGATGACGGCGCGCTGGATCACGCGCTGGAAGCCGGCGGTCGGCTTCGAATCGTCACGCCCGTCGGTAACGAGATTGGCCAGTTCCGCGTCGATGTAATCGACGAGGTTGCGCCTGAGCGTATCGAGATCGACGCTGCAGGCCCGCATCACTGCGGCTGCGTCCTGGTCATCGACCAAGGCGAGCAGCAGATGCTCCAGCGTGGCGTATTCGTGGTGGCGCTCATTGGCGAGCGCCAAGGCCCGGTGAAGCGCCTGTTCGAGACTGCGCGAGAAACTCGGCACGGATTGCGCTCCTATTCCGATTTCGATTGGGTGAGCGAACTCAAAACTCTACTTCTTCTCCATCACGCATTGGAGCGGATGCATGTGCTTGCGCGCAAGATCCATGACGAGCGTGACCTTCGTCTCGGCGACCTCGTAGGTAAAGACACCACATTCGCCGACGCCGTTTTGATGCACATGCATCATGATCTGGGTGGCAGCGGCACGGTCCTTCTGGAAGAAGCGTTCGAGAACGTGAACGACGAATTCCATCGGGGTGTAGTCGTCGTTCAGCAGCAGGACACGATAGAGGTTCGGCTTGCGGGTTCGGGTCCGGGTCAGGACAGCCGTGCCGGTCCCGTCACGGCCGCCATCGGTCGGTGGCGGCGGCCGCTTGGGGCGATCGGCCATTCCCCTCGGTTCGACCAGGGCAGCCGGCGGCGGCACGGCATCGCCCGACGCCCCGATGTTCCCTGCCTGCCTGGTCATGGCTGCCATTGTTCTCAAGATCGGTCCCTGGCGTTCCCACCCGACATAATGCCTCGCCGATGAATTTACAGACCTCGCCGCTGCTTCGCCAGTCCGTTCGACGCAATGTCGCAGCTTATCCGCATTGCAGGCGGTTTGGCTTGACCCACCGGCCCCGCCGGACATAAGCCCGGCGCCTGACCGCAAAGGGGACGCCGCCCATGACCGCCAACGCCATCGTCTCCATCGGCGCCGATCTGCCGTCTCCGGTTCGCTTCGGCAACAGCCTGCCGCTCTCCGTGATCGCCGGCCCGTGCCAGATGGAAAGCCGGGAACATGCGCTCGAGATGGCCTTTGCACTGAAGGAGATCGCCGACCGGCTCGGCATCGGCCTCGTGTTCAAGACCTCCTTCGACAAGGCCAACCGGACCAGCGTGCGGGCCGAGCGCGGCATGGGGCTCAAGGCCGCCCTGCCCGTCTTCGCCGAAATCCGCGAAGCGACCGGACTGCCCGTCCTGACCGACGTGCACGAAGCAGGCCAATGCGCCGCCGTGGCGGAATGCGTCGATGTGCTGCAGATCCCGGCCTATCTCTGCCGGCAGACCGACCTGCTGGTCGCGGCGGCGCAGACCGGGCGTGTCGTGAATGTGAAGAAGGGTCAGTTCCTGGCGCCCTGGGACATGGTCAATGTCGCCGCGAAAATCACCGAGAGCGGCAACCCCAACGTCATGCTGACCGAACGGGGCGCGTCCTTCGGTTACAACACGCTGGTCTCCGACATGCGCGCGCTGCCGATCATGGCGCAGACGATCGGCGCGCCGGTGATCTTCGATGCCACGCATTCGGTGCAGCAGCCGGGCGGCAAGGGCTCGTCCTCCGGCGGCCAGCGCGAATTCGTGGGTGTTCTGGCGCGGGCTGCAGTCGCGGTCGGCGTCGCGGGCGTGTTCATCGAGACGCATGAAGACCCCGACAACGCACCCAGCGACGGCCCCAACATGGTGCCGCTGAGCGCCTTCCCTGCGCTGATCGCAGAGCTGCAAGGCTTTGATCGACTTGCCAAGGCCAAGGCCAAGCCTACGCTGGCTTATGTCTGACACGCCCGCACCGGCGCCGCCCTCCGCGCCGGCGCCCATCTCCCTGACCCCGCTCATCCTGGTTCTCGGCGCCTGTGGCTTCGCCTCGACCTTCACCATGCGGATCATCGATCCGCTGATCCCGACGCTCGCCGGTGAGTTCGGCCGCAGCGTCCCTCACATCGTGATGATGGTGACGGCCTTCTCGCTATCCTATGCGCTGGGCCAGCCGTTCCTCGGCCCGCTCGCCGACGCGATTGGCAAGGTCCGCACGATCCTGATCTGCCTGCTGGCCCTGGCGCTGTTCTCGTCGGTCGCCGCCCTGTCCGGTAGCTTCGAGGTGATGGCCGTGGTGCGGGCCGTCACCGGCGTCGCGTCGGGCGGGATCATCCCGATCGCAATGGCAGCGATCGGAGATCGGGCGCCGATGCAGGAGCGCCAGATCGCGCTCGGCCGGTTCACCGTGCTGATGATCATCGGGCAGATGTCGGGCTCGGCCTGCTCAGGGCTGATCGCGACGCATATCGGCTGGCGCGCCGCCTTCCTCTCGGCGGCGCTCATCGCGACGCTGGCGGCCATCCTCGTTGCGGTGGTGCTGAAACCCCGCCGCAACGTCACGCGCCAGAAACTCAGCCTCTCCGGCGCGCTCGCCAATTATCGCACCGTCTTCTCCAACCCGAGGACCAAGCTGCTCTACGGCCTGGTGATCATCGAGGGAATCCTGCTGTTCGGCATCCCGGCCTATGTCGCCGCGATCCTGTTCGAGCGCTCGGACGTCGGCCCGGCACAGGCGGGTCTCGTCATCGCCGGCATGGGATTCGGCTGCCTGGTGTACGGCCTGTCGACCCGCATCCTCGTCGAGCGGCTCGGGCCGAAGCTGATGACCCGCACCGGCGGCGTGATCTGCGCCATCGGGCTCGCCCTCTTCGCCTTCGACTGGCCCTGGTGGAGCGCGATCCCGCTCTTCGGTCTGCAGGGCTTCGGCTTCTTCCTGCTGCACGGCACCTTCCAGGCGCAGGCGACCGAGCTTGCGCCAAGCGCGCGCGGCTCGGCGATGGCGCTGTTCGCCTGCTGCTTCTTCCTCGGTCAGGCGATGGGCCCGCTGGTGATGGGATCGGCGATGCACCTGATCGGGACCGGTGCGGCGATCCTGCTGTTCTCCGTTGCGATCGTGGTGTTCGGCTACGTCACGCCGCGCATCATGCCGCTGGCCGGCAGCCGCACCTGAGCCGTATCGGCTTTCGCGCCCGGACATCGTCACATTTCGGCAGCAGCCGGAACGGAATCTCGTCTCCGCGTATAGGCATGCTCTCATGAGCAATGCGCCTGCCGGGCAAAGGACACTGCGCCGGTGGCAATGATCGCGGCAAACGGCTCGCTCGGGCCGGACGCCTAGCGCCCGCGATAGGGCGCGACGCCCTGGTCGGGAAGCCATAGGCCCTTCGGCGGCTCGCCCGTCTGCCAGAACACGTCGATTGGGATGCCGCCACGCGGATACCAGTAGCCGCCGATCCGGAACCACTCCGGCTCGAGCAGTTCGACGAGGCGCTTGCCGATCCCCACGGTGCAGTCCTCGTGGAAGGCGCCATGGTTGCGGAAGGCGCCGAGATAGAGCTTCAGCGACTTCGATTCGACCAGCCACCGGCCCGGCAGGTAGTCGATGACGAGGATGCCGAAATCGGGCTGACCGGTGACGGGACAGATCGAGGTGAATTCAGGACAGGTGAAGCGCGCGAGATAGGACGTGCCCTGGTGCGGATTGGGCACGCGGTCGAGGCGCGCCTGGTCGGGCGAAGCAGGCAGCTCGGCATGCTGCCCGAGTTGCAGGGTCGAGGCGTCGATCGACATCGGAGGCTCCTGAGGTTTGCAGCCTTCTAGAGCATTGCGCGAGGCCGTGGGAACCGGTTTTCGCCATGCCGAGCTTTGCCGGCGGGTGCCCGAAGCAGCGCTTCGGCAGGATGCAACGCGCACCAACCCGCTACGTGCCGTCAATTTGATTCAAATCGCGCCGCGACCGTAAACAGGATCGGAGCGGTCACCCCGCTACGACGCTTCTCCAGCCGGCAGATGTCACTGCGGCCTCCTGGACAAGCGATTCAGCCGACCGATGATTATTGCCGGTATCTTGTTTCTCATCGGAATCCTGATCGGCCTGTCCTATAACTACCTCGCGATCATCGCGGCGAGCCTGGCCATGACGCTCGTCATGATCCCGCTCTGGCTGGTGCGCGACGAATTCGGCTTCTTCAGCATCCTGGTCTGGATCGGCTACCTCTTCGCGCTCCAGAGCGGCTTCCTCGTCGGCGGCTATGTCCGCACCGAGGATGATTCCTGATCACCAGAACCAGACGGCCCGGCCAGCGAACGCACACAGTCCCGCCCACCACGCCAGGGTGACGGCGACCGAGGCGAGGACGACCGCCAGGGACGGGCGGGGGCTATTGGGCATGATCCGGAACATTCTCGTCTCCCGATGAAACAGTCGGCTGTAAACATCGGCAGAACCGCAAGACGCGGGCCGGAGCCTGGCGAGAACAAGGCGAACGTGCCCGATGTTGCACGGCGGTCTCGCTGGATTCCGCCGCCGTGGCCTGCTGGCGCGCGGATTGAGGCTTCCCGAGCGCCGGGACGTTGGCTAGAAGCGCGGCAGACACCCCTTCCCGCGCCCGCCACGGAGCTCCCATGACCGCGATCATCGACATCATCGGCCGTCAGATTCTCGACTCGCGCGGCAACCCCACCGTCGAGGTCGATGTGGTGCTGGAAGACGGCTCGATGGGCCGCGCCGCCGTCCCGTCAGGTGCCTCGACCGGCGCACATGAGGCGGTCGAGCTGCGTGACGGCGACAAGAGCCGCTATTTCGGCAAGGGCGTGCTCAAGGCGGTCGAGGCCGTCAATGTCGCCATCGCCGAGCAGCTCGTCGCCATGGACGCC
Source organism: Hyphomicrobiales bacterium (assembly GCA_900470775.1). Taxonomy (GTDB): domain Bacteria; phylum Pseudomonadota; class Alphaproteobacteria; order Rhizobiales; family Beijerinckiaceae; genus Allobosea. The sequence goes on along the minus strand of UCBZ01000040.1, from coordinate 101,797 downwards.
GAGGATCAGGTCGCGATCGACCAGGCGATGATCGAGCTCGACGGCACGCCCAACAAGAGCAAGCTCGGCGCCAACGCGATCCTCGGCGTCTCGCTCGCCGTCGCCAAGGCCGCTGCAGAAGCTGCCGGCCTGCCGCTCTACCGCTATGTCGGCGGCACGCAGGCGCGCGTCCTGCCCGTGCCGATGATGAACATCGTCAATGGCGGCGCGCATGCCGACAACCCGATCGACTTCCAGGAATTCATGATCATGCCGATCGGCGCACCGTCCTTCTCGGAGGGGCTGCGCATGGGCTCGGAGATCTTCCACACGCTCAAGAAGAAGCTCCACGACGCCGGCCACAACACCAATGTCGGCGACGAGGGCGGCTTCGCGCCCAACATCAAGTCGGCTGAAGCGGCGCTGGACTTCGTCATGCAGGCGATCGAGGCAGCCGGCTACAAGCCCGGCGAGGACATTGCGCTCGCGCTGGACTGCGCCGCGACCGAGTTCTTCAAGGACGGTGCTTACGTCTATGAGGGCGAGCGCAAGACGCGCGATCCCAAGGCGCAGGCGAAATACCTCGCCAAGCTCGTCGGCAGCTATCCGATCGTCTCGATCGAGGACGGCATGTCCGAGGACGACTGGGAGGGCTGGAAGGCGCTGACCGATCTCGTCGGAGCCAAGTGCCAGCTCGTCGGCGACGACCTGTTCGTCACAAACGTCACCCGCCTGTCGCGCGGCATCAAGGAGAAGACGGCGAACTCGATCCTGGTGAAGGTCAACCAGATCGGCTCGCTGACCGAGACGCTCGCCGCCGTCGAGATGGCGCAGCGTGCCGGCTACACCGCCGTGATGTCGCATCGCTCGGGCGAGACCGAGGATTCCACCATCGCCGACCTCTCGGTCGCGACGAATTGCGGACAGATCAAGACCGGCTCGCTCGCCCGTTCCGACCGGACGGCGAAGTACAACCAGCTGCTGCGCATCGAGGAAGAGCTCGGCGCGCAGGCGGTCTATGCCGGTCGCGCCGCGCTGAAGGCGCTGGCCTAGGGCCAGAGCATAGCTGACGCGTTTTCTTCATGCGAACCGGTATCCACTTCGCTTGAAAACGCTCTAGAGACGCGGCAGCAGGTCCGACGCGCGCGACAGCGTCCAGGTCCCCGCCGCGCCGACCAGGCCGACCGCGCCGGAGACCGCATCGCCGACGCGGGACACCGGTGCGGGCATGGTCACGCCCAGCACGCTGCGCTGCGGTGGTCTTGCCACCTCACTCGTCGCGGGAGCATTCGCCGCGACCTGCACTGAGGCCGGTGCGATCTGAAGCGGCGCCGTATCGGATACCGCCACGGCGCGTTCGATCGCGGGCCGGCGGGGCGGAAGCGCCTGCGCCTGCGCCTGGACGAGACGGGCGCGTGGTTCGGTTGCGGCAGTGGACCGGGCTTGCGGCAGGGCTGCGATCTCGACGACCGGCTGAGTCCATTCGAGCATCATCGGCATCACGATCGCGGCCGGGCTGAGCAGGCCCGGCAGATCCGATGCCCGCAGCGGCGCATCGCCGCCCGCCGCGTCCTGATGGCGCGCACGGATCTTGCCGTCGGACGCAACCGGCGAGACCCAGCCATCGGAGCTGCCCCGGCCGATATCGCTCTGCTCGGCAGCCGAGCCCGTGAACGGCAGCGAAATCCCGCCCGGAAGCGCAAGAAGCACCGCCGCAAGGGCAGACGCAGCGACAGAGATCGCCGCCTGGTTGCCGACGCCGCGCAGGAAGCCCGCCGCCCCCGTGAAGATCGAACCCGACATGTCGATAAATCCCTCCATGAACCTGCACAGAAAGCACGGGAGGCCCGGCGCGAGAACGGCCGAAGCGGGGAGCAATTGCGGTGCTTCGTCTCCAATTGTTTCTGCCGCTGCGCCGACCTCCATGCTGCATCCGCGAACATGCGCAGGCGCCATGCACCTGCGGCGCTAACGCCGCGCCGGCATTCGCGCGATACCGGCGGGATGGATCAGACGGCACCGTTGTCCGAAGCGAACCAGAGCCGCGAGAAGCGGCGCTGGCGGCTGGCCTTTGCCGGCATGATGCTGGCCATGCTGATCTTCGGCTCCAATTTCGTCATCAGTCGCCATGCCGTCCTCAACGGCCTGACCTCGCATGATCTTCTCGCCCTGCGCTTCGGCGTCGCGGGCCTGCTGCTGCTGCCAGGTTTCCTGGCACGCGGCGTCACCACATGCGGCGGCGTCGGCTGGGGACGCGGCATCACGCTGGCGCTGATGAGCGGCTTCCCGATGAGCTTCCTGCTGCTGACCGGCGTCACCTATGCACCTGCGGCCCACGGCGCGACGATCGGACCCGGCTTGGTGACGGTGATCAGCATCATCGGCAGCGTCGCGCTGTTCGGGGCCCTGATCACGCGACAGCTGGTGCTCGGCATCATCGGTGTTCTGCTCGGCCTGGTCTGCCTTGGCATCGCCGGGACGACCCATACCAATCCGTCGATCCTGTTCGGCGATCTCTGCTTCGTCGGTGTCGGCCTGATCTGGGGCATGTATCCGCTGCTGGTCCAGCTCTGGCGGCTCGATGCGCTGAAGGTGACGAGCGTCGTCGCGGTGCTGTCGATGGCCTATCTGCCGTTCTACGCGCTGTTCTTCTTCCGCGGCTTCGATGTCGCGCCGTGGTGGGTCATCGTGTTGCATGGGCTGAACCAGGGCGTGCTCAATGTCGTGCTCGGCCTGTGGCTGTGGAGCTTGGCGGCCCGCGCGCTCGGGCCGTCCGTGGCAGGGCGTTTCCCGCCGATGATCCCCGTCATCGGCACGCTCCTGGGCATCCCCGTCCTCGGCGAAATCCCGACCGGGCTGCAGGTCGCCGGCATCGGGCTGATCATCGGCGGGCTGTTCATCGCGTCCTGGCGGCGCTCAGCGCCCGCCACGGCTTAGGCGCATCAGCCCGAGATTCCAGGCGAGGCTGATGGCGAGCCCGAGCGTCAGCGCCAGGGCTGAGCCGAGCGGCACGGCGGCCAGGTAAACCGAGCCGATCGCCATGCCGAAGCCGATCAGGGGGAGCGCGCTGTTGGCGAGGACGGCGGCCATCGCCGGCCCACCGATCCGGGGCTGAAGCATCGCGATCATGCTCGTCAACACCACCGGCAGTGCCGCCAGAGCTCCCGACCAGACCGGACCGACCTGCGCGCTGAGCGTGGTCACCACGGCGGCGAGCGTCGCCACGAAGCCGGCCCGCATCGGAATCAAATACCAGGGCCGGCTCGGCTGATGTTTCGGCCTGGCCGCGCGATAATGTCGAAAGAGCCCGTGCAGGCAGCCATAGACCACGACCGTCGTGATCAGCAGCACGGCGAAGGACGGCTCCAGAACGCGCAGCAGGAACAGCACCGCGAGCCAGGCCAGCACGGCCGCGCCAAGGCAGACGAGCGTGCCGAAACGTTGCGCCAGAGGGATATACACGAGACAGAGAGCCGCATTGGCGAGGTTTGCGCTCATGCTGCCGAGCGCGCCCTGCGCAATGAAGGCTGCGTCGTGGTCGAGGGCTAGGAAGATGTAGACCGGGCCGATCGAGATCGGCAGGGTCGCGATCATCGCGGCGATCATCGGGCCGCTGCGCTCGGCCAGCAGCGAGCAACCGACGACGACCGCCGCCGCGGTCGCCATCTTCAGGGCCAGCAGCAGAAACCAGGGGTCGATCACGCCGGCTCGCCGGCGGTGTCGCCCTTCGCCCAGTCTTCCTTCGTCTGCGCCACGAAATCCGCCAGCCGTCCGGCTGCGATCGCCGCGCGAAGCCCCGCCATCAACTCCTGATAATAGGCCAGGTTGACCCAGGTCAGCAGCATCTTGCCGAGCATCTCCTCGGATTTGACGAGATGGTGGAGATAGGCGCGCGACCAGCCGTTCGCCGCCGGGCAGGAGGACGCCTCGTCGACCGGGCGCGGATCGTCGGCATGTTTGGCGTTCTTGAGGTTCATCCGCCCGAAGCGGGTGAAGATCTGGCCGTGACGGCCGGCCCGCGTCGGCATCACGCAATCGAACATGTCGATGCCGCGGCAGACCGCCTGGACGATGTCGTCGGGCGTGCCGACGCCCATCAGGTAGCGCGGCTTCTCGACCGGCAGATGCGGCTCGACCGTTTCGATCATCGCCAGCATGACGTGCTGCGGTTCGCCGACGGCCAGCCCGCCGATGGCGTAGCCCTTCAGGTCCATGGCGACGAGTTCGCGCGCGCTCTCGACGCGCAGGGCCGGCACGGAACCGCCCTGGACGATACCGAACAGCGCCCTGCCCGCCGGGTTCCCGAAAGCCGCCTTGCAGCGCTCCGCCCAGCGCAACGACAGCCGCATCGCCTTCTCGGCGACCTTGTCCTCACAGGGTAGAGAAACACACTCGTCGAGCTGCATGACGATGTCCGAGCCGAGCAGGTTCTGGATCTCGACCGAGCGCTCGGGGCTAAGCATGTGCCTGGAGCCGTCGATATGCGACTGGAAGGTGACGCCCTCCTCCGTCAGCTTGCGCAGATTGGCCAGCGACATCACCTGGAAGCCGCCGGAATCGGTCAGGATCGGGTGCGGCCAGTTCATGAAGCGGTGCAGGCCGCCGAGCTTGGCGACCCGCTCGGCACCGGGGCGCAGCATCAGATGGTAGGTGTTGCCGAGCACGACATCGGCGCCAAGCGCCCTGACCTGGTCGGGGTACATGCCCTTGACCGTCGCAGCCGTACCGACAGGCATGAAGGCCGGCGTCCGGATCACGCCACGCGGCATGCGGATCTCGCCGGTGCGGGCCGCGCCATCACGCGCGTGCAGATGGAAGGTGAAGTCGGCCGCGCTGGCTTCGGCTGCCGTGGTGTCAGTTGTGCTGGCGTCGGTTGTCATGATGTCAGTCTTCATGGACTGCGCGTTAAAGCAGTGCGGTCCGCGAAGGAAGTGCCGCCCGCGCTCGTCACCCGTTCACGGTACGCGAGCCAGGTCCGCGACGAGGTGCGCGGCGAGAAGCGTCGTCGCCTGCGACGGGCTGGCAGCGCAGTGCAGCCGGATGTCGGCCTTCGGTAAGGGCGGCAGACCGTCTTCCGGCTTCAGCATCCGCAAGGTCGGCGGGCAGGTGCGGGCCTTGACCACGGTGACCGCGAGCCCCTGCGCCGCCACCGCCTCGACCGCACCGAGGCTGTGGCTGACGAAGGCGAGCCGCCAGCGCAGGCCAGCGCGATCGAGCTCGGCCGTCGCCCACTCCCTGAACAGGCAGCCTTGCGGATAGAGCGCGACCGGCAGCGGCTGCTGCGCCAGCGCCGAGCGCGTCGCGCCCACGGCCCAGACCGCCTGCTCATGCCGGAGGAAGGTCCCGCCACCCTGCCCTTCCGGATGCATCGCGATGACGAGATCATACGTCTCGCCCAAACGCTCCGTCATGGTCCCGGTCAGGCCGGTCTGCATCTCGACCTGGATGCAGGGATAGAGCGCGGCAAAACTCGCCAGCAATGGCGGGATGACGAGCGTGCCATAGTCATCCATGACGCCGAGCCGGACCTGGCCTTCGAGCCGATGCTCGGTCAGCCGCGCCACGGCTTCCGCATTGATGGCGAGGATCTGCCGGGCATAGCCGATCAGCGCTTCGCCGGGAGGGCTCAGTTCGACGTGGACCGTGCTGCGGACGAGGAGTTCCGACCCGAGCCGATCCTCCAGCCGCCTGACCTGCATGCTGACCGCCGACTGGGTGCGGTTGAGCTGGGCTGCGGCGCGGGTGAACGAGCGCAGCTCGGCGACGGCCACAAAGGCCTGCAGCAGATCGGGATCGAGCCTGGCGACGCTCATCACGTTTCCTGATCAGGCTTATGCCGGAAATTCCATTCCCTGATTTATCTCTTATCCCGCAGAACCGGTGCAACGACAATGTGGAGACCGGCGATGAGTGAGCTTCTGGGCGTTCTGGCGGCGATGCTGTCGAGTGCGATCGGGGGCACGTCGATCGCGGCGACGCGCTTCGTCGTCGGCCGGACCGACCCGATGACGCTCGGCGCGCTTCGCTTCGGCATCGGCTTCCTCGGGCTTCTGCCGCTGGCACTGCTTCAGGCCGAAGCCTGGCCCGCCCGTCGCGACTGGCTGCTGGTTGCCGGATTGGGGGCGCTGTTCTTCGGGGTGTTTCCAATCCTGTTCAACGCCTCGCTGATCTTCACGACCGCCGCGCGCGGCGCGCTGGCGCTCTCGACCCTGCCGCTGCTGACGATGGTCGTCGCTGCGGCGCTTCGGGTCGAGCCGTTGACCTGGCGGAAAAGCATCGGCGTCCTGATCGCGATGGCCGGCGTCGCGCTGGCGCTGGCGACCGGCCTTTCCGGCGCGCCGGCGCAGGCCTGGCGCGGCGACCTGCTGATGATGGGCGCGGCGCTATGCATGGCGTTCTACAGCGTCTGGTCGAAGCCGCTGATCGCGCGCTCCGGTCCGACGACCTTCACGACCATGGCGATGGCCGTCGGCGCGATCGGCCTGATCTGCCTTTCCGCCGCGACGGGTGGCCTGCATCGGCTCGCCGACACCGGGCCGGCCCAATGGCTCGCCTTCGGCTATGTCGGGCTGGTCGGCAGCGCGCTCGCCTTCTTCCTCTGGTCCTTCGCGCTCGGGCGCACCACGCCAACGCGCGTCGCGGTCTCCGTCACGGTCAATCCGGTCAGCGCCGCCATCACCGGTGCCTTGCTTCTCGGCGAACCGGTCGGCTGGCACGTCATCATCGGACTGATAGCGGTGCTGTCGGGCATTGCGATCGCATCAGGGGCACAGCGAAAGAAGGCCTGATTCCGGAACGGCCAGTCTTGCGCGCCGATCCCCTCACGCATGCCGGCGGCGTCACGGCTCCGTCATCGCCGCGGCCTAGCAATGGCATCGTGGGCTGGGCCGGGATCGGCCTTTCGCCCGCTTTCGGTCGCAGGGAGTTCGCGATGAAGCCTCTGGTCCTTCTTGCTTTCGCTGGCGCGCTGCTGGCGTCCTCGGTCTCGCCCGGCCAGGCGGAGCCCCTGACCGGCGCGGGCTCGACCTTCGCCTTCCCGGTCATCGGGAAATGGGCGCAGAACTACCGGATCGCCAAATCGGACGGCGCCGAGATGCTGCCGCTCGACATCGGCGTCGATTACGAGCCGGTCGGCTCGCTCGGCGGCGAGGTCCGCGTGACCCAGCGAGCCACCGATTTCGGCACGAGCGACCGGCCACTCTCGCCCGACGAGCTGACCCGGACAGCCCTCGTCCAGTTCCCGATCGTGATGGGCGGCATCGTCCCCGTCGTGAACATCGACGGCGTCGCCCCCGGCCAGATGAAATTCACAGGAGCGCTACTCGCCGACATCTATCTCGGCAAGATCAAGCGCTGGTCCGATCCCGCGATCGCCGCGGTCAATCCCGAGCTCAAGCTGCCCGACGCCGCGATCAACGTGATCTACCGTTCGGACGGCTCGGGCACGACCTTCAACTGGACCGATTATCTCGCCAAGGTCAGCCCCGAATGGCGCGACCGGATCGGCGCCAACACGCAGGTGGCCTGGCCGACCGGCGCCGGAGCTGAACGGACACAAGGCGTCGCGGCCGCCATCGGGCGGATCAAGAATTCGATCGGCTATATCGAGCTCGGCCAGGTCCTGCGCGCCGGCCTGACCTACGGGCTGGTGCAGAACAAGTCCGGCAACTTCGTCAAGGCCGATGCCGCGAGCCTGCAGGCAGCTGCCGCCAGCGCCGAATGGGGCTCGACCCGGGATTTCGCGCTGATGCTGACCGACGCGCCCGGCGCCCAGGCCTACCCGATCGTCGCGACCACCTTCGCGCTCGTTCCCAAGCCGCTAACGAGGCGCACCCGCGACGTTCTGAACTTCTTCCGGCTCTCGCTCGAGACCGGTGGCACTGATGCAACCGCGCTCGGCTATGTGCCTTTGCCGGACGCGTTGGTGAAGCAGGTCAAGGACTACTGGGCGACGAGCCTCAAGCCCGCGAGCTAAGCGCCGTTGCGTAGATCTCGGGCTTGAAGCCGACCAGAGTCCGGCCGTCGAGATCGAGCACCGGGCGCTTGATCATCGAGGGCTGCGCCAGCATCAGGGCGATGGCCTTGCCCGCATCGAGCCCCTGCTTGTCCGCATCCGGCAAGGCCCGGAAGGTCGTGCCGGCGCGGTTCAGCACGGTCTCCCAGCCATGCTCGGCGACCCAGCGCTCCAAGGAGGCGCGGTCGATGCCTTCAGCCTTGTAGTCGTGGAAGGCATGGCTGATCCCCTGCGTCTCCAGCCAGGAGCGCGCCTTCTTCATCGTGTCGCAGGTCTTGATGCCGTAAATCGTCATCGCCATGCCGACGGTCCTCAACCCGGCCGCTTGGGGCTGTCGAGCCCGCGCTGCACGGCCGGCCTCGCCAAGCCGCGCTCCAGCCAGGCCGGCACGGCTTTCAGGCTGGCATAGTCGACCAGCTCGCCCGCACCATAGAAGCCGATGAGGTTGCGGACCCAGCCGAGTAGCGCGATGTCGGCGATGCTGTAATCGGCGCCCATGATCCAGTCGCGGCCCGTGAGCCTGGTTTCGAGCACGCCGAGCAGGCGCTTGCTCTCGGCGGCGTAGCGATCGCGCGGGCGCTTGTCCTCATAGTCCTTGCCGGCGAATTTGTGGAAGAAGCCGAGCTGGCCGAACATCGGCCCGACCGCCGCCATCTGGAACATCACCCACTGGATCGTCTCGTAGCGCGTCGCCGGATCGGGCGAGAGCAGCTTGCCGGTCTTCTCGGCGAGATAGATCAGGATCGCGCCCGACTCGAACAGGCCGAAAGGCTTTCCGCCCGGTCCGTGGGGATCGATGATCGCGGGAATCTTGCCATTGGGATTGAGCGAGAGGAATTCCGGCCCCCAGGTCTCGTTCTTGCCGATGTCGATGGTGTGGGGCTCGTAGGGAAGGCCCAGTTCCTCCAGCGCGATCGAGACCTTCACGCCATTGGGCGTCGGCAGCGAGTAGAGCTGGATGCGGTCGGGGTGTTCAGCCGGCCAGCGCGCCGTGATCGGAAAAGCGGACAGATCGGTCATCGAGGGCTCCACGGAATCGGATGATGTCGCGCCGGACGATAACCGCGCCGCAGCGACCTGTAACGTCGCGTCCGCGTGATGGCGGCTGCCCGCGGGAGGACTGGCGAGAGGCTTCCGACCTCAGTCCGCGATCGGCGCGAGCAGGCGCTGGGCCCATTCGGTTGCGGTTCCCGCAACAGCAGGGCGATCCTTGCCGCAGGTGAAGGCCGGGGCGCGATCGGCCATGGCCCGCGCCAGTTCATAGGCGTTCCGGTTCGCCCGGATGTCGACCGCGCCGACCAGGCAGGCCTCGCCACGGGCGACACGCATCACGGCGAGCACCTGCTGGCCGACCTGCGGGCTGTCCTCCTTGGGGAACAGCATCCGCACCGTCGCCGCATAGGGCGCAAAGCCGGCCGCGGGGCCAGTGCCACGCCATTCGACCTTGCTGCCGGCGCTCCAGGCCTCGACCACGGCCGGAACCGGCTTCACCGCCGGGGCGCCCCGCCAGGCGAAGCCGATCCTGACGCGGGTGCCGAAGGCGCGCACCAGGACCTGCGCCTCGCCGAGGCCGGGGCAGGTCTTCGACTGATCGTCGTCGTCGCCGACCTGCTTGCCGATCGGCTGGAACTTGCAGGCCTTGTTCTCGATCGAGCTGTAGCGGCTTTGGGGCTCAGCGGCGAAGGCCGCCTGGCAGCACAGAGCCAGGCCGAGGGAGAGCAGGAAGGCACGCATCGGACGGCTCCTTGACCAGGCAGCCGACCATCGGACGCCTTGACGCACGGTGCAACGACAATCCCGCCGGATGCGCCGGGACGCTCAGGCGACGGCGCCGGCGTCCGGGCCGATCCGCGGCTGGGGCAGGTGCGGTTCTGCGCCATATGCTGCGATCTCCTGGGCCAGCATCGCCTCGATCGGCGGGCTCGCATCGTCGCAGACGATCGGCCGCAGTCGCGTCTCGACCAGCGACAGGTGGCTGCTCATCGCCTTGACGGCCTTGTTGCGTTCGCCCGCCGCCAGCGCCTTGAAGATGTCGCGATGCTCCTCGCAGCCGCAGGCCGAGCCGGCCGTCGTCTCATAACGCCTCACCAGCATCATCGTCCGACTGATCAGCTCGTTGGCCTGGCGCTGAACGATCGGGTTGCCGATCATGTCCGCCAGCAGAAAATGGAAATCGCCCGAAAGCCTGAGCCAGGTCGGCTGGTCGCCGCGTCGCATCGCATCGGCTTCCGCCTCGACATGCTCGCGCAAGCGGGCGATCTGCGCCTCGGTCAGGTTGTCGGCGAGATGGGCGACCATGCCGCTTTCAAGAATGCGCCGCGCCTCGTAGACCACGCGCCCCTCGCGCAGATCCGGCTCGATGGTGAAGGCGCCCCGGTTTTTGACGATCTCCAGCAGGCGCTCATGGCCGAGCCGGTGAAGCACCTTGCGGATGCGCTCGCGGCTGACGCCGAATATCTCGGCCAGACGATGCTCGCCAAGCTTCATCCCGCCCGGCAGGCTGCCGGCGAGGAGGAATCGGGACAGGATCGCGTGAATCGTCGCTTCGTTCATGTCATCCGTCATAACGCACATTCGTGCCCGCAGACGATTTGGGCTTTCCCAAGAGCGGGGCCAGGGCAGCCACCATCATATCATCGGTGCGCCGATCTTTATGCACATTTCGTTAGCGATTGTGCACAAAATTGACGCGTCGACCTGTCACCTGCCTGTGTTCATTCGCCGGGAAACTGAATGCGGATCGTGGCCTAAGCGCCTGATCGAAAATCCACTTTCCTGATTCTCTTTGAATGGCACCCGCTTGGCACGGCGGTTGCTGAAGCCTTTCGGATGTCCGCGCCGCCTGGGAGCGCGTCGAAGCTGAAAGGCCAGACCATGATGAAGCTTTTCGAGGGCCAGCCGACCCGCCGCGGACTGCTCAAGGCCGCAACCGGCGCCGCGACGCTGATCGCCGCTCCGTCCGTGCTGCGGGCACAAACAAAGGAGCTGGTCGTCGGCGGCGCGGCCGGCCACAAGCCCTGGGTTGAGCAGATCGTCGTTCCCGCCTTCGAGAAAAAGTACAACTGCAAAATCCTGTTCGAGGGCACGCGCTCGCTCGTCAATCTCGAAAAGATGCAGAAGAACAAGGGCAGCCAGTACATGTCTGTCGTCCAGATGGACGATCCGGTGATGATCCTTGCCGTAAAGGAAGGCTTGCTCGACCCGCTCACGCCGGCCAAGGCGCCCAACCTCGCAGATCTCCTGCCCGGCTCCACCCATATGGACGGAATGTGGGCGAACTACCTGCAGCCCTGGCTCGGCGTCGCCTACAGCAAAAGCGCGATGAAGACCCCGCCCTCCTCCTGGGCCGAGATGTTCGACCCGAAGTACAAGGGCAGGATCGTCATCCCCTCGCTCCAGAACACCGAAGGCCTGCCGTCGCTGTTCGTGGCCGGGCTGCTCACTGGCGGCACGATGGAGAGCGTGCAGAAGGACACCGATGCCGGCTTCAAGAAGCTGGCTACGCTGAAGTCCAACCTGCTGACGATCTACACGCAGCAACCGCAGGCCTTCAATCTGCTCGAACAGGGCGAGGCCTGGATGATCGGGCCGGCAATGTCGTCCTATGTGCTGGAGCGCAAGGCGGCGGGCGCGCCGATCGACCTCGCAGCGCCCAAGGAAGGCGTCTTCGCCATGCCGTCGGGCATCGCGGTGATCAAGGGCGCCCCGCAATCCGAACTCGCCTTCGCCTATGTCAACGAGTTGCTCGGCGCCGAGCTGCAGAACAAGCTTGCCGGCCCGACGTTCTCGCTCGCCACCAACAAGGCGGTGCCGAAGCCCGAGGGCCTGGGCGCCGACGTCAAGATCCATCAAATCGACTGGGCCAATGTCGCCGCCCAGCGCAATGACTGGGTCAAGCGCTGGGACCGCGAGATGGCGATCTGAGCATGGCGGACGGGTTCCTCTCCGTCGCCGGGGCGGCGAAGACGTTCGGCGCGGCAACGGTGCTGGACGGCGTCGATCTCTCGATGAGCCGGGGCGAGTTCATCTCGCTGCTCGGTCCCTCGGGCTGCGGCAAGACCACGTTGCTGCGCATCGTGGCCGGGCTGATGCGACCCGACCAGGGCAAGGTCGCCCTCGATGGAGAGGACATCACGCGTCGCCCGCCGCATAAGCGCGACGTCAGCGTGGTGTTCCAAAGCTATGCGCTGTTCCCGCATCTCACAGTGGCGGAGAACGTCGCCTTCGGTTTGAAGGCGCGCGGGGCGCCCGCCGCCGAGATCGCGCCGGCGGTCGGGCGCTTCCTCGCGCTCGTCCAGATGAGCGCCTATGCCGACCGCTCGATCAAGGCGCTCTCGGGCGGGCAGCAGCAGCGCGTCGCTGTGGCGCGAGCACTCGTCGTCGGGCCGAAGCTGCTGCTGCTCGACGAGCCCTTCTCGGCGCTCGACCGCAAGCTGCGCGAGACCATGCAGATCGATCTCAAGCGCCTGCTGCGCGAGGTCGGCACGACCGCGATCTTCGTCACCCATGACCAGGACGAGGCGCTGACGATGTCGGACCGGATCGCGGTGATGTACAAGGGCCGCATCGAGCAGCTCGATACGCCGGCCGAGATCTACCGGCAGCCGGCCACGCCCTTCGCGCTCGAATTCGTCGGCCTATCGACGCGCCTGCCGGGCAAGGTCACGGAGGCGGCGGACGGGTTCGTCACGGTCGCGACCGAGTCCGGTCCGATGCGCGCCAAAGGCAATTTCCTGCCGGGCAGCCCCGTTCTGATCGGCGTCAGGCCCGAGCGCATCGTGCTGGACCACAGCCATGTCAACCGGATCGAGGCGCGCCTAGTCGACGCCGCCTTCCAGGGCGCACGGGTGCAACTGCATTTTCAGTCGCCGCAAGGCGGGCAGATCCTCGTGGAGGCCCCGGCCCTGCCGGCCGCAGCCGGACCCGGCACGCCGCTCGAGATGTCCTGGTCGGTCGAGGACACGCTGCTCTATCCGGCGTCGGAGGCGGCTTGATGAATTCGGCTCGCCGCATCGACCCCGTCATCCTGCTCGCTTTGCCAGCCGTGCTCTATCTCGCAGTCGTGTATGGCGTGCCGCTGATCGTCCTGCTCGGGCGCAGCGTCATGGTCGGCGGCATGCCCTCGCTTTCCCCCTTCATCAGCTTTCTGTCCGATCCGTTCAGCTGGACGGTGATCTGGAACACTGTCCGCATCGCGGTGCTGGTGACGCTGGTCTGCCTCTTCATCGGCTATCCGACGGCGCTGGCGCTGGCGCGCGCCGGCGGCGTGGCGCAGGCGCTCATCCTGGTCGCGATCATCCTGCCGCTGTCGGTCGGCGTCGTGGTCAAGGCCTTCGCCTGGCAGATCGTGCTGCGCCGCGACGGCGTCGTGTCGCAGTTCATGACGGGCCTGGGCCTGTGGAGCGAACCGCAGCGGCTGCTCTTCACCGAGGCCGGGCTGGTGATCGGCGCCGCCAATGTCTTCGTGCCCTTCATGATCCTGCCGATCTATTCGGTGCTGAAGCTGGTCGACCCGCGCCTGGGCGAAGCGGCGGCGACGCTCGGCGCCTCGCCGCTCTATCGCTTCTTCAAGGTCGCGTTGCCACTGTCCCTGCCGGGCATCGTCACCGGCATCGCCTTCGTGTTTTCGATGGCGGCCTCGATGTACGTCATCCCGAACCTGTTGATCGGCGACCGCTTCCAGACGCTGGCGACGCTGACAGGCCGGTCGTTCCTGTTCATGCGCAACGAACAGCTCGGTTCGACCACCGCCGTGGTGCTGCTTGTGCTGACGGTCGCCGTGGTGGTTGGAAGCGCGGCGCTGTCGAAACGGCTGGGAGGCGCCTCATGACTGCCATCGAGCGCATCGCCTCTGCCGTCGTCTGGGCCCTGGCCGCCTTTACCGTCGTCTTCCTGCTGACGCCGCTGGTCGTGACGGTGCTGGTCTCGTTCGGGTCGAGCACCGTCTTCACCCTGCCGGCGCCGAGCTGGTCGCTGCGCTGGTATCAGGCGCTCGGCCGCTCGCGCGAGCTCTGGCCGGTGGTCTGGGCCTCCGTCCAGCTCGCGGCTCTCTCGACCGCGGTCGCGCTGGTGCTGGGGACACTCTGCGCCATCGGCCTGCTGCGCAGCCAGTTCAAGGCGCGCGATGCGATCGTCACCTTCCTGGTCTCACCGCTGATGCTGCCGGGCCTCGTCATCGGCATCGCCATGCTGGAGACCTTCCGCGCCGCCGGTTTGCGCGATGTGTGGGCGAGCCTGATCCTGGCCCATGTCGTGATCACGCTGCCCTATGTGGTGCGCACCGTCTATGCGGCCTTGTCGCTGTTCGACTTCACCCTGATCGATGCTGCCCGCACGCTCGGCCTGCCCTACCCCAAGGCGGTGATGAAGGTGCTGGTGCCAGCACTGGCGCCGGCCTTCCTGACCTCGGGCATGTTCGCCTTCCTCGCCTCGATGGACAATTATCCGATCTCGATTTTCTTCACCAACGCCTGGACCAAGACCTTGCCGATCCAGATGCTGCAATATGTCGAGGAAAGCCCCGATCCGACGATCGCGGCGATCTCGGCCCTGCTGATCCTGCTCGCCGCCGCCGTGCTCGTCATCGGCGACCGTTTGGTGGGCCTGCGCCGCATGGCCGATCTCTGATGCCGCCTGCCCCCACGACCGACCGCGATTTCCGCGGCTATAGCGGCCATCCGCCTGCAATCCGCTGGCCGGGCGACGCGCGTCTCGCCGTCTCCGTCGTCGTCAATGTCGAAGAGGGCGCGGAGCTCTCGATCGGCCAGGGCGACGAGCGCAATGAGGGCGTCTACGAGGTCGTCGAGGAGATCACCGGCGTCCGCGACCTCTGCATGGAGTCGCATTTTGAGTACGGCCCGCGCGCCGGCTGGCCCCGCATTCGCGCCTTGCTGAAGCAATACGGCGTCAGCGCGACGCTCAACGCCAATGGCCGGTGCCTGGCCCTTTCGCCGTGGCTGGCGCGCGAGGGCGTCGAGGACGGGCATGAGGTCGCCGCCCATGGCTGGCGCTGGGAGCGCCATGCCGACATGAGCGAGGCCCAGGAATGCGAGGCAATCGCGCGCACGGTCGCTGCGATTACCGAGGCCGCTGGGACACCCCCAGTCGGCTGGCATACGCGCTCGGCTACCTCGGTGAACACCCGCCGGCTCTTGCGCGAGCATGGCGGCTTCCTCTACGATTCCAACGCCTACAATGACGACCTTCCCTATCTGGTGGATGTCGAGGGCGCCGAGCATCTCGTCCTGCCCTATGCCTTCGACACCAACGACATGCGCTTCCAGCGTGGCGGCGGCTTCGTCTTCGGCGATGATTTCGCGCGCTACTGCATCGACGCCTTCGACCAGCTTTATGAAGAGGGCGGTGAGGCGCCGCGGATGCTGTCGGTGGGGCTGCACCTGCGCATCATCGGTCGGCCGGGACGCATCGGCGGGCTCGAACGTTTCCTGGCGCATGCGGCGAGCAAGCCCGGCGTCTGGTTCGCGCGCCGCGATGCCATCGCGCGTCATTGGCTAGCGGCGCTCGGCAAGGGCTGAGCCGGTTCCCAACCCTGCCGCACCTGATCTAGAGTTCCCGGCATGACCCTGCGCGACCTCGAAGGCTATGCCGGCGCCTGGCCCGACATCACCTGGCCCAATGGCGGCAAGCTCGCCGTCTCCGTCGTGATCAATTTCGAGGAGGGCGCCGAGCTTCAGGTCGGCGACGGCGATCCGCGTTCGGAGAGCATGGGCGAGGTCATCAGCGTCGTGCCGGCCGGCAAGCGCGACCAGGGCCAGGAGCAGATCTTCGGCTATGGCATGCGCGCCGGGCTCTGGCGGATGCTCGACGCGCTCGACGAGACCGGCATCACCGCAACGATCTTCTTCTGCGGACGCGCCGTCGAGCGGGTGCCTGCGCTGGCGCGCGCGGTCGTGGCGCGGGGTCACGAGCCCGCGGTGCATGGCTGGCGCTGGCGGCCGCATGCCGATTACGAAACGAAGGACGCCGAGGCCGCCGATATCGACGCTTGCATCGCGACGATCACGAGCGCGACCGGCGTCGCCCCCGTCGGCTTCTTCTGCCGCGGCGGCGAGAGCCCATGGACGCGGTCCCTCCTCGCCGAGCGCGGCTTCCTCTACACCTCCAACGGCTTCGACGACGACCTGCCCTATTGGGACCGGACTTTGCCGGGGCAGCCGCTGCTGGTTGTGCCCTATTCGCTCGACAGCAACGACATGAAATTCTTCCACCCCAACGGCTTCGTGCGGGCAAGCGAGATGGTGGAGTACGTCACCGACGCGCTCGACGTGCTGGAGGCGGAGGCCGCGCGCGGCCTGCCCCGCCTGCTCAATCTCGGCTTCCACCTGCGCATCGTCGGTCGGCCCGCGCGCTTCGCGGCCTTCCGCGATATCCTGAACCTGCTGGCGGCGCGGCGCGACAGACTCTGGATCGCGGGCCGTGCGGAGATCGCACGCGCCTTCATCGCCGCCATGCCGGAGAGCCCCTGATGCGCCTGCTCCTGATCAACCCGAACACCAACGCCGCCACCACCGGCATGATGCGCGCCATCGCCCAGGCGGCAGCGCCGCGCAGCACGTTGATCGACGCGATGAGCGCGCCCTATGGCGTGCCGCTGATCACCAACGAGGAGGCCCTGGTGCAGGCGGCGAAGGCCGTGCAGGCGCTGGCCGGCGCAATCGCATCCGTCCCCCCGGACGGCGTCATCATCTCGGCCTTCGGCGACCCCGGACTGGCGGGACTGCGGCATCGGCTGTCATGCCCGGTCACGGGCATTGCCGAGGCCGGCATGGCGGAGGCCGGCTCCGGCAAGCGGCCCTTCGCCGTGGTGACCACGACGCCCGACCTCGTTGATTCGATCACGGCGCTGGCGCAGGCTTACGGCCATGGCGCCACGATGCGCGGCGTCGCGCTGACGGAAGGCGACGTCCATGCCGTAATGGCCGATCACGAAACGCTGGTCGAAGCCCTCGCCAAGGCCTGCGCCCATGCCATCGAAACCATGGGCGCCGAGGCGATCGTCATCGGCGGCGGCCCACTGGGACAGGCGGCGCAATCGCTCAATCTGCGCTTTCCCGTGCCGATCATCGCGCCGATTCCCGCGGCCGTCCGGCTGGCGCAGAAGCGCTTCATGCGGGGGTTCTGAGCGATCGGCGAAGCTAGAAGCGCCCACTCGGGCGGTAGTGCGGCTCGTCGCCGAGCCCGTCGAGATAGCCGTCATAGAAGCGGCGGACATGCGGCAGCAGCGCCTGCGAGAGCGCCATGCGGTCGGTCTCGGCCAAAGTCTTCGGCCTAGCCAACGCCTCGGCGAGGCCGGCCAGTACGGCGTCGCGGTCGAGCTTCGTGAAGCGGCGTTCGCGATAGACCCACTCGCCTGAAATCATGACGCTGTGCACTGCCTTGATCTTGGCGCGCTGGACCAGCACCTCCACGAAGCCGAGCGCCTCATCCTGATAGGGCCAGGTCACGGCCGGCCAGTCGAACATCACGAGATCGGCGGCCAGGCCGGGCTCGAGCCGGCCGATCCTGCCGGCAAAAGGCGTGGTGCCGGCACCGCCCTCGGTCGCCATCTTCAGCACCTGCGCCGGCGACGGATGGGGCGCATCGATGCCGGGCTCACGATGAGCGCGGAGCACCAGCCGCATCTCCTGCAGCATGTCGCGGTCGTCGTTGATGCCGGCCTCGTCGATGCCGATGGCGACGGGGACGCCGCGCGCGAGAAAGCGGTTGACCGGCGCCATGCCGCTCTTCAGCCGGAAGTTCGACGAGCAGTTGTGGCAGACGCAGACGCCGCGCTCGGCCGCCAGCTCGATATCCGCCTCGCTCATCCAGACGCCATGGCCGATGGTGAAATGCGGGCCGAGCAGGCCAAGTTTGTCGAGATGGGCCAGTGCCGAGCCCCCAGTGCGCTTGCTTGCATAGGCCTTCTGATAGGGCGTCTCGAGCACATGCATATGGACCGGTAGGCCGGTGCGACGCTGCAGTTCGCCGGTGGTTTCCAGCGCCTTTTCGGAGAGCCAGTGGAGATTGGCCGGTGCGATCTGGACGCGGATGCGGTCGCCCTTGCCATGGCGTGCAAGGAGTTCGTCGAAGACCGCGACCTGATCTGAAAGCGGCACGGTGAAGCGCTGGAAGAAGGCGCTCGCCGCGGGCCGCAATTCCTCGGGCAGCCGCGCGACGAAATCCTGGTCGGCCTCGTAGACCAGACGGTTCTGGTCGCGCAGCGCCATCGAATAGGAGGCGCGCATGCCGATGTCGCGATAGGCCGCGATAACCTTCTCGGCGGCGGCAAGGATGTCGGCCGGCGTGCCCGGCGCGCGGCTGTGCAGATGCTGCACCGTGGTGACGCCGCTCTCGATCATCTCGAAGGCCGAGAACAGCGTGTCGGCATAGAGATCGACATCGCGCAGCGCGATGCGGCTGGCGAACCAGAGTTCGAGCGGATGATCGGGCGAGCCGAGCTGCAGCGGCGTCAGACCGACATGGTGATGGGAATTGACGAAACCGGGCGTGATCGCGAAATCGCGCCCGCCGGTCACCTCGGCCTCCGGGTAGCGCGTTTTCAGCTCGGCCACCGGGCCGGTCGCGACGACGATTCCGGCTTCGCAGACCACGCCGGCATCGCGATGGATGATCGGCTCGCCATCGGCGTCGAAGCCGGTCAGGAGCGTCCCGCCCCAGATGATCTGCGTCGTCATTGCGCGAACTAGTCCAGCTTCACCAGCCGCGTGATCCGGCTTGGATTGACCTCGGCCAGCAGGATGTCGCCGTTCGCCATGCCGAAGATGCCGTGGGCGCCGTTCAGGAAGGGCCGGCAACGGCCGAGCTTTTCGCCGGCCGGGCCGATCTTCTGCAGGCTCGGAATCATGTCGGTGACATAGGTGTTGCCGTCGGCGTCGCCCCAGATCGCGACGGGCTGATAGAAATGGGTCCAGCTCGCGAGATGGCCGCCATTATGGTCGAAGACCTGGACGCGGTTATGGGTGCGGTCGACGACGACGACGCGGCCATCGGCATGGGTCCAGATCGCATGCGGCCAACCGAACTGGCCGTCGCCGCTGCCCTGCGAACCCCAGCTCTGGATATGCACGCCATAGGCCGAGAAGCGGTGCACGCGGCTCGCGGCATAGCCATCGGCGATGTAGATGTCGCCCCAGGACGAGACATGCACGTCGGTGGGATGATTGAACGGCGCCGCGGGCTCGCCGCGCTGGCCGAGCGCGCCAAGCTTCTCGCCCTTCACCGAGCAGATGATGATTTCGTGCATGTCGCGATCGACGCAGAGGATGCGATTCTGCGCATCGGCCGTCAGCATGTGCGAATCCGCGATCAGGTCGCCGCCCCAGCCGCCGATATACTCGCCCTCGGGCGAGAGCTCGATCACGCGCGGATCGTTGGGCTGGGTGAGCGGGTCGTGGCGCAGCATGACGAAGACATGCCCGCGGGAATCGACCGTCACATCCGTGACGAAGCCGGAATTCTGCGGCCAGGAGCCGAAAGGCCGCTCGACGAGGTAGCGCGCGTCGCCGAGGGCGACGATGAGTTCGGGTTTGGGCAAGGGAATCCTCGTTCGATCAAAAATGCGCCGTCATTCCGGGCCAGCGAAGCGCTGACCCGGAATCCATCATGGGGCAGCACCTTACGATGGATTCCGGAGCGGCGCCGCTTTCGCGGCTTGTCCGGAATGACGGTGGAAGCGGGAGAGCCTAGGCGCGTTCTCCGGCAAACGGATGCGTCTTCGCCCAATGCTTGGCGATGTCGAGCCGGCCCGTCACCCAGACGCCCTGATGGCCCTGCACGTAGTCGAGGAAGCGGGCGAGGCCCGCCGCGCGCGCCGGATGGCCGATCAGGCGCATGTGGAGGCCGACCGACATCATCTTGGGCTGCGTCGCGCCCTCGGCATAGAGCATGTCGAAGGCGTCCTTGTGCCAATCGAAATAATCGTTCGAGGTGCCAAAGAAGCCCGAGCCGAACTTGCCGTCATTATTGACCAGCGAATAGGGCACGACCAGATGCGGCTTGCCGTCGACGACCTTCCAATACGGTAACTCATCGTCGTAAGCGTCTGAATCATAGAGAAAACCGCCCTCCTCCACGACGAGCTTGCGGGTGTTGACGCTGGGCCCATAGCGGCAATACCAGCCCAGCGGCCGCTCGCCGACGGTGGCCTTGAGCGAGACGATCGCCTTGGCGATGTGCTCGCGCTCCTCCTCCTCGGTCAGGTCGTAGTGCTTGATCCAGCGCCAGCCATGGCAGCATACGTCGAAGCCCGAGGCCTTGATCGCGGCGGCGGCCTCCGGGTTGCGCTCGATCGCCAGCGCGCAGCCGAACACGGTCAGCGGCAGCCCGCGTTCCTGAAAGAGCCGCATCAAGCGCCAGAAACCGACGCGGCTGCCATAGGCGAACATGCCCTCGCCGGCGAGATCGCGGCCCTTGACCCCGGTCGGCAGGCCGTTCGCCTCGGTCAGGCCGAGCTCGGTATAGCCCTCGCCGTCCTGGATCGAGGGCTCGGAGCCCTCCTCGTAATTCATCACAAAGTTGATCGCGATGCGGGCGCCATTCGGCCATTGCGGATTGGGCGGGTTGGCCCCGTATCCGATCAGGTCGCGGTCGTAGGTCACAAAGGTCTCCATCGTACATTCTCATCCGAGGTCGTCCCGGGCGACCGCAGGGGAGACCCGGGACCCATTCCGGAACGCTTCAGGAATGGATCCCGGATCTCCGCTTCGCTGCGTCCGGGATGACGGCGAGGCTGAATCAAACGAGCGGCTCGGCAATCACCCGCTCATGCGCTTGGTCAGGCCGGTCAGGCGGTCCATCACGATCATCAGCAGGAGCGTCGCCAGGATCAGCACGCCGGCGATGGCGGCGATGCGGACGTCGAGCGTCGATTCCATCATGCCCCACATCCGGATCGGCAGCATCGAGGTGCGCGCGTTGGAGAGGAAGAGCGAGACCGGGACATTGTCCATCGAGGAGATGAAGGCGAGGAAGCAGCCGGCCGCGATGCCGGGCGCGATCAGCGGCAAGGTGATGCGGCGGAAGCCATAGATGCGGCTCGCGCCGAGATTGGCGGAGGCCTCGAGCAGGACGGGATCGAGCTGGGTCAGGCTCGCCAGCGTCGTGCGGAAGATGAAGGGCGCGATCACCACGAGATGGCCGGCGATCAGCAGATTGAGCGAGGGCCTGATGCCGAGCACGGAGAAGAACATCAGCGCCGCCAGCCCGTAGGAGAG
The DNA here is from genome assembly GCA_900470775.1 of Hyphomicrobiales bacterium. Classification (GTDB taxonomy): domain Bacteria; phylum Pseudomonadota; class Alphaproteobacteria; order Rhizobiales; family Beijerinckiaceae; genus Allobosea. The sequence goes on along the minus strand of UCBZ01000040.1, from coordinate 80,572 downwards.
TGTCGGCAGGATCAGCGGCGACAGGAAGCTGGCCTCGATGAAGCGGGCCGAGGGTCTTGTCACCCGCGTAATCGCCAGCGCCGCGAGCACGGACAGCACAGCGCCGATCAGCGTGGCAAGGCCCGCGACCCAGACGCTGTTCAGCGCCGCTATGTGGATCTGGGCCGAGCGGACGGGGTCGAAGAGTTCGCCGTACCAGCGCAGCGACAATTCCGGCGGCGGGAAGCGCAGAGTCTGCGAGGTGGTGAAGGAGGTCGCGATCACGATCAGGACCGGCCCGACCAGGATCAGGATGGCGAGGCCAGCGAGACAGCCGATGACCCAGTTGTAGGTGACGTCGCCGAGGGTTGAGCGCTGCATGGTCTGACCTCAGCTCGTCTTCGCGAAGCGGCCGAGCCAGCCCAGCGCCATGATGCCCGCCAGCACCGTGAAGAGCAGCGTCAGCGAGGCTACCGCCGCGAAGGGCCAATTATAGACCACGGTGACCTGCTGGTAGATCAGGGCCGGGAGGTAGACGAGGCGCGCGCCGCCGATCACCGATTGCGAGATGAAGGCCGTCGTCGCCGAGGCGAAGACCAGCGTCGCGCCGGCGATCCAGCCCGGCAGGGTCAGCGGCAGGACGACCCGAAAGAAGGTCCGCCATTTCGAGGCGCCGAGCGCGCGCGAGGCGTCGATCAGGTTCTGGTCCATCTGGTTCATGATCGTCAGCAGGGGCAGCAGCATCAGCGGCATCTCGATCTGCGTCAGCGCAATGACGAGGCCGAGTTCGGTCTGCAGCAGGTTGAGCGGCGTCGCGGTTATGCCCAGCCCGATCAGCGTCTGGTTGATCACGCCCTCGCGCGCCAGGATGACGATCCAGGCGAAGGTGCGGATCACGACCGAGGTCAAAAGCGGCATCAGGATGATGAAGATCAGCACGCGCTGGGCACGCGCACTGGCGGCGCGAAACACCAGCGCCAGCGGATAGGCCAGCAGCGTCGTCGCGACGACGGCGAAGACGCCGAGCTTCAGCGTGTCGAGGATGACCTTGAGATAGAAGGCGTCGCCGTAGAACTTCGTCCAGGAATCGAGGCCCAGCCGCGTCTGCTCGGAATCGGCGTAGAAGCTGACGCCGAGCAGAATCGCGAAGGGCGCGGCGAAGAAGGCGAGATAGGTCAGGCCGAGAGGCGCCGCGAGGCGCCAGTCGACCTTCTCCCCCGGCACACCGGACGAACCGGTAGCCGCTACAGCCGCGCCAGCCATCGCCGTGTCCTTACTTGGTGATCTCCTTGTTGAAGCGCTCGATCCAGGCGGCACGCTGCGGATTGATCTTGGTCCAGTCATGCGTGACCATCTTCGAGAGCTCGTCGAGCGAGGTGATGCCGAGGGAAGGATCGAGCGGCGTGTCGGTGTTGATCGGCACCATGTTGTAGGGCGCCTTCTGCAGCGCGTTCTGGATGTCGGGCGAGATCGCGGTGTCGATGTATTTATAGGCCGCGTCGACGTTCTCGGCGCCCTTCACGATGTGAAGCGTGGTCTGGAAGGTGATCGAACCCGATTCCGGCGCGATATAGGCGATGTCGACGCCGCGACCCTTCAGGATCGCGACCGTGTTGGTGTTGCCGTACATGATGTCGACCTGGCCCTGCTGGAACAGGCCGGGCAGCGCAGCCGGCGTCGCGATCGCGGCGACCTTCGGCACGGCCTCCTTCAGCACCTTGAAGACCGGGTCCATATTCGCCTCCGAACCACCGAAAGCCTTGGCGATCTCGATCAGCGAGACGGTGCCGAAGGTGGTCTGGAAGCCGGTCAGGCCCAACCGCTCGACGTAAGGCGACTTGAACAGGTCGGCCCAGGTCTTGGGCGGGTTGGGAAACTTCTTCGGGTTGTAGGCGATGCCGACGACCTGAGCATTGCAGGTCACCGCATGCGAGGTGATCAGGCCCTTCGGCACCTTGTCGGCGTTGCTGAGCTTCTTGATGTCGATCGGCTCGAACAGGCCGGCCTGCATCGCAGCCGCCGCCGGGCCGGGATCGAGCACGAAGCAGTCGAAGGGGGGCACGCCGCGCGCGGCGCGGACCTTCGCGACCTGATCGACGGCGAAGAGCGCGTCGAAGGCGACGTCGACGGCGTATTTCTTCTTGAGCTCGGGCGCGACGACGCCGCGATAGGCCTCTTCCCAGGTGCCGGGATAGATCGCGGCGGTGAGGCTGCCGGCGGCGCTGGCGCGGCCCGACAGCATGCCGGCCAGGCCCAGCGCGGCTGCGCCGGCCATCAGGTCGCGGCGGGTCATGACAGTCATGAAAGGTCTCCGGGTCAGGGGTTGGAAGCGGGGAAAAGCGCGGGGCGGGCGTGGCCGGCGAGGCCGCAATAGGCTGTGCCGGTGCCGCCCGACGCCATGCCAGGGCGGCGCGCGATGGCGACCTTGAGCGAGTCGGCCGACTGGCTGATCACGTCGTGGATCAGTTCGCCGCCGATCGGCAGGCTGAGCTTGAGCGTCACGGGAATGCGGTCGGGCGCCGGCTCGTCGGCGAGCAGCATCTGCTCGGGCCGGACCGAGACGACGACCGGTTGGCCAGGCTCGAAACGGGCTTTCGAGAAGACGGTCCAGACCGCGCCATTGGCAAGCGCGACGCGATAGCCGCCATCGACAGCCGCCTCGACCTTGCCGTTCAAGAGGTTGCTGGAGCCGATGAAGTTGTTGACGAACAGCGTCGCCGGCTCGTCATAGACCTGCACCGGCGTGCCGAGCTGCTCGATCCGGCCCTGGCTCATCACCGCGATGCGGTCGGCGATCGCCATCGCCTCGTCCTGGTCATGCGTGACCATGATCGCGGTCAGGGCAAACTGGCGCTGCAGCCGCTTGATCTCGATCTGCATATCGAGCCGCAGGTTCTTGTCGAGCGCGGCGAAGGGCTCGTCGAGCAGCAGGATGCGCGGCCGCATGGCAAGCGCTCGGGCGAGAGCGACGCGCTGCTGCTGGCCGCCGGAGAGTTGCCTGGGCTTGCGGTCGGCGAAGCTGCCCATCTGGACGGTGGCGAGCATCTCGGCGACGCGCTGCGCCTGCACCTCGCGGCTCTCGCCACGCGCCGCGAGCCCATAGGCGATGTTCTCCGCGACCGTCATATGCGGGAACAGCGCGTAGTTCTGGAAGACGATGCCGATCTCACGGCGGTTGGGCGGCAACGTGTCGATCGGCCGGCCGTCGATCGTGACCTTGCCGTTGCCCTGCTGGATGAAGCCGGCGACGATCCGCAGCAGCGTGGTCTTGCCGCAGCCGGAGGGGCCGAGCAGGGCGACGAGCTCGCCGCCCTTGACCTCGAGTGTGACATTGTCGACCGCGAGCCCGCCGCCATAGCTGTGCGTGATGCCGTCCAGCGTCAGCGGCTGGGCGGTCATCACGGCGGGTGCGGCAAGCATAGGCATCGAAATGGCGACAACCCTGGGAGGAATCTGCAGCGGAGGAGCCAGCAACTGCCGTGCCAACGCTGGCTGCATGGCCCTGCCGCCGCTGCGCGCCTGACAGTCCGGTCTCCGCCCTGCTATGACGGGCGGCCCAGGCGCCGTGGCGGAACTGGGCTGGTGGAGTCGCGGATTCTGCCTGCTTCATCATCAGCGCATAAGCACGCGGCAGGATCGCCCGGCCGCAACGGCGATCACCCCTCCCTCTTCCGGATTTGCCATGGCTGACACTCTCGAACTCGGGCTCGACACCTTCGGCGACATCACTGCGGGATCGGACGGCGCGCTGCTGCCGCATGCGCAGGTGATCCGCAACCTGATCGACGAGGCGGTGCTCGCCGACGAACTCGGCATCGATTTCTTCGGCGTCGGCGAGCATCATCGCGCCGATTTCGCGATCTCGACACCGGAGACCGTGCTGGCCGCCATCGCGGCACGGACGAGCCGCATCAGGCTGGGCTCGGCGGTCACGGTGCTGAGTTCTGATGATCCGATCCGGGTGTTCCAGCGCTTCTCGACGGTCGATGCGATCTCGAACGGGCGGGCCGAGGTCATTCTCGGCCGCGGCTCCTTCACCGAATCCTTCCCGCTGTTCGGTTATGATCTCAGCCAGTACGAGACGCTGTTTGCCGAGAAGCTCGATCTGTTCGCCGCGCTGATCAGCCAGCAGGCCGTGACCTGGCAGGGCACGATCCGCCCAGCCCTGGCCAACCAGCGGGTCTTCCCACCGATCGAGACCGGCCGGCTCAAGACCTGGATCGGCGTTGGCGGCAGCCCGGAATCCGTCGTCCGCGCGGCGCGTTACGGCCTGCCATTGATGCTTGCCATCATCGGCGGCGATCCCGCCCGCTTCACGCCTTACGCCGATCTTTACCGCCGCGCCTTCTCGCAGCTTGGCGAGCCCGTGCAGCCGATCGGCGTACATTCGCCCGGATACGTCGGCGAGACCGACGAGCAGGCGCGCGAGGAGATGTTCGCCGACTACAAGCGCATGCGCGACCGCATCGGCGCCGAGCGCGGCTGGCCGCCGATGGGCCGGGCCGAGTTCGAACAGGAGGTCGAGCACGGCTCGCTTTATGTCGGTTCGCCGGAAACCGTGGCCCGCAAGATCGCCGCGACCGTCAAGACGCTGGGCCTGTCGCGCTTCCAGATGAAATACAGCGCCGGCCCGCTACCGCATGAGAAGATGATGCGCAGCATCGCGCTCTATGGCGAGAAGGTCATTCCGCTGGTGCGTGACATGCTCGCCTGAGACGAGCCAACGCGCGCCCTTCCCTGGCCCAATACGCTCGCTCCTGCCCGCCCTCACAAGGCGGTTGACGAGCAATGTCTTTGTGCTAGCGTATCAAATAACAAAATGATGTTTCATTATATGAAATGAAACACAGAGGAACGCTCTCGTTGATGGATCCTGACAAAGCTTCGGGGAAACCTGCGCCTGCCGGCACCAGCACGCTCGATCTCGCGCTCCGCGCGGTCGAGTATCTGGTGCAGCAGAGCCGCCCGGCTGCGCTCGCGCAGATCGCCGAAGCGCTCTCGTCGTCGAAGGCGACGATCTACCGGCATCTGGTGACGCTGCAGAAGCACGGCTTCGTCCGGCAGGAGCCGGAGACCGGTCGCTATGAAGCCGGCATCAAGCTGATGGTCTTGGGCGAGGCCCTGCGGCAGCGCTTCGACATCGTCAGCGCGGCCCGCGAGGACCTGATGACCCTGCGCGACCGCACCGGCCAGGCCGTCACGGTCTGCGCCGCGATCGATGCCGAACTGATCGTCCTCGAGCTGATCCAGGGCCGCACGCTGATCGAGTTCGCGACGCGCCCCGGCACGCGCCTCGCCTTCCATGCCAGCGCCCACGGCAAGATCTGGCTCGCCTTCGGCTCGCAGGATCGCACGGCCGCGATCACCAACGGCCCGCTGCAAGCCTGGACGCCGGCGACGATCGTCACGAAGGACGCCCTGCTCGCCGATCTCGACACCGTGCGCGAGCGCGGCTGGGCCACCGCGCCCGACGAGGTGATCACCGGCGTCAACACGCTCGCCGCGCCCGTCTTTGACCATCGCCATGTGCTCGTCGGCTCGATCGCGATCGTCGGTGCGACGCAATTCATCACGCCTGTCCCCGATCCAGAACAGATCCGTGAGGTCGTCGGCGCCGCCGGACGAATCTCGCGCGGCCTGACCTGGCAAGACTGAAAGAGCGAGAGCATGACCTATTCGCTGGCCGTCGATATCGGCGGGACCTTCACCGACATCGTGCTGCGCGACTCGCGCGGAGGCCTGAGCGTCGACAAGACGCTGACCACCCATCACGACCTGCTGGAAGGCTTCTTTCGCGGCGTCGATTCCGTGATGGGCAAGGCCGGCATCGCGGCCGGCGCGATCGACGGCGTCGTGGTTCACGCCACCACGGTCGTCACCAACGCGCTGATCGAGCGCAAGGGTTTGCCGACGGCGCTCGTCGTCACCGAGGGCTTCCGCGACGTGCTCTCGATCCGCAACGAGCACCGCTACGACATGTATGATCCGCAGATCGAGTTCCCCGCGCCGCTGGTGACACGCGATCTGACTTTCGGCATCAGGGAGCGCGTGCTGGCGGACGGTACCGTCGCTCTTGCACCAAGCCCTGCGGACATCACGAAACTCGCCGTCGATCTCCGGGCCAGCGGCGCGCGCGCCATCGCGATCTGCTTCCTCAACAGCTTCGCCAATCCCGAAAACGAGGCGATCGTCGCAGCCGCGCTCTCGCGGGAACTCAACGACGTCTTCATCTGCACCTCGGCCGAGGTCGCGCCGCAGATCCGCGAATACCAGCGCGCCTCGACCGCGACGGTGAACGCCTATGCGATGCCGATCTCGCAGCCCTATCTCAAGCGGCTGAGCGATCGGCTGCGGACGGAAGGCTTCGCCAACACGCCGCTGATCATGCTGTCCTCGGGCGGCGTCGTCGGTGCGGAGACGGCCGGAAAGAACCCCGTCCGCATGATCGAGAGCGGCCCGGCTGCCGGCGCGCTTGCCGCCTGCCATTATGCGGAACTGCTCGGCATCGACCGGCTGATGTCCTTCGACATGGGCGGCACCACCGCCAAGGCCTGCCTGATCGAGAACCGCACGCCGCTGATCACCGGGCTGTTCGAGGTCGATCGGCGCTATCGCTTCCGCGAAGGCAGCGGCCTGCCGGTCACCGTGCCCTCGATCGACCTGATCGAGATCGGGGCCGGCGGCGGCAGCATCGCCCATGTCGATGATCTCGGCCTGCTCAAGGTCGGGCCTGAAAGCGCCGGCTCCAATCCGGGCCCGGCCTGCTATGGCCGCGGCGGCAAAAGCGCGACCGTCACCGATGCCGACCTCGTGCTCGGGCTGATCGATGCCGAGAACTTCCTCGGCGGCGACATGTCGCTCGACAAGGCCGCTTGCGACGCTGCGCTCGCACGACTCGGCGAGGCGCTTGGCCTCAACGCCGTGCAGGCGGCGCGAGGCATCTATCGCATCGTCACAGAGGCGATGGCCTCGGCGGCGCGCACCCACGCCACCGATCGCGGCGTCGATTATCGCGGCCTGCCGCTCTTTGCCTTCGGCGGCGCCGGACCCTTGCATGCCTGCGGCGTCGCCGACCTGCTGCAAAGCACCTCGGTGATCGTGCCGCCGCAATCGAGCGTGCTCTCGGCCTTCGGCACGCTGGTCACACCGGTCAGGCTCGATCTCGTACGCAGCGACCTGACGCGGGTCGACCATCTCGACTGGAGCCGCGTCGACCGCGTCATCGGCGATCTCGAGAGCGAGGGCCTGACGGCGCTCGGCGAATCCGGCTGCGCGCCGGCCGACGTCACTATCCTGGTGGGAGCCGACATGCGCTATGTCGGCCAGCAGCACGAGGTCACGATCATCTTCGAGACCGACCCGCGCCAGAGCCGCGACGCCTCCATGCTGACGGCGCAGTTCGAGACGGCGTACCGGACGCTCTATGGCGTCAACCCCTCGCATGTGCCGATCGAACTGGTGACCTGGCGCGTCGTCGCGCGCGGCCCCCTGCCGCATTTCGACGGCCAAGCCCGGCCACAGATCGCAGCCGGCGCGCCCAAGCGCCATCGCCCAGTTCATGCCTGGGAGGACGGCCAGTCCGTGCCCGTCTATGAGCGCGCCGCGCTCGCCACCGGCCAGACCATCGCCGGGCCCGCCATCATCGAGGAGCGCGAGACCACGACCGCGCTGCCCCCCGGCTGGAGCGCGACGATCGACGCGCTCGGCTGCATCGTCGCCACGAAAGGCTGAGTCCCATGGCAAAGTCACTTCCGATGGACGGCGTAGAACTCGAAATCCTCTGGTCGAACCTGATCGGCATCGTCAACGAGCGTGCCAAGGCGCTGCAGCGCATCGCTTTCAGCCCGATCGTGCGCGAAGCCGGCGACCTCGCCTGCGCGCTGTTCGACAAGCGCGGCCGCATGGTGGCGCAGGCCAATACCGGCACGCCCGGCCATATCAACTCGCTCGCCATCGCCGGCGCGCATCTCGTGCGCCTGTTCGAGGGGCGTTGCGAGCCCGGCGACGTGCTGATCACCAATGACCCCTGGCTGTCGGCCGGACACTTCTTCGACATCACCATCCTGACGCCGATCTTCGACGGCCAGAAGCTGCTCGCCTATATCGGCTCGACCATCCACCACACCGATATCGGCGGCTACGGCATCGGCGCCGGCGCCCGCGACGTGCATGAGGAAGGGCTCTGGATCCCGCCGCTCAAGCTCTATGAGCGCGGCAAGCCGAGCGAGATGCTGCACGATATCATCCGCCGCAACGTCCGCACACCCGACGCCGTGTTCGGCGATCTGTCGGCGCAGGTCTCGTCGGGCGAGGCCGCCGCCGAGCACCTGATCACCTTGTGCGAGCGCTACGGCATCGACGACATCGAGGCCTTGTCGGACGAGATCATCGAGCGCTCCGAGGAGGCGACGCGCAACGCCATCCGCAAGCTGAAGCCCGGCACCTATCATGGCGAGACCTCGTTCGACGTGCCCGGCGGCGAGATCATCACGCTGAAGACGGCGCTGACGGTCGATGTCGAGAGCGGCTCGATCATCGTCGATTTCGAGGGTTCCTCGCCGCAGACGACGACCGGCATCAACGTCGTGCTGAACTACACCCACGCCTATTCGACCTTCGCGATCCGCTCCTGTCTCAACCCGGACCTGCCCAACAACACCGGTTCGCTGGCGCCGATCGAGGTACGCGCGCCCGTGGGCTCGATCATCAACTGCGCCTATCCAGCTCCGGTGAACGCGCGCCATGTCGTGGGAATGTATGTGCCGATGCCGATCCTGAAGGCGTTGCATCAGGTCATGCCGGAGCGCGTGCTGGCTGAGGGTTCGGGCGCGGTCTGGACCATCCAGATCCAGGGTCGCAAGCCCAATGGCGAACCCTTCACCTCGTCGATGTTCAACTATTCCGGCGGCATGGGCGCGCGCGCCGGCAAGCCGGGCCCGAGCGCCACCTGCTATCCGACCGGCGTTGCGGCAGTGCCGATCGAAATCCTGGAAGCGGCGATGCCGATCGTCTTCGACCGCAAGGAGTTGCGGCCGGGCTCCGGCGGCAAGGGCCGGATGCAGGGCGGCGACGGCCAGATCATCCAGTTCCACATGCGCACCGACCATGCCTGGTTGCTGAACGCCGTGCCGAGCCGGCTCGAGCGCGGACCCGACGGCATCGATGGCGGCCTGCCGGGGACGGCTGGGCGATTCCTCGTCAACGGCAAGTCCGTCAGCGAGGCGAAGAAGCTGACCATGCAGGCCGGCGACGTCGTGCTGCTGGAAACGCCAGGGGGCGGCGGCTACGGCAAGCCGGCTGCGTGACGAAGACCAGCGGCCAGAACACCAAGACCTTGCGCAAGCCAAGAACAAAAGCGGAGCCCCGCACCGGGGCTACCGCCTGACGCCAGAGGAAACCGGGAGGACAGATGATGAAGCAGACTCTTATCGCGGCCGGACTAGCCGCCAGCATCGCGACAGCCGGCGGGCAGACCGCCAGCGCGCAGGAGCCCTACAAGATCGGCGTCTCAGCCGGCCTCACCGGCTATGCAGCGACCGTCGACCGCGCCTGGCGCGACGGCGTCGAACTCGCAGCCGCAGCAGTCAACGCCAAGGGCGGCGTGATGGGCCGCACGATTCAGGTCGTCGTCGAGGACAACCGCTCCGAGCCCCAGGAGGCTGTGACCGTCTACCGGAAGATGCTGAGCTCGGACAAGGTCGACGTCTTTGTCAGTGGCTGCGTTTCGGCCGGCAATTTCGCCGCCGCTGGCCTGCTGTTGCGCGCCAAGGTGCCGATGATGCTGTGCTCGATCCTGCCGACGCAGGCCGAGCATCTGCCCTGGGCCTTCACCACCTTGCCGCCCGCCGGCTTCGAGGTCGACAAGCGGCTGGAATTCCTCAAGGAGAGGACGCAAATCCGCAAGATCGCGGTGCTGCACGACCCGACCCCTTACGCCAATCTCCAGAAGGGCGTGGCCGAGCGCAACGCGGCCAAATACGGCATCGAGGTCGTCTCCGTCGACCAGTACAAGCAGGACGACGCGGATCTGAGCGTGCAGATCAGCAAGGCCCGCTCGGCGGGTGCCGGCGCGATCCTGAAGATCGGCCTTGGCGGCACGACCCTGACCGCCGCCAAGAACATCAAGCAGCTCGGCGCCGACATGCTTCTGTTGACGAGTCTTGAGGATCTGGCCGTGTTCGGCCCCGTCGCCGAGGTGCTCGGCGACAAGTTCTTCTTCGTTGCCTCGCCGTCGCAGGTCTATGAGGCGCTGCCGGAGGGCGATCTGAAGACCGGCATCAAGGCGTTCCTCGTTCCCTGGCGCGAGAAGTACAAGGACCGTGACCCGAACTGGGCTTCGCGCGGCTGGGACGGTGTCATGCTGACGGTCGCCGCCATCGAGAAGGCCAAGTCCTTCGAGGGCGAGAAGGTCCGCGCCGCCTATGAGGAGGTGACCGGTTTCCAGGGGACGACCGGCATGTACAACTTCCGGCCGGACCTGCATCAGGGCATCACCCGCAACCCCTTCGTGCTGGCGACGATCGAGGCCGGCAAGGTCAAGGTGGTGGTGGAATGAGCCCGGCGGTCGCGGCCAGGACACAGGTGGGCGCGCCGCCGCCGATTCTGGCCGCGACCGGCCTTTCGGCTCGCTACGGCCATGTCGAGGCGCTGCACGGGGTCGATCTCCATATCGGCGAAGGCGAATTGGTCGCCGTTCTCGGCCCCAACGGCGCCGGCAAATCGACCTTGCTTCGCGCCATCATGGGGCTCTCGGTCAACAGCGGCGAGGTCCGGTTCCGGGGCGATGTCCTGCCACGCAGCGACGCGGTCGCCGTCGCCTCGCGCGGCATCGTGCTGGTGCCGGAAGGACGCGGTCTCTTCGCCCCGATGAGCGTCTCCGACAATCTCGAACTCGGCGCCTATCGCCTGCGCGACAAGGCCGAGTTCAACCGTCGCCGCGAGCGCGTGCTCACCCTGTTTCCGCGCCTGAAGGAACGGCTCGGGCAGGCTGCCGGCTCGATGTCGGGCGGCGAGCAGCAGATGCTCGCGCTCGGCCGCGCGCTGATGGCAGGGCCCAAGCTCCTGCTGCTGGACGAGCCCTCGCTCGGCCTCGCGCCGCGCGTCACCGGAGAAATCCTGGAGACGCTCGGCCTCCTGAACCGCGAAGGCCTGGCGATCGTGCTGGTCGAGCAGAAGGCGCCGCTGGCGCTCGAACTCGCAAGCCGCGTCTACCTGCTTTCGCTCGGGCGCATCGTCGCCGAACTCGATCCGCGTGACATCACATCCCATGACGATCTCGCCCAGCATTACTTCGCCTGAACGGCGCCCGTTCCGGCTCGTCGGCCTGCTGCCCTGGCTGTTTGCGGCGGTCGTGGTCGGCTACGCCATGGTCGTCGGCGGCTATGCCGCCACCGTGGTCTCCTTTGCGCTGATCTATGCGGTCTTCGTGACGGGCCTGAACCTGTTCATGGGCTTCGCCGCGCAGGTGTCCTTCGGCCAGAACGCCTTCGCCGCGATCGGCGGCTACGGCTCGGCCGTGCTGACGGCGACCTATGGCTGGAGCCCCCTACCCGCGATGGTCTTCGGCATCGCCGCCGCCGTGCTGGCAGCCGCCATCGTCGGCTTTCCAGCGCTGCGGCTGAAGGGCCACTACCTCGCCATGGGCACGCTCGCCATCGGGCTGATCACCTATGAGATCACGGTCGAATGGCAGTCGGTGACGCAGGGCTATCTGGGCATTTCCGGCATCCCGCCTTTCGGCATCGGCTCGTGGGAGGTCACCTCCGACCGGGGCCAACTCGTCATGCTTTCGCTCGTCGTCGCGGCCTGCGCGTTTGCCGCCGCGCGCATCCGTCGCTCGCGCTTCGGCCGCGCACTTTCGGCGGTGGCCGGCAGCGAGGAGGCCGCGACCGCGCTCGGCATCGACGTCTCCCGCTACAAGCTGATGGCCTTCCTGCTCTCGGCCGGCTTCGCGGCGCTCGCCGGCTCGCTCTTCGTGCATGTCGTCGGCTATGTCAGCCCCGAAGTCTTCGGGCTGCACATGGTCATCGTCACCTTCACGATGCTCTATGTCGGCGGCATCGGCACGGTCGCGGGGCCGCTCGTTGGGGCGCTGATCGTCAGCCTGCTGCCGGAGACCTTCCGCGCCTTCAAGGACTATCAGGACCTGGCTTATGGCGCCGCGCTGATCCTGCTGCTGATCTACGCGCCGCGTGGTCTTGCCAGCCTGTTTGCCCCGCGAGGCCGCTCATGAGCCGGCTCAAACTGGAAGGCGTGACGCGCCGCTTCGGCGGGCTGGTCGCCGTCGACGACGTCTCTTTCGAGGTCCCAGCCGAGGGCGTCACCGCCGTGATCGGCCCCAACGGCGCCGGCAAGACGACGCTGTTCAACCTGATCTCGGGTGCGCTGCCCCCGAGCGCGGGCCGCATCCTGTTCGAAGGGCAGGACATCACAGGCTTGCCCGCCCATAAGGTCGCCACTGCCGGGCTGGTTCGGACCTTCCAGCTCGTCAAGCTGTTCGAGGATCTGAGCGTGCTCGACAACGTCAAGGTCGGCTGCCACCTGCAGGGCAGGGCCGGGCTGTTCGCCGCGCTGCTGCGGCCGGCCTCGGCGCGGCGCGAGGAGGCCGCCGTCGATGCGAGGGCCCGCGAACTGCTCGACTTCGCGGGGCTCTCGGCCTTCGCGGACGAGCCGGCATCGGGCCTGCCCTATGGCCGTCAGCGCATGCTCGAACTGGCGCGCGCCACGGCGGCCGGTCCCCGGCTCATCCTGCTCGACGAGCCGGCGGCCGGCCTCAACACCGAGGAATCGGCGGCCTTGTCTCGCATCATCCGCCGCATCGCCGATGACGGGACGAGCGTGCTCCTCATCGAGCACGACATGACGCTGGTGATGAACACGGCCGACCGGGTCGTCGTGGTCGATTTCGGCCGCAAGATCGCACAAGGCACACCCGCCGAGGTCCGTGCCGACCCGGCCGTGATCGCGGCCTATCTCGGCACCGGCAAGCCGTCGCCGGACCCCGCAGCCACGCAGGAGGCGGCCCATGGCTGACTGGTCCTATATTCCGCAGGTTCTGGTCAGCGGGCTCGGCATCGGCTGCGTCTACGGGCTGATCGGCATCGGCTTCTGCGTGATCTACAACGCCAGCGGCATCGTGAACTTCGCGCAAGGCGCGTTCGTGATGCTCGGCGGCATGATCACCCAGGTGCTGTTTTCGCGGAGCGGCGTGCCGCTGCCTGTGGCAGCGCTGATCGCGATCGCGGCGGTCGCCGTGCTCGGCGTCGCGATCGAGCGCGTCGTCGTCCGGCCCTTGTGGAATCGCAAGGCGACGATGTTCGTGATGATCCTGGCGACGCTCGCCGCCCAGATCGTGATCGAGCGGCTGACCCTGATCGCGGTCGGCGACCAGCCCAAGACCCTGCCGGTCTTCACCGACCGGCCGCCGCTGATGTTCGGCTCCGTCGCCGTCGGCTACCAGCTGATCTGGATCGTCGGCGGCTCGCTGGCGATCGTCGGACTGCTCGCCGCTTTCTTCGGCCTCACCAGGACCGGCAAGGCGATGCGGGCCTGCTCGATCAACCGCGAGGCGGCTGCGCTGCAGGGCATTCCGGTCTCGCGCATGCTGGCGCTGGCCTTCGCTCTGAGCGCGGCCTTGGGCGCGATCGCCGGCATCCTGATCACGCCCACCCAGTACACCGCCTTCAATGTCGGCGTGCCCTTCGCGATCAGCGGCTTCATCGCCGCGATCGTCGGCGGTTTCGGCCGACCCTTCGGCGCGTTTCTCGGCGGGCTGCTGCTGGGGCTGTTGCAGGCGCTCGCCATCGTCGGCTTCGGCGCCGGCCTGAAGAACGTCGCGGCGCTCTCGGTGCTGCTGCTGTTCCTGTTCATCAGGCCGTCGGGCATCCTCGGCGCGGCCAAGTAAGCGACCGCCCGGACGGCCGCCATTCCTGAATCGGGAGATCCGCCATGGACATTCACAAGATCGACTGGAGCAGCATTCCGTGGACGCCGGTGCGTCCGGGCGTCGACCGCAAGGGCTTCTCCGGCAATGCCGCGACGGTGGCGCTGCACCGGCTGATGCCTGGCCATGAGCCAAAGCCCCACAGCCATCCCCATGAGCAGATCGCCTATATCATCAGCGGCACGATCCGCTTCTTCATCGGCGGCGAGGAGCATCTGATCGGCCCCGGCGGGCTCGTGCTGATCCCGTCCGGTGTCGAGCATTGGGGCGAGGTCGTCGGTGACGAGCCGGTGATCAATCTCGACGTGTTCACGCCGCGCCGGCCGGAATACTCCTGATCAGGCCGCGACGCCGAAGCGATTGCGGTAATCGGCCGGCGACAGGCCGGTGATGCGCAGGAACAGCTTTCGGAAGGCGGCGGCATCGCCATAGCCGACCTCCCAGGCGATCTGCGCCACCGGCCGCCGGCTCAGCTCCAGCGCCTCGCGCGCCTTGGCGATGCGAATCTGCTGGGCGTATTCGGTCGGACGCAAGCTTGTCGCCTTGCGGAAGCGCCGCAGGAACGTGCGCTCCTCCAGCCCTGCCCGCTTCGCCAGCGCCGGCACGGCGTGAGCCTTCGCTGCCGTCGCCTGCAGCCAGTGCTGCACCTTCAGGATCGCGGCATCGCCATGGTCGAGGCGAGGCACGAAATGATCATAGGGTCGCTGCGTGCGCCCCGGCGGATCGACGAGCAGGAAGCGCGCCGTCGCCAGCATGGTGCTCGGCCCCAGCAGCCGCTCGACCAGCGTCAGGCCGAGATCGGTCCAGGCCAGGATGCCGCCCGCCGTGATGATATCGCCATCGTCGATGACCATGCGGTCGGTCTCGACCCGGATGGTCGGAAAGCGCTCGGCCAGCGCCTCGGCGAAGGCCCAATGCGTCGTGGCGGGGCGGCCTCCGAGCAGGCCGGTTTCGCCGAGCACGAACGCCCCGGCACAGACCGAGCAGAGCGTCGTGCCCTCGGCATGGCGGGCCGACAGCCACGCAGCGAAGCCGTCCATCGGCTGCATTTTCCCGGGCAGGACGAGGCTTGGCGGCGCGATCAGATGGCCCGGATTGTGCAATGATCCCGGATGGCTGTCGAAGGCGCATTCGATTTTGGCGCCTTTGTCGGCCTGCCGCCAGTGGCTGACCCGGATCACCGGCGCAGTCGGCCCGCCGCGCGCCGCGCTCATCTCGCCGGCAATCCGGAACAGGTCGGTCAGCCCGTAGACGGCGGCGAGCTGAACGTCAGGGTAGAGGATGACGCCGATCTCGGCGATAATGGTCGGGCCTGTCGTCATCTTGTCAGTTTCACCGCTGTACATTGTCGGTTCCGCCAAGCGGCACCGTGCATGGCGACCCCTATAACGTCCATACCGAGCGGCGGCGATCCTGCCGCTCCAGCGAGCAGAAAGGGACAAGACGATGAGCACGATCACCACTAAGGACGGCACCGAGATCTTCTACAAGGATTGGGGTCCCAAGACCGCGCAGCCGATCGTCTTCCATCACGGCTGGCCGCTGAGCGCCGACGACTGGGACAACCAGATGCTCTATTTCCTCGACAAGGGCTTCCGGGTGATCGCGCATGATCGCCGTGGCCATGGCCGTTCATCGCAGACCGCGACCGGCAACGAGATGGACACCTATGCAGCCGACGTCGCCGAACTCGCTGCCGCGCTCGACCTGAAAAACGCGGTTCATATCGGCCACTCCACCGGCGGCGGCGAGGTCGCGCATTATGTCGCCCGCGCCGAGAAGGGCCGCGTCGCCAAGGCCGTGCTGATCGGCGCGGTGCCGCCGATCATGCTCAAGTCGGACACCAACCCCGGCGGCCTGCCGATCAAGGTCTTCGACGGCTTCCGTTCCGCGCTCGTCGCCAACCGGGCACAGTTCTATATCGATGTGCCGGCCGGGCCGTTCTACGGCTTCAACCGCGACGGCGCCAAGGTCTCCCAGGGCCTCATCGACAACTGGTGGCGGCAGGGCATGATGGGCGGCGCCAAGGCCCATTACGACTGCATCAAGGCCTTCTCGGAGACCGACTTCACCGAGGATCTGAAGGCGATCGACCTGCCGGTCCTGGTCATGCATGGCACGGACGACCAGATCGTCCCGATCGCCGACTCGGCGCTGCTGGCGGTCAAGCTTCTGAAGAACGGCACGTTGAAGACCTATGAGGGCCTGCCGCACGGCATGTGCTCCACCCATCCCGATGTGGTGAACCCCGACCTGCTCGCCTTCATCCAGGCCTGACATGCAGCCCGCCGGTCTCTTCACCCGCTATAAACGCGGCGAATAGACCGGCGGAATAATTGATAGCGCCATGCCGGCCGGCCACCTCGTGGCCGGCCGTTTGTTTGCTATCGTCGGGTCTGCGGGCGGACCCAATTCGTCGAAGCCGCTTCCGCTCCGAAGCGAGAACACGCGATGATCCCCGTCTTTCCGCAGCGCATCGCCAACCCCGCCGATCCGGCGCCGGACTTCCCCTGGCCCGCTGGCAAGCGCTGTGCCGTCTTCCCGGCCTTCGACGTCGATGGCGAAACCGCCTGGCTGCAGCACGACGCCGCCAACACCGACCGGCTGGTGACGCTCTCCTTCGGCGGCTACGAGGAGCGCGTCGGCGTGCCGAAAATCCTCGAATATCTCCGCTCGGTCGAGGTCAAGGCGACCTTCTTCATTCCCGGTTGGGTCGTCGATGTGCATCCGAAAATGTGCGAGGCGATCGTCAGGGACGGCCACGAGGTCGGCCATCACGGCTACCAGCACAAGCGGCCCGACCCTGCCGAATTCGCCGATGACAAGGAGGAGATCGACAAGGGGCTGGATTCGCTCAAGCGCGTGCTCGGCGTCGTGCCCGTCGGCTATCGCGCGCCTTCGGGCGAGAATTACGACCAGTTGCTCGGATACCTGCGCGAGCGCGGTATCGTCTACTCCTCGTCCTTCCGCGACGACATCCGGCCCTATCGCCACAAGCTGCGCGACGGCTCGAAGGGGCCGGTCGAATTGCCGGTCAACATGTCCTTCGACGACTGGCTCTACGGGCTCTCGCAGCGCTACAGCCCGCGCCCGATGTTTCCCAAGGAGCATGTGCGCTCGATCTGGAACGGCGAGCTCGACCAGACCCGCGAATGGGGCGGGCTCGTCACCATGGTGATGCACCCCCAGGTCACCGGCCGGCCCATGCGGATCGGCATCCTGCGCGACTTCCTGGCGCGGGCGCGCGGCTTCGGCGATGTCTGGGTCGCGACCGGCAAGGAGATCGCCGAGCACTACCTCGCCCATGAGAAGGCGGCGGGCCTCTAAAGGCTGGGCTCTAAGCAGAGACGCCGGTCGTCCCGGGCGACCGGAGGGAGACCCGGGACCCATTCCGGAACGGTTCAGGCATGGTTCCCGGGTCTGCGCTGCGCTCCGCCCGGGACGACCCGCACGGACGGTCGATACCGATTACAACAGAGCTACCGGAAACCACCATGGACCTGCTGATCACCGGCGCGACGATCGTCACCTGCGACGACGAGCGCCGCATTCTGGATGACACCGCCATCGCCATCTCGGGCAACCGGATCGCGGCGATCGGCGATGCCACGACGCTGGAGCAGGATTATCCGGCCCATGAGCGCATCGACGGGCGCGGGCTTGCCGTCCTGCCCGGCTTCATCAACGCCCATACCCATACCGTCCTGACCGCGCTGCGCGGCACGGTCGAGGACTGGGATGGCGAGATCATCTACCGCTACATGTCGCCGGTCTCCTACACGATGAGCGACCATGAGCGGGCGGTGATGGCTTCGCTCGGCTGCCTGGAGGCGATCCGCAGCGGCACGACCACGCTGGTCGATCCCTTCCGCCATGTTCCCTCCTATGCCGGCGCCATGGCCGATACCGGCATGCGTCTCTGGCTCTCGGAAAGCTGCGCCGATATCGACACGCGCAAGATCCGCTTCGGTGAGTACGGCATCGACGAGGCCTTCGGCCGCGTCTTCCTCGAGCGCACGCAGGAGCTGATCGAGACCTGGCATGGCGCCCGCAACGGCCGGGTCAGCTGCCAGGTCGCGGCGCATGCGCCCGACAACTGCTCGCCGGCGATGCTTGGCAAGATCATGGAACTGGCGCGGCGCCATGGGCTGACAAGGACCTGCCACCTCGCCCAGAGCACCGGCGAGATCGCGGCGGTGAAGGCAGCGCACGGCCTGACGCCGGCCGGCTATCTCGACCGCGAAGGCTTCCTCGGCCCGGACCTGACCTGCGCGCACTGGACCTTCTGCACGCGCGAGGACATCGGGCTGCTGGCCGAGCGCGGCGTCCATATGGCGCACAACCCGGCGCCGTCCTCACGCAAGGGGCCGCATCGCGTCCTGATCGGTCCGATCCGCGATGCCGGCGTCAATATCGCCTTCGGCACCGACAACATGACCGAGGACATGTTCCAGGCGATGAAGATCGGCATGATCGTGCATCGCGCCGGCTATGGCCGCGAACAGGAGGGCGGGCTCGATCCACAGCCGCAGGGCGTGCTCGACATGGTCACCCGCAACGGCGCGCTGACCGTGGGCGCGCAGGCCGAGATCGGCTCGATCGATGTGGGCAAGAAGGCCGACATCACCCTGCTCGATCTCAACCAGCCGGCGATGCGCCCGATCCTGCGGCTGACCTCCAACATCGTGAACTATGCGCATCCGGGCATCGTCCAATCCGTCATCGTCGACGGCGAGTTCGTGATGCGCGACCGCAAGGTGCTGACGATCGACGAACCGGCTTTGCTGGCCGAGGCGCAGGCGGTGACGGAAGCGGTCTGGCGCCGGATGCTCGCGGCCAATGGCGACATCGCCCCGCCGAAGGGCGAGATGCCGTTCCTCGATGCCTGACCGGCCCGGCTTCTCGCCGGGCGGCGCCCTTCCATAGTCTGCTTGCGCCCGGCGTGGCGCTGGCACATGATTTGCTGGCGAAATGGAGTTGAGCCAACTCTATTCAGAGCCAGAATATGAACCTGCGTCAGATCGAGCTTCTGCGAGCAGTCGTCCGCTGCGAGACCACGGTGCGGGCGGCCCATGAGCTGGGCCTGTCACAACCCGCCGTCAGCAATGCGATCAAGCATCTCGAGAGCCAGATCGGGTTTCCGCTGTTCGAGCGGGTCAACAACCGGCTGTTCCCGACCGCCGAGGCGCGCGAGCTCTGCCTCGACTCCGATCCGATCTTCAACATGCACGCGGCGTTCGAGGCCAAGGTGCAGGATCTCAAGGAGAACCGCACCGGGCATGTGCGGATCATCGCGACGCCGCCGCTCGGCTACAGCGTGATCCCGATCGCGCTGCGGAATTTTCTCGCCAAGCGCCCGAACACACGGGTCTCCTTCGACATCCGCCGCTTCGAGAACGTCATCGAAAGCGTCGACAACGGCCTAGCCGAACTCGGCTTCGTGCTCGGCCTGAACGACTATCGCGGGCTGGAAGGCGAGTCCTTCTTCACCGAGCGGATGGTCTGCGTGATGCAGCCGGATCATCCCCTCGCCGCCAGGGAGACGATCACACCCGACGATTTGCGATCAACCGCCTTCATCGCGCTGGAGCGCGGCACCAAGATGGGCACGATCGTGCGGCAGGCCTTCGCCGAGGTCGGCGTGCCGTTCCGCTCGGCGGTCGAGGTGCGCTACTGCAACACCGCCTGCATCCTCGCCGAGACCGGCGTCGGCGTCGCGGTGGTCGACCCGCTCTCGCCGCTCTCGGCGAAGAACCTGGCGATCAGGCGGTTCGAGCCGGCCTCGCCGGTGTCGGCCTCCGTGGTGCGCTCGCGCAAGCGGCCCTTGTCGCGCGCCGCCGAAGCGTTCCTGCGCGAGGTCCGGATCATCGCCAGCGAAACCGTGTCGCGCCTGTCCTGACGCCCTGGGTATTCGCCCGGCGAATGCCACCCCCGGATTCTTCATAAGGCGGTGCATTGCCTTGTGCCCAAGGGCTGACCCAGTGTCTGCGTCGTCGAAACCTGACGATGCGGCCGCTGGCGCCGCCGGGGCCCCATCATGCTGAATCGTCGCCATCTGCTCGCCGGAACCGCCGCTGCGCTGATCTCGCGCCCGGCGCTGGTGCGTGCCGCCACGGCTACGACGCTGCGCTTCGTGCCGGTGATCGACCTCGCCTTCCCCGACCCGATCTACGCCACCGCGCAGGTCTCGCGCACCCATGGCTTCATGGTGTTCGACACGCTCTACGGCATGAACACGAAGCTCGAGATCTCGCCCCAGATGGTCGAGGGCCACAGCGTCGAGAACGACGGCAAGCTCTGGAGCCTGACCCTGCGCGACGGCCTGCTCTGGCATGACGGAGAAAAGGTCACGGCGCGCGACTGCGTCGCCAGCATCCGGCGTTGGGCCAAGCGCGATGCCGCCGGGGACGCGCTGATGCAGGCGACCGACGAGCTCTCGGCGCCCGACGACCGTACCATTCGTTTTCGCCTGAAGGCGCCCTTCCCCTACCTGCCCTACGCGCTCGGCAAGGTCTCGGCCCCGGTCGCCTTCATGATGCCGGAGCGGCTCGCCAATACCGACCCGTTCAAGGTCATCCCCGAGGTCATCGGCTCCGGCCCGTTCCGCTACAAGGCCGATGAGCGGGTGCCGGGCGCGCGCAACGTCTATGAGCGCTTCGAGCGCTACAAGCCGCGCGATGGCGGCGCGCCGGACTGGACGTCGGGCCCCAAGATCGTGAATTTCGACCGCGTCGAATGGACGACGATGCCCGACGCCGCGACCGGCACCTCGGCCGTGCAGGCCGGCGAGCAGGACTGGCAGGAGGCAATGCCGCACGATTTGCTGCCGCTGGTCGCGCGCAACAAGTCGGTGAAGACGGCGGTACTCGATCCGCTCGGCTTCACCTGCCAGATGCGGGTCAACCATCTGCTGCCGCCCTTCAACAATCCGGCGATCCGCCGCGCGATGCTCGGCGCGATCGACCAGGAAGCCTTCATGATCGCGGTGGCCGGCGACGACCCGGCCTTCCGCCACAGCCCGCTCGGCTATTTCACGCCGGGCACGCCGATGGGCAGCGAGGTCGGCCTCGACATCTTCCGCGGGCCGCGCGACTACGACAAGGTCAAGCGCGAGCTGAAGACAGCAGGCTATGCCGGCGAGAAGGTCGTACTTCTGGTGCCTGCGGATTCGCTGGCCCAGAAGCCGCTCGGCGACATCGCCGCCGATGTGATGAAGCTCGCGGGCATGAATGTCGAATACACCGCGCTGGACTTCGGCTCCGTGCTGAAGCGCCGGACCAACAAGGGCCCGGCCGACCAGGGCGGCTGGAACGCCTTCGTGGGCAACTGGCAGGGCATCGACTGGCTCAACCCGCTGGTGCATTCGACCCTGCGCGGCGACGGCGCCTTCCCCGGCTGGGTGCAGAGCCCGAAGATCGAGGCGCTGCGCACGCAATGGCTCGCAACCGGCGACCTCGCGGCGCAGAAGCGCCTCTGCGACGAGATACAGGCTACCGCCTTCGACGAGGTGCCGTATTACCCGATCGGCCAGTACAAGCAGCCGACCCTGTTCCGCAGCGATCTCTCCGGCATGATGAGCGGCACGCCGGTGTTCTGGAATCTGAAGCGCGGCTGATCAAGGCGGCGAACGCCAACGAGAGACCGATGAGGAACGGCCCCGCATGACGCCGACGATCCATTCCCGCAGGGCTCGCAACAGCGAGACATGCGCCCCATGAGCACCCCTTCAAGCCGGCCGCATAACGTCGCGGATGTCATCCCGACGCCCGAGGCGATCCGCGCCGCCGTCGCGGCACAGCGCGGCATGGTCGAGCGGCTGTTTTCGACGCTGGCGGCGGGCAGCCAGGGCCATCCGGGCATCATGCGCGACACCTATGGCCCAGGCGAGAATTTCGGACACGCCGTGATGGTGGAAGCGGCCACCGCCGCAGGCCTCGCGGTCAGGACGGATGCCGCTGCGAACACCTATGCGACCTGGCGCGGGGCGGATGCCGCCGCGCCGGCGATCCTGATGGGCTCGCATCTCGACAGTGTGCCCCATGGCGGCAATTTCGACGGCGCGGCCGGCGTGATCGCCGGCCTCGTGACGATCGCGGCCTTGCGCGAACTCGGCTTGCAGCCGCGTTGCGACGTCACCGTGATGGGCGTTCGGGCCGAGGAGAGCGTCTGGTTCCAGGTCTCCTATATCGGCAGCCGCTCGGCGCTCGGCACGCTTCCCGAGGGAGCGCTGGAGGCGACCCGCATCGACACCGGGCGCAGCCTGGCCGACCATATGCGCGATTGCGGCGGCGATCCCGAAGCCTTGCGCCGGGGCGTTCGCGCGCTCGACCCCAGGCAGGTCCGCGCCTTTCTCGAGGTCCATATCGAGCAGGCGCCGAGCCTGTTCGAGGCCGGCTTTCCGATCGCCATCTGCACCGGCATTCCCGGTAATTTCCGCTACCCCGACGCCCGCATCGTCGGGCGGCACGACCATGTCGGCACGCCGCGCCGCTTCCGCCGCGATGCGGCGATGGCCGGCATGGCGCTCGCCCACGCCATGGACGAGATCTGGGCCGCGCAGGAGGCGGCAGGCACGCAGATCGCCATCACCTTCGGCCGGTTCCATACCGACGCCGAGATGCATGGGCTGACGACGGTGCCGGGCGAGTTCCATTTCAGCCTGGACGTACGCGCTTATGACGAGGCGGTGCTCGCCGGACTGGAGGCACAGATGCACGAGGCGATCGGCAGGATCGAGGCGCAGCGCAACGTTACCTTCGAACTCGGTCAGCGCGCCTCTGCCGCCGTTGGGCCGGTCGATGCCGGCATCAAGACCGCGCTGACGGACGCCTCCGATCGCCTCGGCATCCGCTCCATGCCGCTCGGCAGCCCGGCCTCGCATGATTCCGCCGCTTTCGCGGCCGCCGGCGTACCCGTCGCCATGCTGTTCGTGCGCAACGAGCATGGCAGCCACAACCCGAAGGAAGCGATGGAGATCGACGACTTCATGGATGCCGCTGCCGTCATGGCAGTTTGGGTCGCAGACAACATCGGAGTCGCTGACGGGACGCGCTGAGCGCGGCCCCGCTCATTCGAAACCGGAAGCCTATAAGCCGCCTGAATAATGGCGGCTGGATTTTAATTCGATCACCGGCCGGGTTCTGGCCTAGCCTTTCGATCGTGTCGTCGATGCTCCCCGCCCATGGCCACTCTTTCGGCCGGCAGGTGCCGTTCTTGCATCGGAGACCTGGCCTGAAGCGCCTCCTCGCCTGACGTCCGAGGCGCGACCTGCGGAGACTGAGTTGAAACGCCTTGCCGTCGCCTCTTCCGCCCTTCCGGGCATCGCCGACATGCCGATCGCGGGCGCCGTTCGCGCCGGCGAGCGCGTCTTCCTCAGCGGTGCATCCGCACTGAAGCCCGACGGCAGCATCGCGGGCGTCGGCGACGCCACGGCCCAGACCCATGCCGCGCTCGACCAGCTCGAAGCCGCGCTGACCGCAGCCGGCGGTTCGCTTGCCAGCCTGACCAAGCTCACCACCTGCATCGTCGACCGCGACTACCGCGCCGCCGTCTATGCCGTGATCGCTCAGCGCCTGCCCGAGGTTCGTGCCGTGAGCACCGGCCTCGTGGTGGCGGGGCTGGCGCTGCCGGAACTGATCGTCCAGATCGATGCCGAGGCCGCGATCCCCAGCGCACCGCCGCGCCATACCCGGCCCTACACTTTCGAGAGCTGGCACGGTCAGGGCTTTCCCTGGCAGGGCGCGATGGTGCTTGCCACCGACGAGGAGTTCTTCCTGCGTGGCCAGACCGGCGCCGGCCTCGATCATACCGGCATCAAGGCCAAAGGACGCGGCGTCGCGGACGCCGCCGCCCAGGCCGATCTCGGCATGGCCAATCTGAAGACGCTACTTGAGGAGGCCGGCGCATCGCTCGAGGATATCTGCAAGATCACGGTCTATATCTCCGACCGCGCCTATCGCCCGGCGGTCTATCCGATGATCGGCAAGCATCTCGCCGGCGTCCGCCCGGTCTCGACCGGCATCGTCACCACCGGCTTCGCGCGTGGCGATATCCTGTTCGAGATCGACGTCACGCTCGTTCGCAAGCAGGACGGCACGCCGCATCAGCGCCTGCGGACCTATCATTCGAGCGCCGCGCGCTACGGCACGGAGCAGCAGCCGCTCGACTGCGAATTCTGCATGGCCGTGGTTTCGGGCGACCGCGTCACCCTGCGCGGCCAGACCGGAATGGGGCTCGACGAGGTGCTCTACGGCGTGGGCGATGCGAAGGTGCAGGCGCAAACGGCGATGGACAATGTCGAGACGCTGCTTTCCGAAGCCGGCACCGGTCTCGGAGATGTCGCCAAGGCCACCGTCTACGTCACCGACCGGGCCTTTCTGAGCGACGTCAACGCGGTTGTCCGGCAGCGTCTCGGCGACAACGCCTGTGCTTTCACAACCATCATCGTGAAGGGTCTAGCCAGCCCCGAATTACTGATGGAGGTCGATATCGTCGCGATCAAGGCAGGCACCCGATGACGTTCTCACTCGCAGGGCGATGTGCCCGGACCGGCATGCTGGGTGCCGTGGTCACCACCTCCTCCATCGCGGTCGGATCGCGCTGCCAGCATGCAGCGGCCGGCGTCGGCGCCGCGCTGACGCAGCACATGACCGATCCGCGGCTCGGTCCGCTGATGCTGGACCTGCTCAAGCGCGGATACTCGGCCCAGCAGGCGCTCGATGCGGCGGTGGCCGCGACGCCGCGCAGCGACTGGCGCCAGCTCGGCGTGATCGACAAGGACGGGCGCACCGCCAGCTTCGGCGGCGCCAGCATCAAGCCCGAATTCGCGGAGGTTCATGGTCGCGATTGCGTGGCACTGGCCAATATCGTCCGCTCAAAAGAGGTTCCGGTCGCGATGGCACGGGCCTTCGAGGCCGACCCGGCTGCGCCGCTGGCGGCG
Source organism: Hyphomicrobiales bacterium (assembly GCA_900470775.1). GTDB lineage: Bacteria > Pseudomonadota > Alphaproteobacteria > Rhizobiales > Beijerinckiaceae > Allobosea. The sequence goes on along the minus strand of UCBZ01000040.1, from coordinate 55,712 downwards.
CGCCTGATCGCGGCACTCAAGGCCGGCGACGAGGCCGGCGGCGAGTTCAAGCCGCTGGTCTCGACCGCGCTCATCGTCGCCCATGAGCAGGCCTTCCCTTATGTCGATCTGCGCGTCGACAGCGATCCAGACCCTATCGCCACGCTCGCCCGGCTCTGGCGCGAATACGAGCCGGTGGCGGAGCCCTATGTCACGCGGGCGATAGACCCGGACACGGCGATTGCGAACCGGCAGGCCGACTACTGATCAACCAAAAAACGAGGGGATATCCATGCGACGACTTTTATCCACACTGGCCGTCACAATCGGCCTCTCGACCGCAATTTCGGTCTCGCCCGCCGCCGCACAAGGCACCGTCCGCGTCGCGCTCGGCACGACGCTGAGCCAGCTCGACCCGGCCAAGACCACGATCGGCGACGAGTACGTCTACGTCCACCTCGTCTTCAACGGCCTGTCGCGCATCGACACCGACATGACGGTGAAGCCCGACCTCGCCGAGAGCTGGACCGCCTCCGCTGACCTCAAAACCTGGACCTTCAAGCTGCGCTCCGGCGTCAAATTCCACCATGGCCGCGTGATGGATGCCGACGATGTCGTCGCCACCATGAAGCGCATCCTCGACCCGGCCACGGGCTCGCGCTCGCGCACCAGCCTGTCGATGGTCGAGGGCGTTTCGGCGACCGACCCGATGACGGTCAAGTTCGACCTCAACATCCCCTATGCCGGCTTCGCCGACATCTTCGCCGACCGCAATCTGCGCATCGTGCCCAAGGACAAGCTTCCCGAACTCTCGACGCAACCGATCGGCACGGGTCCGTTCATGTTCAAGTCCTGGTCGCCCGGCGACCGGCTCGAACTGGTCAAGAATCCCAACTATTTCGAGGCTGGCCTGCCCAAGCTCGACGGCGTGACGCTGCGCATCGTGCCGGAATCATCGGCGCGCATCGCCGCGCTCGAATCCGGTGCGATCGATATCGTCTGGAGCATGCCCTACGAGTCGGTCGACAAGCTCAAGACAAGCGCCACCGCTCGCGCCGACAGCGTCTCGACCCCGACCTGGGACGGCGTCATCCTCAACAACGACCGCCCGCCCTTCAACGATGTGCGCGTGCGCAAGGCGCTGGCGCTGACGATCGACAAGGAAGCGATCGTCGAGCTCGCCCTGTTTGGCCAGGGCGACCCGACCTTCAGCCCGATCCCTCCGAGCCACCCCTATTTCAACAAGGCGCTGAAATTCGCTCCGCCGGACATCGCCCAAGCCAAGAAGCTGCTGGCCGAGGCCGGCTTCCCCAACGGCTTCGACGTGCCGATGCAGGTTCCCCAGGAGCGCGAGCAGCGCGTGCGCGTCGGCGTCGCGATCCGCGACATGGCAAGGGCTGCCGGTATCCGCATCAATGTCGAGCGGGTGCCTTTCGCGTCCTATTCGGCGAATGTCGCGGGCAAGGCGCAGATGTATGTCGATGGCTACTTCGCCCGGCCGACGATCGATACCGCGATCTACCCATTTTACCATTCGAGCGGCAGCTGGAACAAGCAGCTCTGGCTCTACAAGGACGCCCGCGTCGACCAGCTTCTCGACGACGCCCGCAAGACCAATGACGAGGCCGCCCGCAAGGCGATCTTCGAGAAATTCCAGGCGCTGGTGGAAGAGACCGTGCCGGGCATCATCGCCTACTCGGCCGCGCATGTGAACGGCGTCAGCAGGAAGGTCGAGGGCTTCAAGTCGACCCCGATGCAGTGGCTCGAACTGAAGAGCGTCTCGCTCAAGCCCTGATCTCGCCCGTGCCCGCCCTGCCGTCATCGCGCGGAAGGGCAGGCACGGCCTCAAATCCCTGGACCGTTTCGAGCTCTCGCGGAAACACCGCGTCATTCCGGACAAGCCGCGAAGCGGCGCAGCTCCGGAATCCATCGTAGAGCCAGACCTCAGCGGGTCTGGCCCTTCGATGGACCCCGGGGCAAGCCCGGGATGACGTCGTGGTTCCAGCGCATATTTGGAAACCGTAACCGATGGCCGCCTACATCACCCGGCGTCTGGCTTTCGTCGTGCTCGTCCTCGTGGCGGTGTCGATGCTCGTCTTCGGCGTCACCACGCTTCTGCCTGCCAACGTCGCCTATCTGATCCTGGGGTCGTTCGCGACGCCCGAGCAGGTGCATGCGCTTGAGCTCAAGCTCGGCCTGACCGACCCGGTCTGGCAGCAATATCTGCGCTGGGCCGGCGGTTTCATCACCGGCAATCTCGGTGAATCCACCCTGATGAACCGCCCCGTCGGGCCGATGCTGCTGGAGGCGATCCAGCGCTCGCTGATGCTGACCGGCGTCTCCTTCGTGCTGATCGCGCTGATCGGTGTGGGCTTAGGCATCGCCGCCGCACTGCGCCATGGCCGGCCGCTCGATCACGGCATTTCGGTCGCGACCTATCTCGGCATCGCCGTGCCCGAATTCTTCTGGGCGATCGTCGTCATCATCGTCTTCGCATCTTGGCTCGGCTGGCTGCCAGCCTCGGGCTATGAGCCGATCTCGGCCGGCGTCTGGGAATGGGCCAAGCACCTGATCGCGCCGACGCTGACACTGGTCTTCGGCCATCTCGCCCATGTCTCGCGGCTGACGCGCTCCAGCATGATCGAAGTGATGCAGAGCCCCTATATCACCGCCGCCCGCGCCAAGGGCCTGCCCGAGCGCGTCATCGTCCTGCACCACGCCCTGCGCAACGCGCTGCTGCCGACGATCACGGTGCTGGCGCTGGATTTCGGCCGGCTGATGGGCGGCATCGTCGTGATCGAGACCGTCTTCGCCTATCCGGGGCTGGGGCGCCTCGTCGTGTTCTCGATCCAGAACCGCGACCTGCCGACGCTGCAGGCGGCCATCCTCGTCGTCGCCGCGATCTACGCGCTGGCGAACCTGCTGGCCGACCTGCTCTATGCCCGCTTCAACCCCAAGATCAGGTTCGGTCGCAATGTCGCCTGAGCCCACTTCCGCTCCCGCAAGGCCGCCGCGCAAGCCGATGCCGCTCCAGCTCAAGGCGGGGCTCGCCATCACCGGCACCATCCTGCTGCTCGGCCTGCTCGCGCCCTGGATCGCGCCGCATCCCTGGGACACGATCTCGATGCGCACCCGCTTCCTGGCGCCGAACGCGACCTACTGGCTCGGCACCGACGAATATGGCCGCGACGTGCTCAGCCGGCTTCTGATGGGTGCCCGCCTGTCGATCGGCATGGGCGTCGCCGCGACGCTGTTCAGCCTCGCCATCGGCGTCCCGATGGGTCTCGCCGCCGGCTATTTCCGCGGCTGGATCGACGAGGCGCTGATGCGTTTGGCCGACGTGTTGATGGCGATCCCGCCGATCATGCTCGGCCTGCTCGTGCTGGCCGTGACGCCGCCTGCGCTATGGAAAACGGCGCTCGCCGTCGGCTTCGTCTACATCCCGCCGATCGCCCGTCTGGCGCGCAGCGTCACGCTGACGCTCGCCAATGAGGAGTTCATCCAGGCGGCGAAGGCGCGCGCCGAGAGCACCTCCTACATCCTGTTCCGCGAGATCCTGCCCAATGCCTGGCCGCCGCTGATCGTCGAGGCGAGCCTGCGCGTCACCTACGCCATCCTGCTCGGCTCGGCGCTCTCGTTTCTCGGACTCGGCGCCCAGCCACCAAGCTCCGACTGGGGGCTGATGATCTCGGAGGCGCGCTCCTTCCTCGACCGCGCGCCCTGGATCGCGCTCGCGCCGGGCTTTGCCATGTGCCTGCTGGTCATCGGCATCAACCTCTTGGGCGACGGCGCCCGCGAACGGCTCGATCCGCGCCTCAAGGCGCGGCTGGGAAAGGCTTGAAAGCCATGCTCGCGATCGACGACCTCACGGTCCGCTACCGAACCGCCGGCGGCGAGATCGAGGCCCTGTCCTCGGTCAGCTTGAAGGCGCGCAAGGGCTCAACGCTGGCGCTCGTCGGCGAATCCGGTTCCGGCAAGAGCACGATCGCGCTCGCCGCCATGGGGCTGCTGCCGGCCGAGGCGATGGTGCCGTCGGGGCGCATCCTGTTCGACGGCGCCGACATCCTGACCATGAACGCCGAGGCGCGCCGGCAATTGCGCGGCTCGCGCATCGGCCTCGTCTTCCAGGACCCGTTCTCGGTGCTGAACCCGTCGTTGCGGATCGGCGACCAGGTCGGCGAGGGTCTTGTCCATCATCGCGGATATACGCCGGAGCGCGCCTTCGCCCGCGCGATCGAACTGCTCGACGAGGTTGGGATCGTCAAGCCCGAGGCCGTCGCCAAGGCCTATCCGCATGAGCTCTCCGGCGGCATGCGCCAGCGCGCGCTGATCGCCGGCGCGCTCGCCTCCGAACCAGAGTTGCTGATCCTCGATGAGCCGACGACGGCGCTCGACGTCACCATCGAGGCGCAGATCCTCGATTTGCTCGAGGATCTCAGGGTCCGGCGCGGGCTGACGATGGTGTTCATCAGCCATAATCTCGGCGTGGTCCGGCGGATCGCCGACGAGGTCGCGGTGCTCTATGCCGGGCAGATCGTCGAACAGGGTGCGACGGAGGAGGTGCTGCAGCGCCCGGTGCACCCCTATACCAAGGGGCTGCTGGCCGCGATTCCGCGCATCGGCCGCAGGATGGGCCGGCTCGCCGCGATCCCCGGTCGCTTGCCCGATCTGCGCAATCCGCCGACCGGCTGCCGCTTCGCGCCGCGCTGCCCCTTTGCGACGCCCGACAGTACAAACCCGCAGCGCCTGCTTGCGGTGGGCGATCGGATGGTCCGCTGCAGTTCGGCGGCGGCGCTGCGCGACACGTCATGGCCTGTGCAGGAGGAGGCGGTCGTCGCCGCGACGGCCGACCGCTCCGCGTCCGAACCCGTCGTCGAAGTCGAGGACCTGACCAAGAGCTTCGTGCTCAGCCGGGGTGCACTGCGCTGGGAGGGCTGGCGTCCGGTGCGGGACGCGGTCAGCATCACGCCGGTCGACGCGATCTCGCTGACGGTCGCGCCAGGAGAGGTCGTCGGTCTGGTTGGGGAATCCGGCTCGGGCAAAACCACGCTCGGGCGGACCATCCTGCGACTAATCGAGGCCGATTCCGGCTTGATCCGCATCGCCGGTGAGACCGTCTCGGACAAGCCGCAAAGCGCGCTGGAGGCGATGCGGCGCACGGCGCAGATCGTCTTCCAGAACCCGGATTCTTCGCTCAACCCGCGCAAGACCATCCGCGAGCTGCTCGGACGGCCGATCGCGCGCTTCGGGCTGTCGCCCAAGGCCGACATACCGAAGCGTGTCGACGAACTGCTCGATCTCGTCAGGCTGCCGGCGCACTACGCCGACCGCTACGCGCACCAGATGAGCGGCGGCGAGAAGCAGCGCGTCGGCATCGCCCGCGCCCTGGCGACGCAGCCGAATTTCATCGTCTGCGACGAGCCGGTCTCGGCGCTCGACGTCTCGGTGCAGGCGGCGATCGTCAACCTGCTCGCCGATCTGCGCGACCGGCTCGGCGTCGCCTATCTCTTCATCTCGCACGATATCTCGGTGGTCGCGCATCTCGCCGACCGGGTCGCCGTGATGCATCACGGCAAGATGGTCGAGATCGGCCCGGCCGAGCAGATCATGAACGCGCCCAGCCATCCCTATACGATCAAGCTGCTTTCGGCCGTGCCAAGGGTCGATGGCCCGGCGCTGGCACGGCGCGAGGTTGTCGCCGCCGATGGTCTGGCCTGAGCCGGATTGACTGATGGACTTCGGACATTCCCTTGAGCCCTCATCCTGAGGAGCGATCCGCTAGGATCGCGTCTCGAAGGATGGTCCAGTGGTCTCCAGAGCCTCCTGAAGCATCCTTCGAGACGCCGCTGCGCGGCTCCTCAGGATGAGGGCTGAATTATCTCACGCCAGCATGCGCGTGTCGCCGCAGACCGAGATCTCCTGGCCCGAGATCGTCTTGGCGAAGGGCGAGGCGAGGAAGACGATCTGCCTGGCGATGTCGGCGGGATCGACGAACTGCTTGATCGAGACCCCGGCGAACAGCCGCGCCGTCATCTCCTCATGCGAGACGTTGAAGCTGCGCGCCTTGTTGGCGATGACGCTCTGGATGCGCGGCCCCTCGACCAGGCCGGGGCAGATCGCGTTGGCCCGAATGCCGAACTCTCCCAGCTCTGCCGAGAGCGCCTTGGTGAAGCCGATCACGCCCCATTTTGCTGCCGCATAGGGCGAGCGCAGCGGAAAGCCGTGCTTGCCGGCCTGGCTCGACAGATTGATAATCGAGGCGTTCTGCGACTGCTTGAGATGCTGCACGGCAAGCCGCGTGCAGTTAAACTGCCCGGTCAGGTCGATGGCGACGCAGGAATCCCAGTCGGCCGGATCGATCTCGTCGACGCGTCCGGTCGGGCCGGCGATGCCGGCATTGTTGACCAGGCAATCGAGCCCGCCAAGGGCGGCTAGCGCTTCGTCTATCAAGCGGCCGACCGCGGCACGATCGGAGACGTCGCAGACCGACTGAGTCATCGCCGGATCGCTTTGCGCCATCTCCGCCAGCGCGGCGCGGTCGACGTCGCAGATATGGACCTTCGCCCCCTCCGCCGCGAAGGCGCGCGCCGTGGCGCGGCCGATGCCGTTGGCGCCGGCCGTCACCAGCACGCGCAAGCCCTTGATCTGCAAATCCATCCTGACGTCTCCCTGTCGCGATTATCTTCAGGCGCTGAGCTGGCCCGTATCCTCGATATGCGCGGCCGCTGCCGTGATGTCGTCTTCGAGCGCGGCGCGCGCGGCGGCGGCGTCCTGTCGTCGCAAGGCTTCCAGCAGGCGTCCATGCGCCTGCATGGCACTGCCGCCCTCTAGGCGGCGCGGCTCGTGACGCATGTCGAGATTGAGAATTGGACCGGCCTTGAGCCAAAGCCGCTCGATCATCTCGATCAGGCTCGGCATGCCGGCGGCCTCATAAAGCGCAAAATGCAGGTCGCGATTAGCCGCCACCGCCCCGGCGCTGTCAGGCGGATCGGCACTCGCCGCCTTGCGGAAGGCCGCGTCATGGGCGGCGATCCGCGCGACATCCTGAGGCGTCGCCTTGCGCGCTGCCTCTTCGGCGGCAAAGCCCTCGACGACCAGCCGCAGCCGGGTCAACTCGCGGAACTGCTCCAGCGAGAGCACGGGGACGCGCACCGCCCTGCCCGGCAGCACCTCGAGCGCACGGTCGGCGGCGAGTCGGCTGACGGCCTCCCGCACCGGCATCATCGAGACGCCCAGCGCCTCGGCCACGCGGCGCAGCGAGAGCTTCTCGCCCGGCGCGAGACGGCCCGCCACCAGCAGGGCCCGCAGCTCGCCGGTAACCCGTTCGCCGAGCGTCTCGCGCTGAAGCGCACCAATCTCGTCGAGGGCCGAGCCGTCATGGTCCGCTGCGACGGCGGGCTTCTCGAAGGCTGCCGGCAAGGGCTGGACAGGGGCGATCATGTCTGCCAACCTAACTGTGATCACAGATCACGACAAGCGGCTTCAGACCGCAGACCACAATCAGCCGACGCGGAAACGGCGCGGCACTCGTTCTGGGAGGAACGTCCATGTCAGACCTGTTGAAGACGACCCGACTCTCGCGCCGGCAGGCGCTCGTCGGGCTCGGTGCCGGTGCCACGACCGGGCTCATCGCAAGTCCCTCGCTGATCCTGGCGCAGACCCCCGATGCGATCCGCTTCGGCCATTTGACGCCGCGGACCGGCTTCCTCGGCCCGCTGGGCGAATATGGCGTCATGGCAGTCGATCTCGCGGTCGAGGAGATCAATGCGGCCGGCGGGGTCAACGGCCGCAAGCTCGAGGCGCTCAAGGAAGACTCGGTCAACCCGCAGACCGCCTCGACCAAGGCCGAGCGCATGATCGAGCGCGACAAGGTCACCTGCATCCTCGGCGAGATTTCCTCGGCCTCCTGCCTGACGATCTCGCAGGTCGCGGCGCGCAACAAGACGCTGTTCGTCAACACCGGCGGCAATTCGGACGCTCTGCGCGGTGAGAGCTGCAACCGCTACATGTTCCATGTCGAGCACCAGAACTCGATGTATGTGAAAAGCACCGGCCGTTCGCTGATGGCGCAGGGCTTGGTCAAGGGCAAGAAGTGGTTCTCGCTGACGGCCGACTACGCCTTCGGGCATGATTTGAGCAAGGTCGCGAAGCGCTTCATGGAAGCCAATGGCGGCCAGTTCGCCGCCGACAAGCTGGTGCCGACCGACGCGACCGATTTCTCGGCGCTGCTGCTCGAAATCCGCGCCGCCAAGCCCGACCTCGTGATCTCGAACCTCGCCGGCAACCAGATCACCAACTTCCTCAAGCAGTATTCGGAGTTCGGCCTGACCTTCCCGGTCGCAGGCTTCGGCTTCGACACGGCTTTGGCTTGGGCCGCCGGCAAGGACAATTTCGGCGGCATCTGGCCCTGCGTCTGGCACCACCTGATCGACACCCCCGGCACCAAGGCCTTCGTGGCAGCCTTCACCAAGAAATACGGCAAGCCCCCCGAAAACCAGGCCTGGGGCGACTACATGGCCGTGAAGATCATGGCGCAGTCGATGAACGAGCTGAAATCGACCGAGACCGCCAAGATCCTGGCGCATTGGGAGAAGGGCGCGAAGTTCGACGTGCTCAAGGGCCGCGAGGGCTATTTCCGCGCCTCCGACCACCAGCTCATCAGCGAGATGTACACGATCACCGCCCTGCCCGCAGCGCAGGTGAAGAACCAGTGGGACCTGTTCACTTCCTCGCCGGCCGTGCCCGGCCCCAACGAGGACATGGAGGTCATCGCCACCAGCGGCGACGAGGCGGTCTGCAAGATGAGTTGAGGCCTATCCGTCATTCTCGGGCGGCGCGCAGCGCCGACCCGAGAATCTCAGGACAAGAAGACGCCGCCCGGCGCTCTCCTTCGGCCTGAGATGCTCGGGTCAAGCCCGAGCATGACGGCGCTGCCTGTCCCGCCATCCCCCGCGCATCCACAAAGGCTCCCCCTTTGCTCACCCTTTTCATCCAGCAGGTGCTGAACGGACTGCTCGACGGGGTCTATTACCTCCTGATCGCGCTCGGCCTGTCGCTGATCTTTTCGCTGGGCGGCATCGTCAACCTGGCGCATGGCGCCTTCTATGCGATCGGCGCCTATCTCACGATCGTGCTGGCGCCCCATATCGGCTTCGGCGGCGCGATGGTGGCCTCGCCCCTGCTGGTCGCGCTGATGGGCATCATCGTCGAGCGCGGGCTCTTTCAGCGGTTCTATAGATCCGATCCAATTCTGTCGCTGCTGCTGACCTTCGGGCTTGCCATGGTCGCGGAGCAGTCGCTGCGGATGATTTTCGGGGCGCCGCCACTCTCCTTCTCGATCCCGCCGGCCCTGCGCGGCCAGATCTTCATCGGCGACTTCATCTATTCTCGCTACCGGGCGATGCTGCTGCTGATCGCGGCCGGATGCGTGCTCGGCCTCTGGTTCCTGCTCCAGCGCACCGCCTTCGGCCGGGTCGTGCGGGCCGGCGTGCAGAACCCCGACATGGTCGGCGCGCTCGGCATCTCGCTGCAGCCCTACATGGTCGCCGTCGCCGGCATCGGCATCGGGCTCGCGGGCCTCGCCGGCGTGCTGCTCGCACCGATCTACTCGATCCATCCCGCGATGGGCCAGGAGATCATCACGCCTGCCTTCGTCGTCGTCGTCATCGGTGGGCTCGGCTCCTTCTGGGGCGTCGTCGTGGCGGCGCTGATGGTCGGCCTCGTCAAGGGCATCACCATCGGGCTCGGCTTCACGCAATGGTCCACAGCCGTGATCTACCTGATGATGCTCCTCGTCCTGCTGTTCAGGCCGCGCGGCCTGTTCGGCGAACGCATCCAGCGCTTCGAGTGAGGCCGCGATGACATCCGCCCAGCGCGATCACGCGCCCCTCATCATCGCCGCAGCCGGGCTCCTGGCCCTGCCCTTCCTGATGCATCTGATCGGTCTCGGCACGACCTCGGCGACCGAGATCGTCGTCTTCGCCATCGCCTGCATGGCGCTGAACATCCTCGTCGGCACGACGGGACTGGTGTCCTTCGGCCATGGCGCCTGGTTCGGACTCGCGGCCTATGCGGCCGGCCTGATCCAGCGCAACTGGCTGCCCGGCCAGTTCGCCCTGCCGATCCTGCTCGCGATGCTGTTCGTCGGCCTGATCGCCTTTGCGTTTGGGGCGCTGATCCTGCGCCGCAAGGGCGTCTATTTCTCGCTGCTGACGCTGGCGCTGGCGGCGATGACCTATTCCGTCGCCTTCCGCTGGACGGCCCTGACCGGCGGCGAGGACGGGCTCGGCGGCATCAAGCGGCCGCTGTTCCTCGGCATCGATTTCGAGCAGGCCTCGAATTTCTACGTTCTCGTCGCCGTCCTCGGCATGGCGGTCGTCTACGGGCTCTGGCGCTTCCATCGCTCGCCGGTCGGCACGGTGCTGGTCGCGATCCGCGAGAACGAGCAGCGCGCCCGCTTCCTCGGTTACGCCACCGACCGCTACAAGCTGATCGCCTTCACGCTCTCGGCTGCGCTGACCGGGCTTGCCGGCTCGCTCCTGCTGTTCAACAACCGCATGACCTCGGCCGAGCCCATCTCGGTCGCCTTCTCCGGCGAATTGCTGGCTATGGTCGTGATCGGCGGCATGCGCTCCTTCCTCGGGCCGGCGCTGGGCGCGCTCTTCTTCGTGATCTTCCGCGACTATCTCTCCAGCATCACGCCGAACTGGCTGTTCTGGTTCGGCCTGCTCTTCGTCAGCTTCATCGTGTTTTCGCCGACCGGCCTCGTCGGCTTCGGCGAACGCATGCTGCGACCTTTCCGCAAGCAGGCGGCCGGCGATGCCGCGATGTCCGAACGCAAGGCGGGAAGCGTCACCCTGCCCGCCTTCATGAAGCCCGGCGACGCGGGATACGGCCCGATCCTGACGGCAAAGGGGCTCGCCAAGAGCTTCGGCGGCATCAAGGCGGTCGAGGGCGTCGACATCACCATCGCCGACCGAAAGCTGCATGCGCTGATCGGCCCCAACGGCGCCGGCAAGACCACGGCGTTCAACCTGATCTCTGGGCTGTTCCCGCCCGATCGAGGTACGGTGCATCTGCGCGACCGCCAGATCGGCGGGATGTCACCGGAGGCGATCACCCAGGCCGGCATCGGGCGCGCCTTCCAGATCACCAATCTGTTCCCGACGCTGTCGGTCGCGGAGAATGTGCGGCTCGCCGTGCAGGCCCGCGCCGCCGAGCGCTTCGGCTTCTGGCAGCCCTCGGCAGCGCTGGCCGAGGTCAACGCGCAAACCACCACCGTCATCGACACGATGGGCCTGCGCGGCATCGAGACGGCAGAAGCCGGCTCGCTCAGCTATGGCGGCCAACGCCTGCTCGACATGTCGCTGGCCCTGGCGACCAAGCCGCGCGTGCTGCTGCTCGACGAGCCGCTGGCCGGCTTGGCGGCGGCCGAACGCGAGCGCGTCGGCAACCTGATCAAGTCGATTTCGACCGACCTGCCGGTGCTGCTGGTCGAGCACGACATCGACCGCGTCTTCGCCATCGCCGACCATGTCACGGTGATGAACGAGGGCTCGGTGCTGGTCGACGGCACGGTCGAGGATGCGCGCTCGTCGCCGCGCGTGCAGGAGATTTATATCGGCTCGGGCGCCCACGCGCTGGCCGAGAAGCCGCGCCAGAGCGCGGCGAAAGCCGGCGTGCTGCTCGGCCTCGACAAGGTCGATACCTTCTACGGCAAGAGCCATATCCTGCGGCAGGTCACGCTAGACGTGCACGAGAACGAGATCGTCGCGCTGCTCGGCCGCAACGGCGCCGGCAAATCGACGCTGCTGAAGACCATCACGGGGATCGCGCCGCCCGCCGGCGGCAGCGTCACGCTCGCCGGCAGCAACATTGCGGGCCAACCGCCCGCCGCGATCGCGCGCGCCGGCATCGCCTATGTGCCGCAGGGGCGCGGGCTGTTCGCCGGCATGAGCGTCAAGGACAACATGGAGCTCGGCCGGCTCAAGCGCGTCACCGGCAACGGCACGCATTGGGACGACGACAAGATCTTCGCCTTCTTCCCCCGCATCGAGCAGCGCTGGCATTCCCCGGCCGACTACCTCTCGGGCGGCGAACAGCAGATGGTGGCGGTGGCGCGCGCGCTTTCCGGCGACACCCGCGTGCTGCTGCTGGACGAACCGTTCGAGGGTCTCGCGCCCGCCGTCGTCGAGGAATTGTTCGAGGCCTTCGACAAGCTGCGGCAGGAGATCGCGATCGTGATCGTCGACCATCATCTCGACCTGGCGCTGGCGCTGTCGGACCGGACCGTCGTGCTCGAACGCGGCAGCGTGGTCCACACCGGCCCCTCGCGCGCCCTAAGTCAGGATCTGGTGCTCCGGCGGCAAGTGTTGTGGCTGTGATCGTCCCCCGTTTCCCCTCAGCCCTCATCCTGAGGAGCCGCGTCGGCGGCGTCTCGAAGGATGCTCCAGATGGTTCCGGAGCCTCATGGATCATCCTTCGAGACGGGCCTGCGGCGTTCCTCAGGATGAGGGTTGGGGGGTGCATTCACTGTCGTTGGAAACTGTCCGCATGACCAAAATCGCCATCGTCGGCTCGGGCCTGATCGGCCGCGCCTGGGCTACCGTCTTCGCCAGCCACGGCTTCGAGGTCGCGCTGCACGACGTCGCCACCGGCGCGGCAGAGGCAGCGCGCGCCCATATCGGCACCAATCTCGAGGAACTCGCCGGGCACGGCCTCGTCGCCGATCCCACAGGCTCGCTTGCCCGCATCCGCGTCGCCGCCGATCTCGCCGATGTGCTGAAAGGCGCGGACCTCGTCCAGGAGAACGGGCCGGAGACCGTCGAGGCCAAGCAGAAGCTGTTTACGGAGATGGATGCGCTGGCTGCGCCCTCCACCATCCTGGCGTCCTCGACCTCCTTCATCATGGCCTCCGTCTTCAGCGAGGCGCTGGCGGGGCGGGCCCGCTGCCTCGTCGCGCATCCCGTGAACCCGCCGCATCTCGTGCCGATCGTTGAGCTCGCGCCCGCGCCCTGGACCGATCCGGCCGTGGTCGAGCGGGCGACGGCGATCTACGAGCAGGCCGGACAGGTCGCGATCACACTACGCAAGGAGAAGCCGGGCTTCGTGCTGAACCGGCTTCAGGCCGTGCTGCTGGCCGAGGCCTTCCGGCTCGTCGGCGAGGGCGTCGCCAGCGCGGAGGACGTCGACAAGACGATCCGCGACGGGCTCGGCCTGCGCTGGTCCTTCATGGGGCCGTTCGAGACGATCGAGCTCAACGCGCCCGGCGGCATTCCAGACTACTGCGCCCGCTACGGCGCCTCGCTCACCCGCATGGTGGCCGACAGCGCCGGCGGGGATCCCTTCGGCCCGGAGACGGTCGCGACCGTGATGAGCGAGTGGCCGGGCACGCAATCGGCCGATCGCGTCACGCGGCTGAGCGACTGGCGCGACACGCGCCTGGCGGCATTGCAGGCGCACAAGCGCGGTTCGCCACGCAAGCCCGACTGAGGCCGCCTGATTTCCGTTCGAGACACAGCCTGAAAGGACACCACGCCATGGCGAAGAACCGCAAAGTCATCATCACCTGCGCGGTCACCGGCGCGATCCACACCCCGTCGATGTCGCCCTATCTGCCGGTTACGGCAGACGAGATCATCGACGCGGCGGTCGGAGCGGCCGAGGCAGGCGCGGCGCTGGTCCATGTCCATGCCCGCAATCCGAAGACCGGCCAGCCCGACCAGTCGCCGGAAGCCTTCGAACCCTTCCTGAAGGTGATCAAGCAGCGCTCGAACTGCGTCATCAACATCACGACCGGCGGCGCGCCGACCATGGGCATCGAGGAGCGGCTCGGCCCCTGCGCCCATTTCAAGCCCGAGGTCGCCTCGCTCAACATGGGCTCGATGAATTTCGGGCTCTACCCGATGCTGGCCCGGTTCAAGGATTTCAAGCACGAGTGGGAGAGGCCCTATCTCGAAGGCTCGAAGGACCGGATCTTCAAGAACACCTTCCAGGACATCGAGAACATCCTGACCACCTGTGCCGAGAACAACACGCGCTTCGAGATCGAGTGCTACGACATCGGCCATCTCTACACGCTCGCCCATTTCGTCGATCGCGGGCTGGTGAAGCCGCCGTTCTTCGTCCAGTCGGTCTTCGGCATCCTCGGCGGCATCGGGCCGCATCCTGAGGACGTCATCCACATGAAGCGCACGGCCGACCGGCTCTTCGGCGACCAGTATCAGTGGTCGGTGCTCGGGGCCGGCCGCCACCAGTTGCCGATCGCCGCCATGGCTGTCTCGATGGGCGGCAATCTGCGCGTCGGACTGGAAGACTCGCTCTGGCTCGGGCCGGGACAGTTCGCCAAGTCGAACGCCGATCAGGTCAGGGCCGCGCGGATGATCATCGAAGGGCTGGGGCTCGAGGTCGCGACACCTGACGACGCCCGCGAGGTCCTGCAGCTCAAGGGCGCCGACAAGGTGAATTTCTAGCGCACACCCGCCGGCAACGAGGGCTGCGACAGCCGATTGCCGATCTCGATGAATTTCAGCGGGTTGCTCGCCTCGCCCGCCAGCCGCGTCTCGTAATGCAGATGCGGGCCCGTCGAGCGCCCTGTCGAGCCGAGCCGGCCGACGACGGCGCCGGGCGGTACGATCTGGTCGGCTTTCACATCGAAGGCGCTGAGATGGGCGTAGCGGCTGGTGACGCCATTGCCATGGTCGATCTCGACCATATTGCCATAGCCGCCGGCGACCTCGGCGCGTAGCACCTTGCCGGCCCCCGCGGCGCGCACCGGCGTGCCGGTCTCGCCACGGAAATCCATGCCGGCATGCATGGTGGCGGCGCCGGTGAACGGGTCAGTGCGCATGCCGTAATTGCTGGTCGTATTGTCGTCGCTGTCGAGCGGACGCCGCAGCGGCACGATGTTGGCGAGATCGCGCCAGCGGCCGAAAGTGGCCTGCCCGTCGCCCAGCTGCACGATCCTGTGCTCGAAGCTGCCCGGCCGCATCGTGACCGACAGCGGCACCAGCGCGCCGCCCATGGCCTGGCGCGCCGGCGGCAGCCTGACCTTGGCGATGTCGAGCCCGAGATCGGTCAGCGAGGCCTTGATCTCCTGCACCCGGCCGACGAGCCGCAGGCCCAGTGCCGAAACCTGCTGGCCCTGCGCGAGATCGACGCGATCGAGCGAGCGTTGCAGCACCGCGACGCGCTGTGCCAGTGGCAGGGGTTCCTCGGCCTGCAGTGCGGCGGCGATCTGGCGCTTCTGCGGGGCGACCACCGCCGGGTTGATACGTTCGAGGATGTTGCCCTGGAACGGGTCGTTGGCGGCAAAGCCCGTCGCTCCGCCCGGAGCCTGCGCGCCATTGCCCGGCAGAACCGGCGCGACCGCCTGGCCGGTCAGGGTGCCGAGCAGGTTCTGGCGGGCTTCGAGCTCGATCTGGCGCGCGACCAGGTCAGCGAGCTGATCGTCCCCACCGCCCTCCTTGGGGACCGCGCCCGGAGCGCGCTGGGTCGCGATCGAGGAGACGAGGCGGCGCGTCAACGCCCGCATCTTCTCGTCATAGCTCGCCTGCAGAACCTGCTGCTCCTGCTGCAGCGTCGCGACGGTCGCCTTTTCCTGGAACAGCAGCCAAGTTGCCGTCGCGCCCCAGGCAAGGCCCAGGAACGCCAGAAGGATGAGGGCGCCCTGAACGAGGCGCGGCAGACCACCCCGGCGCGGCCTGCGCCTTGGTCTGTCGCCAAACTGTGGCGCATCCGGTTCGCTCGGCCCGGCACCACCGCGATTCTTAAGGCGAACGGGTTGCATGGCCTGGTCCTCCTTCCGCCGCGAACCCGCCAGCGCATTCCGCCTTTAGAGCGTTTTCGAGCGAAGTGAATACCGGTTCGCGTGAAGACAACGCGTTGAAACAAAACCTTGGAGCCATTGAACGATCCACCTGGATCGGACATTGCTCTAGGGAAGCTTGTGGACCAGCTTGCTGGCGAAGACGCGGTTCAGTTGCGCGACGCTCAGAAACGCCGGGTTGCCGGTGCAGACCGGCGCGCTGCACATCAGGTTGGCGTCTTCGTCGACATGGACCGGTGCGAAGCTGGAGCCCAGCAGCACATGACAGACTTCATGCGCCATGGTCGTCTTGTCGATGGCGCTGGCGGCGATCATCACGGCCGGGCGCGTCGGCTCATGTCCGGCGCAGCCCTGCAGCGTCGTATTCTTTTTCGTGTTCGTCCGCAGCACCGTGGCAAAATAAACCGTGACGTCATTGGGGCCGACGCCCTGCTTGCTGCCGGCATTCTGCAGCAGCTTCTGCTCGTCGGAGACCTGGTCCCACTTGCAGGCGCCGTCTATGATTTCCAGCGTCAAGGTCTCGCCGGGCGTCAGCCCGACGCTCTGGCCGGTCAGCACGTCGATGCGAATGAAGTACTGCGCGAAGACGTCCTCCATCACCTTGAGCTGGGTGAATTCGGGCACCGTCGGGTTGTCGATCGAACGCATATGGACATTGATCTTGTGCGTCATCTTCGCAGGCGGTAGCGGCTTCGGCGGCGGCCCGTTCGTCGGCAGCAGCTCGTCGAGCTTCTCCAACGTCTCGCGCCCGATCACGCCGTCGCGCGACAGCCCGGTTCGCGCCTGGAACTGCCAGACCCGGCTTTCGGTCTCGCCGCCGAAGACGCCGTCCGCCTTGCCGCTCTTCTTGGTGCTGACCGCCATGCCGAGGCCGAGATCGATGAAGGCCTGCTGGACGAGGGCCACATGCTGGCCGCTGGAGCCGCGCTGGATCGGCGGTGAATTTTTGGCGGCCTGCTGCAGCCGCTGATTGGAGGCGAAACGCGTCGATTTCAGTGCCATGTCAGGCCCTCCTGCCCTGTGGGTTGCGCGGTGATATCGGTAGCTGCGGCCACTCCATGCGGTCTTCGTCGGCGAAATCGGCGCTCACGCGCAGTGATACCGGAACTCCCCGTCCGCGACCGAGACCGTCGCCTCGGTAAGCGGCTTCTTCTCCAGCTGCAGCTTCAGGATCGCGCGCGACAGCGCCGGCAGCATCGAGTTGGTGACGATGTTGTCGATCATGCGGCCGCCGGAATCCGGGTCGTTGCATTGGGCCACGATGTGCTCGACGACCGCGTCGTCATAAACGAAGGCCGCAGCATGATTGTCGCGGATGCGCTTGCCGATGCGGCCGAGCTGGAGCCTGACGATCCCGCCCAGCATGTCGGGCGAGAGCGGATAGTAGGGAATCGTGACCAGGCGGCCGATCAGCGCCGGCGGGAAGACCTTGAGCAGCGCCGGCCGCAGCGCCACAGCCATCGCCTCGGGATCGGCGCGCTCGGCGGGGTTGGCCGCCATCCGCATGATCTCGTCGGTCCCGACATTCGAGGTCAGGATGATCAGCGTGTTCTTGAAGTCGATGCGCCGGCCGGTGCCGTCCTCCATCACGCCCTTGTCGAAGACCTGGAAGAACAGCTCGTGGACGTCGGGATGGGCCTTCTCGACCTCGTCGAGCAGCACCACCGAATAGGGCTTGCGCCGCACCGCCTCGGTCAGCCGCCCGCCCTCGCCATAGCCGACATAGCCGGGAGGCGCGCCCTTCAGCGTCGAGACGGTATGCGCCTCCTGGAACTCGCTCATATTGATGGTGATGACGTTCTGCTCGCCGCCATAGAGCTGCTCGGCGAGCGCCAGCGCCGTCTCGGTCTTGCCAACGCCGGACGGGCCGCAGAGCATGAACACGCCGATCGGCTTGTTGGGGTTGTCGAGCTTGGCGCGGTTGGTCTCGATCCGCTTGGCGATCATCTGGAGCCCGTGATCCTGGCCGACGACGCGCTTGTTCAGCGTCTCCGCGAGCTTGAGCACGGTCTCGATCTCGTCGGCGACCATGCGGCCGACTGGGATGCCGGTCCAGTCCGACACGACCGAGGCGACCGACTGCTCGTCGACATGGGCGTAGATCATGCGCTGCGCCGGATCGATCCCGCCGAGCGTCGCGAATTTCTCGGCAAGCGTGATACGTGCGGCAGCGGGATCGACCGTCGGCGCCGGCTCGGCCACCGGTGTCGCGATCTCGGGGGCAGCCTCCCCGGCATCGCCGGCTGCGACCTCGCGGGCGACATCCGCCTTGGGATCGGCGACAGGCTCCGGCGGCTTCTCGCCGAGCTGCACGCGCAGCGCCTTGATCTCCTCGACGATCGCGAGTTCGCTCGCCCAGGCGTTTTCGAGATCGGACAGCTTGTCCATGCGCTCGGCGATCTCGACATCGATCTCAGCCAGCCGCTTGGAGGTCTCGCCGCCGAGATCCTGGTCTGAGGTCAGCGCCGCCTTCTCCCGCTCCAGCGCCGAGATGCCGACACGGGCATCCTCGATCGCCGCGGGCGTGGCGGTCTGGCTGATCGCGACACGGGCGCAGGCCGTGTCGAGCAGGCTCACCGCCTTGTCGGGAAGCTGGCGAGCGGGGATGTAGCGATGCGAGAGGTGCACGGCGGCCACGATCGCGGCATCGGAGATGCGGACCTTGTGGTGCTTCTCCATCGGGCCGATCAGACCGCGCAGCATGGTGCAGCAGCGCGCCACATCGGGCTCGTCGACCTGAACCGGCTGGAAGCGTCGGGTCAGGGCGGGATCCTTCTCGAAATACTGGCGGTATTCCGACCATGTCGTCGCCGCGATCGTGCGTAGCGTGCCGCGCGCCAAGGCGGGCTTCAGCAGGTTGGCGGCATCGCCCGTGCCGGCGGCACCGCCGGCGCCGATCAGCGTATGCGCCTCGTCGATGAACAGGATCACCGGGGTCGGCGAGGACTGGACCTCGTCGATGACCGAGCGCAGGCGCTGCTCGAACTCGCCCTTCATCGAGGCGCCGGCCTGCATCAGGCCGATGTCGAGCGCGACGACTCGCACGCCCTTCAGCGGCGGCGGCACGTCGCCGGATGCGACGCGCTGGGCGAAGCCCTCGGCGATGGCGGTCTTGCCGACGCCGGCCTCGCCGGTCAGGATCGGATTGTTCTGGCGCCGCCGCATCAGCACGTCGATGACCTGGCGGATTTCGTCGTCGCGGCCCAGAATCGGGTCCATCGTGCCCGAGCGCGCCTTGACGGTCAGGTCCTGCGAGAAGCGGTCGAGCGCGGTCGTGCCCTTGGCGCCCTCGGCCTGCTCGGCGCCCGGCGTGCCCGCAGCGCGCAGGCCCGAACCGTCCATCGGCCGCAGGTTCTCTTCCTCCGAGCCTTCCCAGATCTTGGCATGGCCGGCCGCGAGCTCCTCCGCCGGAATTTTGGCGAACTCCTTCGAGATGCCCGTCAGCGCCCGGCGCAGCTCCAGCGATTTCAACGCCGCGACGAGGACATGGCCCGTCCTGATCTGGGTCTCGCCGAAGAACAGCGTGGCGTAGTGCCAGCCGCGATCGAGCAGATCGACGATGTTGTTGGCGACGCCTGGCATCTCCGTCTCGTTCTTGCGGAAGCCTTCGATCACCCCGCCGATGTCGGCGGCAAGCCGCGCCATATCGAGACCGTAATGCTGCGCGGTGAGGCCGATATCGGTCGAGCGCCGCTGCAGGATCTGGGCGAGCCAGTGGGCCAGCTCGACATTGCGGTTGCCGGCTCCCTTGGCCTGCCGCAGCGACTGGATGAAGGCCTCATAGCCGACCCGGTTGAGCTTGCCTGTGACGGCTTCGAGACTGATGTCGGCCATGATGGTCCCCTTGTTCGTCAGGTTCAGGTCGGCCGGCTGCGTTGCAGGCGCATGCGCTCGGCAGGGTGGAAACGGGCATCGCGGCGCAGCGCGCCGCTGGAAGCATCCCAGTTCGGCGACATCCAGCTTGTCCAGCCAAGCTGGCCGAACTGGCCGAGCCGCGCCGGCTTGACCTCGCCGACCGGCAAGGCGAGCTCGACATCCCATTCGAACTGCTCGCCGAGATGGAAGAAGACCGCGTCCGCCAGCGGCTCGCAGCGGTCGCCATTGGGCAGGAATCGTGAGAACTCCGCGAGGTTCTGCGCGACGATGCAGATGCGGAACTTATCCTCGACGCTGTAGACGCTGGCACCGAGCAGCGCGTCGCCACCGAGCGTGCAATGCGCGGCGCCGATCCGGGTGCGGTCTGCCGGATCGAAGACCAGCCGCATGCCGACGAACTGCTCGATCTCGACCTGCGCCTTGAACAGCCCTGACAACAGGCCGCGCAGGCGCGAGGCCGATTTGGCCTGCGCGCCGATCAGCCCGGCATGGGACAGCTTCTCGGCATCGGGCACCGTGTCGCGCTTGAGGAAGGGCGGCGAGCCAAGCCCGATCTGGCTGCCGACATAAGCCGCGAAGCGGTCATACTCTGGGCGGTCATGCTGCGCGATCGGCCGGGAATCCGCCCAGGCGCGGAAGAAAAGCTGCAGGAAGCGATGGTTCAGGACGTCGAGGAAGCGTGGAAACGCGTCGTCCCGCACAAGCTGCCAGTGGTAGGTCTCCTCGGTCGTGGCCAGCGGCAGCGCGCCCTGCGGCCCGAGCAGGCCGAGAAACTTGACGAAGACCCGCAGCCGCCCCTGCAGGTCGCGGTCGGCATCCGAGATCGTCGAGGCCGGGAAATCGAGATAGGCCTGCTCGCCCAGCGCGACATATTCGTCGCGCCGCGCAGCGACATCGCCGATCCGCGCCCGCTCCGGAAAGCTGCGTTCGAGCCGGCGCATCACCGCGTAGAAATCGAAGCGCCAGGGCTCGTCCTGGAGCTGCTCGGCGTAGCTCGGCTCGCGCTGGAGGCTTTCACCTGCACTGGGGCTTGCGCTGTCGCTCACAGGATGCGCCTCGATCCGGCGCGCGGCGGCCAGCGCATGACCTCGCCGCGCTCGACGGTGCGGATCACCGTCTGGGTGAAATGGTTCATCGCGGCGTATTCGGCGAAGAAGCGATCGAGTACCGCACCGAGCAGGAAGACGCCCGAGCCCTCGAAGGCCTTCTCGTCGAGAACGACCGTGATCTCCAGACCGCGCGCCGCCCCCGTCCCGGCCCGCTGAGGAAACCGCCGCACGACAGGCCGGCTGTCGACGCTCTTGATGCCGCGGATGCGGCGCTCAGTGGCACTGTCGGCGAGATCGGCGAAGAGCGAGAGCAGTTCCCGCAAAGCCTCGCCATTATGCCCGGCACCGCGCTGGACAAGGCCGAGATGGTTCAGGCTGAGCAGGTTGATCAGCCGCCAGGTCACGACACCGGTGCTCGCCGTCTCCGAGCGCAAACGCAGTTGCGAGACGATCGGCTCTCGCGGCGGCGTCGGGCCCGACATGCAGGCGACATCAAGCGCGACATTGTCGATCAGCCGGAAATCGGCGCCGCCCTCGCCTGTCGGCAGATGCTCCGGCAGATGCCGGTTCGAGCACAGCGCGCGCACGCTGAGCTCGGCCACGGAGATCGTGTCGGCGACGCCGGCCGGCTCGACCAGCGAGATGAACATGTCGGTGCCGGTATAGTCCGAGGACCGGCCGGTGCGCCGCTCGGCGACGGAGCGCCGGCGCGGCAGCCTGCGCTGGGTGTAGAGCAGACCATGCGTCGGCGAGGCACCCTCCGGTGAGGAATAGAGCGGATGCACCGGCTGCTTCTCGCGGCCGCCAGTATAGTGGGCGTTGACCGAGAGAATGCTGTGCGGCTCGTAATCGAGCTGGCGGCTGCGGTCCGGCACGATATGGAATTCGTGCTGGTTGCTCTTGACGGGAATACGGTCGGCCGTCTTCTCGAACAGGTTGATCGCGGGCGCGGCATAGAGCCCGAACATCTGCTTCTGCACCGCCGCGGCCAGCCTGGTGTTGGCCTCGTCGAAGACGAAAACGACGTCGACCGCCTTGGCGGTCAGGCGCGGCATGATCCGGGCAAGCCCATCGAGCTTGAAGCCGAGGAACTTGCGCGGGAACCAGAACATCTCGCGCAGCAGGTCGAAGCCGCGGAAGATCCGGGTATCGGCCGGCAGCAGCGCCTCGTCCTCGGCAAAACCGAGCTGCTCCAGGGAACAGCCGTCAGCCGGCGTGATCACGGGGTCCCCAAATTCGTCGAGATGGCGGAAATAGATGCCGACGCAGTCCGAGAAGAGCTGCTCGTAAAGCGCGACCGCATCGGCCTCCGCGCCGAGCAGATGGAAGGTCAGATCCTTGCAGCGGCAGCCGGAGAACCAGCTCGTCGGCGTCTTCAGCGCCTCCGCCGCCGAAGGTTCCTGCTCGGGATCGGCCATGGTCCGGTGCGTCAGCGACAACCGCAATCCCGAGAGAACCCGGTGGTCGGTGCGCAGGCCCAGCGCCTGCAACGGCCCCGGCGCGGGAATGTATTCGGCCGCCGCAACGTCGAACGGCCACATCGTGACATCCGCGCCGAGCCGGTAGCGGCAGGCGACGCGGCGCTCGCGTTCGAGATAGGTCGCGTCGATATAGGAGCCGCGCGGGATCCGCACGCCCTCGCGCAAGCCCGGATCGGCAAAAGGCGGCCGGATGCCGGCAAGCAGGGCCGAAGGCGTCGGCGCCAGATAGTTCGGGATCAGCTGTTCGAGCAGGTTATTGGTGAATTCGGGGAATTCGTGCTTGAGCTTGAGCTGAACGCGCGCCGCCAGGAAGGCCGCGCCCTCCAGAAGCCCGCCAACCATCGGGTCCATGCGTTCACCCACGAGCCCGCCCAGCCTTTCGGCAATGCCCGGATACTCTTCGGCAAATTCCTTCGTGTGCTCCATGAAGAGGCGGAGCTCTTGGTTGTAGAAGTCGAGGAACTCCTGGTTCATCGCCCCTATCGGCTCCTGATCGCCATCTTGCCGGTGTCGAGTTCGAGATCGGCGACGAACTGGACGGGCACGTTGAGCGGCTCGCAATTGAGGTCCGCCCGGACGAGAAAGCGCACCTTGAGTTCGGCGGCATCCAGCCCGTCATCGCGCTCGACGGCGATCGATTCCTTGATCAGACGGGGCTCGTAGGCCAGCAGCACGGCCGCCATGTCCTCGCGGATCAGATCGACGCGATGCTCGTCGATCGACAGCCGCGTCAGGTCCGGAAAGCCGTGATTCAGGATCGACTTCCGGACATGCTCGAAGCCGGACAGATCGAGCGACGAGCCGAGGTTGATGGTGTTGACCAGCGCCTCGAGATCGATCGCGATCTCGCGCCTGAGCTTGGGCTCCGTGATCGCGGCGCGCGGCGCGGCGCGGCGGTTGGCGATGACGCGCTCGCCCCCGGCATCGCGCAGGTCGAGCGAGACCTTCGCATCCTTTTCGAGATGCGCCTCGCGGAACGCGAACATCAAGGGCGGCCGCAGCCGCTTCCTGGAGATCGGGCCGTTCATCGCTTCGGGCCGTTCATGACGCCTCGGATCGCATCTCGGTCACGGAGCTGCCGGTCATGGCAGCCAGGCAAGCACGATGGCCGCCGCGGCGCTTCTCCGCAACGGCCACCATGAAAAACGGCGGGCCGGCACCGCTTTCGCGACACCGACCCGCCTTCGGGCTTACTTCTTGTTGGCCTTGATATCCCAGGTCATGGTGACCGGCGCATCGAGCGAGCCGTCGGGCTTCTGGGGCTTGTACTCGTACTTGATCTTGGCGTAGTTCAGCGAGAACTGGTCGGTCGGGACGCTCGAGCCGCCGGCGGCGTCGCCGGACTGGTAGCTCGACACCAGCAGATCCTCGAGCGTGACCACATAGTAGTCCTGCTGGGTCTCGCCCTGCTTGCGGACGAAGAGCACGGCCTTCTTGATGTGCTTGCCGCTGGCGCAGGACATCGCCAGGTTCGCCGAAGCCTTGCCGACCGACGAGGTGAAATGGATGTCCTGGAAGCTCGCCTTGCCGGCGCCGCCACCATGGCCGGCCGAATGCGAGCCGGCGTTGCTGACACCCCAGGAAAACGAATCGACCTCGATCGTATCCTTGTGCTTGTCGTCCTTGCTTTCGCCCTTGATGCCGTCGATTTCGAGAAGGAAGTCGGTAGCCATGATCATCTCCAATGGTTGTGACTGATGAGGGATTTGGTTTGTAGAACCCGAATACTGGACGCAGTTCTCCTGCGCGCCCGGTCTCGATCGACCGAAGCGCCGAAGTCTTACTTGCTAACGTCACATGCTGGTCAGGTGACGGTCACGTCTTGGGAGCTGGCAGGCGTGAGACCAGGCTCAGACCGATATCCATGCCCTCGAGCTGGAAGTGCGGCCGGAGATAGAACTTGGCCGAGTAGTAGCCAGGGTTCTCCTCGTCCTCGAAGACATCGATGCGCGCATCGGAAAGCGGGCGCCGGGCCTTCGTATCTTCGCTGGAATTGATCGGATCGCCGTCGACATAATCGGTGATCCATTCCTGCAGCCAGCGCCGCAGCGGCTCCTTTTCCTTGTAGGAACCGACCTTGTCGCGCACCATGCACTTCAGGTAGTGCGCGAAACGCGACACTGCGAACATGTAGGGCAGGCGCGAAGACAGATTGTCCGAAGCCGTCGCCGCCACCCCGTCGGGGCCCGAGAACGCCTTGGGCTTGTAGAGCGACTGGGCGCCGATGAAGGCGGCCTTGTCGGTGTTCTTGCGATGGATCAGCGGGATCAGGCCGGCCTTGGCCAGTTCCGCCTCGCGCCGGTCGCTGATCGCGATCTCGGTCGGGCATTTCAGGTCGATGCCGCCATCGTCCGTCGGGAAGGTGTGGGTCGGCAGGTTCAGCACCTCGCCGCCCGATTGCACCCCGCGGATGCGCGTGCACCAGCCATACTCCTTGTAGGCGCGGTTGATGTTCACGGCCATCGCATAGGCCGCGTTCATCCAGGCGTAGTTCTCGCCCTTGTGCCCGTCGGTGTCCTCCTCGAAGGCGAACTCCTCGACCGGCTCCGATTTCGCGCCGTAAGGCACCCGCGACAGCACCCGCGGCAGGCACAGGCCGACATAGCGGGAGTCGGCTGCATCGCGCAGGCCCTTCCAGGCCGCATAGTCGGGCGTGTCGAACACCTTGCTGAGATCGCGCGGATTGGACAGCTCGGTCCAGGAGTCCATGCTCATCAGCGTCGGCTCGGCGCCGGCGAAGAAGGGAGCGTGGGCGGCGGCGGCGACCTTGGAGAGGTCGCGCAGCAGCTGCACGTCCGTCGGCACATGGCTGAAGTGGTAGTCGCCGATCAGGCAGCCGAAGGGCTGTCCGCCGAGCTGACCGAATTCCTGCTCATAGACCTGCTTGAACAGCGGGCTCTGGTCCCAGCGTGCGCCGGGATAGGTCTTCAGATTGCGATAAAGCTCGTTCTTCGAGACGTTCATCACCTTGATCTTGAGCTGCGCATCGGTCTCCGAGTTGAAGACCAGGTAGTTCAGCCCGCGCCAGGCACTCTCGATCTGCTGGAACTCCGGTGCGTGCAGCACCTCGTTCATCTGCTCCGTCAGCTTGGCGTCGAGCCTGGCGATCATCTCCTCGATCGTGTCGAGCACGTCGTTCTTGATGAGCGTCGAGTCCGAGAGCGCCTGGTTGACCAGGGTCGCGATACCGGCTTCGACCTCGGTCGCCGCCCGCTCGGTCTTGGGTTTGAAGCTCTGCTTCAGGACCGAGGCGAACTCGTCGAGATCACGGGTCTCGGCGACTGCGCCGCCGGGCTGCTGGGTCTGTGCTTCCGCTGCCATTGCCGCCTCGCTTGCTTACTTGGAGTCTTCGGCGGGAGCGCCGTCGGAAGGCTTGTCGCCAAGCTTATCCTTGAGCGCCGCCATGAGCTGGGGATCGGAGAGGAGCGCCTTGATCTGGTCGCTCGCCGCCATCTTGCCGTCCATGAAGCGGACCAGGTTGGCGAGCTGTTCGCGCGCCTCCAGCAGCTTGGCCATCGCCGGGATCTGGCGGGCAACCGCGGCCGGGTTGAAATCGTCGAACTTCGAGAACTTCAGCGCCACCGAGAGCTTGTCGCCGCCATCACCGAGCTTGTTGGGGACGTTGAAGGCGACGCCGGGCTCGATCGCGGCCATGCGCTGGTCGAAATTGTCCATGTCGAAGTCAAGAAACTTGCGCTGGGAAATCTCCGCCTTCTCGATCCCCGAGGCATTGCCCGAGAGGTCGGCCATGACGCCCATGACGAAGGGCAGCTCGACCTTCTGCTCCGCGTTGTACGGGTCCTCGTAGGTGATATGGACCCGCGGCGGCCTGTTGCGACGGATGAACTTCTGCCCTGAATCTCCGGCCATTGTACCAGCCCCTCTGCAATGGCGTCACGCCGACGTAACGTGACATCCTAACCGTTCTTGGTCTCTACCGATATAGTCGCGCCAACTTGGTGCGCGGTTCAACCGGAATACAAAAAAATGACCTAGCTGTCGGCTTCCGGCATCTGGGCGACATCGGGCAGGATGTTGCCCAGAAGCGCCATGAAATCATGTTGCGCAAGCGCGCAGGCCTTGTCCATCAGCAGCGGCGTCGGATGCGAGGGCTCGATCTGGCGATAGAATGCCGAGACCGCCCTCATCCCCGCGACCGCAGCCGACCGGCTCTCGATCTTCAGGCCGGCCTTCTCCAGCGCCGCAGCACGCGGCTGCTCGGCAGGCTCCGAACCGTCCTCGCTCGCGCCATCCTCATCGGAAGCGTCGGCATCGTCATCCGCTTCGGCGTCAGCCTCTTCGGAAGCATCGTCATACGATGTCTCTTCATACGAGGTTTCCTCCTCATAGGAGGACTCGTCCGAGACGCTGAGACGCTCCAGCGGCAGCCGGAACCGCGGACGATCGCCGATCTCGAGGACCGCCTTGTCCAGGTGTTCCGGGAACATGATCTGAATGACCTCGATCAAGGACTTGCCGATCAGTTGCTGGGCCTGGCCGATCAGGAGGACCGCCGGGCTGGAAGGTTCCATGCGACGAAAATAGCCGAGGCAGGCGGCCAGCGTATCCTTCACTTGAAGGATGCTGTTGCAGGCCCCCGGCGCATAGCTGTTGGGGACCGCCGGAGCGGCGGCGCCGGGCGTGGATTCCGCCCCCGGAGCCGCCTGATGGCCGGGCACGCGCCGCGCGACCGCCGCGTCGACGAAGGCGACGATCTGACCTACCAGCGCCGACAGGCGCGGAAAGCTGAGCGCATGACCGGCCCCGACCTTCTCGAGCCATATCGCGCTGATCGCGCCGAGTGCCTCGCTGATCGCGCGAATTCGGGCGAGCGTCGCCGTCAGGTCGTCGATATCCGCCTCGGTGAGCGCAGCCTGGATCACGCCCTGATCGGGATGCTGCTCGCCCTCGACCAACCGGGTCTCGCCCGTGGCCACAAGCTGGCTCCGGAAGGCGAACGGCCCGATCCGCCGGCTCACGAACAGCGGCGCATGCTGCAGCGGCAGCACGACGGTCGGCAATTCGTCGAGGCTCTGCAGCGCGACCTCGCGCATGACGAAATCGCCGTCCATGGCGCGCGGATGCACCTCCTCCCAATGTTCGGACAGGAGCGTGGCCATGGCCGTTAGGCAAGCGGCGAAAGCCGCCACATCGCGGTTGAGGATCGACAGCTTGCCCGCCAGAACGAAGACCCGCAGGTCGCGGGAGCGCCCGAGCAGCTTGGCGATGTCGGAGAAGGCTGCCGGGAACTCGATGCCGCTGCGGTCGAACGCGACCTGCCGTCCGTCATCGTCGCGCCGGAAATACTGCGCCGGCAGCACGACCTCGAGCCGCGCCATCGTGTTCATGAAATCGGTATCGTCCTCGAGATCCGGCCCACAAGGATCGTCGTCGGAAATCGCGTTCGCAAATTCAGCGAAATTCAAGGCCGCCATCGCACTCACCGGTCACGCGTTCGGCGGCTCGTCGGCGGGGCACCCCGCCTCCGAGGCGCCTTGCCGCTCATTCGCTTTTCAGACGGGTCTCGACACGGCGGTTGTCGCCGGAGAACGGGTCAGGGACGACCGGCTTGCTCTGGCCGTAGCCGCGTGCGGCAAGCTTGCTGGTATCGACACCACGCTCGCTGAGATAGCGCACCACCGCCCGGGCCCGCCGCTCGGACAGGTCAAGATTGTAGCCCGGCCGGCCGGCGGCATCGGTATGCCCCTCGACCATGAAGCTGCTCGATGCGAGCTGCGGCGTCTTCAGCGCCTTGGCGAACTCGTCGAGATTGACCCGCGCATCGGGCTCGAGCACGTCGGAATTGTACTTGAAGCGCACGACCAGGTCGAAAGCAGCCACGGCGGCCGGCTTCACGACATGGCCGGCCTTGTTGCAGTCGGCCTCCGTGCCGATGCACAGCCCGCGCGTCGCGCTCGGGCCCGGCTGCGGCGTCGCCGGCTGGAAATGCTTGACGATATCGTCCGCCTTGTAGGTCTGCGCCTGCGCAGGCAGCGCCTGGAGCACATAAAAACCAGCGGAAAGGATGGCGATGGCTGTCATAGTGGGCTGCTTGCGCATGGTCCCCCTCCGTTTTAACTTCGCACGGGCGGATGAAGATTGAATGCGCAAATTATGACTCGCGCCATCCGCTACGTCAATATCAAAATAGCATCTAGAACCGTGAGGTTTCGTTGATGGCCGCTGATCTTCGACAGTCCCAAAGAACTGCTTCGTTTACGACGCCTTTGGGTCCAGATGAATTTTCACTTATGCAGTTTCAAGCTCATGAAGCATTGAGCGAATTGTTTACCTATGAAATCGAAGCCAGCAGCAAGACTGAGAATGCTGATCTTCAGAGCATCATGAGCCAGAAATGCTCGGTGAAGATGATCCTGAAGAATGGCAGCGAGCGGGTGTTCAACGGCACGCTTGTCGATGCCCAGTGGGTCGGCAAGGAGAACGACCTTTATATTTACCGCTTCACGCTGCGGCCCTGGCTCTGGCTGCTCTCGCAGCGCGCCGACTGCCGGATCTTCAAGAACAAGACCGCGATCGACATCATCAAGCAGATCTTTGGCAAGGAGGAGACCGCGAGCTTCGACGACCGCACGAGCGATAGCCTGGCGAAGATCGACTACTGCGTGCAGTATCGCGAGACCGATCTCGACTTCGTCCTGCGGCTGATGGAGCAGTACGGCGTCTATTACTATTTCAAGCACAGCGACGGCGACCACAAGCTGATCCTCTCGGATTCGCGGACCTCGCATGATCCCGTCAAGGCCGCCGCACAGCCGACCTATCTCGGTGCCCCAACGACCTATCCGCTGATGCCGCTGTCGAGCCGGATGCCGCGCCATATCGAGCACATGTCGCATTGGTCGACGATGAGGCGGCTGCGGACCGGCAAGGTCGCCCTCAAGGATTACGATTTCCAGCAGTCGGGCTCGGACCTGACGGCACGGGCGGAGGCGGGCTTCGACAAGGCGAAATCCTACGAGGCCTATGATTACCCGCGCACCTACATCAAGCGCGACGAAGGCGAGCATTTCGCCCGGGTCCGCGCCCAGGCCACGCAGGCCCAGGACGATCGCCGCCATGCTGCCGGCGACGCGCCCAGCCTCTATCCAGGCGCATTGATGACGCTGTCCTCCCATCAGCTCACCTCGGAGAACATCGAATATCTCGTCGTCCGGGCAAGCCATGGCTTTAGCGGGCAAAGCTACCGCTCCGGCAACACCGACGATTCCGTCTATAGCGGGTCCTACGAGCTACAGAAGAGCGACCGGCGCTTCCGCGCCCCGCTCACGACGCCCCGACCGACCGTCTACGGTCCCCACACTGCCAAGGTCGTCGGCGACAAGAACAAGGGTGAGGAAGGCGATATCGACGTCGACGAGTTCGGCCGCATCTATCTGCGCTTCCACTGGGATCGCGAGGACGACTCGACCTCCTGCCGAACGCGCGTCGCGCAGATGTGGTCCGGCAAGGGCTGGGGCGGACAGGTCATCCCACGCATCGGCCAGGAGGTCGTGGTCGAGTTCCTCGAGGGCAATCCGGATCTGCCGCTGGTCACCGGCACGGTCGTCAACGACCAGCACAAGCCGCCCTACTCGCTGCCCGACAACAAGACCCAGTCCGGCCTGAAATCGGAATCGACCGACGGAAAGGGATTTTCCGAGCTCTACAACGAGATCAAGTTCGAGGACCGCAAGGGCCAGGAAGTCTTCAGCATGCAGGCCCAGAAGGACCACAAGGTCCTGATCAAGAGCAAGGAAACGCGCGAGATCGGGCCGGAATACAAGGATGGAGGCTACTCCCGCGAGACCACGCTGAAGCAGGGCAACGACAAGCTCAAGATCGACCAGGGCAAGCTCGACGTCGAAGCCCTGACCGAGATCAACCTCAAGGTCGGCGAGAGCACCATCAAGATGCTGCCGGCGAGCATCGAGATCTCCTCGCCGACGATCACGATCAAGAGCATCGCCAAGACGGAGGTGCTCAGCGATGCGCTGGTGATCATCAATGGTGCCATGGTGAAGATCAACTGAGAGCTTCCATGTCGCGTCTTCGCTTCAATACCGCCCAAGAGGTGTTCGAGACCTATCCCGCGGCCGGCAAGGTGATCAGGACGCCGCCGACGCGGGAGCACCCCCTCGCCTTCCTCAAGCGTCTCGCACAGGGACCTGCCCCCACCGAGGCGATCGGGTTCTGTGCCTTCGTCCTGCCGCGCCGCGAGGCGGTCTGGTGGGCCACGCAGGCGCTGCGCGCGATGCAAGCCCCCGGAGCGCCGCCCGACGATGCCATCGCCGCCGCCGAGGCCTGGGTCCGCGATCCGCGCGACGAAACGCGCCGGGCGGCGCTGACGCTGGCCGAAGCCGGCGACACCGCCCTGCCCGGCACCTGGGCTGCCTTCGCCGCCGGCTATTCGGGCGGCAGCATGGTGACGACGCATAATGTCCCCTGCCCGCCCGACCTGACGGCAAAGACCGCCCGCATCGCCGTCATGACCGCACTCGGACGCCTGTCGGGCCGCGACCACGACGCCGCATTGCGCAACTGTGTCGAAGCATGCATTCGATTGGCCGATGACGACGGCAGCAAGACCAGATCCTGAGCGCAGGCCGGCGATGTGGCGCGCCACCATCCTTCCGGCAGCCGGAGGAACGGGGCTCCCATCCCGCGCGGCGCCACGACCCTGCCCGAACGTGTCGCCAAGACTGGTGCCAAGAGTATCGCGATGCCCCTGACGCTGACGATCGAGAATGAAACCGCGCTTCCCGATGGCGGGCCGCTCAGCGTTACCCTCAGCGGCGGCCGCGGCCTCGACATCGGCCGCGACCAGCATCTCGACTGGGCCCTGCCCGATCCGACGAGGGCGATCTCGGGGCGCCACTGCGAGATCCGCTTCCGCGACGGCGGCTACTGGCTCCGCGACGTCTCGACCAATGGCACCTATGTCAACGGCAACAGCAATCGCGTGCAGTCGCCCTACCAACTCCAGAATGGCGACCGGCTCGAGATCGGCCATTACATCATCGCCGTGACGATCGACGACGCCTCCCGGCAGGAGCCGGCGCAGGCTGCCGCGCCGGCCTTCGCGCCGCAGCCGGAATCGCTCTGGTCGTCGAACGGTGACGAGGCCCCGCCGATTCCCCGCCGCGACCTGCTCCCGCCCAACAAGCATCGCCCCGTTCATGACGGTTTCATCGACTGGGCCGCCGACCTGCCGACACCGACCTCGCAGCCGGTCGCGCCGCCTCCCGCACAGGCCTTCACGCCCCCGGCGAGCGGCGACGACCTTGCTTGGGCGCCTTATCAGGCCCCGCCCGCACCCGTCGTCGAACCTGTCGCGCCGATCCCGACGCCGCGCCGGCCGATCACGGCCGATGTGCCTGCCGGAGATCCCTGGGGCGAGGCGTCCGCCCCGGCCCCGTTACCGTCGATCGCGCCGCTGCCCTTCGCGGAACCGCCCCCGATCGACCGTTCGCCGCCTTTCGAGGCGCCGCCGCAACCTTTCGCGCCGCCGATGCCGGCCGGCATGCCCGCCATCTCCGCCGGCGAATTCGTCCAACGCTTCGCCAAGGGCGCCGGCGTCTCGACCAGCGATCTCGGCTGGCAGGATCCGGGCGCCTTCGCCGAGCAGCTCGGCGGGCTGATGCGACTGGTCGCGATCGAGCTGAAGCAGTTGCTGGCCGCACGGGCCGAGAGCAAGCGCATCGCCCGCAGCGCCAACCAGACGATGATCCAGGCGCAGGACAACAACCCGCTGAAATTCTCGCCGACCGTCGACGACGCGCTGCAGCTCATCTTCGGCAAGCCCAAGAGCGGCTATCTCAGTGCGCATAAGGCGTTCGACGAGAGCTTCCGCGACCTCAAGGCCCATCAGATCAAGACCTACTCGGCGATGCAGCATGCGCTGCGCATGCTGGTCGAGGATCTCGACCCCCAGGCGATCGCCGAAAGCACGGCGCAGGAACGCGGCCTCGATTCGCTGCTCGGCTCGCGCAAGGCGAAGATGTGGGACGCCTATGTCGCCCGCTGGGACGCCAAGACCGCCCCCTATGAGGACGGGCTGGTCGACGCCTTCATGCTGTATTTCGCGGAGTGCTACGATCGCGGCGGAAAGTAGCCGCGTTATCCGAAGGGATGTATCGCGCAAGTCCGCTGTTCGATTGACTTCCCAACTTGGGACGCGCCTCTAGGACACAACGAAAAGTTGTCCTTTGGGGGGATAATGCGTCATTTTGCGGCCGTTTGTATTGGCCTGATCAGCTCAGCTTGCGCATCAAGCTCGTCTGACATCAGAGCGTCCTATGTCTCGCCGCTGCAGTATCAGGCTTACACTTGCAAGCAGTTGGGCGAGGAAGCGGAACGAATCTCGACCCGCGCCATAGAAACAGCCGGCACACAGGATTCTCGCCGCACCCAAGATGCCGTAGTAACCACCGTAGGCGTCGTCGTCTTCTGGCCGCTGCTATTCGCTGTGAAGGGCGACGGCCAGAATGCTGCCGAACTCGGTCGCCTGAAAGGCGAAATGGAGACCATCGAAAAGGTCTCCATCCAGAAGAACTGCGGCATCACGTTCAAACGCGAGCCGTCGGCCTGACCCGCGCTTTTGCATGACGCAGAATGGAATCGAGCGATTCAGCCCATCCCCTTCTTCGCCGCCACGGCCGTGATCTCAATGTCGTGGCCGGGCGAGGCCAGCTTCGCCTCGACGGTGGCGCGGGCCGGCGCGGTACCCGGCGCAACCCAGGCGTCCCAGACCGCGTTCATCTCGGCGATCTTCGTGATATCGGTAAGGAATATCTGGACGCTGAGAATGCGCGTCTTGTCGCAGCCGGCGCTTTCCAGCGTCTCCTCAAGCAGCGCCAGCACCTCCGCGGTCTGCTCGGCGAGCGGGCGCCCCTCGGTCTTCTCGGCGACATGACCGGCCAGGAAGACGATGCCGTTGAAGATCGCGGCATCACACCAGCGCTGCGTCACTCCGATGCGTTCGATGGTCATGGCCTTGATCCTTCGGTGATGTCGGGTCGGCCGCATCCTGCGTGCCGGCCCCGTCCTAGCCGAGGATGACTGGCCCGTCAGCCGCCGATGATGACGTTGACCATGCCCATCACGATCTTGTTCGGCGGTCCGACCGCCTCGATGATGGTGTCGGTGACGCGGCAGGCCGGCAGATTGTTGATCAGCACGGTCTGCGAGCCGTCGATGACGACGCCTGGGCCATGCGTCGGCAGTGGCAGCGGACCTAGCGGCGTCAGGCAGAGATGGATGTCGGCGCCACCGGACGCGCTGCTGATCATCGAGCTCATATTCGCGGCCGCCGTAGCCTTGGCGGTTTCTTCGGCGGTGACCGCGGCCGGCGCTCCGGGCGTGCCGGCGGCCGCGACGGTGGCGGCCTTCGCCACGTCGAGTGCTGCGTCGGATACGGCCTTAGCGGCCTGGATCGCGGCTGCAGCGGCGGCAGGCACGCCGCGCCATGCCTGCAACCCGCCGATGAGCACGGTGGGGCTGCCCGGCCCCGGCTGAAGCACCCCTGGAAGCGGGTGGGCGGTCATATCGAAAACGCGCGCGGCTGGACCTTTACCCATGGCTCCGCTCCTGCTGCCATCGAGCACTTGCATCGATGGCGGTTCGATCCTGCCCGCAATCGCGCAACGGCGCATCATTCAAGTCAATGACGGCAGCCGCTTTCCGTGAGTCTAGCATTCGCTTGGTGACGCTTGTTGGCGACCCGTATAAGGTTGCCTGCATGCCCTTGAGTGAGCGAGACCCGGATGTCGTGGTACAGCAAGGTCGTTTGGTCGGAAGGGCTTTTTCTAAGGCCGCATCACTTCCAGCAGAACGATCGGTATCTTGAGAACCTGCTGGAAAACCGTGTCCGGCACGTTACCCCTTACCCATGGGGATTCTCGGTGTTGGAGATCGACCGCGACCTCGCCCAGCAAAGCAGGATAGGCCTGCGCCGCGCCGTCGGCGTGATGCCGGACGGCACGCCCTTCGCCATGCCCGACAACAGCCCGCTGCCGCTGGCGATCGAGGTTCCCGAGAACGCGGCCGGCCAGATCGTCTGGCTCTCGCTGCCGCTCGCCTCGGCCAATACCCGCGAGGTCGAGGACGCGCTGAACGGCAGCGCCAGCCGCTACCTGCCCTCGACCGAGATGCTGATCGATTCGACCGCCTCGCTGCGCATCGAGGAAGAGATCGACATCGCCCATCCGCGCCTGACGCTGGAACTGCGCAAGACCGCCAAAGCCGGCTATGTCGGCCTGGCGCTCGGCCGCATCCTCGAGGTCCGCGACCGGGCGATCCTGTTCGACGAGAAATTCGCCCCGCCCGTGCTGGTCTGCTCGGCCTATCCGGTAATCGAGGGCTGGCTCGACCGTGCGATCGGCTGGATCGACAACAAGCTGGAAGAGCTTGCCCGCTACGCCGCCGACCCGACGGCAGGTGGCGGCCTGCAGAGCGCCGACTACTTCATGCTGCAACTCCTCAACCGGCAGATCCCGGTGCTGAAGCATCTGCGCCAGTCGCGCTACGTCCATCCCGAGCGGCTGTTCGTGACCTTCGTCGCGCTGGCCGGCGAACTCGCCACCTTCACCACGGCCGAGCGTCGCGCCCGCGACTATCCCGCCTATGACCATGACGACCTGGAAAACTGTTTCTCGCCCGTCGTGCGCGATATCCAGGACTTCCTCTCGGCCAATCTCGGCCGCCGGGCGATCCGGCTGGAGATCACCGAGCGCGCGCCCAACGCCTTCATGTCGACGATCCGGGACCGCAGCCTCGTGCGCAACGCGACGCTGATCCTAGAGGTCGCGGCGCGGCGGCCGCTGACCGAGATCCAGGCCCAGTTCCCGCAGCTCTTCAAGATCGGCCCCAACACCAAGATGAACGAGATCGTTCATGCCCATCTGCCGGGCATCAACCTCGTCCATCTGCCGACCCCGCCGCCGCAGATCCGCGCGCTGACCGACCACGTCTATTTCTATCTCGACCGGACCTCGCCGCTCTGGCCCGAATTCTCGACCGCAAGCTCGATCGGCATGCATTTTTCCGGTGACTGGCCCGATCTCGAAATGGAGCTCTGGGCCGTGCTCGAGGGCAGGCGATGAGCGAACCCTCCGATCCGTTCGGCCGGTCGGACCGGACCATCATCAAGCCGAACCCGGCCGGCCGGCGCGCGCCGCCGCCCTCGCGCCCGGTGCAGCCGGCTCCATCGGCGCCCGCCCCCTATGCCGCCCCTGCCGTTGCCTCGCCCGGCGTACCCGGAACCGGCGACGAATGGCTCTCGACGCCGCAGCCGGTGGCACCGCGCCCGGCTCCGCAGTCCGCCCCAACCGGTGGGCCGCTGCCACGGCGCGACCAGCTCCTGACGCCAAACACCAACCCGCTGCTGCGCGCCGCCGGGCCGCTCCTGCTCCTGCTCGGGCGGCTGCGCTCCTCGCTGAGCAGTGCCCCTCCGGCACAGCTCCTGGGCCAGGTCACCGAGACGATCGAGGCCTATGAGCACGAGGTCCGCGGCGCCGGAGCCTCGGCCGAGACGACCCGCATCGCGAAATACATCCTCTGCGCGGCAGCCGACGACATCGTCCAGAACATCCCCGGTGAGGACCGGCACGTCTGGACCCAGTACAGCATGCTCTCGAAGTTCTTCGGCGAGCGCGTCGGCGGCGTCCGCTTCTTCGAGGAACTCGACCGCGCCAAGGCCGACCCGTCGGTGAATTACGACCTGCTCGAGATGATGCATGCCTGCCTGGCGCTGGGCTTCCAGGGCATCCACCGCACCTCCTCGGGCGGCGCCGCCAATCTCCAGATGATCCAGCGCAATCTGTTCGAGACGCTGCGGCGGGTGAAGCAACCCGATCCGGAACTCTCGCCGCGCTGGCGCGGCCAGGCCGTGGCCTCGCAGATCGCCCGCTTCAAGATTCCGGTCTGGTCGGTCGCCGCGCTCGCCGCCGTCGCCGTACTCGGGCTCTTTTTCGTCTTCCGCGCTTTGCTCGGCGGCAATGCCGAGGCTGCGGCCACCGCGCTGCTGACCGTCAATCCCAAGGGCGAGATCGGCCTCGTGCGGCCCCGCTTCTCGGCTCCGCCGCCGCCGATCCCGCCGCCGGTAGTTCCGCCTAAGGTCTGCGGCGCCGTGCAGCCGCCGATCGTCTGCCAGGTGACGCCCAACGTCATCATCGTCAGGCTGGTCGGCATCACCCTGTTCGAACCCGGACAGGCCGCCGTGCGCGACGAGTTCAGGCCATTGATCGAGCGCATCGCCGGCGTGCTGGAGACCGAGGGCGGCACGGTCAAGGTGCTCGGCCATACCGACAACGTGCCGATCCGCACGGCCCGCTTCCCTTCCAATCTTGAACTCTCGCAGGCCCGGGCCAAGGCGGTGGGCGAGCTCCTGCAGACCAAGCTGACCAAGGCCGACCGGATCAGCTTCGAGGGCAAGGGCGCCGATGTCCCCATCGAGCCCAACGCCACCCGCGAGGGACGCGCCAAGAACCGGCGCGTCGAAATCGTGATCCAGCGCAACGTCTGAGGGAGGCTCAAACAGATGAACCTCGCGACCTGGCTCAGGATCGGCGCGATCTTTATCGGAACGCTTGCGCTGTGCCTGCTGATCTGGTTCGGCACGCCGTTCCTGGCCGTTGGCGACGTCAGGCCGTTCGACTCCATCTGGGTGCGCCTGCCGATCGTGCTGCTGCTGGCAATCGGCGGCATCGCCTGGATGGCCGTGATCGTCATCCGTCGCCGCAAGGCGACGGCGGCGCTGAGCGACGCGCTCGAAAAGCAGGAGCCGACCGGCGACGGCGCCGCTCTCTCCGGCGCGATGCGCGATGCGCTCGCGACCCTGCGCCGCGCCCGCGGCAAGGACGGCGGCGACTATCTCTACGACCTGCCCTGGTACGTCATCATCGGCCCGCCCGGCGCCGGCAAGACCACGGCGCTGGTCAATTCCGGGTTGAAATTCCCGCTCGCGCGCGGCGGCGCGGCACCTGCCGCCGTCGCCGGTGTCGGCGGCACCCGTTACTGCGACTGGTGGTTCGCCGAAGAGGCCGTGCTGATCGACACGGCCGGCCGCTACACCACGCAGGACACCGACATCAAGGCGGAGAAGGCGAGCTGGTTTGCCTTCCTCGACCTGCTCAAGACCAACCGCCCGCGCCAGCCGATCAACGGCGTCATGGTCGCGATCAGCGTCGAGGATTTGCTGACCTCCTCGCCGGAGGAGATCGCCGCCCATGCCGACGCCATCCGCAACCGCCTGCTCGAACTGAACGAACGGCTCAAGGTCGATTTCCCGGTCTATGCGGTCTTCACCAAGTCGGATTTGATCGCCGGCTTCAACGAGTTCTTCGGCGCCTTGTCGGAGCCGCAGCGCCGCATGGTCTGGGGCCACTCCTTCCAAACCACCGACAAGACCCGCAACATGATCGGCGATGTCGCGCCCGAATACGACGCGCTGATCGAGCGCCTGAACGAGCGCCTGCCCGACCGGCTGCAGGACGAGGCCAACCCCACGGCGCGCGCCCAGATCTTCGGCTTCCCGAGCCAGATGGCGACGCTGAAGCGCTCGGTCGTCGATTTCCTCGACCGCGTCTTCGAGCCGACGCGCTACCACGCCAACGCCACGCTGCGCGGCTTCTACTTCACCTCGGGCACGCAGGAGGGCACGCCGATCGACCAGCTGATCGGCGCGCTCTCGCGCAATTTCGGCAGCGAGCATGCCAGCGCCGGCTCCTATTCCGGCCGCGGCAAGAGCTACTTCCTCACCGATCTGATCCAGAAGGTCATCATCGGCGAGGCCGGCTGGGTCTCGACCGATCTCGGCGCGACGCGCCGCACCACCATGTGGCGGGTCGCCGGCTTCGCCACCATCGCGCTCCTGTCGCTGGCGGCGCTCGGCCTGTGGTGGACCAGCTTCTCGCGCAACAGCGATCTCATCACCGCGACCAATTACGGCCTCTCCGATTATCGCAGCAGTGCAGCCCCGGTGCTGCAGGAGACGACGATCTCGGAGCGCAATTTCAGCCGCGTGCTGCCGCTGCTGCACAAGCTGCGCAACCTGCCGGCTGGCTATGCCACCCGCTCCGACCCGACTCCGATCCCCGCCACCTTCGGCCTGAGCCAGCGCGACCGGCTCCAGAACGCCGGCGAGATCACCTATCAGCAGGCGCTGGAGCGGATGCTGCGCTCGCGCATCATCTTCCGGCTCGAGGAGCAGCTCGAGGCCAACGCCAACAATCCCGGCTTCGTCTATGAGGGGCTCAAGGTCTACATGATGGTTGGCGGCCAGGCGAAGCTCGACCGCGACCTCGTAATCTCCTGGATGCGGCTCGACTGGGCCGAGAACCTCTTCCCCGGCGCAGCCAATGCCAAGGGCCGCGAGGCGCTGGAAGAGCACCTTGTCGCCATGCTCGATCTGGACGATGGCGCGAACGAGCCCATCGTCCGGCTCAACCAATCCCTGATCGAGAACAGCCAGCGCACGCTGCGCCGCCTCAGCATCGCCGAGCGCGCCTATGAGCTGCTGCGTACCCAGGCCCGCTCGCAGAGCCAGAAGGACTGGGTCGCGGCAAGACGCGGCGGCTCCGATGTCAGGCTCGCCTTCGAGGGCGTCGGCGGCGAGGATCTCGACGCGATCCGCGTGCCCTATTTCTACACCTATGACGGCTTCCAGAACGCCTTCGTCGATCGTCTCGGTGACATCGGCGACCGCATCGAGAAGGAACGCTGGGTGCTGGGCGAGAACACCGACCAGCAGGCGATCATCGCGCAGTATGCGACGCTGTTTCAGGATCTGTTGAAGCTCTACAGCCGCGACTACGTCGCCTCTTGGCAGCGTACCTTGCGCCGCCTCAAGCTGCGCCCACTCAATGCCGACAAGCCGCAATATGTCGCGCTGAGCGCCATGGCCGCCGCGACGTCGCCCTTTAAGCAGATCCTCGAATCGGTCAGGGACGAGACGCAGCTGACCAAGGAGCGCCCCTCGGCCCGGAAGGCGGCAGCCGCCGCCGCGACCGATGTCCTCGAGAAGCGGGCCACAGACGCGTTGAGCCGGCTGGGAGCGAACCTGCCGCTCAGCGCGCCGGGCGTCGAGCGCGTCCTCGGCGGTGGCGGCAACGAGGCGCTCGGCGCCAATATCGAGAGCCAATTCAAGCCGTTCCATGTTCTGGTCGAGGGCGATCTCGGGCGCCGGCCGGTCGACCAGCTTCTGCAGATCCTGGCCGAGATCAACCAGAACCTCGCCATCGCCGCGACCAATCCGGCCCAGTCGGCAGCGGCCAATGCGGCGCTGGTTCCGTTGATCGCGTCGCTGCGCGCCAATTCCTCGCGCTACCCGGCGCCCTTCGACGGCATGGTGGTCTCCGCCGTCAACGACTTCGAGGGCGACGCCACGGGCGCTACCGTCGCGCTGCTGCGGCAGGCCCTGGGCGACCAGGTCAGCCGCGTCTGCACCGAGGTCATGGCCAACCGCTACCCCTTCGTGAAGGCGAGCGCGCGCGAGGTGCCGCTGGCGGATTTCGCCCGCCTCTTCGCGCCGGGCGGCATCATGGACAAGTTCTACAAGGAGCGGCTCGAACCCTATGTCGACAGCTCCAAGGCGCAATGGACCTGGCGCGTCGAAAGCCGCGTCGCCCGCTCGCTCTCGCCGACGACGTTGCGCGAGTTCCAGCGCGCCAGCGAGATCAAGGAGGCCTTCTTCCCGACCGGCGGCAACCTGCCCTCCTTCCAGATGATCGTGGTGCCGACCGCGCTCTCGGCCGATGCGGCGAGCGCCAAGCTCGAGATCAACGGCTTCACCGTGGCGAGCCAGCAGGGCGTCAACACGCCGGTGCCGGTGATGTGGCCTGGCGCCGGTATCGCCCGCACGGCGGTGACGCTGACGCTGGGCGGCGCGAGCGGAGGCGGCGCCTTCGGCGGCGGCTTCTTCTCCAACACGCCGAGCGCCCCTTCGGGCGAGGCCAAGCTGTTCGAGGCCAACGGCGTCTGGTCGTTCTTCCGCATGCTCGACGCGGGCTCGATGCTCAAGCAGGGCGACAATGTCGGTCTGACGCTGTCGGGCGGCGGCCGCCAGGTCGGCTACCAGTTCGGCGTCGGCTCGCTGAAGAACCCGCTCGTCCTGCCTGCCCTGCGGGACATCCGCTGCCCGGCCGGGATCTGAGGCGATGGCGTGTGGATTGTTCGGGAAGCTTCCGGGCAAGCGCGACTTCATCGCCGTGAATGCTCCGGCCGCCTTTCTCAAGGTCTACGAGGCCTGGCTCCAGGGCGGGCTGACCGCGAGCCGGCTGGAGATGGGCGCGGCCTGGCAGCAGGCCTTCCTCAACGCGCCGATCTGGCGCTTCTGGATCGGCCAGGCCCTCTGCGGCCAGACGGTGGCCGGCGCCTTCATGCCCTCGGTCGACGGCATCGGCCGCTATTTCCCGCTGACGGCTTTCACGGTGGCGGAACCCGGCGGCGCCATCCCGCATCCGGAGCTCGATCCGCAGGATGCCTGGTACGGCGAGATCGAGGATTTCCTGCTGCAGGCGCTCGATGCCGAGGCGAGTTTCGAGGCGGTGTCGCTGCGGCTCTCGCAGTTGCGCGTGCCCAATGACGCGCTGCTCGCGGCGCCGCCCGCCGATATGGTGCGCCTGTCTGACGGCACGATCGTCACCGCCCGCTCCGCCCAGGGCTTTCCCGAGCGGCTGGCGGCGCTGCGCGTTGAGGACCATGCCCGCGCCTATGCGCATTCGACCTGCTTCTGGACCGTGGGCGGCGACAATTTCGAGCCGCTCGCCTTGGTCGGCCACGGCCTGCCGGACCCCTATCTGTTCGCCGGCCTGCTGACCGGCCGTTTCGATGCGTTCCTCCAACAGGGGCGAGCCGGACCATGACCGACCTCAGCCGTGCGACCGCCCCGTTTGAGACCGGCGCGATCAGCCATGTCGGCCGCGTCCGCAGTGCCAACGAGGACAACCTGGTCGTCCGGCCGGAATTCGGCGTCTGGGCCGTGGCTGACGGCATGGGCGGCCACGAGAATGGGGCGCTGGCGAGCGCGACGGTCGCCGCCGCCATCGAGCGCATCGGCGCGGCCCAGTCGGCGCCTGACCTGCTGGCGCGGCTGGAAGACGGCGTGCTCCAGGCCAATGCCGAGCTGCGCCAGCACATCAGCGACAATGGCGGCGCGCCGATGGGCTCGACGCTGGCTGTGCTGCTCGTCCATGAGCGGCATTTCGCATGCGTCTGGTCCGGCGACAGCCGCATCTATCTCGTCCGCGCGGGCCAGATCACGCAGATGTCGCGCGACCATACCGAGGTCCAGGACATGGTCGAACGGGGCGTGCTGACACCTGAGGAGGCGAAGCTCTCGCCGCGGCGGCATGTCATCACCCGTGCCATCGGCGTGCACGACATGCCCGAGCTCGATCTCGACTCAGGCGAGATCGCGGGCGACGACGTCTTCGTGCTCTGTTCGGACGGCTTGACCGAGCATGTCCAGGACGACGAGATTCTGCATGCCGTCGGCGATGCCGGCGCGCAGGAGGCCTGCGACGCCCTGCTGGCGCTGACGCTCCAGCGCGGTGCGCGCGACAACGTCACGGTCATCATCGTCCGCTATCATGCGGACGACACCGGGAGTACGCAGTGGATGCCCAATATGCGCATGCAGGGGAGCGACGCACCATGAGCGATGCCGATCGCACCGTCTTTGCCCCGCGTGCAGGAGCCGTTTCCGCCGGAACGACGCTGAACGGCATCTACGAGGTCGAGCGCCTAATC
This sequence comes from Hyphomicrobiales bacterium, assembly GCA_900470775.1. Taxonomy (GTDB): domain Bacteria; phylum Pseudomonadota; class Alphaproteobacteria; order Rhizobiales; family Beijerinckiaceae; genus Allobosea. The sequence goes on along the minus strand of UCBZ01000040.1, from coordinate 13,755 downwards.
GCGGTCGGCGGCATGGGCGAGGTCTACAAGGGCCGCGCCATCCAGACCGGCGACGCCGTCGCGATCAAGATGATCCGCCCGGAAATGGCGCGCGACGAAGCTGCGCTCGCCCTGTTCCGGCGCGAAGCGGCTGCGCTCCACAACCTCTATAACGAGGCGATCGTCCGCTATTACGTCTTCACCATCGATCCGGTGACGCAGTCGCCCTATCTTGCGATGGAATTCGTCGACGGCCAGCCTCTCTCCGAGCGCATCAAGCAGGGCCCGCTCAGCCTCGACGAGGTCGACGTGCTGCGCCGGCGCATTGCGCCCGGCCTCCACGCCGCCCATCTGCTCGGGATCGTCCACCGCGATGTCTCGCCCGACAACATCATCCTGCCGGGCGGCAATATGGCGCGGGCCAAGATCATCGATTTCGGCATCGCCCGCTCGAGCGTCCTGGGCGAAGGCACCGTCATCGGTTCCGGCTTCGCCGGCAAATACAACTATGTCTCACCCGAGCAGCTCGGCCTCTATGGCGGCGACGTCACCGGCCGCTCCGACATGTACTCCTTCGGGCTGGTGCTCGCCGAGGCGCTTGCCGGCAAGGCGCTCGACATGGGCGGCACGCAGGTCCAGATTCTCGACAAGCGCCGCCGCGTGCCCGATCTCTCGGCGGTCGATGCCCGGATCAAGCCGCTGCTGACGCGCATGCTCGCAGCCGACCCCGCCGACCGCCTGGGCGACATGTCCGAGGTGGCGGCCTGGGAGCCCAAGACGGCGTTCAACCGCAAGCCGAAACCGGCCGCTGCTGCCGGCCCGAAGTCCGGAGGCGCCAACCGGACGATCGCCGCCCTGGCCGCACTCGTGCTGCTGGGCGGCGGTGGCTATCTTGGCTGGACCATGCTGCAGTCGCAGGTCGGTACCGCCCCGCCGGTCAATCCGGGCCCGGAGTTGATCGAACCGACTCCGACGCTCCCCCCTGTACCGGTGCCTGACCTGACACCCGTTCCCGTGCCAGCTCCCACTCCCGCTCCGACGCCAACCCCGGCTCCGGTCCCAGCCCCGACGCCCGCGCCGACTCCCATACCGCAGCCCATTCCGACTCCGACCCCGCCGCCGATACCGACACCCCCGCCGATCCCTGCTCCGGCTCCAACGCCAATCCCTGCCCCGACGCCCACCCCCGCTCCGACGCCGGCTCCGCCGGCGCCGGACTCTCAGCCACGCACGCAGGTCGAGCGCATCCAGAACTACATCGCCAATTATGACGGTGGTCCCTGCTTCTTCCTCTGGCCGACGGAACTGACCGAGAAGCGGGCCGTGCTCGAAGGCTTCGGCAATGCGACCGAGCCTTTCGTCGCCTTCGACACCGCCTTCAAGGGCGCGCACGGCTTCGAGGCCCAGATCCATCTGCGCCCGGTCACGGCGGCGCAATGTCCGATGGCCGATTTCCTGCGCCAGCTCGGCGACAATGTCGATCGCACGCCGCGGCTGCAGATCAACGCCTTCAACATGAAGAGCGGCGATGTGCTGAGCGGCACTGTCGAGAATGACGGCGGCCGCAATGTCGCCGTCGTGCTGATCGGCGATGACGGTCTGGTCTATAATCTGGCGAGCTATCTCAGGCGCGATGGCCGCCGGGCGAGCTTCAACCTCAAGCTCGAATCGGCCGGCGGCGGCACGCGCCCGCAGACCGTCCTGACCTTCGTCAGCCAGGCGCCGCTGCCCGCGCTGTCAGGTCCAAACCCGACGCCGTCGAGCGACTTCTTCGCCAGCCTGAGGCAGGATGTCGCCCGTCAGGGCGGCAGGATCGGCATCGGCGTCAGGTATTTCCGGATCGACTGACGGCCGGCGGCTCCCGCCTTCGCCGCTAATCCTCCTCGCGATAGAGCACGCCCCAGTCGTCCTGCCAGAGCCCTTCCGCATCCTCGACGACGATCGGCGCCTGGATTTCGTTGGCGAGCCGGACCGCCGAGCGGAAGGCCTCTTTCGGCTCCATCTCGTCGCTGACGAAGTCGTTGACCAGATGACCGCCGGCCAGCTCCGCCGGGCAGGCGATGCGGCCGAGCGTCGCGCCGTCCCGCTGAATCAGCGTCAATGTGATCGCGTCGGCCTGTGCCTCGTCGACCTGCTCGAAACGGTTGGCGGCCATCGTCTATCTCTCCCTGTTGGTCGGCCTTCGGCGATCACCGAAGGCATCCGTTGCTGCAATTTATCGACGCCGCCCGCTCACTTCTTGACGGGCGGCCGGGCGATGGCTTGTGCCGCTCCCGGCCGCACCGTGCTGTAGCGGTCGAGGCGGATCTTGATCATGTCGTTGAACTTCTTGTGGACCTCGGAGACCGAGAGCGTCTTGGTCTCGCCCCCGGCCTCGGCATAGAAGATCGGCCGGTTGGCCTGCGCCGGGCGCGGCAGCAGATCGGCCGCCTTGATGTCGGGCTTCTCCTCCATCGTCTCGATGAAGGTCTGGGCGGCATCCGGCCCGAGGAAATGGATCAGGTAGATCTCGCCACCGGTCAGATGGCGCCCCATCGCCTTCTCCAGCCGGAGCGTGTCGCGCTTCAGCATTTCGCCGGCGAGCAGCGCCGAGAGATAGGGTTCGCGCCTGAGGTCGAGGATGCGTTGCCGTTCCGTCGCATCCGAAACGAAGAACTGCCGGCCGTTGCGTCCGATCAGCTTCACGTCTGCGGCGAGCCCGTGCTTGACGCCGAACTCGCTGACGACGCCGAGCCAGGTCTGCTCGATAAACTGATAGAGCCCGGTCGCCGACGAGGTCTTGGCCTGGACCGAGGTCGAGAACGAGGATTCCTTGTCGGCGACCGCCATCAGCAGCGTCGGGTCGGCTCCGACGACCTTGCCGGCCCGCACGATCGTATCGACGAGATGGCGGCGGATCTTGATCGGGCCGAAGGTCAGCAATTGTTCGGGATCGCCGCTGCTGGTGATCGGCGCCTTGGGAATCTGCGACCTTGGTCCCGGCGTGGCTTGGCCGGGTGAGAGTTTCGGCGGCACAAGCAGGATATTCGACGGCGGCAGCGCCAGCGGCACGCTGGGTTGCTCCACCGGCGCGGCCGCCTGTTCCTTGATCGCCGCCAGCGTCGGATCGTTTTTGAGCGCGAATTCCGTCGCCTGCCGCGCCGCCTCCAGGTCGCTTTCGACCGAGGACAGGATCAGCGACGGCCGCGCCGCGGTCTGGAGTGCCGGCGCGGCCAGGATCGCGACCATCTCCGGGTCCGGTGGCGCCTCCTGCTGCCGTAGCTTGGCCATCGCGATGCCGAGCACGGCCGCAACAACGCAGACGATGCCGGCGGCAAGCCCGATCAGCATCATCCGCCCGGACGCCTGCCGCGTGCCGGCAGGCGCCTGTCCGAAGGCGGATGGCGGCGGCTTGGCACCCGCCTCCTTCGCCTTCGACGGCTCGGCTTTCGCATTTTTGTCCGCGGTCTTGCCCGCCACAGACGCAGCAGGCACGGCCTTTTCGCCCGCGACGAGCCGGCGCAGCGCATCGAACCAGCCGAGCCCCTGCCCCTCGAGGGCCACAAGATCGTCGACCAGCCGCCGCGCCGTGATCCCCGGCACCCTGGCCTCGCGCTCGATCAGGCCCGTCGCCGCCTTGGCCCCCTGCTCGGAGATCAGCTTGAGCGCGAAGAACCAGAGCTGCAGCGGTGTACGGCGGTTGTCCAGCGGCGTGCCGGCGCCGGGCTGGATCATGTAGTTGCAGTGGCCGCAGGAAAAGGCGCGCAGCTTCGGTCGAGGCTCGAAAGTCGAGGGCCGGCTGCAGGCCGGGCAGGTCATGCCGCTGCCGCCGTGACGCGCGCGCATCAGCGCATTGAGGCAGGCCTCTTCGGGAAACACGGCCTGGAACTGCTTGAAGCGTTCGCTCATCGGCCATCACCAACCGGGCCGGCGCAGCCCGCGGCACCGGCACTCCCGCGACACGGTATCGCCAGCGCGTGCCGCTGCGTCAGGATACGCCCGTGGGATGGCTGGCACAATCTGAAGCCCCTACCCGTCAAGCATGGAGCAAGCCGAGCCGCGCGACGTCCTTCAGATGCATCGCGACCTCCTCGGCCGTGGCCCGCCTGGGCAGGTCGCCGACATTGGCCCCCGAGCCATGGGCCTCGTCGAGGAAGGCGTTGAGATCGGTCAGCAGCATCTCCGGCGTGCGCGAGCCGTCGAGCAGGCAGACGAACTTGCGCACGATGACGCCGTCGAGCGCCACCATCCGATGGCGCAGATCGGTGACCTCCCGCGTCGTCGTCGCCTGCCAGCGCGCCACCTCGCTCGCCCTGGGTCGCTCGGCGACGACGGTCGTCAAAGGCGGCGCCTCCAGCGTGATGTCGAGCAGGCCCGCCTTGAAGATCGCGATCAGCGCCTCGTCGAGCCGCTCGATCTGAGCCTCGACATCGGGCCCGAGTTCATCCCCCACCTCCGCCACCGCCCGCGCCACGAGATCCTCAAAAGCGATGCTGGCCGGCCAGGCCGCGCTGAGCTGGCGCAGCGCCGATTTGCACAGATGCAGATCGACCGACAGCCGCACGCCCTGGTCGAACTCGAACCGGTCGACGCCCGGCTTCTGCTCCTCGCCCTCCGTCTCCATCACCAGACGGGAGTTCGCTGCGAGGTGGTAGGGCTTGAGCGCGCCGGGCTTGATGCCGCGCCGCAGCGGGATGTCGGCCCGGCAGAGCAGCGTCTCGCGGAAGGCGCGGCCGATCAGCAGGTCGAGCGACTGCTCCCTGTGCGCCGCCTCTTCGGTTGGGATTTCCGCCAGCATCGCCTGCGCCGGCCCCTTGGCAGCGCCATACATGTTGGGGAAGGAGGCCTCGGCCAGGAACTGCAGGCCATGTCGCTGCGCCGAGCCGAGAACATCGTGCAGGGCGAAGGCCCGCGCTCCCGGATTCAGGTCGTCGTGATAGAGCACGTTGTCGGGCAGGTCGGTGAGCTGCTCCAGCCGTTGCCGCAGAGCCGCCCCATGGAAGCTGGCGGGGTCGCTCGCCTCGGCGAAGGCCTTGAGCGAGGCACGCGCCACGCGGACGCGCTCTTGCGGATCGGAAATGTCACGCGTCGCGTACAGCATGACGTCGCGCGCCAGATCGCGCAGCCGGCAGCCGGGCAGCGCGTTGTAGCTGACATAGGCCAGGCCCTGCGGCGCGAGCAACTCGCCAAAAACTGCGATGATCTTCTCGCGCACGAAATCCGGCACCCAGGAATAGACGCCATGGACGAGGATGTAGTCGAACTGCCCGAGCTCTGCCGCGACATCCATGATGTCGCGATGGTGGAAGACGAGATTGCCGAGCTCGATCTCCGCAGCCGCGATCCTGGCATGCGCGATCGCGCTGCCGCTCAGATCGATGCCGACGAAGCGGCTGTCGGGATATTGCGCCGCCATCGGGATCAAATTGCCGCCCCGCCCGCAGCCCAGTTCGAGCACGCGCATGGCCGATGGACGCGCTGCTTCCATGCCGTGGAAATGCGCGATCGTCGAAAGCCTGGCCGGATGCGTCTGCGAGAAGGAATGCCCTGGATAGGCGACGGCATCATAGGGGTTCGTGGCCGTGTCGTTCATCGTCGCCGCCTTGTCATCCGCTCGATCGCACCGGCGCCATCCGAGCGCGACACCGACCGCCGCGCTTCCTTCATTTGAAGGACCGCCCGCATTTGAAGCGCCTTCCTCGCAGGAGTGCCGAGGCCGGGCTCCGCTCAGCAGCCGATGACCTTGAACTCGACGCGGCGGTCGAGCGCGTCGCTGGCGTCGTCCTTGCCGGTGCCGACGACGTTCTCCTTGAAGCCCCGGCCGGTGGCGATCATCCGGCTGCGCCCGTCCGGCATGCCCGTCAGCAGCAGGTCCATGATGAACTGGGCCCGCATTACCGAAAGACGCTCGTTCAGATGCGGCATGCCGGTGCGCGAGGTGTGGCCGACGATCTCGAGGCAGGCGCCCTTCTGCCGCGCGCGGGTCGCGATCTGGCTGAGCCACATCGGATAGGGCTCCGTCGTCTGCGGATTGTCGATGAACTGGGTCGTGCCGGGCCGGAACAGCAGCTTCACCATGAGCTGGTCGCTGCTCAGCCCGTAATCGACCATGTCGCCGAAGGCCTCGACGGAATCGTCGCGACGCCCCAGCTTCGCATTGGCGAGATAGGTGCCGATGCGGACGCGGTGCTGGTCGCCGCCGGGAAGCCGCCGCGCCGTCCGGTAGAAGGCCAGTGCCTCGCGAAAATGCTGGGCCTCGTATTCGACGATGCCGTCATTGATCAGCGCGTTCGCGGTCAGGCGGTCGACATAGGCCGGGTCAATCGTGCCGCCGAGCGGCGTGCCCTGGCAGGTCTTCACATAAGCGTCGGTCGCCTGGTCCTTCGCCCAGACCGGCGAGTCGCGGTAATACTGCGTCGGGGTGACATCGACATTGTCGAGCGTCGAGCGCGCCACCCCCTTCGAGACGACGGTGCGCGATTTGAGATCGGCGAGCGTCAGGCAGATCCGGTAGGCATCGCGCGGGCCGTCGCCGCCCTGGTTGGTGATCGCCGTCAGCGTACCGACCAATACAATCGGATCGCGCGCCAGAACCTCGGCGCTGAAAGGCTGCACGACGAAGCGCGGAAAGGAGGCCTGGACCATCTCGGTCAGCGTCTTCTGCATCGCGCGTGTCGCGGCCGACTGCGCACCAGACGCCCCGTCGATCAGCGGATCAATCACCAGCTCGACCCGGTCCGCACGGAGATTGGCCTTGCCGAGGAGGTCGCTCGCGGCCCGCTGCAGGGCTTCCGCATAGGGCACGGGCGTCGGCGGCACCGGCGCCTGCGCGCTTGCGGATCCGGCGATCGCAATCAAGGCCATCGCCATCAAGGCAATCTCCCTGACGGGCTGGCGGGCATCACGGCGGCGGAGCATCGACCACATGGATTTGTCTGCCAGTCAGTTCAGCGGGCGGGGCGCCGGACGAGCCGGCCCGGCACGGTCAGTCCGCGGCGATCGCAAGCTCAGCGGCACAGCTGCAACTGCTCCTTCGCCTGGGGCGTCAATTCGCCGAGCTGCGCCCGCAGCAGGATCTCGCTGCAGGTCGCCGCGCTCGGGGCCCTCGGGTTCTGCGTCCGCACGGTCTGCGCCCGCGGAGGCGCAGCGGGCGGCGCGATGATGGCAGGCTCGCCCACTGGGCGATCGATCAGGGAGCGCTCGGTCGGCGGCGGCAGAGCATTCAGCGAAAGGTTCGGCTGAAGCGGCGACGACATCGTCAGCGTGCCCATCCGCGCCGCCATCGCCTGCTCCAACAAAGCGCGCTCATCGGCCAGGCGGCGCTTCTCGGTTTCGAGCGACGCCAGCTCGCGTTCGCGCCGCGAGACCTCCTGCGCCAGACGCTCGCGCTCGGCCTTGTCCTGAGCCGCGCGTGCCGCGACATCGACCGGCCTGACGGTGCCAGCGGCCGGCGCCTGGGGGCGCGTCGCGGGGTTGGGCTGGGCCACGGTCGGCGCCGGCGAGGCGGCCTCGGTCTGGCGCTTGGCGAGATCGGTCGCAGCCTGCTGACGGATCGCCTCGGCGCGCTCGACGCGCTCCAGCAGCGCCTTCTCGCGTTCGGCGAATTCACGCGCCAGGAGGTCGCGTTCCTTGGTTTCGGTCGCGCGCCGCTCGATCAGGTCGAGCCGGGTGCGTGCATCGATCGCAAAGAAGCTCGTCGGATAGCGCTGCACGAAATCCTTGTAGACCTCGGGATCGTCGCTCGACCGGATGCGGCGCCAGACGTCGCTGTCGGTCTCCTCCCGGTTGAGATAGAAATCGCCGAGCAGCGACAGCGACAGTTCAGGCGTCTGGCGCCCGCTGGTCGCGTCATAGACGCTCTTCTGGACGCGGCGGAACATCGTCGCGACCTCGAGGCCGGGCTGCTCTATCTCGCGCACCAGCGCGGCGGTGAAGGGGCTGTTGCGGCCGATGCCGTCCGCGGCGACATCATTGGCCTGCGTGGCATAGGCGATCACCATGCCCTGCGCCCGGGCCACGGGAGCAAGACCGCTGCCGACGGCGAAGCCGCGCGTCGCCTGGCGCTTGGCGAGCTGGCTCACGAACGGATTGTTGCGGCAGGCGTCTAGCACCATGATCTTGACGCCCTTGGAGAAGTTCAGGGCGGTCAGCACGTCGTTCAGGCGCGTCGTCTCGTACTGGACGCTGATCTCGTCCTCGACCCGCGCCTCGACCGGCACGAGATAGTTCTCGCCGTTGAACTGGAAGCCGTGGCCCGCATAGTAGAACATCACTGCGTCGGCATCCTGTGCCAGACGTGCGAAGCGCGTCACCGCCTGGTCCATGCCGCGCTTGTCGAGATTGACGCCGTCGACCACCTCGAACCCGACCTTGCGCAGCGAGGCGGCCATGTCGCGGGCGTCGTTGACGGTGTTGGGCAGGACCGGGGCATTGCTGTAGCCGGAATTGCCGATCACGAGCGCGACACGGCGCTCCGTCGCCAGCGCCGGCACCGCCAGCAACTGCAGCGCGAGGCCGATCAAAGCGCAAAATCTGGCAACGAGGATCATGGGGCCCTTCCTTAGGGAAACCTACCGCAGCACCTTGCAAAAATCCAGACCGAACAAGCTGTTCCGCAAGGGACAGGCGACAGCGCAAGCTCCGGTTATCAGCTTGCCCCTACGGCACTGCGCTGGTAGCTTTCGGCATAGTGGAGCACGCGAAAGGGACAAGCCGATGCGAAAAATTCGGCTCTGCCTCGTGCCGGCCGTTCTGGCGTTGGGTCTCGGGGCTCTCGCCAGCGCATTGCCGGGCCCCTCCTTCGCCCAGGAAAGGGCGAGAGCGCGCAGCACGGCTCCTGCGACTGTGAAGCTCGGCTTTATTGATCTGCCCAACAATGCCCGCGTGCCGGGCAAGCTGATGGTGCGTTTCTTCCTGACGGGCATGGACGTCGCTCCCGCCGGCCCGCCGCAGCGCAACGCCGGCCATCACCATCTCCTGATCGATACCGAGCTGCCGCCGCTCGACCAGCCGATCCCGAGCGATTTCAACCATGTCCATTTCGGCGGCGGCCAGACCGAGGCGGAGATCGCGCTCACCCCGGGCAAGCACACGCTGCAGCTCCTCTTCGCCGATCACGACCACGTCCCGCACAACCCGCCGGTGATGTCGGAGAAGATCACAGTCGAGGTCACGGCCGAGGCCGAAGAGAAGCCGCGCTCCGCCGCCGCGCCCGGCGCCAGGGTCTTCTTCGTCGATCTGGCCGACGGCGCCACGATCCCGCCCCGCTCCCGCATCCGTTTCGGAGCGCAGGGCATCACGCTGACGCCGGCCGGGACCAAGAGCGACAATGGCGGCCATCACCACCTCCTCGTCGACACCGAGCTGCCGCCGCTCGACCGCGAAATCCCCAGCGACTTCAACCATCTGCATTTCGGCCGCGCCCAGACGGAGGCCGAACTGACGCTGCCGCCCGGCGAGCACACACTGCAATTGCTGATGGGCGACCATGACCATGTCCCACATGATCCGCCGCTGATGTCGCCGCGCATCCGCGTGCGCGTGGTCGAGGGCGGGCAGGTCGCCTCCGCCGTCCAGCCCGCCGCGCCCGCAGCCGCGCCTGCGAGCGGCAAGCCCGCGCTGACGCCGGCCCCCAACGACGCGGTGGTCTATTTCGTCTATCCGCGCAACGGCGAGGCGATCTTCCCGAACTCGACCATCCGCTTCGGCCTGCGCAACATGGGCGTGGCGCCCGCCGGCATCGCGAAGCCGAACACCGGTCACCACCACCTCATCATCGACGCACCGACCCCGCCGCTCGACCAGGCCATTCCCGCCGATCTGAACCACATCCATTTCGGTGGCGGCCAGACGGAGCGGAAGGTCACGCTTCCGATGGGCCAGCACACGCTCCAGCTCATCCTCGCCGACGAGAACCACGTCCCGCATGATCCGCCGATCATGTCGGAGCGCATCACGGTGCTGGTCGCGCCGAATGGCAGGAAACCGGTGAGGCGTCGATGAAGCACGACACTCCGATCGCAAGCTCGCTCGCCCGGTCGCGCATCGCGTCGCTGCGCTATTGGCGCGCCATTGTCTTGCTGGCAGCTGCATTGATGCCGCTGGCCGGCACCGCCTTTGGCCAGTCAGCCCTGCGCCAGTCCGCTCCCAAGGGTGCGCTGGTCTATTTCCACTATCCGCTCGACGGCCTGCGCGTGCCCGAGCGCTTCACAGTCCGCATCGGGCTGAAGGAAATGGGCGTGGCCCCGGCGGGAATCGACAAGCCGCTGACCGGGCACCATCACCTGCTGATCGACACCGAGCCTGGCCCGGCCGACCAGCCGATCCCCTCCGACTACAACAACATCCATCTCGGCAACGGCCAGACCGAGGTGGTGGTGACGCTGCCCAAGGGCACGCACACCCTGCAGCTGGTTCTCGGCGATTACACGCACACGCCCCATAATCCTCCGGTGATGTCACGCAAGATTACGGTGTATGTTCGGTGATATGATGCAGGTCGGTTGAGGGGACCTCCGGTTGGAATGAAGAACACGATGTCCTGGTTGCGCTGCCTGCCGTTCGTCCTGTGCGCCATGCTGGCCACCTCGCTGCTGGCGACGCCGGGCCTTGCCCAGGTCGCTGACGCGAATGCCGGCCGGGTCGCGCTCGTTATCGGCAACTCCGCCTATCCGCTGGCTCCGGTCAGTGATGCAGCCTCGGACGCGCGCGCCGTGGCGATTGCGCTGCGCGAGGGCGCCTTCGACGTCGTCACCGCCGAGGAGGCGAGCGGCCCGGCCCTGCAGGACGCGATCGCGACCTTCGCCAGCAAGCTCAGGCACGGCGTCCAGGCGGTGGTGTTCTATTCCGGCCACGCGGTTCAACTGCGCAACCGCAACTTCCTCGTGCCCGTCGACGCACGGGTGCGGTCCGCCCCCGAGGTCGCCCAGGCGGCCGTCGATCTGGACATGCTGCTCGACGCGCTGATCGTGGCCAGGCCGGCCAGCGCGCTCGTCGTGCTCGATGCCAGCCGCGACAACCCCTGGCAGGCGGAGCTGGCCGGGAACGCCAACGCCAAGGGGCTGCTGCCGATCGAGCGCATGGAAACCATCAGCGTGATGTTCACCGCCGCGCCCGGCCGCACGGTCGCCGACATCGGCGCGCGCAGCAATCCGGCGATCGACGAGTGGCTGAAGGCGATCCGGACGCCGGGGCTCGACATGACCGCCGCGCTCGCCCGAACCCGCGAGGCGGTGGCCCGTCTGACGCGGCGCAGCCAGCAGATCTGGACGTCGTCGGAGCCGCCCGCCGGCCTGGTTGTCACGCCAATGGCGCGGCCGACCCAGGTCGCGCAGACCAGCCGCGCGGTGATCCCGCTGCCGCCGATGGAATCGCCTGCGGCCCGGCAGGACGCCTATGAACTGGCCTTCTGGGAATCGATCCGCGCGAGCGAGAACCCGGCCGAGTATCGCGCCTATCTCAACGCCTATCCGAACGGGCTCTTCGCGCCGCTGGCGCGCACGCGCGAGCAGCAATACGCACCGCGCCCGCCCGCCGTCACGGCTGCCGTTCCGCCGGCTGCGGCACCGCCGCGCCAGCCGCCACAACCGCCCGCCCCGGCCGGCACCGTCGCATCCGCGCGACCGCCGGCCGCGTCGACACTTCCACCTGCCCCTGCGGCGGCACCCGTTCCTGCCGCGTCCACCGCCCGCACGACACGCGACTGCGAAAATTGCCCGGAACTGGCCCTGATCCCGCCGGGCAGCTTCGAGATGGGCGCCAACGAACTCTACGAATTCGAGAAGCCGGTCCACGGCGTCACGATCCGCAGCGGCTTCTATATCGGCCTGCGCGAGGTCACCTTCGAGGAATGGGACGCCTGCGTCGATCAGGGCGGCTGCACGCATCGCCCCAACGACCGCAATCTCGGCCGCGGCAAGCGCCCGGTCACCGATGTCCACTGGAACGACGCCAACGCCTATCTCGCCTGGCTCTCGACCAGGACCGGCCGTAAATACCGGCTGCCGAGCGAAGCCGAATGGGAATATGCGGCGCGCGGCGGCGCGGCGACGATCTATCCCTGGGGCGCCACCATGGTGAAGGAGCGCGCCAACTGCGTTGGCTGCAACGATCCGACACGCCGGCAGGCGATCGAGGTCGGGCAATACCCCGCCAATGGCTTTGGCCTTTTCGACATGGCCGGCAATGCTGCCGAATGGGTCGCCGATTGCTGGAGCGACAGCTACCGCACCACGCCGCGCGACGGCAGCGCCTTCACCGCACCGGGCTGCCGCGAGCGTGTGCTGCGCGGCGGCTCCTTCAACAATGACCCGCGCTATCTGCGCTCGGCCGCCCGCTTCAAATACGAGGCGGATGTGCGCTTCTACACCAACGGCTTCAGGGTCGTGCGCGAGCCGTAAAGCAGCGCGCACCGCGGCTTCCGGCCGGTCCTACTTGAACCAGAGCCGCAGCGGGATCTGGCCCTCGCCGCCGCAGGTCACGAAGATATGCGCGGTCTCCGAGAGCGTGCCAGAGAAGGCGCATGAGGAGCCGGCCAGCGTCATCTGCGCGGAGTAGCGCATGCCCCGCACGCTCATCCGGATATGGCCGGACTTCTCGGGCGTCTCACCCGGCCCGCACACCGCATTATGCTTCATCAGCAGCGATCCGGCCAAAGCGGGAGTGGAGCTGACAGCCGCCTTCTCTTCGGTCAGCGTCGCCGTGACATCCCATTCGCCGAGATAGCCGAAGCGTCCCGCGAGTTCGCGCGCCTCGCCCGCGCCGGACAGGACGATCAGAGACAGGATCGTGATCGCCCGGACCATCCGCATGCCGCCCTCCCTGCTGCCGGCGCACAGCCTATCACCGCGCCTGGGGGCGGCAAGACCGCGCCGGACTGTTAGGGAGATGTCCTCAGAACCTGACCGCGAGCACGCCCTTGAAGGCGTGGTCCTGGGTGTCCTCGGCGAGCTGCCCGGTATAGGCCACGCCCAGCGAGGCGCTCTGGCCGATGGCGAGGTCGAGCCCGGCCTCGACGACGGCGGCGTCCCGCGCGATCGGAAGGCCCGCGACCGTGAACGTCCGGCTGCCGGCGAAGGCGAGCGTCTTGGTCGGGTCGACATCGCCGAAGGCGTGGCGCCAGGCCAGCCCGCCGCGCAAGGTCAGGTCCGCGCCGTTAAGACTGAGGCTGGTCGAGGCGCGCAGCCCCAGCGTCGAGTAGCCCAGGCTGGTGTCGTCGCCCTGGCTGGCCAGCGCGGTTGCTCCGCCGGTCTCGCTGAAGCCGTCCGTGCGCAGGTTGACATAGGCGAGACCGGCGAAGGGCTCGAAGGCTACCCGTCCGAGCGCGATGCGGTAGCCGACTTCGCCGAAGACCTGCGCGGTCGCGGCGTCGTAATCGGCGCGCGGATTGCTGCCGATGAAGGCGGAGGTGACGGCCCGGCGCGTCTCGATGGCGTGCCAGGTGTAGCTCGCGCCGCTGCGCAGGCTGAGCGCCCCCCATTGCCCGCCGCCATAGAGGCCGAGATG
>UCBZ01000040.1:0-233 GCA_900470775.1 Hyphomicrobiales bacterium | reverse complement strand
CAGCTTGCTGGCGTTGCCGTCGCTGTCGGTCCTGCCCCAATAGCCGTAGCCCTGGCCCCAGACCGCGAAGCGGTCGGATTTCAGCGTCGGCATCGGCCCCTTGACGCTCGGGGCGAGGTCGGCGGTGAAGCCGTAGTTCAGTGTCGCCATCGGCTGCGCGCCGACGCCGCCGAAGGCCGCGCGCAGCCGGTCATTGACGGCGGCCCGCAGCAACCAGCTCTCGTCGATCAGCG
>UCBZ01000039.1 GCA_900470775.1 Hyphomicrobiales bacterium | reverse complement strand
CACCCCGGCGGCGCCCGTGCAGGAACTTCCGCGCCGCCAGCCCGCGCCGGAGACCCCGCCGCCGGCGAAGGTCGGCTGGCTGTCGGACCTGCTCAACCGGGCATCGCGCGAGGACAAGGCTCCGGAGGCCCCCAAGCCGACCGCCCATTCGATCGAGCGGCTCGACTCGCTGTCGGTCGACATCGCCCGGATGATCGACCATGACGCGGCCGTCGAATTGTGGGACCGCTACAAGCGCGGCGAGCGCAACGTCTTCACGCGCCGCCTCTACACGCTGCAGGGCCAGCAGACCTTCGACGAAATCCGGCGGAAGTACCGCCGCGACGCGGAGTTCAAGGAAACCGTCGATCGCTATATCGACGAGTTCGAGCGCTTGCTGGCCGAGGCCGCCAAGGACGACCGCGACTCGATGGTCGCCAAGACCTACCTGACCTCGGAAACCGGCAAGGTCTACACGATGCTGGCCCATGCGAGCGGGCGCTTCGAGTAGAGGCAAGCTGATCCGCACGACGAAAAAGGCCGCCCGCAAGGGCGGCCTTCTTGTTGACGGGAACCGAAATGGCGGGGAGCCGCTCAGGCCGCTGACTGGAAGCGAAGCTCGCCCTTGCTGACGAAGCAGGCCTTGTCGAACAGCGTGAGATCAAGCGGATTGGGCAGGCGCACATCCGTCATGTCCGGAAACGGCTTGCCGGAGCCCTCATAGCTGCGATCGACCTGGGAGATAAAAACCAGGATGAGTCCGCGCTCTCTCGCGAAAACCTTCAGAACCCGCATCTGGAGAGCCAGTTCCGGCTTGTCGCGTCGCTGGTCGAGCAGTTGTAGATAGTCGATGACAACGAGGGTGCCGCGTGCGGCGCCGGTCAACCTGCCGACAATGTAATCGGCGCTGATCGCATCCGAACAGTCGAGTGCAAACAATCCCGCGAAGGCGCCCTGCCCCGCTCCAATCGCACCCAGGCGTTCGGCCAGTTGCGACTCGGTGTATTCGAGCGAGAACAACACGCAACGATTGCCGCGCTTCATCGCCTCAACTGCGAAAGCGAGGCTCAACAATGTCTTGCCCTGCCCAGGGCGCCCGGCGACGATCATCAGATCACCCGGAGCCAGACGAGCGAACACCATGCTCGCGGGCATCGCCTCCGGCTGCCTGGCCATCAGCAGGCTCCAGCTACGATAGCCCTCCTCAATGGCGACGCGGTCGAGGGCTGCATGCAAGGGAACCTCTTCCTCGCGCCGGAGAAGCTTGGCCCTGCGTTTCAGACGATGGATTGGTAGCGGCGACTTCATGTCCAAACCTCCTATTGCGAGCAGGCGGCGCAATCCCTCCTCATGCGTGATGCTCGAACAGACGGTCGGATCATCGGAAAGCCCTGTACGCATCGTACTTCCCCGATCGGAGGGAGGCGGCTCGGGCCGAGCCGGAATCAGACGCTAGTTTGATTCGCGATGAAGCGGAACCGCGCTTGCGGACCTGCTGCATCGGCTGCCGCTATCGTCTCACCGCGCCCAGCGCACGATCTCGATCAGCACCTGCGACAAGGCGCGGTCGAGCGCCTGGGCGGCGCCCGCGCCATCGACGGCGCCCGCCGGCACGCGGGCCGAGAACAGCCGCGCGCGCCTGATGTCGCCGGTCCGGTCGCCGACCAGCTTGGCGGTGATCTCGACCACGGCCGCGCCGCTGCCGGCGTCGATGTTGAAGCTGCGGATATCGGTGATCAGTTGCACTTCGGGCGTGATGCGATCACCCGGACGCGCCACCGAGCCCAGCCTGCTGCCGTTCTCGAAGGTCTGGATCAGCCGGACCTGCACCAGCTTGGGGACCCGGTCGGCCCATTGCGCGCCGCCGAGGAAGGAGAGCGCGCCGGTCGAATCCTTGACGATGACCCGGTCGGAATCGAGCGCCTGAACCGTCGTTGGCTCGGCCACGACGAGCGTCGCGCGCGAGCCGCCGAGACGGCCGAAATCACGCGGCGCGGAGAGATCGTAGGTGGTCGGCGCGCTACCGCCGCCACAACCGGCCAGCAGCACGCTGGCGGCGAACGCCAGGGCGATGGTGACGGGCTTGCGGAAAAGGGCTGGCGGCGCGGGCGGGGCCTTGATCGTCATCGGACTAGCGGGATCCACCATATTGAGGAAGCGGGGGCTTGCCGCCGAAGATGAACTGCTGCGGGTTGCGTTCCAAACTCCGCAGGGTGCGGTTTAGGTCCGTCAGCGTGCGGCGACCGTCGCTTGCCAGCGTTTCGATGTCGCGCAGCCCCGGCCCGGTGAAGCGGCTAATGCCAGCGGTGATCTCGGCGGTGCGCTTGTCGAGATTGTCGGCGAGCACGCGGATCGACTTGGCGGCGTCGCTGACCTCGGAGAAGGCGCTGCGGCCGTTCTCGCCGGCTGCCGTGTTGAGGAAGGCCTGCGCGCTCTTCAGCACGCCCTCGACCTGGTCGGCGGCCTTGTTGAGCTTCTCGGTGATCGAGGCGACGTCCTTGACCGCCTTGCCGACGTCGCCGCTGGAGCCGCCCAGCGCCGCGGTGAATTTGTCGACGTTGTCGACGATCGACGAGACCTTCTTCTGGTCGACGGAGCGGACGATCTGCGTCAGTTCCTCGCTGAGGACGCCCAGCTTCTGCGACAGCGGCGCGATGGTCTCGGCGATCGTGCCGAAGCTCTGCATCAGCTTGTCGACGCCGTCGGAGTTGTTGCCGAGCGCCGCCGAGAACCTCTCGACGTTGCGGACCGTGTTGCTGATCGGGCCGGCATTGTCCTTCACCAGCCCCTCGACGCTGCCGAGCACGTCCTCGGCGCGCTTGGCGATGGTGCGAACCGTCTCGAGGATGTCCTGGAACTCGGAGCGCTCGGCAATGATCGTCGGCAGTGCCTGGCCGGGTTTCGCTTCCAGCACGGGTGAGTTGGGGTCGCCGCCGAGAAGCTGCACGGCAACGACGCCGGCGAGACCCTGCGACTCGATGCGGGCGCGGGTATCGATGCGCAGCGGCGTCGAGCGATCGACCTGGACCACTGCGTAGATGCGGCGCGGATCGTCGGGCTGGAGTTCGATTCGCGTGACTTCGCCGACGCGCAGGCCGTTGAACAGCACGCTGGAGCCGCGCCCCAGCCCCGTCACCGTGCCGCTGAAGATGATCCGCACATCGGCCCGCTTGCCCGCGCCACCGCTGTTGAACCAGTAGACGAAGCCAAACAGCGCAGCCAGAACGGCGAGCGTGAACAATCCGACCAGCGCATAATTTGCCCGCGATTCCATGGTCTAGACTGTTTTTTCCCGTTGCTCGGGCGGCAGGCGGGCTTGCGCCCGCTCGCCGCCGAAATAAGCTTTGAGCCATGGATGGTCGGATGCCAGCATCGTGGCCAGCGGCCCGACCGCGATGACCCGCTTGTCCGCCAGCGCCCCGATTCGGTCGCAGGCGGAATAGAGGCTGTCCAGATCGTGGGTTACCATGAACACGGTCAGCCCCAAAGTCTGCTTCAGCGTCACGATCAATTCGTCGAACTCGGCCGCGCCGATCGGGTCGAGCCCCGAGGTCGGCTCGTCCAGGAAGACGATCTCAGGATCGAGCGCGAGCGCGCGGGCGAGTGCCGCGCGCTTGATCATGCCGCCCGAAAGCTCGGAGGGCGTCTTGTCGGCTGCGTCGGGTTTAAGCCCCACGAGATCGAGCTTCACCATCGCCATCTCGTCGAGCAGGCCCGGCGAGAGCTTGAGATACTCGCGCATCGGCACCTGGATGTTCTGCTTCACGGTCAGCGCCGAAAACAGCGCGCCCTGCTGGAACATGACGCCGAAACGCCGCTCCAGCGTGCGACGCTGTTCCGGGTTCAGCGTATCAACATCCTCGCCGAAGACCTCGATCGTGCCGCGTGACTTCTGCACCAGCCCCAGGATCGTGCGTGTCAGCACCGACTTGCCCTGCCCGGAGCCGCCGACGAAACCGAGAATCTCGCCGCGCATCACGTCGAGGTCCAGCCCGTCCATGATGACCTTGTCGCCGAACGCGACCTTCAGGTCGCGCACGCGGATGACGATTTCGCCCTCGGCAGGGCCAGGAATGTCAGACGGTTCAGCACCGTGGTGCGCCGGTCGTGCCTCTTGAATCCCCTGCTCGCTCATCTCCAGGATACGATCCTCAGAATTCGATGGATGCGAAGAACATCGCAAACAGGCCGTCGACGACGATGACCATGAAGATAGCCTTCACCACCGAGGCGGTGACCTGGCGCCCGAGCGACTCAGCCGAACCCTTCACGGCCAAGCCCTCGATCGAGGCAATCAGCCCGATCACGAAGGCCATGAACGGCGCTTTTATGAGGCCGACGGCAAAGTGCTTCCAGGTAATGACCGACTGCAATCGCGCCAGGAAGGTGTCGATGCCGATATTGCCGTAGAGCCACGAGACCAGCGCGGCACCCGTGAGCCCCGACATCGACGAGATGAAGGTCAAGATCGGCAGCGAGATCACCAGCGCGAGGATGCGCGGCACGACCAGGACCTCGATGGGGTCGAGCCCCATGACCCGCAGTGCGTCGATCTCCTCGCGCATCTTCATCGAGCCGATCTCAGCGGTGAAGGCCGAACCGGACCGGCCCGCGATCATGATCGAGGTTAGAAGCACCCCGAGCTCGCGCAGGATCAGGATGCCGGTCAGGTTCACCACGAAGACGGTGGCGCCGAACTGCTGCAACTGGAAGATGCCCTGCTGCGCGACGATGCAGCCGACCAGGAACGAGATCAGCATGATGATCGGCGCGCCGTTGAAGGCGATCATCTCGATCTGATTGACCAGGGAAGGTCCGCGAAACTTGCGGGGGCCGAGCACGACGCCGGCCGAGCCGACGACCACCTCGCCCAGGAACATCGCGCCGCCGACCATGTCGCGCCCGAAGCGGACCACGGCCTTGCCGATATTCACGAGAACGTCGACGACCCGAAACTGGTGGTCAGTCGGCGACACGTAATGGTCATGCACGCCGACCTCGGCCAGCAGGACGCCGTGCTCGGGCCGCTTGCTGACGATCTCGACGGCGGCGCCACCGGTCTCCTGCTGATGCTTGATTCGATTGAGGACATAGGCGCCCAGCGTATCGAGCCGGACCACGGCCGACAGGTCGAGCCGTGCGCGCGAGGCCTTCCCGACGCGCTGCGCGATTTCGCTGGCAAGGCTTTCGATGCGAGGCGCACGATCGGCGCTCCAGGAGCCGGCGAGCACCACGGCCAGCGTGCCGGCGTCGTCGCGGAAGACGGCTTGCGGTTCGGCGGAATCAGGGCTCGCCATGGCTCTGCGTGATGTCCCTCGCCCGCGCTCGACGGTCTTGCATCAACCCGCGGCGCCTGTGGCAGGCGCCGGCTTGCCCCTTGAGCTTGTATCGCCGTCCGGGTTTGGCTTGGCAAGGGCATGGATGCCACAGCCAGCCGCTCACGCGGGCAGCCTGGCGCCGAGAATTCAGCCTCGGGAACAGTTCGTTAAGCAATCCGGTGGCAGGCTTTTCAACGGTGCATCACGACTGACGGAACGCGATTCGGCCAGTCTTTCAAGAACAGGTTGGTCATGAGCGAAGCGCGGTCACTGACACCGCTGAGCGAAACGGACTACGAGGCGATCGAAACCGCGGTCATGGAAACGGCCCGCGGCCGCTGGTTCATGGCCGAATTCGCCAAGCGCAACCGGCAAGCCGACACGATGCAGCTTCTGAGCGCGATCGGCCGGATCGAGCGCGTGGTCGGGATCGGCCAGCCGGAGCCGACAGCAGAACCCGATATCAGCGAAGCGGCAGCCCTCATCGCCGATCTGCGCATCGACCTGGAGCGGATCAGCGGCAAGGCCGAGGAGCGCGCTTCGGGCCTGGCGGCCCGGATCGCGACGGCGGCGGGCAGCATCATCCAGGCCACCGAGAGCATGCAGGAGGCCGCCTGGAGTCTGCGCGAAGCCGGCGCCAATGAGGCGCTCTGCGACATGCTCGACCAGCGCACCGCGGAGATATCCGCGGCGACCGTGATCGTGGACGGCACCGTCCAGCAGATCGACAAGATCGCCGACACCATCGCGATGCTCGACAGCAGCCTGCGCGCCGTCGTCGGCCTGTCTCCGGGCGCTATGACAACGGCCGAGCCCTTCACCCCTCCCGCGCACCAGGCCCTGGATCTCAAGCTGAACAAGGCCGCGGCCCTGAACAGCTATGACGACATCGAGATCGTCGAGATCGAGGACCACGCAGCGCCCAATTTCGTGGGCAAGCGTCCGGGGATGACTATGGGAGGCATGGCGCCACGGATCGGCTCGATTCAGCCGCTCGACGACGACGTCGTCTTCAGCGACCCGGCTGATCAGACGGTCGCCATTCTGGAACAATCCTCTCCGGTCGCTGCTTTCCAGCAGCGTATCGCCGACCAGCTGCCCGCGCTGACGGCCTCGCCTGCCTCGGGTTCGGAGGCCGGCCTGCGCGAACTCGATGCGCTGCCGGCCGACAAGAAGCTCGCCTATTTCGCCTGATCGCTAGGCCGCGGGATCGGCGATAAAGCTGGTCATCTTGCCCGGATTGAGCAGGCCGCGCGGATCGACGTCGCGCTTGAAGCCGAGCTGGTCCGCGTCCGCCCGCTTGTGCCGGCTGCCCTCCTCCAGCGAGACGACATGGGGGTTGGCGATGAAGACGCCCGCCGCCTCGTGCTGGGCCATGATCTCGTTCAGGCGTTCCGGCGTCGAATAGCGCAGGATCGGCAGCGCGCTTGCCGTCACCCGCCCACCGAAGCGGATGAACTCGTGATGCGGCAGGAGCTCGTCGCCGAAGGCCGCAATGGTCTCGCGCGCGCTCTCGACGAGACGGTCATGCGGGAACAGGCACTGCAGATAGGTAATCGAGCGATCGCTCTTGAGCCATTGCAGCGTGGTGTGGTTCCAGGTGTATTCGTAGAGTGGGACGGTGCCCGGCCCTTCCTCGGACGGCGCCTCGTAGGTGACCGTGCCGCGCTTGCCGACGATCGCCTTGAACGGACCGAGCGAACCCTCGGCGATCATGCAGATCAGGATGCTCTTGCCCTCAGGACAATACGGCTTCAGCGCGCCGAAGCAGGGCGTGATCTCGGACGCGATGGGCGTGATGAGTTTCTTGACGATGCCGTCGGCCAGCGCGAGCTCGTAGCCCGCCTGGAAGGCTTCCATGTAGTCGTCGAAGGCGACGATGACGTCGATCCAGGGCCAGGCCGGCGCCAGCGGCATTTCGAGCGCGGTGATGATGCCCGTGGTGCCATAGGCGCGGTTGACCTTCTGGGCGGCGTCATCGCGCAGTTCGATGATGCGCGGCTCTTCTTCCAGCGTGACGATGCGCGCCGCGAGGATGTTGCCTGGTTCGCGCAAACCGCCATAGGTCACCGAACCGATGCCGCCGGAGCCGCCGGCGACGAAACCGCCGACCGTCGCGCTGCGCTTGGTCGAGGGGTGCATGCGCTGCTCGTAGCCCGAATCGCGCATCGCGATGTCGACGTCGAGCATGCGGGAGCCGGCAGCCGTGCGGACCACGCCGGCCTTCTGCCATTCGATACCGGTCAGGCCGGTGATGTCGA
This sequence comes from Hyphomicrobiales bacterium, assembly GCA_900470775.1. GTDB lineage: Bacteria > Pseudomonadota > Alphaproteobacteria > Rhizobiales > Beijerinckiaceae > Allobosea. The sequence goes on along the minus strand of UCBZ01000039.1, from coordinate 30,685 downwards.
GCAGCACGCCGCCTTGGAGCGGCACCGCCTGGCCGTAATTGCCGGTGCCGGCGGCGCGGACAGTCAGCGGGATGCGACGCTTGGCGCAGGCGGCCGCGATGCGGATCACCTCGGCCTCGTCGCGCGGCGCCGCGATGATGTCGGCCGACTTGTCGGCGAGAAGCTGGTTCAGGACCGGCGAGTACCAGAAGAAATCGCGCGAGCGCTTGCGCACGACCTGCGGCTCGTCGATCAGCGCGATGCCGTCGAGATCTTCCTTCAGCGCCGCAATGTTATAGCGCGAGGGTTGCACCGGCTTGGGTTTACGTTCGGACACGGCGCTCATCTCAATTCTCCCGCTTCAGGGCGCTTTCATGCCAGCGCCGCAACAGCAGATGCGAAATCCAGCTCGTGACCAGGAAGATCGCGATTCCGGACAGGGATATCATCAGCAACGCGGCGAAGACACGCGGGATCTTGAGCTGGTAGCCCGCCTCCAGAATGCGATAGGCCAACCCCGAGGCGCTGCCGCCAGTGCCGGCGACGAATTCCGCGACGACCGCGCCGATCAACGCGAGACCGCCCGAGATTTTCAGCCCCGCCAGAAAATAGGGCAAGGCGGCGGGCAGCTTGAGATGGCGCATGGTCTGCCAGCGGGTCGCGCCATAGAGTTGGAACAGGTTGACCAGGTTGTGGTCGGCCGAGTTCAGCCCGAGGATAGTGTTGGACAGGATCGGGAAGAAGGCGACGATCCAGGCGCAGATCAGCAGCGCCAGATTGATGTCGCCGGCCCAGATGATGATCAGCGGCGCGATCGCGACGATCGGCGTGACCTGCAGGATCACCGCATAGGGCAGAAGCGACATTTCCAGCCATTTCGACTGGGTGAAGAGCACGGCCAGCGTTACCCCGACGATCACCGCCGCCGCCAGCGCCATGAAGGTGATGCGCAGCGTGATCCAGAGCGAACCCGAGAGCGTGCCCCAGTCGGCGACCAGCGTCTGGCCGATCAGCAAGGGCCCCGGCAGGATATAGGGCGGAATCTCGTTCCAGCGGACAGCGAGTTCCCACAGGCCCAACGTGACGACGCCGATGGCGATCGGCGCGAGAATCCGTGGCCAGGCGCTGGCGGGCAGGCCGAGGATGCGCGGCTCGGTGGCAAAGACGGGCCGCGCCTCGGAATCGGTACCGTCATGCGCTGCGGCGGGAGCATCGATCGAAGGAACGCTCATGAGCCGATCGCCTCCTTCAGCTTGCCGGAGACGACGCGGCAAAGATGGGCGTATTCGGGCGAGGTCCTGAACAGCTCGTCGCGCGGATAGGGCGCATCCACATCGAGATCGGCCATCACCCGTCCGGGGCGTGCCGCCATCACAACGATCCGCCTGGAGAGATAGACCGACTCGAAGACCGAATGGGTGACGAAGACGGCGGTGAACTTCTCCTTCCACCAGAGTTCGAGGAGGTCGTCATTGAGGCGGTGGCGGGTGATCTCGTCGAGTGCGGCGAAAGGCTCGTCCATCAGCAGAATCTTGGGCCGCAGCACCAGCCCGCGCGCGATCGAGACGCGCATCTTCATGCCGCCGGAGAGTTCGCGCGGATAGGAATTTTCGAAGCCCTTGAGCCCGACCAGCGCCAGCATGGCGGCAGCGCGCTCGCGGGCCTCAGCCTTGCGGACGCCCTTCAGCGTCAGCGGCATCATCACATTGGCGAGCGCGCTCGCCCAGGGCATCAGCGTCGGGTCCTGGAAGACGAAGCCGAGATCGCGCTGCGGCTCGCCTGCAGCGTCATGAGTGGTCGTCGGCCATTCGATCGTCCCGCTGGAGGGCGCACCGAGGCCGGCAATCATCCGCAGCAGCGTCGATTTCCCGCAGCCGGAGGGGCCGAGCAGGCTGACGAACTCGCCCGCGCCGAGGCTCAGATTGACGTCGCGGACGGCGAGCGTGCCGTTGCCGAACTGCTTGGAGACATGGCGCACGCAGACCAGGGGCTTGCTGCCCTCGGGGCGGACGGCATGGGGTGTGCTCAGAGAGGCCGTGTCCAAAGCCTGATGATCCGTTGATTGGCGCCCAGCTTCGTCATTCCGGGGCAAGCCAGAGGCTTGAACCCGGAACCCACGACTGGGCTAGCGTTGGCAATTGTACCCGAAAGGCCTCACCCGGTCGTGGGTTCCGGGTTCAGCGCTGCGCGCTGCCCCGGAATGACAGGCCACTCAAGCCTTCCCCACGCCCTTGTTGACGAACTCCAGGCTGTAGGCCTTCTTCAGGTCAATACCGGCCGGGAAGACGCCCGCCTCCGTCATCGTCTTGTAGAACGAGCCCCAGCGCGCATCGGTCATGGCGCCGATGCCCAGCGTCAGCGCGTCGCCCGAGAGCACGATGCCCTTCTCGTTCATGACCTTGACCGCGTAGTCGATCTTCTCCTGATCCATGTCGGGATTGTCCTTCAGGATCTGGGCGTTGGCAGCGGCGACGGCCGGTCCGCCCTTCATGTACTCCGCCCAGCCTTCCAGCGAGGCCGTAACGAAGCGCTGGACGAGGTCCTTCCTCTCCGCAGCCATCTTCTGCGAGATGTTGATCGTGGTGTTGTAGTTCTCGAAGCCGGCATCGGCGATGAGGTGGACGACCGGCGTGACGCCACCCTGCTTCATGATGGCGAAGGGCTCGGACGACAGGAAGCCCTGCTGCGAGATCGTCTTGTCGGCCAGGAACGGCGCCATGTTGAAAGTATAGGGCCTGATCTGCTCGTCGGTGTAGCCGAACTTCGCCTTCAGGAACGGCCAGTAGCTGTTGCGGCCGGCGGCGCCGACGAGGATCGGCTTGCCCTTCAGCGCGGCAAGCGAATCGTTGCCGACGCCCGGATGCGAGATGATGACCTGCGGGTCCTTCTGGAAGATCGAGGCGATGCAGAGGAAGGGGATGTTCTCCTGCGCGTAGCGGATCGCCTCGAACGAATTCGACATGATCATGTCGACGCGGCCGCCGAGCAGGAGCTGCGAGGGATTCTGCTGCGGGCCGCCCGGCCTGATCTCGGCGTCGATGCCGTACTTCTTGTAGATGCCGTTGGCGGCGGCGAGGTAGAAGCCGCCATGCTCAGCCTGGGCGCGCCAGTTGGTCTGGTAGGAGACCTTGTCGAGGGTCTGGGCGCTGACGCGCGCGCCGGGGACGGCCACGAGCGCCGAGCCGCCAATCAGGCCGAGCGCTCCACGGCGCGTCAGGCGATACTTCATCATCATGCTACAACCTCCCGAACAGCGGCGCTGGCGAAGCTCCAAGTGAGCAACATATATGCCATGCGACGATCGCCGTCGTGAACCAGACGGCCCCGAGAATGCGCATGGAGCGCGCATTCTGCCTTTTTGTTGAGCACAAATCACGCAAATCTCGATTCTCGGTGCGGTTGCTGGAGCGGTGGTTCCCGGATTACGTCACCTCGACGGAACGGATCGGGCGGGCCATGCTGGCGCTGGTCCGGGACGGGGGCCCCTCGCGCATTCTCGAATGCGCCGAGATCAACCGGGTGGCAGGTGGAGACAAGGGCTGAGATGAGCGCGCGCTTTTGGGGCGATCTGAAGACCACCGACTTCGCCGGGCTCAAGGCGGAGAGCACCATTGCGGTGCTGCCTCTGGCCGCGATCGAGCAGCATGGCCCGCATCTGCCTGTTTCCGTCGATACGACGATCATGAACGCGATGCTGGCGGAGGCGATGCCCCTCGTGCCGGCAGGGCTCGACGTCCTCGTGTTGCCGACCCAGGCAATCTGCAAGTCGAACGAACATCTCCACTCGCCGGGGACGCTGACCCTCTCCTGGGAAAGCGCGACACAAGGCTGGATCGAGATCGGCGAGAGCGTGAAGCGCGCCGGCCTGCGCAAGCTCGTGATCCTGACCTCGCATGGCGGCAATATCGATCCGATGAAGGTCGTCGCGCGCGAATTGCGCGTGCGCCACGGCATGCTGGCGGTCACGACGGCTTGGCGCGCCTTCGGTCTGCCGCCCGGCCTCTATGCCGATTTCGACGCTAATCACGGCATCCATGCCGGCGACATCGAGACCTCGCTGATGCTGCATTTCCGGCCCGACCTCGTCGATATGAGCCAGGCGGGACGCTTCGAGCCGCGGACCGTCGAGATGGCGACGGAGGGCTACACCTGGTTGCGGCCGACGGGACTGCACGCCTTCGCCTGGATGGCGCAGGACGTTCACGGCTCAGGCGCCGCGGGCGACGCCAGCCTCGCCACGGCAGAGAAGGGCAAAATCACGGCCGCATTGCAGGCGAAAGGCTTCGTCGAATTGCTGGCGGATGTTGCACGGTTTCCGCTGGAGCGACTGCACAAGGCCGGGTGAGACCGCGGCAGCGCTCCTGAGGCGAAAGCAGGCACGCCACGAGCAGGGACGTCACGCCGGAGTGGCGTTGCCTTCACAAAATCGAACTGGCGCCAAGCCCCGCGATGGCGGAAGAGTCCCGCCCTCGCAACAGGGCCAGCGACCATGCAACTCCAGCTTCTCCGCAACGCCACGCTCAAGCTGCGTTATGCCGGCAGGACGATCCTGGTCGATCCCGATTTCGGGCCGCGGCACAGCCGGCCCTCCTTTACCGGTCGCTCGCCCAATCCGATGGTCGATCTGCCCGAGCCCATCGAGGCCATTCTGGCAGACGTCGACACCGTCATCGTCTCGCACCTGCATGCCGATCATTTCGACGAGGTCGGCAAGCAGCAGGTGCCCAAGCACCTGCCGCTGTTCTGCCAGCCGGGCAATGAACAGACGATCGCAGAAGCCGGCTTCCTCTCTGTCACTCCAGTGGGTTGCTTCGTGCGGCTCGGCTCAGCGATCCTGAAGCGCCATCCGGCCCAGCACGGCACCGGCGCGGTGGTCGGCAAGATGGGGCCGGTGATGGGCTTCAGCCTGGAAGCGCCGGGTGAGCCGACGCTCTACTGGTGCGGCGACAGCGTGCTTTATCCACCCCTGCTCGAAGCGCTGGCGGCAACCGATCCGGACGTGATCGTGAGCCATTCCTGCGGCGCGCTCTGGGACGACACGCTGATCGTGATGGACGCAGACCAGACGCTCGATCTCTGCGAGGCCGCGCCGCGCGCGACGGTCATCGCGGCACATATGGAAGCGCTCGACCATGCCAGCGTCAGCCGGGCCGCGCTCAGGCAAGCGGCGATCGCGCGCCGGATAGGCTCCAGCCGGCTGCTGATCCCGAAGGATGGCGAGACGATCGAGATCCGGGCGACCGTGCCGGCCTGAACCCGGCTACTCCCCCGCCTTCATCTGCCGCGCATAGACGTCCTTGTACTCATCGCGGAGCAGATTCTTCTGGACCTTGCCCATGGTGTTGCGCGGCAGGTCGTGCACGATGAAGACCTGCTTGGGCAATTTGAACTTGGCCAGACGCTGCTCCAGCGTCTTGGCGATCGTGGCCGCCGTGATCGTCGCGCCGGGCTTGACCACCACGACGGCGGTGACGCCCTCGCCGAAATCGGGATGGGGGCAGCCGATGACGGCGCTTTCGATGACGCCCGGCATCTCGTCGATCTCGGTCTCGACCTCCTTGGGATAGACGTTGTAGCCGCCGGTGATGATCAGATCCTTGCCGCGCCCGACGATATGGACGTAGCCGGCGCCATCGATCTTGCCGAGATCGCCGGTGATGAAGAAGCCGTCCGGCTTGAATTCGGCCGCGGTCTTCTCGGGATTGCGCCAATAGCCCTTAAAGACATTGGGACCCTTGACCTCGATCATGCCGATCTCGTCGGCCGCCAGCGTCTTGCCGGTCTCGGGATCGGTGACGCGCGCGGTTACGCCCGGCAGCGGGAAGCCGACCGTGCCGGCGACGCGCTCGCCCTCATAGGGGTTCGAGGTGTTCATATTGGTCTCGGTCATGCCGTAGCGCTCGAGGATGGCGTGGGAGGTCGCCTCGCGCCATTCGCGATGGGTCTCGGCCAGCAGCGGCGCCGAACCCGAGACGAAGAGGCGCATATGCGCGGTCGCCTGCTTGGTGAGGCGGGCGTCCTGCAGCAGCCGGACATAGAAGGTCGGCACGCCCATCAGGCAGGTCGCTTGGGGCAGATATCTGAAGACCTGGTCGGGATCGAATTTCGGCAGCAGGATCATCGAGGCGCCGGAGAACAGCACGCAGTTCGTCGCGACGAAGAGCCCGTGGGTGTGGAAGATCGGCAGCGCGTGCAGGAGGACATCGTCCTTGCTGAAGCGCCAGTAGTCGACCAGCGCCAGCGCGTTCGAGGCGAGGTTGTCGTGGCTGAGCATCGCGCCCTTGGAGCGGCCGGTCGTGCCCGAGGTGTAGAGGATGGCAGCGAGATCATCCGGCCCACGGGAGACGTCGGTGAAAGCAGTCGTGGCTGCCAGGGCCTTGTCGGAAAGCGTGCCGGCAGAGACGTCCGGCGAGCGCCAGACACCGAGCGTTTCCAGTTTGGCACCGGCCTTCTCGGCATAGGGCTTCAGCGCCTCGGCCCGGGCGGGATCGCAGACAAAGAGGGCCGGCTCGGCATCGCCGAGGAAATACTCGATTTCCGCCGGTGTATAGGCCGTGTTCAGGGGCAGGAAGATCGCGCCGGCCCGGACCGCGCCGAGATAGAGCATCAGAGCCTCAATGCTCTTCTCGACCTGCACGGCGACGCGGTCGCCCGGCTTCACGCCGAGCGCCACTAGTGCGTTGGCGAAGCGGCCGGAGACATCGACCATATCGGCATAGGAATAGCGGCGGCCATCCTCGAGCAGGGCGAAGGCGGCGTCGGGCGCAGCGATGCGCGCGCGGACGAGGTCGAACAGGTGGTTGCCCATGATTTCGGGTCCTTTCAGGCGTTCTTTTTGAGGCATGAGATCAAGCTGCGGCCGGCCGCAGCAGCTTGCGCACGCCCGAGGAGGCGACCACCGTGTTGCGGGTGGCGAAGGCCTCGTGATTGGTCTCGATGTCGTCGAGGTCGTAGCGGTAGTTGACCATCACGCCATGCGACTCGCGCAGGCCCCGGGCCGACATGTTGCCGCCGACATTGATGCGCTCCAGCCGCGCGCCATTGCCAAGGTGGAAGCGGGCGACGGGGTCGATGACGCGGCCCGAAGCGGTGCGGGCGCGCAACAGGTACTGCGCCGCCATCTGACCGAGCAGCTTGTCACGGCGGGACCGGGTCGGCTCGTCCAGCGAGATCATCTCGACGGCAGGACGGCCCAGTTCGGAGCGTTCCTCATTGCTGAGGGCAAATTCGCCGGGATCGGCGACAATGCCGTCGAGCCAGCGCGCAAAGCCCGGCACCGGCGAAAGGGTGACGAAGGTGTCGAGCCCGGGCAGTTCACGCTTCAGATCCTCGGCGACCTGCTTGATCAGGAAGTTGCCGAAGGAGATGCCGCGCAGGCCCTCCTGGCAGTTCGAGATCGAATAGAACACCGCCGTCGTCGCAGACTGCGCCGACAGCACCTCGCGCTCGCCGCTGAGAACCTCGCCGATGCTGCGCGGGATTTCACTGGTCAGCGCGACCTCGACGAAGATCAGCGGTTCGTCGACGAGCTGGGGATGGAAGAAGGCAAAGCAGCGCCGGTCGGCCGGCTCCAGGCGCCGGCGCAGATCGTCCCAGCCCTGGATTTCGTGCACCGCCTCGTAGCGGATGATCTTCTCCAGCACATTCGCAGGGCTGCGCCAGTCGATGCGGCGCAGCACCAGGAAGCCGCGATTGAACCAGGAGCCGAAGAGGTGTCTGAAGTCGGAATCGACCGCGAGCAGGTCAGGATCCGTCTCCATCGCCTCGAACAGCGCCTCGCGCATCCGCACGAGCACATGCGTCCCTCCGGGTGCGAGATTGAGGCGGCGCAGCAATTCCTGCCGGCGCGGTTCGGAGGCCAGATGCAATGCCGAGATCGCGGCCGCGCTGGGCTGCTTTCGATAAGTCTCGATCGCCTTGACGAGCCTGTCATGGTCCGGCCCGAAGCGTTCCTGCAGCATGACGAAGAAGGCTTGGCGGCCCGGCCGGTCAAGCCGCTCCCAGGCATCGAGCACGCCCTGAGCCAGCGCCATGCCGGAGGCTTCGCCGCGACCGGAGAGGAGATCCTCGCAGAGGCGGTCGATCGGCCGGTTGCGCTGGCCGATGAAGCGCTCGCCGATCAGGGCCCGGCCCCGGCCCGCTACGCTCGTCATCAGATCGCCGAGAAACGCCATGCTCATCGGGCCCTCCTTGTGCAGCGCATCCTATACGAGTTTCGCCGGCCGGGAACTGCGCCTCAGCGCAACAGGCTCCATGCCTTCACGAAGAAGTCCGGCGCGCCGAAATTGCCCGATTTGAGCGCGATCACCATATCCTGCCCGCCTGCAACGCGCGTCCAGGGCACGCCCGGGTCGATCTCCGGACCAATCTCCAGCATTCCGATTCCGAGCCCCTGCACGACGGCGCCCGAGGTCTCGCCGCCCGCGACCAGCAGGCGCGAGACGCCCGCCTTTGCCAGCAGCGCGGCCGTTTCCGCAAAGGCATGCTCGACCGTCTCGCCCGCCTTGTCGCGGCCAAGCTTCTCCTGGACCGCCGAGACCTCTTTCGGATCGTCGCTGGAATAGAGCAGGAAGGGCCTGTCCGCAGCTTGCGCCAGCGCCCAATCGGCGAGCTTGCCCGCATCCTGCCCGCCGGAGATCAGCTCCATCGGATCGACCTTGAGCGCTGGATAGCCGGCCTCGATTGCGGTCTTGATCTGTCCGCGCGTCGCGGTCGAGCAACTGCCGGAGATGATGCCGGCACGGCCGGCCGGCGCGCTCAAGCTGGCTGCGATCTCACGCTGCGGCAAAAGCCCCGCCTTGCGGAAATTCTGCGGCAGCCCCATCGCGATGCCAGAGCCGCCGGTCAGCAGGACATGGCCGGCGACGGCTTCGCCCAGCACCATCAGGTCGGCATTGGTCAGCGCATCGGTGACGACATAGCGCGTGCCCTCCCCGCTCAGCCTGGCGAACCGTGCCTTGACCGCATCGGGGCCGGCCAGGACGGTCGCGTAATCGACGAGGCCGACTGCCGCCTTGGTCTGCGCGCCCATCAGGCGCATCAGGTTGGAATCCCGCATCGGCGTCAGCGGGTGGTCCTTCATCGAGCTCTCATGCAACGGCACCGCGCCGACGAAGAGATAGGCCTGATAGATGGAGCGGCCATTGGCGGGGAAAGCCGGGCAGACGATGGCGATCTCAGCGCGCAGCCGCTGCGCCAGCGCATCCGCGACCGGCCCGATATTGCCTGACGGCGTCGAATCGAAGGTCGAGCAGTATTTGAACAGGATCTGCTTCGCGCCCGCTGCCAGCAGCGCCTCGCAGGCGGCCAGCGAATCGGCCACGGCCTCCGCGACGGGGTTGGTGCGCGATTTCAGCGCGACGACGATCGCGTCCGCTTCCGGCAGCGCCTGCCCCGTGGGGGGCACGCCGATGAGCTGGACGGTGCGCATGCCGCTGCGATTCAGCATCAGCGCGACATCGGTCGCGCCCGTCATATCGTCGGCGATCACACCCAGCAGCATTGGTCTTTCTCCAAATCGGCGCCTTGCGCGAGCGCTTGTTCCTGAGGTCTTGTAGCCAGCGAGGGCGGCCAAGGCGACCGTGACGGGCGCATGAGGGCTGTCGTTGCGGGGCATATGGATGGCCGTCAACTTGCATGCAGGTCGGCGACGCAAAAGCATGCAGGTCAGGGCGGACAATGATGCGATGCCGCATCGACGCGAGCACGATTTTGCATCAAGTTAGTACCGACTGGGACGACATTCGGTGGCGAAGACCACGATCAATAAGAGGGGATATCCGATGAAGCTGCTGACTGCCCTTGCCTCGGCCACGCTGCTGACGTTTTCAGCCCTGCCCGTCCTCGCCCAGACGCCGTCGACCCTGCGCATCGGCCTGCAGGAAGACCCCGACATGCTCGATCCGCACAAGGCGCGCACTTTTGTCGGCCGCATCGTCTTCAAGGGCCTGTGCGACAAGCTGCTCGACATCACGCCGGATCTGAAGCTCGTGCCGCGGCTGGCGACCGAATGGTCGTTTTCGTCCGATGGCCTGACCCTGACGATGAAGCTACGCACCGACGCCAAGTTCCATGATGGCGACGTCTTCAATGCCGAAGCCGCCAAGGCCAATATCGAGCGCGCACGGACAATGCCCGATTCGCTGCGCAAATCGGAGCTCGCCTCGGTCGACAGCGTCGAGACACCCGATGCTTCGACGATCGTGCTGAAACTCAAGCGTCCCGACGCGACGCTGCTGGCGCAACTCACCGACCGGGCTGGCATGATGCTGGCGCCCAAGAGCCTCGCAGGCGACGTCGCCGCCAAGCCGGTCTGCTCCGGACCCTATAAATTCGTCGAGCGGGTGCAGAACGACCGCATCGTATTGGAGCGCTTCAAGGAGCACTGGGAGGCGCAGAACTACCATTTCGACCGCATCCTCTACCGTTCCATCCCCGACACCACCGTGCGCCTCGCCAATCTGCGCGCCGGCGAACTCGACATGCTGGAACGGCTGGCCCCCACCGACGTGAAGTCGGCCCAATCAGACAAGGCCCTCAAGGTCGCGGGTATCCCCAACCTCGGCTACCAGGGCATCACCATCAATACCGCCAATGGCGATGCCGCCAAGCAGCCGATGGGCATGGACAAGCGCGTCCGGCAGGCGCTCTCGCTCTCGATCGATCGGAAGGTCCTGAGCCAGGTCGTGTTCGAGGGGCTCTACGAGCCGATGATCCAGCCGTTCAACCCCGGAAACCCCTATGTCAGCGCCGATTTCCCGGTGCCGGCACGCGACGTCGCCAAGGCCAAGGCCCTGCTTAAGGAAGCTGGCGTCGCCAAGGTCTCGGTCGAGCTCTTCGTCACCAACAACCCTGTCGATGCACAGCTCGGCCAGGTCATCCAGGCGATGGCGGCCGAGGCCGGGATCGAGATCCAGATCCGCTCGACGGAGTTCGCCAGCCAGCTGCGCGACCAGCAGCAGGGCAAGTTCCAGATGAGCCGCGTCGGTTGGTCGGGCCGCATCGATCCGGACGGCAACCTGCACCAGTTCGTCACCTCCAAGGGCAACCAGAACGACGGCAAATATTCCAACGCCGAGGTCGACAAGCTGCTCGATGAGGCCCGCACCGTCTATGACGTCGCCGAGCGCAAGAAGCGCTACGACGCCGCACAGAAGTTCCTCCAGGACGAACTGCCCATCGTCTATCTCTACAACCAGACGGTGTTCTTCGCCCTGCGCTCCAACATCAGCGGCTTCGTGATCAGCCCGGACGGCATGATCCGGTTGTCCGGGCTGAAGCGGTCCTGATGACGACGGGCATGACGGGGGCCGCATGCTCGCCCTGATCGGCCGCAGGGCCTTGATCGCGCTGCCGACGCTGTTTCTGGTGTCGCTGTTCGTGTTCGCCCTGCAGCGCGCGCTGCCGGGCGACCCGTTCCTCGTCATTGCTGGCGAAGAGCGCGACCCCGAGGTGATCGCCCGCTTACGCGAGATCTACCGCATGGACGATCCCGTCGTGGTGCAGTTCTTCGCCTGGCTCGGACAGGTGGTGCAGGGCGATTTCGGCCGCTCGCTGCGCACCGGCGAGCCTGTCCTCGCGCTGATCCTGCAGAAGCTGCCGGTGACGCTGCAGCTCGCCATCGCCTCGATCATCGTCGCCATCGGCATCGGCATTCCCGCCGGCATCATCGCGGCGCGACGCAAGGACACCGTCGTCGACTATTCGGCGAGCGCGTTGGCGCTGTCGGGTCTCTCGATCCCGAATTTCTGGCTCGGGATCATGCTGATCCTGGTTGTCTCGGTCGAACTGAAATGGCTGCCGGCGTCCGGCTACGAGCCGTTCTTCAGCAACCCGAAGGGGGCGATCGAGCGGCTGATCATGCCCGCCTTCGTGCTCGGCAGTGGGCTTGCCGCCTTCCTGATGCGTCACACCCGCTCGGCCATGCTGGAGGTGCTGCGCTCGGATTATGTCCGCACCGCCCGCGCCAAGGGTCTCGACGAGGACGCGGTGGTCAACCGGCACGCGCTGCGCAACGCGCTGGTGCCGATCATCACGCTGTCGACGATCCTGTTCGGCGAATTGCTGGGCGGCGCCGTGCTGACCGAGCAGGTCTTCACGATTCCAGGCTTCGGCAAGCTAATCGTCGATGCTGTGTTCAACCGGGACTACGGCGTCGTGCAGGGCGTCGTCCTGTGCACCGCGATCGGCTTCATCCTGATGAACCTGCTCGCCGACGTGCTGTACATCCTCGTCAATCCGCGGCTGAGGGCACAGTGATGGCGGCTGCGGGAACAGACGGACTGACCGGGCCGGCCGAGCCTTCCTTCCGCCCGCGCCCGAGCGTGATGGCGCGGCTCGTCCGCAACCGCTCGGCGCTGATCGGCGGCGCGATCGTGCTCGCCTTCGTGCTGATGGCGCTGTTTGCGCCGTTGCTGCCGCTGGCCGACCCGCTGAAGTCGAACTTCCTCGCCATCCGCAAGCCGCCCTCGGAGCTCTACTGGTTCGGCACGGACGAACTCGGGCGCGACCAGGTCTCGCGGCTGTTCTATGGCGCTCGCGCCTCGCTGCTCGCCGGCATCGTCTCGGTCCTGATCGCGCTCGCCATCGGCGTGCCGTTTGGTCTGCTTGCCGGCTGGTATGGCGGCTGGATCGATGCCGTGATCTCGCGCGTCACGGAGGCGATGCTGGCCTGCCCGTTCCTGATCCTGGCGATTGCATTTGCCGCCGTGCTCGGCCCGTCTTTGACCAATGCGATGATCGCGATCGGGCTCTCGGCGGTGCCGATCTTCGTGCGGCTGGTGCGTGCGCAGGTCATGAGCGTCAAAACGGAAGACTTCGTCGAGGGCGCCAGGGCCGTTGGCGCGCGCGATCTGCGGATCGTGCTGCGCCATATCCTGCCCAACATCATGTCGCCGATCGTGGTCCAGTCGACCCTGTTCATGGCGCAGGCGATCATTCTCGAGGCCGCGCTCTCGTTCCTCGGCCTCGGCCAGCAGCCGCCCTCCCCCTCCTGGGGCCAGATGCTGAACGTCGCCAAGAACTTCATGGACCAGGCGCCGTGGATGTCGGTCGCGCCCGGCATCTGCATCTTCCTCGCCGTGCTGGGCTTCAACATGCTCGGCGACGGCCTGCGCGACGTCCTCGATCCAAAAGAAAACTGAGCCTAAGGACCACCCATGTTCACCACCCGCCCGGAAATCCTCGGCACCTTCGGTGTCTGCACCTCGACGCATTGGCTCGCCACTGCGACGGGCATGGCCATGCTGGAGAAGGGCGGCAATGCCTTCGACGCCTGCGCGGCGGCAGCTTTCGTGTTGCAGGTCGTCGAGCCGCATCTGGTCGGCCCCGGCGGCGAGATGCCGGCGGTGTTCTATTCGGCTGGAACGAAGAAGGTCGAGGTGATCTGCGGGCAGGGCAACGCGCCGGAGGCCGCGACCATCGACGCCTTCAAGGCGCTAGGCCTCGATCTTGTGCCGGGCTCCGGCCTGCTGGCGGCGGTCGTGCCCGGCGCTTTCGGGGCCTGGATGACGCTGCTGCGCGACCATGGCCGCCTGCCCCTGCGCGAGGTTCTCGAACCCGCGATCGGGTATTTCGAGAACGGCCATCCGATGCTACCGCGCGTCAGCGACACGCTTGCCGGCCTGACCGACCTCTTCACCAATGAGTGGCCGACCTCGGGCGCGGTCTACCTGCCGGGTGGGCAGGTTCCCAAGGCCAAGGCGCTGTTCCGGAACCAGGCAGCGGCCGACACCTACAAGCGCATCCTCAGCGAGTCGGAGGTCGCCGGCGGCAGCCGCGAAAAGCAGATCCAGGCGGCCTACGACGCTTGGTACAAGGGCTTCGTCGCCGAGGCGATCGACACCTTCTGCCGCACGACGGAGGCGATCGATTCCTCGGGCCGGCGTCACAAGGGCCTGCTGACCGCCGACGACATGGCGCGCTGGCAGCCGACCTATGAGACGCCGACCAGCGTGACCTATCATGGCTGGGAGGTCTTCAAGATCGGCCCCTGGGGTCAGGGCCCGGTCTTCCTGCAGACGCTAAAGATTCTCGAAGGCATCGACATCGCCGGGATGGGGCCCGACAGCGCCGCCTTCATCCACCATGTCGCGGAGGCGATGAAGCTCTCCTTCGCCGACCGCGAGGCCTATTACGGTGACCCGGACTTCGTGAAGGTGCCGCTGGCGACGCTGCTTTCGGAAGATTACGCGCGGGGACGCCGCAACCTGATCACCGACACCGCCTCGCAGGAGTTGCGGCCCGGCATGGTCGCCGGCTTCGAGGAGCAGGTGAAGCGCGCCATGGCCAGCGTCCGCTATGTCGGCCAGGCCGGCAAGGCCGACGTGACGGTCGGCGAGCCGACCACGGCCTCGATGGTCGCGGCCGGCCGGCGCGGCGACACCGTGCATATCGACGTCATCGACAAATGGGGCAACATGATCGCGGCGACCCCGTCGGGCGGCTGGTTCCAGTCCTCGCCGGTGATCCCGGCGCTCGGCTTCCCGCTGAGCGCGCGGGCGCAAGCCTTCTTCCTCGAGGAGGGGCTGCCCTCCTCGCTCGCCCCGTTCAAGCGCCCGCGCACGACGCTGACGCCATCGCTCGCCTTCGAGAACGGCGAGCCGCGCCTCGTCTTCGGCACGCCGGGCGGAGACCAGCAGGAGCAGTGGCAGCTCGGCATGTTCCTGCGCCGGGTGCATCACGGCCTCAACCTGCAGGAGGCGATCGACCTGCCCCTGTTCCACACCCAGCATTTCCCCTCGACCTTCTATCCGCGAGAGGCCAATCCAGGGCATCTGGCCGTCGAGGAGAGCATCGGCGAATCCGTGCTGGCCGATCTCGTCGCGCGCGGCCACAGGCTGGAGCGCGCTCCGGCCTGGACGATCGGACGCCTGACCGCCGCCGAGACCGACGGCAAGGGCCTCTTGCGCGCGGCCGCGACGCCGCGTCTGATGCAGGCCTATGCCGCCGGCCGCTGAGGAGCGATCCGCATGAGATATGTGTCAGCATGACCTGGTCCATCGTCGCTCGCGATGCCGCCACCGGCGCCTATGGCGTCGCTGTCTCGACCTGCGCCTTCGCGGTGGGGTCGCGCGTGCCCTATGGCGGCGGCCGGATCGGCGCGATCGCGACCCAGGCCTTCGTCAATCCGCTCTACGGCATCGACGGCTTCCGGCTGCTGCAGGAGGGCCGCTCGGCGGTCGAGATCGTCGCGACGCTGACGGCCGCCGATGACGGCCGCTCACATCGCCAGCTCCACGTCATCGACCGCGAAGGCCGGATCGCCTCCCATACCGGCTCCGCCTGCATCGACTGGTGCGGAGCAATCGATGGGCCGCAGGTCTCCGTCGCCGGCAACATGCTCAGCGGGCCGGAGGTGATCGAGCAGACGCTAAAGGCCTATATCGCGGCCTCGGCGCTCGATTTCGACGAGCGGCTCCTGGTGGCGCTGGAGGCGGGCGAAAAGGCCGGCGGCGACAAGCGCGGCCGGCAATCGGCGGCGATCCGGATCTGGTCCGGCGAGCCGGTGCCGAGCTTCGACATTCGCGTCGACGATCATGCCGACCCGCTGGCGGAACTGCGCCGGCTCTGGCGCGTCGCGCATCAGCGCTATGTCCCGTTCCTGCAGGCATCGCCCTCGCGAAGCCGGCCGGCCGGCGTCACCGACCGCGACGAACTCGACAAGCTCTGCGCGGACTATGCAGCGGCGTGGAACACACGCCACCCGGAGGTCTGAACAGGCCATCCCCAGAGTGCACTGAGCAGGAGAAGCACCATGGCAGCCGATACCGATGCTCTGGAACGCCGGATAGCTCTCCTCGAAGCTCGCTTGGGCGCGCTGACAGCGCTGATCTCGGCCACGCCGGCTGGAGCGCTCGCCATCACCGCACCGGGCGGGATGAGCATCACTGCTGGCGGAGCGCTCGCCATCAGCGCGGGCGGCAAGCTCAGCGTCGTCGCCGGCAGCAGGATGAGCCTGGCGAGTGGACGCGACATCACGCTGGACAGCCGCGACCTCGCCCTGACCGCGGCGGTCGCGGCTAGCGTGGAGAGCGGCCAGCAACTCGGGCTCGCATGCCGTGACGCCTCGCTCGCCATGAAGAAGGACGGAACCGTCACGCTGAAGGGCAACGACATCACCATTCAGGCCAGCGGCAAGCTCAATGCCAAAGCGTCCTCCGACGTGGTGATCAAGGGCTCGAAGATCGTGCAGAACTGAGGACAGTTTCGGCCGCGTCGCCACGACGGCGCCGGGCTCATTTGAGCGGCGTCAGCCTCGAGCCCATGCCCGGCACCGAAATCGGCCTCGCGTCGCGACTGGATTCCACAGGTGCCGGCGCTGGTTTCCGGGCAAGGCGGATAGCGAGGAAAATACAAAGGCCGATCGACAGAACCGCGAAATAGATCGGCAGGCCCTGGGGCCCGACGAGCTGCATGGCAGCCGAGCTTGCCAACGGGCCGATCGTCGAGCCGACACCCCACAGAAACAAAAGCCCCGCGGACAGCGCGACGGGCTGCTCGTCCTTCAGGCGCACGAAAGCATGCGTCACCGCGACCGTGTAAAGCGGAATGCTGCCGGCGCCGACGATCGCGAAGAGCACGAGCAGCCCCAGCAGATGCAAGACGCCGAGATGGAGGCTGACACCCAGCGCGACGAGGGCGGCAATGACGGTTCCGGCCGCCACGAGCATGATGATGCGGCTGTCGAGCCGGTCGGCCACGAGGCCTATCGGCCATTGCAGCAGCAGGGCTCCGATCTGAACGGAAGCGGTGAGCAGGGTCGCCGCCTTTTGGTCGAGGCCGATCAGGATGCCATAGGCCGGGGCGACAT
Organism: Hyphomicrobiales bacterium; assembly: GCA_900470775.1. Classification (GTDB taxonomy): domain Bacteria; phylum Pseudomonadota; class Alphaproteobacteria; order Rhizobiales; family Beijerinckiaceae; genus Allobosea. The sequence continues at coordinate 13,896 of UCBZ01000039.1, read as the reverse complement.
TGACCAGCGGGCCGCCCATGAGGCCGACATAGAGACAGCCGATCACCGCAGCTGGCGCCTGCGTCCAGAGCAGCCTGAGTTTCAGCGTGACCGCCTCCGACGAGTCCGGCCCGCGCGCCCGGGTCAAGCAGACGGGAATCAGTGCCGTCGAAAACGCCATCGCCGCCAGAAGGAGCATGCTCTCCATGCGGATCGCGGCATAGCCGACCGCAAGCTGGGAGGCGATCAAGGCGATCCGATTCAGGATCTGATAGAGGCCGAAAATCCGGCCTCGCTGGCTGGGATGGGCCTGCCCGCTGATCCAGCTTTCGATGCAGATGCCATGGCCGGCCGCAGCGAGGCCCATCACCAGCCGCGGCACGATCCACAACTCCGCCGGCAGCAGCGCGATCGAGATCGTCGACATCGTCTGCAGGGAAGCAAAGACGGCGAAAGCGCGGATATGGCCGATGCGGCGGATCAGGGGCGGCAGCTTGAAGCAGCCCCAGAGGAAGCCGACCGAATAGGCGGAGCCGACGAGGCCGATCAGAAGCGGGCTCTGCTGCGCCAGCGCGAGGCTCAACGGCACCAGCATGTTGAGCACCGTGCCGGCGATCTGGAGCACCAGCGCGCCGGCGACGATGGCTCCCAGGGCCGCGACAGAACTGCCGGGCACCCTGGACTCCGATCTGGCCGGCCCGTTCTTCTCGACATCCTGCCCGGAAACCACTGCGATCCCTTCGGCTGCACGGGGCCGCCCGTGCGACTCCGAAGCGGCAGGCTAGAGCATGCCGCTTCGGGACGGAATCATTCCGTTGGTCCGGGCTCGCATCGACACAGGGTCCGGGCCGGACAGGCCGCTGGCGGCAAGGCCGCCGTCAGACGAGCTTGCCCCGCGCCGCCACCGGCAATTCGCCGACCAGCGTGTCGCCGCGCACCGTCACCAGCCGGTCGACCATGTTGACGACGACGCAGACATGGTTGGGCACGATCCGCACCACCTCACCGACGCCCGGCCGATCATTGCTCGCCGAGAGATCGAGGAAGCCGTGCTCTTCCGCGAATTTCGCGATCTTCGCCGTCGGGTATTCGAGGATATAGCCGTGCCCATCGAGACCGCCGGTGTCGCTGGTCAGCGTCTTCGAGCCGGAATCGAGGATACCGCGCTCGGGACCTGCTCGGCTGACGACCGTGGCGTAGACGCTGAGCGCGCAGTCCTCCAACGTCGCCACGCCGGCGGCGACCTGCATGCGGTCGTTGAAGATCGAGGTGCCGGCGCGATGCTCGGTCGCGCCCTTGAGCTTGCCGATATTGGGGATGTTGGGCGAGCCGCCGGTCGAGACGATCCCGGCTTCGAGACCGGCATCGTGCAAGCCCGCATTGGCGGTGTCGAGGAATGCTTGCGTGCGCTCCCAGCCGTCTTCCGGCGGATACATCAGGAAGCCCGCGAAGCGCAGCCCCTTTGAGGCCGCGATCAGCTTCGCCAGTTCGACAGCCTCGGCGGGCGTCTCGACACCGGCGCGCTGGCGGCCGGTGTCGCATTCGACCACGACTTCCAGGTCGCGCCCGGCGATCACGGCAGCCTGCGGCAGGCCGGCGATGGTGACGGGATTGTCGGCAGCGACGATCATCCGGACCCGGCGCTGGAGCTGGCCGAGCCGGCCGAGCTTCTGCTCGCCGAGGATGTTGTAGCTGATCAGGATGTCGTCGATGCCGCCATCGGCCATCACCTCGGCCTCGCCGAGCTTCTGGCAGGTGATGCCGCGCGCACCGGCTGCGATCTGCAGGCGCGCCAGTTCGGGCGATTTATGCGTCTTGATATGCGGGCGGTTGGCGACGCCCTTGGCATCGCAGACCGCCTGGAGACGGGCGATGTTGGCCTCGACCTTGTCGAGGTCGATGACGACGGCCGGCGTGCCATAGACGCGGGCGATTTCAGCCTTCAGTGCTTCGTAATTCATGGTTTCCTGGGCAGACACACTCACGGCAGCACCTTGATGATGACTTCGATCTCGACGGGCATGTTGCCCGGCAGCGAACCCATGCCGACCGCCGAGCGGGCGTGACGGCCGTTCTCGCCGAGCACCGCGACGAGCAGGTCCGAGCAGCCATTGATGACCTTGGGCTGGTCGCCATAATCCGGCACGCCATTGACCATGCCGAGCAGCTTGATCACCTCGACCTTATCGAGCGATCCGGCCGCTTCCTTCATTGCCGCCAGCAGGCCCAGGCCCGTGGTCTTGGCAAATTCGTAGGCCTGCTCGGTGGTGAAGTCCTTGCCGACCTTACCTGCGGGGATCGAGCCATCGGGATTGCGTGGCCCCTGCCCTGAAAGGAAGACCAGATCGCCCACCTTCTTGAAACGGACATAATTCGCCATCGGCGCCGCGAGCGCGGGCAGGCTCAGGCCCAGATCCTGGAGTTTCTGTTCGGCGCTCATCGGCAGCTTCCTCGTCGTGTCATGGTCAGGCGACGCCAGCGGCGTCAGGGTCCAGCTCGCGCTCCATATAGCGCGCGGCATCGTCATAGCTTGCGAGCTTCGCCGCAAGGGCGGGGTCATGCACCGGGCGAAAGCCCTGGCGCTGCCAGAAGCCGGTCGAGCCGTTGACGGCGACGAGCGAGAGGCAGGCAAAGCCGTGCCGACGCGCCACCCCAACTATCCGTTCGACGCAATCCGAGGCATGGCCGCCACCGCGCATGGCCGGCAGCAGAGCGAGGTCGTGAATGTAATAGGCATCCGCCATCGCCGGCAGCGCTCCGAGCAGGTTGTTGAGCGCCGGAACCCGGCCGCGCAGCCAGGGATGGCTCAGCACATAGCCGCAGACGCGGCCGGCCTGCTCCAGGCACAAGCAGCCCTCAGCAGCGAGCGCCAGGCGTTCGGCGAAGACAGCCTCGTCCTCGGGATAGCCAGGGTGAAGTTGCGCTGCGAGCGCGCCGACGGCGGGCAAGTCGGCAGGCGTCATCGCTCGCCACCGCGGCAAAGACGGATCGATCATGTTCAGGCCGTCGAATTAGCCTTCACTGTTCGAATCCTGAACCTTCCGCTCCATTTCGCACGCCCGCATCGTATCGAAGATCAGATACTCCTTGCTGCCCTTGACCTCCGTGCAGGTGCGAGCGCTCGCACCTGAGGCGGTATTTGATTTGGCGTTGAGATCGCAGCGGTATTTGCTCGACTTGAAACTGGCCAGCACCGGTCCATCAACCTTGAGGCATTTCTGCCGGCCCGGTTCCGAGTGCCAATTGAACGCGAATTTCCCCTTGAGGATATCAGGCGTGTCCGCCGCTGCCGGGGCGGACACGAGAAGCAGGGACAGGACGGCAAGGCCAGAGCGCATTGTCAGCATCGGAATTCTCCCTTCAGCCAAACCCGCCTCAGCTAAACACTCCTTGCGGCGAAAACCTACGCCTATGCCGCGACCTTCTTGAACTTGTTGCTGCGCTTGGGGTGCCACCAGGCGCCCTTCAGCACGACGCCCTCGGAGACGATCTTCCTGTCGCCGATCATGTGCTCGCCGGTGACGTCGGCATAGTCGAACTTGCCTTCCTTCACCGTCAGGATCGTCGCGTCGCCGAGCGAGCCGACCCTGAGCGAGCCGTATTCGGGGCGCTTCAGCGCCATCGCTGCATTCACGGTCGAGGCCGCGATGACGTTGTTCAGGCTCATGCCCATCAGCAGGAACTTCGACATGGTCGTCACCTGATCATAGGCGGGACCGTCGATGCAGAGCTTGTGGACGTCAGACGAGATCACGTCGGGCTCGAAGCCGTTGGCGAGCATGGCGCGGGTCGTCTTGAAGGAGAACGAGCCCTTGCCATGGCCGATGTCGAAGATGACGCCGCGCTTGCGGGCGGCCTGGACCTCGGGCTTGACGGTGCCCTGCGCGGTGCAGGGCGCGTTCGGGAAGGGGCGGAATGCGTGGGTGAGGACATCGCCCGGCCTGAGCATGTTCACCACCTCCTCATAGGATGGCGGCGGATGGTCGATATGGCACATCAAGGGCATGCCGACCTCGTTGGCGACCTGCAGCGCGATGTTGAGCGGCGCCGTGCCCTGGTCGCCTGAAGCGTGCAAGCCGACCCGGACCTTGATGCCGACGATCAGGTCGCGGTTCTTGTCGGCGACCTCGGCACAGTCGATCGGATTCATCATCGCCATATCGCGGCTCTCGCCGACCATGACGCGGTGATCGAAGCCGTAGATGCCCGCATGCGAGACGTGGAGATAGGCGAGGATGCGGGCCTGGCTCTTCTCGATGACGTGCTTGCGGAAGCCCGGCCAGTTGCCGGGGCCGGCCGAGCCGGTATCGACCGAGGTGGTGACGCCCGAGGCACGGCAGAACTCGTCAGCGTCGATGCCGAGCGAGGTGCCGCCCCAGTAGACATGGGTGTGCAGGTCTATCAGGCCGGGCGTGACGATGTAGCCGGAGACGTCGCGGATCTCCTTGGCGCCCTTCAGGTCCTTGCCGAAGCCCGAGACCTTGCCGTCGGTGAAGGCGACGTCGAGGATGCCGTCATGCTTCTGCGAGGGGTCGATGACCCGTCCGCCTTTGAGGATGAGATCGTGGGTCATTTTATCTTCAGTGCCTTCTCTCGCGTCCGCTTCAGGTAGTCTTTTAGTTCACCGCCCTCAAAAAGGCTGTGAACGTGAATTTTCGCAGCAAGTAGATCACCAAATTTTTGGCGTCCTGTCTTTCCATCCGCGACTATCAAGAATCCGCCATCTTTCTCGACAATATCAATTTCAACGTTTTTGAACTTCCGGCGCAAATTTCCGCGCTCAGACGACCAACATGACGTGTCACAAAATGCCTTCCTTCGTTCGATAAGCCGCCTTTTATCGGAGGCCTCCTTCGTGCCAGTAAGCTCGTCGCAGCAATCTGTTCCAACTATCATGTCGTGCCACAGATTATGAGTAATATAGAACTCATAACGCAACTGAGTACCGCACCTATCGCATTCTCCTATTAAATCGCCGAAGTCGTTGTCGCCGTCACATATCCAACCTTCGGTCGGCATTATTTTTCCATGACGGCGCGCATGGCACGCCTTACAAAGCACATCGCACAATGAATAGTCGTAATCCCAAGCAGCAAGCCCTGGACGATATTCCTTGTGGTGAACTTGAAGAATTGCGCCTTCAGACTGGCTCCTATCGCATTTTTCGCATCGATATGCAGCCAATCGTAGCGCTTTTTCTCTAAATTCCTTCCATTGCTTCGTCCGATATGACTTGTCGCTCATCGCTTGCCACCGTCACTTCAGCGTTATCGCGACCTTGAACTCCACGACTAAAATATAGGCTGTCGGCTGGCGGTTCCCAGCAAAACTCCAACAGTACCGCAGCACCCTCAAATTCGATCGTCAACGCACAGGCTGCGCATAGGGTCGAATTTACTCCTGCCCACATCAGAACTGTTCGCGCTCTTCCGCGAGGGGCTGCTCACGCGTCGCCATAAAATCGTCGTCGGCAAACGGCCCTCGTTCAAAAAACTCATCCCAATTCGCGCTTACCGGCCCCACAGCGCCCTTGCGCTCGACGATCAGGCCATAGGCCTGCGGCTCGCGGTGCCTGGCGAAATTGAAGGTCGAGGCTTTGTAGCTGTTGCCCAGATCCATGTCGCAGCGGGCAACGACGAGTTCGTCGCTCTCTGTCACCGCCTGCGCCACGACCTCGCCGGTCGGGGCGATGATGCAGGTGCCGCCGATCTGGTCGACGCCGGCCTCCAGCCCCGCCTTGGCGACGCCGACGACCCAGGTCGCGTTCTGATAGGCGCCGGCCTGCATCACGAGCTGGTTATGGAAGTTGCCGAGCCGGTCATGGTCAGGCGCCGGCGGATTGTGCTTGGGCGTGTTGTAGCCGAGCACGATCAACTCGACGTCCTGCAGGCCCATCGAGCGGTAGCTCTCGGGCCAGCGCCGGTCGTTGCAGATCATCATGCCGATATTGGCATCCATCGTCCGCCAGACCGGCCAGCCGAGATTGCCGGTCTCGAAATAGCGCTTCTCGAGGTTCTGGAACGGCGCGTCGGGGCGGTGTTCGGGATGGCCAGGCAGATGGATCTTGCGGTATTTGCCGACGATCGCGCCTGATTTGTCGACCAGGATCGCGGTGTTGAAACGGCGCTTGCGGCCGTCCTCGTTCGCCAGTTCGCAATAGCCGAGATGGAAGCCGACGCCGAGACGCCTGGACTCTTCGAACAGCGGCGCGGTCTCGTTCCCGGGCATCGCGCTCTCGAAATGGCTGTCGATCTCGTCCTCGTCGTCGATCCACCAATGCGGGAAGAAGGCGGTCAGCGCGGCTTCCGGATAGACGACGAGATCGGCGCCATGGTCCTTGGCCTGGCGCATCAGCTCGATCATGCGGGCGACCGCCGAAGCACGGCTCTCCTCGCGCTGGATCGGGCCGAGCTGGGCTGCGGCGATGGTCAGGATCCGGCTCACCGGGCGCTCTCCATCAATGAAGACGGGATCACGGGCGCGTTGCGCGGGTCCCGATCGGGAGCGGCTTCATCGTCAGGCATGGTGGATGCTCGGCTCGGCATGGACGGCGCGTCAAGCGCCGGCCATCGTGGGGATGGACTGCTCCCGGCGCATGGGGCGCCCGGAGAGGTTGTTCGACGCCTCGCGTCAGAGCGCCTTGGCGAGGCGCGGATCGAGCGAGTCGCGCAGGCCGTCGCCCAGCAGGTTCACGGCGAGCACGGTGATCGAGAGGAAGATCGCCGGGAACAGGATGATGTGCGGCTTGACCTGCCAGAGAGCGCGCCCCTCCGCCATGATGTTGCCCCAGGACGGCGTCGCCGGCGGAATGCCGGCGCCGATGAAGGACAAGATCGCCTCGATGATCATGGCGCTGGCGCAGATATAGGTCGCCTGCACGCTCATCGGCGCGAAGGTGTTGGGCAGGATGTGGCGGAAGATGATGCGTGGCGTGCGGGCGCCGTTGGCGATCGCAGCCTCGACATAGGGCTGCTCGCGCAGCGACAGCACGACGCCGCGCACGAGGCGGGCGACGCGAGGAATCTCTGCGACGGTGATCGCGATGATGACGTTCTGGATCGAGCCGCGGGTCAGGGCCATCAGGGCGATGGCGAGCAGGATCGGCGGGATCGACATCATGCCGTCGATGATCCGCATGACGATGCCGTCAGCCCAGCGCACGAAACCAGCGAAGAGCCCGATGGAGAGGCCGATCACCGAGGAGAGGATCGCCACGCTGAAGCCGACGACCAGCGAGACGCGCGCGCCGTAGACCACGCGGGAGTAGATGTCGCGGCCAAGCATGTCGGTGCCGAACCAGTAGAGCTCGGAGGGCACGCGGGTGCGCCGGGAGGTTGCGATCGCCGTCGGATCGACCGTCCAGAGCAACGGCGCAAGGAGGCCGATCAGCGCCATCAGCGCGAGCAGCGAACCGCCGATCAGCACGGAGGGATGGCGGCGCAGATAGCGCCGGAAGCGGGTCAAACGGCCGAGCGTCGGCTTGATGCCGGGTTCAGCCGCAGCCGCCAGCGCGGACGGGGCCGGGAGTGAGGTTTGCATCGTCAATAGCGTATCCTCGGATCGACGAGGGTGTAGGTCAGGTCGATGAGCAGGTTCACCAGCACGTAGACGAGGCTGAACATCAGCACGACGCCCTGGATGACCGGATAGTCGCGCCGCAGGATGGCATCGACGGTGAGCCGGCCGAGGCCGGGAATGGCAAAGACGCTCTCGGTGACAACCGCGCCGCCGATCAGGAGCGCGATGCCGATGCCGATGATCGTGACGATCGGCACGGCGGCGTTCTTGAGCGCATGGAGGAAGAGAACCTCACGCTGGCCGACGCCCTTGGCCTGCGCCGTGCGGACATAGTCCTGCTGCAGCACTTCGAGCATGGTGGCGCGGGTGATGCGCGCGATCAGCGCGATGTAGACCAGCCCCAGCGTCACGGCAGGCAGGATCAGGTTCTTGAACCAGGGCCAGAACCCCTGCGAAAGCGGTGTATAGCCTTGCACCGGCACCCAGTCGAGCTGCAGCGCGAAGACATAGGCCAGCAGGTAGCCGACGACGAAGACCGGCACCGAGAAGCCGAAGACGGCGAAAGCCATGGCGCCGCGATCGATCCAGCTTCCGGCCTTCCAGGCGGCGATGACGCCCATCGGCACGGCGATGGTGACAGCGAAGATCAGCGTCAGCACCATCAGCGACAGAGTCGGCTCGATGCGCTGCGCGATGAGTTGCGTCACCGGCAGCGAGGTGAAGATCGAAGTACCGAGATCACCCTGCAGCACGCGGAAGGACCATTCGGCGAAGCGCACGAGGTAGGGCCGGTCGAGCCCCAGGCTGGCGCGGATGCGCTCGACGTCCGCAGGCGAGGCCTGGTCGCCGGCGATGACCGCGGCCGGATCGCCCGGCGCGATATAGAGAAGCGAGAAGACGAACAGGGCCACGAATGCCATCACGGGGATGGTCGTGATGATCCGTCTGACGATGAAGGCTAACATTGCGGCTTTCCAGCCCTTTTTCGTTCGATCCGGTGTCTGGCTGCGCCGGGCCCGTCATCGGCCCGGCGAGGTGAAAGAGCGGGAGCGCAGCGCGTGACGCGCGCGAGCCCGGATCGTCATGGGGGCGGCAACGCGCCCCCATTCCGAGATGTCAGGCCTTCGACACGCCCCAGAGGACCGGGAAGGGCCCGCTGGTGACGCCCGAGACGTTCTTCCGCCAGGCCTGGTAGCCGAGATAGAAGCCGGTCGGGCAGTAGACGACGTTCTGCACAGCCGCGGTGTTGAGCCGGCCCATGACCGCCTTTTCTTCGGCGACGTCCTTGGCGTTGAACCAGTTCGTCACCTCGGTCTCGACCGCCGGCACGTCCGGCCAGCCGAACCAGGCCTTCTCGCCATTGGCGCGAACCGCGGTGTAGGAAGCGGGGTTCACGCAGTCGGCACCGGCATGCCAGGTGTGAAACATGTTCCAGCCGCCCTGGCCGGGCGGGGTCTTCTGGGCGCGGCGGGCGCCGGTCGTGCCCCAGTCGGTCGCAACGAAATCGACCTTCAGGCCGATGCTCTTGAGCAGCTCGGCGGTGACGTCGCCCATCGACTTGGTCGCGGCCATGTCCTGCGCGACGACGCAGACGACAGGCTCGTCCTTGTAGCCGGACTCGGCGAGCAGCTTCTTGGCGGCGGCGACGTTCTTCGCCTTCATCATGGCACCGCCCTCTTCGGTGTAGAGCGGCGTGCCGGGCGTGAAGAAGCCGCCCATCTCCTTCCAGAGCTTGTCGTCGTCGCCGACGATCGAGCGCATGTAGTCTTCCTGATTCAGCGCCGTCATCACGGCTTGCCGCACCTTCACATTGTTGAAGGGCGGATGCAGGTGGTTCATGCGGAAGGCGCCGATATTGCCCAGCGGATCGCCGATATCGACGTTGATGTTGGCGTTCCTCTTGAGGATCGGCACGAGATCGGAGAGCGCGGTCTCCCACCAGTCGACTTCGCCGTTCTGAAGCGCGGCGGCGGCCGTCGCGGCATCGGGCATGATCACCCATTCGATGCGATCGAGCAGCATCTTCTTGCCGCCGGAGAGCCAGGAGGCAGGCTCGTCGCGCGGGACGTAGTCGGCGAATTTCTCGAACACCGCCTTGGCGCCGGGGACCCATTCGTTGCGCACGAACTTCATCGGGCCGGAGCCGATATACTCGGTGATCTGGGTGAAGGGATCGGTCTTCGCGATGCGCTCGGGCATGATGAAGGTGCAGGGCGAGTTGTTCTTGCCGAGCGCGAACAGCATCTTGGGATAGGGCTGCTTCAGCGACCATTTGAAGGTCGTGTCGTCGACGGCGACGAGTTCGTTCTCGATCGCCTTGATCATCAGGCCCATCGGGTCGCGAGCCTGCCAGCGCTTCAGGCTCTGGACCACGTCCTTGGAGGTCACCGGCGCGCCGTCATGGAATTTCAGGCCCGGACGCAGCTTGAAGGTCCAGACCAGCCCGTCGGCGGAGACTTCCTCGCCCGACGTCATCTGACGCTTCGGCTGGAAGTTCGAATCGATGCCGTAAAGCGTGTCCCAGACCAGCAGGGCCGCGTTGCGGACGACGTATTGCGTGCCCCAGATCGGGTCGAAATTGGCGAGGTTCGCCTGGGGCACGAAGCGCAGGGTCTTCGCCGCGGCGCCTTGCGAGAGGGCCGGCATCGCAAGCCCACCGCTGGCTGCCAATGCGCCGGTCCCCGCGGCGGCTTTCAGAAATGTTCTGCGGTCCATCGATCTCTCCCCTGAAACGGCAACCTCTATACGGGCGACCTTGGCGCGAGTTTGGGCAGAAAAATTCTGCCGTGACAACTCGTCTGACCGGCCATCCGCAGGCGGCCAACTGCCTGCACGCTTCGTGCCAAACGGAACCGGTTGAGAGTTTGCCGCCGGATTGGGGCTGCTGGGCTGGATTGGAGCGGAGAAAAATATTTCGCAGGTTGCAGCAGCGCCATTCAGCGGCTCGTGCCGGCGCCTGCTTCATTGGCAGGCGCCGGCACGAGCGATCGTCACGCGAGGCCGACCGGCGTGTCGATCCTGGCGAAGGGCCTGGCCGCCTCGAAGGCTGCCGCAGCGCGCAGCACCAGAGCGTCGCGACCGAAGGCGCCGACCACCTGAAGCCCCGCCGGCAGGCCGGCGCTGGTCAGCCCGCAGGGCAGCGAGATCGCGGGGGCCTGGGTGATGTTGAACGGGTAGGTAAAGGGCGTCCAGCGCGTCCAGTCGTCGCCATAGGCGCCATGGGTCGGTGTATTGGTGCCGACGGCGAAGGCCGGTAGCGGCAAGGTCGGCGTCAGCAGCAGATCGAAGCGTGCATGAAATTGCGCCATCTTGTGCGCAAGCGCATTGCGCTGGTTCAGCAGCGCATCGACGTAAGTCGCACCCGAGACGCGTTCGCCCTGCTGCGCCACCGCGACGAGGCCCGGATCCATGCGCGCCCGCTCGGCCGGGCCGGCGCTGCGCAATGCAAGTGCAGCGCCCGCCGACCAGATCGTCATCAGCGTCTCGATCGGGTCCCCGAATCCCGGATCGACCTCCTCGACGCTGGCGCCGAGGTCGCGGAAGGCCATCGCCGCGCTTTGCGTCAGCGCCGCGATCTCGGGATCGACCGTGACATTGCCCCCAAGTTTCGGCGACCAGGCAATGCGCAGGCCCTTCACGCCGCCCTTGAGGCCGTCGACATAGTCCGGCGCACGGTCGATCATCGCGGTCATGTCGCGGATATCGGGCCGGCCGATCGCGTTCATCGCGAGCGCGGTGTCGGCGACGGTGCGGGTCAACGGCCCGAGATGGGCAAGGAATCCCATGGTCGAAACCGGCCAAGCCGGGACGCGGCCATAGGTCGGCTTCAGGCCGACGACGCCTGTAAACGCTGCGGGGATGCGCACCGAACCGGCACCATCCGTGCCGATATGGATGCAGCCGAGGTTCAGCGCCGCGCAGGAGGCCGCGCCCGCGGAGGAGCCGCCGGGGCCGGTGGCGATATTCCAGGGATTGCGGGTGATGCCTGAGAGCGGGGAATCGCCGACGCCCTTCCAGCCATATTCCGGCATCGTCGTCTTGCCGAGGAAGACGGTGCCCGCCTCTCGCAGGCGCGCGGCTGCCGGCGCGTCCTCGGCAAAGGGCGCGTCGGACGCCACGGCGGAACCGCGGCGCATCGGCCAGCCGGCGATGCCGATATTGTCCTTGATGGTGACGGGCACGCCGTCGAGAGGTCCCAGCGGCTCGCCCTTCAGCCAGCGCGCCTGCGAGGCCTCGGCCATGGCGAGCGTGGTGGCGGCATCGCGCACCACGAAGGCGTTGATCTGCGGCTCGAAGCGCTCGATCCGCTCGAGCGCGTCCCTGGCGACATCGACGGGCGAGAGCTCGCGGCTGGCGAAGAGCGGGCCGAGTTCGGCTGCGGAAAGCGAGGCGATTGTCGTCATGGGCCTATCCTGTCTACGTCGTTGCGAACATCTCGCCTACGCATTCGCGACACGCCATGCCGCAGACAGCAGCACGTTCGCGCCGGCGGTCATGTCCTCGTCAGTGCTGAACTCGGCCGGGTTGTGCGAGAGCCCGCCGATCGAAGGAATGAAGACCATCGCGGTCGGACAGACCCGCGACATCATCTGCGCATCATGGCCGGCGCCGGAGATCATGCGTCGGATCGGCAGGCCGAGTTCGGCGGCGCTTTGCTCCATGCCGGCGATGAGCTCCTCCGCGAAGGGCGTTGCCGGGAAGCGGGCGAGGTCGCGGAAAGCGATCTCGATGCCGTCGCGCGCCGACAGTTCGGCGCAGAAGGCCCGAACCGCGGCTTCCGCCTGCGCCAGTGGCGCGTCGAGCGGGTTTCGCAGGTCGAGCGTCATGATCACCGTCTCGGGGACGACGTTGACGTTGGCCGGCTGCACCCGGATCACGCCGGAATTGGCGAGCTGGCCCGGAATCGTCTTGGTCACCTCATTGGCGAAGATGTTGATGCGCGCCGCAGCCAGCCCCGGATCCTTGCGATAGGCCATCGGCGTCGTGCCGGCATGGCTCGGGCGGCCCTTGAGCGTGAGTTCGAGCCAGCAGATCGCCTGGATGCCGGTGACGGCTCCAAGCCCGCCGCCTTCGCTCTCCAGCACCGGCCCCTGCTCGATATGCATTTCGAGATAGGCATGCGCCGGCAGGAAACCGGGCTGCTCGGGCCCCTCATAGCCGATGCGCTTGAGCTCGGTCCCGAGCACCGCGCCATCGGCGTCGAGCTCCGCATGGGCGGCCACGACGCTCATGCCGCCGGCCCAGACATAAGAGCCGAGCATATCAGGGTGGAAGCGCGCGCCCTCCTCATTGGTGAAAGCGATCACGGCCATGTCGCGCTTGGGGGTCAGGCCGGCATCGCGCAAAGTCGCCAGCACCTCGACGCCAGCAACGACGCCGAGCGCGCCGTCGAAGCGGCCGCCGGTGCCGACCGTGTCGATATGCGAGCCCATGATGACGGCCGGCCCGTCCTCCCGGCCCTTCAGGATGCCGACGATGTTGCCGATCGCATCGATCTTCACATCGAGACCGAGCGCCTGCATTTGTCCGACCAGCCAGTCGCGACCCTGCTTGTCCTCATCGCTGAGGGCAAGGCGACGGCAGCCGCCCTCCGGCGTGGCGCCGATGGCCGAGAGCGCGGTGAGCCGAGACGCCAGCCGGGCGCCGTCGATCCGGAGGTTGCTGCTCATCGATCATCTCCATGAAGGCATGTCAGGTGGGCAGGCACGCAATATGCGGGCCGCCCTCGCGTTGGACCCGTCCTGCATAATCGGGCCGGCATGCGCCTGTCGATGGCTGTGCGGGCTCACCATGGACTGTGCCGCCGAAGAGGGCTTGGCCCGTTTCATGTTACGATTGCGGGAGAGAGAATCTCCAGGTCAACCGTGGCGGTTCGCGGCTGCTCAGAAATCCGACAATCGGGGAGTGACGCCATGATCGAGGATACGATGACCAAGGACGACGTCACCCTGGTCAGGGAGAGCTTCGCGCAGCTGCATCGCCGCAGGAGCGAGACGGCGGCAATGTTCTACGGGCGTCTTTTCGAGATCGCCCCCGAGGTGAAACCTCTGTTCAAGGGCGATATCGCAGCGCAAGGCGTGAAGCTGATGGAGATGCTGACCGTCGCGCTGGCGGCGCTGAATGATCCCGGAGGCCTGACCGTCTTGCTGCGGAAGCTGGGCAGAAGCCATCGCGGCTACCGCGTCCAGGAACGGCACTACCACTATGTCGGAGAGGCGCTGATCTGGACGTTGCGAACGTCTCTCGGCGCGGGCTTCACGCCCGAAATCGAACGCGCCTGGACGTCGCTTTATACCGAAATAGCCAACACCATGATGGCGGCGGGCCGCGCCGCCTGAAACGCAGCCCGTTCAGGTTTCGTCAGAACTCTTCCCAGCCGGAGTCGCTGGCGCGGCTGTT
>UCBZ01000028.1 GCA_900470775.1 Hyphomicrobiales bacterium | reverse complement strand
CTGCGCTCCATGATGGCTGCGATGATCCAGAAATCCTCCCTTCCCGAAAACCCCTAAACCGTCTCAAGAGCGCTGACGGCGGACACGCGTGACGGCGTTTTCCTATCATCATTGGCGCAAGGAGTTTGGCGGCCTGCAGTCTGATCAGGTGAGGCGACTGAAGGATCTGGAGAAGGAGAACGAGCGGGTGCGCAAGGCGGTCTCGGGCCTGACGCTCGAGAAGCTCATTCTCAGGGAAGCCGCGTCGGGAAACCTAACGGCCTCCGGACAACTTGGGGCGGTTCACTGCCAGTCCCGGTGCGTCATAACCAGGGCCGAAATCCACTTAGCGACAGCCCGCAAACTGTTCACACAAACCGAGCAACGCTCTCAATGCGGGTGGCGGCCTCCCTAGAAACCAGCACCAGAGGTTGACCGAAAGTTAACGGATACATAGTTTGCAATTATTGGCAGCGCGCCCCAGCGTAATGGCGGTGATGGGTCGCGGCTCGCTTTTTGACAATGTCCAGCAGCTTAGTGGAACCGCGTTGGAGTTGTTTTCTCGATGGTGGGCAACGAGGAGAGCGAGAAAAGCCTCTCTTTTGGGCCGTTCAGATTTTTGCCGGCACAGCGCCGGTTGCGACGCGGCCTTGCAGATGTACCGCTCGGTGGTCGAGCATTCGAGATCCTGTCGACGCTACTGGAAAAGGCCGGCGAGATTGTCTCGCAGCAGGAACTGACCGAACGGGCCTGGCCGGGACTATACGTCGAGGACGCAAACCTGCGCGTGCACATCGCTAATCTACGCAAGGTGCTCGGCGAACGCCCCGAGGGAGGCCCTTATATCGAGAATGTGCCGCGACGCGGTTACTGCTTCGTGGCGCCTGTCAGCAAGGAGGATTTAGCCGCGCGCAGCGGAAGCGCCCATGTGCTGGCCGCTTCGGACCTGACTAGCCCAGTCCATCTGCCGGCGGAGTTGTATCGGATCGTCGGGCGCGCTGCGACAATCGCCGAACTGTCAGACCTCGTCATCGGGCGGCGCTTCGTCACAATCGTCGGCGCCGGAGGCATTGGCAAGACGACCGTGGCCATTTCGGTGGCCCACGCCATCAAAGCCAGCTTTTCCGGCGGAGCCCTTGTCTATCTCGGCGCGCTCACTGACAGCGCTCTTGTGGCTGCTACCATCGCCAGAGCCCTCGGACTCACGCCGCATGGCGAAGACGTTCTGGTGGGCCTGCTGGCGTTCCTCAGGCAGCGCAGGATTCTGCTCGTGCTAGACAACTGCGAGCATCTCATCGACGCTATCGCCGAGCTGGCCGAGCGTCTCTTTAAAGAAGCTCCACACACCTATCTGCTGGCGACGAGCCGCGAGGCAATGCGCGTCGAGGGCGAAACCGTCTACCTGATCGCGCCTTTGGAAACACCTCCAATCGAACCTAGGCTGTCGGCCGCGGAGACGCTCAAATGGCCTGCGGCGCAGCTTTTCATGGAGCGAGCTTTCGCCGCGGGGCATTCCGAGGTCCTGACCGATGATGAGGCACCTATCGTCGCTGCAATCTGCCGCCACCTCGATGGGTTGGCACTTGCTCTCGAACTTGCAGCGGCGCGTGTCGCCAGCCATGGCATCCGCGGCACGTCCGATCTTCTTCAACGCCGCTTTAAGCTGATCTGGCAGGGACGTCGCAGCGCCTTGCCCCGCCATCAGACCATGCAGGCCATGCTAGACTGGAGCTACAATCTGCTTTCGGCCGAGGATCGTAGCGTGCTCGCGCGCGTGTCTGTCTTCATTGGCAGTTTCTCGCTCGAGGCGGCGCAGCACATCGCTGCCGATGCAGACATCTCGGCGACACAGGTCGCTATGTCGGTGTTGAGCTTGGCGGAAAAATCCCTGACATCGACTACGCTGACGCCTGAGGGCGCGAACTACCGCCTGTTGGAATTGACGCGCGCCTATGCCCTGGAACGTCTGGAAAACAGCGGTGAGATGAGTGCCATCTCGCGCCGGCATGCGCTTTACTGCTCAGATGCGCTGGCACAGGGCCGCACTGACACCGCATTTCCTGACGACGCAACCCTTTTGAGCAATCTGGTCGTAGCGCTCGAGTGGAGCCTGTCCCAGCCCGGACAGACTTGCCTCGGCGTGTCGTTGACGGCCCGAGCGATCCCCGTCTTCCGGAGATTTTCGCGCGTGCGTGAATGCGCCGCGTGGTCAGAACGCGCGCTCGCGGCGCTCGGCGACAGCCAGCGCGAGACGCTGACAGAACTGATCATGCTCGAGGGGGCTGCCGTCTCCAAAATGTTCGCGACGGGAAATCAGCTCGAGGTTCTGAACGCCCTGACGCGCGGGGTTGCCCTTTGCGCCTCTCAAAGATGGCGGGAGCATGAATTGCGGCTATTGATCTTGGCGCATGTCTTCCATATCCGCAAAGGTGATTTCGCGGCCGCAATGACGATGGCATCGCGCGCTTCAATGATCGCGGAAGAACTCGGCCATGACGGCGCACTGGCGCTAGCGGACTGGACGGCGGGCATATCGAGCTACTACGCAGGGGACCAACGCCGCGCCGAAGCCTACTGCGAAAGCGCTGTACGCCGATCCGCCAATGTCGACCCCCGAACTTATCTGGGCAGCGTCGGTTTCGGACAACATGTGCATGGGCTGACGGCTTATGCGAGGACGCTCTGGCTGCGAGGTTGCTCCGAGCGAGCAGCTGCCGTGGCGCAACAGGCGATTGTTGTGGCCGAAGGTCTGCGATATCCGCTCTGCCTGTGCATCGCGCTTGTCTACTCGGTCACCATCGCCCTTTGGAGCGACGACCTGTCTCTGGCGGAGCAGCGCATTGAGCGCCTTATGTCCCTCGCGACGATCAACTCCCTCGAACCCTACCGGATCATGGCGACTGCGTTCCGGGGCGAATTGGCAATCAAGCACGGGAATATTGCGGGTGGAATCGACAACCTCCAGACCGCGCTGGCTGACCTCGAGCGGGCCGAGCATCTGGTGTACGGAACGCACTTTCTGCGCGTGCTAAGTGAAGCATACGCGAGCGGCGGGCGCCATGACGAGGCGTGGACGACAATGGGCCGCGCTTTTGTGCAGGCTGAAGCGCGAGCCGATATTTATCTCTGGCCTGACCTGCTTCGTGCCAGAGCGG
>UCBZ01000011.1 GCA_900470775.1 Hyphomicrobiales bacterium | reverse complement strand
CCGGAAAGCGCCTGTGGCACGTTCTCGTTGGTGGCGCGCACCGAAGCGCGCTGTGCATTCAGCGTCGGATTGCCGGCATAGGCGCGTGCCAGGGCGGCATCCATCGTCTGCGCTATACTAATATCTGAACAGGCAATAAATAGCAGCCCTGAGAGAGCCCTCCTAATGTTCATCAAATGGATCAAAACGCGGGCTCCATATAGGAAAAAGCGGGCAAGCCCGTAGCTCGATTTTCGATAAAAGGCTACCCGCCGAATCGTGAGTTTATAGTTAATGGTTCCTAAAATTCTGACTGGTTTTCATTCATGAGGTACTCCCGTTTTAATTGTCAAACGGCACAGCGTTCCCCGCACTGAAATTCGCCCCTGACGGAAGACTGGATTAAGCTATTTGCGGAGGCGCTCGCCGAGTTCTTGGGCGGCACTAGGGAAGCTTCGATGACGCGATGCTGCCCGAAATGTCAAAAGCGTGCCAGCGGCGGAAAGTCGGCACCAATGTGGCACTGGCTGGACAATTGAGAGATTAGAGCGCGCCCGTTATCATCTTCACACTCGCGCTGCCGCCTGCCGGACGCAACGGCAAGCTCTTATTCGGCCGCCAAGCGTTCGGGAATGCGCGGCGTGCCATTTCCAATCAGCGCCTCGCGCATACGCGCGGAAAGCACTCGCACATGCGGCTCCAACACCATACTGTCGTGATTGCCCGGCACCTCTACTATTGTGAAATCCTCGATAAACGGCGTCCAGCCATTGTCCTCCCAGATCAGGTTCCGAAGGCTGTTCAGCTTGCGCCCACTGGGCAGTGTATAGGCGACATCGAGCTTGGGCCGGAGCAGCAAGCACGTGGCCCTGTTCGGCTTCACCTCGTATTTCACCAGCGCGCGGCGGAACGCCATCTCTATCGCGGAATTGTGGAACTGATCGGTACCGACCGATTGCGGCAGGCGCCGCTTGCGAAGCTTGACCAGCTCCCAGGCGATGCGCCGTTTCACCCAGTTCGTGATGAAGCTGCCCTTGTAGTGGCGGAAATCCTGCCATTTGATTGACAGCCGCTCGACCAGCGACAGGTCCTGGTTTTCGGGGAGCGGAGTGTCGAGCAGGATTACCAGCGCGACCTCCTCGCCCTCGCGTTCGAGCTGCTGCGCCATCTCATAGGCGATGAGCCCGCCGCCGGAGAAGCCGCCGAGGCTGTAGGGACCATGCGGCTGGATCTCGCGCACTTCTGCCAAATAGTCCCGCGCCATCTCCTCGAACGTCTCGTGTGGGCTTTCGCTGCCGAAGAGCCCCTTGGCTTGCAGCCCGTAGACCGGACGATCGTGTCCGATATGCATGGCCAGGTGCCGCAGGTTCAGAATGTTCCCGAACATGCCGGCGCAGACGAAGAACGGGCGCTGCCCGGTAGCCGGCCCCGGGCTCATCGGCACGAGATGGACGTAGCGCGCAGGCGGCACGACCGGCTCCGACGCGGCCGAAGCCTGCGCGCCGTCTCCCGCGGGCGCGGCGGCGCCGGCCCGTTCCAGAAGCGCCGCGCATTTGGCGACGGTCGGAGCCTCGAACAGCACGGAGATCGGGAAATCTACCGCATACTCGGCCTTGATCATTCGAAACAGCCGCACCGCGATCAGCGAATGGCCTCCGAGATCGAAGAAATTGTCGTTGACGCCAATCTTCTTGACGCCGAGTAGCTTTGTCCAGAAACCGGCGAGCGTCGACTCGATGCCCGGCGAGGGTTCGACATAGTCGATATCACCCTCGGGGCGCTCGAAACCGTCGTCGGCAGTAGCTGCCGGGTCGTTCTGGTTCATCGGCTTCATCAGCGCCTGCAGGTCGATCGAACTTACGACGATCTGCGGTAGGCCCGTCGCAACCGCGCGGAAGAGCGCGTCGAGGCCCTCCGCCGGGCGAATACCCTGTTCGACCAGCCGCGCTAGCTGCAACTGCGCCGGGGACAACTCCTTCTCGGCCTGCCCGCCATGTCCGGAATGCGAAACCTGCTCGCCATGCCCTGCTGCGTCTCCGGCATGCACCGCCATGGAAAACGACTTGCCGACACGCTTGATCGTAAAGTCGCTGACCTCCATCAGGACCGTGCCGTCGGGCGCGGCGATAACGATGTCGAACATCGCATAATCGCCCCCCAGATCCTGTCGCGCCTGCAACCTGGCCCAGCTAACGACATGGCGCTGAAGCTGGCCGAAATAGCGGATCCGCCCATAGCCGGCCGGAACCCACAGCGCCTCGCCGGGATCGTAGCCCTCGATCAGCTCCATAGCATAGCCGGTGGCGATATCGAGAAGGGCAGGGTGCGCGAGAAAACCTTCCGCCAGATCGTCGCCGAAACGCTCGTGCAGTTCGAGCTGGGCGAGCTTCTCGCCGGGCCCGTGCCGGACAGACTTCAGGACGCTCCAGCGTGGACCGAAACGCAGATGGTCTTCCTGTGCCGAGCGCAGGGTCTCGTGCGGCGCACTGGTAATGGCGGTCGGGCAGCGCTGTTCGATCGCAGCGACGTCCAGCGCTTT
Source organism: Hyphomicrobiales bacterium (assembly GCA_900470775.1). GTDB lineage: Bacteria > Pseudomonadota > Alphaproteobacteria > Rhizobiales > Beijerinckiaceae > Allobosea. The sequence continues at coordinate 42,519 of UCBZ01000011.1, read as the reverse complement.
GGCTGCCGGCGGCGACGCGTCGAGAAGGGTCGCCTCGGCATGGAGCTGCGGCGCTCCGCCCGCGCTCTCGCTCTGGATGGTGACCGCGAGGCGGCCGCCCGAAGCCGGCGCGATCAGGATCGCCACCGTGCGGGTTTCGGCGTCGGGTACATGCAGCGGGCTGAGGAAGCTGACCTGCTCAAATTCGAGCGCGCCGGAGAAGCCGAGCTCGCGTGCGGCCTCTACGATTAGCTCGATATAGCCCGTTCCGGGCCAGACGGCGTCGCCCGACAGCAGGCGGTGTTGGTCGAGCACCCAATGATCATTCGGACCGCAGGTCAGTTCGAGACGAACCGCGCCGCCCGGCTCGGAGACCTGGCGGCTAATCAGGGCCTGACGGACTGGCCGAATTTCGGCTTCTTCCGTGGGCGCTCCTGCGAGTTCGCGCGCGGCGAGCCCGATCTCGTTCCAGATGCCCCATTGCAGGGCGACGACTCGACGATGCCCCTGCATCGTCTCGCTCTGAGCGACGGCATTGAGATAGGCATTGGCCGCGACATAGTCGATCTGGCCAATCGGGGCCGTCGCCGCACTGGTCGACGAGAACAGCACGACGATGTCGAGTTTCCTGTCGCCCAGCGCCTCGTTCAGGACTTCCGTGCCGTAGACCTTGGGCGCGATGACCAGCTCCAGATCGGAGATCGTCTTCAGTTCGACCAGGTCGTCCTTGAGCACGCCGGCGGTGTGCAACACGCCGTCGATGGTTCCGAACGCGGCTTCCGCCTCCACGACGGCCCGCTTCATGTCTTCGACATTGGTGACGTCGGCGCGCACGTAGAGCACCTGCCCGCCGGCATGCTCGATCGCCCGAATCGCCTTGATGGCGCGTGCCACGCGGCCGGTCGTCTCTGTGCCGACCGTATCCCCCCATGTCTCGCGCGGCGGCAGCTTGGTGCGACCGATCAGGACCAGCCGCGCGCGGAAACGCTCGGCCAGGCCCTGTGCAAACACGAAGGCGAGGTCGCCGAGGCCGCCGGTGATCAGATAGGTGCCGTTCTCCTTGAAGCCGATCGTGTCGTTGTCGGCCGGCGGCAGAGCCAATTTGTCGAACCCATGCAGCCAGCGCCGCCCGTTGCGATAGGCGACGATCTCGTTGCCGGGCTCCGCCATCAGGTCGTCCCAGAGCAGGTCGAGCCAGGCCGGCGTGGCGGCCTTCGCGCCCGCGAGCCGCGACAGGGCGCCGAGGCCGAGCTTGCTCTTGGGCGCAGCCGCGTCGAACGGAATGTCGATGGCCCGGATCGACAGGTTGGTATATTCCTTGGGCAGAACCTGGACGGGGCCCAGCACCGTCGACTTGCCGGGATAACGGACCCGTTCGTCGCCGATGCGCTGCATGCCGTTGGTGATGACGGTGAGCGCGATATCCTGCGTGATGTCGGCCTGCCCGAGCGCCCGGGCGAGGTGGAACAGCGCATAGAAGCCGCGCTCCTGATTGCGGTGGAAGAAGCTCGATCCGGGGCGGTGCGCCTCGTCGCTGGTATGGAGCCACAGGTCGACGATGCTGTCGGGAATGGCGTCGTCGGCCTCCAGGTGGGCCAACAGGCTGTCGAAGCCGTCGCGGCCATCCTCCGGGCAGAGCACGTAATTGGCTTCATCGATACGCATGAAGCTGTCGCCGACGGCGACGCTGACGACATCATGTCCGAGCCGTCTTAGGCGAAGGCCCAGTTCCTCGCCGAGGCCGGCATCGTCGAGCAGCAGCAGCCAGCGCTTCTTCGCGGCAACCGCGCCGGCAAGCAGGGCAGGCACCGACTGCTTCCAGGTGACGCCGTAGCCCCAGTCGGAAACGTCTTTGATCTTGACCAGCGCCTCGTCCTGCGCCGCGTCGCCGGTCGGCGCTATCTGGTCGAGGAAATAATGCTGATGCCGGAAGGCATAGCTCGGCAGGGCGATGCGCGCCGGCGCTTCGCCGGCCCACAGGCGGGAGATGTCGACCGAGAGGCCAACGGCCCAGGCCGCGCCGAGCGCGCCGAGGAGATGGACGTCGTCCTCGACCGCCTCTTCGGCATGGGGCAGGCTGTTGACGATCTGGTTGGCGTCGATCGACCCCTGTGCCTTGAGCAGCGAAGACAGTGTCTTGCCGGGCCCGACCTCGATGAAGACGCGATGCGGCTCAGCGATGCGGCCGATGCCGTCCGCGAAACGGACCGTTGAGCGCAGATGCCGGACCCAGTATGTCGGGTCGCGCGCCTCGTCCGCCGTCAGGATTTCGGATGTCAGGTTGGAGACGATCGGGATGGTCGGAGCCCGCAGCGGGATTGAGCGCAGGAACGCCTCGAACCGCGCCAGGATCGGCTCCAGCATGCGCGAATGGGCGGCGATGTCGATGGCCACCGCTTGCGAGTCGATGCCGAGCCCGGTCAGGTACGCCGCGAAATCGCGCAGATCAGCCTTCGTGCCGGAGACCACGCAGAGCTGCGGCGCATTGACCGAGGCCATGTCGAGCTGCTCGGGCAGATGCTTCCTCAACTCGCATTCGCTGAGCGCCACGCTCAGCATGCCGCCGCCCGCGATCTCGTCGAACAGCTCGCCGCGGATACGCACGAGGTTCACCGCGTCGCGGAAGCTCAGAACGCCGGCGATGCAGGCTGCGGCATTCTCACCCATTGAATGACCGATGAGCATGGCCGGCTTCAGCCCCCATTCCAGCCAGAGCCGGGCCACCGCGATCTCGACGATCAGGATCGCCGGCAGCTGAACCGAAGGCCTCTGCAACGGCTCGGCCTGCTCGGGCTGGGTCGCGAACCAGGCGCTCCGGATTTCGGTCGCGGCCTCAGGCTTCAGATAGGACAGGCCCTCGTCGACCACCGCGCGGAAGCGCGCATTGCTCCGGTACAGGCCCTGCGCCATGCCGGCATGCTGCGCGCCGCCGCCAGGAAACAGAAACACCGCCTCGGCCTTGCCGAGGAGAGGGCGGCGCGTCGAGCCGCGCCGCGAGCCGGCGTCGCGGCAGGTCGCGATCGCATCGGTGCGGCCCGAAACCGGAATGAGCCGGCGGTGCTCGAAATGCTTGCGGCCCGTCAGCAACGTGAACGACGCATCGGTCAGATTGAGAGACGGATCGGACTCGATCGCGTCGGCAAGTCGGCGCGCGGCGTCGTCCAGACCAGCCTTGCTACGAGCCGTCACGACCAGAAGCGCCGGCTTGTCGACGGCCACCGCCGCCAGTGCGACGGCTCTCACCGGAGGCGACTGGATGATCGCGTGCGCGTTCGTGCCGCCGACGCCAAGCGAATTGACAGCGGCGATGCGCTGCCCGTTCACGGCCGGCCACTCGTGAAGCTTGTTGTTCACGAGGAAAGGACTGTCGGCGAAATTGATCGTCGGGTTCGGCTTCTCGAAGCCGAGCGTCGGCGGAATCTGGCCGTGCTGCACGACCATCGCGGCCTTGATCAACCCGATCACGCCGGCGGCGGTGTCGGTATGCCCAATATTGGTCTTGACCGACCCGATCCGGCAGAAACCGCGCGACTGCGTGCTGCGGCGGAAGGCCTGCGTAAGCGCTTCGACCTCGATCGGATCGCCGAGATAGGTGCCGGTGCCGTGGCACTCGATATAGCCGATCTCCTCGGCCGCGACGCCGGCCAGCGTCTGCGCCTCGATGATCGCGGCCGTCTGGCCGGTAACGCTCGGCGCGAGATAGCCCGCCTTGCTGGCGCCGTCATTGTTGACCGCGGTCGCCTTGATCACGGCGTGGATCGGATCGCCGTCGCGAATGGCGTCGGCCAGCCTTCGCAGCACGACCGTACCGACGCCGCTGCCGAACACCGTTCCGGCGGCGCGGTGGTCGAACGCGCGGCAATGGCCGTCGGGCGAGAGGATTTCACCGTCCTGATAGATGTAGCCGCGCCGGTGCGGCAACTCGATGGTGACGCCGCCGGCCAGGGCCATGTCGCACTCGCCGCTCAACAGGCTCTGCGAGGCGTAGTGTACGGCGACCAGCGAGGTCGAGCACGCGGTCTGGACGTTGACGCTGGGGCCCTTCAGATCGAACAGGTAGGACGCGCGCGTCGCCAGGAAGTCCTTGTCGTTGCCGGTATGGCGCAGCAGGAACATGCCGACCTGGTCGACGAGCTGACGGTTGCTGCAGACGTTGAAGTAGAAATAGCTGCCCATACCGCAGCCCGCGAACACGCCGACGGGACCGTCGAACGTGTCGGGCGTTCTGGCGGCGTTCTCGAACGCCTCCCAGGCGCATTCGAGAAAGTGCCGGTGCTGCGGATCCATGATTGCTGCTTCCTTCGGGCTCATCCCGAAGAACTCGGCATCGAACATTTCCATGTCGGGCAGCACGGCCGCACGCGGCACGTAATGCGAGTTGCGTATGCGGGCGCGGGTCTCGCCGACGCTGAGCAGGGCCTCCTCGCTCAACGTCTCGATCGATTCCCGCCCTTGAACGAGATTGTCCCAGAATTCGGAGAGCGATCGGGCTCCCGGCGCCCTGACTGCCATCCCGATAATGGCGATATCATTCTCATTCATCGAAGAGCACTCGTCGTCCTGCTGAACGGCCAGCGGCCGCCATACACTGCCTTACATTACGGCACCATGAGCCGATGACGTTATACCCAATCAGGAGATCCATCCAATTTAATGCAAAACTGGTTACTTCTCGCTTCACGGCTTCTATTCCGAATGCGTCTCGTAGCGGGAAAGGCGGCTTATCCTCATCTCTGGGATAGCCTTGCCCTTATAGTACATGTCGTCGATGAGCGCGCCGAATATCAGCCGTGAATCGATGAAGTAGCGGCGGAACATACGCTTGGGCTGCTGCCCGAAGCGCCAGCACCATTCCAGCCCAGCCTGCTGCATCCAGAGCGGCGCGCGCCGATACGTGCCAGCGTGGAAATCGAGAGCGGCGCCGACGGCCAGGCAATACGCGTCGCCCAGCTGCGAGCGATGACGGTCGATCCAGATCTCCGATTTTGGCGCGCCGACGCCGAAGAAGATGTGCGTCGGCTGCAGCGCCGCGATCTTACTGACCAGGGCGTGGCTCTGGACGGCGTCGGTCTCGAAGCCAAACTCGGGAATATGAATGTCGAATTGCACTTCCGTGAATCCGGCGGCGAGCAGGCTGTTACGCAGGAAGCTGGCCGTGCTTTCGTTGGCCGGCACGAAGAACGGCCGATGCAAAGCGGGGTTTAGATTGTCGAACACCAGCGGAAACAGGTTCGCGCCCGTCACGCGCTCGGCGACGCCGATGCCGCGCAGCTTAGCGTAGAGCAGAATCGGCATACCGTCGATCGTGGCCTTCCACGCGCTCCGATATGCCTTCCGGAACGCGGCGTTTCGGCGCAGGTTGACGACGTGGTCGACGTTGATGGTCACAAGCAAGCGCGGCCCGCTCCCTTGCGGAACAGGAGACGTGCAAAGTTCGCAAGCGAGGTCGTCGAGCGAATCAAGACTGAACTGCATCCCGAACATCGGTCGCGATATCGATCGCTGGTCCATTGCGCTCCCCAATTCGCTTTATCTTTTATTGCTTGTGGTCTAGCGAAGTTACCGGGTTATTGACGAGTGGGTTTGATGGGCTATTTTCGTTATAGAACGAATCAAGGGAGCGTTTTATGTTAAATTTTTGGTATAAAGAAATGATAAAATTTGAAGATTTTTTTAGATTGGCGTCGTAATAGTATTCAATAAACAATTGTAGAAATTTGCTTTCAATATAGCGCCTGCAACCCTCAAGGTTGTTCATGTTTTCAGTTAGCGGATATTTGGTAGCGGCATCCGCCGCCGCCTTCTTTATGAATTGCGCTAGAGGCTCACTGACGGTGGCAGGGCTCCAGTCGATCTGCCTCGTCGTCCCGAAAAGGTGGAGGAACATCACGGCAGCGGCGTAAAAATCTCCAGCCTCAGTTAGGTGCACGTCGTCGTCGAAAAAAAGGTTCATTCTGTCGCGCGTCGATCCGCCCGCCAGATCGCCCTCGCTCTCTGGTTGCGACGCGCGGTTCGCCAGGAAGGCCAGCGCCACGCCCATCGGCATGGAGACGATGCGCTCGGCATGTCCCGCTACCGCCAGCGATTGGTTGACGCTCGAGACCGCACACTTCCAAACTGGCGCCGCGGCGTGCTCATATTCGATCCAACGCTGTGGCGCTGCTTTGTCGTCGATCGACAGCCAGGGCTCGAAGAAGATAGTGCGACCTCCGGGGTTGGCCCCGACGAACGCTTCATGGATATGCCGCAAGCTCGAGACCGTCTCCTGCCAGACCAGCGCGTTCAGCACCGCGTGCTGCTCAGTCACCACCAGTGTGTCGATCGCGCGGCCGTCCTCCCCCCGGGCGGCGAATGCGCCTAGTACGTCCGCGGGGCGACCTGCCCGGTCGGCGCCATGCCGATAGGCCGGCGCCTGCGGATCAAGACCGTATCCCTGCCGTCGCTGCCTAATGGAGGAGCCGACGAGGTGTTGCTGGTCCCATGCCAGATCGATGCCTGCTGCCTTTGCGATCTCGCTGAGAAAACCAGCAAGGCGTGGATTGGTCAGGCTGTGTCCGGAGAAATAAAATTTCCGCTTCATGCCCGATACCGGCTTGTTAAACTGGGATTGAGGCGCCGTCATATGTTGAGAAGTCTCTTTTGCCTCGCTGCTACTTGTGCATGCAACAGTCGCGCAAGCTATACTAATCCATGCAATGCCAACACTTGTTCGGACTAGATTAAAACTCACGGGCAACTCATCCAATGCAACTACCAGGTCCAGGGTATCTAATTATCGCGTTCGCTTCGGAACTTTCAAGAACAAAAAATTAAGTCAAATTGTCGCGTATGTTCTCCAGCGTCGCCGGCGATGTCGGCGGTAAAGGCACCGAAAGTCCTTAGTTTGCAGAATAGTCCATGACTTATTTGGTTGAGTGTGCAAATACTTTTAATTTCCTCGACGTCGACTTCGAATTGCATTGTACTCGCCTCCGAGTCGCTGGGTTTCCGAGAGAATAAATAAATGCGACTTGGATGCAATTTTTCACGCTCTTCGCTTGTTTGTTGGTGACAACTTTAACGGTATATTAACTCCAAGGAAAGGGGCGCGGGCGGTCAGGGCCGTATTTAATTCAGATGATTCGCTGAATCACGGTGCCGCCGCCCGCCGAAAAAAACTTCGCCTCGCTATGATCACATCAGGGCGTTGTGACGGCCGTTGTTTTTTTGTATCGGCCTACAAGCTTTCTGTCAGAAATTATGTGTTAGTTGCAAGTTGTTTCAATGAGATGGCGTATTTTACCATACTTTGTCCAGTATCATGACTGCGCCATACATATGTATGACTCACTCGATGCATATGTGCTCCGCCGCTGACTTGATGCATTTGGGAAACATCTAGATCATGGAGGACTGCGAGTTCTGCCACCGCCGTTGCAGTCCTCCGCCGAGAGCGCGGCCGCGGGGATGATCCCAAGGCCAGCTTATCAACTCGCCGGATCGTGTCTTTCAGGTGCGGCGCCGCCCGTTTGAGCCTCTCTAGCGCGCTCTGAAGCGGGCTCTCGACATCGTCGTTGCATCGACGGCGTTGCTCGTCCCGGCGTTGCCCATTCTGACGACGCCATTGCGATCGAGATCGACAGCGCTGGGCCGCTGATTTTCAAACAGTTCCGCTACGAGGTGAACGGCAAGCGGCTTATTGTTCTCAAATTCCGCAGCATGACCGCTGCCGGATGACCTACCAGAACAAGGGTACGCGAGCGGCGCCACGGCGAACCTATTTGATATCGGTCCTTTCGTCCACCACCGGAGCAGCATCGACAATTTGTCGCAGTTCTGGAATGTGCTGCTCCACGCGATGCACGTTTCATGAAACCCTGTCTGAGGGTTGCGCCGGGGAACCGGAGCCGCGGCGAACCCAACTTCGAAGGCATGATGGTCAGAGGGCAATTTGATCTGTGGTATTTGACAACTGGAGTATCTGGTTCGACATTTCGATGATGTTGAAAACGTGGTGATGATGTTCGATTCAAAGGACGTTTACTGAGAACGGATTTCCCACAGCGCTTTTCCTGCGAGTTGCGCTAGGGAAGTCGGGCAGAGCTCAGACAAGAGCGAACTGTCGTCGGCAGGCCCATGACTATCATGAAGCGTGCGACGATCTCCGGCCGGCATGGCGAATGATGCGGTGACATGTGAGCAGGGTTGACCGACCATGAAGACACCCAATGCGGACGACGCCTGCCGCTCGACCGCCAGCTTGGCCTTGTATCGCGAAACCATGGGACGGCTCGCGGGCGGTATTTCCGTGATTTTGTCAGGAACCGCGTCCACCCCCAGGGGTATGACCGTTAATTCGCTCGTATCGGTGAGCCTCGACCCGCTGCTCCTGCTCTTCTGCGCGCGGCGGGAGAGCGTGACGGCCAGGACGGTGATCGAGACGGGGGTTTTCTCGGTGAACATCCTGTCCGAACAGCAAATGTCCGCATCGCGCTACTTCTCCGGCTATTGCGATGCGCCTTCGACCTGCGAGATCGCCGGGATGCGCGACCATATCTGGATCAAAGAGACCGTTGGCAGCATTCTATGCTCAGTCGAAACTGCTCATCGGGCCGGCGATCACGACATCATCATCGGTCGCGTTAGGGATATCATCGACAATCCATCCCGCCCGTTGCCGCTGATCTATCACGATGGACGGTACCGTTCGCTCGGTCCGGCTTGCGCCGAGCCCGACCATGGGAGCCTATCGGCTTGTTTGCCGCTCGCAGTCGGTGCCGCATGAGCACAGATGCGATCAACATTGCCAGCGATCCGATGACTATGGACGTGCACGAACAAGGACCACCCGCAGCCGGAATCGGCGTCGTGGTAATCGGTCGTAATGAGGGCCAGCGGCTCGTCGATTGCCTGGCATCCCTCGATCGGCGCCTGACCACGACTGTCTATGTTGATTCGGGCTCGACCGACGACAGCGTCGCGCAAGCACGCTGCCGCGGCGCAACCGTCGTGGCGCTCGACGTCGATGCGCCCTTTACCGCGGGCCGCGCCCGCAATGCCGGTTTTGAGCGCTTGGTCGCCCTTAAGCCCGAACTGGCGATGGTGCAGTTCATCGACGGCGATTGCCAACTCGATCAGCACTGGCTCGAAACCGCGACGCGTTTCTTGGGCGAGAGGCCTGAGCTGGCGCTGGTCTGTGGTCGCCGGCGCGAGCTTCACCCCGACAAATCGATTTACAACGCCATGTGCGACCGGGAGTGGGATACGCCGGTCGGGAAAGCCACGGAATGCGGTGGGGATTTCCTCGTCCGGGTCGAGGCGTTCCAATCGGTCGATGGCTTCGCGCCGACGCTGATCGCCGGCGAAGAACCCGACCTTTGTGTCCGCCTGCGCGAAAAGGGCTGGTCGCTCTGGCGTCTCGACGCCGAGATGACACGGCATGACGCGGCCATCACGCGCTTCGGGCAATGGTGGCTCAGGAACGTCAGGGCTGGGCATGCCTTCGCGGAAGTAGCCGGCCGCCATGGCGGCTCTGATTTCGGCATCTGGAAGCGCAGCAGGGCCCGCGCGATGGGCTGGGGCGGGTTGCCTTTGCTGATCGCCGCAGGCGCCGTACTGGTACATCCAGCGCTTCTCGCGCTCCTACTCGTCTACCCGTTGCAGGTGGTGCGGCTGGCTCTGCGATACCCGGCGCTGCGGGAGGGACGCTGGACGAGCGCCTTCTTCGCAGTCCTCGGAAAATTTCCGGAGCTTCAGGGCATCGCCAAGTTCCACGTCAACCGTTTTCTGAAGAAGCGTCACGCCATCATCGAATACAAGAATCCCTAGGGCGCTGCCGCCGGCATTTCCGAAGGTGAAGCTCTGCAGTAGAGCGCTTCTCAGCGCTGCTGAGCAGCGCTGATGTTCGATGAGCCCGGCACAACGCCGGTGGAATTTCTGTAGCATTAAAACTAGGCAACGTTAAGCTTGGTGCTTGCTGAAAGCATTTGAGATGTCTAAATTCGCGGATGCGGCGGTGATCGGCGCTACGTAAGGGGTGCCGCTAGAAGATGCCCGGCGCGTACGAGAACCGCTCGACACATCTGGAAAAGGCGATCTCGCCCTATCCAAAATTTGAAACGACTGCGCTAGCGGCCGGGGAACTCGATGGATCTGAGGTTTCTTCGTATCAACCTGTTCTATCGCCTGCTGATGCCCTTTTCCGACCGCATGCGAAGCAGGAGAATGGCAAGGTTCTCGGAGATGTTTGCGCTCCGTGACGGCACCACGATCCTGGACCTGGGCGGCCAGCCGATGATCTGGAAGGCTGTGCCGGCCAAGCTCGACATCACTATTCTCAACCTGCCGGGTATCGCGAACGTCGAGCATGAGACGCACCACACGATCCGTTACGTGGAAGGCGACGCCTGCAACGTGGTCGGCGTCGGCGACAAAAGCTTCGATGTCGTCTTCAGCAACAGCGTGATCGAACATGTCGGGGACGCCGGCTTCCGCAGCGCTTTCGCGCGCGAGGCGAGGCGTATCGGAAAATCCTACTGGGTTCAGACGCCGAGCAAGTACTTTCCCATCGAGCCGCATAACGGCATGCCGTTCTGGTGGTTCTATCCGGCGTCGCTCAGGCGCTCCATCCAGGATGGCTGGCGCAAGAAGCTGCCGGAGTGGACAGAAATGATCGACGGTACCGATGTCGTCTCGCACGAAGAAATGACGGCGCTGTTCCCCGAGGCGAACGTTATGGTAGAGCACTTCTGTGGATTGCCGAAATCCTACATCGCCGTCAGCACGGCCGGTGTCAGAGCAGGATGATTCGCAGGCGATGCCAGCCGAGCGAACCGCTGTCGATTAGGGTGTGGGCCACCCTCTGACAGAAGGAGGGCTGGAATTTTAGGGCGAAGGGACGGCCATGGCCATCGATGTTGTACTGTCAGGCGACCGGCGAGTGCTGTGGGGCCTTGCCGTAACTGTATGTTCCGCGCTCGAAGCGTCGTCGGGGGGGCTCAATATCTATGTCCTGGCTACAGCCTTCACGGAGAAGGACAAGGATGATCTCCGAAAATCGTGGACTCACCACAACTGCGAGAAGGTAGAGTTCCTCGAAATTCCCGATAGCTTCCTCAAGGATTTCCGCTCGACCAAGTACCTCAAGAGCAAGAGCGCTTATTCGCGGTATTTCATCGGGCTTCTGCCCGCCAGCATCTCGCGCTGCGTCTATCTCGACACCGACCTGTTGGTCTTCAAGGATTTGACCCAGATCGCCCAGCTCGATTTCGGCACCAACATCCTGGCTGCAGTCCGCGACGTTTCCGTGAGGACGCGCCCGTCATGGCCGGAATTGTGCGAGCGCTTGGGACTGAAAAGCGAGAGTAGCTATTTCAACAGCGGATTTCTGATCGTCGATCTCGATGCTTGGCGTCGGGAATTGATCGAGCAGAAGCTGATCAGGGTTTCGGTCGAAAAGTTCGACCAGCTAGATTCGCAGGATCAGGACGCGCTGAACATCGTCTTCGAGGGTCGCACGCTCTATCTCGACGTGGCTTGGAACATTTCCCAGTACGAGCGTCCGAAAAGCCTGGACAACCACATCGTTCACCTCATCGGCAGCATCAAGCCTTGGCACGCGCGCTATGCCGCCAAGTTCGAGATCCCGTATTTCAAGAATACGATCTATGATACCTTCTACCGGTTTCTTGACAAGACCGCCTACCGTGGCTTGCGACCCCTGCGCCTAGGAGGCCTTGGCGCCGTCATCGAGAATCTCAAGGCCGGCTGGCCGACGCGCGACATGTTCGTCGGCAAGATCCGGCGCACGGTCGCGAAGTTGCAGCGCGCGAACTGAAGCCTTCCCGCGAACTTCAAAATGCCCCCGGCGGAAGTCGGGGGCGCTCCTCGTTCACGCGCTTCGTTGGGCCGGTTCTAAGTTGGGCAGGCGCGCAGACTGTGCAGTAGCGGCCAGGCCTCGGACGCGGTCGGTCGATCCGTAGATGATGCCGACGATGATGCCGAACAGGTACTGGATGTCCTTCCCAAAGAAGATAAACTCCAGCGTCGAATGCAGGCTGACGACGAGCAGCGTTATGCCGCAACCGAGAAGTAGATCGCCCAGGCGGGTGCCCTTGGCTTGCCAGCCATAGCGGAATGCAAAGAGCATCGGCGTGACCAGCACGAGAATGAAGGCGGTCGCACCTAGATAGCCGGTCTCCGATGCCGCGAGGAGATAGGCGTTGTGGACGATGTTGTTCAGGTTTCCTTCGAACGGAACCACGCCAGCGCGGATTGAGTAGCCGAAGTTCTTGGCCTCGTGAACGTAGTGGTTCGCGCCGACGCCCATCGGGCTATCATGGATGATCATCAACGCGGCACGGTTGAAGAGGGCGCGTTCGTCGTACTCGACCTCGTTCAGCGGCGCGGCCTCAAAGCGCTTCTGAAAGGAGCTGAAGGCGATCGGCGCCAGCACGGCGACGCCGAGGGCCCCGATCAGGACCATGCGCGCCTTGTGCTGCGTCCAGCGGCGCAGGCAGGACACGAAGTAGCACATACCAAGGCCCAGTAGGCAGAAGGCCAACGCGGCGCGCGATGCCGTGATGGCCGCGATCATTGGGCCCATGAGTGGGACCAAAATGTATTGGAGACGGCGAAGCCCTGCCATTAGTAGCATCATGTGCGGGAACACGACAAAATGGATCGCGAGCCCCAGCGTGTTCTGGTGCGTGAAAGTGCCGCTGGGCTGGATGATGTTCTGGCCCCAGCGCTGCCAGATGACGGTTACGAACTGCAGGCCCAGCCCGAGCGCCAGGCCCTTGAGCAGCTGGGAGGAGATTTCATCGTCAAAGGCTCCTCGCGAGACGATGATGACAACGATGTATACCTTCAAGAACTGCCAGAAATAGAACATGGCCGCTATCGGCTCGTCCGCATTTATAAACGAACAGGCGATCGCAGCCAGATAGAAAAGAAAAGGAACGTGAAAATTCGTCTTGTTCGCCCGGTTTTTCAGCGTCAAGAACAGGGAAAGGGCGAAGACATCCAGCAGCGACACTTCTATGCCGTAAACGTACCCGACCCACTTATTGTCCCAGGTGATCAGCGCGACGTCGATCTGGGGGACCGTGGGTATCAGGAACGGGAGAATGCCGAACACCGTCCACGCGTTTTTCCGAAGGGCAGGAACGCTCCGAATCAGCAGCGCCATGGGGAATATCCCGGCCATGGCTATCAAAAGTGCGATGAACTTCATGAGCCAAGCTGCCTTAGGACCTAAGCGAAGTGGCCGTACCGGTGCCGGTTGGCGCCGGGCGAGCCGGAATGCGCGATGCTGACGCCATCGACGGTACTGCCGTCATATTGACGCTTGGTTTAACGCGTAGCGCTCATTGGCTGTTCGAGCGATTGAACGCCGAGGCGCCTGCAACGTTGATCCATCTGGAGAAGTTGCCATTGCGGCGAAGTGCCTCGACCCTGCTGCTATCGGTAACTATATATCTCTTAACTTATCTATGGCTATCGATTCGTTTATCCCTGACCTGTAATAGGGTCAATAACGTTGATTAGAGGCAAGAATTGTGATGTGGCGCGTTGCCTTGGTCCTGGCCCTGATCGCGTGGGGGCCTACCTCTGTGCTCCGCTCAGAGGAACTACCACGGGTGCATGGGATAGCGATGGCGACGCCCGACACGATCGCCGTCGAAATTAGGGACCCCGCCTTCAAGCTCGGCGCGATCCTGCCGCTGGCGACGCCGACGCCAGCAGGTAGCGCCTGGGTCGAGGAGGCCGGCGAATGGGGCCTCATACTCGGTCCGAAGCGCGATCACTGGCGGCGCGGCGACAGCCATTCGGGTGAGTATCTCGACCGCACCGCGATCGATCGCGCCAGCGACTACGCCATGATTGGCGACCGCAAGGTCGTCGGCGTCCATCGAAAGTCTGTGCCCTACGATTCCGGCATCGTGCGTGGCGCGTCCGGCGAAACGCAACTCGCCGCCAGCTTCAAGCACTACGTCTATCTCAAGCTCGATGGACCGCTACGGCAGGGGCGCCACACGATAATGTGGCCCGGACGGCAATTGCCCGAAACGCAGTTCGCATTTGACGAGCGCAAGACACGCGCCATGGCGATACGGGTAAATCAGAACGGCTACGCGCCCGCGGACCTGGGCAAGATTGCCTATCTATCTTTCTGGCTTCCAGGTGGTCCCGCCAACGGCGCGGTCGATTTTCTTGCGCTCGGTCTCACGACCTTCCAGATCCTTGATGCCGCGGACCGACTGGCGTTCTCGGGCGAGATCGTGCTCGGGCGCGCACCGGGCGATGCGGAGGAGGGCACCGGCTTGGGTGCGGGTCTGGTCGACTACCCCACCAATGGTGCGACCGTCAGGCCCGCCCGGCTGCTCGCGCGCAATCCAGTCGCGTTCGAGGCCCAGGGACACGGCTTCAAGGATGGCCAAACCGTGCGCCTGAGCGCCTTTTCCGGGGCGTTGGCGAAGCTTAACGGCACCGCGACGATAACGCGCGCTAGCAGGGAGCAGTTCTCGCTACTCGCTGTGGACGGAGCGGGAATGACCGCGCAGGCCGACCAAATCGGCAGCGTGGAGCCGATCTATCGGGCCAACCGCGCTGGAACCCATGTTTTCCGTCTCGATTTCTCGCAATGGCGCCCGACGACACCGGGCAAGTACCGCATCTTCGTTCCGGGCCTAGGCGTCTCCGACACGTTCGACGTAGGCGACGATGTCTGGCTCAGGGCGGCGCAGACCGCCGTTTCCGGGCTCTACCATCATCGGAGCGGCATCGCGCTCGACGGTCGTTTCGGCTATCGCCGCCCCGTCGCGTTTCGGCCGGGGCCAGGCTTCGCGCAACGGCAAAGCATGTTGCCGCTGCCTTTCACAGCCGAGGCGGGCACGGGCTTTCTACCTTTCGAGACAGGCGCCACCGCGCAATGGACCAAGGGACCGTCCACCGACCCGGCGCTATGGGGTGGCTATATGGATGCCGGCGATTGGGACCGGCGCATCAACCATCTCGAAATCAGCTATGCATTGATGGATCTTTACGAACATGGAACGCCGCGCGCACGGTCCATCGCCTTTGGCATACCGAAATCGCGCGAAGTCCTCGATCCTACAATCTATGTCGACAGCGACGCGCTGCCCGACCTCCTGCACGAGGTGATCTGGAACGTCGATTTCTACCGGCGCCTGCAGCTTCCCGACGGCAGGGTTCGCGGCGGCATCGAGAGCAACGGCCATCCGGTGCTCGGCGAGCCCAGTTTTCTCGAAAGCCTCGCGGTTTTCATTTACGCCCCGGACCATGTGTCGGGCTTTCGCTACGCCGCCGCCGCGGCCAAGCTGTCGCGTATCCTGGCCGGGCTCGACAGGATGGCGCTTGCGAAACTCTATGCCGACAGTGCCATTGCGGCATGGAACGCCGCCGAAATAGGCTTCGCCGATCCCGACCTTTATTATCGTGAGGCGCTCGAGGTCGTCCAGAGGACGCCGGGCAAAGGCATGGCCGCCTGGCCTGGGACCAAGGCTGCGCTCCAACGCGCGGCGGGCGATTATCGCGCTTCTGCGGCCGCCTCGCTCTACCGCCTGAAAGGGGAAGAGGCGCATCGCCGGATCTTCGAAAAGGCGTGGGTCGGAGGAATGGAGGTCTCGACCGATCGCGCCGACGGAGCCTGGGAGTACCTTCACCTTCCGCCCGAGAAAGCCGACCCGGCCATTCAGCAATCCATCATGAAGGCCTTCGCGCATTCCGTCGACTACGTGCTCGCGCCTCAGGCCACCGCGACCTACATGAACCTGAAGAATGCCTTCACGCCAGCCGGCTGGGGCCAGGGTCTGGCGCCTGACTACAATGCGCTGCAGTTACTGATGCGTTCGCATATGCTGAGCGGCGACAAGCGCATCCTTCAGGCCATGCAGTTCGGGTCCGCCCATATTCTCGGCGCGAACCAGGTCGGCCTAAGCTTCACGACCGGGCTCGGCGCGCGAAATGTGAAGCATCCGCTTCACGAGGATCACCGCGCCGTGGGCGTCGACCCGCCGGCCGGCATCACGATCTATGGCTGGTCACCGCAATCGCAGACGTCCTACGACTGGATATTCGGTTCGGACTGGTCGCCCGTGTCGGATACCGCGACGCGAAACGGCGTGACCTACAAGAAGGTCCATCCGGATCGTCTGACGCTGCCCTTCTACGAGTTCCTGATCGAATATCCGGGCGTGGTCATCCAGCAGGAATATACCATCAACCAGACCATCGGCACGACTGCGGCACTGTGGATCTATCTCCACGGCGTCAACTAGGAGTCGCTGCGATAACCCCCATCTGCCATCTGCTCGCGCGGCGATTGCCGGCCGCTTCGGCGGCAACATTCGCTTGCCGCTGGTTGAGCCAACTCGTCCGGTCGCGCGTCGGCGCACCGTGGAGTTCCTGATGCTGTTGTCAAACAAGCGAATTGTCCGCGGAATCGGCTGGACGACGGTCACCTACGTCACGGCGCTCGCGTTCCGGTTCCTGTCGAGCGTCGTTCTGTCGCGCCTGCTCGCGCCCAACATCATCGGCATGATGGTGGTGGTGTCGGTTTTTCGGACGGGTATGGAGCTCCTGACTGATGTCGGGCTGGGCCAAAACATCGTTCAGAACAAGAACGGGCGCCGTCCGTCGTTCTATAACACCGCCTGGGTCCTTCAGATCATCAGGGGCGTAATAATCAGTTCGCTCCTGTTCGCATTCTCGGTGGAGTTATCAAAATACTACGACGTCGGAAGCGACGTCGTCAAAATCAGTGCCATTGCGCTCGTCATTTCGGGGTTTCAATCGACGTCGCTGTACCTGCTGCAGAAGAACATCAAGGTCGTACAGCTGACCTTGTTTGACCTGTCTATGGAGGTCATGACCGGCACGATCGCCGTGATCGCGGCCTTCATCTCGCCGACCATTAATTCTCTTATCATCGCAAGCGTGATCTCGACGGTCATTCGGACGCTCTGCTCATATCTGCTGCCGGACGCCCGGCAATCTTTCGTCCTGTATTGGCGCCATGCCAGGGAGATCCTCTCCTTCGGAAAATGGATATTCCTGTCGTCCCTGCTGATGTTCATCAGCTCCAGCTTCGACAAGCTTTACATCGGGCAGGTCGCGCCGCTGGCTCTGCTGGGCATCTACAGCATTGCCAGGACGATCGCCGACCTGCCCGGCGCGCTCGTGCTGCGCCTGAGCTATTCGCTGGTATTCCCGGTCGTCGCATCCGCCAGCTCGATGCCGCGCGAAGAGGTCCGCGCCAAGCTCTCCCGCCTTCGGCGCATGCTGCTGTTCGGGGCGGCCTTTGCCCTAGCCGGAGCCATCAGCGTGTCGGACATCGCCATAAGGCTGGTCTACGACTCGCGCTATCAGGACGCGGCCTGGATGTTGCCGCTCCTGCTGGCCGGCGTATGGATCACGATCATCGCGAGCCTGAACGAATCCACCTTGCTCGGGCTTGGCCGGCCGATCTATGCGATCGTCGGCAGTACCCTGAAACTGATCGTCCTATTCTGTCTGGTTCCCTTCGCGTTCGAATACTATGGCATGCCTGGTGCGGTGATTGGTATCGCGGTCGCGGATCTGGCGCGTATTCCCCCGCTCCTATTCGGCCAGGTGCGCGAATGCTTTTCGTTCGTGAGGCAGGATATCGTCACCACGCTGCTGCTCGTCGTGCTTACTGTGCTGTTCTCGCTGGTGCGTCGTTCTCTGGGCTTCGGCACGATGCTAGACACGCTGCCGCTCGGATGACGTATTGTTGAGGGGCGGCGCCGGTTCCGGCAACGTGTTTAGGCGGCACGTCAATTGCAAAAACCATTCATCTCGGCGTGTAAACGCATCGCTTCGTCAGGGTTGAGCACAAAAGAGTACCGAACTGGGACTCGCGGCCGTTGCGATTTGCTTGGGCATCAACGTCTGCGGTCACTATCCTGTCTGAGTAGGCCCGTTCCGTCGCGTGATGGCGCGGAGGGGAAATTAGCTGGCTTCTGTCCCGTTGCGGCGGCGGCGAGAGCGTATGGTATCTGGAGGCACCTTTGATCACATTCTTGTCCGCCCTGATGACCTTTGTCGCAGGCGCGCTGTCGCTTTTCGCATTGATGTATTGTGCGCAGGTGCTTCTGGCGCTCGTGCCGCCATGGCGCAAACGTGCGCTGGCGCAGACGGGGACTAACCGGCCCAGTCTGGCGGTCGTGATTCCAGCGCATGACGAAGCGGCAGGCATCGGCACCATCCTCTCGATGGTGCGTCCGCAGCTCAATGTTGGTGACAGGCTGATCGTGGTCGCCGACAACTGCACCGACGGGACCGCGGGGGTGGCGCGTGGCTTCGGCGCCACCGTACTCGAGCGTAACCATGAGACGGACCGAGGCAAGAGCTTCGCCTTGGATTATGCCGTGCGCCATCTGGAGAACGCCCCCCCCGCCATGGTATTATTCTTCGATGCCGACAGCATGGTGGAAAGCGACACCGTTACTGAACTGGCCGCGGCTTGCGCAAAATTGGGGCGCCCGGCCCAGGCGAAGCACATCATGCTGCCGGGCGAGGGATCACGTGTTGATTCCCGGGTGTCTTCGTTCGGTAATCTGGTCAAAAATCATGTCCGTCTGTTGGGCATGCGCAGAATGGGCTTGCCCAGCCATCTGACTGGTAGCGGCATGATCATCCCATGGTCGATCATCAGTTGCGCGGAACTCGCCCACGGCCACCTCACCGAAGACAAGAAACTTGGCATCGACCTGACGATCGACGGCTATCCGCCGTATTATTGTGCAGAAGCTGCGGTCTGGACCGAAGCGCCCTACACCGCCAAAGGCGCCAAGACTCAGCGCGAACGCTGGGAGTCCGGCCATCTGTCGCTGACGCGGCTCGCGCCTCAAATCATGAAGACGGCGCTCCGGCACAGGGACCTAGGCCTGTTCCTGCTGGCTGTCGATATCGCCTTGCCGCCGATGATATTGCTGATCTTGGGGCTCGCCGCCGCCGTAGTGCCGGCGCTTCTTCTCGCCGTTTTCGACGGCTGGACATTACCGCTCTGGATCCTGGCGCTGAGCCTCGGTCTGGTGCTCGCCTTGACCCTGGCGGCCTGGTGGGTATTCGGACGCGCCATTCTGCCGGCACGATCCCTGCCGCTGATCGTCCCGTTCATTCTCTCGAAGATTGCGCTCTACTCCGGCAATCTGGTGAAGCGCTCGGAATCGCGCTGGATCAGAACCGACCGGACGCGTCCCGGGAAATGAGGCCGGGAGGGGTCTCCCCCGGTCGCTTTACTGACGGGGTTCTCAATCGGCCGGTAGGTTTGTAGGCGCATTCGGTGTCACCACAGCCCCACCGGGCCGGCGGCGAACGTGCCGAATGCCGGCTTCCATACGACGACGCTGGACACTTTGAGCCAGCAGCCTGTGCAACTGTTCGGTGCTCTTTTGCGGGTCGTGCTTTGCGGTCACGACATCCCATCCCGCTTGGCCCATCTCCTCGGCGGCGCGATGATCCCGCAGGACGCTTTCGACGGCATTGGCGAAGCTGATCGGATCGCCTGGCGCTACCAGGCGACCGTTGACCCAGTCGCTGAGCAACTCGGGAATGCCACCGACATTGGTCGCCACGACCGGCCGCTTCTGGGCGAATGCTTCCATGAGCACGATCGGAATACCCTCTCCGAAGCTAGCTAGCACGGCAACGTCTGCCTGTGCAATGAATTCGCGGACTTCGGCCGGTGAGCGTGTGCCCGCCACCGTTACCAGCCCTTTGAGCTTCGTGCCTTCGATCCGATTTTTTATCTGGGAATCGAGAGGGCCGCCGCCGACCAGCGTGCAGGAGAAGGGCAGGTGTCGCTCGTGGAGGATCTGCAGGGCGTCGAGCAGAATGCCGTGCCCCTTCTCCGGCGAGAGCCGGGCGACGCAGACGATGTGGTTGTTGCCGGGCAGGGGCGAAATCACCTGCTCGACGGGCAGCGCGTAGCCGCAGCGGATCGTGTGTACCTTCGAGGCATCGACGCCACGCCCGTTGCTGAGCAGGATTTGACGGCCGTACTCGCTGATACAGACCGCGAAAGCACAGTGCTGGAGCTTGTCGCCGTGCCGGAACAATTCGGGTTCGTCGAGATCGATGCCATGGAACGTGATGCTGAACGGCAGTCCCGCCAGCTGTGCCGCGATCATCGCCGTATTTGAGCCCGAATTACCGAAATGGCAGTGCAGGTGTTCGGCTCCGCCCAGCGTCATCCAGTAGGCCAGTAGAATGCCTTCCCCCCAGTAGGCCAGCCATCTCAACTTGCTGCGCAGGCCGTTGGCCTTCGACAGCGCATATTTTAGTGTCGAGAACAAGCGCACGGGGTGGGTAAATACAGCCCAGACCAGGGCCGCCAGCAACGGACCGATAGGCGCAGGGACGAGCCAACGGACCTGGCTGCCTTCAAAGCGCGCCGTCTCGTCGACGATGTCGCATGACTTCGGCCGCCGCACCGAAAAGCGCATGATCTCGATGCCGCTTGCTTCCAAAGCTCGCAGTTCACGCTCGATAAAAGTGTGGCTTGGCGCAGGATAGAGGCTGACGAGATAGGCAATCTTCATTGCGGTGTTCCACGGTTGAAGATGCGGTGAGCCAGGCCGCAGATCTCCATTCGGAAAAGAGCATCAGAGGGCCTGCCGCGACTGTCGGACAAGCGGTCCTGGCTGATGAACCAGCGGCGCAAGGTCATCATGTCCACCGAGGCAAGATCGTTGGTCCCTTGAACGACGGAGGTCGCATAGCTGTAACCGGCATCCGCACTGGCACGGAGAACGCGCGCGTCACAATCGCCGTTCGGATAGCAGATGCCTTTCACGTCTTGCCCGGTCATCTCTACGAGGCTTATCTGCGATTGCTTCAGTTCATGTGCGAGCATTGCGTCGTCACACTGCGGCAGAAGCGGGTGCGTCATGGTATGCGAGCCGATTTCATGGCCCTCCGCCACCAGGTCCCTCAGCTGCGCTGACGTCATGATGAGATCGCGATCGGGCAGGGCGGACGGCCCCGCCTCTCTTTGCAGATCCTCCAGCCAGTTCTGCCGCTCGTACGGCGACATCTGCTTGGCGCGCGCCACGGCCTCCCGCGCGTCCATGCCGGGGAGTGCCCGACCCTGCCGAGCCAATGCTTTCCAAGAGGCTCCGGCCAGATCGTACCAAGGCACCGTTTCAGTATCCACCAGGCCCGCTATGACGAAGAAGGTGGCGCGCAGCCCGAATTCCCGGAGAATCGGCGCAGCCAGTAGAATGTTGTCACGGTAGCCATCGTCGAACGTGATCACGGCGCGAGGCCGGTCGGTGCGCGCGCGCTCGCGCGACTGCTCGATGGCGGTCGCGAGCGGGGCGACCGTATAATGCGTCGCGAGCAGCCGGCAATGGTTGCGGAAAGCGTCGGGCGTCACCGCCAAGACAGGATCGTGATAGGCGTTGCGCTCCGCGTCCGGAAGAATGCGGTGATAGCAAAGGATGGTCACCTGGTCGCGGATGCCTGCCTCGCCGCGCGCCAGTACGCCTGACCTGTCCGCTAGCGTGGCGACAGCGTTCCTAGCTTGCGTCTTCATCGCTGCGGCCGTCATACCGGGGCGGCTTTTCGTCTGCGAAGTGGAAGCCCGGGGCAGTAGGCGCATAGGATCAGCATTCCATGAAAGTAAGCATCCACGCCAGGGAATCCGGATATGGTCTGTCCAATAGACGCGGCGACACCCTCGAGCATATTATCATCGATTAATGCGCCGCGACGTGCAACGGCTTGCTGAAGTTATCCCACGTTATATTACTGAGGCAGTAATTAGGTTCGATTTTTTAGTCAAAATTTCGGCGGTTGGTTAATACGAATCCTTAACCAGTTGGGCGAGGTATGCCGTTGGGGAACGGAAGGGAGTGTGGGATCAAAGAGCAAGCATCCGCTGTGAAGATCATCATGGGGAGATCGGTATGCTTATCGCGGTGTCGTGCTGAGGCTTCGTCACGTTCCGGTTCGATACAGGCGAAATTGACAGGGTCGGGATCGCGATACAGATCGGGTACATCTTCGCGCTCAACACCGGCCCTTGTCAGTGCGGCCGCCGTAAAAAGCAGTGAGAACCGCACGATCAAGGACGCAACGACCAAGGTCTTCCACTATCCGATCTGGAGAGCCTGACGCTCGCACCATGGCCTTTGGAGTCGCTACATCTTCGCCAAGCAGCTGAAGGCTCTACGATGACGCACGCCTTACGAAGCCATCTGCCAGCAATTGCCGAAAGACCCATCACCGTTCAAAATCGACCCGCGTCACCTCATCCCGGACCAAACAACTAGGAGTAAGTGGCGATCAGCTCTGAGCGTTGCCGGTACAGCGTCGCTTCGTCGAACTGCCGTCCTGATTCCGCAGCGCTGCGAACCAATGCAGCTAGCGTCAAGCGATCGGAATCGAGCCTGCGGAGTGACTCGGCCAGCGCCGCGACATCGTGCACCGGCGAGAATGCGCCGCCGCCATGCTCAGCCACGAGGCCTTCCTGATAGCCGCCGCCATAGCCGACGATCGGGGAACCCGAGACCAGCGCCTCGATGAGGCAGCGCGGCGATTCCTTAGTCTTGTGGCAGTACATGAAGAGATGGCTCTCGCGCATGGCGTTGAGGATCGTGTCGCGATCCCCGACATAGCCAGGCAACGCTACGACGTCGGAGAGGCCGAGTCTGTGTGCGAGTTCTTTCATTTCGGCGTGGAGCGGTCCGTCGCCCAACCACCGGGCCTGGAACGAAAGGCCTCGGCTGCGGGCTGCGGCGAGCGCGTGCAGCCAGTCGAGCGGCCCCTTCATCACCGCCGCCCGTCCGACATAGCAGATGCGGAGCGGCTCCCCGCGCAGGACGCCATCGATCTTCGCTGCCAGTCTTGCTTTGTCGATGAAATCCTGAGGATGCGTATGGACATCATAGACGCAGGCCGGGTTTGAGGCATGCGGCGCATAGACGGAGAACGTGTCCATGCCCTGCAGAAGCGCCAGCGAGCTCTTGCCGAGCAGGTAGCGATGGTAGCGGATCATGATCGGCAGGCTCAGCATTTCCTTGATCTGTCGCCGAAACGGCAGTTCCGGAATCCCGTTGCGGATCACGTCCTGCTCTACACGGTCGAACCAGATTGCGAATTTGCGGCGCTGGGACGAGGCTTCGAGCGCGGCGACCGCAGCCCAATCCCCCACCAGATAGCCTACCGTGAACGACATGTGGTCAGCCTGGCGGATCTCATCAGCGAGGAGCGCCCGAGTCCGCTTGTAGCTCTTCAGGAATTGCCCGACGCGATAGGCCAACGGCAGGGGCACGAAACGCAGCTGGTCGTTGCAGGGCAGATCGGCGACGTCGAGCCAACTCGTCGATGTCCCATCTTCGGCATCCTCGGTGACCAGGATGCCGGCGAAGGTGACGGTCTCGAAGCGCTCCGCCCAGCGGCAAATGCCGGCACAGGTCTGGTCGTCGAGCTGAAGGCCGCGCGGTCCGTTGCGCAGCCGCACAGCTGTGACTAGAAGCAGCCTGCCCATCCTCTCGCCGTGACCGTCATCCTGCTTCGTGTCGCCGGCGTGCGCGTCATGCGTTCCCTGGCGCAGGGGAATGGTCATCTGGGTCGTCCTCTCAGCTGCTGCTCAATCAGCCATGGCCGTTTCTGTCGCCCCTGTCGACTGGCCTTGCCGGTGCTCTGGAGGATCGTCACGATGGCGGCGTTAAAAGCAAATGTTGAGGGTGTCGCGTCGGCGTTGTTGCGGCATGGCCTACGATCGGCCACGATGTCGATCAGGACGAACGTCAGGACTCCGGCGCAGACAAAGAAAGACGGAAAATTCCAGTGCCATCTAAATTGCCTCTACGTAATCAACGCAATAGTGCGACCTTGCCATGGTTAGCGAAATTGACGGAATGCAATCGCCCGCCGGGATCTCCGTCGCATTGCGTGCAAACGGGTGGTGCGGCAGCCTTGGCATGAGCTTACGCCCGGCCGCGTAGCCCACGGCGACAATTGCCAAGCCTGCCGACAATACAGCCGCAGGCGTGTCGGCTGCATGCTATCCCAGACCGAAAAACTGGCAAGGTTTTAATCATAACATCCGAGGCATTGGGAAAATCGATCGCCGTTAATCGAATTGACGTCAGGATAGTGGATGATCGAAGGGAAATTGAATGCGGCTCGGTTTATGCTTCTTCTATGGCTTGCCGAGTCCGAATAGCTGAGTGGGTGATTGCATGCTCAAAATGACCTCCGTGTTGATGGGCGAGGAATCTCTCCTGATTCAATGCGCCGAAGTTCTCGTCGCGCGCGGTCATGCCATAGCGGCGATCGTCGTTGCTGCTCGTCCGGTGCGCCAGTGGGCCGAAGCCAGGCGCATTCGCGTAATCGATCCCGACGACGGCTATGCCGAGGCCTTGTCTCAACTCGATTACGATTGGTTCTTCAGCGCCTCCAACCTGCGCTTGGTTAGCAACCCGGTCTGGCAGCGCGCCCGTCTCGGCGCCGCAAATTTCCATGATGGCCCGCTGCCGCGTTTCGCCGGGCTAAACGCGCCGACCTGGGCGCTTCTGGCCGACGAAAAGCGCTACGGCATCACCTGGCATGCCATGACGGACACTGTCGACGAGGGCGACATCTATGTCCAGATCGAGTTCGACGTCGATGCGCACGACAATGCGCTGACGCTCAACACCAAGTGCTTCGAAGCCGGTATCGACGGCTTCATCAATCTGGTCCAGCGCATCGAGAGCGACACGCTGGTGCCGCAGCCGCAAAGCCTCGCGGAGCGTACGTATTACCCCAAGTTTAAGCTTCCCGAATCCGCGGCCACGATCCGCTTCGACGATACCTCCGAGCAGGTTGAGCGCTTGTTCCGCGCGCTCGACTATGGGCGCGGCTACGCTAACCCGATCGCGCTCGCCAAAGTCTTCGTCGCCGGCAAGGGCTACACGATCGGCTCGCTGAAGATCGAAGCGGGTCTGGATGGCGGTGTGCCGGGCCAGGTCGTCGATATCGACCACAATGGTGTCGTGATCGCGACCCGTGACGGAGCGGTCAGGATCGCCGATCTCTCCGACGAATACGGCGCGCCCGTCGAGATCGCCGGCCTGCTGGCCCGTGGTCAGACGCTCCCGGCGCAGGACCTTGGCTTCGCGGCCGATCTCACCGCGCTGTCGGTCGGCCTCGCCCGTGGCGACGCCTTCTTCAAGCGCCGGCTGCGCGCCTTGCACGATCTCGACGTGCCATGGTTCGAGCGCAGCGCCGCAGCCAAGACGGGCGCTCGGCAAAAACTGTCCTTCCATGTGCCGGCCGGGCTTGCGCCGGGTGCTGTCGCGGCGGCGTTCCTAGCCTTTCTCGCCCGTGCCGCCTCGCAGGAGGTCTTCGGCGTCTCCTATGGCAATACCGAGCTGCAGGAGAGGGCGCGGCGCTTTCCCGGCTATGTCGTTCCGACCATGCCGCTCGTCGCGGCACTATCCGACGCCGAGACGAGTGGGAGTTTCGCAGCGCGCGTCGAGGCTGATCTCACCGCTCTGCGCGGCAGGACTGGCCAGTCGGGTGATCTTTTCGCCCGCAATCCAGATCTAACTGCGACCAAGCTGTCGGTCGGCGTGTTCGAGGGCAGCATCGAGGCGCCGCTCACCGGCTTCGACGATGCCATCCTAATCCTGGCGGTATCGGCGGCGGGAACGTGCGATCTGGTCTATGACGAGGCGCGCATCGACAAGGCTGGCCTGACTTCGTTCACATCCGGCTTTCCGCTGTTCCTCGCCGAATTCGGCAAGGCCGATTCCAGACAAATCATCGCCTTGCCGATGCTGAGCGAGGCTGACCGGCAGTTGTTGCTGTTCGACCACAACCGCTCGGAGCGCAACTACGACCGCGAGAGCTGCATCCATCAACTGATCGAGCGGGCGGTGGATCGCATGCCCGATGCCGTTGCGCTTGCCTGCGACGGCGACGAAATCAGCTTTGGCGAGCTCGACCGGCGCGCCAACCAGGTCGCCCACGCGCTGATTGATTTGGGCGTTGGTCCCGGCGCGCTCGTAGGCCTGTTCCTGCCGCGTTCGGCCGAGCTGGTCATCGGCGCCTATGCCATCCACAAGGCAGGCGCCGCCTATGTTCCGCTCGATCCGGCCTATCCGGCCGACCGCACGACGATGATGGCGCAGGACAGCGGCCTGTCGGTCATCATTACCACAAAGGACCTGCGCGGGGTCACCCCGCAATGCGACGCGACCTCGCTCGAGATCGACGCCGTCATCGGCAGCGCCACATCTCGCGAGCGCCCGAACCTGATGATTGCGTCGAACGAACTCGCCTATGTCATCTACACCTCCGGCTCGACCGGACGCCCCAAGGGCGTGATGATCGAGCACCGCAACGTGGCGAATTTCTTTGCCGGCATGGACGAGCGGATTCGCTGGAGCGATCGTAGCCAGCCGGTCTGGCTGGCGGTGACGAGCCTGTCCTTCGACATCTCGGTGCTAGAGCTGTTTTGGACGCTGGCGCGCGGCTTCAAGGTCGTCATCAACATCGACGCCGCGCGTCGGCGCGCGCAGCCCAAGCGCCACAAGGTTGCCGGCGGCATGGAATTCAGCCTGTTCTACTGGGGCAATGACGATGGCGCCGGACGCCTCAAATACGATCTGCTGCTGAACGGTGCGCGCTTTGCTGACGAGAACGGCTTCAAGGCCGTCTGGACGCCGGAGCGCCATTTCCACGCTTTCGGCGGCCCGTATCCGAACCCGGCCGTGACCGGTGCGGCAGTCGCCGCCGTCACCCGCAATGTCGAGGTCCGGGCGGGCAGCTGCGTCCTGCCGCTGCATCCCCCAGCGCGCGTCGCGGAGGAATGGGCCGTTGTCGACAATCTCAGCGACGGGCGCGTCGGCCTGGCCTTCGCCTCGGGCTGGATGCCGGAGGACTTCGTCTTGCGCCCTGAGAATGCTCCGCCGAACAACAAGGCGGCGCTGCTGCGCGACATCGAGATCGTGCGTAAGCTCTGGCGTGGCGAGGCGGTCTCTCTTGAGATGGCCGGCGGCAGGCAGATCCCGGTCGTGACCCAGCCCCGGCCGGTCCAGGCGGAGCTGCCCGTCTGGGTGACGACCGCCGGCAATCCAGATACCTATCGCGAAGCCGCGCGGCTGGGCGCCCATGTCCTGACGCATCTTCTTGGCCAGTCTGTCGACGAACTCGCCGAAAAGATCGTGATTTATCGTGATACCTTGCGCGAATGCGGCCGTGACCCGGCGGCCTACACCGTCACGCTGATGCTCCACACCCTGGTCGGTGAGGATCGCGAGCAGGTCAGGGAGCTGGCGCGCGAGCCGATGAAAGCCTACCTGCGCAGCGCGGCGGCCCTGATTAAGCAGTATGCTTGGGCCTTCCCGGCCTTCAAGAAGCCGCAGGGCGTCAGCACGCCGCTCGACATCGACCTGCAATCGCTCGATGCCGACGAGATGGACGCGATCCTCGAATTCGCCTTCCTGCGCTATTTCGAGGATAGTGGCCTTTTCGGAACCGTGCCGGACGCGCTGGTTCGCGTCGACAGGCTCAAGGCGATCGGCGTCAACGAAATTGCCTGCCTGATCGATTACGGCGTCGCCTCCAGCACCGTCATGAAAGCGCTGACGCCGCTGGCCGACGTGGTCGCGCAGGCCAATGCCGGCTTGCCCGGCCATGCCGATTCCGAGCGGGATTTCGGTCTAGCCGACCTCATTCGCCATCACGGCGTCACCCATATGCAGGCGACGCCCTCGATGATGACGATGATCCTGATGAACGAGGAGGATCGCCAGGCGCTGTCGGGCATCGACCATCTCTTCGTCGGCGGCGAGGCGCTTCACGGCTCGCTGCTGCGGCAGATCGGCCAGACGACGCGCGCTTCGGTCGAGAACATGTACGGACCGACTGAGACCACGATCTGGTCGTCCACGCAAACCGCCGGCACCACCGACGGTGTCGTGCCGCTTGGCAAGCCGATTGCGAACACGCAGCTCTACGTGCTCGACCGCCATCAGGCTCCGGTTCCCGTCGGGTGCCCGGGCGAGCTCTACATCGGCGGCGACGGCGTGGCGCGGGGTTATCTGAACCGGCCGGACCTTACGCAGGAGCGTTTCGTCCCTAACCCGTTCGTGCCGGGCGAGCGCATGTATCGCACTGGCGATCTCGTGCGCTGGGACGCATCTGGAACGCTCGGCTTCATCGGGCGCGCCGATCATCAGGTCAAGGTTCGCGGCTACCGCATCGAGCTCGGTGAGATAGAGGCCCAGCTCGGCCTCTATCCGGGCGTCGAGGAAGTCGTCGTCATGGCGCGCGAGGACGAGCCTAACGACGTCAGGCTGGTCGCCTATCTGCGCTACGTGACCGACGAGGTGCCGGCCATGACCCTGCGCGCACATCTGGCCGAAACGCTGCCGGACTTCATGATCCCGGCGCATTTTGTCACGATGAAGGGTTTCCCGCTGACGCCCAACGCCAAGGTGGACCGCAAGGCCCTGCCGCGGCCAGACGAGGAGCGTCGCGTCGCGGCAGCGACGCCCGCCGTTGCAGCGGATGTGCCCCTCACCGGCGACCTGCAGCAGGGCATCGCCGATGCATTCAAGCAGTTCCTCGGGCTCGACCATGTCGGGCCGGGCGACAACTTCTTCGCGCTCGGCGGCCATTCGCTGCTCGCCGTACAGATGCATCGCCAGCTCAAGGCGACGCTGGCGCCGAACCTGACGATAACCGATCTGTTCCGCTTCCCGACGGTCGGCAGCCTCGCCGAGCATCTCGGGGGCAGCAGCAAAGCAGCAGACCAACTCGATCGCGTCGCCGACCGGGCCGCCATGCGCCGCAATTCGATGAACCGGGCGTCGTTCCGGAGTTGACGACGCAAGGCGATCTGGCGGCGCTGTTCGACTGGCGCGCCGCTGTCGTTCTGCTGCCGATTCAACCCGACGACGGCACGGTCCTGTTCCCAGCGGAGCGGGGCGCCGTCCGCAACGTCGTGCTGGGGCGCCGAAGCGAATTCGCGTCGGGACGCCGCTGCGCGCATCTGGCCATGGAGCACCTGGGTCGGCCGGGCCTTGCTGTGCCTATGGGTCTCGATCGCGCCCCGGTCTGGCCGCATGGCATTGTCGGCAGCATCACCCATACGGATACGATGTCCGCCGCCGTCGCCGCGCTAAAGGCGGACGGCATCCGCTCGCTCGGCATCGATCTGGAGCCGGCGCTGCCGCTGCCAGAGGATGCGGTCGATACGATCCTACGGCCTGAAGAACGGCGCGGGCTGGCATCGCTGCCCAAAGCGACGCAGCTCCTGCATGCGCGGATAATTTTCTGCGCCAAGGAAGCCTTCTTCAAATGCCAGTACGGCATCTCGCGCTTGATGATCGACTTCCACGTCGTCGCGATCCGGCTGGACCTGGCCGACGGCTCCTTCGAGGCGGCCCTGACGCAGGATGCCGGCATCTTTCCGGCAAATCAGGTCTTCGCCGGCCGGTTTCACCTCGACGCGGCGCTGATCGCGGCGGGCATGACGCTGGAAGGCTGAGCCTGCGTCCAATAAGCGCTGATCTTCATTTCCACTGGCGGCGCAGCTCCGGAATCCATCGTAGAGTTCCGAAGCCCTCCGATGGATTCCGAGCTAGCCCGGAATGACGAAATGAGTCCGAGGAAACTCAAGACGCTCCAGCGGTTCAGGTGGCCTGGGACGGCCAACCTCGTGAAGACGCAAGTTCCAGGGCTCGGAGCCGACATGCTGCGCCGAGCCGTATCGGGCGTCAGCCGATCTTCTTGCGCAGCCGGATGAAGTCCAGCTCGCGCGAGGGCATCCAGCGCATGTTGGCGAGATCGATCTTGTTCAGGATGCAGCCGATGACCTTTGACTGCACCGACTGGGCCAATTGCAGGCCGATCTGCATCTGCGCAACCGTGGTTTCGCCCCAGCCAACCACCACGATGAAGCCGTGAATGAACTTGGCTGCGGCGCGAATGTCGCCGAGCATGATCAGGGGAGGCAGATCGAAGATGACGTAGTCGTATTGCTCGCTGGCATTGGCTAAGAACATCGTCATGCCGTCAGGCCAGTCGAAGGCCTTGCCGTTCTGGACGCCGCCGAGCGGCAAAACGTGCAGCCCGCTCTCCTGATCGACCTTCACATATTTGGTGAGATCGGTGTGACGCCCATTGGCATACTCGACGAGGCCGCGCTCCTCGGCCAGGCCGAAACGCTTCGACAGATCGGCCCCGTAAACCTCGGCATCGACCAGCAGCGTCCTGCGTCCCGAGGCCGCCAGGGAGAGGGCCAGATTGCTTGCGATGGTCGTGCAGCCTTCGCCGCGAATCAGCGAGGTCACGCCGATGGCCTGGAAGTTGCCGTTCCGCAGTTCTTCGTCGGACGAGAATCGTGCGTTTCTCAGGGTGTGCCAAAGCTCGGAATGCTTGGCGGTCTTGATGGCGGTCATGCCCGATGGCGGGATCTGGAACCTGCCTTTCAGGAGTAGTTCCTTGCTGTGCTTCGGCCGGCTCTGCCGCTTTGGGTCGGAGAGCAGAGGCACGACGCCGAGGAAGGGCGCGTGCGTGGCCTCGGCGGCCTGCTCCGGGGTCCGGACGCTGCCGTCGAGAAAGCTCCTGACCAGGGCCAGGGTCACCGCTGCGGCGAAGCCCAGAATGCCGGCGATGGCGATGATCAGGAGGCCGCGGACATTGCTCTTGTCGACCGGCGGCTGGGCAGCGGCGATGATGCGGGTCTTCGGGCCGACTTCGCGCAGGCGTTCGCGCAACCAGCTGCTGCCGGCCTGGGCCGCGTCCAGCCGGGCCATGTTCTGGTCGACGACATAAGCGCGCACGATGTCATTGGTGATGCGCGCGGCCTGCTCGGTGTCGGGCGCGGTGAACCGTAGCTCGACGACGTTACTCAGCGCCACGCGTTCGGCCGAAAGGCCGCGCTGGACCATTTTGAGGGCGGCCGCGCGTGCGTCGGTCATCGAGCCGGCGACGCCGGCATCTGGCGCCGCCGGCGCGAACAGTGTTCCGATCTCCGTCAGCAACGCGGACAGGCCGCCCCGGCCTTCCTGCGGCTGTTCGGCGAGCTTGAGGTTGTCGACCACCGAAAGCGCGATGCGCTCAGACCGCAGGATCTGGATCTGCGTTTCCATAAAGGTCGGGTCGAGCTGCGCCTCGGCGAAGAACGCGTCGTCGCGGCTGAACGTGAGGCGCAGGTTGGTTAGCTGGATATGGGCCGTGGCGGTGTAGGTCGCTGGCCGGGTTAGGACGAAGAGGACCGCAAGCGTGACGGCCACAAGGCTGATCAGTGCGATCATCCACTTGAAGCGGAACATCGTTCCGAGCATCCAGCGCCAGCCATACTGCGATTCGGGCGTCCGCTCGTCGTCGAAGGCGCCCGTAACCGACTGGATTTTGTTGAGGTTCAACATCTGTGGATCTCGCGAAGAGAGGTTCACTTGAGGGCGCCGAGGCGTTCTTTCAGGCCGGGAACGGAGCCGGTGCTCCGGCCTTGTCGCCCGTTGGCTTGGGACCCGGGCTTCACGGCCTCTTGCGGACGGAAAACCTTCACAATGTCTCCGGGCAGGATGCGCGTCGTCTCCCGCGCCGGCAGCTCGCGAATCTCCCCATCCGCCGCCCTCATAATCGAGAAGGTCAGGGCCGGCATCGAATCCCCGTCGCCATCGGTGGTCGGCGCGGACGTCATCGCCAGCGAGCCCGCGATCAGCCGGCTGGCCGTCTCATAGCGCTCGTCGAGTTCCTTGTACTGCACCAGCAGCGTCTGCAACTCGGCCAGGGCCGAACTGCGACGCTCGTCGCGCAGGGTCTGCTGCAGCGCGTTGCTGATGTTAATCTGCTGTCTGGCGCGCAGCACCGCAGTCTCCAGCTCGCGCTGTTCACGTTCGATCTGGGCGACGGTTCGCTCCAGCGGCAGGATGCGCGGCGCCGGCGCCAATCCACGAGAGATCAGCGCGCGCGTGTCTTCGAGTTCGCGTGCGACCGATTCCTTCTGCTTGCCCGCCGCTGCCGACTGCGAGTGGAGGGACTGAATCTCGCGCTCGAGAAGATTCACGGTTTCGACGGCCGAGGTCAACTGGTTGCCATGGCGCTCCAGCCGCGCGCTGAAGATCGACCGCTCTTCGGGGATGAAACGCGACGAGGCGGCGGCGCCCTCCGGCGGTGGAAGCGTCTCCAGCCCGGCAGCTTCCGCCTTGAGGCGCCATTCCTTTGCTGCCAGCTCTTCCCGCTTCACCAGCACGGTGCGCAGATCGCCGCGTCCCGTGATCGAATCGCGCTCGAAGCCCCAATCCGAGGTGCGCGGCGGCCGGTAGATACCGCCCGCGATAGTCACGGCATTGAGTACGACCATGCCGGGCCGGAAAGCGTACTCGCCCGGCCGTTCGACGCCGCCGAGAATATAAAACGGCCTGTACTGCGCGATCGAGACCGCCGTGTCGGGCAGTTCGAGGAGCTGCGCCTTCGTCTTGAGCCTTTCGGCGATGCGATCCGCCAGCTGCGCCGAAAGTAGCCCCGACGCGGCGATGTCGCCGATCATGGGCAGCGTGATTTTGCCATCAGGGCCGATCGAGAACTCCCCCGTTAGCACCGGCCATTCGTGGACGTGAATGCGGAGGCGGTCCTGGATGCCGAGGTGATAGGCATCCTCTTGCGCCTGCACGCTTCCGCCCTGAAAAAGGCTGAGGACCAGAAAAATCAGGCCGGCTTTCGCGTTCATCCGGATCTCATTCCCTAAGAGTCGAAGTCGCCCTTCTATATGAGCGGCAGTTCCGTGCACCTATAGCCACAAGCGGAGTGCAGGCAAAGGTCTGCCAGTTGTCAGTCGGTTTTATAGTCAACGCCGAATTTCACAGTACGGCGTAAGCGATCGCACGCATCTCGTTCATTCTCGATTAAAATATCGCGAACGGCTATCGATGTTAACGTAGTATTTTTGTCTAAATTATTAGTATTAATGTGTATAATCGAGATGCGGTCGGCCACGATTGAATATCCAATGTGTTTTAGCTCCTCAAGACTCTGGGCGGATCGGTTTCGCGCGTCGATAAGTCGCTCGCGGCCCCCGTGCGACCTAATGGGCGGTGTTCTCCAGCGTCTGCAACATCAGCTGATGCAAGCGTCGTGCAAGCAAACGGCGATCATGGAGCTGTTCGACGCGGGCACGCCCTTTTAGGCCCATGCGCGCCAGTTCCGCCGGGTCGGACGACATCACGTCGGTCAGCGCTGCCGCCAGCGCGTCGCTATCACCCGGCGTCACGAGCCAGCCGCAGGTCGAATCCACCAGTTCCGGAATTCCGGCGATAACGGTCGACAGTACTGGCCTGCCGATCGCGAGGGACTCCATGATCACGACCGGCAAACCTTCAGCATAGCTCGGCAGCAGCAGTGCTCTGCTATCTGCGATCCTTCGTCTCACCTGGTCGTTCGTCGCCCAGCCGAGCAGCACGACCTCGCGCCCGACATCGTGAAGCAGTATTTCCTTCTCGATCTCGGAACGGCTTTCGCCGTCGCCAAGCAGGAAGAGCCTGATGCCGGGGAAGCGACGGCGCAGGGTTGCGATCGCCTGCGGCAGGTGCACCTGGCCCTTCTGCGGGCATAGCCGACCGACGCAGACCAGCGTCATATTGTCCGGGGCGACCTGCGGCGCGACCTCGAACTTCCGCAGGTCGAGGCCGCAACGTGCGATATGGATCTTGCCGGCGTCTCCGGCCGTGCCGGCCAAGTCGGTGAGCTTCGCCCGGCAATATTCGGATATCGAGATCACGAACTTGGCGTTGGCGATCTTCGCCTCGAAACTGTTGCGCGGGGCCTGAACGAATTCGTCCGGTCCATGCGCCGTGAAGCTATAGCTCGGGCCGCCGAGAAGCTTAGTCAGCATCGCGACCGCCGCCGCGTTCGTGCTGAAATGCGCGTGGATATGGGTGATGCCGAGGGTCTTAGCTTTTTGCCGCAGGGCCGCCGCCTGCATCAGATAGGCGATGTGGCGGGTAGTTCTGCCCGACGCCCTGCGCGTCAGCGACCACCAGGCCGGCAGGCTGCGCGCCACCCCGACCGGGTTGGAGACCAGTTCCTTGATCGCCGAAAAGAACAGTCCCGGGATGTTGCCGTCGAGCAGGTATTTCGTCTGCTCCCGCTCCCGCAAGTCGACGGGATCGACCAGGGCGCCGCCGAAACGGCGGACGGCGATGCGCGTGATATCGAGACCGAGATCTTCAAGCGCTTCAATCTCGTCTCGAATGAACGTGTTGCTCGGCCCCGGATATGTGTTGAGCAGATAACCGATCTTCATCGCAACCCTGTTAAGATGATATATCGGCTGTCAGACGCCTGAATATGCTCGACCTGTCAGTTAAAATTTATGATCGTATTGCTGGGGCGTGTCGAGCTTAAAAGACGGGTAACTGCTGCCCTCGTAAAGCCAATCGATGTTTAACGTTACGAAACGCCTGCGCGAATTTTGGGCAACCGGCGCTCCTGCAGCGACCGGCGCCATCATGCTTCCAAGCAGAATGAGAGAACGCCCGCCCGCCCTTCGCACCTGAGCTTCCGAGCCAAGCGCCCACCGGCTCATCTGCCTTGTGGCGGTAAGATATACCACAGCGATCCGTATGCCGGCGGCGAGGCTGCAGAAGGTGAACGACGGCATGAAAGGCGACCCGACCGGCTGGATCGCCCTTGCGATATTCTCCTGTTCGAGTACGACCGCACGCGGCGACCTGCTGTCACGGGTGGATCAAGGACCGTTCGCGCGGCATTGATCTCGGTTGTGGACCGGGAAACAGCGCCCGACTCTTCGAGACGCGCTTTTCGAATGCAGCTGTTTACGGAATTAGCTCCTCGTTGGACATGCTCGCCAAGCCGCGCCAATGGCTGCCTCGGGTTGACTTCAGCAGGGCGACGGCGCTGGTGGGCGTCTGGGCCCGCCCCACGATATCGTCTTCGCCAATGCTGTGCTGCAATGGCTGCTGGATTCTCTGGACTTACCGCCATCGATGTCACGCCCGGGTTTGCGCCGAAGCGTCGCATCGCCTAAAATCATCGCCTGTCATTTCCGAGACCGCTGCGAAAAGGACAGACGCGATGATGGTTCGACTTCGAATGCCCGCGGCCTACATCCTCGCCGCAGCGGCCTCCGGCTGCATGGGTTCGGCGACGAATGATGCTGGGTTGCTGACGAAGCCGGCAGCAGCTTTCTCTACCATGACGGCATGGCGCCCATGGTCGGTGCCACCGGAGCCTGAGGTCGTCGCTGTGGGGGGCGAGGTGCTGCCGCAGGCGCCGCCGCCGCTGGCCAGTACTGTCGCCGCGCCTGCGGTCACGGTCACGGCAGTCGAGCGGCTGAAGGTTCCGCCGAGACGTGCTCAACCGGCGCCGACGATTATCCCGGCAACATCTATGTCCGCTGCCCCCGTGACGACACCTGCTGCTGTGAGCTGCACCACGACTATAACGCCCGTCGGTCGCGTCCAGATGCAGTGCATTCCGATAGATTAACGAGCGGAGCGGATCCTCAAGGTAGGACGCGTTGCCGCCGTCGTGCCACCAGCGGGAGAGGCGGAGCCGATTCCCGGCAGCCCCGGACACAAGTAGTCCTGACAATCCATCAGAAGCCCGTCGGCACAAGCGGCGGGCTTTTCGCGTTTTGCAAGGAAGCGCGGAATGCCGAGTTGGCTGCACAATCAAATGCCAGCCGGTCCAAGGCCCGACTTATGGTCAGTAGTTGGCGGTTGCGGTGATCCTCGCGGTGACGAGTGACGCGCTCCAGCGCGAGCTGGAATTTTCCGGGGTTAGGGCTCATGCCGGCCGGGGCGCCGGAGAGCCGTTCATCAGCGATATCAGCGGCTTGTTGCCGATGGCGCTGTGTGGCCGGACCTCGTTATAGTCTCTACGCCAAGCCTCCATTTTTGCCCGAGGGTCGTCAAGGCTCCTGAACCGGTGCGTGTTCAGGCATTCGGCCCGGAACTTGCCATTGAAGGACTCGATGAAGCTGTTGTCGATGGGCTTGTCCGGCCTTGAGAAGTCGAGCACAACGCCTTCGGATTGGCCCAGAGATCGAGGTCGCGGCTGACAAACTCCGAGCCCTGGTCGACGCGGATGTTCCGGGGATAGCCTATGCCGCCTAGCCGGGTTTTCGGGGAGCATGTCATCTGTTGTGCAGGTGCAGCAATTTGGTGTAGGCGGATAATGTTGGGCGTCTCCGCCGCACTTGCTGCGCGTGCACTTGCCGCACGTGACGGGATCGCGCCCAGCCAGCGGGGAGAGTGCATTCGATGCGCGTGACGATGATCGGCTCAGGCTATGTCGGCCTGGTCTCGGGTGCCTGTTTCGCCGATTTCGGCCATGTCGTGACCTGCGTCGACACCGATGCATCCAAGATCGATGCGCTGAACCGGGGCGAGATCCCGATCTTCGAGCCTGGCCTCGACGACCTCGTCGCCAAGAACGTGCGCGAAGGCCGCCTCAGCTTCACCACCGAACTCGCCGGCCCCGTCGCCAGCGCTGACGCGGTCTTCATCGCGGTGGGAACGCCGACGCGGCGCGGCGACGGACATGCCGACCTCTCCTATGTCTATCAGGCGGCGCGCGACGTCGTCGCCGAGATCGACGGCTTCACCGTCATCGTGACCAAATCGACCGTGCCGGTCGG
The DNA here is from genome assembly GCA_900470775.1 of Hyphomicrobiales bacterium. Taxonomy (GTDB): domain Bacteria; phylum Pseudomonadota; class Alphaproteobacteria; order Rhizobiales; family Beijerinckiaceae; genus Allobosea. The sequence continues at coordinate 5,906 of UCBZ01000011.1, read as the reverse complement.
CACCGGCGACGAGGTCGAGCGCATCATGCGCGAGACCAGGCCCGAGGCCGATTTCGCTGTCGTCTCGAACCCCGAATTCCTGCGCGAGGGCGCCGCCATCGGCGACTTCAAGCGCCCCGACCGGATCGTCATCGGCACCGAGGACGAACGGGCACGCGGTGTCATGGAAGAGCTCTACCGGCCGCTTTACCTCAACGCCGCGCCGCTGCTGTTTACCCAGCGCCGGACCTCCGAGGTGATCAAATACGCTGCCAACGCCTATCTCGCCATGAAGATCACCTTCATCAACGAGATGGCCGATCTCTGCGAGGCGGTCGGCGCCAATGTCCAGGAGGTGGCGCGCGGCATCGGCCTCGACAACCGCATCGGCGGCAAGTTCCTGCATGCGGGCCCCGGCTTCGGCGGCTCCTGCTTTCCCAAGGACACGCTCGCGCTGATGAAGACGGCGCAGGACCTCGGCAGCCCGTTGCGCATCGTCGAGACGGTCGTCGCCGTCAACGACCAGCGCAAGCGCGCCATGGCGCGCAAGGTCATCGCGGCCTGCGACGGCAGCGTGCGCGGCAAGCGCATCGCCGTGCTCGGCCTCGCCTTCAAGCCCAACACCGACGACATGCGCGAGGCGCCCTCGCTGTCGATCATCGCCGTGCTGCAGGACGCGGGCGCGGACGTCGTCGCCTATGATCCCGAGAGCATGGAGCCGGCCAAGGCTCTGCTCAGCGGCGTCAGCTTCGCAGCCGACGCGTATTCCTGCATCGAGGGCGCCGATGCGCTGGTGATCGTGACCGAGTGGGACGCCTTCCGCGCGCTCGACCTCGACCGCGTCAAGACCGGCCTGCGCACGCCGATCGTGGTCGACCTGCGCAACATCTACCGCTCGGACGACATGCGCCGTCGCGGCTTCGCCTACAGCAATGTCGGAAACGCCTGACGCGAGCGCTGACCTTGCGGCAGAGAGCGGCGTTTGCCGCCTTGATACCGTCACACGCACACGCGCTCGCTGATCATCGTTCGACACCAGACCGGGTCTGGATAAGAGCCCTGGCCCGATCAGGGGCGAGGATCATCGACGTGGCGCTTGCGCGAGATGGAGCTGAACCGACGCGAGCTGGCGGTACGCTTCACCGACCAAAACATTACTTCGTCTCGGGAAGCATCGGCGTATCTGCTGTTGAAGGCCATGATCTGAGAAACTAGTCGCGCCTATAACGTTATCAAGAAGTCGTCGGAGCGCAAGGACAAGAAAACTGTCTAGTTAGATCTGTTAAACCAATTTTACTTACCTCAAGTTTGCCGTCTGGTCGTCATTATTTTCTGAGCGTGCACATCAATTATTTCGTTATCTTGGTCGCAAGAAGCGGCGGTCCCATCTTCACCAAATGTTCCGGACCGGTGAAATAGCGTGGGGTCGAATTCGATCATAGAATGTGCTATTCTAGTGTTAAACGATTTTAAGGTTCGTTCCGCCTCTGCATGGGACGTCATCTATTGAAGGTAACCATACTGTAGGCACCGGCGCAAAATTGTGGTCGAAGCCGCTCCAAGAGGTCGACGTTAGGTCAATATTTAACTGCCGCTGCTTAGTTAGCTTGTTGAGGAGGAAGTGCTATGCCAGCGATATCAGAAAGATGCATCGATCTGAACCTTGACGAATTCGAGGCCGTCGAACAGGCTGTGAGAGAAACTCAGCGCGGGCGATGGTTCCTGGACGAGTTCTCAAAGCGGGCGCGCCAGAGCGAGACCCTCGCGCTGATGGAGTCGCTCCGCAAGATCGAGCGCGTCATGATGGCGAGGAACGGCATCGCGGATGCCGAGGCAATCAGCAGGCATCTTGACCGGTCGAGTGTCCTTCTAAAACTCCTGCGGGGCGAACTCGCCAAGCAAGAGTTTTCCGTCACCAAATCGATAGATGCCGTGCTCAACTCGGTCGATAGCCATTTACGGGCGATCGAGCAGATAACGGGGGAGGGGGAGCGACGCGCCTCCGCGTCAGACAACATGGGGATACCCGACCCGATTGTGGCCTTCAACTTCGATCAGGACAGTATGGTGTTTTCCTAGGGCTCGGGCCTACAACGGGTTGGCATCGAAAGTCGGTGTGATTGACAGTTTCCATTAGGAAGCCCGGATGAATCGCGATCGTTCTGGCTCACGCACGCGCAGTTTGCGGATCGGGCCGCATTTGCCGACCGACTGCGGGCCACGCAAAACGCTCTACCCAGTAGCGAGCCAAAATTCCCGAGAGCGAAGTAGCTAGCACGAAATTCGAGCAGCTCCATATCGCTGCCGCTTGGCATAGTATATCTTGGGTAGACCGATGAGGCGGGCGGAGTCTGTGGTGCGACTTGGCGCAATCGGGCTGGCAGGTGGCCAGCATAGACGCTCGTAGTCTGCCAGGCGGCCACACGACATGAGAGTTCATCACCTTGTCAGTCGCCTCGGTGTAATTTTCGCGGCGGCTACGGCGATCATGCTCGCTCTCGCAGAGTTCTCCCCCGAGACTGAGCCAGTCTCGCCCATCCCGCGGCCCTCGGTCATGGCCGCGGCATTGAAGACCGCGCCGATTGAGCGGCTCGAGGATGGATATCTTTTTGGAGTGTCCCTGTCACGCTACCGCCTGGGTCGTCCCGTGCTTATCGAAGGGGCTGTGGAACCGCTCGATGCGACGAGTTTCCGGAGTGGCGTGTTGCAGGTGCGACTTCGCCATGTCCGCGGGCCCGAGCGGAACGCAGTCTGCCGAGACGGCAACGGTGCCCTCTGGAGCTGTGGGCTCCAGGCACGCGCGGCCCTGATCAACGTGTTGAGGGCACAGGCGGTGACATGCCAGCCGGCTCTCGACACACCGGGCGAGCGCGACAGTTTTGATTGTCGCGTCGGCGACGTAAACCTCTCACGCTTGCTCGTCCAGCTTGGTTGGGCACGACCGGTACCGCTAAGTTCAGCCATCTTTGCACAGGACGTCGCAACCGCGCGAGCCGCTTATGCCGGGCTTTGGCGCGGCAACTGGTCGGTCATCGAGCGGCCCAATCCTTGACGGCCGATAGGAGTTCGGTCGCCGGTGCAGCCAGGCGCCGCAGTAAACACCGCGTCGCGCGTTAGCGCTGCGCAGGTAAGCCATGCTCGCCTTGACGCAAGTTTCCACAGATTTCCCATGTCGCAGCGCAGCAAAAAGATTGATATTGTTATGAAATTTCGTCAACCTTAGCGAAATATCTCGCGAGGATAGTAGATTTTATTGAGCCTCTGGTTTACCTAAGCAACAGTCCGCGCTGAACGCCTAAGACTTGATTCGGCAAGCAATGCGTCAACGCGAGTGCTAGCTGCCGACCCGCGACAAGTGCCTAAACGTCAATCCTCATTTTTGGGAGAGCACCCATGCCTGAAACCAACGACGACTTTATAGAGCTCGCAGTGGAACTCGTCGCCGCCTATGTCACCAATAATAACGTCCCGACAGCCGATCTTCCGGGCCTTATCGCAAGCGTGCACTCGTCCTTGTCTAAGCTTACGGGCGAGCCCGAGGTGCCGGCCGCGGCGCCGCTGATTCCGGCCGTGCCGATCCGCAAATCGGTAACGCCCGAGGCGATCATCTGCCTGGAGGACGGCAAGTCCTTCAAGTCGCTAAAGCGGCATTTGAGCAGCAAGTTTGGCCTGACGCCCGAGCAGTACCGCATCAAATGGGGCCTGCCGGTCGATTATCCAATGGTCGCCCCCGCCTATGCCGAGGCGCGCTCGACGCTGGCCAAGTCATTGGGCCTCGGTCAGCAGCGCAGGAAGGCGCCCAATAAGCCGAAACGTGCCGCCAAGGCGGCCTGATACCCATGGCGTCGGCTCTCATGGGCCGGCGCTCCATCCCCGGTGCGGTAGTCTAACTAGCCCGCCCTTTGAGCCCGGACTTATAACCAGTAGCTGACGGTTGCCGCGATGCAGACGGCGGTGAGGAAGTTGACTGTGAGGGGTCGTATCGACCTCTAGCCTGGACGGCGCGGCGCGGTTTGGTGTTCAGTGCCTCGAAAGCAGTAATGGGATACCGTACTGGTGGACGTCGGCCGGAAAGCCGTAGAACGGCACGCCAGGCTCCAAGAATGCCGACAGCTTGGGGCGATGGCCGGGCAGCGGCCACAGGCCCGCCCTCGAAGCTCCGAGCGCCGCTTCGCCCGCGGCCGCGTCGATGGCGTCATAAATTCCCTTCAATTTCGCGGCGACAAGCTTGCGGTCTTTGTAGGAAACGAAGTCCAGGCGGTGGCACAAAAGGGGACGATACAGGTCTGCAACGCTGCGATTGCGTGGCTCGTTCATAACGCGCGAGCTAAGTTTGGCGCCCTCGTTCTGCGGCAAACAGACGCTCAAGAATTCCCTAGGCGCCGTCCGCTCGGATGCAGCGCCGGACGGGTGTTTTGCTTTTGCCGGTCGCGCATGAGCGCGTTCGTTCCAAGCCATCCGCAGTCGCCGGCACGATCGCGGCGCGCGAGACGTGCTTCTGTGGGCTGTTGCTGTCCGCGACAAGGGCTTCAAGCCGGGCGCGATCCGCAGGGTCACGTTGATGGCAATCCCTTGGTGAATCGCCCAAGCTTGCACGCTCCTCGCACACGGGATCCGCATCGGCACTCTTCCGTTACCACCAATCCACAAGGACAAATTGCCTGTTAACGGCGGCCGGAACCGCTAAGATTGAGTTCACATTGGGAGCGAACATGACGGACAAGATCGCGATAAACATAGCCGAAGCGCTGAATGCCTTCGTCGAGCAAGAATCGGATCGCTATCGTGTCCGGTTAAACGCGAGCGCTGCACGGCTTGTCGTCCAGAAGCACAAACTGGCGCGGCTCCTGACCGCATTGGCTGAAGTCCAGAGGCAGGTCGCCGATTACGACAACATTGAAATCTTCGTTGCTCCTCACGGGCACATGGCCGTGGCGAAGGTCGATAACCGGCGCTTCTCGATCTCGACCAACCTCGAGAACACCCGCTTCGAGATCGAGGAGGACTACTATTCCTACGGAAGCGGCGAAAACCAGCAGTTCTTCTACCACTACGAGAACGACGAAGAGGTGCTTCGCCTAGTGATGGATGCAGTTGGGAAGTACATCGCGCTCCAGCGCGTTATCGAGCTAGGGTCCAGACTTATACCAGTAGCTGACGGTTGCCGCGATGCAGACGGCGGTGAGGAAGTTGAGGGCGAGGCGGTCGTATCGCGTAGCGACGCGCCGGAAGTCCTTGCGGCTGCAGAACATGCGCTCCATGGCGTTGCCGTCGCCGTTGACCCTGGGGCATCGAGGCCTTCACAAACGCCGGATGAGCACCGACTCCGGCTTAGACAATTCAAGGACGCTACGGCCCTGGGCGGCCGCGAACCATGCTGAGCTATGCGAGACAGACGCCGCGCTGGCCGGTGCCGCACCTCGATTTGTGATCGATGAGGATCCCACCAGCGGGCTGAAAGTCTACAAGCTTGTCCTAGAGGCATTCTCCGCCGATCAGAGGCTCGGCTCGTCCATGAACGCATCCTCCATGCCCGTCATGCTCTGGACCGAGCCATGGTGGCCGCATGGGGGGCGCTAGAGAACGGCGAGGACGCGCCGTACACGCTCTGCTCCCCATCCGGCGGACGATGCCCAACTGCAGGCTAAATAGGTCTCAGCCAAAGATCCGCTCGGCAAGTTCGGCCCGGCGATGAAGCGTCTTCTGACAGAGCGCGCCACTCAGTTGTCCCTTGCTACTTCGAGAGATATCCAGACAAGAATGGCCGACTTCCTCACCTTGCTGTGGGTGGTGGGTTTCAAAAAAGGCAGATAGGCTCCGCCCATGGAAGCCACGACCGTCCGGAATATCGCGATCGGTTGTGCGTTGTTTGCAATCTGCCTCTGGTGGACCGAAATTAGCTATGAGAGAGCTGGCTCGGGAAATCT
>UCBZ01000038.1 GCA_900470775.1 Hyphomicrobiales bacterium | reverse complement strand
TGTGGCGAGCATCCACGTCTCGGGCATAGCGCTCGACGCTCGAAGACGTGGATGGTCGGGACAAGCCCGACCATGACGGCTGAGAAACGGTCGAGGCCGGTGCAAGGCGCTGCCAACCGCCATCAGAACAGCCGAGGGCCGCGCACCGGCGGGCCTCCTGTCGGCCCGGGCGCCGCAGCGGCACGCGGTCCGCCACCGATGATGACGGGCTGGCCATCCTTCAGGTCGCCCGAGGCCAGTTCCGTAAAGGCTCCGTCCGTGGGGCCGAGCATCACAGGGACAGCTTTCGCCTGGCCGTCCTCGCCCAGTACATAGACGCGCCCCGGCGTGCCCTGCTGCGGCGCGGCGCGGCCCGGGCGGCCCTCTTGCATCATCGCCTCGAACTTCGCCTTGCGCTCGGGATCGAGCACGGCAGCGACCTTCGCGGCCATTTCGGTGCGGGCCTTGCGGAAGGCGGCGCGGCGCTCCTCGTCGGAGAGGCCGGCCATGGCTTCGCGGCCGCCCGTGCGACGCTCCTGCAGAACGGCGGCGATCGCCTGCTTCTGCTCCGGCGTCGGCTGCAATTCGGTCTCGATGCGTTCGCGCAACGCCGCACCCTGAGCACCGCCCCGGCCGCCGCCGCTTGAGGCCGCGCCCTGACCCTCGGCACCACCACGCGACACAGCGGCGGGCGCGCTTGCCACCGCCGCCCCCGCCGGGCGGAAGCGCAACGCCGCATTGGGAATGCGCAGCACGTCGCGGCGGTCCTCGGTGACGACCTGGAGATTGGCGGTCATGCCGGGCAGCAGCGCCATGTCGGCGTTGGCGACGCGGATGACGCCGGTATAGGTGACGACGTTCTGGATCGTCTGCGCGCCGAGCCGGACCATCTCGACGCGGCCCTCGAAGGTGCGGCTCGGATAGGCGTTGACCGTGAAGGTGACGGGCTGGCCGCGCTTCAGCCGGCCGACATCGGCCTCGTCGACATTGGCGTAGATGTCGATGGTGCGCAGGTCCTGCGCGATCTGGAACAGCGTCGGCGTCGAGAGCGAGGCGGCGACCGTCTGGCCGAGATCGACCTGGCGCTGGACCACGACGCCATCGACCGGCGAGCGGATGTCGGTGCGCTCCAGGTCGATCAGGATGTCCTTGAGCTTGGCCTCGCGCTGCGAGATCAGCGCCTCGCCGGACTGGACCTGGCCCTCGGCCAAAAGGATATCGGCGTCGAGCCCGTTGAGTTCGGCCTTGGCCGAGGCGATCTGCGCCTCGCTGGAGGCCAGCGTCGCGACCTGGACCTCGACCTGCGTGCGCGCCGTGTCGAGCGCCTGCTGCGAGCCGGTATTGCGGTTGAAGAGCTCGTTCTGGCGCTCGAAGGTGCGTTTGGCGTCGGCGAGCTGGGCTGCCGTGCGGTCGCGCTGCGCCTCGAGATCCCGGACCGTCGAATTGGCCTTGAGCCGCGTCGAGCGGGCGCGGTCGAGCTGGGCGCGCTTGACCTGGAGATCGGCCTTCGCCTGCGCGACATCGGCCTGGGCCGCGTCGCGGCGCGTCTTGATCTGGTCGCTGTTCAGCCTGGCGACGATCTGGCCGGCCTTCACCTGCGAGTTGTAGTCGGCGAGGATCTCGACGATCTGGCCCGAGAGCTGCGAGCCGACCAGCACCGTCGTCATCGGCGTCAGCGTGCCGGTGGCGCGCACCGCGGCCGTGATCTGGCCGCGATCGACCGTCGTGGTGCGATAGGCCGCCTCATTCGCCGAGCCGCCGGCAGGGCGTAGCGTCCAGTAACCGGCCGCCACAGCCAGCACCGCCAGTCCCGATCCGATCAGCCACTTGCGCAAGGTCGTCCCCATCGTCGCGCAGGCGAGGCAGCCTGCATCCAGTCATCGGATCATGCCAGAATCGGCGGCGGACAGCGAGTTAACTTACCGCAATGTGGCGGAGAGGTTTGGGTGAGGCGTTCAGGGTCGGAAGCCGGGGCATCCTTCAATGATGAGGCGGTCGCGCTACCCGAGCTGCCCGAGGGCGGCATCTGCCACCGCCACCGGGTCGTTGAACGTCCATCTCGGGATCGTGCGCATGCGGTCGAGGCCGGCGAAAACGGCCGCAAAGCCGCCATCCGGAGAGATCTCGCGGAGCACCGCATCGAAGGCCTGGCCGAAGCCCTTGAAGCCGTCGGCTTCGACCTCGCAGAGATGGATCTGGTTCCAGTCGGTCGCCAGCGCAGGGTCGCGGTAGAGCACCGCTGCCGTCTCCATCGTCCTGAAGGTCCCGATCCTGTCGGCCGCCACGAGTCTTGCGGCCGCAGGACCGATATAGCTCCGCATGATCTCACGGTATTCGTCCAGGCACGCCGGACGCACGTCGATATATTCCAGCGACACCTGCCGTTCGGGGCGATCGGCCGAGCCTGTCCAAGCGCGCGGCATCACGAAGGCCGAGGGGGTCGTCAAAAGGATCTCGGCTCGCAGCAACTGGATGTCGGCCGGCTGCTGCCTGACGACGAGATCATGGATGGCATCGGCAGGAACGATATGGCGGAAATAGCTCAGCTCGAGATGACTCCAGACGGGCGCGTCCGAAGCATTCTGAAACACCGAGCGATGGCGATAGAGCGCTTGCCCGAGACACGTTTCGCCGTATCGCGCCCAGTTGACCGCGGCGTCCTTCAACGCCGTTTCCGACCCGGAGCTATGCGCCTGCAAGGTGCGAGCGAGAACGACAAGGCGTTCATGGGGCTCGATCCGGGCCAGATGCGTCGTGTCAAAGGGATAGGTACCGTCTGCCATTGCAATTTCCTCGGCTTGCGGGCGGCCCATTCGGCCGCAGGCAAAGGCTGCAATGGGTCGGAAGCAGACGGCTGGACGCGCTTATTGCACTCGCAGGACACGCGCCATCTCACGCAAGAAGCTAATCATTGCAATTCGTTGAGTAAATATCGCCTTGCGCTGCCGCAATTCTGTCCTTCACAACGCAAATCTGCAGTCTCAGTACTTCGCCGCCCACGTCTTTGCGAAGTAATTTCAGTCTCTTCTTAAGTCTAGAAAAATCTCGATTGTAGATTAATTCTCTGCGCTCCTCGATTGGGTAGTGCAGATATTTTTGATTGTCTTTGAGTGGCGCATCGATAAGCTTGTTTAATTCGCGATACACCGAATAGCAGAGGCGCTCTGACAAGCGGCAGTGAAAGGTGGAATGAAAAGTTGTGGAAGGCGAGGACGGTGGCTGAATGTACGGAGCAGCAGCAATTGATGGAGCCGAGAGCCCGATAAGGGAGATAAAAGCTATGATCGAACGCATCAGCACTCCATTGAGCTCCAACGTGCCTTGTTTTATCCATGTCTGCAACGGGTGAAAAGCAGAACTCAAACTGACACACGACCAAGCGTCCCGGACCACCCTCAACCCGTCCTTGCCCCCTGCGTCGCCGCCAGCAGGTCCCGTAGCGTCGTGATCGTCGAGGCGTCGGCGACGCCGTCGACCTTATCCGGGCGCCAGTGGCGCTGGAAGGCTGAGACCACGGCCTCCAGCTTCTCGTCATAGCGGCCGTCGATCGCGACGCCGTAGCCGAGCATCGCGAACATCGCCTGCAGCGCCTCGACCGGCTGGCCTGAGTCTCCGCGCGCAAAGAAGCGGCCGCCGCGGATCGGAGGCGGTTCGCTCCAGAGGCCGACACCGCCTTCGGCAAAATGACGCCAGGGAAATTTCTCGCCGGGGTCGATCTTGCGGCCGGGCGCGATGTCGGAATGGGCGAGCACCCGCTCGGGCGGGATCGTCCAGCGCTCGCAGATGTCGCGGCAGAGGTTGAGCGTCGCTGCGATCTGCTGCGGCGGGAAGTCCGGCAGGCCGCCGGGATGGCCGGGATTGGCGATCTCGATGCCGATCGAGCAGGAGTTGATGTCGCTCTCGCCGGCCCAGTGCGAGGCGCCGGCATGCCAGGCGCGGCGGCCTTCCGGCACGAGCTGGAGCGTGTGGCCGTTCTCGAAGACGAAATAATGCGACGAGACCTGCGACACCGGGTTGCAGAGCCATTGCAGGGCTTCGCCGGCATCCGGCATGCCGGTGTAGTGCAGGATCAGCATGTCCGGCCGGCGGCCGGGTGCGCCTTCGCTTTCGGCAGCACCGCCCTTGCGCTCGCCGTGATTGGGGGAGGGGAAGATCTTCGCCGCGAAGCGGCTGTCGGGCGCGGTCGCGAGGCTCATGCGGGCACGCTCATGCGGGCTCGTTCGCCAGCCGTGCCGACAGCCCGCGTTCGCGCTCGATCCGGTCCCAGGCGGCGTTGATCGCGGCGAGCCGGCGCGTTGCGATCGCCACCGCCTCCTGTGGCAGGCCGCGCGCGATCTCGCGGTCGGGATGGGTCTGCGCGACGAGCTGGCGATAATGCCGCTTGAGATCGCCGTCGCTCATCTCGCGGGTTGCGCCGAGCACGAGATACGGGTCGTCGGGCCGGCGGACATGGCGGGATTCGATGCGGGCGAAATCGGCGTCCGAGGTGCCGAAGATCGCCGCCACCTCGCGCAGATAGGCATGCTCGTCCTGATGGATCGCGCCATCGGCGGCGGCGATCAGGAAGAGCCCGTCGAGCACGTCCTCGAGCAAAGCCGGCTCGTCGCGGAAGGCATCAGTGAGCTGGCCAGCATAGGCCTCGAAACCGGCGCTGGTCTGCTTGGCGAGGTCGAACAGCATCTCGATGCGCTGGCGCTGCTCCGGTGGGACCGTGACGATGCGGTTGAAGGCGGCGATCTCGTCGCGCGTCACGACACCGTCCGACCGCGCCATTTTGGCGGCGAGCGCGACGAGCCCCGTGGTGAAGATCAGCTCGCGCGGAGCGGGGCCGAAAGGCGCACCTTCGCGGTCGACCAGGATATGGCCGGCGAGTGCGCCGACAAGCGCGCCGAGCGGGCCGCCGAGTGCGAGACCCAGACCGCCACCGCCCAGCACACCCCAGAATGACGAAACCATGATGCAGGCGTCTCCGGCCCTGTGCTGCGGCACGATAGCGGCCAACGACAGGCCCGGACAGCCCGGCGCGGCCGCTGCCATCCGCTTTATGCGTTTGCGGGGGCAATTGCGGCCTCAATGGGGCGAAAGTCGTAAGCCGGCGTCAATACCGCAGATCGTCGGCTCGGCCTCGTGCGGTGATTCGCGCATTACACGTTGAATACTTGCAAGCAAGTCATCGTATAGCCGTGGCCATGTAATAATTCTCGATCGAATTCTCGACCATGATGACAGATTCTCGTCACATTTACTGATCACTAGACTGCGCCCTTCAGCGATGTCCATGACGGAAGGGTCAGTCGATCATGCGGTATATCTCCAGCGGCGCTGCCGCCGCTTTCGCGATTTGCCTCGCGGCTCTCCAGCCGATGCAAGCTTCGGCGCAGTCCGTGGTGAATGACGAAAGCGACGCGCGTGCCTTCGCCGTGAGAGAGGGAGAACTGCGCCGCGAGAAGGCGGAGGCCGAGGCCGGCCGCGGCTCCGGCAAGACCGGGGAAACGGTGCAGGCAGACAGCGAATCGAAGCCCGCCGCCGCAGCCGGAAAAGCCGGCCGGCTCGCAGGAGGCTCGAAGGCGCTCGCGGCGCCGGCCGGATCGGACGGTCTCAAGGCGCTGGTCGCGCGTCATGCCGCCGCAAACGGCGTGCCGTTCTCGCTGGCCGACGCCATCGTGCGGGTGGAGAGCCGCTACAATCCCCGCGCCTCCAATGCCGGCAATTACGGGCTGATGCAGATCCGCCACCAGACCGCACGCGGCATGGGCTATTCCGGCGGGGCTGGCGGCCTGCTCGATGCGGAGACGAACGCGCGCTATGCCATGAAGTATCTGGCGATGGCCTACCGGGCTGCCGGTGGCGACACCTGCCGGACCATCATGAAATATCAGAGCGGTCACATGGCCGAGCGCATGAGCGGCGCCAACCGGACCTATTGCGCCAAGGTCCGTACGATCACGGCCCATAACTGAACGGTCTTTCGGGCGCCGCTGCCTTGACGCTGGCGCCGCGAACGCGCACTAGCCCTCCCGCCAGTCGGCCGGACGGCCGCTCTCGTTCGCGAGGGAGGAAAGTCCGGGCTCCACGGAAACACGGTGCCGGATAACGTCCGGCGGGGGCGACCCCAGGGAAAGCGCCACAGAGATCGAACCGCCTGCGGCCGAAAGTTTCGGCTTCCTTCCGCAGGTAAGGGTGAAAAGGTGCGGTAAGAGCGCACCGCGGACCCGGCAACGGGGACGGCATGGCAAGCCCCACCGGGAGCAAAACCGAATAGGGACGATGCTTTCCGCGCAAGCGGGGAGGGGCCTGTTTCTGGGCCTTGTCGTCCGGGTTGGTTGCTCGAGGCACGCAGCAATGCGCGTCCCAGAGGAATGGCCGTCACGTTGCGGGAGCAATCCTGCAGCCATCCAGAACCCGGCTTACAGGCCGACTGGCAGTTCTACTCGGGCGGCCGGCTGAAGCGACGTGCTGCGCTTCCGGTGCTCACGGACGAAAGTCCGCTCCGCTCCGGTTCTCGCACATCACTCCATCCGGCTCGCCCGAGCGAACTGCCCGCAGCGCAACCCGAAAGCGTACTGTTCGGCTTAAGCGGCGATCAGGCGACCTGCAGGTCGACCGGGATATTGCCCCTCGTCGCGTTGGAATACGGGCAGACGATGTGGGCCTTCTGGACGAGGTCCTCGACGACGGCCTTGTCGACGCCCGGAACCGAGATCGTGAGCTTGACCTCGAGGCCGAAGCCGCCGCCATCGTCGCGCGGGCCGATGCCGACATCGGCGCTGACCTTGGCGTCATCGGGAATCTTCACCTTCTCCTTGCCGGCGACGAACTTCAGCGCGCCGAGGAAACAGGCCGAATAGCCCATCGAGAAGAGCTGCTCGGGATTGGTGCCGTCGCCACCGCCGCCGCCCAGTTCCTTGGGCGTGTTGAGCACGACGCTGATGTTGCCGGTGTCGGTCGCGGCCTTGCCTTCGCGGCCGCCGGTGGCGGAACCATGCGCGGTGTAGAGGATTTTCATCGGGTCTCTCCTTGGCTTGGGATCGGTCTGGGGACCGGGCTTGCCCGCCCTTGACGGCGGGAGCGACGATCAGCGAGCTTGCGTGAGTGATTTAGATCGTGCACAATTGAATTGTCAACGATCAAATCGATACCGATCACGTGCAGTTGATCGCGAGGACGGGCTTGGCCGGCATCGGCTAGTCTGGTCCGCGGCGTCTGCAACCGAACAGGGAAGCCATGACAGAGACGAAGGTTCCCCGACGGACCACCGCCAGGCTGGAGGAACAGCTTTGCTTCGCCGTCTATCAGGCCGGCCATGCCTTCACCCGGATGTACCGCTCGGCCCTGGCCGAGCTCGGCCTGACTTATCCGCAATATCTGGTCATGCTGGCGCTCTGGGATGGCGATGGCGTGACGGTCAAGGCGCTGGGCGAACGGCTCTCGTTGGATTCCGGCACGCTGACGCCGCTGCTGAAGCGGCTGGAGGTCGCCGGCCTGATCCGGCGCGAGCGCAGCCGCGAGGATGAGCGGCAGGTCCTGCTGCATCTGACGGAGGCAGGCGAGGCGCTGCGCGAGAAAGGCGGCTGCGTGCCCATCACGATGGGCCGGGCCATCGGCGATGCCGTGCATCCCGATGGGCGTTTGCTCGGCGATCTCAAGCGCCTTCGCGATGCGCTGCTTAAAGCCGCCGACCAGGACTGACCGCGCGAAAAAACTTTAGTGCTGCGCTGCTGCCGCCAGCGGCCTCGCGAGGGCGTTCGCATGCCGGTCCGGCAGGAAATCCTGCGCGGTTACGGATACTTAACCTTAACGGGCTGTGATGCTTCGAGGCTCCCGGAGCCATGCCTTCTCACGCTCGATTCCATTGACGCCCATAAAGACCCATGCTATCCCAAATCATCCCGTCGAAACCGGCAGGCGACAGTCAGATCAGGGTCCGTGTGCCGCGCGGATTCCGGTCGACCCTCTCGCTTTGCCTGCTTCGACGGGAGGCTTCGGCCTCGCCAGTTCCGCGGCGAGGCTCGTGCGTCGAGAACAGGCCGGGGGGCGGCGTTGACGGACCGCTTCGTCTCGAATTTCACCAACCGGCTGGATGCCAAGGGGCGGGTCTCGATACCCTCGAGCTTCCGCGCCGTCTTGGCGAAGGACGGCTACGAGGGTCTCTACGTCCACCCGGCGCTCGATCTCGCCGCCTTCGATGCCGGCGGCCATGCGCTGCGCAAAACCATCGACGACATCCTCGCGCGCTTCTCGCCCTTCTCGGAGGAGTGGGAATCGTTGTCGACCGCGCTGAACGGCACCTCGGAGGTGCTGAAAATCGATCCGGAAGGGCGCATCATGCTGAGCGAGGCGCTCAAGGCTCATACGGGGATCGTCGATACGGTGACCTTCGTCGGGCACGGCCACAAGTTCCAGATTTGGGAGCCGCAGCGGTTCCAGGCGCATCTCGATGCGGCGAAGGCGAAGCTGCGCGACGTGAAGCGTGCGCTCAGTTCGCAAGCTCTCTCGCCGGGCGGAGTCGCGGGCGCATGACGAGCCGCGACGACACGGCCGCGGCCGGCCCGGGCCATCCTGCACCCGGGCTGCATGTGCCCGTGCTTCTGGCCGAGGTTCTGACGGCGCTCGCGCCCAAGGCCGGTGGGCGCTATCTCGACGGCACCTTCGGGGCAGGCGGCTATGCACGTGCCATTCTCGAAGCCGCACCGGACGCCACTTTGCTCGCGCTCGATCGCGACCCGACGGCGATCGCCGGCGGTGCCGACCTCGTCGCGGCGATGGCCGGCCGCCTGACGCTGTCGCAGGCGCGCTTCGGCAAACTGGCGGAAGAGGCCGAGCGCTTCGGGATGGCGCCGCTCGACGGCGTCGTGCTCGATATCGGCGTCTCCTCGATGCAGATCGACCAGGCGGAGCGCGGGTTCTCGTTCCGCTTCGACGGCCCGCTCGACATGCGGATGAGCGGCGCGGGCCAAAGCGCCGCCGACCTCATCAACGAGGCCGAGGAGGGGCTGCTCGCCAATATCTTCTATCATTACGGCGAGGAGCGGCGCTCGCGCGCCGTGGCGCGCGCCGTCGTCGAGGCCCGCCGCAAGGCACCGCTGACGACGACCAAGCAACTCGCCGATCTCGTCGCCAGCATCGTCTGGGCCGAGCCCGGCGGTCCGCATGCGGCAACGCGGGTGTTCCAGGCGCTGCGCATCGCGGTCAATGACGAGCTCGGCGAACTGGTCTCGGCGCTGCATGCGGCCGAGGCCGTGCTGGCGCCGGGCGGACGGCTCGTCGTCGTGACCTTCCATTCGCTGGAAGACCGGATCGTCAAGCAGTTCCTGACCGAGCGTTCCGGGCGTGCGCCGGCCGGCTCGCGCCATGCGCCCGTGGTCGACGTGGCGCGGCCGACCTTCAGCCTGGTCAGTCGGGGGCCGGTCGCGGCGTCCGAGGCCGAGATGCGGATCAACTCGCGGTCGCGTTCGGCGAAGCTCAGGGCAGCCGAGCGCAACGCCGCGCCGGCCCGGGAGCCTGAGCCCGATCTCGTCGCGCTTGCCGGCATTCCTGCGCCGCAGCCTCGCCGGAGGGCCTAGAGCATGATCAAGCTGCTGCATGTCATCGCCATCGGCGCGCTGGTCTCATCGGCCTTCTATGCCTACGGGATCAAATACGAGACCACGCTCGAGGCCGAGCAACTCCAGAAGATCAGGATGAAGGCCCAGCGCGAGCGCGACGCCATCGCCGTGCTGAAGGCCGAATGGCAGTATCTCAACCGCCCCGACCGGCTGCAGGCCCTGGCCGACCGCCATCTCGACCTGCAAGCCTTCTCGGTGACGCAGGTCGTGCGCGCCTCCGACATTCCCAATCGCGGGCCGAAGGTCGATGCGATCGGCCGCAAGCTCGAAGACCTCGGGCTCGGCATGCCGACCGAGACCCCGAAGGATCGCAAGGCTAGCGCCACCACGCCGGGAGGCCGTCCATGAGCCAAGCAAAGACCCGGAGCGAGGCAACAGCCCAGGCTGGCGGCCCCGAAGGCGAACCCGCTCCCGCCCGCCGCTTCTCGATGCTGCGCGACGTCTTCCGGATGAGCGGCGAGAAGAGCCAGCCGCGCGTCGGCCTGGTGATCCTCGGCTTCTCGGCGCTGTTCCTGGCCATCACCGGCCGCCTCGTCATGCTGGGGGCGTTGCCCAACGAGCAGGTCGGTCTGCGCCGCGCCACCACGACCGCGATCTCGGCGGCACGGCCCGACATCGTCGACCGCAACGGCGACGTGCTCGCCACCGACATCCGCACCGTCTCGGTCTTCGCCGAGCCGCGCAAGATCGTCGACAAGGACGAGGCGACGGAACTGCTCACCGCCGTCCTGCCCGAACTCGACGCCAAGGATCTGCGTGACAAGCTCAACACCAAGAAGGGCTTCGTCTGGGTCAAGCGCGAGATCACGCCGCGCCAGCAGGTCGAGGTCCATCGTCTCGGCATCCCCGGTGTCGGCTTCGTGCCGGAGAACAAGCGCGTCTATCCCAACGGCACGGCCGCGGCGCATGTGCTGGGGTTCGCCAATGTCGACAATGTCGGCATCGCCGGCATCGAAAAATACATCGACTCGCAAGGTCTCCAGGACCTGAACGGTGCCGGGCTCGCGACCCAGGCCTCCGACCTGAAGCCGATGGCGCTGTCGATCGACCTGCGCGTCCAGCATGCGCTGCGCGACGAATTGTCGAAAGGCATGGAGAAATACAAGGCGATCGCGGCGGCCGGCGCGATCATGGACGTCAACACCGGCGAGATGATCGCGCTGGTCTCGCTCCCGGATTTCGATCCCGGCAATCCTGTCGACGCGCTCGAGAAGGACCGCATCAACCGGATGAGCGTCGGCGTCTATGAGATGGGCTCGACCTTCAAGGCGCTGACCGTCGCGATGGCGCTGGATTCGGGCAAGGCCAACATCAATTCGAGCTACTCGACCGCCGGCGGCGCGATGCATTTCGGCCGGCAGGTCATCAAGGAATACCATGGCACAGGCCGCACGCTGACGGTGCCGGAGGTCTTCCTGCATTCGTCGAACATGGGCTCGATCAAGATGGCGCTGTCGGTCGGCGTCGAGGGCCACAAGGCCTTCCTGCGCAAGATGATGCAGCTCGATCGGATGCCGACTGAGCTGCCCGAGAGCGCGGCTCCGATCGTGCCGGGACGCTGGGGCGAGATCAACACGGCGACGATCGCCTTCGGCCACGGCCTCGCGGTCGCGCCGATCCAGGCGATGGCGGCGGTGGCGGCGCTGGTCAATGGCGGCACGCTGATCACGCCGACCTTCCTGAAGCGCTCCGAGGAGGAGGCCAAGAAGGGCGGCGTCCGCGTGATCAAACCCGAGACCTCCGAGGCGATGCGCTACATCATGCGTCTCAATGGCGAGAAGGGCTCGGCCCGCAAAGCCAATGTCGAAGGCTACTTCGTCGGCGGCAAGACCGGCACGGCCGAAAAGGTCATCAACGGCCGCTATGCCAAGAACAAGAACTTCACGACCTTCACGGCGATCGCGCCCTCCGACAAGCCGAAATACCTGTTCCTGGTGATGTATGACGAGCCGAAGGGCTATGCCGAGAGCGGCGGCTATTCGACGGCCGCCTGGAATGCCGGCATCACCACGGGCAGGGTGATCGAGCGCACGGCGCCGATCCTTGGCCTGCCGCCGCGCTTCGAGCCACCGGTCGCGCCCTTCCCGCTGATGGCGCGACTCGGGGCCTGGGGCACGCGCTGAGGCTTGCCGCCAGTACGCCGGCACGATAGCGAGCGACGATGACACAGCCCCTGAGCCTCGGCCGCCTATTTCCAGGCGCCTTCGCTACCGACGCATCGCAGGTGGTCTCCGGCGTCGCCTTCGACAGCCGCAAGGTCCAGCCCGGTCAGGTCTTCGTCGCGCTGGCTGGCGCCAAGGCCGATGGCGCGCGCTTCATCGCGGACGCGGTCGCAAAGGGCGCCGTTGCGGTCGTCTCGGGTCAGGCGCGGCCGGCCGACCTCGATGGCTCCGTGGCCTTCGCTCAGGTCGGGGACCCGCGGCTTGCCTTGTCGCTGGCCGCGGCCGTGGTGCATCCGCGCCAGCCCGGCACGATCGTCGCGGTCACCGGCACGAGCGGCAAATCTTCGGTCGCCGATTTCACCCGCCAGATCTTCCAGGCGCTCGGGCACGAGGCCGCCAGCCTCGGCACGATCGGCGTCGTGACCTCGAAGGGTGCCGATTACGGCTCGCTGACGACGCCGGACCCGCTCTCGCTGCACGCCTCGCTCGACAGGCTGGCAGGCGACGGCGTGACGCATCTGGCAATGGAGGCCTCCTCGCACGGCCTCGACCAGCGTCGGCTCGACGGCGTCAGGCTAAAGGCCGGCGCGTTCCTCAATCTGGGTCGCGACCACCTCGACTACCATCTGACCGTCGCAGACTATCTCGCCGCCAAGATGCGGCTCTGGGCGCTGCTGCCAAAGGGCGCGCCGGTCGTGATCAACCGCGACGAGCCTTATGCGGAGGAAGCCGCGCAGGCGGCGACCGCGGCGGGACATCCTCTGATCGGCATCGGCCGCAAGGGCGAGACGATCAGGCTCATCGAGAGCGTACGCGAAGGGTTTTCGCAGCGGCTGACGCTGGCGGTGGAAGGGCGCGAGCTTGTCGTGTCGCTGCCGCTGGTCGGCGATTTCATGGCGGGCAACGCGCTGGTGGCTGCCGCGCTCGCGATGGCGACCGGGGACGAACCGGTCGCGGCTCTGCGGGCGATCTCCGGGCTGACCGGCGTCGTTGGCCGACTGGAACGCGTTGGCGAGGCTCGTGGCGGGCTTGTCGTGGTCGATTACGCCCACAAGCCCGATGCGCTGTCCGCCGTGCTCTCGACGCTGCGGGGCTATGCCAAGGGGCGGCTGATCTGCGTCTTCGGCTGCGGCGGCGACCGCGACACCGGCAAGCGCCCGCTGATGGGCGCGATCGCGGCGCAGAAGGCTGACATCGCCATCGTCACCGACGACAACCCGCGCAGCGAGGACCCGGCCGCGATCCGGGCTCAGGTGATGGCTGCCTCGCCGAAGCTGCGCGAAATCGGCGACCGCGCCGAGGCGATCAGGGCGGCTGTGCGCATGCTTGGAACCGGCGATGTTCTGGTCGTGGCCGGAAAGGGCCATGAAACCGGCCAGATCATCGGCGACCGAACCTATCCTTTTTCCGACCAGGACGTGGTGCGGACAGCTATTGCGGAGATCGCAGGATGAGCGCGCCCCTCTGGAGCGGAGACGATCTGGTCGCGGCCATGAGCGCGCGGGTCGAGGGGGCTGTGCCCGCGGTCGTCACCGGCGTCTCGATCGACACCCGCACATTGGAGCCCGGCGACGCCTTCTTCGCGATCACCGGCGAGGCCCGCAACGGGCATGATTTCGTGGCGGGCGCCCTGGAGAAGGGCGCGGCGCTCGCCGTCGTCGACGAGGCGCATGCGGCGCAATTCGCCGGCAAGGGCGCGCTCGCGGTCGTGCCCGACGTGCTCAAGGCAATGGAGCAGGCTGGCAGCGCGCGACGGGCCGAGCTCAAGGCGGGGGTGGTCGCCGTCACCGGTTCGGTCGGCAAGACCGGCACCAAGGATGCGCTGCGGCTGGTGCTGTCGCGGCAGGGCAAGACCCACGCCCCTGTCGCCTCCTACAACAACCATTGGGGCGTGCCGCTGACTTTATGTCGGACTCCCAGCGACATCGCATACGGGGTCTACGAGATCGGGATGAACCATCCCGGCGAAATCCTGCCACTGGCGAGGCTGGTCCGTCCGCAGGTCGCGATCATCACGACGATCCAGCCGGTGCATCTGGCGGCATTCGAGTCGCTGGAAGGTATCGCCGAGGAAAAGGCTGGCGTCTTCTGGGAGCTCGAACCGGGCGGCACGGCGATCGTCAACGCCGATATCCCGCAGGCCGATCTGCTCGAACGGATCGCCAGATCGGGACCGGCCGGCCGCGTGATCCGCTTCGGTGAAAGCCCCGGTGCCGATGTCCGGCTGATCTCCTGTGCGCTCAAATCCGATGTCTCGACCGTCGATGCCATGGTGATGGGCCAGCCCGTGACCTATCGGCTCGGCAGCCCGGGCAAGCATATCGTGCTGAATTCGCTGGCCGTGCTCGCCGCCGTGACCGCGCTTGGCGCCGATCTCGCGCTGGCTGCGCTGGCTCTGGGCGACCTCAAGCCCCCGGCGGGGCGCGGGGCGCAGCAGAGGCTCGAAGCGCCGGGCGGCACCTTCACCCTGATTGACGAAAGCTATAACGGCAATCCGGCCTCGATGCGGGCGGCGATCGAGAATCTGGGCCGGATTCCGGTCGCAGGCCGGGGTCGCCGGATCGCCGTGCTCGGCGACATGCTGGAGCTTGGACCGACAGGACCGGAGCTGCACAAGGGGCTCGCCGAGGCGATCATCGCCAATGGCGTCGATACGGTTTTTGCCTGCGGGCCGCTGATGCGCGGACTCTATGACGGCTTGCCATCGACCCTCCGGGGGGCTTATGCCGCGCAGGCGAGCGGGCTCGAACCCCTCGTGCTGGATGCGATCCGGGCCGGCGACGTCCTCACGGTCAAGGGTTCGCTGGGCACGCGCATGGGGCCGATTGTCAAGGCGATCGTGGCGCGCTTTCCCGCCGTGCCGGCGCAAGACTAGAACAAGAGACGTAAAATCAGATGCTCGTCTGGCTCGCCGATTTTTCCGGCACGTTCCCGATCCTGAACGTGTTCCGCTACATCACCTTCCGCGCCGGTGGTGCGACCGCGACCGCGCTGCTGGTCGTGTTCTTCTTCGGGCCGGCGGCGATCTCCTGGCTGCGGCTGAAGCAGGGCAAGGGCCAGCCGATCCGCACGGATGGGCCGGAAACCCACCTCGCCAAGCGCGGCACGCCGACCATGGGCGGGCTGATGATTCTCGGCGGATTGCTGGTCGCGACTCTGCTCTGGGGCAATCTGCGCAACCCCTATGTCTGGGTCGTGCTGGGCGTGACGGTGAGCTATGGCGCGATCGGCTTCTATGACGACTTCCTGAAGGTGACGAAGCAGTCCCACAAGGGCTTCTCAGGCAAAGCCCGGCTCGGCTTGGAGATGGTGATCGCGCTCGTTGCCTGCTGGATCGTGATGCAGCTCGGGCCGCCGGGCATCGCTTCCGGCTTTGCCATGCCCTTCCTCAAGGAGCTGGTGATCCCGCTCGGCATCGCGTTCCCGCTGGTGACGGCCTTCGTCGTCGTGGGTGCCGGCAATGCGGTGAACCTCACCGATGGTCTCGACGGTCTCGCGATCGTGCCGGTGATGATCGCGGCGGCGACTTTCGGCTTCATCGCCTACCTGACCGGCAACGCGATCTTCGCCAATTACCTCCAGATCCACCATGTGCCGGGCGCGGGCGAGCTCTCCGTGGTCTGCGGCGCGGTGATCGGCGCCGGCATCGGCTTCCTCTGGTTCAACGCGCCGCCGGCCCAGATTTTCATGGGCGATACCGGCTCGCTGGGCCTGGGCGGCCTGCTCGGCGTCGTCGCGGTCGCGACCAAGCACGAGATCGTTCTGGCCATCGTCGGCGGGCTCTTCGTGATCGAGGCGCTCTCGGTGATCATCCAGGTCTTCGTCTACAAGCGGACCGGCAAGCGCGTGTTTTTGATGGCGCCGATCCACCACCATTTCGAGAAGCTGGGTTGGACCGAGCCGCAGGTCGTGATCCGG
This sequence comes from Hyphomicrobiales bacterium, assembly GCA_900470775.1. Taxonomy (GTDB): domain Bacteria; phylum Pseudomonadota; class Alphaproteobacteria; order Rhizobiales; family Beijerinckiaceae; genus Allobosea. The sequence continues at coordinate 25,754 of UCBZ01000038.1, read as the reverse complement.
TTCTGGATCATTTCCGTCGTGCTGGCGCTGATCGGCCTGTCGACCCTGAAGCTGCGCTGATCATGACTCCGGTTACCTGTTTCAAGGGAACGCGCGTCGCGCTGTTCGGGCTCGGCGGTTCGGGGCTTGCCACGGCGCGCGCGCTGCAGGCCGGCGGTGCCGACGTGGCCGCCTGGGATGACAGCCAGGCCAGCCGCGACAAGGCGGCGGCGCAGGGCATTCCGGTTGTCGATCTCATGGGCGCCGACTGGTCCGGCTTCCACAGCCTCATCCTGGCGCCGGGCGTGCCGCTGACCCATCCGGTGCCGCATTGGACGGTGGAGAAGGCGAAGGCCGCCGGCGTCGAGATCATCGGCGATATCGAGCTGTTCTTCCGCGAGCGGGCGACGATCGCGCCTGCCGCTCCGGTCGTCTGCATCACCGGCACCAACGGCAAATCGACGACGACGGCGCTGATCGCTCATGTGCTGCGCTCTGCGGGTCGCGACGTGCAGATGGGCGGCAATATCGGCACGGCCGTGCTGGCGCTGGAGCCGCCTGCCGAGGGCCGCATCCACGTCATCGAATGCTCCAGCTACCAGATCGACCTGGCCTCCTCGATGGCGCCGAGCGTCGGTATCCAGATGAACCTGACGCCGGATCATCTGGACCGGCATGGCACGTTCGAGAACTACGGCGCGATCAAGGAGCGGCTCGTCGCTAACTCCGACATCGCGGTGATCGGCGTCGATGACGAGGCTTCCAAGCAGATGGCGCGGCGGCGCGCGGGCTCCGGGCGCAAGCTGGTCAAGATCAGCGGTGAGCAGCCGCTCGACGATGGCGTCTTCGCCGGTATCACCGCCAATGCGGGTGCGCTGGAGACACGGATCGTCCAGGTGCTGGACGGCAAGCCGCGCATCGTTGCCAACCTCGCCGGTATCGGCTCGTTGCGCGGTTCGCACAACGCGCAGAACGCGGCGGCCGCCTTCGCCGCCTGTTTCGCGCTGGGCCTGAGTGCAGACGAGATCGCGGCCGGCTTCCGAAGCTATCCAGGCCTTGCCCACCGCATGGAGGAGATCGGCCGGATCGGCCGCGTCGTCTTCATCAACGATTCCAAGGCGACCAATGCGGATTCGACCGAGAAGGCGCTGACCTCCTTCCGCGACATCTTCTGGATCCTCGGCGGCAAGGCGAAGGAGGGCGGCATCGAGAGCCTGCGCCGGTATTTCCCGAACATCGCCCGGGCCTATCTGATCGGCGCCGCGAGCGACCTCTTCGCCGCGACCTTCGACGAGGACGGCCGCGTCACTTACGAGCGCAGCGGCACGCTGGACATGGCGGTGGCCGCTGCGACGCGCGATGCGCTCGCCAAAGCGGGTGAGGGCGAGATCGCCGTGCTGCTCTCGCCGGCCTGCGCCTCCTTCGACCAGTATCCGAATTTCGAGGTACGCGGCGAAGCGTTCAGGGCGCTGGTGGCGGCGCTGCCGGGTTTCGAGGCGTTTGGGGCGAGATAGGGTCAGGCCAATTATTCAGACGCTGACGCGCCAGGCGATCGGCGGATTGTATTTCGCTATTTCCTGCTGCTCGCGCAGCGCGTCGCGAACCTCTCCGAGATGCTTGGCCGACTCTTCCAGCTGCTGATTGGCGCGCTCAAGGGAGGCAATAAAGGTCCCGACGCGGATGCGCCATTTCGCCCAGATGTTTTCGACGATCCGCTTGTGCGTGGCCTTCTCGTCGGCGATGGCCAGTTTAAGATTCTTGATCGCGGCGTGGGCCGCGTCGAGTTCGTCGAAGCTGAGTACGTCATAGACCGCGTTCAGTTTCGAGCCGACTCCGGCGACATTGGTCATCGACTTCGAAAGTTTGGTGACCTTCAACAGCGGCTCTTTCAGCGTCGACGCGGTTGTCCGCACGATCTTGGACGCATCAGGTGCCTGCGGTCCCAGACGAGAATCCGCAAAGAGCCCGCCGACACCCAGGGCGATCTCCTTCGCAAGGGTGATTTCGGGAAAGGCGAAGGTGACGATTCCCTGGAAGATGTCGATCGCCTTGTCGATGCGCGCCTCGGTCAGTTCTCTGTCCGCGCGCGCGAGCGCATCCTTGAGTCTCGCAAGCGCCTGTTCATAGGCCTTGAGTTCGCGGGCGAGTTCGCGAAACGGAAACATCCTGACGAAGGGTGTCATAGCGCTGGCGAGGCCGACGCCGAATATGCCCTGCAATTGCTCGAGTTCGAATTCCACGCAGTCGCAGGCGGTCTCAAAAAGCTCGATCACGGCCTTGAACTGATTGCGATCGACCTTTTGGCGCGCCCGAACCTTCATAAAGGCCGCTTCCACGTCAGCCGCGATCCGCTCCAGCAGGTCCATGCGGATATAAAGGCCGTCGTCATAAGCGCCAAAAAAGCGCTTCACAAACGTGTCGTACTTGTTGCGCGCCGCCCGTGTGCGCCGTGCAAGGTCGGCTGCCCAGTCATAGGTGTCGTGACCGAAATACGCGTCGACGTCCTGCGCGGGAGTTCCCATCGTGCGACTCCGTTTCGTCAGGCCCCGATGGAATGTCGCGACCGAGCTGCCGTTATCGATCCGGGGCTGGAGGCGAGCGGCGCTCCATGGCTATCGGTCGCGGGGACTCGTCATGAGGTTCACTGCGATCTTTCATCTGGACGTGAGCGGCGGCGGAACGGCCGCGGCTTTCGAGGCGAGATGAGCGCCGCGATCGGCTGTGGCAGGCCGCGGAGGTATGGCGGCCATTCGCCCTGTCGCTGGCCTCGGAGCGTCAAACACGACATGGCTGCAGGTGGCTCGCCCGGTTCGGGCGCCGACCGAGTGAGGACCAGGATGAGCACCGCCCCGAATTTCGACGAGCAGATCGACCGCCGTGGCACCCATTCGGCGAAATGGGACATGATGGAGCCGATCTACGGCGTGCCGGCTTCCAACGGCATCGCGATGTGGGTGGCCGACATGGACTTCCGGCCGCCGGCCTGCGTGCAGGCAGCGGCTGAAGGCATGGTGGCGCATGGCCTCTACGGCTATTTCGGCGATATCAGGGCCAATCACGACGCCATCCGCTGGTGGATGAAGAACCGCCATGGTTGGGAGGTCGAGGCCGCCGCGATCTTCACCACGAACGGGCTCGTCAACGGCACGGCGCTCTGCGTCGATGCCTATACGAAGCCCGGCGACGGCGTCGTCCTGATGACGCCGGTCTATCATGCCTTCGCCCGCGTCATCGCTGCTGCAGGGCGGCGCGTGGTCGAGTGCGAACTCGCGATCGAGGACGGCCGCTACGTCCTCGACATCGCCGGCTGGGATGCCCAGATGACCGGCAGCGAGCGGATGCTCGTGCTGTGCTCGCCGCACAACCCCGGCGGCCGCGTCTGGACCGGCGACGAGTTGCGCGAGATCGCGGCGTTCTGCGCCCGCCACGACCTGATTCTGGTTTCGGACGAAATCCACCACGATCTGGTCATGCCCGGCCACAAGCATACGGTCATGGCGCTTGCAGCGCCGGAGATCCAAGACCGGCTGGTGATGATGACCGCCACCACCAAGACCTTCAACATCGCCGGTTGCCATGTCGGCAATGTCATCATCCCCGACACGGCGTTGCGGGCCCGCTTCCAGGCCAGTATCAATGCGCAGGGCGTCTCGCCCAACACCTTCGGCATGGTCATGGCGACGGCGGCCTACAGCCCCGACGGCGCGGCCTGGGTCGATGCGCTGGTCGCCTATCTCGACGGCAACCGGCGGCTTTTCGAGGAGGGTCTCGCTACAATTCCGGGCCTTCACCCGATGGCGCTCGAGGCGACCTATCTCGCCTGGATCGATTTCGCCGGGACCGGCATGGCGCCGGCCGAATTCACCGCGCGGGTCGAAAAGCAGGCGCTGATCGCAGCCAATCATGGTCCGAGTTTCGGCGCCGGGGGCGGTACGTTCCTGCGCTTCAACCTCGCGACGCCGCGTGCGGTCGTGGCGGAATCGGTGGCGCGGCTGAAGCAGGCCTTCGCCGATCTGCAATAGCGATCGCGCGCTTCGGAATCATTCCGTTAACCCTTCATTGACAGAGTGATTCGTCACGATGGCGCATCTCTCGCGCCGCGCCTGAAGGGAAGCCAAGCATGGTCTCGCGCGCCGAACCCTCTCTCAGCGGCCGCTGGTGGTGGTCGATCGACCGCGTCATCCTGAGCGGCCTGGTGGCGCTGATGGTGTCGGGCGTCGTGCTGTTGATGGCGGGCGGGCCGCCGGTGGCGGAGCGGCTCGGGCTCTCGACCTTCCACTTCGTCAACCGGCAGGCGGCCTATCTCGTCATCGCGATGACGATCTTCATCGGCGTCTCCTTCATGACGCCGCGCCAGGTTCGCCGGTCGGCGCTGCTGATCTTCACCGTCTCGCTCGCCATGGTGGTGGCGACGCTGTATCTCGGCATCGAAGTGAAAGGCGCGCGGCGCTGGCTGACGCTGGGCCCGCTCGGCTCGGTCCAGCCTTCCGAATTCATCAAGCCGGCCTTCGTCGTGCTGGCCGCCTGGGCTTTCGCCGAAGGCGGACGCCGTCCCGACCTGCCGGGCACATGGCTTGCCTTGCTGTTGCTGCCGGCGACGATCGCGCCGCTCGTGCTGCAGCCCGATTTCGGCCAGACCATGCTGGTTACGCTGGTCTGGGCCGGCCTGTTCTTCGTCGCCGGGCTGCACTGGTTCTGGGTGCTGGGGCTGGGCGGCGCAGGGGCCTTCGGCATCCTGATCGCCTATCAGCTCGTGCCGCATGTGCGCGCCCGCATCGAGCGCTTCATGGACAAGGGCTCGGGAGACACCTTCCAGATCGACACGGCGCTGGAAAGCTTCGCCCAGGGTGGTTGGTTGGGTAAGGGGCCCGGCGAGGGCACCGTCAAGCGCATCCTTCCCGACGCCCATACCGACTTCATCTTCGCCGTCACGGCCGAGGAGTTCGGCATCGTCGTCTGCATCCTGCTCGTGATGCTGTTTGCGCTGATCGTGTTGCGTTCGCTCGCGGTGGCGCAGAAGGCCGAGGACCCGTTCATCCGGCTCGCCGTCACGGGTCTCGCATTGCTGTTCGGCATCCAGGCCGCGATCAACATGATGGTCAACCTGCACATGATGCCGGCCAAGGGCATGACGCTGCCCTTCATCTCCTATGGCGGCTCGTCTTTGATCTCGCTCGCCATCGGCACCGGCTTCCTGCTCGCCCTGACCCGCAAGCGGCCGCGCGCCGTCGATTTCGGCCGCTTCAGGACCTGACGCCATGGCACAGGGCAAGCTCGTCATGCTCGCGGCCGGAGGCACCGGCGGCCATCTGTTTCCCGCCGAGGCGTTGAGCCATGTGCTGCGGGCGCAGGGCATCCGGGTGGTGCTGATGACCGATCCGCGCGGTGCCGAGTTCGCCGGCGATTTTCCGGCCGACGCTGTCATTCCCGTTCCGTCGGCGACGCCGTCGGGCCGCTCGCTTGTCGGCAAGGCCCGTGTCGGCCTCGATATCGCCAAGGGCGTGCTGGCGGCGCGGCGGGCGGTGAAGGAGATCGGGCCGGCCTTGCTGGTCGGCTTTGGCGGCTATCCGACGGTTCCGCCCGTGCTGGGTGCGGCGCTCGCCGGCGTCAAGACGATGATCCATGAGCAGAATGCCGTCGTCGGACGGGCGAACCGTTTTCTGTCCCGCTGGGTCGATGCGATCGGGACCGGCTTTTCCGAGGTTGGCGGCCTGTCGCCGACAGCCAGCGCCAAATGCAGCCATGTCGGCAATCCGGTGCGCCCGGCCGTTGTCGCGGCGGCATCGCCCTATGGCTGGCCGGGCGAGGGGACCTTCCGTCTGCTGGTGTTCGGCGGCAGCCAGGGCGCGCGCATCATGGCCGACATAGTGCCGCCGGCGATCCAGCTTCTGACCCCGCAGGAGCGAACCCGGCTCTTCATCACGCAGCAGGCGCGGACCGAGGATTTCGACCGGGTCAGCGGCATCTACGCGCAGCTCGGCGTGAAATCCGAGATCGCGCCGTTCTTCAAGGATTTGCCGGCCAGGATGGCCAAGGCGCATCTCGTCATCGGACGCTCGGGGGCCTCGACCATCGCGGAGCTGACCGTGATCGGCCGGCCGTCGATCCTGGTGCCGCTGCCGGGGGCGCTCGACCAGGACCAGGCCGCCAATGCGGCCGTGCTCGAAAATGCCGGCGGCGCCGTCCGCATCCTGCAGCCGGAGTTCACGCCGCGCCGGCTCGCCAGCCAACTCACCGAGCTGCTCAAGCAGCCGGCGCACTTGACGGTCATGGCCGAGAGCGCCAAGAGCGCCGGGATTCCCGATGCCGCCGACCGACTCGCCCGCCTCGTCATCGAGGTCGCCGGCTTCTAGAGCATTTTGTCGTCACGCGTTTCTTCAAGCGAACCGGTTGCCCCGCTTCGCTTGAAAGCGCCCTAGGCCCACCAAGGATCCCCGAACCATGAAGCTGCCGGTCGAACTCGGCTCCATCCATTTCGTCGGCATCGGCGGCATCGGCATGTCCGGCATCGCCGAGGTGCTGCACAATCTCGGCTACAAGGTGCAGGGCTCGGACGCCGCCGACGGCGCCAACGTCAAGCGCCTCGCCGAGAAGGGCATCAAGACCTTTGTCGGCCACAAGGCGGAGAATCTCGGCGAGGCGGAAGTCGTCGTGGTCTCGACCGCGATCAAGCGCGACAATCCCGAACTGATCGCGGCCCGCGAGAAGCGCCTGCCGGTGGTGCGCCGGGCCGAGATGCTGGCCGAGCTGATGCGGCTGAAGAGCTGCGTCGCCATCGCCGGCACCCATGGCAAGACCACGACAACCTCGCTCGTCGCGACGCTGCTGGAAAAGGGCGGGCTCGACCCGACAGTGATCAATGGCGGTATCATCAACGCCTATGGCACCAACGCCCGCATGGGCGAGAGCGACTGGATGGTGGTCGAGGCCGACGAATCGGATGGCACCTTCCTGAAGCTGCCGGCTGACGTCGCGATCGTCACCAATATCGACCCCGAGCATCTCGACCATTTCGGCACGTTTGACGCGATTAAAGCGGCGTTCCGGACCTTCGTCGAGAACCTGCCCTTCTACGGTTTCGCCGTGATGTGCATCGACCATCCGACCGTGCAGGGCCTCGTCGGTCAGATCGAGGATCGCCGCGTCGTCACCTATGGCGAGAACCCGCAGGCAGATTTCCGGCTGATCGACATCGACCTCTCGGGCGGGCAGGCCAAGTTCACGCTGCTGATCCGCGACCGCAAGCGCGGCCGCGACGAGGTCGTGCGCGACCTGATCATGCCCATGCCCGGCCACCACAACGCTCTCAACGCCACGGCTGCGATCGCCGTCGCCTACGACCTCGGCATCCCCGTCGAGAGCATCCGGGCGGCGCTGGCCGGCTTCGGCGGGGTGAAGCGCCGCTTCACCAAGACCGGCGAATGGAACGGCGCACTGATCTTCGACGATTACGGCCACCACCCGGTCGAGATCGCAGCCGTGCTCAAGGCGGCGCGGGCCTCGACCAAGGGCAAGGTCATCGCGATCGTGCAGCCGCATCGCTATACACGGCTCGCCAGCCTGTTCGACGATTTCGCCGCCTGCTTCAACGATGCCGATACGGTGATCGTGGCCGACACCTATGCGGCGGGCGAGGCGCCGATCGCCGGCGCCGATCGCGATTCGCTGGTGTCTGGCATCAAGGCACGCGGCCATCGCCATGCGCTGCCGCTGGATGCACCTGCAAGCCTCGCCGGCATGATCGCCGAGGTCGCAGGACCGGGCGATTATGTCGTGTTCCTCGGGGCGGGCAACATCACGCAATGGGCTTATGCGCTGCCGGGCGAGCTCGCGGCGCTGAAGGGCTGAACTCACCGCTTGATCCTTCTCCCTTCGGGGGAGATCGGCTAAAGCGAGCGCCATGACCTTTCCCGACATCACCCAAGACATCCGGGCAATCGCCCCCGAGCTGCGCGGGCGGCTGCTGGCCCATGCCGAAATGGCGCCGCTGACCTGGTTCCGGGTCGGCGGGCTGGCCCAAGCCCTGTTCACGCCCGCCGACGAAGCCGATCTCGCCTATCTGCTGGCCCATCTGCCGGCGGCGATTCCGCTGACCGTGGTCGGGCTCGGCTCGAACCTGATCGTGCGCGATGGCGGCATCCCCGGCCTCGTGATCCGGCTCGGCGGCAAGGCCTTTGGCGAGATCGCGATTGAGGAGGGCGACCGCCTGCGTTCGGGCACGGCGGTGCCGGATGTGAAGGTGGCGCGCGCGGCAGCCGATGCGTCGCTCGATGGGCTCGCCTTCTATCGCGGCATTCCCGGCTGCATCGGCGGTGCACTGCGGATGAATGCCGGTGCTCATGGCGGCGAGACGACCAATGTCCTGATCGAGGCGCGCGGTGTGACGCGGGGCGGCGAGATCGTGACGCTCTCGCATGCGCAGATGGGCTTCAGCTATCGCAGCAGCGCGGCTTCGACGCAGGAGATCATCTTCACCTCGGCCCTGTTCCAGGGTCGGCCGGGCGACAAGGCCGAGATCCAGGCCGAGATGGACCGGGTCACGGCAGCCCGCGAGGCGGCGCAGCCGATCAAGGAGCGCACCGGCGGCTCGACCTTCAAGAACCCTGAGGGCGGCAAGGCCTGGCAATTGATCGATGCGGCCGGCTGCCGGGGCCTGCGCGTCGGCGGGGCCCAGGTCTCCGAAATGCACTGCAACTTCCTGATCAACACCGGTGGCGCGACGGCCGCCGATGTTGAAGGGCTCGGCGAGGAGGTCCGCCGGCGGGTCAAGGACCACTCCGGCTTCGACCTGCACTGGGAGATCAAGCGGATCGGCGTGGCGGCCTGAGGCTCACGCCACCGATTTGTCGATCCATTCCCGCAGCGCCTCGTTGACGCGCGACTGCCAGCCCGGCCCCGAGGCGCGCAGCTTCCGCACGAGGTCGATGTCGAGCCGGAGCAGCATTCGGCCACCGCTCGGTCCCGACATCTTAACGTCCCGTTAACCATACCCGGCCGAGTTTGCCCCATGAATGGAGCGGCAATCTCGATGACCAAACATGTCGCAGTTCTGATGGGCGGCTGGTCCGTCGAGCGGGAGGTCAGCCTCAGCAGCGGCACGGCTTGCGCGGCGGCGCTGGAAAGCGTCGGCTATCGCGTCACGCGCGTCGACGTTGGACGCGACGTGGCGGCGGTCCTGGCGAAGCTGAAGCCGGATGTCGCCTTCAACGGGCTGCATGGCCGCTTCGGCGAGGATGGCACGATCCAGGGCGTGCTCGAGATTCTCCGCATCCCCTACACCCATTCCGGCGTGCTGGCCTCGGCGCTGGCGATCCGCAAGGACAAGGCGAAGATCGTCGCGGCGGCGGCCGGCGTTCCCGTTGCGCATGGCGTCCTGGTCTCGCGATTCGAGGCGGCCAAGCGCCATGCGCTGGCGCCGCCCTATGTGCTCAAGCCGGTGGACGAGGGCTCGTCGGTCGGCGTTGTGATCGTGAAGAAGGGGCGCGAGCATCCGCCTCAGGAAATCGCGCGTCCGGACTGGCCCTGCGGCGAGACCATGCTGGCGGAAAGCTTTATTTCCGGGCGGGAACTGACCTGCGCCGTGATGGACGGCAAATCGCTCGGCGTGACGGAGATCCGGGCCGCTACGGGGGAGTTCTACGACTACGATGCGAAATACACGAAAGGTGGTTCGATCCACATCTGCCCGGCTCAAATTTTACCAAAAATTTACCAGCAGATCGAAGAGTGTGCGTTAACGGCGCATCAAGCAATCGGGTGCCGGGGCGTCAGCAGGTCAGACTTCCGATACGACGACGAGACCGACACTCTCGTCTGGCTGGAGGTCAACACGCAGCCCGGCATGACCGAAACTAGCCTGGTGCCCGAATTGGCTGCCCACGCGGGCCTGAACTTCGGTGAGCTCGTCACATGGATGGTGGAGGACGCCTCCCTCGATCGGTGAAGACAGCGGTGGCGGTTTCCGCTTCGCGTCTGCCGGTCCCGGCTTCCGGGCCGCAACTGCTCGTTGGCGAGCGGACCGGACGCTGGCTGCGCCGCTCGCGCCGCAGCGCGATCGCGGTGCCGCTGGCACGGCGGCTGCCGCAGCGGCTGGGCACCTGGCTGGCCTTGGGATTCCTCGGCCTCAGCCTCGGCTGCGGCACGGTGCTCGGCGGCCATCTGGAGACGCTGCGGGAAAATTACGGCGAGCCGCATCACATGCTGGCCCGCCTCGTCGGCTTCGGGATCGATCGCGTGACCATTTCGGGCATCGCCGAACTCTCCGAGGTCGAGGTGCTGGTTGCGGCGGGGATCGATTCGAAGACCTCGCTGGTGTTTTTCGATGCCGACCAGGCTCGCAAGCGTCTGGAGGCCGCTCCGCTGATCCGCGAGGCGGCCGTGCGCAAGCTCTATCCGGGCGAGGTTTCGATCACGCTCGTGGAACGTGCGCCCTTCGCGCTCTGGCAGGTCAAGGGCGAGCTTTTCGTCATCGCAGCGGACGGGACCGTGATCGACAAGATGGATGACGGACGTTTCGCCCACCTGCCACTGGTCGTCGGCCCCGATGCCAATCATCGGGCGGGCGAATATATCGCGTTGCGCGGCGAAGCCGGTGCGATGGCGTCCCATATCCGCGCCGCGACGCTGGTCTCGGGCCGGCGCTGGACGCTCAAGCTCGACAACGGCATGGATGTGCGCCTGCCCGAAACCGCTCCGGCTGCGGCCGTGAAGCGGCTCGCCTCGCTCCAGGCCGATTATCGCATCATGGACAAGGACCTGCTGGCCATCGATCTGCGCCAGGCCGACCGTGTCGTGATGCGGCTGACGGAAGAGGGCGCTGCCGCCCGCGCCGATCAGCTCAAGAGCAAGACCAAGAAGAAGGGGGGCGAGGCGTGAACCACGTCACCTCCCAGGGCCTGACGCCGCGGATGCGGCCGCTCTCGTCGCGCAAGAGCGCGACCTTGTCGATTCTGGACATCGGCACGAGCAAGGTCGTCTGCCTGATCGCCGAACTGAACCCGGCCGAGGCCAATGAGCGGCTGCGCGGCCGCACCCATGTCGCGCGCATCATCGGCATCGGCCATCAGCGCTCTCTCGGCCTCAAGGGCGGCGCGATCATCGATCTCGAAAGCGCCGAGCGCGCGATTCGGGCGGCCGTCGATGCTGCCGAGCGGATGGCGAAGGTCGAGGTGCAGTCGGTCATCGTCAACCTGACTGGTGGGCGCATCGCCTCGCAGCATTATGCGGCGAGCGTCGATCTGCGGGCTGGCTCGGTCGGTGGAAACGACGTCAAGCGCGTGCTGGCTCATGCCGCGACCCATGCGATCCGGCCCGGCAAGGCCGTGCTCCATGCCTTGCCGACGGGCTATGCGCTCGATGGCGTACCCGGCGTGCTCGATCCGCGCGGACTGATCGGCGGCAAGCTCTCGGTCGACATGCATGTCGTCGCCAGCGAAGCCTCTGCCGCGCGCAATGTCATGCTGGCGGTCGAGCGCTGCCATCTCGAGGTCGAGGCGGTGGTGGCGACGCCCTACGCTTCGGGCCTCTCCGTGCTGGTCGACGACGAGGCCGAGATGGGCGTCGTTGTCGTCGACATGGGCGGCGGCACCACCTCGCTCGGCGTGTTCTCGGGCGGGCATCTGATGCATGCCGACGCCATCGCGGTCGGCGGCAACCACATCACCATGGACGTGGCGCGCGGTCTCTCGACCCGGGTCTCGGCGGCCGAGCGGCTGAAGACGCTGCATGGCTCCTGCATTTCTTCGGCCTCCGACGAGCGCGACATGATCTCGGTGCCGCAGGTCGATGACGACGAGCGCGACACGCCCAACCACCTTGCCAAGTCGCATCTGGTGCGGATCATCAAGCCGCGTGTCGAGGAAATCCTCGAACTGGTGCGCGACCGGCTGACCCAGGCGGGCTTCTCGGCCCAGGCCGGGCGCCGGGTCGTGCTGACGGGTGGCGCCTGCCAGCTCACCGGCCTGCCGGAAGTGGCGCGGCGCATCCTCGGCGGCCAGGTCCGCACCGGCCGGCCGCTCGGGATCAAGGGTTTGCCCGAGGCGGGCAAGGGACCTGCCTTCGCGGCGGCGGTCGGCCTGCTGGTCTATCCGCAGGTGGCGCATGTCGAGCATTTCGAGCCCCGCGCGGGGGCTGCGTATTTCGCCACGGGCACGGACGGGTATTTCTCCCGCGTCGGCCGGTGGCTGAAGGAAAGTTTCTAGTGAGTAGCGGTCCGTCGCTTCGCGGCGGGCCACGGCGTCAAACGTAGCAATCGGGACGGCTCCCGCCAGGCGCCGGACAAGAGGATCAAAAGAGGCAACCATGGCGATGAATCTGCAAGCCCCGGACATCCGGGAACTGAAGCCCCGGATCACGGTGTTCGGCGTCGGTGGCGCCGGCGGCAACGCGGTCAACAACATGATCGAGGCCGGTCTTGACGGCGTCGATTTCGTGGTCGCCAACACGGACGCCCAGGCGCTGGCGCTCTCCCGCGCCTCGCGCATCGTCCAGATGGGCCTGCAGGTCACCGAGGGTCTCGGCGCCGGCTCGCAGCCGGAAGTCGGCCGCGCGGCGGCCGAGGAGGTCATCGACGAGATCCGTGACCATCTGGCGGGCGCCCACATGGTCTTCATCACCGCCGGCATGGGCGGCGGCACCGGCACCGGCGCAGCGCCTGCGATCGCCCGCGTCGCCCGCGACATGGGCATCCTGACCGTCGGCGTCGTCACCAAGCCGTTCCAGTTCGAGGGCCATCGCCGCATGCGCATGGCGGAAGCCGGCATCAGTGAGCTGAACGAGGCGGTCGATACGCTGATCGTCATCCCCAACCAGAACCTCTTCCGCGTCGCCAATGAGACGACCGGCTTCGCCGACGCCTTCGGCATGGCCGACCAGGTGCTCTATTCCGGCGTCGCCTGCATCACCGACCTGATGGTCCGTCCCGGCCTGATCAACCTCGACTTCGCCGACGTGCGCGCCGTGATGCGCGGCATGGGCAAGGCGATGATGGGCACCGGCGAGGCGCAGGGCGAGAAGCGCGCGCTGACCGCCGCCCAGGCCGCGATCAACAACCCGCTGCTCGATGACGTCTCGATGAAGGGCGCCCGGGGCCTGCTGATCTCGATCACCGGCGGCCGCGACATGAAGCTCTACGAGGTCGACGAAGCCGCGACCCGCATCCGCGAGGAGGTCGATTCCGAGGCCAACATCATCGTCGGCGCGACCTTCGACGAAGGGCTGGAAGGCATCGTGCGCGTCTCGGTCGTGGCCACCGGCATCGACAAGCCGCAGACCACGCAGGCCGAGATGGACGACACCGAGGCGCGCATCGCCCAGGTCGCCGAGCGCCTCAAGGCCGAGGCTCGCCTGCGCACCGCTTCGCCAGCCCGCCAGGCGGCGCCTGCTCAGGCCCCGGTCGACGAACCGATGGTGGCGCGGATGCCGATCTCGATCGACACCCAGGGCCGCGCCAGCCTGTCCGAGGACATCCGCATCGAGCCGGCCCAGCCGCGCCCGGTGATGACCGCCGCGCCTGCGCCGATGATGCAGCCCGAGCCCGCGCCGGTGCTGGAGGACAACTTCATCCCGCCGATGCCGGAGCGTTCCGTGGTGCGCCCGACGCGCATGCCGCGGATCGAGGACCTGCCGATGCCGGCGCAGAACCAGATCGCCGCCAGCCGCGTCGCTCCGGGTGCGCCTGCCGCGCCGAATGCCGCCGACCAGAAGCGCATGTCGCTGATGCAGCGCCTCGCCTCCGTCGGCTTCGGCCGCAAGGACGAGGAGATGCAGGAGCCGCAGCCGATGCCCGTGCGTCAGGCTCCGCCTGCACCTGCGATGCCGCAGGCTCCGAGCGCGGCCCATGCCGAATATATGCGCCGCCCGGCCGCTCCCCCGGCTGCCCGCCCGCCGCAGGGTCAGCTCGACCAGCTTGGTCGTGCCGCTCCGAATCGGGCGAGCGAGGAGGATCATCTCGAGATCCCGGCCTTCCTGCGCCGGCAGGCGACCTGAGGCGGAAAGCCGCCTCACGGCCCTCGTAACATTCCCCGGCGCGCGGTCGCGCGCCGGGGTTTTTCTGTGTCAAAAAGCCTAGCGATACCAATTATTTGGCCGGCATTCTCCGGGGCCTGCGCGGCTGTAACAGAGCGAAAGAAAGCGTGATTTTGTGAGTGTGCTTCAAAAGCTTATGTTGCAGCTGCACCACGGGATACCGGAGCCGGGTCAGGCCCTGTTCCACGCTTCAGATTTATCGCCGACGCCCTGCCGCTCTGGTGTTTGAGCACATGAAACGGCGCCGTTCGCGATCAGGATTGGATACCGGAATGAGCTTCGATCGTCAGACGACCCTGCGCGCTGCCCTGACCCTGACCGGGATCGGCGTTCACTCCGGGGCTCCGGCGACGATCTGCCTGAAGCCTTCCAGCGCCAATTCCGGCATCGTGTTCCTCCGCAAGGGGCTCGAAGACGGCCCGGCCCAACTGATCCACGCCAAGCATACCAAGGTCAGCGCGACCGAGCTCTGCACCGTGATCGGCGATAAGGCCTCGGCCTCCGTCGCCACCATCGAGCACCTGATGTCGGCCTGCGCCGGTCTCGGCCTCGACAATGCACTCGTCGAGATCGATGGACCCGAGATGCCGATCATGGACGGCAGCGCCGCCGAGTTCGTTACCGCGATCGAGGCAACGGGCATCGTCGCCCTGTCCGCCCCACGGCGCTATCTCAAGATTCTGCAGCCGGTGCGCGTCGAGAACGGCCGCGCCTTCGCCGAGCTGGTTCCGGCCGAGGCCGGCTTCCGCCTCGATGTCGAGATCGATTTCGACACGACGGTGATCGGCCGCCAGCGCAAGGTCTTCGATCTGGAGCCTTCGGCCTATGCGAGCGAGATTTCGCGCGCCCGCACCTTCGGCTTCATGCGCGATGTCGAGCAGCTCTGGAAGGCCGGCTTCGCGCTCGGCGCCTCGCTCGACAACACGGTGGCCATCGGCGACGACAAGGTGATCAACCCCGAGGGCCTGCGCTATGGCGACGAGTTCGTGCGCCACAAGGTTCTCGATGCGATCGGCGATCTGGCGCTTGCCGGCTACCCGATCCAGGGCGAGTTCCGCTCCTATTGCGGCGGGCATCGCCTGAACGTGCGGATCCTCGAGGCCCTCTTCGCCGACCGTGCCAATTACGCGATCGTCGAGGCACAGCCGGTCTATGCCGCGCCGCGCGCCGTGCAGATGGCTGCGGCCGCGCCGGCCGCCTTCGCGCCGGACGTGCACTGAGCGCGGGTTTCGCTCGCCGCCCCGCCGCGCACATCATCCTGCCGCGCGCGCCTTCCTATTGCCGGGTTTTTGTCGAATAGACGACGCTGCCGCCGTGGGCTTGCGCTTTCGGCAGTGGCGCGCCCGAGGCGTCTGAGGTAAGGCATGCATCCCCACGAAGCGGGGACAATGACAAGAGGACGGACGACGTGAGCGTCATGCGGCTGAACATCCCGACATCCAAGCGCACCGAATCGATCTGGAAGGGCACGGCCCTGGCCCTCGGCGCTGCCTTGCTGCTTGGCGGCTGCGACACCGTCTCGGCGCTGAACCCCTTCGACCGGCCCGAGGTCTACAAGCCCGAGGTCAAGGAAGAGATTCCGGCCGACAAGCTCTACAATGAAGGCCTTGCGCGCCTCCAGAACGGCGACAGCGAAGGCGCGTCGAAGAAGTTCGACGAGATCGACAAGAGCGCGCCGTTCTCGCCCTACGCCAAGCGCGGCCTGATCCTCGCGGCCTACACGAACTATCAGGCGTCGAAGTGGGAGGAGACGATCACCGCCTCCAAGCGCTTCATCGCGCAGAATCCGGCAAGCCCCGATGCGGCCTATGCGCAGTATCTGATGGCGATGTCGTATTTCAACCAGATCCCCGACGCGACCCGCGACCAGGAGCGCACCCAGCTCGCCATCGCCGCCTTCGAACAGCTGATTCAGAAATATCCGAAGTCGGAATATGTGCTTGACGCCAAGGAGAAGCTCCTGGTGGCGCGCGACCAGCTCGCCGGCAAGGAGATGAATGTCGGGCGCTTCTATCTCGAGAAGCGCAACTATACCGGCGCGGTGAACCGCTTCCGCGATGTCATCATCAAGTATCAGACCACGCGCCATGTCGAGGAGGCGCTGATGCGCCTGACCGAAGCCTATATGGCGCTGGGCATCACCGGCGAGGCGCAGACGGCAGCGGCCGTGCTCGGGCACAACTTCCCCGACAGCCCGTGGTACAAGGACGCCTATGTCCTGCTGCAGAGCGGTGGTCTCGAGCCGCGCGAGGATCGTGGCTCCTATATCAGCCGCGCCTTCCAGGGCTTCTCGCGCGCGGTCACGGGAATTGTCGGGTTCGGCGGCCGGATCTAGGCCGCCCTTGATGAGGGTCGCTCGCGCATGCCCCGCTTCCTGAGTTTGCGCTGAGTGCCATGCTGGTCCAACTGTCGATACGCGACATCGTCCTGATCGACCGTCTCGACCTGACGTTTCGCGACGGGCTGAGCGTGCTCACCGGCGAGACGGGGGCCGGCAAATCGATCCTGCTCGACGGTTTTGCGCTGGCGCTCGGCGGTCGCGGCGATGGCGGGTTGGTGCGTCATGGCGAGGCGCAAGGCCAGGTCAGCGCCGTCTTCGACCTCTCCCGCGACCATGCCGCGCGCAAACTTGCCCAGGCGCAGGAGATCGACACCGATGGCGACCTGATTCTGCGCCGGGTGCAGTATGCCGACGGGCGCACGCGCGCCTTCGTCAACGACCAGCCCGTCAGCGTCCAGATACTCAGGATGATCGGGGCGGCGATCGTCGAGATCCATGGCCAGCATGACGACAGGGCGCTGACCGACCCGGCCCAGCACCGCATGATCCTCGACGGATTCGGTGGGCTCGAAGCCCAGGCCGAGGCGGTCGCGGCCGCGAGCGAGACGCTGAAGCGATCGCGGCAGGTCCTGCAGGCGCAGCGGATGCGTGTCGAGGCCGCGCGCAAGGAGGCCGATTTCCTGCGCCATGCCGTGGTCGAACTCGGCAAGCTCGCGCCCAAGCCCGGCGAGGAGGAGGCCCTGGCCTCCGCGCGCCAGGGCATGATGCAGGCGGAGAAGGTCGCCCGCGACCTGATCGACGCCTATGAGGCCGTCGGCGGGCAGGGCTCGCCGATTGCGGCGCTGTCTGCCGTGCTGCGCCGGCTCGAACGCCGAGCCGGGCAGGCGCCGGAACTGATCGATCCCTCGCTCGCTGCCCTCAACACCGCGATCGTCGCGCTGGAGGAGGCGGGTGAGACGCTGTCGGCCGGGATGCGTGCCGCCGAGTATGATCCGCGCGAGCAGGAGCGCGTCGAGGAGCGGCTGTTTGCCCTGCGCGGGGCGGCGCGGAAATACGACGTGCCGGTCGACGGGCTCGATTTGCTGGCGCAGAGCATGGCGGGCGATCTCGCGGCGCTCGACGAGAGCGAGACCTCGCTCGGCCGGTTGGAAGACGAGCTGAAGCAGGCTGAGACCGCCTTCGTGTCGCTGGCGACCAAGCTCTCGGTTGCACGCCATCAGGCAGCAACGAAGCTCGACGGCGCGGTCAAGGCCGAGCTGCCACCGCTGAAGCTGGAGCGGGCGCGCTTCATCACCAAGATCGACAGCGACGGCACGGCGCGCGGCCCCGAGGGCTTCGACCGTGTCGAGTTCTGGGTCGAGACCAATCCGGGCACGCGGCCCGGCCCGATGATGAAGGTCGCCTCCGGCGGCGAGCTCTCGCGCTTCATGCTGGCGCTGAAAGTCGTGCTGGCTGAGCGCGGCTCGGCGCCGACGCTGGTCTTCGACGAGATCGACACGGGCGTCGGCGGCGCGGTGGCGGACGCCATCGGCGAGCGGCTGGCAAGGCTCGCTGGCAAGGTCCAGGTGATCTCGGTGACCCATGCCCCGCAGGTCGCGGCCAAGGCGGCGCAGCACTTCCTGATCGCGAAATCGGCGCTGGAGGGCGACGCGGCCTCGCGCACCGTGACGCGGGTGACCGGGCTGGAGGATCAGGCCCGCCGCGAGGAGATCGCGCGGATGCTGGCGGGGGCGAGTATCACCGAAGAGGCGAGGGCGGCCGCCGGCCGGCTGCTGGAGGCGGCCGGAATACGCGGCTGATCTGTCTCAGGCCGCGCTCAGCATGAAGCCGTCGCCCCGGCGTCCTACGGTCCTGAAGCCCTCGATATGCCCGCCCGAAACCAGCCAGCCTTCGCGGCTCGCGCGGTTTAGGATGTCGCGGCGGCTGCGAACGGCCGTCGCCCCGTCGAGATCGTAGACGAGGCCGATGTCGGGATCGCTCGCCTGCAAGGTCTCGAGATGCAGGGCGTCGCCCCAGAGCAGCAGGCTGCGGGCCGCATCCCTGACCAGGTAGCCGCTCTGGCCGTGGGTATGACCCGGCAGCGGAACCCGGTCGATACCCGGCAGGATCTCCTGGAGGCCCGAGACGGCCTCGACCCGGCCATCATAGAGACGCTGCAGCGTTGCCGCGATGGCGAAGCCGCCCCGTCGGTTGTCCGGAGTCTCGGCCCGTTTCGCTTCGTCGCTGAAGAAGCTCAGATCGGCTTGCGGAACCAACACGCGCGCCTTGGGAAAATAGGGTCGGTCACCGTCGAAGAGGCCGAGCGCGTGATCACCGTGAAGATGGGTGATCAGGATGCGCCCGATCTCGTCGCGCGCGATGCCGAGGGCGGCAAGGGCGGCGCGGGCATGGCCATAGGCGTCGCCCCAGGAGGTTCCGGTGCCGGCATCGACGAGGACCAGGCCATCGGCGTCGCGCAGCAGGAAACATTTGACCGGTATGCGTAGCGTCGGCTGGCCCCATTGCATCAGAGCTGCCTGGCGCGCGGCCTCCCCGGCTGCATGGGTGAGCACCTCGATCGGAGCCTCGAAGACGCCGTCATGCAGGATGGTGACGTCGTATCGGCCGAAGCGGCGCGCAGGCTGGGTCATGCGAATGTCCTCGAGGCGAGAGCCATAAGATCGCGAGGAACCGTTCGCAGCAATGCCCTCCTGGCGCTGCGCCGCCATGCGCCATCAGCGCTGCGGGATGAACTGGGCGTCGCTGATGGTGAAGGCGCCATGCGCTGCCGCGACCGTGAACTCCAGCGCACCGCGGCACCCTGCGGACGCCGGGGCGCCGGGCTTTGCGCAATTCCGCTCCAGATAGGTGATCGTATCCATCGGCATGCCGCCATCGTCGAGATGGACGCCGCCGCTGGAATCGCTGGCCGTGCCGCCGCGCGACATCGAGAAGCCGGAAATCGTGACGTTCTCGACGCGGATGAATGATCCGGCCAGTTCGGCCCGGCGCTGCCTGACCTCGGCCAGCGTCATCATATGCGCGCCGTCCTGCGCTTGAGCCGCCAGCGGGACCTGAGTAGCCAGACCCGTCCCCATCATCAACGCAACGATCGCTGCCCGCATCTGCCTCTCCATCCGAGGGGCGCCGGGATGCCGCGAAGGCTGCGAGTCGTCAAGGGTACGCAAGGTTGCAGAGGCGCCCTGACGTGGCGGAACGCCGCCTCCATTCCCTTTTGCGTCAATCTGCTCTATGAGCCGCATTCAACCGATGGCTGCGAACCGGCTGCGCGTCTTTTTGCGCCCGTGTCCGCTATCGCCCGCGACGTCCTGCGCCGATCTTTTTCCAGCGCCTTAAAACCCCAGGCCCGAGACCCCCATGTCCTTTCTTCCTACGAGCCCGCCGCTCGCGCGCGCGCTCGCCGAACGCAATTACTCCGACCCGACGCCGGTGCAGAACGCCGTGCTGGAGGAGACGGCCGCCGGCCGCGATCTGCTCGTCTCGTCGCAGACCGGCTCCGGCAAGACCGTCGCCTATGGCTTGGCCATCGGCTCGACGCTGCTGGGTGACGCCGAGGCCTTCGGCCGCGCGGCTAAGCCGCTCGCCCTGATCATCGCGCCGACGCGCGAACTGGCGCTTCAGGTCCAGCGCGAGCTCGCCTGGCTCTACAAGCACGCCAATGCCCGCATCATCGCCTGCGTCGGCGGCATGGATCCGCGCCGCGAGGCCGCCCTGCTCGATGAGGGCGCCCACATCGTCGTCGGCACGCCCGGCCGCCTGCGCGACCATATCGAGCGCCATCGCCTCGACGTCTCGGCGCTGCGCGCCGTGGTTCTCGACGAGGCCGACGAGATGCTCGACCTCGGCTTCCGCGACGATCTCGAATTCATCCTCAAGACCACGCCGGCGGAGCGCCAGAGCCTGCTGTTCTCGGCAACGTTGCCCAAGGCGATCATCCAGCTCGCGACCAATTACCAGCGCAACGCGCTGCGCATCGAGGTCGCGGGTACGCCGGGCGGCCATGCCGATATCGAGTACCGCGCCATCCGGTGCTATCCGAAGGAAGCGGAGCTCGCCGTCGTCAATCTGCTGCGCTTCCATGATTCGCCGACTGCCCTGGTGTTCTGCAACACCCGCAATTCGGTGCGTCATCTGGAAGCGATCCTGCTGGAGCGCGGCTTCTCGGCCGTGGCGCTGTCGGGCGAGCTCAGCCAGAGCGAGCGCAATTCGGCGCTGCAGGCGCTGCGCGACGGCCGGGCCAAGGTCTGCGTCGCCACCGACGTCGCCGCCCGCGGCATCGACCTGCCGGGGCTGACGCTGGTCATCCATGCCGAGCTGCCCAATGACCCCGAGGTGATGCAGCATCGCTCCGGCCGCACCGGCCGCGCCGGCAACAAGGGCACGAGCGTGCTGCTGGTGCCGCCGTCGCGCCGCCGCAAGGCGGAGATGCTGTTGGCCGAGGCCAAGGTCGAGGCCGTCTGGGCCGGACCGCCGACGCAGGACGAGATTCGCGCGCTCGACAAGGACCGGCTGCTGAACGACCCGATCCTGACCGGCGAGCCGGGCGAGGTCGATGCGGCGATGGTCGAGGCCCTGCTGGCCGGGCGCACGGTCAACGAGATCGCCGCTGCGCTGGTGCGGGTCTATCGCGCACGTCTGCCTGCGGCCGAGGAGGTCGGCGATCCGAATTTCGGCCGCGACAGCCGCCCCACCCGCAGCCGCGACGACTACGCGCCGCGCGAGGGCGCGCGTTTCGGCGAGAACCGCGAGGATAGCCCGCGCTCGGATGGTCCGCGCCACAAATCCGGCCCGCGTGGCGACACGGTCTGGTTCCGCCTGAACATCGGCCGCAAGGACGGCGCCGATCCGCGCCAGCTCCTGCCGATGATCTGCCGCCGCGGCAAGATCACGCGCGACGAGGTCGGGGCGATCCGCATCTTCGACAAGGAGACCAAGGTCGAGATCGACGCCGATGTCGCCGAGCGCTTCTACGAGCTCGCCAAGGCAGTCGACCGCGACAAGATCGTGATCGAGCCGGTGACCGGCGAGGATGAGCGCCGCCCGGCCAAGCCCTTTGCCGAGAAGGCGAGCCATGCGCCGGCAGCCTATGCCAAGCCCGAGCGCCGCGATGACGATCACCCGGCCAGGGCTTATGAAAAAAAGCCTTATGAGAAGAAGCCGTACGAGGGCGGTGAGAAGAAGCCCTATGTGAAGAAGCCCTACGAGCCGAAGCCTTACGAAGGCGGCGAGAAGACACCGTACGAGGGCAAGAAGAAGGCTTACGAAGGCAAGTCGAAGCCCTTTGGCGCGGCGAAAGCCTATGATCCCATCCGCAGCGATCGCGACGCGCTGTCAGATCCGAACGTCTCGTTCCGGTCGGGCCCCAAGCCCAGATTCGACAAGCCTGCTGGCGATAAGCCCTATGGCGAGAAGAAGCCCTATGCGGCCAAGCCTTTCGGCGCGGGCAAATCAGGTGGTGGCAAGCCCTTTGCGGGCAAGCCCTTCGGCGGCAAACCCGCTTCGCGTGACGGCGATGCGCGCCCGGCCGGCAAGCCGCCCTTCAAGGGCAAGAAGCCGCGCTGAGACGGGCGCGGCTTGATCGTATGGCCGGGTGTTCCGGCGTGCTCTTGCTCGGCCTCTCTCAGCGCAGGCCGAGGAAGGACAGGATGGCCAGGACGACGACGATCAGGCCGATGATGTAAATGATGTTGTTCATGGAACAGCCCCCGCAATGTGGGCGGGCCTGAAGGCCCGCTGGCAAATGATCAAGCCCGGTCACGCTTGAGCTGCGTGACGCCAGGGAAATCCCTGACGGGGAGTGAACCGGGCTTGGCGGGGAATGTTCCCTTGTCTGGATCGTCGACCGCTCAGCCGTCGACGACCTTGCGGTAGAGATGCCAGGTCGCGTGGCCGAGCACCGGCATGACGACGATCAGCCCGACCAGCATCGGCAGGCAACCCAGCACCAGCAGACCCGTCACCATCAGGCCCCAGATCATCATCACCCGCGGGTTCTGCTCGACGGCGGCGATCGAGGTGCGCACGGCGGTGGCGACATCCACGCGCCGGTCGATGATATGCGGGAAGGCCACGACCGAGATCGAGAAGGCCAGGATCGCGAAGAGCAGGCCGACGGAATTGCCGACCACGACCATGAGCCAGCCGTCCCAGGTGGTGAAGACGGCGCGCAGGAAGTCGGCAGTCGAGACGTCGGCCGGCAGGCCGAGCATGCCGCGATAGATCAGCCAGGCCGAGAACAGCCAGGCGAGGAACAGCCCGGTCAGCATGGCGCCGAGCAGCAGGATCTGGCTGATCGCCGGCGAGCGCGCCAGGGCAAAGGCATGCTCCCAGCCGGAATCGAGCCCGCGTTCGCGCCGGCGGCTGATTTCGTAGAGGCCGATCGCTGCGAAGGGGCCGAGCAGCGCGAAACCGCCGAGCAGCGGAAACAGCAGCGGGAAGATGTTGTAGCTCACCGTCAGATGCGCCAGCAGCACGCCGGCGATCGGATAGATCAGCGCGATGAAGGCGAGATGGCTCGGCTGCTCCTTGAAGTCGTTCCAGCCGCGCGCGAGCGCGTCGCGCAGATCCCACGTCGTGATGGTGTGGATGCGCGGCAGCGCCGGCGCTGCCGCGTGCTCGTCGAAATGGCTGTCGAGGTTGGCCATGGCGTATCTCCCGGTTCTGGCCCGGTTCGCCTTCGCCCTTGACGCTATCCTTGGGTCAACGGCCTAAAGGCGTCGAGCTTCCAATTTGCAGCACGGTCATCATACGCCAGAATCCAAACCTTGTCGCCGGGTCCGAAAGCGAATGCGCGACCGGATCGGTAGGTTGATCCTGACCTTCCGCGATAGCGCGCCGTCGCTTATGAAAAGGCCATGAGCGAGTCCGAGCCCAATCCCATCGCCGACCTGACTCCCCGCCAGGCCAAGGCCGAGCACAAGCGTCTCGCGGCGCAGGTCGAGGCGGCTGACATCGCCTATCATCAGAACGACGCGCCGACGCTGGACGACGCGTCCTATGACGCGCTGCGGCGCCGGCTGGTGGCGCTGGAGGAGGCGGTCCCGGAGCTGAAGGCGGGCTCGGTCAGCGGCAAGGTTGGCGCGCGGCCTGCGGGCAAGTTCGCCAAGATCCGGCATCGCGTGCCGATGCTCTCGCTCGACAACGCTTTTTCCGACGAGGCCGTGGCCGAGTTCGTGCAGCGCGTGCATCGCTTCCTCGGCCGCAAGGACGACGAGCCGATCGCCTTCACCGCCGAGCCGAAGATCGACGGGCTGTCGCTGTCGCTACGCTACGAGAAGGGCGCGCTCGTCCACGCCGCGACGCGCGGCGATGGTGAGGAGGGCGAAGACGTCACGGTCAATGCCCGGACCATTGCGGAGATCCCGAAGACGCTGGCGGGCCCGGATGTTCCTGAGGTCGCCGAGGTGCGTGGCGAGGTTTATCTCGGACATGCAGATTTCGCGGGGATTAACGAACGTCAGCGCGAGAAGGGGCTGACGGAATTCGCCAATCCGCGCAATGCGGCTGCGGGTTCGCTGCGCCAGCTCGACGCCTCGATCACCGCCTCGCGGCCCTTGCGGTTCTTCGCCTATGCCTGGGGCGAGATGCCCGTGCTGCCGGCGCAGACGCAGTTCGGCGTGGTCGAGGCCTTCGGGCGCTGGGGCTTCCGCACCAATCCGCTGATGGCGCGCTGCGAGACCGTCGAGGCACTGCTGGAGCGCTACCGGCTGATCGAGAGCCGGCGCGCCTCGCTCGGCTACGACATCGACGGCGTCGTCTACAAGGTCGATGATCTGGCGCTGCAGGCCAGGCTCGGCTTTGTCTCGCGCGCGCCACGCTGGGCGATCGCGCACAAGTTCCCCGCCGAGCTGGCGACGACGGTGCTCGAGGCGATCGAGATCCAGGTCGGGCGCACCGGCGCGCTGTCCCCCGTCGCTCGGCTGCGGCCCGTGACGGTCGGCGGCGTCGTCGTCACCAATGCGACGCTGCACAACGAGGATTACATCCGCGGCTTCGATTCAAAGGGCGAGCGCATCCGCGAGGGCGAGCCGCCCGATATCCGGGTCGGCGACACGGTGACGGTGAAGCGCGCCGGCGACGTGATCCCCCGCGTCGCGGCGGTCGATCTCGACAAGCGGCCGGCGGATGCCAAGCCTTACGTCTTCCCCACGTTGTGCCCGGCCTGCCAGAGCCATGCGACGCGGGAGATGAACCCGCGCTCGGGCAAGGAGGATGCGGTCCGCCGCTGCACCGGCGGGCTGATCTGTCCGGCGCAGGCGGTCGAACGGCTGAAGCATTTCGTCTCGCGCGACGCGCTCGACATCGACGGGCTCGGCGACAAGCAGATCGAGTTCTTCCATGCCGACCCGGACCTGCCCGTGAAGGAGCCGGCTGACATCTTCACGCTGGCCGAACGTGATGGCGCCAATCTGAAAAAGCTCAAGGACAAGGAGGGTTTCGGCGCGCAGAGCGTGGCGAAGCTCTTCGCCGCGATCGAGGACAGGCGGACGCCGCCGCTCAACCGCTTCATCTTCGGGCTCGGCATCCGCCATATCGGGGAGACCAATGCGCGACTGCTGGCGCGGCACTACGGCTCGTTCGAGGCCATTCGCAGCGCCGGCGTCGCGGCGACCGACGAGGCCTCGCCCGAGCGACAGGAACTCGATTCCATAGACGGCGTCGGGCCGACCGTGGTCGAGGCGCTGACGCAGTTCTTCGGCGAGCCGCATAATCAAGAGCTGCTCGACCGGCTGCTGGCGCAGGTCACGCCTCAGCCGCTGGAGGCCGTCGCCTCGGCCAGCCCCGTCGCCGGCAAGATCGTCGTCTTCACAGGCGCGCTCGAGCGGATGACGCGCGACGAGGCCAAGGCGATGGCCGAACGGCTCGGCGCCAAGGTTGCCGGATCGGTCTCATCGAAAACCGATCTGCTGGTGGCCGGACCCGGCGCCGGCTCGAAGCTGAAGGATGCGGCCAAGCACGGCGTCGAGGTGATCGACGAGGCCGGCTGGTTCGACCTCGTCGCCACATGAAAAAGCCGCCGGTGAGGTGACTTATACCCTATAGATACATATATCATGAGCGAATTGCCAAACGATCAATCACGACAATGGGTTAAGCTGGGGTGTCTTACGATGTATGTATGCATCGTAAGACATCGTTCGAAAGGAAGGGACCGACATCGTCCGCGACCCCCCCCCCTTTTATCTTTAGGGTTTTTCCACGCCGGTAATCTTACGGATGGCTGTGGCGAATCCGGGGTCGAAGATGGTTCGCCCCTTTGCATTGACAACTTCACCAAACTCAATCTCCTCCCATGCGTGGGCCTGGAGGAATTCGGAGGAAATCGACCTGCCTAGCGCCTGCTTCTCTGTTTCCGTCAGCAGGGCCTTCATCGGAAGTAGAACCACAGGCGCAGCGGCCGGACCGGCGTGCCATCTGCGTAAGCGGGCGGCAAATCTTCTCGCCTTAGGTGTTTGGTCCCGGGATGAGG
>UCBZ01000044.1 GCA_900470775.1 Hyphomicrobiales bacterium | reverse complement strand
CCGCCGCCGCGCCGAGGCCGGCGAGCTCGCTTTCGGCACGGTCGACAGCTTCCTGCTCTGGCGGCTGACCGGCGGGGCGGTGCATGCCACCGACGCGACCAATGCCTCGCGTAGCCTGCTCTTCGACATCAACCGCGGCGTCTGGGACGAGGAGCTGCTGGCTTTGTTCGACATTCCCGCCGCGATGCTGCCGGAGGTCAAGGACTGCGCCAGCCTGTTCGGCGAGACCGCGCCCGAACTGTTCGGCGCCGCGATCCCGGTGCGCGGCATCGCCGGCGACCAGCAGGCGGCGACGATCGGCCAGGCCTGTTTCTCGCCCGGCATGGTGAAATCGACCTATGGCACAGGCTGCTTTGCCCTGCTCAACACCGGCGCGACGCCGGTCGCGTCGAAGCACCGGCTGCTCTCGACCATCGCCTATCAGCTCGACGGCAAACGCACCTATGCGCTGGAGGGCTCGATCTTCATCGCGGGCGCTGCCGTGCAATGGCTGCGCGACGGGCTCGGCATCATCAAGGACGCCAGCGAGACCGGCCCGCTGGCGCGGGCGGCCGACCCGGCGCAGGACGTCTATCTGGTGCCGGCCTTCGTCGGCCTGGGCGCGCCGCATTGGGACGCCGAGGCGCGGGGCGCGATCTTCGGGCTGACCCGCGGCAGCGGGCCGCGCGAATTCGCCAAGGCCGCGCTGGAGAGCGTCTGCTACCAGACGCTCGACCTGATCGAGGCGATGCATGCCGACTGGCCTGAAGCAGGGCAGGGCGCCCGCTCGGTGCTGCGCGTCGATGGCGGCATGGCGGCCTCCGACTGGACGATGCAGCGCCTCGCCGACCTCCTCGATCTGCCCGTCGACCGGCCGAGCCTGCGCGAGACCACGGCGCTGGGCGCGGCCTATCTCGCCGGGCTCGACGCCGGGCTCCTGCCCGAGCCCGACCGCTTCGCCGATCTCTGGCGGCTGGAACGGCGCTTCACCCCCGGCATGGCCGCCAGCGAGCGCAGCCGCAAGGTCGACGGCTGGCGCGACAGCGTGCGCCGGACGCTGAGCGGAAGCTGATGTTGCAGCTGCCGGAATCGCCGCGCACGGCATCGCTTTGGGCCGCTTTCGCCAATCCACGGCGTTTCCGCGACGGGTGCATTCTGGGGCTTGCCATTCGGCGAAGCTTTGATTAGACCCCCGGCTCACCAAGGCGAGCGCAGCCGACCGCGCCCTTCGCCATTGGGGGATCGTCTAACGGTAGGACCCCAGACTCTGACTCTGGTTGTCTAGGTTCGAATCCTAGTCCCCCAGCCACTCCTAACCCGCTGTAAAGACCGGGATTTCTGGAACGGCTGACACCTTCGGGTGGTTTCATGAATTGCTTCAGGTAAGCACTGGGTAAGCAGCTGAACGATGCTGCTGCCCCGCACCCCTCGGGCCAGTCGATGGATGTTCCGTCCATGCGTGCGCTGTCTCTTGATCTCTTTTCAGAAAAAGAAAGAGAGCCGTTCAAGCCGTCCACATCATAAACAATTCAATGACTTAAAGGTTGGGAGTCAGCTGCCCAAAGCCGTCCATAGCCGTCCATTTGGCTAATCAGCGATTCTTGAAGTGCATCGGCAAGTCGCCGGCCAGTCTCAGGCCATCGTTTGCTGGCCAAGATCGCTGGTGTCCGAACCTGCAGCATGGGGGCGCGGCGCGGCCGAGGCCTGCAAGGCTCGCCGAGCACTCAACGCTCCATGCGTAACGTTTGTGGAAGGAAAATGCGTCAGCGAGTAGCGACAATAATGCTGCTGATAGCGCCGGCCCCCCCCACCGCGCCGATCAGCAGCTTGTAGCGCTCCCGCGGCGTCAGCTTGGCGAAATCGAAGGTGACGATGTCGCCGGCGGGCGAGTCGGTTGAACTCGTGTCGGTCACGATCGATCTCTCGCTGATGGCGCGGGGCGCTGAGACCTCGCGGACACCGGATTTCAAGCTGGAACGCGATGCGTCGTGAGCGGCGTATGGCAGCTGAGGTTCTCGAACCCGTCTGATGTCACGACGTAGAAGTCGCCGAGATTGGCGCCGGCCGAGAGCGGCTCCAGCCATTGCGCGTGCAGGACGAAGACCATGCCTTCCTCCAGGCGATCGTAGTTGTGCGAGGCAAGGTTGAAGGCGTTTCCCGCGCTGGCCATGCCGACGGCGTGGCCGATATTCGGGTTATGGGGCCCGTGCGTCGCCGGATAGACATGCATCAGCTTGCGGCCCTGCGCCTCCCAGTCGGGGGCGCTGACCTGTTGCCGCTTGATCAGACGCGGCCCGCCATCATCGGCCGTGCTCCAGTTATAGGGCATGGTGCGCGTTTCCGGTGACGTCAGCAGCCCCTTCTCGATGAAGGGTTCGAACGCGGCGTTGTTGATGTCCCGCATCAGGGCGCCGGGACGGATCAGCGTCTCGGCACGCTTGACGCCCTCCTCGCAGGCCGACAGCACCAGTTCCTGCCGCGCCGTGATGTCGCCGAAGGCGATCATGCGGGAGGTCTGGGCGTTGTAGCCCCGGAAGGTGACGTTGGAGATGTAGAGATTGGCGATGTCGCCCGGCCGCATGACGTGGCCATAGGGCTTGCCGCAATGGGTGCCGAAGGCGTTGGCGCCGATCTGGTAGCCATCGGCCGATTCACCGCCGCGGGCGAGCTGCGCATAGGTGAAGGCAGCGAAGATCTCGTGGTCGGTCACGCCCGGCTTCGCGACATGATAAGCCGCCTGGATGCCGATATCGATCAGTTGGCAGGCGGCACGGAACATGCCGACCTCGCGGGCTGAGCGCACGCGCTGCATCCGGTCGATGATGGCGCTGTCGTCGACGAAGGCGGCGCCCGGGATCAGCTCCGTCAGCAGGCCGATGAACTCTCCCGACCGGCTGTCACCCATCCAGCCGATCTGGGGGCGTGATGGGACGAGATCGGCCAGCAGCTTGGCGCAGGCCTCCGCCGTCTTGACCACGGAGGAACCCGGCCGGTCGGCATATTCGCGCCCGATCGCGCCGATCTGCCAGATATCCTCGACCAGCACCGGCTCGCCGCCGGGGGGGAGGATGACGGCTTGCGTGAAGAAGGAGAGCAGCGTCAGCGGCTTGTCCTCGTCCATCGGGACGATCAGCACGCCTTCGCGCATCCAGTCGCAGAGATAGCGCAGATAGGCGTTGGAGGTGTGGAACCAGCCGATCATGTCGGTGTGGACGATCAACACGTCATGCCCGGCCACGACGCATTCGCGGCGAACCTTGCGCAGCCGCTCCTCGAACTCCTCAAGCGGCAACGGCAGCGGCGCGTCGAACTGGAAGTCAGGCTCGAAATCGGCCAGCAGGGCTTCGATGTGGCGGCCGGCAGGCGACGGTGATGTCACGAGAGTGATCCTTGCGAGATGGAATCTGGCGATATGGAACCGGGGGTGACGCCTAGCCCTGGCGCTTGGGCTCCAGCGCTTTCCAGGAGACGATGAGGCAGAGCAGCACCGCGCCGATCAGCACGCCGGAGATGGCCGCGACCCGGACATCGAGCGATTCCTCGATCATCTGGAACATCCGCAGCGGCAGCACCGTGGTGCGCGCATCGGCGAGGAAGAGCGTCACGGAGACATTGTCGAGCGACTGCATGAAGACGAGGAACATGCCGGCGAGAATGCCCGGCAGCATCAGCGGCAGCGTCACGCGCAGGAAGGTGCGGAAGGGTCCCATGCCGAGCAGGGCCGACGCCTCCTCGAGGCTCGGATCGAGCCGCTGGGTGATCGCGGCGCATGAGCGGTACATCAGCGGCCCGAACACGACGATATGGCCGAAGACGACGAGGCCGAAGGACGGGCTCAGTCCGACGCGGCCCGAGGCGATCAGCGCCGCCAGGCCGTAGACGAGGCTCGGCAGCACGAGCGGCGCCAGCATCAGCGGTTCGACGGCTGCCGACGCCGCAGGCTTGAGCCGTGTCACGCCATAGGCGGCGGGCGCCGCGACCAGTACGGCGCCCAGCACAGTCAGCACCGCGATCTGCGCGGAATGTAGGATCGCCGTGTGGATCGGGCCCGACTGTTCCGGGTCGAGCAAGGCCGAGTACCAGCGCAGCGACAGCCCGTCCGGCGGGAATTTCAGGGTCTGCCCCGCCGTGAACGACATGGCCAGACCGACTGCGACGGGCGCGACCATGAAGGCGATGGCGAGCCCGCCGAGGCCGTAGACGAAGAGCCGGTAGGCCCAATCGAGCGGGCGGTTTCCGTCAAGCATGACCGGCGAGCCTCGGATGGCGGGAGGCTGCCGTCATCGCCAGCATGACGATGCTGGTCGCAGCCAGCAGTACGAAGGCGGCAGCGGCCGCCGACGGCCAATTGAACAGCACGCCGACCTCGCGATAGACGAACTGCGGCAGATAGATCAGCCTCGCCCCGCCGATGACCGACTGCGTGACGTAGGAGGTCGTCGCTCCGGCGAAGACCAGCACCCAGCCGGCGAGGATGCCGGGCGCCATCATAGGCAGCAGGATCGTCGACAGCACGCGCCAGGGGCCGGCGCCGAGCGTGGCGGCGGCCGCCGCCAGACTGCCGTCGCTGCGCGTCATCACCGCGATCACCGGCAAGACCAGCAGCGGCAGTTCGATCTGCGCGAGCACGACGACCAGCGCGGTCTCGTTGAAGAGCAGGCTGCGCGGCGCCGGGAAAAAGCCGAGTTCGACCATCGCCTGGCTGACCGGACCCAACCTCCCGAGAATGACGATCCAGGCGAAGGTGCGCACGACATTGCTGGTCAGCATCGGCAGCAGCGTCAGGAAGACGATGACGCGGCGCATCTTCGGGCCGGCATGCCAGTAGAGCAGTACGATCGGCAGGGCGATCACCGTCGTCAGCGCGACGACCTTGGCGCCCAGGCCCAGTGTATCGACGAGGACGCTGAGGATGAACGGATCGGCGAACAGGCGCCGATAGTTATCCAGGGTCGGCGAGCCGGCTGTGTCGACGAGGCTGAACACCCCGAGCAGGGCGAGCGGCACGAGGAAGCCTGCCAGCGACAGCGCCAGCATGGGCAGCAGAAATGGCAGTCCGTTGCGGTTCATCCCGCGCGCTCCCGCGTTGCCTGGCCCTCGTTCACTTGCGCACGACGCGGTCGAACTCGGCCGTCCAGGCGGCGCGCTTGGCGTTGATCTTCGCCCAGTCGGGATAGACCAGCGTCTTCATCTGCTCGTCGGAGACGAAGGCCTTGATGCCGGGCGGCAGCGGCACCTCGGTGTTGGTGGGAACCATCTCGGTCGGCGGCAAGGCGAGCTTGGACTGCGCATCCGCCGAGATCGCCGCATCCATGTACTGGTAGACGCCCTCGGGGTTGGCGGCGCCCTTGGCGAGGTGGATCGTCACCGGGACGCTCGGCGAGCCGCTGACCGGATGGACGAACTCGCAGGGCACGCCGAGCGATTTCAGCCGCGCGACATTGCCGGTGCTGGCCATGAAGACGCCGATCTCACCCTGCTGGAACATCGTCATCTGCTGGCTGCCGTTGTTGGCGATCGCGCCGATCTTCGGCAGATGCGAGGCAAGCAGCTTGAAGACGGGCGTCATGTCGTCTTCGCTGCCGCCATAAAGCTTGGCGATCTCGACCCAGGCCATCGTCGCGGTGTTCGAGCCGAAGCCGATCCAGGCGACCTTGCCGTCATAGGCCTTGTTCTCGAAGAGGTCCTTGTAGCCGGCGGGCTTGGGCACCAGGCTCGGATTATAGGCGATGCCATTGATCTCGACGGTGACGTTGGGCCCGTATTCGGTGCGGGCGGCAGCGTCGAGCTTGCTCCAGTTCTTCAGCTTCGACGGGTCGATCTTCTCGATCAGCCCGCGCGACGCGGCTTCCGCCGTCTGGCCGGGCGACATCAGCAGGGCGTCGAAAGGTGGCTTGGACGGGTTGGCCAGCAGCTTGGCGAGCTGATCCTGCGCCAGCGCCGGCGCGACCACCAACTCGGTGCCCTGCGCCTTGACCAGCGGGGCCACGATCCTGCGATAGGCGTCCTCCCAGGCGTTGGGGAAGGATGCGGCGACGACCGAGCCTGCCGCGCGAGCGGACTGCGGCGAGAGCAGCCCCAGGCCTGTGAGGCTGGCGAGGCCGGCGGTGAAATGGCGACGACTGAGCGGAAGGCTGGTCATGGCGGCGATCCTTCTGATGGCGGTCAGGGAGCAGGAAACAGGCGGCAGCGATCGAGAGCGAAGGTCACGAAGACGTCTTCCGGCAGGTTGTCGGTCGGCGAGCCCGGCACGCGGCTTTCCGCGGCGCGGACGGGGTGCGTGCCGGCGACGAGAAGGTCGTGCATCATCAGCGGTCCCTGCGGCACCGAGAGCATGCGCTTTGCCGGCAGCGCGCCTGCGGAAGCCTCGGCCTGGAGCATCACATGCTCGGGCCTGACCGCGAGGACGACAGGCGAGCCCGGCACGAAGGCGACCGGAGCCGGCATCGGCAGCAAGGCGCCCGAACTCAGCCGCAGGCCGGCGCCGGTGGCACCTTTCTCGACCTTGGCCTCGAGCAGCGAGGCATGGCCGACGAAGCCGTTGACGAAGAGGCTCGCGGGAGAATCGTAGAGCTCGGCCGGCCGGCCCGACTGCTCGACGCGGCCCTTGTTCATGACGATCAGCCGGTCGGCGACCGACTGCGCCTCGTCCTGGTCATGCGTGACGATGATCGCCGTGATGCCGAGGCTGCGCTGGAGCCGGACGAACTCGAACTGCAGATCGGCGCGCAGGCCACGGTCGAGCGCTGCAAAAGGTTCGTCGAGCAGCATGATCGCCGGGCTCGGCGCCAGGGCCCGCGCCACCGCGACCCGCTGCTGCTGGCCGCCCGACATCTGCCGCGGCAGGCGATCCGCGAAGGCGGTGAGCCGAACCAGCCTGAGCATCTCGTCGACGCGCTCGCGGCGCTCCGCGCGCGGGAGGCGCGAAATCCCGTAGGCGACGTTCTCGGCAACGGTGAGATGCGGAAACAGCGCATAGTTCTGGAAGACCATGCCGACGCTGCGCTCGCGCGCCGGGATGTCCGTGACGTCACGCTCGCCGATCCGCACGGAGCCGGCATCGGGCCGCAACAACCCGGCGATGACCCGAAGCATCGTCGACTTGCCGCAGCCGCTCGGTCCCAGGATCGCTGCAATCGTCCCGGCTGGAACCTCGAAGCCGACATCCTCGATCGCGGCCGCTCCCGCATAGGCGTGGTTGACGCCTGTGACGGTCAGACGCTGCCCAAGTCGCGGGGCGGAAGTCTCCGGGTTCACTTCGGCCGCCATCGACATGCTGCACCATCCGGGCGTTCGAGAACGGATGCCTCGGCCCTGGACTGGGTCCACCGACGCGCGCCTCTCTGCGATTGATAGGGAAACGTCTGGCAAGGCTCATGCCAAGCGGTAGCGACGAACCTGAATGATGCTGCTAATGCACTGATATATATCAAATATTATTGATTTCTGACCTGATTTTCAGTGAGGATTTATTTCTGGTTTCAGATATGAAAACATATCTGGTTGCACAAATTTAGACGCTGTGCCCGCAAAATGGGCTGTATCCCAATGGCGGCAGAGGCTATCGGTATCGGCACACAAACGGCAGCCGGAACACCCAATGAACGAGCGTGTCAGCGACATATCCGGGGACGACGTC
Organism: Hyphomicrobiales bacterium; assembly: GCA_900470775.1. Classification (GTDB taxonomy): domain Bacteria; phylum Pseudomonadota; class Alphaproteobacteria; order Rhizobiales; family Beijerinckiaceae; genus Allobosea. The sequence continues at coordinate 11,958 of UCBZ01000044.1, read as the reverse complement.
GTCGTCCGCATCTGCGATACGCTCTCGGAAGCGATCGCGGAGGGCGCGCTTCGTCCCGGCATGAAGCTGCCCGAGGATGTCATTGGCGCACATTTCGGAGTCAGCCGAACCGTCGTCCGCGGTGCCATCGCCGTGCTGCAGCGCGATCATATCGTCGAGCGCAAGCGCAATCGCGGCGCCTTCGTCGCGGAGCCTGGCATCGAGGAGGCGCGCGCCCTGCTGGAGGCCCGCCGCAGCATCGAGTTGCTGATGCTGGAACGTGTCTGCGAACGCGCCGCGCCGGACCGCATCGCCGCGCTGGAAGAACTCACGATCGAGGAGGAGCGCATTCACGCTGCCCCCGACGCTGCGGCGAAGTCCAGGCTCGCGGGCCGCTTCCACGTCGAACTGGCTCGGCTCGGCGACAATCCGGTTCTGCTCGAACTGCTGGAGAAGGTCCTCGCCCGGATTTCGCTGGTCGATTCCCTGTACAGGCGGAAGAATGGCGATCAGTGCGGCGCCGACCACCACCGCCAGATCATCGAAGCCGTCGGGCGCGGCGACAAACCTCGTGCGATCGCGCTGATGAGCGAGCATCTCGACGATCTCGAAAGCCGGCTGGTCCTCGATGAGGCCCAGGGTGAAAGCCATAACCTGACCGCGGTGCTGGAGCGCTTCTCGGCGCGCGTCTGATCAGGACAAACGGGTTGATCTTCTGGCCAGCCCCGCTCCGACCACAAATGTCGGGTTTTGGGTGATGCCTCTATGTCGGCTACTGGCGCGTTTCAACCTGAGCGGCGGAGGGTGGTTTTTCAGAACCTCCAATGGACGCGCAGACGAGACTGCCAACCTTGCCGATCTTCAGACATCGTCCCAGTCGACGGCCGCAAAAGCAGACCGTGTGCAATGTCAGCCGTCTTGGCAGCCGGGCGCGCTGTGGTAACCTTCCGTTAGAGCGGAAAAATCCGCCATCGGCTGCGCCGTTGATCCCTTCGGCGTTGCTGCTTTCAGGGAGGATATGGGAATGCGCAAGGCGCTGTTGGCCGCTGTAGCGGCATCTACTCTCGTCATGGCGGCCGGAGCCGCCAACGCCCAGGACAAACTCAAGATCGGCGTCATGGCAACCCTGTCGGGCGCGCTGACCTCGGGGGGTGAGGATGGCGTTCGCGGCGTCCAGATCGCCGCCAAGCAGGCCGGCAACAAGATCGCCGGGCGCGAGATCGAAATCATCACCGTCGCAACCGACGCCAGCCCCGACTCGGCGCTTCGCGCTGCGCGGAAGCTTGTCGAGCAGGACAAGGTCCAGCTCATCATCGGGCCGCTGTCGGGTTCCGAAGGCATCGCCATGCGCGACTACAGCAAGACCGTGCCCAATCTCGTGATGATCAACGGCTCCTCGGGCGCGCTCGAGACCACCTATGTCAATCCCTCGCCGAACTTCTTCCGTTTCAACAGCGACGGCGCGCAGTGGATGGCCGGGCTGGGCGAGTATGTCTTCAAGGACAAGGGCTACAAGAAGATCTCCGTGATCGCGGAAGACTATTCCTTCCCCTATACACAGGTCTTCGGCTTCGCGCTTGGCTACTGCAAGGCCGGCGGCCAGATCGCTCAGCGTCAATGGGTGCCGCTGGGCACGAAGGATTTCGGCTCGGTCATCGCCAATATTCCCGACGACGTCGACGCGGTTTTCCTGGGGCTTGGCGGCGGCGACGCCGTCAACTTCCTCAATCAGTACGGCCAGACCGGCGGCAAGGCGAAGTTCATCGGCGGCTCGATCATGGCCGACCAGACCGTGCTGTCCTCGCGCGGTGCCGCCAAGCGCCTGCTTGTGGGAACGCCCACGTCCAGCGGCGTTGCCGATGCATGGGACGATCCGAAGTGGCAGGCCTGGGTGAAGACCTATCAGGAGGCATTTCCGGCCGACAAGCGCTTCGCCAGCCCGTCGCTCTTCGCGACGAACTACTACAACGCCTTCAATGCCCTGGCGATCGCGATGGGCAAGATCAACGGCGACCTGTCGGATGGCGGCGCCAAACTGCGAGCCGAGCTGGCCAGGACCGAGCTCGACGCTCCCAACGGCAAGGTCAAGCTCGATGAGAACCGTCAGGCGATCGCAACGACCTTCATCACCGAGGTCGCGGAGCTCCCGAACGGCGATCTGACCAACAAGTTCATCAAGACGGTGCCCAACGTCTCGCAGACGATGGGACTTTCGGCCGAGGCCTTCAAAGCCGTAGGCCTGCCCTCGCGGACCAATCCCGAGTGCAAGCCGTGACGGGCTGAACGACAACGCTCGGAAGGGAGACGGCGACATGCGCGTCCCCTTCCGCCCGTTTTACGCCTCGGTTGACGCGTTCGTCCGCCGCCAGAACCTGGCGGCCACGGGGAGGCTTGCCTGATGAGGCCGTGCACAGAGCGGCGGACTACTTCGAGAGAGCGAACATGAGTCGCGCAGTCGCGGTGTGCCACGGCCCCTTCGGCCGAGCTTCGATCTACGACCTTGACCGTCCACTGGTGCTTCACGCGCACCGCGAAGCTCACCTGATCTTCCATATCGAGGGCAAGCGTGGCCTCGTCAGGGTCGATAACCGGTCCGTTCTGGTCGATCCCTTCATGGCGGTCGCGATCAATCCCTGGGAGCCGCACAATTTCCAGCCCGAACGCCAAGGGGCTTTCGGCCTGTTTCTCGTCGTCTACCTCAAGCCCGAATGGCTGGCCGCCCAGACCATGACGCCGTCCGGGTCGCTTGCCTTCCCGTCATCGGAGCTTGTCGTGACGCGCGAGCTTGCTGCCTGGCGCGACGAAGCGGTCGGCATGCTGTTGTCGTCGCAGGCCGAACCCAACCTCGCACCCGTGCTGATGGCCCTCGCGCAAGCATCGAGCGAGCCGATTGGCTGCGACCTTGCGTCGTCGCTGCTTCACGTCACGCCGGCGCTGGAGCTGGACCGACGCGTGCAGCGCGCAAGGGGGCTTCTCGCCCAGTGCCGCAATTCAGGTGGCGTGCTGGCGAGCGTGGCGCGCGAAGCCGGGCTGTCGCGGGCGCATTTCTTCAAGCTCTTCCGCGAGCAGGTCGGCGTCACGCCGACGGTCTTCGCCAACACCATGCGCCTCGACGCCGCTCTCGACCGGATCGCTCTCTCGGAGGACCCGGTCACGCGGATCAGCAACGGGCTCGGTTTTTCCTGCCAAAGCGTCTTCACCCGCTTCTTCACCGCCCATATGGGCATGGCGCCACGGGATTATCGGCGGGTTTTGCGGACCGTCGGCCTCGCACCGCTGAAAGCCGGCCATGGCTGATTTCGTCGCCCGACGCCCATTCTGGTCGCTGCTGATCGCGATCGCGATCACGCTGCTGCTGTGGCTCGTCTTCGCCGTCTGGACGCCGGGCATGGAAGCGAGCTTCGGGCGCAAGCGGGTTTTCCTCAGCGCCCTGTTCAATGGCATCACGCTCGGTGCGCTCTATTTCCTCGTCGCCAGCGGCTTCACGCTGATCTTCGGGTTGATGCGCAACGTCAACCTTGCCCATGGCTCGCTTTATCTGTTCGGCGGTTATGTCGGCTACAGTGTCGGCAACCTGACCGACTCCTGGCTCATTGCGCTCGTGGTCGCCTTCCTGGCGGCCGCGCTCGTCGGCATCCTCATGCAGGTCCTGCTGTTCCGCTGGATGGAAGGCCAGGATCTGCGCCAGACGCTGGTGACGATCGGCCTTTCGATCATCTTCGCCGACCTGCTGCTCTGGAGTTATGGCGGCGACACCTTCCAGGTCACGACGCCCGATTGGCTGTCGGGGCCGGTTCAACTGCCCTTCGTCGTTGCGCTGCGCAGCAATGGCGAGGCCGTGATGATGACCTATCCTTTCGTGCGCATCGCGATCCTGGCAGGTGCGATCCTCCTCGGGGTGCTGATGTGGCTGGCGCTCAACCGCACGCGCATCGGCATGCTGGTGCGCGCCGGCGTCGATGACCGCGACATGCTGGCGGCGACCGGCGTGCGGGTGCAGCTGATCTTCATCCTGATCTTCGCCTTCGGCGCCGGACTCGCCGGGTTGGCCGGCGTCGTCGGCGGCACCTTCCAGTCGCTGCAGCCGGGCGAGGATACCAAGATCCTCCTGTCCTCGCTGGTCGTCGTCATCGTCGGCGGGATGGGCTCGATTCCCGGTGCGGCCATGGGCGCACTGATCGTGGGCCTCGCCGAGCAGTTCGGCTCCGTCTACATGCCGACCTATGCGGTGATGCTGACCTTCCTGATCATGGTCGCGGTGCTGGCGATCCGGCCGCAAGGCCTGGCGGCGAGGCGCTGAGCGATGGCGGTGATCGACACCCGCACCACCGGTGAGCGCGTTCCGGCCAGCGAAGGCCTCGCCGACTGGGTCGCGCGGCGCGGCGTCGCCTTCTGGATCGTCTCCACGCTGCTGCTGGTGATGCCGCTGCTGGCGAGCCCGTTCTGGCTGGGCCAGATCTTCGCCTATTCGATGATCCTGGGACTGATCGCGCTGAGCCTGATGTTCCTTGCCGGTTATGGCGGTGTCGTCAGCCTCGTGCAGATGACCGTGGCGGCGCTCGCCGGCTACCTCGTCGCCATCCTCGGCGACAGCGCCATCACGCAGATCAGCCTGAAGTGGCCATGGTGGGCCGTGGTGCCGGTCGCGGTCTTCATCGCGGCGGCGTTCGGCACGCTGAGCGGGGCTCTCTCGGTCAGGACCGAGGGCATCTACACCATCATGATCACGCTCGCGATCGCCTCGGCATTCTATTACCTGACGCTGCAGAACTACTCGATCTTCAATGGGTTCAGCGGCTTTAACGGAATCGTTCCACCGGTCTTCCTTGGCATCGACTGGGGCGGCACGGTGGCGTTCTACTATCTTTGCCTGGGCTGCGCCGCGCTCGCCTATGGCGTGGTGATCTATGTCTCGCGCGCACCCTTCGGCCTCGCTCTGCAGGGCACCCGCGACAATCCAAGACGCATGGCCGCGCTCGGCTTCGATGTCGTCGCCCACCGCGTCGCAGCCTATGCCTTCGCCTCTGTGATCGCCGGCTTCGCAGGCGTGCTGCTGGTCTGGTTCCAGCGGCAAATCTCTCCCGGGACGGCTGGCGTCGGACCGGTTGTCGACATGCTGATCATCGCGGTGGTCGGCGGCTTGAGCCGGCCGATCGGCCCGTTCATCGGCGCGCTGATCTATGTGCTGCTGCGCACCTTCTCGCTGGATGTGCTCGAAGGGCTCGGCCTCGACGGCAAGCGCTACCAGCTCGTGATCGGGCTCGGCTTCCTGATCATCGTGCTGTTCTCGCCGAACGGGCTCATCGGTATCTGGGAACGCCTGCGCGAGCGTTATCGGCGCAACAGCGACGCGCGCGCTTCGGCGATGCGCGTCGGCGGAGGCGCGCCATGAGCGCCGTGCCGCAGCGCGAACCGATGAACGCGGCCGGCTCGGCCAATGCGCTGGAGCTGCGCGGTGTATCGCGGCTGTTCGGCGCGCTGGCGGCGCTGTCGGACGTCACCCTCTCGGTCCGGCCGGGCGAGCGTCGCGCCGTGCTCGGCTCCAACGGGGCCGGCAAGACCACGCTGTTCAACTGCATCACCGGCGATTTCGGTCCGAGTTCCGGCGTGATCCGCTTCTTCGGCGAGGATGTCACCGCATTCCCGCCGCAAGAGCGCATCCGCCGTGGCCTGCGCCGGACCTACCAGATCTCGTCGCTCTTCGCGGGGCTCTCGGTGATCGACAATGTCTATCTCGCCTGCCGCGGCGTGTCACGAAACCGCTTCTCGCTGCTGCGTCCCCGCCGCGACGATGCGCTGACCTATGCCGCCGAGAGCCTGGTCGATGCCGTCCACCTGACGGCGGTCAAGGACCGGCTCGTCGGCGAGCTCGCCTATGGCCAGCAGCGCCAGCTCGAAATCGCACTGGCGCTCTCGGGTGCGCCGCGCTTCATCCTGTTCGACGAGCCGGCCGCGGGGCTGTCGCCGACCGAGCGGCGCGACCTCGTCCATATCCTCACCGGGCTGCCGGGCCATATCGGCTACATCATCATCGAGCACGACATGGACGTGGCGCTGCGCGTCGTCGAGAGCGTGACGATGATGCACAATGGCCGCATCTTCAAGGAAGGCCGGCCCGAGGAGATCGAATCCGATTCCGAGGTGCAGGAACTCTACCTCGGGGGTGGCCATGGCTGAGCGGCTGAAAGCGCCGGCGGGCGCGGGCGTCCCAATCCTCCAGGTTGCCGGGCTCAACGTCTTCTATGGCCGCTCGCACGCGCTGCAGGGCGTCGACCTGACGCTGCAGCACGGCGTGCTCTCGGTGGTCGGTCGCAACGGCATGGGCAAGACGACGCTGTGCAAGGCGATCATGGGGCTGGTGCCGATCAGCTCCGGCTCGATCCGCTTCTTTGGCGAGGAGATCGCCGGGCGCGGGCCGGCCGAGGTGGCGCGGCTGGGCGTCGGCTATGTCCCGCAGGGCCGTAGGCTCTGGCGCTCGCTGACGGTCGACGAGCATCTGCGCGTGATGCAGCGCGGCAAGCGCGGAGCCTGGACGATCGAGCGCATCTACGAGGTCTTTCCGCGCCTGGCGGAACGCCGCAACAATGGTGGGGCGCAGCTGTCGGGCGGCGAGCAGCAGATGCTGGCGATTGGCCGGGCGCTCCTGATGAATCCGCGCCTCCTGCTAATGGACGAGCCGACCGAGGGCCTCGCGCCTGTCATCGTCGCCCATGTCGAGGAGATGCTGATCAGGCTCGCCGAGGCGGGCGACGTCGCGATCCTGGTCATCGAGCAGAATATCGGTGTCGCGACGCAGATGTCCGACCCGGTCGCGATCATGGTCAACGGCCGGGTCAACCGCATCATCGCATCCGCGACGCTCGCCGGAGACCGCGAGCTGCAGCAGCGCCTGCTCGGGGTCGGACGCCACGGTCATGACGAGACCGACGGCGCGCTCGAGGCCCCGGCCGGAACCGCCCCGGCAAACGCGCCATCCGCCGCGCCCGCCGGACCGACGAAGGTCTACATCGCCAACCCGGTGCAGCCGACGCGCTGGTCGCAGCCCGTGCCGGCGGCGAAGATCGAGGCGCAGGCCCGCACCATCTCGCGCCCGACGCTGGCAACACGCGATGGCCGGCCCGTCGGCGAGGTGCGCCCGCTCGCGGCGGCCGCGGCCGGGGAGCCCTATGTCGTCATCGCCGGTACGCTGGATACCAAGGGCGAGGAACTGCGCTTCATCCGCGACCTGATCCGCGCCGAGGGCCTGCGCACGCGGCTTGTCGATCTTTCGACCTCAGGCCGCAGCGTCGGCGGTGACGTCACGCCGCAGGCCATCGCGCTTGCCCATCCGCGGGGCTCCGCCGGCATCTCGTCCGGCGATCGGGGCACGGCGGTGGCGGCGATGACCGAGGCGTTCCAGGCCTGGCTGCCGAAGCAGGAAGGCCTGCTCGGGATCATCTCGGCCGGCGGCTCCGGTGCGACGGCGATGGTCACGCCCGCGATGCAGGCGCTGCCCGTCGGCCTGCCCAAGGTGATGATCTCGACCATGGCCTCGGGCGATGTGCGCGCCTATGTCGGCGCTTCCGACATCACCATGATGCACTCCGTCACCGACGTGCAGGGCCTGAACCGCGTCTCGCGCCTCGTGCTGGGGAACGGTGCGCGCGCCATCGCCGCCATGGCCAAGGCGCGCCTCGTCGAACTTCGTACCGCAGCACCGCAGCGGCGTGCCGAAGCTGCACAGAAGCCGCTGGTCGGAATGACCATGTTCGGCGTCACCACGCCTTGCGTCCAGCACGTCTCGAAGCTTGTCGCGGCCGAATGGGAGCCGCTGGTCTTCCACGCTACCGGCACGGGTGGGCAGGCGATGGAGAAGCTGATCGATTCCAGCCTGCTCGGGGCCGTGATCGACGTCTCCACCACCGAGATCTGCGACATGATGATGGGCGGCTTCCTGCCGGCGACGGAGGACCGATTTGGTGCGGTGATCCGGACGCGCATCCCCTATGTCGGCTCGGTCGGCGCACTCGACATGGTCAATTTCTTCGCGCCGGACACGGTGCCGGAGCGCTATCGGACCCGCACGCTCTATCCGCACAACCCGCAAATCACGCTGATGCGCACCACGGCGGAGGAGAACTCCCGCATGGGCCGCTGGATCGGCGAGCGCTTGAACCAGATGGAAGGCCCGGTGCGCTTCCTGATCCCGGAACTCGGCATTTCCGCGCTCGATGCGCCTGGACAGCCCTTCCACGATCCGATGGCCGACGCGGCGCTGTTCCAGGCGCTGGAGCAGACGGTGCGCCCGAGCCCCAACCGGCAGCTCGTCCGGCTGCCTCACCACATCAACGACCCTGCCTTCGCAGCCGCGCTCGTACAGCACTTCAAGGCGCTGCACGCCGGGCGCCGGCGCGAACGGGCAGTGCAGAGATGATCGCCGCCATGACACGCTTCGACAAGAAGACCCTGCTCAAGCGCTTCCGCGCGATGGTCGCCGCCGGCGAGCCGATCGTCGGCGGCGGCGCCGGCACGGGGCTCTCGGCCAAATGCGAGGAGGCCGGCGGCATCGATCTCATCGTGATCTACAATTCGGGCCGCTACCGCATGGCAGGCCGTGGCTCGCTATCGGGAATGATGCCCTATGGCGATGCCAACGCGATCGTCATGGAGATGGCGGGCGAGGTGCTGCCGGTGGTCAAGACCACGCCTGTGGTCGCCGGCATCTGCGGCACGGATCCGTTCCGCAGCATGGATGTCTTCCTCGACGAGGTCAGGCGCGTCGGCTTTTCCGGCGTGCAGAACTTTCCGACCGTCGGGCTGATCGACGGTGTCTTTCGCAGGAATCTCGAAGAGACCGGCATGGGCTACGGGCTCGAGGTCGAGATGATCGCGCTCGCCAACGCGAAGGGTCTCCTGACCACGCCTTACGTCTTCTGCGAGGACGATGCGCGGGCCATGGCGAAGGCGGGCGCCGACATCATCGTCTGCCATCTCGGCCTCACCACCGGCGGCGCGATCGGCGCGGAAACCGCCCTCACGCTCGCCGATTGCCCGGCGCTGGTCGATCGCTGGGCGGCGGCGGCTCTCAAGGTGAAGAAGGACGCGTTCATCCTCGTCCATGGCGGGCCCGTCGCGGAGCCGGCCGATGCCGACTTCATCATGAAGAACACCAAGCACTGCCACGGCTTCTATGGCGCGTCCTCGATGGAGCGCCTGCCGGTCGAGGTTGCGATCCGCGACCAGACGCGCGCCTTCAAGCGCATCGGCCGTGGCAAGGCCGCTCACGACGCAAACAAGAGACCGGCGCCAAAAGCCGGCAAAACGAAGTGACCCGGGTTTCGGGCGGGAGGATGAAGACATGACGGGACAGCTGATCGGATCGCTGATCCTCTGGCTGATCGTGGCGGTGATCATCATCGCCATCGTCGTCTATCTGGTGAACTGGCTCTATCGGCGCTCGTCGAAGGAGGTCTCCTTCGTGCGCACGGGCCTGTTCGGGGAAAGGGTGGTGATCAATGGCGGCGCCTTCGTGCTGCCGATCATTCACGACGTCACGCCCGTCAACATGAACGTGCTGCAGCTCGCCGTGACGCGCGCCAGCAACGATGCGCTGATCACGCGCGACCGGATGCGCGTCGATATCGACGCGGAGTTTTACGTCAGGGTGAAGCCGGAACGCGACTCGGTCGCCGTCGCGGCCGCCACGCTCGGCCGGCGCACGCTGCAGCCCGACCAGCTCAATGCGCTGCTCTCCGGCAAGTTCATCTCGGCGCTGCGCACCGTGGCGTCCGAGATGACGATGGAGGAGATGCACGAGAAGCGTGGTGCCTATGTCCAGCGGGTCAAGGATGCGGCTGCCGAAGCGCTCGCCCAGAACGGCCTCGTGCTGGAATCGGTCGCGTTGACCGACCTCGACCAGACCGACCTGCAATATTTCAATCCGTCCAACCGGTTCGACGCCGAAGGTCTGACCCGCATCATCGAGGAGATCGAGGACAAGCGGAAGCAGCGCAACGACATCGAGCAGGATGCGATGATCCGCATCCGCACCCGCAACCTCGAAGCCGAGCGCCAGGCGCTCGATATCGAGCGCGAGAGCGAAGGCGCGCGGCTCGAACAGCAGCGCGAGATCGAGATCAAGCGCGCCGTGCAGCGCGCCGAGATTGCTCGTGAGCGCGCTGCCCGCGACACGGAGGCCGAGCAGGCGCAGATCCTGTCGCGCGAGGAGATCGAGAAATTCCGCATCGCCAATGAGCGCGCGATCAGCGAGGCCCGTATCGCGTCCGACCGCGACATCCGCCAGCAGGAGATCGCCCGCACGCTCGCGGTCGAGGAGGCCGAAATCGTCGCCCACGAAAGAGTCGAGAAGGCGCGCATCACGAACGAGCAGGCGATCAACGTCGCTCGCATCGCGTCCGACCGCGACATCCGCCAGAAGGAAATCGAGCGCACCAAGGTGCTGGAAGCGGCCGAGATCGCAGCGCGCGAGGCCACGGAAAGAGCCCGCATCGTCCAGGAGAGTGCGATCAACGCCGAGCGCATCGCCCGCGAGCAGGAGGTCCGCTACCGCGAGATCGAGCGCACCCGCGTCCTGGAGCAGGAGGATATCGCCGCCCGCGAGACGGTTGAATCCGCTCGTATCGGGCAGGAGGAGCGTGTCCGCGCCCTGCAGATCGCGCGCAACCGGGCACTCGACGAAGCCGAGATCGCTGCTCGCGAAGCCATCGAGAAGGCGCGGATCGCGCAGGAGAACGCGATCGCCGCCGACCGCATCGCGCTCGACCAGCGGACGCGGCTGCTGGAGATCGCGCGCACGGAAAAGGTCGAAGCCGCCGAAATCGCTGCCCGCGAGGCAACCGAGACGGCACGCATCACCCAGGAGCAGACGATTTCGAGCGCGCGCATCCGCCGCGACGAGGATCTGCGCGGCCTCGAGATCGCCCGCGACCAGGCGATCGAAACCGCCGAGATCGCGGCACGCGAGGCGACCGAGGCCGCCAGGATCGCGCAGGAGCGGGTTAACGCGGCCGAACGCATTGCCGCGGAACTCGCGACGAAGGAGCTGGAGATCCAGCGTGCAGCCGAACTCGACACCGCCGAACTCAAGCGCCGCGACACCGTCGAGCGGCAGCGCATCACGACCGAGCTGAAGCTCGATCAAGAGCGCATCAGCTCGACCAAGACCCGCGAAATTGCCCAGATTGCCCAGAAAGAGGCGATCGAGATCGCGGAAGAGCAGCGCGCCATCGTGCTCGCCGCCAAGAAGGTCGAGCGCACGGACGCCGACAAGACGCTGCGGCAGGCCGAGATCACGGCGCGCCAGCAGGTCGACACGGTCGACATCGCCCGCGAGCAGGCGCTGGAGGCGGCGCGCATCGAGCGCCGGCGCGCGCTGGAGCAGCTCGAGATCGGCCGAACGCAAGCGCTTCAGGAAGCGCAGATCGCCTCCAACGAGGAGGTCGAGCGCGCCCGCATCTCGTCGGACCGCGGTCTCGACGAGGCGAGGGTCGGCCGCCAGCGCGAGCTGCGCAAGCTCGAGATCGAGCGCGAGCGCGAGGTCGAGAGTGCGGCGATGGACAAGGCCATTGCCATCTACACCAAGTCGCTGGAGCAATCGGCGGCGCATGCCAGTGCGGAGATCGCACGCGGCAAGGCGGTCGAGGCCGAGGAGAAGGTCCAGACCATTCGCGAGAGCGAGGGCGCGCAACGGCGCAAGACCGTCGAAATCCTGCTCGCCGAGAAGGCGGCCCAGGAAACGCGGATCGCTGCGGAGGCCGAAAAGGTCCGCCGCACCGTCGAGGCCGAGGCGCAGAAGCTGCTCTACGAGGCCGAGAACGTTCTCAGCGACGGCTCCCGCTATGGCCTCTTCCGCCGCCGCTTGCTCGACAAGATCGAGGGGATCGTGCGCGAGAGCGTCAAGCCGCTGGAGAAGATCGAGGGCATCCGCATCCTGCATGTCGACGGCTTGGCTGGGGGAGGCGGCTCGTCGGGGGCGGGCGG
>UCBZ01000018.1 GCA_900470775.1 Hyphomicrobiales bacterium | reverse complement strand
AAGCTGACCAAGCCCTACCACCCTTGGACGAATGGTCAGGCCGAGCGGATGAACCGCACGATCAAGAATGCGACGACCAAGGTCTTCCACTACCCCGATATCGAGAGCTTGAAGGCCCATGTCGTGGCCTTCGTCGCCGCCTACAACTTCGCCAAGCATCTCAAGGCCCTGCGATGGCGAACGCCATACGAGGCCATCTGTCAGGCATGGACGAAAGACCCATCACACTTCAAAATCGACCCGCGTCACCTCATCCCGGGACCAAACACCTAGGAATAGATGGCGCGGAAGGCAAACCTATGCTCGACGAGCGGGAGCTGAATCTTAGGTTTGATCGCGACGGAGCGAAATCCTCGGACTTTCTATGGGAGATCGGAAGCGGCGAAAACTGGATGGCCTATCATTTGGCGGCTCTGCTGGCGCTCCACGGAGTCTTTTTGAAGCGGAACCTACACAATACCGTTCCGATCTTCTTGGTTATCGACCAACCCAGCCAAGTTTATTTTCCGAGCGACACCTTTGAACAGTTAGTGGTAGGCAAAGACGAGTCTGATGTGCAGAAGACACTCTCCAGCGACGCTGAGCGTCGACAGCGGCAACGTCTGAGCGATCTTGAGAGTGCACGGAAGATATTTTCGAGCCTCGCTCGGGCACACGGTTCGTTTGATGCTCGTCTTCAGATAATCGTGCTCGACCACGCGGACCATCACGCTTGGGGACACATTCCAGGTGTGACTCAAATCGCTAATTGGAGGGGCGACGCGGATTTCCTCATCCCCGCGGCATGGATTGCTGGCGGTGTGGACAGAAGCGGAGAGCCAGAACATGGACGCGTGTTGCACTGCCCGAAACCTCACTTCGGCAGAGGCGGCAATAGGCCAACTTGCGACATAGATAACGGCGGCCCAAGGCTACTTCGATTCTCGCCGGCAACCGAAGTGGAGAGTTCCAGCGGTAAGAATGCCTACGGAACGGCACCAGTTCATTTGAATTTGGGCTCGGCGAGAGAGACTGCCCAAGCGCTAGCGCCCGGAGATGCCGGCGAATTCGGCGCAGCCTGCTGCAAATGGGCGGGGTTGAGAACTAGCTGGCGGTGGACGGAGCTCTGACCGAGCCACGCTGCCCGGCTGGTTGATAGTTCCCAGCGTCGATTCGCTGATTTCTGCTGTCAGCTGTTCTCCCTGTTATTCCTGTTTTTGCCTGGAAAAAACAGGGGACTTCCAGCGGGGCAGGACTGCTCGGTCCAGGTCCGCTGCCGCCGTCCTGGCCCATCATCTCTCCAGATTCACCGTACTTTTGGCGACGATTGTCAGTTGCAGGCGCATTCTGCGTACCCGGATCTCAGCAACTGGCGAAAAAATCCGTTGCCATTCGCCGGGATCGGATTGCCGCTAAGCGGGATTGGATTGTCGTTTGCCGGGATCGAATTGTCGTTATGCGGGATGGCATTGTCCGGTAGCGAGATCGAATTGCCCACAAGCGGGATCGGCCTGCCGTGAGCCGGGATTGAGTTGCCGTTTGGCGAAGTGGGATTGCGCTTCGATGCGGTGGCAAGGCCCAGATCGAGGGAGCGTGCCAGGCGCGTGGCACCAAGGGTGATTCGCTCGCGCCGTCGGCATTTCGGGACCGGCAACGCTTAGGCGTCGCGTTCGGAAAAAAGTCCGATTGTTCTTTTTGAAGCACGGTGCCGCTTTTGAAAATATTCAAGCGGCCTTGAAACGGTTTTGAAGAAGAATTTGAAACACGGCGTAGGTGAGCACCAGTGAATAGCAGTGTGGCGTCATTTTTTGCTTGATCGAGGCGTTTAAAGTTTCACCTTTGTTCCTTCGAGCGCGGATCTCCGCGGGAAGGAACAACACATGCAGCCTCATCCTAAGATAGAGATGCACCCGATTGCCTCTCTACGTCCCTATGCCGGCAATGCCAGGCGTCATTCCAGGAAACAGATCCGCCAGATCGCCGAGAGCATCAGGCGCTTTGGCTTCACCAATCCCGTCCTGATCAGCGACGAGAGCGAGATCATCGCCGGGCACGGCCGGATGCTGGCGGCAAGAGAGCTGGGCATAGCCGAGGTGCCGACGCTGCGGCTGTCCCATCTCAGTGCGGTCGAGCGGCGCGCCTATGTGCTGGCCGACAACAAGCTCGCCCTCAATGCCGGCTGGGATCAGGAGATCCTGGCGATCGAGCTGGGTGCGCTGATCGATCTCGACTTCGACGTCTCGCTGACAGGTTTTTCGGTCGCCGAGATCGATTTCACTCTCGATCAGGCGAAGGAAGCCAAAGCAGATGCCGTCCCAGCGGCGGATGTCATCCCGCCGCTACCGACAAGGCCAGTGACCCGGCATGGTGAGCTTTGGCAGCTGGGTCGCCATCGCCTGCTTTGCGGCGATGCCCGGTCAGCCGAGGATCTCGGTCGCCTGCTTGGAAATGATCGCGCCGATCTGGTCTTCACCGACCCGCCCTACAATGTGGAGATCGATGGTCATGTCTGCGGGCTCGGATCCGTGCGCCATCGTGAGTTCGCGATGGCTTCCGGCGAGATGTCGTGCGCCGAGTTCACGCAGTTCCTGACGACGACCCTGTCGAATGCGTCGGCCGTCTGCCGCGATGGCGCGATCGCCTTTGTCTGCATGGACTGGCGCCATATGCGCGAGCTAATCGATGCCGGCGAGGCGGCGTTCAGCGAGCTGAAGAACCTCTGCGTCTGGAACAAGAGCAATGGCGGCATGGGCAGCTTCTACCGCTCCAAGCACGAGCTGGTGTTCGTCTTCAAAATCGGGACGGCGCCCCATACGAACAGCTTTGGCCTGGGCGAGACCGGCCGCTACCGCACCAATGTCTGGGACTATGCCGGGATCAGCAGCCTCAGTAGCCAGCGCATAGATGAGCTTGCCATGCATCCGACCGTCAAGCCGACGGCGCTGGTGGCTGACGCGATCAAGGATTGCTCGAAGCGCGGCGAGATCGTGCTCGATATTTTTGGCGGCTCCGGCACGACGCTGATCGCAGCCGAGACCTGCGGCCGCCAAGCCCGCCTCCTCGAATACGACCCAGCCTATTGCGACACGATTGTCGCGCGCTGGGAGAAGCTGACCGGCAAGCATGCGGTTCTGGCTGGATCGAACCAGCGCTTCGAGGATGTCGCTGACGAGCGCGCGTTCTCAAGCCACGGCGCCTTGGCCGGGGAGGGCTGATCCGTGGCCCACAGCGATGATCCAAAGCGTCCCGGCAAGTTTTCTTCTGAAGCGATCCAGGATGCAAAAGCCGAGCTGTTCTTCGGGCAAAAGCCTATGCCGAGCGGGCGCTTCAAGCCGGGCCAGTCGGGCAATCCCAATGGACGCCCTAAACGAGCACCGGAGCTCACCTTTTCGCTGCAGGACAATGCGGTCCACCTAGCGACGCTGCGGGAATCGAGGCGGCTGGTCACGGTCAAGCTCAACGGCACGAGCACAGAAGTGTCGATGCTCGATGCCGTGGTCCAGTCGCAGATCACCAATGCGGTGAAAGGTAACCCTCTGGCGCAGCGCGATGCTCTGCTGCGGATCGAACGGGCGTACCAGCAAGAGGCCCGCGAGATCGCCGCCAGTCACGAGTTCTGGAGCCGCTACCGTGCCGAGCAATGGGCGGAGATCGAGCGGGCCAAGCGCAATGGGAAGCCTGACCCCAACGGGCAACCCCAACGGCTACCCCAACGGCTGTTGCGGATCATGGCGACGGCAAGCGGCGGCCGCAACGCCTTGACGGCGCTAACGTCTTATGGGCAGCCGCGTTTCCGCAGCGCCACGAAGGTCGGCGATGTTGAGTGAAAGTTAGTCTGGCGGACAGGGAGGGATTCGAACCCTCGATACGGTTTCCCGTATACACACTTTCCAGGCGTGCGCCTTCAACCACTCGGCCACCTGTCCGGCGCGCTGCTTATGACCGTCGAGCCGGCTTCTTTCAAGAGCGTTCTGGTGCCGGTAGACAGATGCCGCGAAAACGGCGCCCGCGGCGGTTGCAAAGCCGCAGCCGAATGGGCACATCGGGCACGAAGGCCGGCAATCGACGAAGCAAGCAATCAACCAAGACTGCGGTCGTCATGGTATGCCGTCCTTCAGGCGCGGCTGCTCGGCAGGTGACAGGCGCGCCGGCTGCAGGGGTCGATGAGGACGAACGGATGGTGCGGTTTCTGCTGCGGCTTCTCGGCTATCTCATCGTCGCGGCCGGATTCGTCTCGCTCGTCATCGACGGTGCGCGCTCGATCGCCAATTCCTCGGTGCAGTACACCCCGTCGAGCCTGGTGCTGTCGACGGCGTTCGGCGAGCGCATCAATGCATGGCAGCCCGTGATCGAGCGCAACCTCCACCCGCTGCTGTGGGACCCGGTCATGGTGAATCTGCTGCTGGCGCCCGCCGCGCTCATGGCTTTCTTGCTGGGCTTCCTGCTGTTGAAACTCGGCACGCCGCCCGAGCCCAAGATCGGCATCGTCACGCGACGGTGATCGCGCTGCCTGCTCATGCGTGACGGCACGGTCGAATAAGTTCCCGATATGTTCTTGCGCGGTTGCGCGCGGTCAGCTAGCCTCTCCTTGGGGAATGGGGTGGTGCTGATGGTGACGCGGGTCGCGACGGTGGCGTTCGAGGGGATCGAGGCGCGCGCCGTCGACGTCCAGGTCCAGGTCACGCCCGGCGGCGTCGCCTTCATCCTGGTGGGATTGCCCGACAAGGCCGTGGGCGAAAGCAAGGAACGCGTGCGCGCCGCGCTGATCGCGTCCGGCCTCGCGCTGCCGGCCAAGCGCATCACCGTCAACCTCGCTCCGGCCGATCTCCCCAAGGAGGGCAGTCATTACGACCTGCCGATCGCGCTCGCCGTGATGGCCGCGATCGGCGCGATCCCCGCCGACGCGCTGGCGGGCTATACCGTGCTGGGCGAGCTTGCGCTCGACGGTTCGATCACGGCGGTGGCCGGCGTGCTGCCGGCGGCGATCGCGGCCTATGGCCGGGGCCAGGGGTTGATCTGCCCGCATGCCTCCGGCTCCGAGGCCGCTTGGGCCGCGGCCGATATCGACATATTGGCGCCGCGCTCGCTGATCCAGCTTGCCAATCATTTCAAGGGCACGCAGGTGATGGCGCGGCCGGAGCCCGCGGTGGCGCGGCAATCGGGCCCGCTGCCCGATCTCGCCGACATCAAGGGCCAGGAAAGCGCCAGGCGCGTGCTCGAGATCGCCGCTGCCGGAGGCCACAACCTCCTGATGAACGGTCCGCCGGGCGCGGGCAAGTCGATGCTGGCAAGCCGCTTGCCCTCGATCCTGCCACCGCTCAACCCACGCGAGTTGCTCGAGGTCTCGATGGTGCTGTCCGTCGCCGGCCACCTTGCCGACGGCGCGCTGACCGACCGGCGGCCTTTTCGCGCGCCGCATCACTCGGCCTCAATGGCGGCGCTGGTCGGCGGCGGTCTGCAAGCCAGGCCCGGCGAGGTCTCGCTGGCGCATCACGGCGTGCTCTTCCTCGACGAATTGCCCGAGTTCCAGGCCCAGGCGCTCGATGCGCTGCGCCAGCCGATGGAGACCGGGGACGTGCTGATCTCGCGGGCCAATCACCGCGCCGTCTACCCGGCCCGTTTCCAGCTCGTCGCCGCGATGAATCCGTGCCGCTGTGGCAAGGCGACCGAGCCCGGCTTCGCCTGCCGCCGCCAGCAGAACGAGCGTTGCATGGCACAATACCAGGGCCGCATCTCGGGCCCGATGCTCGACCGCATCGATATTGCGATCGATGTTCCAGCCGTCACTGCGGCTGATCTGATCCTGCCGGCGGCGAGCGAGGGTTCGGCGCAGGTCGCCGCCCGCGTCGCCGCGGCGCGGCTCCTCCAGACCGCGCGCTTCGAGGCTTTGGGGCTGTCCAATGTCACGACCAACGCGGCCTGCCCGGCGAACGTCCTCGATGAGATCGCCCGGCCGGACAATGCCGGCCTGTCGCTGCTGCGCGATGCCGCCGATGCGATGCGCCTGACCGCGCGCGCCTATCACCGCGTGCTCAAGGTGGCGCGCACGCTGGCCGATCTCGACGGCGAGGCGAAGGTCGGCCGCATCCATCTGGCGGAGGCGCTGTCCTATCGCTCGCGAGGCGACCAGATGGCGCAGGCGGCCTGATCCTCACTCCAGTCGTCGAGGGGCGTGAGGTTAACGGATTGCCTCATGCGATCCGTCAAAATCGCGGCTTCGGCCAACGTTTCTTCAACGGGCCGCTGCTAGATTGGGGCGATGGATCCTCTCTCATCCCCCTGGCCCGCGCTTGCGGTGGTGGCGCTCGCGCTGTTTGCGGGCGTCGCTGCCCTGACATTGTTGCGGCAGCGTGACCGCATCGTCCGGCAGGCGGCGGATTTGGCTGGTGATGTCGAGAAACTCAATGATCGCCTCTGGGCGCTGGCCGACAGCGAGGAGCATTACCGCAGCCTGATCGAGGCGCAGGGCGACCTGATCGTGCGCCGCGACGGCGCCCGCATCGTCTACGCCAATGGCGCCTATGCCGCCCTGCTCGGTCTGAACGAGACCGAGATCGTCGGTGCGGTCGCCGCGCCGCGGCTCGTCGCCTGCCGCCCGGCTCTGGCGCTGGACGGCGGAGCCCGCGTCTTCGACGAATGCCTGGCGACGCCCGATGGCGAGCGCTGGATCTCCTGGGTCGAGACCGTCGTGCCGGTCGCGCTGGGCAGGACGGTGCTGCAGCGCGTCGGCCGCGACATCACGGCGCGGATCGCCGGCGAACAGGAACTGGTCGAGGCCCGCGCCCGCGCCGAGAGCGCCAACGAGGCGAAATCGCGCTTCCTCGCCACGGTCAGCCATGAATTCCGCACGCCGCTCAACGGCATCCTCGGCATGGCCGATCTGCTCGGCGACACCGGGCTCGATCCGGAGCAGACGACCTATGTCCGCGCGCTCAGGACATCCGGCGAGGCGTTGCTGGGACTCGTCGACGATATTCTCGACTTTGCCAAGGTCGAGGCCGGCAAGCTCGAACTCGCGTGCGATCGTTTCGATCTCGCCTTGCTGGTCGAGACGGTCTCGGAGCTGATGGCGCCGCGCGCCCAGGCCAAGGGCATCGAGCTCGCCGCCCATCTTGCGCCGGACCTGCCGACGCATCTGATCGGGGACCGCGACAGACTCCGGCAAATCCTGCTCAATCTCGTCGGCAACGCGATCAAGTTCACCGATCAGGGCGGCGTCGGCATCCGCATCGGCCGCGATGGCGACATGGTCGAGATCGCGGTGGCCGATACCGGGCCGGGTATCCCGGAAGACCGCCGCCAGGCGATCTTCGAGGAGTTCGAGCAGGCCGACGATTCCGCGGTGCGCCGGCACGAGGGCACCGGGCTCGGGCTTGCCATCGTGCGTCGGCTCGCCGTGCTGATGGGCGGCTCCGTCGGCGTCGAGGGTAGGGCAGACGACGCCGGGGCAGGCGAGGGCGCGCTCTTCCGTGTCCGCTTGCCTCTGCCGGTCGCCACGGATGCCGCCGCCCCTGCCCCGCCGGACTGGCAGGGCAAGCGCGTGCTGATCGTCTCGGGCGCCCCCTTCGGCGCCGGTTTTCTCCGGGAGACGATCGCGGCAACCGGCGGCATCGCCATGCTGGCCGCGGATGCCGGCGAGGGCCTGGCGCTGCTGCGGGATGGGACAGCTTTCGATGCCGCCCTGATCGATCAGTCGATCGGTTACGAGGCGGCCACCGCCATGGCCGATGCCGCGCGCGCCGCAGGCGTGGCCGATTGCCTGATCATGCTGTCGCCGCTGGAGCGCCGGCAGTTCGGTTCACCGCGTGACGCCGGCTTCACCGGCTTCCTCGTCAAGCCTGTGCGGGCGCGCTCGCTCTATGAGCGGCTGTCGCCTCGGCCTGCGCCGGTCGCGCCGGTCGTCGCGACGCAGCGCGCGCGCCCGCTCTCGCCATCACGCCCCCGGCTCACCGTGCTGGTGGCGGAGGACAACGAGATCAATGCCCTGCTCGCGACCCGGACCCTGGAGCGCTTTGGCTGCGCCGCGATCTGGGCGCGCGACGGCCGCGAGGCGCTGGCGGCGGTCTCGGCCTGCCTGGATGGAACGGGTACGTCCTTCGATCTCGTCCTGCTCGACATCCGCATGCCGGAACTCGATGGGCTCGCCGTGGCGCGCGCCGTCCGGGCGATGGAACGTGACCGTCCCGGCCGGGCGCCGCTGCCGCTCGTCGCCGTCAGCGCCAATGTCGCGGCGGACGACCGGGCGGCCGCGCTCGCCGCCGGCATGGATGATTGCCTGGCTAAGCCTCTCGATCGCGCGGCTCTGCAACGCTGGCTCGACCGCGTCGCGAACCCGCAGGCTTTGACGCTTTCGGCCTGAGAGGTCGTCACCGCTCCGACGCAGTTCTGTCGCGATCCTGTCAGATGACAGGCGCAAATGGTCCCGATTGCCAGAATTGGCGGCCGGTGGAACAAGACGAGCCATGGCACCAGACCTCCACGGATATCCGGCTGAGCCGGCTCGGCATCAGCCGGTGGGGAGCATTCTGTTCGCGCGCTTCTCTCCGTTGAAGCTGATTTCCGGCGACACGATCCGCCGTTTTGGTCGTCCGTCCGGCGCGGCCGATCCGCTATCGGGCACGCTTGGCCGCTCCGGCTCGCTGGAGGTCCGCTTGGCGCGGGGGCCGAGCGAGATCTGGCGGGCGCAGCGCCTGCGCTATCGCGTGTTCTATCAGGAGATGTCGGCCAAGCCCGACGTGGTGTCGCGCATGTTCCGCCGCGATGCCGACCGTTTCGACGGCGCTTGCGACCATCTTCTGGTCATCGACCATGCCGCGCGCGGCCGTTTCGGCGGCGTCAAGCCGAAGATCGTCGGAACCTACAGGTTGATGCGCCAGAGCGCGGCGGCAAGGCTCGGCGGCTTCTACACGCAAGGCGAGTTCGATCTCGCGCCGATGATCGCCGCCCACCCCGGCGAGCGCTTCCTCGAGCTCGGTCGCTCCTGCGTGCTCAAGCCCTATCGCACCAAGAAGACGGTCGAACTGCTCTGGCACGGCATCTGGGCCTATATCCGCCACCACCGCATCGACGCGATGTTCGGTTGCGCCAGCTTCGACGGCACCGACCCCGACGCGCTCGCCTTGCCGCTGAGCTTCCTGCACCACCATGCCAATTCCGCTGGCGAATGGAGCGCTGCGGCCCGCGAGGAACGCCATGTCCCGATGGATCGTCTGCCGGCGGAGATGGTCGATGCCAAGCTCGCGCTGAAGCAGATGCCGCCGCTGATCAAGGGCTATCTGCGCCTCGGCGCTCGTTTTGGCACCGGCGCCGTCGTCGATCGTCAGTTTGGCACCACCGATGTGCTGGTGATCCTGCCCGTGGCGGCGATCGACCAGCGCTATGTCGCCTATTACGGCGACGAGGGTCAGCGCTACGCGGCCTGAGCGCCGCCGGCAGCCTCAGTCCCCGTTCGCCACCAGCGCGGGCAGCGCCTCGCGATAGCTCGGATAGCGGAAGCTGTAGCCGAGCTCGCGTTTCACCAGCGCGTTCGAGACACGCTTGTTCTCGCCATAGAAGCTGGCAGCCATCGGCGAAAGCTTTGCCGGCTCGAAGGGAATTTCCGGCGGAGGCTCCAGCCCGGTCAGGCTCGCGGCGAAGCTCACCACATCCTGCGGCGGGGCCGGCTCGTCATCAGTGACGTTGTAGATCGCCCCCTGGCGCGGATGATCGAGCGAGGCCATCAGGACGCCGGCGATATCGTCGACATGGATGCGGTTGAAGACCTGCCCCGGCTTGATCAGCCGCGTCGCCTTGCCCTGTCGCAGCTTGACGATCGGGTTGCGGCCCGGCCCGTAGATCCCCGACAGCCGGAAAATCTGCACCGCCTTGCCGCTGCGCTCGCCCAGCGCCAGCCAGTCGCGCTCGATGCCGAGCCGCAATTGCGAGCGAAAGCTCGGTCGCGGCGCGGTACTCTCATCGATCCAGGCTCCGCCATGGTCGCCGTAGATTCCGATGGTCGAGAGATAGCCGATCCAGCGCAGGTCTGGAGCAGCCGCCAACTCCTTGCTCAGGCAATCGAGAACGGGGTCGCCCGACTCGCCCGGCTGCACCGAGATCAGCACGGCTTCCGCCTCCGCGAGGGCCTTGGCGAGAAAGGACGACACCGCAAAGCCGTCGAAAACCAGCGTGCGGATGCCTTCGCGGCTCAGCCGCGCCGCCTTGTCGGCCGAGCGCACCGTGCCGGTGACCTCCCATCCCCGCGCCAGGGCGGCGCGCGCGAAGAAGCCGGCCGAATAGCCGAGGCCGAAGATCAGGAGCTTCATGAGGCGTTTTCCGGTTCGGCCGCGAACGCCCGCCATTCGCGGCGGACATCGGCGTCGTTCTCTGCGGCGAGCGCGGCGGGCGCAAGCACCAGGGCCCGCGCGGGGGCGAGCCTGATCAGGGCCCAGGCGGCCATGGCGCGCACCAGCGGCGAGGGGTCAGAAACGAGCGCTGCGGCGCTCTCGGCGAGTTCCGGGCGCGCGCTGTTGCCGATCGCGATCAGCACGTTGCGGATGAAGCGGTCGCGGCCGGTGCGCTTCACGGGTGTTCCGGCGAACAGCGCCCGGAAGGCGGGATCGTCGAGTCGGGCGAGATCGGCGAGCGGCAACGCATCGAGCCCGTCGCGCAGCGCAAGCCGGGTTTCTTGGGCTGCTTGCGCGAACTTGTTCCAGGGGCAGACGGCCAGGCAATCGTCGCAGCCGAAGACGCGGTTGCCGATGCCGGCGCGCAGGCTCTCATCAATATGGCCGGGGTGCTCGATGGTGAGATAGGCGATGCAGCGGCGCGAATCGAGCTGGTAGGGCGCCGGAAAGGCGTCGGTCGGGCAGATATCGAGACAGCGGGTGCAGGAGCCGCAATGATCGGTTTCGGGGGCGTCGGGTGGCAGTTCGGCGGTCGTGTAGATCGCGCCGAGGAACAGCCAGGAGCCATGCTCGCGCGAGACCAGCACGCTGTGCTTGCCCTGCCAGCCGAGGCCCGCCGCCTGCGCCAGCGGCTTCTCCATCACCGGCGCGGTATCGACAAAGACCTTGACGTCGACCCCGCCCTGCGCGGCGAGCAGGCCGGCGACG
This sequence comes from Hyphomicrobiales bacterium, assembly GCA_900470775.1. Classification (GTDB taxonomy): domain Bacteria; phylum Pseudomonadota; class Alphaproteobacteria; order Rhizobiales; family Beijerinckiaceae; genus Allobosea. Next base: position 100,170 of record UCBZ01000018.1, on the reverse strand, counting down.
CTCTTGAGCTTGCCCTTGATGACGTCGTGATAGTCGCGCCGGCGCGCATAGAGCGAGATCGCGGCCTTGTCGGTCTGCGCGAGGATGGCGAGCGGGTCGCTGTCGGGCGCATAACTCATGCCGAGCATGATGACGGACTTCGCCTGCGCCCAGAGCTTTCGCGGGTCGGCGCGCTGGTCGGTGCGCTCCTCCATCCAGCCCATGTCGCCATGGTGACCCTCGGCGAGCCAGGCGGCGAGCCGGGCCGGCGCCTCGGGAATGGCATCGACAGAGGCGGTACGTGCGACGGAGAAACCCTCCGCAACAGCGCGCGCGACGACGGCGCGTTTCAGGCGCTCGGCCTTCAAAAATCCAGGTTGTCGTAATGGGCGCTCGGCGCCATGCCCGGCATCCGGTCGTTCAGCAGCGGCCGGAAGCTCGGCCTCGACTTGATCCTCGCATACCATGCGCGGGCCGCCTCGTCCTCTTCCCAGGGCACGTCGCCGAGATAGTCGACGCAGGAGAGATGCGCCGCCGCGGCGAGATCGGCATAGCTCAGTTCCGGGCCAGCCAGCCAGTTCCGCTTGGCCGTTAGCCAGGCGATGTAGCGCAGATGATAGCGCACATTGGCGCGCGCGGCGCGGATCGCGCTCATCTCGGGCGGGCCGCCGCCATCGTCGCGCGCCATGAAGCGCTTCATCACCTTCTCCAGCACCAGCGGGCCGGTGATCTCCTCGTTGAACTTCAGCGAGAACCAGTCGAGCAGGCGGCGGACCTCGACGCGCTCGCCCGGCCCCTCCGGCAGCAGACGGCGTTCGCCCAGGGCCAGCCCACGCGTCTCGTCGAGATACTCCGCGATCGGGCCAGCGCCGGGAACGGCAAGTCCGTTCTCCTCGCGAAACACCGGGGTCGTGCCGGCCGGGTTGAGTTCAAGGAACTCGCGCCGACGTTCCCAGACGCGCTCCTCGATCAGCGCGGCCTCGAGGCCGAATTCGCCGAGCACGAGACGGATGAAGCGCGAATGCGGGCATAGCGGGTAATGATGAAGGGTCGCCATGGCACTCTTGAAGCAGGCAGGTGCGGCCGAAGCGGGGCCACAGGATGAAACGCATCCCGATATGCGCCGGGCGCACGCTATAATCCCGCCCGGACGGCCTCACAACCCGTCGGGACGGCGAATGCGCGATTCGCCGCGGTTCGGTTTGAGGTTTGGTAACCAATTTGCAAAGGGCTGGGCATATCGAGAGCTGCGGTTTACGGATGCCGCGCCGACGCAGACCCTAAGTCGCACGAGGACAGCCTCACATGGAAAATATGATCGAAGCGCTGGTCCTCGGCATCGTCGAGGGCCTGACCGAATTCCTGCCGGTGTCCTCGACCGGGCATCTGCTGCTTCTCGGGCATTTCCTCGGCTTTGAGTCCAACGGGAAGTCCTTCGAGGTTCTCGTCCAGCTCGGCGCGATCCTGGCGATCACGCTGGTCTATTTCCGCCGCCTGCTCGACATCGCCCTGCGGATTCCCAGCGATCCCGCCGCGCGGCGCTTCGTCCTCGGCGTGCTCGTCGCCTTCCTGCCGGCCGCGCTGATCGGGGCGGTGCTGCACGGCTTCATCAAGGGCGTGCTGTTCAACCCCTTCATCGTCTGCTGCGCGCTGATCGCCGGCGGGCTCATCCTGCTCGTGGTCGATGATCTCGAGCTCGAGGAGAAGTATCAGGACGCCACGACCTTCCCGCTGCCGATGTATTTCAAGATCGGCCTGATCCAGTGCCTGGCGATGATTCCCGGCGTGTCGCGCTCCGGCTCGACCATCGTCGGCGCCATGCTGCTGGGATCGAGCAAGCGCGCGGCGGCGGAGTTCTCCTTCTTCCTGGCCATGCCGACCATGGCCGGCGCCTTCGCCTACGACCTGCTCAAGAGCTACAAGACGCTGACCGTCGACGACGTGACGCTGGTCGCCATCGGCTTCGTCGCCGCCTTCGTCTCGGCGCTGATCGTGGTTCGCAGCTTCCTCGACTTCGTCTCGAAGCGCGGCTTTGCGGTCTTCGCCTGGTGGCGGATCGTGGTCGGGCTGTTCGGTCTGGCGGGGCTCTGGATCGTCGGCTGACGGCAGGCGCCTTCAGCCGTTATGGCCGGTCGGCTCCGGCGGGTGTTGATGCTGCATCGGCAGGCCGCGTGGCAGGGTCGCGGTCTCGCGTTCGATCATCCGGTGCACCACGGGCGGGTTGGGGCCCTTGTGCAGCGCCCTGACCCGATCGCTGATATCGGCGTCGGCCAGCGTCACCCGCTGCGCCTGCCGGACATATTCGACCCAGGTCGGGCTGTCATAGCGCTCGACCCAGAGCTCGGCGTCTGTCAGGTCGCGCAGCAGCGTCCAGTGCCGCGCGCCGTCGCGGCGGCGGATGCGGCGGCGCTCGGCCATCGCCTTGAGGAATTCGACGACGTCCTCCTCGCGGATCAGCCATTCGATCGTGACGATCACCGGCCCGCTGCGCGGCTCGATGTCGACAGCGACCTTGGGCTCGCGCCAGCGGCTGAGCGGATCGAGATTGAGCGCCTCCAGCGGCGGCAATTCGTAGCGCAGTCCGAGCGCGGCGCCCGCAAGCAAAGCGAAGGCCGAGATCAGCAGCGCCTGCTCGGGGCCCCAATGCAGCGTCGCCTGCCCCCAGGCCCAGCTTCCCGATGCCATCCCGCCGAAGGCGGCCATCTGATAGATCGCCAGCGCCCGGCCCACGACCCATCGCGGCGCGGAGAGCTGAACCGTCGCGTTGAAGGTCGATAGCGTCAGCACCCAGCAGGCACCGCCAACGGCCAGCGCCGGCATGGTCAGCCACATCGTCGTGCTGACGCCGATGATCGCGGCCGCAGTCGCGTAGGCCGCGAAGGTTGAGCGCACCAGCGCCTCGGTCGTCAGCATCCGGCGCAGGCGGGCACTCATGAAGGCGCCAACGACCGCGCCCGCCCCGAATGCGCCCAGCAGCACGCCGAAGACGAGCGGCCCGCCCTTGACGAGATCGCGCGCGATCAGTGGCAGGAGCGCGAGCGCGACGATGCCGCCGAAGCCGAAGGCGAAGGAGCGCAGGATGACGCTGCGGATATTGGGCGACATCGCGACATAGCGCACGCCGGCGCTCATCGCGATCAGCAGCGTCTCGCGCGGCAGCAGGCGCTCGATGCGCGGCGGCTGCCAGCGCACCAGCACGGTGATCAGCGCGATATAGCTGAAGGCGTTGATGACGAAGGCGGCGACCGCGCCGGCCGCCGCAACGATCGCGCCGCCGATCGCCGGGCCGACGCTGCGGGCGATGTTGAAGGCGACGCTGTTCAGCGTCACCGCCGCCGGCACATCGCGTCGCGGCACCATGTCGCCGACGGAGGATTGCCAGGCGGGGTTGTTGAGCGCGGTGCCGCAGCCGATCAGGAAGGTGAAGCCGAGCAGCAGCCAGGGCGTCATCACATTGAGCCAGGCCGACAGTGCGAGCAGGATCGACACGGCCAGCATGAAGCCCTGCGCCGTCAGCATGATGCGCCGCCGGTCGTAATTGTCGGAGATCGCGCCCGCCGCCAGCGAGAACATCATCACCGGCAGCGTCGTCGAGGCCTGGACGAGCGCGACCATGTCCGGCGAATCGGCGATCGAGGTCATCATCCACGACGCGCCGACCATCTGGACGAGGCCGCCGAAATTGGAAGCGAGACTGGCGAACCACACAGCGCGAAAGATCGGCTGGCGCAGTGGCAGGAACGGGGAATTTCGCCCCGATTCCGGCGCGACCCCCTCGGAAGCGAGTTCGGCTTCCGCGATGTCGGCTATCGGCTGGGCATTCGGATCGTCAGGCATGCCATAGGGTTAGAGCCTGCGGACAGGCCTGCCAACCGCGATTGCTGCATGGGCCGCGCAAAGCTTTCAAGGGGCAGCGCGCGCCGGCTCGCTCGCCTGCATCCTGCGGGCCGGCCTTGCCTTGGGCCGGCGAAACGCATGGCCGAGCGCGACCGCAAGTCCCGCGAGCGCCACCCAATGTCCGGGCCGCAGCGAGGCGATGTCCTGGTAGATCACGATGTCGGCATTGGCCTGGAACACCAGCCAAGCCGAGGCGCCGGTCGCAAACGCGTACCAGGCCGTCTCGCAGAGCGCGGTCGCAAGCCCCGTCGCCAGTGCCGCCGCGATCAGGACGGGTGGCGTCGTGGCGATCTTCAGCTTGTCGAGCCCGCGATAGACCATCAGCAGCGCGAACAGCCCGGTCATCAGCACGGGCTGGGTGACATCGATCTTCGATTGCAGGGCGAAATGCAGCAGGCCGAGCATCGTGATGACATAGATGAGATTATGCAGGCGCTGCCAGTTCTTGGCGCCCATCCGCCGGATCATGCCGTCGGTCGAAGTCACCCCCAGTGCGACCAGCCCGGTCAGGGCGGTGATGCCGACGAGCAGGTAGAAGCGCTTGACGATCTCGGAGAGGATCAGCCCCCAGTCGAAGGCGAGATCGATGCAGTAGAGCGTCAGATGGCCGAGCGCATAGGCGAGCACGGAGAGCCCGAGCATCCGGCGGACGCCGATCAGCTTGCTCCAGTCGAGGATGCGCCGCAGCGGCGAGACGGCGAGCGTAACCAGCAGCAGCCGCACGGCCCAGGTGCCGGTGTCGTGGACCGCTTGCGTCCAGGGCTTGGAACCGAGCTGGCCCATCCAGGCCTCGGCAGCGAGAATCAGGGCCGGCACGAGCACGAGCGCGAAGGCCGTCGCCCGCAATCCTGAAAAGCGCCCCTGCCGGTCCAGCCATGGCAGCCATGAGCTGATCAACGATGGGCTCATGCCATTCTCCTCGTTGCATTCTCCCCATCGGATACGCGAGAGTTCGCGCATCTGTCTCGCGCAAGCGCACACAAGGGCGTGAACGCTTGCCGGTGCTGCTGCCTCTCATCCGACGGAAACGAGCCATGCCTGCCACGACGCCCACCGTTGTCTTCGATGTCGGCAATGTCCTGATCCGCTGGGACCCGCTGCTGGTTTATCGCGAGATGATCCCCGATGACGAGAAGCGCGCCTGGTTCATGCGGAATGTCTGCACGGCAGCCTGGAACATCGAGCAGGATCGCGGCCGAAGCTGGGAGGAGGCGGTCGCCCTGCTCGTCGCCAGCCATCCGGAATGGGAAAGCCAGATCAGGGCCTATGACGAGCGCTGGCATGAGGCGGTGCCGGGCACCATCGAGGATAGCGTCGCGGTGCTGGAAGAGCTGAAGGCGCGGGGCGAAAAGGTCTATGCCATCACCAATTTCTCGCGCGAGAAATGGGCCGAGTGCCTGATCCGCTTCCCCTTCCTGCAGAGCTTCGACGGCGTTGTCGTTTCGGCTCATGAGCGCGTCATCAAGCCCGATCCGGCGATCTACCAGATCTTGTTTCAGCGCTACCGGCTCGTGGCGGGCGACTGCATCTTCATCGACGACAGCGCGAAGAACATCGAGACCGCACGCGCTGTGGGCATGAAGGGCGTGCATTTCGTCGAACCGATCGACCTGCGCCTGGAGCTGCGAAAACTGGGCGTCGCGACATAGGCACCGTGACGCCGAAACACGATTGACGTTCATGAAAGGGAACATGCACGTCTGAGTTGGGTTGAGCCTTCATAAGCTGAAGGAAATTTCCATATGTCCAAAAATATTACAGTCGAGCGGCATGACAACGGGTGGTGTCTGAAGGACGCTCAGGGCAATTGCCTGATTGTTACGCCTGACCGCACAGGCTTGGATCGAATCCTCCAGCAGATGAGCGTTTCGCAAGCCACAGACAAATTGCACGCCGCGCGCCATACCGTTGCCGGCGCGGCTGGCTCCAATTTAATACTTGCGTTGCCTTGAGGCGCTGCGGCGCCTGGATCACAGTCAAAGCCTCACGCTCCAATGCGCGCCTTGGCAGCAAGTGCCCGCGTCGCGGTCAAGCACTCGTCCACCGCGTACCAGAGCCGGGGATTGAGTTCGATGTTGAACAGCACTCCTTCGGGGAAGTTGCAGCGTTCCATCAGCGCCGCCCACGGAATCGCGCCCCATCCGACGGGCAGATGCAGATCGCCGTGGCCGAAAGCGAACTTTTCGCTCGGAAAGACGGTCTCGATCGCATCGGCAAGTCCGAATGAATCATGCATGTGCAGATGCTTGGCGAAGGGCGCCAGTGTCGCGACCTCAGCGAGGTAGTCGCCGCCGACATAGCCGACTCTGAGGAAGGCGTGGCTGAAGTCCAGCGTCGCCCAAACATGCGAATGACCGATGGCCGCGATCTCACGCGCCAGCCGCGACGGCAGCGAAGCATGCATCCTGCCATGGTGGTCGCCGAACATCGTCTCGACGCAGAGCAGCACGCCGCAGTCGCGCGCCACGTCGCCTGCCTTCGACAGCCATTCGCGCTGGCGGGCATAGGTCGCTTCGATCATCTCTGCCGGCTGCACCGGCATCACGCCGGAATGCATGACGTAATGCATCGCGCCGACCTCGCCGGCGACCTCCAGCGACGCCTTCAGCACATCGAAATGGCGCGGCAGCCGGGCCGGTTCGTCGAAGAAGTTGATGACCAGCGGGCCATGCACGCTGTAGCCGAAGGGCCGGCCAGTGCAGGCGCGCTTCAGCAGGTCCAGATGCGGCCGGCGGATGCGCCCGCCGACGACGAGGTCCATCGCGCAGGTCGGCAGTTCCGCCGAGTCGACGCCAAGGCGCTCGACCCGGTCGAGCAGCGCCGGCAGGTCGGAGAGATCGCTGGCCGGTTGTCCGGCTGTGATGCCGACGCCGCGAACACCGCTGGGATACATGGCAAGGCTCCGGTCTGATGCGCGACGAACGGCGGGTTCCAGCGTCGGGCGCCGGCCGGGCGTGGTCAGCATGATTGAGGCAGGCGCACAAGCTCGATTCGCGAAAGGCGGCCTCACACCATGGCTGCTGCGGGCGGCGTGGCGTCGGGCTAACATCACCTGAGAACAATGATGCGAGGGAGCGAGGCGAGCCGATGGCCAGCGAAACCAGATATGACACGATGACCTATAACCGCTGCGGGCGCAGCGGCCTGAAGCTCCCGGCCCTCTCGCTCGGCCTCTGGCACAATTTCGGCGAGACGACGGCGCCCGATACCGGCCGCCGGATCTGCCGGACCGCCTTCGATCTCGGCATCACCCATTTCGATCTCGCCAATAATTACGGGCCGCCGCCGGGCTCCGCCGAGACCGCCTTCGGGGCGATCCTGCGCCAGGATTTTGCCGCCCATCGCCACGAAATGGTGATCTCGACCAAGGCCGGCTACCGGATGTGGCCTGGCCCCTATGGCGAATGGGGCAGCCGCAAATATCTGCTCTCAAGTCTCGACCAGAGCCTGAAGCGGATGAAGCTCGACTATGTCGACATCTTCTATTCGCATCGCTTTGACCCCGAGACGCCGCTCGAGGAAACGATGGGCGCGCTCGACACCGCCGTGCGCCAGGGCAAGGCGCTCTATGTTGGTCTGTCCTCATACAACTCGCGGCGCACCCGCGAGGCGGCTGCGATCCTGCGCAGCCTCGGCACACCCTGCCTGATCCACCAGCCGAGCTATTCGATGATCAACCGCTGGATCGAGGAGGACGGCTTGCTCGACACGCTCGACCAGGAGGGCATCGGCTCGATCGTGTTCTCGCCGCTGGCCCAGGGCATGCTGACCTCGAAATATCTCGGCGGCGTGCCAGATGGCAGCCGCGCGGCCCGGAAGGCCCCGTCGTTCCGCGAGGGCTTCCTGAGCGACGACAATCTCGCGCGTATCGCCGCCCTCAACGAGATCGCGGCCGGCCGCGGCCAGAGCCTCGCCCAGATGGCGATCGCCTGGGTATTGCGCGGCGGCCGCGTCACCTCGGCACTGATCGGCGCAAGCCGGCCCGAACAGGTCGAGGACTGCGTCGCAGCCCTGAAGCGGCCCGATTTCAGCGCCGAGGAACTGGTGCTCATCGACCAGCACGCGGGCGAAGGCGGCGTGAACATCTGGGCTGCGTCTGCCGAGCGGTGAGGTGGTCGGCGCAAGGCTCAGGCCGGGCCGTCTTCCAGGCCTGCTCCTCGCCATGACGGGAAGGCCAGGCGGCTGAGCTTGGTGGCGGCGAGCCCGATGAAGGAGGTCGGCCGCTCGCGCAGCGTCAGCCAGCCCAGCGCGATCAGGCGGCCGATGCGGCCGCCGAACCTGGCCGCGCTGCCCAGCACGGCACGGCCGATCGGCCCACGGGCGCTCACCTGTGTCAGGATCGCTGCGTTCATCGGCTCCGATTCCGCCGCGATCCGCCCGACGCCGAAGCGCCACCGACGCGCGAACACGGCCGGATACCATGCTGGGAAGGCGGGATCGGCGCTCATACGCTTCAGCGCCGTCGCCAGCATGGCGAGGCTGGCTGCAGGATCGCCCGCCTGCTGGCGGGAGAGACCCTGCGAACTGATCCGCCAGATCATGCCGAGATGCGGCACAAAACAGCAGCCATGCAGCAGAGCAAGGCGGCGCATCGCATAGGCATCGGCGAAGGCGCCAAACGTGGCATCGAACCCGCCGTTCGCGGTCATCAGATCGCGGCGCATGACCGCAGTCCCGGTCAGGATCCAGTTGTCGATCCGGCGGAAGCTCTCGGCGACCTTGGCGGGACTGAGGAAGCACGCCGAATAGGCGGGCCGCACAGGTGGCCGATAGCCGACTGTGCCGGTGTCGAGGTCCTGCACGGCGCCCTCGCAGCACGCGAAGGCCGCCTGTGGATGGGAGGCCAGGATGCCGAGCATGGCGGAAAACAGGCCGGGCCGCGTCACGTCGTCGGCCGCGCCGAAATAGACATAGTCGCCTCGTGCCTCGATCAGTCCACGATTGAGCGCCGCGATGGCGCCGCCATTCGTGTCCAGCGCGACGATCCGCAGGGTCGGATACTTGGCTGCGAGCTTCGCCAGCACGGCAAGGCTGTCATCGCGCGAAGCGTCGTCGACGACCACGATCTCGTCGGGCGCTGGCGTCTGCGCGGCCAGCGCACGTATCGCCTCGCCAATGACGGCGCCATGATTGTAGTTCGGAACGATGGCGCTCAGGCGAAGAGGGCGCTGCGACTCTGCAACGGAGCGAATCTCCGTGCGCGGGGCCTCCGCCTGGCTGTGAAAGTCGGGTGTCGTCACGTCTGGCCTCGGCCGCCCGGCCTGAAGGGGGAAGGGCCTGCTCATGGCAGGTATCGCCGAGCCCGGTCCTGTGAAAGCCCGGGTCCGATGCCCGGAGGGCTCCGTGGAAGGCGGAGGCGAGGACATAGCCGGCAATCGCGACCCTGCCAAGGCGTATGGAGCGCCAAGCTGGTCTGCGACTTGCAACCGACCGCCTCGTAAGCTAGGGGCTGGCGGGCCGTCCGCGAAATCCCAAGCTCGGGTTTCGGGTGTGGATTGTCGGGGATCTCCAGCGTGGGCTGATGGTCCAAAGATCAATCGCACGATGCTGGTGTAACGTCGTTGGCAAATCAAGCCGACGATGCAAATCTCATCTTCGGGCACCGTTGCGTTAGCGGGGACCGAAATTGATGCCTGCACGGACGTTGATCGTATCGCCGTCGCAAGGTGTCGCATGCAGGCTGTGATATGACTGACAAGATCAAGATCAAGTTCCTCACGGCCATCTGGGGCGCTCGCTATATCGAAGAGTTCGCGCGCGTCTCGCTGCCCTCCTATCTCGCCCCGGGCAACCTGCCTTATGTGGCGGCGCAGACCGAACTCGAAGTCCTGATCCTGACGACCAGCGACAGCCGGGCGAAGTTCGACGAGATGCCGATCTTCGCCAAACTGGCGCAGCTTTGCACCGTCCGCTACATGATGATCGACGATCTCATCACCTCGGGCGTCTACGGCGTCACGCTGACCCTTGCTTATGCGCGCGGCATTCAGGAGAGCGGCGAGGCGCAGACGGAGACCACCTTCGTCTTCATGAATTCGGATTTCGTGCTGGCCGACGGCTCGCTCCATGGGCTCGTCGACAAGCTGCGCGAGGGCCACCGTTGCGTGATGGCGCCGTCGCTGCGTGCCAGGGCGGAGGTCGCCCTGCCCCTCCTGACCGAGGCCGTCGACCCGGAGACCGACACGCTGGTCATGGCCCCGCGCGACATGGTCAGGATGACCTTCGACAATCTGCATCCGACGGTCATCGCCAAGACCGCGACCCAGAACTTCGTCACCTGCTCGACGCACAACCAGATCTACTGGCAGGTCGACAGGAACACGCTGCTCGCCCGCTACCATCTGATTTTCATGCTGGCGATCAGGCCCGAAGTGCCGATGCCCGCCGTGAACTCCTATTGCGATTATGGCTTCGTGCCGGAACTCGTGCCGTCGGGCGAGTTCACCGTCATGGATGACTCGGACAAGTTCTACATGCTGGAGCTCCAGCCTTCCTGGCAGGAGAAGCAGTTCGTCCATTGCGGTCGGTCGACTCCGGAGAAGATCGCTTCCGAGCTGTCGGTCTGGACCACGCGCGAGCACCGCCGCTTCGCCGAGGTCGATATTCTCTTCCGCACCGGCGAGTTGCCGACGAATCTCCCCGCCGCCCGTGAGAAGATGGGCGCCTTCGCCGCGGAGGTTCACAAGCGAATGACGCCTCCGGTCACCCATGTCGATCACTTCTACTGGGTCATGGGCCTTCAGGCCTGGCATTCGCTGAGGCAGATGACGAACCCCTCTCAGGCCCCTAAACCTGGTGAACTCGACACCGTCGCGGAGGTTGCCGACCAGTTTGGGATCAAGCCTGTCGTACGTCCGCCCGTTCGCCTTCGCGCGCGTCTCAAGGGCTGGGCGATGCGCAACTATGTCGGGCTGATCGCAAAGGTCCGGGTGCTTGCTGGCTCGAAGCCACACGTTGCGAGATGGCACCATTCCTGGCTGGACTCCCGGCTGATCCTGAACTGGCTGCGGCAGATCGGCGACAAGGGAGGGGCCCGCAACCTGCTGATCTGCGGCTCCGATAGCTGGCTTGGCATGTCGCTGGCCCGTGATGCTCGCTTCGAGGTGCGTTACGGCATCCAGCAATTCGTCGACGAGTATCGCGAGCGCGATAGTCAGGGTCAGCCGCAGCTTCCAGACAGATATGACAATGTGCTGCTGCATACGACGCGCACCGATGTGCGGGCCACGGCGGCAGCGCTCGACATTCTGACGCGACATCTGGCTCCCGGTGGCAGCGCTGCCGTTTACATCGAGCATGTGAATGGCGAGGTCGATCCGAGCAATTTTTCGATCGAATTGGCCCAGTACTCGGAAGAAGTGCTGCCGCCGAGCTGGATCGGCTATGATGTCTCCGCACGCTTTGTGGGCGGCGCCGCCAAGCGCAATCTGAGGCTGATGGAGCGACGGCTGTTTCACCATCTCACCCCGTCGTCGATCTGGCGGCTGCCGCTGCTCGGCCTTGCCGTCGGCCTTTGGCCTGTCGTCGCGGCGATGACCGCCATCAACAACTTCCGGCATCGCGAGATCGGCGACACCTGCCCCGAATTCTGCAGCAGCGCGCTGATCGCGTTGCGTGAGAACGGTGACATCCCCACCGGCGGCCAAGCCTCGCGCTGATGACTGAACGTGCAGGTCTTGGAGCGCTGCGGCTGGCGCGGCCTCTCGCCGTCACGGCGCTACAATGCGCCTGCGCATGGAGTTCAATGTTGACAAAACAAGAACTGGCGTGGTTTCGCATCGGCCCACACATGGGCATTGGTCCGATCAGGTTGAGATCAGAATGACAGAGAGCTCGGCGTATTTGGTCGTCGGTGGCGACAGCTTCGTCGGCGGCAGTGTCGTCGAGGCTTTGCGTCGTCGTGGACACCGGGCGCTCGCCAGCACGCGTCGCCGCGAAACGGTCGATGCGGATCGCGTTTTCCTCGATTTCGAGACCCCGGAGGCCTTCCGCGCTCCTCCCGAGGTAAAATACGCCTATCTGATCGCCGCCGCGACGAATTATGACCGCTGCGAGACCGATCCGATGGCACGTGTCATCAATGTCGATCTGATCCCGCGAACGGTCGCGTCTCTGCTGGAGCAGGGGCTCCACGTCACCTTCATCTCGACCAATTCCGTGTTCGGCGGCGAGCGTCCCTGGCCGCATGAGGATGATCCCCACGCGCCGGGCATCGCCTATGCGCAGCAGAAATCCGATGGCGAGGCCGTGGTTCTGGCGGCAGCCGACAGGCTGGGCGCGCGTGACCGGCTCAACATCACCCGCCTGACCAAGATCATGAATGCGACGGTCTCGCCGGTGCCGGGCTGGGTCGCTGCCTGGACGCGCGGCGAGGCGGTGGAGCCGTTCGAGGATCTCGTTTTCGCGCCGATCTCGGTGAATTTCGTCGGCGAGGCGCTGGCGACGCTGGGCGAGAAGCGGCTTTCGGGCAACCTGCACCTCTCGGGCGCCGAGAATGTCAGCTATGTCGCCTTCGCCCATGCCCTGGCCTCACGCCTGGGCGTCGACAAGGCCTTGATCAAACCGACCACATCGGTCGCCAAGGGTATCCACATCGCCTTCAAGCCGCGCTACAGCGGGCTGGGCATGACCAGGACCACGCAACTCAGCGGCGTCGAGCCGCAGCCGCTGGATCGCCTCATCGACGATCTCGTCGCGGATCTGCGCAGCTGACCGGAGATTTTCGTCCATGAGCGACTTCATCCATCGCGGCTCCTGCCGTCTCTGCGATTCCAAGAATCTCGAGCGCGTAGTCGATCTCGATCCGATCCCGCTGTCGGAGAACTACACCTCCGACTCCGCTTCGGCGAAGGCCCGCAAGCGCTACCCGGTCGACGTCTACATGTGTGCCGATTGCGGCCATGTGCAGCAGCTCGACGTCATCAATTCCAAGGATCTCTGGGCCTCCTACACCTACTACTCGGGTGAGGCGAAGGGCATGCCGGAGCATTTCCAGCAGGTCGCCGATCGCATCCTGACCAAGGCATCGCCCGAGAAGGGCGCGCTGGTCATCGACATCGGCAGCAATGACGGCTCGCTCCTGAAGCCGTTCCAGAAGGTCGGCATGAACGTGCTCGGCATCGACCCGGCCGAGGAGGCCGCCCAGCGCGCCAACGACGCCGGCGTCGAGACGATCTGCTCGCTGATGACGCGCGATCTCGCCGAAAAGATCCGCGCCGAGCGCGGGCCGGCGCAGGTCATCTGCGCCTTCAACGTCTTCGCCCATGCCGACGATCTCGGCGAGATGGCCGATTGCGTGCGCATGATGCTGGCGCCCGACGGATTGTTCTTCTTCGAAGCGCAGTACCTGCTCGACATCATCGATGGCGTTTTGATCGCGACCATCTTCCACGAGCATATGAGCCATCATTCGGTGACGCCGCTGGCGCGCTTCCTCGACGCGCATGGGCTCGAACTGATCGCGGTCCAGCGCGCCCGCATCCAGCATGGCTCGCTGATCGGCACGGTTCAGTTGAAGGGTGCGGGCCGCCCGGTCGAGGCGTCGGTGTCCGAGATTCTCGCGCTGGAAGAGCAGCGCAGCCTGACCAAGCTCGATACGCTGCGCGAATTCGGCCGCACCATCGCGACGCTGCGCGAGCGGACTGCCGCGCTGATCAAGGACTTCAAGGCGCAGGGAAAGACGATCGCCGGCTATGGCGCGGCACGCAGCGGCCCGACGCTGATCACGCAGCTCGGACTCACGGGTGCGCTCGACTACATCGTCGACGACCACCCGCAGAAGGTCGGCAAATACGAGACCGGCGACGGCGTCTTCATCGTGCCCACGGCCGAGCTATTGGCCCGGCAGCCCGATTACACGGTCATCCTCGCCTGGGTGCATTCGCAGAAAATCATCGATACCAATCAGGAATACCTGAACCGGGGAGGGCATTTCGTGGTCCTCTGCCCGGAAACGCGCGTCGTCGGCAAGGACGGGGACGTCAAAATCTGACGGCAATCGCGCCTCCGCGAGAGGCGAAAGGGGTACCAAAGCCATGGATACGCAGAAGACCAAGGAACCGCAGTACCAGGTCATCGTCGAGGCCGCGACCAAGCGCGGCGTCGAGACCTTCGGCCTGCGCAGCAGCGAGAGCTGGCATGAGGATCCCAAGCACCTCGTCTTCCGGTTGGCGCGCTACAAGTTCGTCGCCAAGATGTTCTCGGACCGCAAGCATGTGCTTGAGGTCGGCTGCGGCGATGCTTTCGGCACCCGCATCGTCCAGGCCGAGGTCGGCAAGCTGACCGGCATCGATTTCGATCCGGTCTTCATCGACGACGTCAACGCCCGCATGGTCGATCGCTGGAAGTTCGACGCCAAGGTTCACGACATGCTCGACGGCCCGGTGCCGGGCGAGTTCGACGGCGTCTATGCGCTCGACGTGCTGGAGCATATCGATCCGGCGCAGGAGAAGCTGTTCCTGAAGAACTCCTTCGCCCCGCTGGGCAAGGACGGCGCCGGCATCATCGGCCTGCCCTCTCTGGAGAGCCAGCCCTACGCTTCGCCGCAGTCCAAGGCCGGCCATGTCAACTGCAAGTCCGCGCCCGATCTGAAGAAGCTGATGCAGGAGTATTTCCATAACGTCTTCGTCTTCAGCATGAACGACGAGGTCGTCCACACCGGCTTCCACAAGATGGCGAATTACGTCTTCGCGATCGGCGCCGGCAAGCGCGATTGAGCCCAATCGGCCTGGCAGGATCGCAATGCCGCGGCCGGCCTGTCGCGATGGCGGCAGGCCGCAACCGGCTCGGCGATTCCTGGGGCCAGGGGCCTTGGAGCCGAGGACCTTGGGGTCAGGGACCAGACCATGGATGAGCTGCCCGCGCGCCTGCGCATGATCTCGCCGGAGGTTCTGTATTCCGACGGCGGCTTTCTCGCGGTCGACGGCCAGCTCGTCGACCTCCTGAAGGCCCGCGCCCGCGTGGCGCCGCGCCGGCGCTGCCGGCTCTGCTTCCATGCCGACAGCAGCGACGCCCAGCAGGAGATGCTGATCGTCATGCACCGGGATTCCTATGTCCAGCCGCACTGCCATATCGGCAAGGTCGAGACGCTCTCGATCATCGAAGGCGTGGCGGATGCCCTGTTGTTCTCGCCCGATGGCGCGCTGACCGGGACGGTCGCGATGTCGCCGGCAGCCGAAGGCGGCGCGTTCTTCTACCGGATGCCGGAGCGGCAATATCACAGCCTGCGTTTCCGCTCCGAATGGCTCGTCTTCGTCGAGACCACGATCGGACCGTTCGATCGCTCGACGACGCAGACCGGGATCTGGTCGCCGCAGGAGACGCAACCTGAAGCTGGGCACGCCTTCCTGGCAGCCCTCGCCGGGACGGCGGGCTGACCCGGACTGCCTTGGCTTCCCTCGCGGCATGAGTCCGTGTAAGCCCCGTCCTGTCTCATTTGGAACCTGTGGAATCTGTGATGGCCTGTCTGGTTTGTGGCTCTGCATCCGTGGTCGAGCGTCTCGATGTCGGGCGGCATCCCGTCGCGACGTTCTACCTGCAGAGCCAGGACGCGCCTGAGCGGGATTTCCGCCTCGCGGTCGGCCAGTGCGAGAGCTGCGGCACGATCCAGAGCACGCAGATCGTGCCGCATGACGCGCTGATCCCGCCCTATGACTGGCTCTTCGCCCGCGAGCCGGAGGAGCATCTCGACGAGGTCGTCGATCAGATCGCGGCCCTGCCGGGGATTGGCCCCGACAGCGTCATCGGCGCCCTGACCTACAAGGACGACACCACCGTCGAGCGCTTCCGGCGCAAGGGCTTCACCAACACCTGGCGGGTGAAGCTCGACGAGGATCTCGGTGTCGCCAATCCCGCCGCCAATATCGAGACGGTGCAGAAGCTCACCAACCCGGCGCGCATGGCGGAGATCGCTGCCCGTCGCGGCGCCGCCGATGTCCTGATCGTGCGCCACATCACCGAGCATGCCGAGAACCTGATCGAGTTCATCCAGGGCCTGGCCGCGCTGGTGAAGCCGGGCGGGGTGCTGATGCTCGAGGTGCCCGACTGCACCGACAATCTGCGGCTGAAGGACTACTGCATGATCTGGGAGGAGCATTCGCTCTATCTCACGCCCGCGACCTTCGCCGCGCTCAGCTCGATCGGAGGCTTCGAGCCGATCCGCACCGACGTCTATCCGCGTCCCTTCGAGAACTCGCTCGTCCAGCTTTCCCGCAAGACCGGCGCGCCGGGCGACGTCCGGATCTCGCCGCAAATGAAGGCGGAGATCGGCCTGCTCCCCGCTTATGCCGACGCCTATGAGCCGGCCAAGCGCGAGCTGCGCGCCAAGCTCGAGCGCGTGCGGGCGGAGAAGGGGCCGATCGCGCTCTTCGGCGCCGGCCATCTCGCCTGTGCCTTCGCCAATTTCATGGATGTCGCCGATCTCATCGACTTCGTCGCCGACGATACGCCTCAGAAGATCGCCAAGTTCCTGCCCGGCGCCCGCCTGCCGATCCTGCCCTCGGCTGCCCTGGTCGAGCGGAACGTGGCCGTCTGCCTGCTGGCGCTGTCGATCAACAACGAGAACGCGGTGATCGCCCGCAACGAGGCCTTCACGCAAGCTGGCGGCGAGTTCCGCTCGATCTTCCGGGCAAGTTCGCGGTCGATCTTCGGCTGATGCCTATGATAGGGAAGGGAGGGGAGCAGCGGCGCATTGCTGAAACGCGCTGCGGCTCTTGGAAGATCTCTTGTTGATGCGTCGACTTGGCTTCGAATCCAAACCGTCCCGCCTGCTTTGAATAGCCAGAAGCCCACGCATGGCACCTGCCTGGCGCGTGTGTCTGTGCAAAATCGATAAATTGGAGAGTTTCAATGGGCATTCGGATGTCGACGCTGCACACGTTCGATGCTCAGGGTCTGTTCGGGTACGGTCGAAAGATCCTTGATTTCGGCAGTTCGAACCTATACGGCGCGCCGGCGTCGGAAATTGCCGATTTTGTGCGTAAGTATAACCCCAATCCTCGGTCTGACCTCGAAAGCTGGGCGGACTCGCTGGCATTCCGGTCGGACACGGCAGAGGACGGTCAGGCGAGGAATCAGGCGTTCGTTGGCGAATTGCTCGAAGCCGCCGGCATGATCTACGACGCGATCGACATTGCGGACGGCTACAAGACGACGATCGTCGACCTTAATTCGCGTTCGCTGCCGCGTCGCATGCGATCGTATTACGACACGGTCATGAACTGTGGCACCAGCGAGCACATCCTCAACCAGTACAATACGTTCAAGGCCGTCCATGATGCTGCCAAGGTCGGCGGAATCATGCTGCACCAGGTGCCCAGCGTCGGCTACACCGATCATTGCTACTTTTGTTATACGAGCCGATTCTTCTGCGACCTTGCCGGATACAATCATTACGCAATCGACGATCTTTGGTATGATGGCTCGGTCGAAAATGAAAAGCTCTATGACTCGATCAGGCAATACCAGTCGATCTTCCCGGCCCTGAAGAAGCGGGTCGAGGCGGTCGGCACCGTCGAGATGGACACCAAGCTCGATGCCATGACGATTCCAACGGTGTCGATCAGTGTCATCTTCCGCAAGGAGAAGCGCAAGCCCTTCAGCGGCACGGTTGAGATGAGCACCAGCGTCGGCACCATTTTCCTGGGAAGGCGTGGGCGCGGCTTGGCCCGCTGGATCCGCAGCGACCACGGGCGGCTGATCATCAACCTGCCGTGGTTCTGACGGCGCCGTTGTCGACTGGCGCTCGATGATCGGCCGGTCTTGGGCGAACCAGCGCCGTCTTATGCCGGCGACAAAACCTTCGTGCGATCGCCGTGCTGCGGAAGCGCCGTTAGCACGGCCACGGCGCTCGCCCGGGCCTCCGGATGCAGCGGTGCATCGCCCAAAGTCAGGATCTGGCGGAGCCGATCGATCAGGTCTGTCCGCTCCGGATGGACTGCAAGCGTGCCGGTGATCAACCGGACCTCGGCATTGAGGTCTGTGTCTATGCCCAACGCTTTGCGCAGGTCGAAAGAACGCTGAAGCATCCCGACATTGTTGGGATCGATCATGAGGGCGTATCGCAGGCCGAGCTCCTCGATTTCGGCTGGAACGGCTTCGCCTTTGGAGACCAGTTCCTGCGACAATGCGAAGGCCCGATACATGCCCTCCACATCACCCGACTGGGCGGCAGACACGATCCCGGCAGGTTCAGCGTAGGTTTCCTCCTGCTTCACGCGCCGATTCAGGATCACCGCGGCATCCGTGCGGGCCGGCTCGTGGCCTTCCAGCGCGCCGCTCTCCATAAGTCCCTTCAGGCGTTCCAGCAGATCCTCACGATCAGGGTTCTTCCGAATCGCCGGGATGAGCAGCTCAGCCTCATCCAACGGCCGCAGGGACCGTCCCTGCGCGTGCATGAGGCTCAGGAGGCGCATGGTCATGGCCTGGTCGCCCGGGACCAGGCGAAGGGCATAACGCAGCCCCTGGATCTCGAGATCGGCCGGCGGCTGCTCTCCCCGCTTCGCCATGTCGCTCGCCAGATCATAGGCCCGCTCGAGAGCTTGCGCATCATCCGCATCCGCCGCCTCGACAACGGCGCGGCGGTAGGTCTCGACGGTGTCCTTGGCGCCGCCATCGGCGATGATGCGGCCATGTTCCAGCATGATGCAGCGCGTGCAGGTGTCGGCGAGCAGCGTTTCGGAATGCGAGGCGAGCACCAGGATCGACGAGCTGGCGATCAACTGGTTCATCTTCTCGGACGCCTTGCGTGCGAAATGCGCGTCTCCCGTCGCCAGGCCCTCATCGAGCAGCAGGATCTCAGGCTCGACCGCCGTGACGATGGAAAAGCCGAGCCGCGTCATCATGCCGGCCGAATAGATCCGCACCGGCAGGTCGATGAAGTCGCCGAGTTCGGCGAAATCGATGATCTCGTCCATCTTCGCGGCGATCTGCCGGCGCGAAAGGCCCAGATGCAGGCCGCAGGTGATGATGTTCTCGCGCCCGGTGCCCTCGGCATTGATGCCGGGCGTGGCGTTGAACAGGGTCGAAATGCTGCCGACGGTGGTAATCCGCCCGCGCGTCGGCGGGTAGGCGCCAGCCAGCAGCCGCAGCATCGTGGTCTTGCCCGCGCCGTTATGGCCCATGAGGCCGAGCCGGTCGCCGTCGCGCAGTTCGAAGGAGATGTCGCGCAGGGCCGTCACGACGCCACGCGAGACGTCGATTTCGCCGCCTGTCCGGGAGACCCCGCCCTTGTGGGAGCGGGACAGCGAGATCGGCAACTCGACCCAGGCGTTTTCGAGTGTCAGGCGGGCCATCGGCAGGCGTCCTTCAATACCAGTAGGCCATACGGTCGCGGTAGCGACCATAGGACCAGAACGTCACGAGCGAGCCGACGACAAGCGTGCCCAGCACCCAGAACCAGCTCACGGGATCAGGCACGATCCCGAGCAGCGGATCGCGCACGATCCGAACCATGTGGTAGAATGGGTTGAGATCGGCGGCGATGCCGAGGTTGGGGCCCAGCATGTCCTTGGGCCAGAACACCGGCGTCACGAACATCATGATCTGCATGCCGCTGGCGATGGCGGGGCCGAGGTCGCGCCGACGCAGGCACAGCATGCCCGAAAGCAGGCTCATCCAGATGCCGTTGGCGACGGCCAGGATCAGGCCGGGGATGGCCAGCAGGACCGTCCAGCCCGGCGAATGCAGCGTGCCGACCATGATCAGGATGTAGAGAACGAAATGGTGCCCGAAGAGCAGCAGTGACTTCCAGACATGGGCAAATGCGAAGGCCACATAGGGAAACCGCATCGACAGCGCGGTCGACTGGCCTGCGATGATGATCGACGTTCCGTCGGTGATGAAGGAGGCGATCAACCCCCAGACGATGATGCCCGTGCCGACGAAGCGGAAATACTGGCCGGGATCCTGATGCAGGATCGTGCTCCAGATCACGCCCATCGTGATGATGAAGGCGGCGATGCCGAGCGTGTGCCAGAACGGCCCCAGACGTGTGCGCCGGAAGCGCCAGATCACGTCGATCCAGCCTGCGTGCAGCCAGACGGGCGCCAGCCGCAACGCTTCGGACACGTCCTCGGTCACGACGGCGAGCGGCCCGCCGGGAATGGGGGAAATGGACGGCCGGACATCGGCCTTCGAACGGGAATTGGTCATGAGGCCGAGCTTATAGGAGGCGACGCGGGAGAAGTCATGTGTGATCTGTAGGCCGGAAATGAGGCCGTGATGGGCGGATGACGCGGAATCGAGGCCAACGTCGTCGGGTTCGGTGCCGGGCGGCAATCGGCCCGCGCGACGATCCCCCATTTATGGCGGCGCTTGCCGTTTGTCGCCCGTCAAGCGGCGATTACCGGGAGACCAGGTCCATCCGTTCGATCTGGAGCTGCGGTCCGGTTGCGGCGGGGTCGAGGGCGTTGGTCTGCCACGCGGTCGCCCCCCGTGTCGACAGCGTCAGTTCAAGCCAGCCGCCGAAGCGCCGTGTCGCTTCGGATGGGAGCGAAAAGCGCAGGATGAGCTTCCCATCGTCCTGGATGTCGGGCAGGCGCGTTGCTGCCGAACCATAGAGGCCGATCGCGATATCGCGCAGCACGGCGTCGTCCGGCGCGTTGAGCACGCTCACCCGAAGCTCCTGCTGGGCTTCGGGATTGACGCGGGCATAGGCCAGCGCCTCGTAGCGGCCTTGCCGGATACGGCGGAAGCGGCGATCACCCGCCCGCTCGGCATCCGAAAAACCGTAGACAGTGGGCGAGGCGCCCATGTCGAGCACGACACGCTTCGGTGCGACATAGGTCGGTTGGCCTGTCGAGGAGGAAGGGAGCTGTTGTGCAATGTCTGCGAGAAACCGACCCAGGCGATGGGAACTCTCCACAGAGTAAGGTGTGCCGACATGAGAGAAAACAGAGAATTTATTATCGGGCCAGTAGTCGTAATCGAGTAAAGATACGTCCGTATGCTTGTTGGCATAGGCACGCATTTCCTTGCTAATCTCGGGCAAATCCATCCCGCCTCTGGATGTTGTGCCGCCATTGTTCTCTTGAGGACGGAAGGCCTCCGGATAAGGGTTCGCCGCGATGACAAGGTGGGCGCCGTGGCGACGTGCTAATGCGAGATATTGATCGAAGACGATTTCCATATAGGTTCGACGGGACAAACTGCGCCAATCGAATGTCACGGGATCGATCGCCGCGAACAAGTCTCGATAGCCTTTCACGATGGTCATGTCGTTTGACGCGGCGACGGCAGGGGTCACGTCCCGAATCATTTGAAAGGGGCTGACAATATGGTCGTCGGGAATATCCGTTTCTCTCGACCATCCGCCGCTGGACGCAATGATGTCACGCAGCATGAAGTAGCCGGGATTGGCGATCAGCGGCCGATCCAACTGGTTGAGCCGGCCATTGAGATAGAAAACGCGATCCGAGACTTCTCGCCTCAAGCCCAGAGACGGAGTGTGGAAGACGCTGTTGAAGGGGTTCACCAACTCGCGCTGCAGATCCGGTCCCATCAGGTCGCGGGCGGTCAAGAGGGCCGGCCGTGGCGATGACGTAAAATAAAGAACGAGCAGCTTTACGCTTCCGCTGCGCTGCATCATGCGGTCGGCAAGCGCGAGATACCCCTCGAAGCCGAGATTGGACGCAACACTCAGGTTGAGGAAGCTGCGACCTCCAAGATAGGACTCGACGATAGGCGACTGCACCGCATGCAATCCTGAACTATCCCCGACTTGGATGATGTCGGGCTTGAGATCGTCGAACTGCTGCACCTTTTCGAACACGAAAGCACGCTGCACGAGTTCCGGCTTTGCAAAGCTGAGCTCAAGAAGATTGTTACGCAGCGCGTCCGGCCTAGGCGCCCACCATGCGACAGCAGACTCGATCGCAACGAATCCAGCGACGGCCAGGCCGACCCAGCTAAAATGCGAAATAGATGAATTCACTGGCCTGCCTCCGGGCAAAGAAGATGATCCCGTAAAGGAAGATGAGAGCGAGAACGGCGCGGGTGACCGTGTTCATTCGCAGGAACAGGTCGGGGAACTCGACATTGTGTCGCCGGCCGAGATAGTCGAGCACGAAGACGGGCCCGGCGAACAGGACGAGGCCCCATCCAAAGACGTAAAGATACCAGTTCTGTTGGGCCAGCCCTGCCAGAAGCCCTGGAATGAACGTCGCCCACGCACCAAACCCCGCATTCGGCCCGGGAATGTATTGCGCGTATTTGGTGAGGATGTCTGGAATGATCGTCGGTGTGGCGATGATCGATGACCAGATCGGCCCGATCTGCTCCGGCGTGGCACGGAAGAAGATCCAGCCGATGCAGACCAGATGGAAGAAGATGATGGCGGCCAGAGCCTTTCCGGCGAAGCCGAAGCGGGCCAGCCACTGATCGATCGGCACCAGCCGGTAGAGGATCAGCAGCAGGCCGTGCCAGGCTCCCCACAGGATGAACAGGATGCCGGCGCCGTGCCAGAGGCCGCCGAGCAGCATCGTCAGCATCAGGTTGCGCATCACAAGCCATGACGTGCCGCGATTGCCGCCGAGCGGGATGTAGAGATAGTCGCGCAGCCAGGTCGAGAGCGAGATGTGCCAGCGCTGCCAGAACTCGGATGGCCCTGTCGCGAAATAGGGTGTCAGGAAGTTGCGCATCAACTCGACATTGAGCAGCTTGGCCGAGCCGCGCGCGATGGTCGAATAGGCAGCGAAGTCGCAATAGATCTGGATCGCGAAGCCGTAGGCGAAGATCAGCCCCAGCCCCGGCGGCAGAGGGGTCTTGGCTCCCGGCCCCATCAGCTGGACCACCATCTCGACGAGGCCGCCGGCATTGTCGGCGAACACCGTCTTCTGGAACAGACCGAACAGGATCATGAAGATGGCGAGAGAGACATTCTGCGCGCTAGGCAGCGGCCGGGAGCGGGCGAGTTGCGGCAGCAGATCGCGCGCCCGCATGATCGGGCCGGCCACCAGATGCGGGAAGAACGTGACGAAGGAGATGTAGTCGACCACGTTCCGGTAGGGGTGGAACTCCTTCCGGTAGATGTCGATCGTGTAGCTCATCGACTGGAAGGTGTAGAACGAGATCGCCGGCGGCAGGACGATCAGGATCACCGGCACGGCCACGCCCAGCGGCGCCAGAACGCCCGAAAGCGCCGTGGTCAGCCAGGTCGTGTATTTGAAGACGGCGAGCAGAGCGAGGTTCGCGACCACGCTGAGGATGACCATCCTCTTGGCCCAGGCGCGGCTTTTCGTGTCGTGAACCTTCTGGCCGACCCAGTAGTCGAGCAGCGCGGTCGCAAACAGCGGCAGAAGGTACCAGAGTTCCGCGGAAGCATAGAAATACAGGCTGACCACGGCAACGAACAGGTTGCCATAGGCCGTCGTTCTTAGAAGAGCCCAGCCGGCCACGACGAACGGCAGGAAGATGAAGACGTAGTTGAGCGAATTAAAATGCATCAGACAGGAAGGCGCTCGTCGGGAGGGAATGCTCGTCTTGCGGAGCTCGCCTTATGGCAGCGGAGTATAGACGGGTAAAGCGGCATTCCCACCGTCTGAACGGGTGAAAAGCCGCCTTGCCTTCGCC
The DNA here is from genome assembly GCA_900470775.1 of Hyphomicrobiales bacterium. Taxonomy (GTDB): domain Bacteria; phylum Pseudomonadota; class Alphaproteobacteria; order Rhizobiales; family Beijerinckiaceae; genus Allobosea. The sequence continues at coordinate 76,728 of UCBZ01000018.1, read as the reverse complement.
GCCCCCCGCCAGAGCGGCCTGAAGAAACCACGCCGCCACCCGACCAGACCTTGCTCGATCTACGAATGGCGGCGTGTCTCAAGCTTGTTGATGCAGGCCCTTACGGCTCCATCTCATTCGAAGAAAATGAACTCGTGGTCGCCGGTGTAGCCGGTCTGCTTGAACACGAAGTCCCACTCCTGCGGCGTGTGGAAGGCGCGGCAGGTCATCTGCCAGTACATCAGGTTCACCTTTTCGCGCTCGTTGCGATAGCCCTCGACGCAGATGTATTTGCCGCCGCGGCTGACGCGCTCGATCTCCTTGAACGCCGCCCAGAGCTCGTAATTGTAGAGGTTGTGCAGCGTGTTGATCGAGATGACCAGGTCGAAATGGTCGTCCGGGAAGGGCAGCTTGGTCGCGTTCGCGACCTGGCAGAACGGCTTGACGCTCTCCATCGTGTGTTCGACGCCGTAAGCGGAGATGTCGATGCCGGCGACCTCGATGCCCGGGCAGGCTTCGGTGAAGTCGTGCAGGATGAAGCCTTTGCCGGAACCGACGTCGAGGACGCGCATGCCGGGCTTCAGCCCATAGGTCTGCACCATCGCGTCGGCGACCTTGCGCCAGCGGCCGTCATATTTGTAGCCGCCATAGCCGGTCTCACGGCTGCCGTCCCAGTAGTCGTAATCCCATTTCAGGGCGAGGTCGGCGACCTCCGCCTTGTCGCGCTGGGTGACGCGGGCGACATAGTCGCGCGGCGTCGATTTGTGGATGAGGCCGACGAAGTCGCGATATGCCATCTGGTGCGTTCCTTGGCTTGGGTCGGGATTAGCGGAGGCCGATCTCGGCGAGTTTCGCCACGGCCTTGTCGAGTTGGGCGGCGCAGCGCGCATCGCGCGCGCCGGGATGGGCGAAGTCGCGGCGCGCGGCATCCATCGGCAGGAAGTCGTTCAGGATGATGCAGGCCCATTTGATCCGGTAGGCGTCGAGCAGAAGATCGCAACGCGTGCGGAAGGCTGAATCGAGCCCAAGGTCGTTTGCCAGGCTGTCCACGAAGGCCGCGCGATGGACCAGCGGCACCGGGATTTCAGGGCAGCAGAAGAAATCGCAGACCAGCTTGGCCGGGTCGTCGCGTCCCGCGTATTCGAAATCGATGAAGCAGACTCGGCCGGCCTCGTCGACCATGGCGTTGTGGAAGCCGAAATCCGACGGCGAGATGCACTGGGCGTCCAGGGGCAGGGTGGTCGTGTCGGAAGCCGCCGTGATCGTCTCGCGCACCTTCGCCCAGGCCGGGACAAGACCGGTCCGCACCAGCGTCTCGGCCCGCTCGCGATGTGGTGCGTCGGGGTCGAGCGTGGCCAACCTCGCGACGCGGCGGTCGACGGTCGCGACATGGTCGGCCAGCGAAAAGCAGGCCTCCGAGCCGGGCTGCAGGGTTTGGGGCTCTCGCGGCGCGGCATTGGCCTGGGCGACGAAGCCGGCGGCCTGCGCGATGTGGCCGGCGTCGATCTCGCTGGCGGCGAGCTTGCGGCCGGGCATCAGCGTGTAGAGCGCCGTATGGCTCGCCCGCTCCTGCGCCAGCGGCTCGGGCACGACACGCACGCCGCGCTCCCAGACATAGGTCAGGAAGCTCCACTCGGCGAAGAGCCGGTCGCGCGGGTCGCGCGCATCGGCGTGGTAGCTCTTCAGGATCAGGGCAGGGCCTTCGCTCATCGCAAGCGCGAAAACACGGTTGTTCTTGCCGCCGGCCAGCTGCGCGAGCGAGGCGGGCGCGGCCCGCCCGGCGGCGCTGCAAAGGCGTGCCGCCGCGTCGAGAAGATCGTCGCTGCCGAGCATCGGCTCAGCCGCCGAGCAGGGCGCTCTGGATCGAGCCCCAGCTCGCATGGCGCTCGAAACGGTCGATGGCCGCATGGTGGCCGTCTGGATCGAACAGGATGCCGCGCATGCCGGCCGGAAAGCCGGTCATCGACAGGATCTCGGGCAGGTCGTCGATGAAGACCTCGACGCCAAGAGAGGCGGCGCGCGCGACCTTCTCTTCCTTCGTCAGTTCGAAGAAAGCGTTCCCGGCGCGCACGCCCGCGTCGCCGATGAAGCCGCGCGCCTCGAGGAAGCCGCGTGCGGCCTGGTGCATGTCGTAGGCAGGCCCCATCATTGGGGTCCTGGTCTTGTGGCTGACGATGTACAGCTCGTGCCCCGCGGCATCGGCGGCCTTCAGAAAGGCGTCGAAGCCGGCATAGGGGGCCACAAGATCCATCCGGGCGCCATAGACATAGCCCTGCAGCTCGGTGAAGTCGTCCTTGCGGCCGGAGCCGTTGAGGAAATCGCGCACGGCGTTCTTCGATGCGCCGAGATCGGCCGGAATCAGGCCGCGCTCCAGCGCCGCCTTATGGAAGACGCCGTCATAGCAGGCGATGGTGTTGTCGAAATCGATGCCGATCCGCATGGCGGGCCCTTCCGTTCGGGCCGCCTCAGAGGCTCATGTCGATCAGCGGCCGGCCGACCTTGCCATCGGCGAGATCGTCGAGCGCCTGGCTGGCCTGGGCCAGCGAATAGGGCGCTGAGAGCAGGCCCTTGACCGGGAAGCGCCCGCCGCCGAGCAGACGGCCATAGCGGCCATAGTCGCGGTCGGGAACGCTGTCGCCGCCCCAGGTGCCCATCAGGCTCTTGCCCTGGTTGAACACGCCCGGATTGAGCTTGAGTTCGGCGCCGTATTTGGCGTTGCCGATGACGACGGCGCGGCCGCCCTGCTGGCGCGTCGCGTTGATCGCCTGGTCCATCACGGCCGGGATGCCGGAAGCCTCCACGGCGACGTCGACACCCTGCGGCACGATCTTCTTGATCTCGGCGATGACGTCGACATCGGTCGGGTCGATGACATGGGTCGCGCCATAGGTCTTGGCGAGCGCCCGGCGGGTCGGGCTCGGATCGATGCCGATCACCGGGGAGGCGCCGCCCAGAGCCGCCGCGAGGCAGGCATTGAGGCCGATGCCGCCAGTACCGAAGATCGCGATCGAATCGCCCGGCTGGAGCTTGAGGACGTTGTAGACGGCGCCCATGCCGGTCGGCGCGGCGCAGCCAAGCAGCACGGCGACATCCATCGGCAGGCTCTCGGGCACCAGCGTCAGGCGGTTCTCGCTGACCACGGCATGGCGCTGGAAGGTGGTGACGCCGCCGGCATTCACCTTCTTGTCGCCCCACATGTAGATCGCGCCGCCGGCCTCGATGCCCGAGCCCTTGATCCAGGACAGCACGACCTTGTCGCCGGCCTTGACCTTGGTGACGGCGGAGCCCGCCTCCAGCACCGTGCCGGTGCCCTCATGGCCGAGGCAATGGGGAACCCATTTGTCCTCGCCCTTGAGGCCGCGCGCTTCCATGACCTGCGTACCGCAGGCGCCGGAATAGGCGATCTCGACCAGGACCTGACCGGGCTTGAGCGCCGGGATCTCGATCTCGACGAGTTCGAGCGGCTGGCCGGTCTGGACGAGGAGGGCGGCAAGGGTTTTCATCGGATGTCCGTCAGGCGAGCGAATGCAGGATGCGGTGGGCCATCTGGTGGCCGGTGAGTTCGAGCTGTTCGCGGGCGAACTCCTGCTCGCCGGACTTCTTGAAGAAGGCGTCGGGCGTGCCGAAGCGCAGGAACTTCTTCGGTGCGATGCCGGAATCGACGATCCATTCGGCGACAGCCGAGCCGAAGCCGCCGATCAGCGAATGCTCCTCGATGGTGGCGACCAGCTTGTAGCGCGAGAACGCATCCTGGAGGCGCTTCTCGTCGAGCGGCTTGACGGTGTGGAAGCTCACCACCTCGGCCGAAACGCCCTTTTCCTTCAGCGCATGCGCGGTCTCGATCACCTCGGGCAGCATGTTGCCGGTGGAGAGCAGGCAAACATCGCTGCCCTGCTCGATGGTGATCGATTCGCCGATCTTGAAGTTATCGAGGCGACCCTTGTGGACCACGGGCTCGCCCTTCTTGCCCATGCGGATATAGGCGGGCTTGTTCTGCTGCATCACGGCGCGCAGCGCGGCGCGGACCTCCCAGGCGTCGCCGGGCGCGATCACGATCATGTTCGGGATGGCGCGCAGGAAGGCGATGTCCTCGCAGGCATGGTGGGTTGGGCCGAGACCCGCATAGGCGAGGCCGGCGCCGACCGAGACGACCGTGACAGGCACGTCGTGATAGGCCGCGTCGGTGCGGATCTGCTCGAGGCAGCGCGTCGTGCAGAACGGCGTGATCGTATAGGTGATCGGCCGCATGCCGGACATGGCGAGGCCGGCCGCGACGCCGGTCATGTTCTGCTCGGCGACACCGCAATTGATGAAGCGCTCGGGGTGCGCCGCCCGGAACTTGTCGAACAGCTTGTTGCCGATATCGCCCGAGAGCATGACGAGGCGGGAGTCGTCATTGCCGAGGGCTGTCAGCTCGTCCGCGAATGCGTTTCTCATACCAGGCCGAGCTCCTTGTGCGCCTTCACGACCTCGTCGGCGGTCGGGGCACGGTAATGCCAGTTGTTGTCGTCCTCCATGAAGGAGACGCCCTTGCCCTTGACGGTATGCGCGATCAGGGCGACGGGCTTGCCCGAGCCGTTCGGCAGCGCCTGCATCTTGCGCGCGAGTTCCCCGACATCATGGCCGTCGATCTCATGGGCGTCCCAGCCGAAGGCGCGCCACTTGTCGGCGAGCGGAGCCAGCATCAGCGTCTCGTTCGAGCGCGCCGTCGCCTGCCACTTGTTGTAATCGACGATGACGCAGAGGTTATCCAGCTTCTGGGCCGAGGCGAACATCGCCGCCTCCCAGACCGAGCCCTCGTTGTTCTCGCCGTCGGAGAGCAGGGCGTAGACCTTGTAGCTGCGCTTCTGGATGCGGCCGGCGACCGCCATGCCGATGCCGATCGGCAGGCCGTGACCGAGCGAGCCGGTCGCGGCCTCGACGCCGGGCAGAAGGTTCGCCGGCGGATGCTCGGCCAGGCGGCCATTGTCCTGGTTGTAGGTCTTGAGTTCCTCGACCGGGAAATAGCCGCGATTGGCCAGCGTCGCATAGAGCGCCATCGCCGCATGGCCCTTCGACAGGATGAAGCGGTCGCGATCCGGGTCGGTCGGGTTCGCCGGGTCGATGTTCAGGACGTGCCAGTAAGCGGCGGTCAGGACATCGAGGCAGGACAGCGACGACCCCAGATGCGCCGAGCTCGCGGCGTGGCACATCGTGATGACTGTCCCGCGCAACTGGGCCGCCCTGGCCTTGAGGGCTGCGACATCGGGCTCTTTGTATGCGGCGTTCATCAGTGTCTTACGCCTTATGGATGTATTTGGAGGGGAGGGACGGCAAATCAGCCTCGAAGCGGCGCATCCAGCCGATCGTGTCGGCGATGCCGTCGGCGAGCGAGATCTTGTCCTGCCAGCCGAGTTCGGTGCGCAGCTTGATCGAATCGAGCGTGTAGGCGGTGTCCTTGCCGGGACGCTCGGGGCCGATCTCGACGCATTCGTCAAAGTTCTTGCCGAGCGTCGACAGGATCGTCTCGACGCAGGTCCGGATCGAGACTAACTCGTAGCCGGAGATATGGTAGGTCTCGCCGAGCGCGCCCTTGAGCGCGATCTTCAGCGTCGCATCCGAAACGTCGCGCATATGGATGAAGACGCGGATCGACTTGCCGCCGCCGTCGAGCCTGAGCTTCTGGCCGGTCATCGCCGCATAGATCGTGCGCGGAATGATGCGGTAGAGCTGCTGGCCGGGGCCGTAGACATTGGCCGCGCGTGTGAACAGCACCGGGAACTGGTATTGCTGGAAATAGGTCCGCAGGCTCATGTCGCCGGCAGCGCGCGAGACGGCATAGGGTGTCGACGGGTTGAAGGCGTGGTCTTCCTTCACCCAGCCCTCGGTCGAGCCATAGGCTTCCGGGGTGGTGACGTGGACGTAGCGCTCCAGGCCGTCATAGTTCCGTAGCAGGTCGTGCAGACGCACCGTCGAGACGACGTTGGTCATCATCCAGTGGTCGGGGTTGATCCAGCTCTCTCCGACCATCGACTGCGCCGCGAAGTTGACGACATGCGTCGGGCGCTCGGCCTTCAGCAGCGCGTCGAGCGCGGGCAGGTCCTTGTTGATGTCGATGCGCTTGAAGCGGACCGTGCCCGGCCGCTTCTTCCACTTGTAGGGCAGGAAGGCTCGGTGCGGCTCCTTCGAGCGGCTCGTCGCGATGACGTCGTAGCCCTGCTCGGCCAGATAGTCGCAGAAGAACGCGCCCGAAAACGAGTTCGAGCCGAGGACGAGAAACTTGACGCCTGACGTCATGTCGAGAGGATTTCCTACGCTGCCTTGACGTGGTGACGGTGCTTGTACAGCCACTGCACGATCATGTGGCCCAGAATCGTCTGAGTGTCCTCGGCGATCTGCATGTCGTCGACCGGGAAATGGATCGCCACATCCGCCATCGTCTTGGCCTTGCCGCCGCCGAAGCCGACGACCGCATAGGATTTGACGCCGCGACGCTTGGCTTCTTCCAGCGCCTTCAGGATGTTCGGCGAGTTGCCGCTGCCCGAGAAGGCCAGCAGGATGTCGCCGGGATTGGCCATCACCGCGAGCTGATAGGTGAAGACCTCGTCATAGCCTTCGTCATTGGCGAGGCAGGCCAGCACCGCCGGATTCTCGGTCAGCGCATGCGCCCGGATGCCGGAGCCCAGCGTCTTCGAGAGCGGGTACATGAAATCATTGGCGAGATGGTTGGCATTGCCGGCACTGCCGCCATTGCCGATCAGGAAGAGCTGGCGCTTCTCCTGCCAGCAGCCGAACAGATCCTCGGCCAGCTCCTTCACGGGAGCCCAGTCGAAGGCCTGCAGCGTCTGCGCCAGCCGCGCCGAATAATCCTTGAAGTGATCCGTCGGATCGCTCAGTTCCGCCATGTCGCGGCCTCCCGGGCCAGTTCTTATTCGGCGGCCGCTTGTGCAGGCAGAACCGTCTTCATCATCCATTTGAGATTATGGAAGCGATCTTCTTCCTTGAGCGCGCCCTGGCGGTAGAGGCCGACGATCTCCTTGATCGCATCGTCGACCGTCTTCTTGGGCTTAAAGCCGGTGGCGAGCAGCCGGTCGGAGTTGACACGGTAGCTGCGCGGATCGTTGGACGGCTTGACCTCGATCTCGGCGCCGACATGCTCGGCGACCATCTTGGCGATGTCGAGGATCGAGATGTTCTCGAAGCCCGCATTGTAGACGCCGGTGTGCTGCGGGTTCTCCATCAGGAAGATGTAGAGGTCGGTGATGTCGTCCATGTGAATGTTCGGGCGCGTCTGCTCGCCGCCGAGCACCGTGATCTTGCCCTTGGTCAGGGCCTGCATGGTCAGGAGGTTGACGGCGACGTCGAGACGCATGCGCGGGGAGAAGCCGCAGACCGTGGCCGGGCGGACGATCTGCACCGTCATGTCGTTCTCATAGGACAACAGGATGCGCTCGCCGCACATCTTGGTCTTGTTGTACTCGGAGATCGGGAACAGCTCGAGGTCTTCGGTGACCTGCGGCTCGTCGGAGACGCCGTAGACCGAGCCGGACGAGGCGTAGATGAAATGCTTGATGCCCTTGCGCTTCGCCCGGTCGGCCAGCTGCATTGTGGCGAGGCAGCTGATTTCCCAGGTGAGCTTCGGGTCGAGATCGGAACACGGGTCGTTGGCGACGCTCGACAGATGGATGATCACGTCGATCCCGTCGAGATTGACCTCGTCGCTGTTGCGGATGTCGCCCTTCACCACTTCGAGATTGGGGTGGGGGCGCAGGAAGTTGCCGAACCACTGGATATCGAAGGCGCGAACCGTGTGGCCCTTTTCGAGCAGCTTCGGAACCAGCACCGTGCCCTTGTAGCCGCAAGCGCCAGTGACGAAAATGTTCATGGACCGTTTCCTCGCGAAGAACCCGGCAGACGGTGTCTCCGGGCTGGTGGCGACTGTGAAGAACGGCGCCCCGAAGGCTCCCGCCGGGCGCGCGCCGCCTCATAGCAGCATCAAAATGGCATGTCGATAGCGGCGCGCGCCCGCGCCGTTCCCGAGCCGGTCGCGTGGCGCTTGCGGCGCTCGCCTGCGATCGAATTGGCGCCTTGCGGGTCAAACGAGGTGTGTTCCGCGCCGCTTTCACTCCTGGTGGCGCGGAATGATTGCCGCCTATCTATGATTGGTCTAAGGAAGCGCGCCCTGCCGCATCGTATTCGCCGCCGACCTGACGGACCTGATCTGAATGACGAAGATGACCGATCTCACGGACCTCGAGGAGGCGGTAGACGCAAGTCGCGAGCCGCTGACCAGCGTGGCGGCCATCCGGGCTCTGGCGGGCGAGAACAAGCGAATCGCCTTCGTCTCCGGCAATTTCAACGCGGTCCATCCCGGTCACCTGCGCCTGCTCCGTTTCGCTGCCGAGAATGCCGACATTCTCGTGGTCGGGATCAATCCCGACACGACGCCTGGCGTCACCGTTCCGCAGCCCCTGCGCCAGGAGGGCATCGAGGCGATCTCCCTGGTCAGCTATGCCGTGGCGCTCACCGGCACGCCGGAAGAATTCGTCGCGGAATTGCGGCCCGACGTCGTGGTCAAGGGCAAGGAGTTTGCCGAGCGCGAGAACCCCGAGAAGCCGATCGTCGAGGGTTATGGCGGCAAGCTGATCTTCTCGTCGGGCGAGGTTCGCTTCTCCTCGATCAGCCTGCTGCAGCGCGACTATGCCGAGCCGAACTTCCACACCATCAAGCTCCCGGCCGATTATCCGTTCCGTCACGGTTTCGACAATGAGGACCTCAAAGGCTGCCTCGACCGCTTTACCGGCCTGCGCGTCCTGGTGATCGGCGATCTGATCGTCGACAAATACATCAACTGCGATCCGCTCGGCATGTCTCAGGAAGACCCGACCATCGTGGTCACGCCGATCGAGCACAAGACCTTCGTTGGCGGCGCAGGTATCGTCGCGGCCCATGCCCAGGGGCTCGGCGCAAATGTGCGCTTCATGTCGGTAGTTGGCGACGACGAGGCCGCCCGCTATGCGGAGGAGGCGCTTGGCCGCTACAACGTCAAGCTCGACCTGTTCCTCGACCGCTCCCGCCCGACCACGTTGAAGGAGCGCTACCGCGCCAATGGCAAGACGCTGCTGCGCGTCAACCATCTCCGCCAGCACGCGATCGAGAGCGATCTTCAGGCCCGCATCCTCAAGCGAGTCGAGGACGTGGTCTCGGATGTCGACCTCATCCTGTTCTCGGACTTCAATTACGGCATGCTGCCGCAGCCGCTGGTCGAGGCCATCGCCGCGCTCGCCGCCCGCCACAAGGTGATGATGGGCGCCGACAGCCAGTCCTCCTCGCAGCTCGCCGATATCTCACGCTTCAAGGGCATGGACATCGTCACGCCGACCGAGCGTGAGGCGCGGCTTGCGCTGCGCGATTTCGAGTCGGGCCTCGTCATTGTGGCCGAGCGGCTGCGCGAAGTCGCGCGCGCCGGCAGCGTCGTCGTCACGCTCGGTTCCGAGGGGCTGCTGATCCATGGCAGCAAGGACGGCATCGAGCGCTCCGACCGGCTGCCGGCCTTCAACACGGCGCCCAAGGATGCCGCCGGTGCCGGTGATTCGCTGTTCACGACGCTCTCGATGGCGCTCTGTGCTGGCGTCGACATCTGGCGCGGAACCTATCTCGGATCGGTCGCGGCTGCCTGCCAGGTGTCCCGCGTCGGCAACACGCCGCTCACGCGCCAGGATTTGATCATGGAGCTCGAGCAGGCCACCGTCACCCGCGCCTGAGGGCAGACCATGCGCGCATTGCTGCTGGCTGCAGGGATAGGGAGCCGGCTTCGGCCGGTCACCGACACGATTCCCAAATGCCTCGTGCCGATCCACGGCCGGGCCCTGCTCGACTACTGGTTCGACCTGCTGATGCCGGCCGGTGTCGGCCCCGTCCTGATCAACACGCATTACCTGCCCGACGCGGTGCGCCGTCACGTCGCGCAGGCTCCCTATCGCGATCAGGTCACGCTGGTCCATGAGGACGTCCTGCTCGGCACCGGCGGCACGATCCTGGCCAATGCCGCCTTCTTCGGACGTGAGGCCTTCCTCGTCGCGCATGCCGATAACCTGACGCGCTTCGACATGCAGGGCTTCGAGGCCGTGCACAAGGCGCGCCCGCCCGGCTTCGCCATTACCATGCTGGCCTTCGAGACCGACGATCCGCGCTCCTGCGGCATCCTCGAATTCGGGGCCCCGGCGGCGGCGGGCCAAGCCGGCATCGTCAAGGCCTTCCACGAGAAGGTCGAGAACCCGCCCGGCAACCTCGCCAATGCGGCGGTCTACATCCTCGAGCCGGAGGTGCTGGACTTCCTGGCAAGCCTTGGCAAGCCGGTGATCGACCTCTCGACCGAGGTCATCCCGCATTTCGTCGGGCGCATCCAGGCGGTTTCGCTCGCGACCTATCACCGCGACATCGGCAATGTCGAAAGCCTGCGCCGGGCGCATGAGGAGTTTGTCATTGAAGGCATCGAGCCTCGGCGATCCTGACCGGCAGGGCTTTCGCTGATCGGGCGGCCTTACGGAGGCAACTGTTCAATTGACGCGGTCATTCAGTGATTGGCGCCGTCAACGGATTGACCTTCAGGGCTGAGCATCGCGGCAGGCCGGATAAATAGTTATCGAAAGACTCTGCAGCCATCGTGCCCCTAGGGCCGCTTCCCCCAGCGGATATGTGGAAGCGAGGATCGCAGCGATCATTCGCCAGTGTCTTTCAGATGGGTTGTTTGCCTCATCGTGGCCGGGAATGCCGGTTATTGACATGCTCCCCCTAACTGCCGATGGAAGACGCGGCGCTGGGTAGAAGACAATTTTTGCGGAGCATTTGATGTCGATGATAAGAGAGGCGTTGCGTCAGTGGCCTTTGGCAGTCCGTGCGTATCGGGCATGCAAGGCGGTTGCGCATTCAGTCTTTCCGCCGCCGGTCATGCTTGCCGTTCCCCATCGCGAGGATGTGGGCGCACCTGGGCCGACGCTGTTGGTTCAAGAGGCTTCGGCCGACGACAGGCCTGGTGTGGCGTCAGGGCCCGAGAGCGGGGTCGAGCCCGGGCTGGCGCCCGATTCGGCCGCTCCCGCCGCAGTTCCTGCGCCGGCCTATCGGGTGGAGGATTTCGATATCTATCATCAGTATCCGCCACATATTTTTTACATGGACCGCGCCAAGGATGCGCTGTTCCGCGATGCCGTGGTGGCCTACAGCAACGTCCCGGTGTCGGAAGAGGCGTCGGGGCTCCATACCGATCCCAATCGCGTGGTGAACTTCTTCCAGGCGCTGCAATCGACGTGGGGCCTGGAGGAGGCGGACTATCTGGAGCTGGGTTCACATCGCGGCTTCAGCCTGCGTGTCATCCACAAGTTCATGGACCCGTCACAGACCCTGTATGCGCTCGACACGTTCGAGGGGTTCGATGAGCGCGACATAGCAGTCGAGCGATCGATCTATGACACGGAATGGGGGGCAGGCTCTTTTGCATCGACATCGGTAGAACGCGTTGCGACATATGTCGGCGACGGTACGTGGCCGAGCAATTTGAAGCTTGTGCGCGGCTGGTTTCCGGATGCATTCGCTGATCTCACAAACCACCGCTGGCGGTTCGTGCATGTCGATTTCGACCTCTACCAACCGATCAAGACAGCGCTCGAAACCGTCTGGCCGAATATGGTCGCGGGCGGTGTGGTGATGGTTCACGACTATGGCTGTTACGGCTTTCCGGCGGTGCGTAAGGCCGTGGACGAGTTCTGTGCCGTAGAAGGCGTGTACCCGGTCGAGTTGAATGATCGTTGGAGTACGGCCATCCTTCGCAAGCCCGCGTTCAGGGCATGAAAGCGGTTGCTATGCTGAATGCCCCCCCTCTGCATTTTGCCGTTCCCGTATGGGGCGATTCCTACCTCGAAACCTATCTGAATGTTTGCCTGCCAGCCCAGTTGTCGAGCGGCAATATCCAATCGATCTCAGCCGATAGCCGCAACGAGTATCATATTTATACGGCCGAGGCCGATGCGAAGCGCATCGAGGACTCGGCGTTGTATCTGGCGCTTCGCGATCTTATCTCTGTTTCAATTCATGTGATCGACGTCGGCGGCTCAACAGCGAGCGGCGGCGAGAAATATGCGATCAAAAGCGAAAGCTATCGCGATGCGCTCAACCGCGCGATTTCTGCTGGAGCCGCCGTCGTAGCGTTGAACGCCGATATCGTGATGGCGGACGGGTTCGTGCGCACGATCGTCGGGCTTCTCGCTAAGGGCATCCGCGTTATCGAAATTCCCGGTCCAAGGGCGCTAAAGCAGGAAGTCGTCGATATCTTGCTCAAGGATTTCAAATCCACGGACAATGGAATCCTGACGATTTCACCGAGTGAACTATCCCGTATCTGGTTCGACAACCGTCACCCGCAGCTCTTGATGCATTGCGTCGAAGGTATCAAGGGTGATGAATTCCACCCTTCTCATCTCTATTGGATTGTCGCAGGGTCTGGAGTCATTATACGGGGGTTCCACCTTTATCCGATCGTTGTCTATCCAAAGAACAAGGACTTTGAGTTCGCGGGCACGATTGATGACGATCTCGTCGCGAGTCTCAAACTTGGCGATCATGAGCGCTTCCTGGCGCAGGACAGCCGGGAGCTCTTTTGCTGCGAACTCAGCGTGCCCGAGCATTTCGTGGGGCGGATGGCCGATCGCGGGGACATCAATCGTTACGTCGAATACTATCGATCCTATGCAGCAGCCAACATGGCCAATCTGCAAAAGGAAATCATCATCTCCGCCGACCGACCGACCGGCTTCACCTGGCTGAAGCAGAGATGGAAAAGCCGCCGGTTTGTCGCGCGCCTTGCGCGCCTCTATGAGCGAGCGGCTGACACGGCGCCGTAATTTCGCAGCCGTTGCATGATGCGCTCAAGGGTGCCGCGCTGCGGCATCTGGTGGATGGTGCCGGGCTTGATCATCATGCGGCAGGAGTAGTCCACCCGGACGAGCGGGGAGACGATGGCGCGCTCGGCGAGAAATTCGTCGACAGCCTTTCGAGCTCCACCAAAGTGTCCGTAGTCGTCGAAGATCACGACGCCGCCAGGGCTCACGCGGTCATAAAGCGCGTTCAAGACGTGGCGGTATGAGGCGTACCAGTCGGTGTCTATGCGAAGCAGCGAGATGGCGTCCGGCGCCGTTGCCGGAATGGTCTCCTCGACCATGCCCTCGACGAATGTCAGAAGCCGCTCGGGATAACCTGTGGACAGCATGTTGGCGGCAACGTCGGCCCGATCGGCATAGGCCCAATAGGTCTTTCCGTCGGTCAGCGTGTGGGCGTTCCAGCCATCGATCGCGCGGTTGCCGAGGACGTCGATATCGACCTCCGCATCTGGCTTGGGGAGGCCCGCAAACGTATCGTAAAGCCAGAGGCGTCGATCGTGAGATGCTGTTCGAAGCAATTCGAGAGCAGCAAGCATCATGCTGCCGCCACGCCAAACGCCGCATTCAACGATATCGCCAGGTATGCGCGCGCGTGCCACGTAGTTCACGCTCGACCAAAGCGCATGAAGGCGTTCGGTCGTCGTCATCGTGAATTTTCTGACCTTGTTCATCGATATGATGAACTCGGGCTCGAGGTCGGCGTATTTTGTCTTCCTGCTGAATTCCTCGAGCAGGGACTGAAAATCAGTGTCATGTTCGTCAGCGATCATGGAATCGCGAACTTCTTTTAATAGATCAGCATCTGTCTCGCGCCCAAGCATGCTGTTGACGGCAGCAAGGCGGCGCTTTAAGTCAATCCTGTCGGGATGATTGCCTAAATGTATTTTCAAAACCTCTGCTTCGATCTTGGGCGGTATGGTCTTGTTATTCTGAATATAGTCATCGACAAATGAGAAAAGACTGTCTTGACTTGCGGAATTCGCATCGATTTGCGCCATGAGCACATCTGCATCGATCCGCTCGATCGATTCCACGGGGCTTTGCGGCAAATCGTTGTCGGTGGTCATGATCGATTCCACTGAGGTCGGTAGATAGTTCGCTATAGACTAGGTGTGCCGCCTGCGAACTGAGCCTTGTTTAGGATATGTATATCTTAAGAAATTCGGTTGACTGAAGTTTACTTGGCTTCAGGAATTCGGTTACGCGTCTCATGTCGAAGCGGTCCATCTCACGAAATGTCCTTTCGCGATCCGGCAGCTTGGCCAAGGCCGCTGAGTAGCGGCGCTATGGCGTGTAGTCAATTCCACGCGCTTAACCCATTCTGTCGCTCCACACTTGATCCCCAAGCGCCATCCTTGCCCGCCCCCGGCTTTCCGCGCGATAATCGCTGCGCCGCGCTTTCGCGCGAGGATACGGATCCACAATGACCTTTTCCAACATCCACACGCACGGCCTGGTCCGCCTCGCCTGCGCGGCACCGCGGCTCAAGGTCGCCGATCCCGCCTTCAACGTCTCCGAAACGATCCCGTTGCTGCGCCGTGCGGACGAGGGCGGCGCCTCGATCGTGCTGTTCCCCGAACTCGGCCTCAGCGCCTATGCGATCGACGACCTGCACATGCAGAGCGCGTTGCTCGACGCGGTCCAGGCGGCGATCGGAGTCCTCGTCGAGGAATCACGGAGCCTGCGTGCGGTCGCCGTGGTCGGTGCGCCGCTGCGTGTCGAGAGCCGGCTGTTCAACTGCGCCGTGGCGATCCATCGCGGTCGCATCCTGGCCGTCGTGCCCAAGACCTATCTGCCGAACTACCGCGAGTTCTACGAGCGCCGCCAGTTCGCCTCGGGCGAGCGGGCGGGCGTCGCCGCGATCAGCCTCTGCGGCCAGGATGTGCCGTTCGGCACCGACATCCTGCTGACCGCGTCCGATGTCCCCGATCTCACCATCCATATGGAGATCTGTGAGGATGTCTGGATGCCGATCCCGCCGAGTTCCTTCGCGGCACTGGCGGGGGCGACGGTGCTGCTCAACCTCTCGGCCAGCAACGTCACCATCGGCAAGTCGGACTGGCGCCATACGCTGTGCAAGGCCCATTCCGGCCGCTGCATCGCGGCCTATGCCTATTCGGCCGCGGGCACGGGCGAATCGACCACCGATCTCGCCTGGGACGGGCAGGCGATGATCTATGAGAACGGCGCGCTGCTGGCGGAAGCTGAGCGCTTCGCGTCCGAGCCGCAACTGATCCTCGCCGATATCGACCTGGAGCGGCTGGCGCTCGACCGCATCCGCATGAACACCTTCGGCGACAATGCCGACGCCATGCGCGACCGCCTGGCCTTCCGCCGGATTTCCTTCGCGCTCGAGCCCGATCGCGAAAGCGATCTCGGCCTGCTGCGCGAGGTCGAGCGCTTCCCCTTCGTGCCGAGCGACGACGCCCGGCTGAACGAGCTCTGCTACGAGGCCTACAACATCCAGTCGCACGGCCTGCGCAAGCGCCTCGACAGCACCCGCGTCGAAAAGATCGTCATCGGCGTTTCCGGCGGCCTCGATTCGACGCAGGCCCTGCTGGTCGCGGCCGACACCGTCGATGCGCTGGGACTGCCGCGCGCGAACATCCTCGCCTATACGCTGCCGGCTTTCGCCACCAGCACGGGAACGAAGACCAATGCCTGGCGGCTGATGAAGGCGCTGGGCGTCACCGCCGCCGAGATCGACATGACGCCGGCCTGCCGGCAGATGCTGGTCGATATCGGCCATCCCTTTGCCAAGGGCGAGCCGCTCTACGACATCACCTTCGAGAACGTGCAGGCGGGTGCGCGCACCTCGCTACTGTTCCGGCTCGCCAACAAGAACAACGGCCTCGTGCTCGGCACGGGCGATCTCTCGGAGCTGGCGCTCGGCTGGTGCACCTATGGCGTCGGCGACCACATGTCGCATTACAACGTCAACGGCTCGGTCTCGAAGACGCTGATCCAGCATCTCATCCGCTGGGTCGCGCAATCCGGCCGCTTGGGCGGGGAAGCCTCGGCCGTGCTGCTCGACATCCTCGCCACCGAAATCTCGCCGGAACTCGTGCCCGGCGATGGCGAGGGGCCGAGCCAGAAGACCGAGGATTTCGTCGGCCCCTATGCGCTGCAGGATTTCAATCTGTTCTACGTCACACGCTACGGCTTCTCGCCCAGCAAGGTCGCGTTCCTATCCCATCATGCCTGGTCGGATATCGCGCGGGGCGACTGGCCGCCGCATATGGAGGCAGCCAAGCAGGTCGCCTACGATTTGGCCACGATCAAGAAATGGCTGCGCGTCTTCGTGCGCCGCTTCTTCGAAACCAGCCAGTTCAAGCGCTCGGCCGTGCCCAACGGCCCGAAGGTCTCCTCGGGCGGCTCGCTCTCGCCCCGCGGCGACTGGCGCGCGCCGAGTGATGCGTCGGGTGCGGCCTGGCTGGCGGATCTGGAGCGCATTCCGGATTGAGGGTGGTCGCTACGACCGCCCGCCATCCACCGACAGCACCTGGCCGGTGATCCAGCCGGCTTGTTCGCTCAGGAAGAACAGCGCAGCGGCGGCGATGTCGGCCGGCGTGCCGAGCCTGCGGGTGTGGATGCCCTCGACCAGCCGCTTCTGGCCTTCCGCGCCGTAGCTTTCCCATTGCCGCTCGGTCGCGGGGTTGGAGCGAACGAAGCCGGGCGCGACCGAATTGACCGTAATGCCATGCGGCCCGAATTCCCAGGCGAGCTGCTTGGTCAGGCCGACCAGCGCGTGCTTGGCCGAGGAATAGGCCTGGATGCCGGTCAGGCTCGGGCGCAAGCCTGCTCCCGACGAGATCGTGACGATGCGGCCATGGCCGTTGGCCTTCATCGCGGGCGCCACCGCCTGCGCGAGGAAGAAGGCGGAATCGACATTGGCGGCGAAGATGATGCGCCAGTCGGCTTCCGAGATCGCCTCGATCGGCCGTCCGACCTGACCGCGCACGCCGCCGGCGGCATGGACCAGAAGGTCGAGCCGACCGCTCTGCGCGACGATCGCCTCGACCAGCCCGGCCGCAGCCTCGGGCGAGCCGAGATCGAGGGCATGGGCCGTTGCGCCGATTTCGGCGGCGGTCGCGGTGACACCCTCGGCGTCGATATCGGCGAGATGAACGGTCGCGCCCGCCCCGACCAGCGCGGTCGCGATGGCGCGGCCGATGCCCTGCGCTGCGCCGGTGACGAGGGCTATGCGGTTGTCAAAACGGATTTGCATCGGTCGATCAGCACTTTCAGGGTCTCGAAGGATTGCGGCCGCCGGCCGTCCTCGATGTCGTGGATCAGGGTCACCAGCGTCTCGACCGCGGGCGTCGGCACCCCTGCCTCGGCCCCGAGCGCGGCGATGATCCCGATCTGCGGATCGACCTCGGTCTTGCGTTTGCGGATGGCGAGGTCGCGCCAGATGCCGGAATGGGTCTTGGCGGTCTTGGAGGTGTAGTCGGCAAGCCATGCGATGGTCTCGATCTGCGGATATTCCGGCTGGCCGGGCGCGAACACCATCGGGTCGAACTCGCCGAAGCCCAGCGTCGAGACGCCGCGCGCCGCCGCGACCGCCGCGACCTCCTGCCCGAGCGCGAGCCAGACCACGAGGCGCTCGGGATCGGCGAAATTGGCTGACATCGAATCCTGCGTCAGCGCGGTGCCGAACAGCATCGCGCCATAGGAGAGCTTGCCCCAGAGATAGCCCCAGATATTGGTCGTCAGGATCGAGGCCGGCTCGAATCCGAGCAGCAGCTTGTGCATGGCGATGGCGCGCGGCGTTATCTGGCCATCGATCTCGCCGACGACCACGGCCCCGGCATTGCCGTAGAGGATCTCTCCCGGCCCATGCCAGTCGGCCCCGAAATTGACGAAGCAACCCATCGTCCGCTCCGCGCCGACTTGAGCAGCGATGGCGATCTCGTTGAGCCCGTTCTGCGCCGACAGCACGAAGCCGTCTGGCGCCAGATGCGGTGCGAGGGCGGCCACGGCCGCTTCGGTCGCGCCGGCTTTCACCGCCAGCACGATGCGCTGGTAGGTGCCCGTGAGTTCGGCAGGCGTCACCGCCGGAATGACCTGCCTGAACTCCTCGATCGGCCCGGTGATCGCAAGGCCGGTGGTGCGGCAGGCCTCGACATGCTCGGGCACGATGTCGACGAGCAGCACGGGAACGCCCGCGCGCGCCCAGTAGGCGCCGAGCGTACCGCCGATCGCGCCGGCGCCCCAGATCAGGATGGGCTCGTCGCTGCTCATGCCTGCCCCGCGATCTCGACATCCGCATGGGTCGCGACATGGACGGTGCCGTCCGGCGTCACCCAGCCGCGATACATTCCATCGGTGTTGTAGGGCGCGACGATCGTGCCATCTGCATCGATCGCGACGAGCCCCGCGCCGATCTTGTGCGCACTGAGTTCGCCCAGGACCGATCGGCTCGCCTCGTCGAGAGCCAGACCCTTATAGGCGATCAGTGATGCCAGTTCGTGGCCGACGCAGTAGCGGATGAAATACTCGCCCTTGCCGGTGCCCGAGACGGCGCAGCGCCCGTCGCGGGCATAGGTGCCGGCGCCGATGATCGGGGAATCGCCGACGCGGCCGACCGGCTTGTTGGTGTAGCCGCCCGTCGAGGTCGCGGCCGCGAGATGGCCCTGCGCGTCGAGCGCGACGGCGCCGACCGTGCCGTGCTTTTCGGCTTCGCTCGCGTTTGAGGCCGTGCCGACAAGCTCGCGGATCTTCATCGAGGACAGGTTCTTGCGCCGACGCTCGGTCGAGAAATGGCCGTTCTCGACCATGTCGAGCCCTTCATGCTCGGCGAAGCTGTCACCGGCCGCGCCGACCAGCAGCAGCGGATCGCCGCGCTGCATCAGGGCCTTCGCCGCGCTGACCGGGTTGCGGATGCGCTTGACGGCTGCGAGCGCGCCCGCTGCGAGCGTCGCGCCGTCCATGATCGAGGCGTCGAGCTCATGTTCGCCGTCGGCATTGAAGGCGGCGCCATAGCCGGCGTTGAAATGCGCGGAATCCTCCATCACCCGCACGGCTGCCTCGACGGCCTCGACCGCGCTGCCGCCCTTGGCGAGGATCGCCCAGCCGGCTCGCAGTGAGGCGGCCAGATCGGCGCGGGCGTCGGCCCATTCGGCCTCGGACATTTCGGATTTGGGCAGCGTGCCGCAGCCACCATGGATGGCGAGAGCGATGGTCATAAGGGAATGTCCTGATGGGGCGTGACGAGCAGGCTCGTCATGCTCGGCCTTGTGCCGAGCACCCACGTCTTGAGCGGATGTCTAGGCAAACGAAGGCGTGGATGGTCGGGACAAGCCCGACCATGACGCGGTGGCAGCCCGTCACTTCTTGGCGGGCTTGATGTCCATCGCCAGCGTGTCCTCGTCGACGCGTGGCGCGATCGTGACCTTGTCCTTCTGCATCGCCCAGGCCGAGCCGACCGCGACGATCGGCAAGCGCGGACGGTCCTTGGCGACGATGGCGTTGGCGTCGGACAGGAACTTGTTGCGCTTGGTCTCGTCGAGTTCGACCGCGGCGTCCTCGATCAGCTTGTCGAGCTCGGCGTTCTTGTAGCCGAGCACGTTGAAGGCGCCGAGCTTCTTGGCGGGATCGTTGGAGTGGACGACCGAGGACAGCGTGTAGTTGGCTTCGCCGGTCAGCGTGCCCCAGCCGGACATCGCGAGCGAGAATTCCGCACGGGTGCGGGCCGGGAAGAAGACGGCGCCCGGAACGGCATTAGCGGTGACCTCGATGCCGATGCGCGCCAGCATCTGCGCGACCGAGGTGCCGACCTGGCGGTCGCCGGGCAGGCGGTCATTGGTGAAGGAGAAGGTCGTCTTGAAGCCGTTGGGATAGCCAGCCTCCTCCATCAGCTTCTTGGCGCGGACGAGATCGGGTTTCAGCGCCGGCAGGCTCTTGTTGAAGCCGGCGATGCTGGAGGTGACGAGCTGGTTCACCGGCGCGCCCAGCCCTTCCATCGCGATCTCGACCAGCGCCGGCCGGTCGATGGCAAGGTCGATCGCCTCGCGCACCCTGGGGTCCTGCAGCGGGTTCTTGGGCAGGGGTGAGCCGTCCTTGGCGCTGACCTGCGGGGACTTGTCGCGCAGGTCGATCTCCATGTTGAAGACATAGACCGTGTCGATCGTGGCGACCGTCAGCTTCGGGTCGCGCTTCAGCGTCGCGACGTCGGATGAGGGCGCGCGCACGATGATATCGACCTGGCCGGCCTTGAGCTGCGCGACGCGGGCGGCGTCGTTGGGCAGCTCCTTGCGGACGACCTTGGCCCAGGGCTCCTTGGGGCCCCAATAGCCGTCGAACCGGTCGAGCACGAGCTGGTCCTTCGGCGTCCAGGAGACGAGCTTGTAGGGGCCGGTGCCGATCGCGGCCTTGCCCGAATTGAAGGCTTCGTTGGCATTGTCCTTGGTCAGGCCGGCGGCGGCCTTTGCCGAGACGATGAACAGGCGGATGAAGTCGTTGGGCAGGTTCGGCGCCGGGCCGTCGGTGACGATATGGACCGTCAGCGGGTCGATGATCTTCACCTCCTTGACGCGGCGGACATAGATCGTCGTCGGGTTCGGGCCGGCCACGACCGGGATGCGCTCGATCGAGAACTTCACGTCCTCGGCGGTGAAGTCCGAGCCGTCATGGAACTTGACGCCGGAGCGCAGCTTGAACTCCCAGGTGTCGGGCGCGATCGCCTTCCAGCTCGTGGCGAGCCGCGGCTCGATCTGCAGCTTGTCGCCGGACCAGGTCAGCGTGTCGAAGACATGCTTCAGCGCTTCGGCATGGGTGCCGGTCGCGGTGAAGTGCGGGTCGATCGAGTCCGGACCGGCGCGCACGCCGATGGTCAGGTTCTGGGCGAGCGCCATCGTGGGGATCGAGGCGCCGAGCAGGAGCGCGAGAGCGAGCGGGCGGCAAGCGGGCATACGGAAAGAGGAGGTGAGGTTCATCGGCGGGGTTCCTTCGTGTCTCGGGTGTCGATCAGGTTCAGGCTTTATCGGAGGGCTGGCCGTCGAGATCGGTCGGCCAGGCCGGGGAGGCGATGACGAGCTTGTCCATCAGTTCGCAGAGCTGGCGCTGCTCGGCCTCGCTGAGGGCCGACAGCATGGCCGTCTGCTGCTGGAGCATCAGCGGCATGGTTTCGTCGAAGATCGCCCGGCCGGGCGCGGTCAGGTACAAGACGAAGCTGCGCAGATCGTCGCGGTCGGTCTCGCGCCGGAGCAGCCGGCGCTGCAGCAGCCTCTGGATCGAGCGGCTGAGCGTGTTCTTCGGCAGGCCCGACGAGGCGACGATGTTCTTGGCGGCGACGCCGTCACGCAGGCCGACTGCATAGAGCGCGACGAATTCGGGCCGCACAAGGCCGTAGCGTGTCTCGATCCAGCGATAGACCGGGTCGTTGAAGCGGAAGGCGATGAAGTTCAGCCGGAATGACAGCCAGCAGGGATTGTCCCAGAGCTTGGTGACGGTCAGCGGGTCGAGGTCACGCAGCGCCTGCTCGCGCTCCGGACTGACACGCGAAAGGGCTGTCGGAGCGCGCCGCATGCCCAGGCTCTCCCTGTTGCCGATTTAGTTCCAAATGGAACTTGACGCTGTCAAAGGCCAGAGTCAAGGATGCTGGGATTGAGGATGATGGAGCATTGGCGGTCCCGCAAACCGTTTCTCTGCCAATGGCCCTGCGATCGTCGCAAATCGTCCGAAATGTCGAAACTGTTTCAAGCCAAGTTGCTAGCAAGGATCAGGCCGTGCGTGTCGCGCAGATGAACTGGATGCAGATCGAGGCGCAGGCGAAGCGCGACGATCGCTGCGTCCTGCCGTTGGGTTGCGTCGAGCAGCATGCCTATCTCAGCCTCGCGACCGATGCGATCCTGGCCGAGAAGGTGGCGAATGACGCCGCCGAGCCACTCGGCCTGCCGGTGTTCCCGGTCCTCGCCTATGGCATGACGCCAAGCTTTGCCGCCTATCCCGGCACGATCTCGCTGCGCATGAGCACCTATGTCGCCGTCATGGAGGACCTCCTTGAGGCCTTCTATCGCTCCGGCTTCCGCCGCATCGTGCTGGTCAACGGCCATGGCGGAAATTCGCCGATCATGACGCTGGCGACCGAATGGCTGGGCCGCCGCGCCGATGCCAGCGTCCGGCTGCACAACTGGTGGGCCGGCCCGCGCTTCCAGGCTGCGGTCCAGGCGATCGACCCGGCGGCGTCCCATGCCTCCTGGATGGAGAACTTTCCCTGGACCCGGCTGGAGGGCGTCGTCATGCCGGACGGGTTCAAGCCGCCCTTCAATGCGCCACTCTATCAGGCCTCGCCCCCGGCCAAGCGCCGTGAAATCCTCGGCGACGGCAATTTCCATGGCCGTTACGAGCGCTCCGACAACGAGATGCTCAGCCTCTGGCAGGTCGGCGTCGAGGAGACGCAGGCCGCGATGACGGAGAATTGGCCGTGACAGGCCTTCCTTCCACCAGCCCTCATCCTGAGGAGCCGCGTCAGCGGCGTCTCGAAGGATGCTCCAGTGGACTCTGGACCATCCTTCGAGACGCGCCTGCGGCGCTCCTCAGGATGAGGGCTGTGGGATCTGGCCTGCGGGCAGTACCATGCTAGGCCACATCCTCGGCCGGCTGGGGCAGGCGCTCGCCGTCATGCTGGTCATGTCGGCGCTAGTCTTCGTCGGCGTCTATGCCATCGGCAACCCGATCGACGTGCTGATCGGCCCCGATGTCAGCCAGGACATCCGGCTCGACACGATCGCGCGCTACGGGCTCGACCAGCCGCTCTACCGCCAGTACTTCACCTTCCTCGGGCGCATCCTGCACGGCGATTTCGGCCGTTCCTTCGTCTTCGGCATGCCGGTTCTGGAGCTGATCCTGTCGCGGTTGCCGGCGACGCTGGAACTGACGCTGGCGGCGGTCTTCGGCGCGGCGATCATCGGCATCCCCGCCGGCATCTATGCCGGCTACCGGCCCGACGGCCTCGCTGCCAGGGCGATCATGACGATCTCGATCCTCGGCTTTTCGGTGCCGACCTTCTGGATCGGTCTCGTGCTGATCATCGCCTTCGCGGTCGAACTGCAATGGCTGCCCGCCGGCGGGCGCGGCGATACCTTTGCCGTTTTCGGCGTCGGATGGAGCTTCCTGACAGCCAATGGCCTCAGCCATCTGCTGTTGCCGGCGGCGAACCTCGCCTTCTTCAAGCTCGCCTTGATGACGCGGCTGGCACGCGCCGGCACCCGCGAGGCGATGCTGTCGGACACCGTCAAATTCGCTCGCGCGGCGGGCCTCTCGGAATGGACGGTGCTGCGCCGGCATGTGCTGCGGCTGATCGCGATCCCGCTCGTCACCGTGTTCGGGCTCGAATTCGCCTCGACGCTGGCCTTCGCCGTCGTCACCGAGACGATCTTCTCCTGGCCCGGCATCGGCAAGCTGATCATCGATTCCATCACCTCGCTCGATCGTCCGGTGATGGTCGCCTATCTGATGCTGGTCTCCTTCGTTTTCATCATGATCAATTTCCTCGTCGATCTCGCCTATGTCGGGCTCGATCCGCGCCTGCGCCGGGCGGGCTCGCGATGAGCCAGATGTCGTCCGCCAGGGAAGTGTCGCCCGCCGCCCGTTTCTGGGCCGAGTTCCGCGAGAGCAAGGTCGCGGTCGCGGCGCTGGTCGTCGTCGTGCTGATGCTCGGCGTCGCGATCTTCGCGCCGCTGGTCGCGCCGCAGAACCCTTATGATCTCGCCAATCTCGTCCTGATGGATGCCCGCCGGCCGCCGGGCTATGTCGGCACGGCCGGCTACACCCATATCCTCGGCACGGACGCGCAGGGGCGCGACCTGTTCTCCGCCATCCTCTACGGCCTGCGGATTTCACTGCAGATGGGGCTGATCGCCGGCTCGCTCGCCTTTGCCGTCGGCGTCA
The DNA here is from genome assembly GCA_900470775.1 of Hyphomicrobiales bacterium. Lineage (GTDB taxonomy): Bacteria > Pseudomonadota > Alphaproteobacteria > Rhizobiales > Beijerinckiaceae > Allobosea. The sequence continues at coordinate 52,945 of UCBZ01000018.1, read as the reverse complement.
CGCTGGGTATCGGCGCGGCCTATGTCGGCGGCCGCTGGGAAGCTTTCATCATGCGGGTGATCGATCTCCAGCTCGCCTTCCCGGCGATCCTGCTGGCGCTCGTGCTCTCGGCGTTGCTCGGCCAGGGCAAGGTCCAGCTCATCGCTGCGCTGGCGGCGGCGCAATACGCCTATTTCGCCCGCACCGCTCATGGCGCGGCTTCAGCCGAGCGCGGCAAGGACTATGTCGAGGCGGTGCTCTCGACACCGCTGCCGGCCTGGCGCGTGGTGGTGAAGCATATCTTCCCCAACTGCCTGCCGCCGTTGATCGTGGTCGCGACGGTGCAGGTCGCGAGCGCCATCGCGCTGGAGGCAACCTTGTCCTTCCTCGGCGTCGGCCTGCCGGTCACCGAGCCCTCGCTCGGCATGCTGATCTCGAACGGCTTCCAGTACATGCTCTCGGGCCGCTACTGGATCTCGATCTATCCCGGCATCGCGCTGATCGTGCTGATCGTCGCGATCAACCTCGTCGGCGACCGCATCCGCGACCAGGTCAATCCGAGGCTGAAGCGATGAGCGGCTCGACCCAACCGCTGCTGGAGGTCAGCGACCTCGCCACATACTTCCACGCCCGCGCCGGCGTGGTGAAGGCCGTCGACGGCGTCTCCTTCAGCCTGAAGCGCGGCGAGGTCATGGGCCTTGTCGGCGAGTCCGGCTCGGGCAAGAGCATCACCGGGTTCTCGATCATCGGGTTGATCGACCAGCCCGGCCGCATCGAGCATGGCTCGATCAAGCTGGAGGGCCGCGAACTCGTCGGCTTGCCCCCGGCGGAACTGCGCGCCATCCGCGGCAAGGCGATCTCGATGGTCTTCCAGGACCCGATGATGACGCTGAACCCGATGCTGACCATCGGCGCGCAGATCGGCCTGGCCTTGGAGGCCCATGAGAACGTCTCGGGCGCGGAACGCCGGCAGCGTTCGATCGCGGCGCTGGCCCAGGTCCGCATCCCCGATCCCGAGACCAAGATCGACTTCTATCCGCACCAGTTCTCCGGCGGCATGCGCCAGCGCGTCGCGATCGCGATCGCGCTTTTGCACCGGCCGAGGCTGATCATCTGCGACGAGCCGACCACCGCGCTCGACGTCTCGATCCAGGCCGAGATCCTCGCCGAGATGAAGGAGCTTGTGGCCGAACTCGGCACCGCCCTGATCTGGATCAGCCACGACCTCGCCACCGTCGCCTCGATCGCCGACCATGTCTGCGTCATGCGCTACGGCCGGATCGTCGAGGCCGGCCCTGTGCTCGATGTGCTGACCAGGCCGCAGCACCCCTACACCCAAGGGCTGCTCGACTCGCTGCCCTCGCGGGCCAAGCCCGGCGCATTGCTGGCGCGCGGCGCCGGCACGGATGCGGCCCCGCCGCCACGCTTGCCGCGTCAGGCGGAATCGGGCAAGCGCAGCGCCGATCTGCCCTATGTTGTCATCGAGAATGTCGGCAAGCGTTTCCAGCGCAAATCCGGCGTGCTGCGCCTGCTCGGGCAGAAGCTTGGAGTCGCCGGCCCGCTGCCGCTGGTGCAGGCGGTCGATGCGGTCAGCCTGTCGATCGCGCGGGGCGAGGCGCTGGGGCTGGTCGGCGAATCCGGCAGCGGCAAGTCGACGCTCGGCCGCATGGTCGCCGGCATCTATGCGCCCGATAGCGGCCATGTCCTGCTCGACGGCGAGCATGTGATGAGCGGCGGCGAGCGCCCCCACAAGATCACCACCCGCATCCAGACGATCTTCCAGGACCCCTTCGCCTCGCTCAATCCGCGCATGCGCATCGGCGACAGCATCAGTGAAGGGCCGCTCGCCCACGGCCTCGTCAGCCGGGCCGAGGCTGGAGCTTACGTCGCGCAATGGCTCGCTGCGGTCGGGCTCGATCCCGCTTTCGCCGGGCGCTACCCGCACCAGTTCTCCGGCGGCCAGCGCCAGCGCGTGGCGATCGCCCGTGCGCTCGCCATGCAGCCCGATGTGGTCGTCTGCGACGAGCCGGTGGCCTCGCTCGACGTCTCGATCCAGGCGCAGATCATCAACCTGCTGATCCGGCTGCGCCAGGAACTCGGCCTGACGCTGCTCTTCATCTCCCATGACCTCTCGGTGGTGCGCCATCTTTGCGACCGCGTTGCGATCATGCATCGCGGCCGCATCGTCGAGAGCGGCCCGGCCGGCGAGGTCTACGACAACCCGCGCGACGCCTACACGAAGCGTCTGCTGGCGGCGGTGCCGGTGCTGCCGGTCGCCTGACAAGGAGAGCCATGATGTCCGAACCCGAACTCCTGCCCTGGCAGTGGCCCGAAGAGACCTGGCGCGCCAAGGTCGACCGCGTCCGCGCCGGCCGCAATCTCAAGCCGGCCAAGTGGAAGAACGGCGCGCGCTGCGCGGTGGCGCTCTCCTTCGACGTCGACCATGAGACCAACGAATTGCGCGATGGCGGAAAGTCGGTCGGGCGGCTGTCCTGGGGCCAGTACGGCAACCGCGTCGGCATGCCCCGCATCCTCGACCTGATGAAGAAGGAGGATATCCAGGCGACCTTCTTCGTCCCGGCCGTGACCGCCTTGCTCTATCCCGACGAGCAGCGCCGCGTCATCGCCGAGGGTCACGAGATCGGCCTGCATGGCTGGATCCACGAGGTCAACACGGCGGTGCCTCCTGATGCCGAGCGCGAACTGCATCTGCGCTCCGCCGACACGCTGGAGAAGATCACTGGCGTCCGTCCGGTCGGCATGCGCACGCCGTCCTGGGATTTCTCGGAGGTGACGCTGGCGATCGAGCGCGAGCTCGGCCTGCTCTATGATTCATCGCTCTTCGCCGATGATGACCCCTACGAGATCGTCGAGAAGGGCGAGCCGACCGGCATGGTCGAACTGCCGGTCGAGTGGATCCGCGACGACGCGGTCTATTTCAACATGAACCGCTTCCAGGCGCTGCGGCCCTACACGGCGCCTGAGGTCGTGTTCGACATCTTCCGCCGCGAGTTCGACCGCGCCTATGAGGAGGGCGGGCTGTTCCTTCTGACCATGCACCCGCATGTCATCACCTATCGCTCGCGCATCTGGATCCTCGAGAAGCTGATCGCGCATATCAAGGAAATGCCGGATGTCTGGTTCGCCAGCCACGCCGAGATCGCTGCCTTCGTGAAGGCGGAATCCGGCATTTAGAATTGTTGCGCCGGCTCTGAGATGCGCTGTCATCCCGGACAAGCGGCGAAGCCGCGCCGATCCGGGATCCATTCCTGAACGGTTCAGGCATGGATCCCGGATCTCCGCTTCGCTGCGTCCGGGATGACGGTGCGTGTGGGTCGCTGGGGAAGGCTACGCCACCAGCGGCACCTCCGCGATCGTCAGCCCGGCGCGCTGGGCGAAGAGCCGCGCCAGCGGGCTTTCATGCTTGGCGGCCAGCCGCTCCCCCGCCAGCGCGCGTGCCAGCGGCTCGTCGCCGGCCCGCAGCGCCGCCTCGATCAGCGTCAGCTCGATCACGTCGCGCTGGGCGTTGCTGCCGCCGAAGCGCGCCGCGATATGGCGCACCGGCCGGATCAGCCGGACCGCTTCGGCATAGCGCCCCTCGCCGAAGGCCGTGAAGGCCCGCATCAGCGGATAGCCGACATCGCCGCTGAAGCCGGCATTGTCGCCGGCCGACAGCGCCGCGATCGGCTGCTGCGCCAGCACGGCCTCGACGAGGTCACGTCGGCCGGCGCCGATGAACGCCATCAGCGCATGCAGGTCGTTGAAGGCGTAGAGCCCCGCTGTCCAGCGCGCCTCGTAATGCTCCGCAAGCCTGGTCCAGCGTTCGCCGACATCGATGCCGCGCAGATGCAGCCGCCACAGCATGGCGGAGGCGTCGAGCAATTCGAGCATCTGCACCGGCATGCCGCCGGCGATCGGCCCATCGACCAGCGCCAGCACCTCGTCGATCTCGCCGAGCTCGAGATGGTAGAGGGCCAGATGCCACCAGTTGTGGACCGCGAGGAAGCTTCCTTGCGTCCAGGTCGCGATGTCGTCGCGCATGAAGGCGATGCCCTCGTCGTGACGCCCCTGCATCTCCAGCACATGCGCCACCGCATGACGGGCCCAGCCATCGGCCGGCGCGGCGGCGAGCGCAGCGCGGCCCTGCTTCTCGGCGAGAGCGTATTCGCCGTTCTCCTCGAGCCCGAAGGCGTGCATGCCGAGCATGGCGTGATGCGAGGCCATGTCCGGCGACCAGGCCGGCAGGGCCCGCGCGATGCGGTTCTTCAACAGCCGGGCATTGCCGGTGAAGAAGTCGAGTTGGTGGCCTGCGATCAAGGCAAGCAGGTCGCGCGGGTTCTCGATCGCGACATCCTCGATGACGCGCGAGGCCTCGTGCCAGCGCCCCTCGCTGAGATGGGCGAGCGCTGCGAGATGGCCGCGCTCGCGTGTCGTCGCCGGCAGCTTCAGCGCCCGCTCGATCGTCAGTTGCGCGACCGGAATGGCGGCCGGCTCGGTACCGAGCAGATAGAGCCAGGCATGGAGCGCATGCGCCATGACGCAGTCGGGCTCGTCCTGGATGATCGCTTCGCCAGCGCCGACGGGGTCGCCAGAGAAGATCGCGAACTGGGAGACCGCCTGTGAAAAGGCGTCGGCTGCAGTGTGGCTCGCGCCTGAAAGCGCGTTGCCGTGATGGTCTTGGGAAAACATCGGTCTGATACCTTGGATGGGTTTTGGGGAAATGCGGGAGTGCGGGCGGCGTCAGCGCCCGCCCCGCCGCGTGCGGGCGATGGCCGCGTCGATATCGAACCGGCTGAGGCCGATATCCCGGAGCGTGCGGTCGTCGAGCACAGACAATTCGCGGGCGATCTGGCGATTGCGCCGCCGCTCCGCAGCTTTGTGGCGGAAAGCGGCGAGGCCGGCGCGGAGGCGCGAGATCCAGTTGGAACGCCTCGGTTCGGCGTTGGCGCCGTCGAAAGGCCCGTTGACCTCGAAGCGGAGCTGGTCGCCGAGCAGGGCCGAGGTCTGGGCCGAGGTGCGGGCCAAGCCGGTTGGGAGGGCGGGAGCAAGAGGCCGGATGCTGGGCCGGACTTTGCACGCCTGCCGCGCCGGCCCGGCGCAGCCCATGCAATCGTCGTCGTGTCTGGAAGCATACATGATGGTGGGTCCTTCGAACGTCGCCCGCCCCGGAATGGAGCGTTGCTGTCGGAGGAGGATTTACGGGGCGAGGCGGCGCTTGCCTGTTCCGCGCGGTACAACCGGAAAGGCGTCCGCCACCGCCCGGTCGCGGATGCCGCCAGGTCTGGCGTGACGCTGGCAAATCAGCAGCGGGGCGGAACCAAGCCCGATTTCCGCCGTTTTTGGTTCAGGACGGGTTCAGCGCATCCGGTGCGTTCTTGCTCGCAGTTGAACAGGAAACGGACATCATGACGCGCAGCAAGAACTGGCTTCTGGTCGGGACCATCCTCCCCGCGGTCGTCCTGTCGCAAGGCGGCTTTGCGGCTCCGGCGATCACGCTCCCCCCATCCTTCGAGCTCGCTCAGGCGCCTCCGCCGGCCGACGATCAGCCTGGGCAGCCGCGCCGTGAGCGCGCGCCTGGCGGTCCGCGTGCTCCCGGCGCTCCCACGGCGCCCGGCGCGCCGGCTCCGCGCGCGCCGTCTCCGGCCGGTCCGCTTCCCGCGGTGCAGCGCCCGGCTGCGCCTCCAGCCCCGTCTGCGGCTCCGCCCGCGGCCCCGCGTCCTCCGGTGCCGGCACAGGCTGCGCCACCGCCATCCGCGCCACCCAGCGCCGCGCCAGAGCCCCGGCGCGACCCGCCGATGCCGCGCGCCGCGCCGCCGATCACTGCGCCAGTTGCTCCCGCTCCGGGCCAGCCCGCCGCCCGGCCGATACCCGTGCCGCCCGCGACTGGCGAACCTACTGTCCGTCCGACGCCGCCGCGTCCGCCGGGTGCCGATCCCGCACGCCCGGTTCCCCCGGCCGCGGCTCCCGCCCAGCGCGCACCGCAGCCCGCCCCCGCTCCTTCTGTGCCGGCGGCGCCGCCGAGCACAGCCCCGCAACCCGCGCCGGCTCGGCCCGGCGCCCCGGCCGCGCCGCGCACGGCGCCGGCCCCGGCGCCCCAGACCCAGTCAGCACCCGTGCCGCCGGCCCCGGCGCAGGCCGCTCCTCCGCCAGCAGCGCCGACACAGCCCTCGGCCGCTCCTGCTCCAGCGCCGCAGACCGCACCAGCCGTCCCGCCAGCGGGCAGGGTACCCGGTGCTCCGCCCCCGCCGCGTGACGGCCAGCCTCGCCCTGGCCAGACGCAGGCCGCCCCTCCGGTGGCTCCTGGCACGGCTCCCGGCCAACCTTCTGCTCCCGCTCCCGCGCTGGCCCCCGGCCAGCCTTCCGCCCCCGGCCAGCCGCCGGCCGCGGACTCGCGTCAGGGCCGCCGCGGCGGTATCGGGCTCGGTGGCGCAGCTGCCATCGGGATCGGCGCCGGCGTGATCGGCGGCATCATGGCGACGCAAGGCGCCAATCGGCTCGAGGATGTGCGCGGCCGCCGCGAGGAGCGGCGCGAAGGCGATGTCACCATCATCCGCGAGCCCGGCCGCACCATCATCCGCGACGATGACCGGACGATCATCCGCCGCGACGAGTCGCAGCGCTTCCGCGATCTCGGCCTGGAAGGCCGCACCGAGCGGCGCGGCGACGAGAACCGCACCGTCTTCGAGCGCGCCGACGGCAGCCGCATCGTCACCGTGACCGACGCCGATGGCCGGCTGATCCGGCGCACCCGGCTCGACCGCGAAGGGCGCGAGATCGTCATCATCGACAACACCCGGCGAGACCGGCCGAGCGATCGCTTCTCGGATGAGATCGTCGTGCTCGAACGGCCGGCGCTGCGCATCCCGCGCGAGCGCTACATCGTCGATGCCGAGCAGGCCGATCAGGAGCTGATCTACGAGACCATGGTCGCGCCGCCGGTCGCGCCGATCCCGCGCCGCTACACGCTTGACGAAGTCCGCTATTCGCCGGATTTGCGCGCCCGGATGCGCAGCGTCGACATCGACACCGTGACCTTCGAGTCGGGTTCCTGGGCTGTCCCGGCCGGTCAGGCGCAGCGCCTGTCGGTCATCGCGGAATCGATCCGCCGGGCGCTGCAGCGCTCGCCGAACGAGGTCTTCCTGGTCGAGGGTCATACCGATGCCGTCGGCCCCGACGTCGACAACCTGTCACTCTCGGATAGCCGGGCCCAGTCCGTCGCCGAGATCCTGACGAAGGATTTCGGCGTGCCGCCCGAGAACCTGACGACGCAAGGCTATGGCGAGCAGTACCTCAAGGTCCCGACGCAGGAGGCCGAGCGCCAGAACCGGCGCGTCACGCTCAGGCGCATCACACCGCTGCTGGCCGGGCAGGGTGGCTGACGGGGCAAATCCGGAAGACCAAGGAAAAGGCCGCCGCGAGGCGGCCTTTTTGATGCCGCACCTGCGGAACCACCAAGGCGCCCGCGTCGTTTTATCCAAAACAAGGCCATTTCGGGCCGTGGGGTGAGACGACAAAGGAGCAAGCCGATGCATGTTCACAGCAACCTGTTGGCCGGTGCCCTGTTGACCGGGATGGTCGCCATCCCCGCCATCGCCACGGCGCAAACCATGGTGGTGGCTCCGTTACCGCCGATGTCTCGCCCGCACATCCCCGCCGCGACGGTCGCACCCGCGCCTGTCAGGATCGATCCCGATGCGGCCCTTGTCGAAAGCGCGATCACGCGCGGCCGGATCGAGCGTCGCCAGCAGGCGCAGATCGCGCAGCCCCGGCCGGACCGCGAGGTGCCGATGCCGCGCCCGGTTCAATCGATCATCGCGCCCTGAGAGCATTGGGCAGAAAGAACGCCTTCGCCGGTCCTGATTTACGATCGCTCAATGTCCTCAGCCTATGCCAGTGGCAGGAGGCGCGTTCATGAGTGATTCCCTAGCCATCGCGCAGAGCTTCGCCGTGGCGCAAGCCACTTCGACGCAGCAGGCTCTGCAGACCGAAATGCTGCGTCAGCAGGCGGCGTCCGACCAGGCAGTCGTCGCTTTGCTTCAGCAAAGCGTGGAACAGACTCAGGCGAGCTTGCCGGCTGGCCAGGGACAGGCCGTCGACATCACCGCCTGAGGCGGTTGCGTATCGTCATTGACCCGCCTAATCTTCGGATCGTTCCGAGGGGTGCTCGCAAGAGCTGAGATGGCCGTCAGGCCGAACCCATCGAACCTGATCCGGGTCATACCGGCGGAGGGACTGGAACGCGGCGCCGGCATACCTGCGTCGCATCACAGCACTAGACCGCTTCGACGCCGGATCTCCTGACCCTTGAACCAAGGCGGAGATCCCATGAACACCCACACCAAACTCCCAAAACAGAATGCCGAGGCCGCCCGTAAATTCGGTGCGCCGACCGGCGTGACCACTGGGCCGATCATCGGCTCGCGCAAGATCTATGTGCCGACGCCGGAAGATGCCTCGATCAGGGTGCCCTTCCGCGAGGTCGCGCTGACGACCGATTCCGAACCGGCGGTCCGCATCTACGATCCCTCCGGCCCGTTCACCGAGACCGGGGTAGCAATCGACCTCAATGCCGGCCTGCCGCAAATCAGACGCGGATGGCTGACGGCGCGGGGCTTCGATACGGTGCCGGGACGGGCGGTGACGGCCGCCGACAACGGCAACATCTCGCCCGAGCAGACGGTTCCGGCCTGTCCGGCGGAGCGCCCGGTTCTGACCGCGCGCGACGGCCAGATGGCGACGCAATACGAATTCGCCCGCGCCGGCATCATCACGCCCGAGATGATCTATGTCGCGCATCGCGAAAATCTCGGCCGCGCCGCGATGCTGGAGGGCGCCCGCGAGCGCCATGCCGATGGCGAAAGCTTCGGCGCGAGCGTGCCGGAATTTGTGACGCCGGAGTTCGTTCGCAGCGAGATCGCCCGCGGGCGCGCTATCATCCCGGCCAACATCAACCATCCCGAGCTGGAGCCGATGGCGATCGGCCGCAACTTCCTGGTCAAGATCAACGCCAATATCGGCAATTCGGCCGTCACCTCGGGCGCTGCCGAGGAGGTCGAGAAGCTGGTCTGGGCGATCCGCTGGGGCGCCGACACGGTCATGGACCTCTCGACCGGCCGCAACATCCACAACATCCGCTCCTGGATCATGCGCAACTCGCCGGTGCCGATCGGCACGGTGCCGATCTACCAGGCGCTGGAGAAGGTCGGCGGCGACCCGATCAAGCTCGACTGGGAGGTCTTCAAGGACACGCTGATCGAGCAGGCCGAGCAGGGTGTCGACTACTTCACCATCCATGCCGGCGTGCGCCTGCCTTATGTCCCGCTGACGGCGTCCCGCGTCACCGGCATCGTCTCGCGCGGCGGTTCGATCATGGCGCGCTGGTGCCTGGCGCATCACAAGGAAAGCTTCCTCTACGAGCGCTTCGACGAGATCTGCGACATCATGCGCAAATACGATGTCTCGTTCTCGCTCGGCGACGGCCTGCGTCCGGGCTCGATCGCCGACGCCAACGACCGCGCGCAATTCGCCGAGTTGGAGACGCTGGGGGAGCTGACACAGGTCGCCTGGAAGAAGGGCTGCCAGGTCATGATCGAGGGCCCCGGCCATGTGCCCATGCACAAGATCAAGGAGAACATGGACAAGCAGCTCCGCGAATGCGGCGAGGCGCCCTTCTACACGCTGGGACCGCTGACCACCGACATCGCGCCGGGCTATGACCACATCACCTCGGGCATCGGCGCGGCGATGATCGGCTGGTATGGCTGCGCCATGCTCTGCTACGTCACGCCCAAGGAGCATCTCGGTCTCCCGAACCGCGACGACGTCAAGACCGGCGTCATCACCTACCGGATCGCAGCCCATGCTGCCGATCTCGCCAAGGGGCACCCCGCCGCCAAGATCAGGGACGATGCGGTGAGCCGTGCCCGCTTCGACTTCCGCTGGGAGGACCAGTTCAACCTGGCGCTCGACCCTGACACCGCGCGCAGCTACCACGACGAGACCTTGCCGAAGGACGCTCACAAGGTCGCGCATTTCTGCTCGATGTGCGGGCCGAAATTCTGCTCGATGAAGATCACGCAGGATCTGCGCGCCGAGGTGCTGGCGATGAGCGACAATGAGCGCGCCAATCTCGCAGCCATGGCGAGCGAGGGTATGGCGGTGAAGTCTCAGGAATTCCTCGACAAGGGCGGCAAGTTGTATCTGCCCGCTGCCGAATGAGCCTGACCGTCGGCAGCGTCCGCCTCGATGCGAAAACCGTCACGCGCGTGCTTTCGCGCGTGACGGAACTACGCCCGCGCGTACACTGCCTGACCAACACGGTGGCGCAAAACGTCACCGCCAACATGCTGCTCGCCTTCGGGGCCATCCCCTCGATGGCTGTTCATCCCGACGAGGTCGCGGCGGTGGCGGCGGGCGCCGGCGCGATCCTGATCAATCTCGGCACGATCAGCTCTGAGGGCGAACGCGCCATCCCGAAGCTGCTGGAAGTGGCGCGGGCACAGGGTAAGCCGCTGGTGCTCGACCCGGTCTTCGTCGAGCTGTCGCCGCTGCGGATGCGGCTGGCAGAGGACATATTGCGCCTGCCCGGCATCGTCGTGCGCGGCAATGCGAGCGAGATGCAGGCTCTCGCATCGCTGCTCGCCGCGACACCCGGCGCGACCCGCATCACCACCGGCGTGATCGACCGGATCGAGGCGCCATCCGGCATGTTCGAGATCGCGCATGGTCATCCCTGGATGACGAAGGTCACCGGGCTCGGCTGCGCCTCGAGCGCGCTGGTCGCGGCCTGCTGCGCCGTCGAGCCCGATTTCGGGCTGGCGGCGGGCGCGGCGCTGAGCGCTTTCGGCATCGCCGGCGAGATCGCGGCCGAGCGCTGCCATGGCCCCGGCAGCTTCGCGATGCATCTCCTCGATGCGCTGGCGAGCCTCGACGAAGCGACGCTGCTGACACGGATGGGCTGAGCGCGACGCCGCTGCGCCGACAAGCCTCTTCCGCATCGGCCACGAATCCCGCACAATCGCGGCCGATGCGGCTCTCTTTGTTCAAGCGCAAGCCCGATCCGGAGCGGATCGAGGTGCCCCATGGCGGCATGCTCTATCCCGTGGCGGTCAAGCGCCGGGCAAGCGCGCGCCGGATGACGCTGCGCGTCTCGCAGGCCACCGGCGAGATCACCCTGACGCTGCCCGAACGCGCCGATTTCGCCACGGGGCGGCTTTTCGCCGAGAATCATGGCGGCTGGATCGCGGCGCGGGTGGCCAAGCGCCCGCTCGGCGTACCCTTCGAGCCCGGCCAGATCGTGCCGTTCCGCGGCAAGCCGCACCGCATCGTGCATTGGTCGAAGGCGCGCGGCGTCACCCATGCGACGGTCGACCAGGACGATCAGCCGATCCTCGCCGTTGCCGGCGAGAGCGCCCATGTCCCGCGCCGGATCAAGGATTTCCTGCGCCGCGCCGCGCTGGAGGATCTGGAGGAGGCGGTGCGCCGGCATACCGCGGCGCTCGGCATCCCCGCCCGCAAGATCACGATCCGCGACACCACCAGCCGCTGGGGCTCATGCTCCTCGCAAGGGCATCTGAACTTCTCCTGGCGGCTGATCCTGGCCCCGCCGCTGGTGCTGGATTATCTCGCCGCCCATGAGGTCGCCCACCTCAAGGAAATGAACCATTCGCACCGGTTCTGGGCCCTGACGCATCGGCTCTGCCCGCGCACCGAGGAGGCCGAGGCCTGGCTCAAGCGCCACGGCGCCGGGCTGCACGCGTTCGGGTAGGCGGCGGCCAAACCTCGACAGTCTGACGGGCTGGGCCTAGACAGCCGCCTGCCGTTCACGCAAGGCCGCCCATCCCATGAAACTCCGCCCTGACACGCTGGCGATGACCGCCGTCCTCGCCATGCTGACGGCGCTCGGCCCGCTCTCGACCGATTTCTACCTGCCCTCCCTGCCAGATATCGTCAGCGTGATGGTGACCGATGTCGCCGGCGCGCAGGCGACGCTGTCCGCCTTCCTCTTCGGCTTTGCCGGTGGCCAGATTCTCTGGGGGCCGCTCTCCGACAGGCTCGGCCGCAAACCGGTGCTGCTGACGGGGCTCGGCATCTTCATGGCGGCGACGCTAGCCTGCGCCTTTGCGCCCTCGATCGAGGCCCTGACCATCGCCCGCGCGGTTCAGGCCCTTGGCGCGTCGGGCCCGATCGTGCTTGGCCGCGCCATGGTGCGCGATCTCTATGAGGGGGCGCGTGCCGGCCGCGAACTGGCGCGCATGGGCATGATCATGGGGCTGGTGCCGGCGATTGCGCCGGTGCTCGGCGGGGTGCTGCAGCAGGCCTTCGGCTGGCGCTCGACCTTCGTCGCCTCGCTTGGCTTTGCCGCGCTGCTCGCTGCGGTGGTAGGCGTCTTCCTGCCCGAGACCGTCCGGAGCCGCTCGCGCGAGCCGCTCTCCCTCATGGCGATCTTCCGCGGCTTCGGCACATTGCTGGAAAACCGCGCCTTCCGCGTCTATGTCGGGCTGACCGCGCTGGCCTATGGCGGGCTGTTCGCCTTCATCTCCGGCTCGTCCTTCGTGCTGATCGACATCCATGGCCTGACGCCGGTGCAGTACGGGCTGTCCTTCGGCTTCGCCGTGCTCGGCTTTATTCTCGGCACGATCATCGCCCAGCGTCTGGTCGGCAGGCGCGGCATGGACGGCGTCATCGCGCTCGGCGTGCGTTGCCTCGCTGGGGGCGGGCTGACCATGCTGGTCTGCGTCGCCAGCGGCTTTGGCGGGCCACTGGGAGTCGTGGTTCCGATGGCGCTTTATGCCTGCGGCGTTGGGCTCACCATGCCCCAAGCCCAGGCCTCGGCGATGATGCCGTTCCCGGATCGCGCGGGCGCGGCCTCATCCTTCACCGGCCTCTGCCAGATGCTGTTCTCGGCCTGTATCGGTCTTCTTGTCGGTCACGCGCTGAAAAGCGGCGCGCTGCCCCTGCCGCTGGTGATGTCGGCGATCGGGGTCGCTGCGCTCGTCCTGTTCAAGGCGAGCGCTGCCGTGCGGGCGGCGAAGGGCTGACGGATCAGCCGCCGAACAGCCGTTCCAGGAAGTTCTTCTCCTGCGGCGCCGGCGGGATCCAGGCGCGGTCGCTGTCGGCCGTCTGGGTATTGGCCGGCGGCCTTCCGCCGGCGACGGGTGCGCCGCCGTCGAAGATCGACTTCGGCGCGCCATGCCAGAGCCCGCCCGGCAGCGGCGCCGGCTGCATTCCGGCATGGGCGGCGCGCATGTATCTGGCCCAGATATCGGCGGGCAGGCCGCTGCCGAAGACGCGCTTCATCGTGCTGTTGTCGTCATTACCGAGCCACACCGAGGTCACCAGCCGGGCCGTGAAGCCGACGAACCAGGCGTCGCGGAAATCCTGCGTCGTGCCGGATTTGCCGCCGACCTCCCAGCCGGCGATGTTGGCCTTGCTGCCGGTGCCGCTGACCATGACCTCATGGAACATGGAATTCATCATCGCCAGTGTCTGCGGCTGCACCACGGCGCCGAAGCCCGTGCCCTTGCGGGCGTAGATCACCTTGCCCGAGAGCGACTTCACCTCGCGGATGACATAGGGCAGCACCGCCTGCCCGCCATTGGCGAAGGTGGCATAGGCGGTGGTGAGCTCGACCGGCGTCACTTCGGAGGTGCCCAGCGCCAGCGAGGGGTTGGCCTGCAGCGCCGAGGAGATGCCGAGCCGCTGCGCCGTACGCACCGCCTCGCGGGGCGTCACCTCCTGGTTCAGCTTGACCGCGATCGTGTTGAGCGAATGCGCGAACGCCGTCTGCAGCGTCACCGGGCCGCGATAGGTCCGGCTGTTGTTCTCCGGCGTCCAGCCTTTGATCGTCACCGGCGAATCGTCGCGGATCGTGTCCGGCGTCAGGCCCTGTTCCAGCGCGGTCAGGTAGACGAAGGGCTTGAAGGACGAGCCCGGCTGGCGCTTGGCCGCCGTGGCGCGGTTGAACTGGCTCTTGGTGTAGTCGCGCCCGCCGATCAGCGCGCGGATCGCGCCGTCGGGCGTCATCGAGACCACGGCGCCCTGTCCGACACCCTGCTTGGCGCCTTGCGCATTCAGCGCCTCGACCAGGATTGTCTCGGCGGAGGCCTGCAGCTTCGGGTCGATCGTGGTCAGCACGGTAACGTCGCCCTCGACCGCGCCGATGAAATCGTCGAGCACGTCCATGACGTAGTCGGCGGCATAGTTGACCGAGCCGGCGCCGACGCGTTCGGAGGCTTCGGCGGGAGCGACCAGCGCCGTCTTGGCCGAGGCCTGCGAGATCAGCCCCTGATCCGCCATCGCCGCGATCACGAGTTGGGCCCGCTTCTCGGCGGCTTCCGGATTGCGGTTGGGCGCCAGACGCGAGGGGGCCTGCACGAGGCCGGCCAGCATCGCGGCTTCGGCGATCGTGACCGAGCGCGCCGACTTGTTGAAGTAGCGCTGCGCCGCCGCCTCGACGCCATAGGCGCCAGAGCCGAAATAGACCCGGTTGAGATAGAGTTCGAGGATCTGGTCCTTGGAATAGGTCCGCTCCAGCCAGAGCGCCAGGATCGCCTCCTGGATCTTGCGTGCGGCGGTGCGCTCCTGCGTCAGGAACAGGTTCTTGGCGAGCTGCTGGGTCAGCGTCGAGCCGCCCTGGACGCCGCCGCTGCGGCGCAGATTGTTGACCATGGCGCGCGCCAGGCCGACCGGGTCGATGCCGAAGTGATCGTAGAAACGCTTGTCCTCGATCGCCACGAAGGCCTTGGGCAGATAGGGTGGCACCTCGCCGATGGTGATGGTGCGCCCGCCCGTCTCGCCGCGATTGGCGAGCAGCGAGCCGTCGGCGGCCAGGATCGCGATGTTGGGCGGCCGCTTCGGCACCGTGAGCTGGTTGATCGGCGGCAACTGCGCGGCGTGATAGGCGACGAGCCCACCAAGCCCGATGGCGCACCACAGGCCGAGCACCATCGTCCAGTAGAACAGGCCGCCGAGGAGGGAGCGGCCCCTGCGTCCACGCCGCCGGCCGCCACCTCCGCCACTGCGCTTGTCGCGTCGCGGCTGGTTGCGGGATTCCTGGCGCGGTGGAGCGCGATGGCCACGTGCGGGACGGTCGTCATCTGAGAGGCGCATGTCGAAGTCGTCGCGGCTTTCGCCTCGTCCTTGTGCGAAGGAGGGCTCGCGCCGCTCAGCCCGTCTCGTCCGGTCGTTCATCCTGCCCCGTCACGCCGATCGCCGCGTTGATCCTGAACAACACGCGGCAAGGCTCCAGACAGGAGTGAAACATGGCGCTTTTAAGGGGTAGTTAAGCCTCGTGCGCCGCTTCCGGCGAAATCTGGTCGCGGCAACGTGAAGATGTTGCAATCCTGCAAGCTGTGCTCTGCGGCGTCCGCGTATTGCGTCACCTGCGACAATCCGTCATCAGGCTGAAAGAGCTGAAAAACCAAGGAAACGTCCGGACGTTCGGCCATTGGCCCGATCGATCTCCCGATCCGCAATCCGCACCGCAGAAAGAGACCTCAATGTCGGCCTTCAACTCCCTCGCTCGCTACTCTCCCTATGCGCTGGGTGCTCTGCGCATCGTGACGGCGCTGATCTTCATCGCCCATGGCACGCAGAAGCTGTTCGGCTTCCCCGCGCCCCCGGCCTCAGGCCTGCCGGCGATGTTCACCCTGTTCTGGTTCGGCGCGATCCTCGAGGCTTTTGGTGGCCTTGCGATCCTGCTCGGCGTCTTCACCCGCCCGGTCGCCTTCGTCCTGGCCGGCGAGATGGCCTACGCCTACTGGATGTTCCATGCGCCGCGCAGCATGTATCCGCTGCTGAACGGTGGTGATGCGGCGATCCTGTACTGCTTTATTTTCCTCTATCTCGTCTGCGCCGGCGCCGGTGCCTTCAGCATCGACAACCGCAAGAGCTCTTGAGCTTTAAGAGCGCCTGAGCTTTCGATCTCAAGCGGCAACTCTGAATGTGAAAGGCCCGCCGTCCTGTCCGGATGGCGGGCCCTTTTTTGTTCGCCGGGACCTTCGCCTCAGCGAAGCTTGCTCTCAGCAGACCTTGGCCTCAGACGGCAGCGGCGATCCAGCGCGACAGGTCGCTCTTGGGCGCGGCGCCGACCTTCTGAGAGGCCAGCTTGCCGTCCTTGAACAGCATCAGGGTCGGGATCGAGCGGATGCCGAACTGGGCGGGGATCGCCTGGTTCTCGTCGACATTCATCTTCACGATTTTGACCTTGCCGTTCATCTCGCCGGCGATCTCCTCGAGCGCCGGTCCGATCATGCGGCAGGGACCGCACCACTCGGCCCAGAAATCCACCACGACCGGTTCGCTCGAATTGAGGACATCCGCCTCGAAGCTTGCATCGGTCACCTTGGTCGTCGCCATGGCTTGTCGCCTTTCACAGATGTTTGGCGGCAGCGCCGCCTTCATCCGGCAAGCTATGAATGCCCGGGGCCAGGGTCAAGGCGCTGCCGCCGCAGGGTCCGGTCTGTCCCCCGCACATGCTCAAGCCTGCTCACGACCCGCCGCCCGAGACCAGGCTGGCGCCGACATTGATGCCGAGCGCGAGGATGCTGGTGTTGAAGATGAACGCCAGGATCGAGTGGATCAGCACGAGCCCCCGCGCAGCCCGCGTCGTCACGGCGACATCCGAGGTCTGCGAGGTGCAGCCGATCGTGTAGGCGAAATACAGGAAATCGACATAGTCCGGGTCGCGCTTGCCGGGAAAATCGAGACAGGGCTCGCTCTCGTCCTTGGCGTAATAGGCGCCGGCATAATGCAGCGTGAAGAAGGCGTGCAGCACCGTCCAGGAGCACAGGATCGTGAAGCCTCCCAGCGCCAGATGCAGCCCGCGTTGGCCGGCCGGAATATCGCCGAGCCCCGATAATTGCAGCCCGATCGCGGCGATGCTGGCGCTGGCCGCCAGGCAGGCGATCATCAGGATCGCGACCGCGCCCTCGTCCTGGCGCTCGGCCCGCGCCCTGATCTGCTCGACGGTCTCGCTCAGCATCGTCGCCGAGAGCAAGGCGAGATAGAGCACCGCTCCGGCGTCCCAGGCGATCATCAATCGCGTCGTCCAGCGCCAGTCGCCCGGCAGCAGCAGCGCCAGCGCGACGATGGCGCCGAGGGCGATCAGGAGGCGCGGACGCACCAGCAGGGAACGCGGAAGGAGTCTCATCAGGTCGGCTCCATCACTTCAGGCGCCAGGGGCTGGCCGAGGCGAGCCAGCACGGCGTCGAGACGCGCAGGGGCGGGCTCCAGCCGCGTCAGCGTCGCCGTATAGACCAGCAGCGCCCGCACCTGCCGGCCCGGATAGATCTGCCCGACCAGCCTGCGATAGACCGCAAGCTGCGCCAGCGTGGTCTCCGGGATCGCCGCCTCGTCGCGCGGCGGGCGGGCCGTGGTCTTGAAATCGGCGATGACGACCTCCGTGGCCGAGATCGCCAGCCGGTCGATCTGACCGGAGACAGGGCGCTTCTCGCCATCGGCCAGTTCGATCAGGCCCGAGATCGGCACCTCCGCCAGCGAACCCCGTCCGAACAGCCCGACCAGCGCCGGATCGGCGAGCAGCGCCAGCGCATCCGCGATGATGCTCGCGCGCCTCTCCAGGGTGACGTTGCCGGCGCGCGCCAGTCCCAGCGCCTGCGCCACGGCCGCGCGCTGGTCAGGCGCGACCTCGGGCAACATCTGCAGCAGCAGATGGGCGAAGCGCCCGGCTGCCGCGGCCGAGGCCAGGAAGGGGCCGTCCACCGGCCGATCAGGCGCGTCGGCGGCGGCGAGCGCGCTGGAGGGCTTCAGCGGCGGCGCGGGCTCGTCCTCGCGGGGCGGCTGCGTCCGCAGCCAGGCCGGCATGGCCTCTGTTGTAGGTGTCGGCTTGCTCTCGGCGATCTCCTGCGGGCGCGGCGCCGAGGTCATGAAGCGCAGGATCGTGTCCCCGCCCTCGGTGATCTCGGCCAGCCCAACATCGGAGGCCGCGAGGCCCGACGCGATCATCGCATACCAGCTTCCCTGCAATGCCTCGCCCTTGCCCTGCGCCCCACAGACGATCAGCCGGTCCTCCGCCCGCGTCATCGCGACATAGAGCAGGCGGTGATGCTCCTCGACCATCTGCGCGACGACGCGCGCCTTGGCGCTCGCGGTCGCCGCGGCATCCTCGGCGCTGGCCGGCGGCCAGATCGGAACAGCCTGCCGGCGCGGCGGTTCGATCGCCAGGATTTTCGGCAGACGCTTGGCTCCCGGCTCGGGCGCGAGATCGGCGAGGATGACGATCTTCGCCTCCAGCCCCTTGGCGCCATGCACGGTCATGACGCGTACCTCGCCGGCACTCGACGACAGGTCGCGTTTCACATCGGTCGCGGCACCCGCGATATGGGCCAGGAAGCCGGCCAGCGACGGCCCGTAGCGGCGCTCATGGTCGAGCGCGGCAGAGAGGAAGGCGTCGAGCGCATCGCCAGCCTCGGCGCCGAGCCGCGCCAGCGCGAGGTTGCGCCCGCCGCCGGGGCCAAGCAGGCCGGCGAAGAAGCGGAACGGCCCGCAGCGCGCGGCCTCCGTCGCGTACTCGCTCAGTTGCCGCTCCACGGCGTCATAGCGTGGCTCGGTTTCGCCGGCCTGGCGCAACGCCGCGCGCAGCGACCCCGTGCGGCCGGGCGCCAGCCGCATCAGGTCATCGTCGTCGAGCCCGATCAGCGGCGTCTTCAGCGCGGTCGCCAGCGTCAGGTCGTCCTCGGGGAGGAGCAGCGTCTGGCCGAGCACGACGAGGTCCTCGACCGCCGGATGCTCTGCCAGCGTCAGCCGGTCGCGGCCGGTCACGGGCACGTCCGCATCCTTCAGTGCCTTGACGATGTTCTCGAACAGGGCCCCGCGCTGGCGCAGCAGGATCATCACATCGCCCGGCGCGAACGGATTGCCGAGATCGTCGACGCCCCGGCGCCTCCAGCCGGCGAGCGTGGTCGCGATCCGCTGTGCGAGCTTGGCCGTTCCGCTGCGGCGCTCCGGCGCGTCGACCGGCGTCGTCCAGGCATCGGGCGGCTCGGCTGTGTCATTGGCGCAGAGCGGCCAGAGATCGACGCAGCCGGCGGCATTGCGCCGGACCGTGTCGTGGATTTCCGGCCGGTCCGAGCCGTCGAAGACCAGCCCGCGCGCATGCTCCGGCACGGCGAAGACCGCATCGACCGCCTGCATGATGTCGGGCGCCGAGCGGAAGGAGGTGTTCAAGCTGATCGGCTCGAAGCGTTGCTCGGCCTCGGTGATGCGCTGCCCGAGCTCCCGCCGCTGCTGGTTGAAGGCGGCAGGCGCCGCGCCCTGGAAGCCGTAGATCGACTGCTTCTCGTCGCCGACGACAAAGACCGTGCGTGGCTTCGGGCTCTCATCGCGCCCGCCGGCCCCCGCGCTGAATTCCTCGGCGAGTTTGCGCAGGATCGCCCATTGCGCCTCGCTGGTGTCCTGCGCCTCGTCGAGCAGGATGTGGTCGATGCCGGCATCCAATTTGTAGAGCACCCAGGCCGCCTCGACCCGCGTCAGCAGCGAGCGCGTCTTGGCGATCTGGTCGTCATAGTCGAGCAGCGAGCGTTCGCTTTTTTGGCGCTGGTAGGAGGCGAGCATCCGCGTCACCAGCAGCGCCAGCGCATGGCTGCGGTCGCGGATCGCAATGGCGTTGAGCTGGTCGATCGCCTGGCAAAGCGTCGCTGCCAGCGCATCGAGCGTATCCTGCAGCGCGCCCTCGAAGGCCGATTTGCCCTTGCCGCTGATATTGCTGTTGACCGTGCCGGCCTCGGTCAGGAAGCCGCGCCGGCAGAACGCCACCGGGTCGCCGTCGTCGGCGCGAGCCAGCAACGTGCGCAAGGTCGCGGCGAAGTTCTGCCGCGTCTGGCTTCCCGCCGCCAGCGCCTCGACCAGCGCGCCGAGCCCGTCGATCCCTGCGAGATCGTCCCGGAAGTGCGCCTTCACGCTGTCGCCATCGAGATCTTCAGCGATGCCCAGCACCGCCGCGATGCCCAGCCGCATTTCTTCGGGATCGCGGGCGCGGCCATCCGCATCATTGAACAGGGCGCGCTGGCGCAGCGCCTCCTGCATCATCGCCTCGAAAGTATCCTGCGCCGCCTGCCGGGCGAGCAGCTCGAGCGCCCGCGCCTCGGCGCCATCGGGCGCGGCAGCGACGGCGGCTAGCAGCTCCCGCCGCGCCTCGCGCAGCATCTCGGCCTGGGCGAGGTCGTCGGCAACCTCGAAGCGCGGCGGCACATTGGCCTCGAACGGCGCCGATTGCAGCACACGCGTGCAGAAGGCGTGGATCGTCTCGATCTTCAAGCCCCCCGGCGTCTCCAGCGCCTGCGCGAACAGCCGCCGCGCATCGGCGCGCTGCGTCAGCGATGGCGCTGCGTCGGTCAGCTTCGTCAGAGCGGCGGCGAGATCGCCCTCGGTCATCGTCGCCCAGGCGCTCAGCGCCGCGAAGACCCGGTTCGCCATATTGGCGGCGGCGGCCTTGGTATAGGTGATGCAGAGCAGCCGCCCGGGTGGGACGCCGTCGAGCAGCAGCCGCAAAACGCGGTTGACCAGCACATGCGTCTTGCCCGAGCCGGCATTAGCCGAGACCCAGGCGCTGAGGCGCGGATTCGCCGCCAGCGACTGGCGCTGGTTCGTCAGGGCCGGGACGATCCAGCCGTCTTTCATGGCTCGCCCCCCTCATCGCTGTCGGAGGCGGCGGACCATTCCTTGACCCGCGCCAGGTGGTCGTAAGGGGAGGCATAGCGGATATAGTCCGGCGCGCGCCGCGAAACATAAGCCTCGCGCCCGCTCCTCAGCGCATCGAGATGCTCCAGCAGGCGGTCGAGATGGCGCGCCGCGACATCGGCCAGCGTCTCGCCGTCGAACTCCAGCGGCTTGTCCTTGGTCCAGCCCTTCGGGTCGTGATGCAGCTTGAGATAAAGCAGCGCCTCGACCGGCGTCGGGCCGGCCAGTGGCGCAAAGCCCGCCCGCGCCGCAAGCTCGGCCTCCAGCGTCAATTGCGGCGCGAACCCTTTTCCCACCTGCGCCTTGCTCGGCGGAGCGCCGGTCTTGAAGTCGATGATGCGCAAGGTCCCCGCGCGCGTCAGCTCGACCCGGTCGGCCCGCCCGCTCAGGCGGAACGAGGAGCCGTCGCCCAGCGTGAATTCGGCACCTGTTGAGAGTTCGACGCCGATCCTGGCGATATCGTCGCGCCGTCGTCCCTCCCAGCCGACGAAATGCCCTGCCGTGATCAGGAAACGCGGCCACCAGAACGCCCGCACCTCCGGCGTATCCGCGAAGGCCTGGAATTTCTGTTCGCCGATCGCGATCAAAGGCCCCAGTGCATCGGCCGGCAACTGCTCGGGATAGGTCTTTGCGAAGGTCTCGACGATGTCGTGCAGCAGGCTGCCGCGATCCTGCGCCGTGGGGTCCTCGATCAGCGCCTGCAGCGCGTCGAGCTTCAGGATCCGGCGGGCATGGATCTGGTAGGGGTCGCGATACAGCGTCTCGACATCGGTGACGCTAAGCGCCTGCGGCTGCAGCGCGCGTGGCGGACGCGGCGCCGGCCGAGCCACCGGGCGCGTCTTGGCCGGGGCGGAGAGTTCGGCGGCCATCTGCGTCAACCGCGCCCCGCGACCAAGCGCCTCCGTCCAGACAGTCGCCGGCGTCACGGCCTTGAGCCGCTGCCAGAAGCGCGAGGCGATCGTCTCGGCCTCGCCGGCCTTGCGGGCGCGGGTCAGCGTCACGCAGGCAGCGCCCAGCGCCATGACGAAGTCATGCGCCGTCTGGCCGATGCGCCGTTCCGGCGGCGACAGGCCGAGCTCCGTCCGCATCGGCCGGTTGATGAAGGAATCCGTCTTCGTCTCCGGCGGCCAGACGGTCTCGTTCAGCCCGCCGAGCACGACATGGTCGGCTTCGAGCAGGCGGGCTTCGAGCAGGCCCCAGATCTTGACGCGCGGATGGCCGCCGCCGCTGCGCCGCACCACGCGCTCGGCCAGGAGCCCGTCGAGGATTGCAACGAAATCCTGTGGCCGCCCGCCCGCCGGCATGTCGGGTTGGGCGGCAGCGAGATCGTCGAACAGGCCGGCCAGCGCCTCGCCGTCAGGACCCGCGAAGGCGCAGGCGTTGCCGTCCTCGTCGGTGCTCACCGCCTCGACGGCGCTCTTTGCGGCTTGCGTTACGCGATCGAGGTCGGGTTCGTGCAGGAAAAGCGCTCCCAGCAAGGTCGCGAGGGCTCCGCCGAGCCCGTTCAGCACAGCGGTGGCCGCGGCCTCGTCGCTGTCATCGAGCCGCCGGCGCGGGCGCGGCGCATGGGCTGCGCCTTTCAGCTCCGCCCATTGCGCCAGTCCTTCATGCAGCCCGGCCAGGCCCTTGCCCACGCTGACGCCGCGCCACAGCCCGATCTCCAGCGCCGAGGCCCCGCGCTCGACCTGTTCGCGCGACAGGCCGAGCCGGCAGAGCGGATGCGCCAGCAGCGGCACCAGCGTAGCCGGCGTCATCTGTGCCAGCGCTGCCTCCAGGATCAGCCGCTGCAGCGAGCCCGCCGGCCAGCGCGCCAGCGGCAAGCCGGCGGAATCATCGACCTCGACGCCCCAGCGCTTGAGCTCCACCGCGACGCGCTCGGCCAGCCCGCGATCGGGCGTGATCAGCGCAGCCTGGCGGCCGGGCTCCTCCAGCGTCTCGCGCAGCGCGAGCGCCACCGCGAGCGCCTCCTGCCGCTCATCGGCGGTCTCGACGAGGCGCAGATCCCGGAGGCCGAGCCCGGCCTCGTCATTGTCGAGACGTTCGCGCAGATCGGCCCAGCTTTCTGTGACCGACGCCGGCAGCAACGCCTCGCGCAGCAGCCGCGACCGCGCGGCGCGCGGTGCGTCCGCCTCGGATAGAATCCGCACATCGGCGCGGGTCGCCTGCAGCGTGTCGAGCAGATGGTGCAGCGCCGCCTGGGGGTGCGAAGGAGCGGGCTCGCCAGCGATGGCGTCCCAGGCCGGATCGGGCAAATCGAGATCGAGGCCGGGCAGCACCACGGCACCGTTGGGCAAGCGGGCGATCGCCGCCAGCAGCCTTGCCGTCGCGGGCACCGTGCCGGTCGAGCCGGCGGCGATGATCGGGCCGCTCGCCCCGCCAGACAGCAGCCGATCGCGCTCCGCCGCCAGCATGCGGTTGCGAAAATCGGCCGGGTCGCAGGCGCCGCGCTCGGTCAGGATGGCGGGCCAGGCTTCGCCGAGGATTGCGAGGAAGCTCGCATTGAGCTGCCAGATCCGGTCGAAGCGCGCCGCGTCGAGCGTCCCCAGCCGCGCGACCGCGACGTCTTCCGTCTGCATCTGGTCGAGCAGTGCGGCGAGATCGCCGGCCAGCCCATAGGCTTCGGCCAGCGTCGCCGGTACCAGCGAGGGCTCCGACGGATCGAGCCGGAGGTGGCTGCGATTGGCGGTGCGTCCCCAGGCATCGACGAGCCGGGTCAGGATCATGCGCCGCGCCAACGGGTCGATCGGCGCGGTCCGTTCCTGCGCGAAGGCGCCGGCACCGATCAGCGCTGTTTCGGCCTCGTCGACATCGCCGAGCGGCATGATCCGCGGCAGCAGCAATGGCCTGCCGCCGAGCCTGTCGGACAGGCAGGCGGCGAAGGCGCGCGCAGCCCGCCGCGTCGGCAGGTAGAGCGTCGTCCGCGCCATCGCGGTCGGATCGTGCGGGTCGTGGACCGTGCCGAAGCGGCCCTCGACCATCGCCTGCGCCAGCACCTCCAGGAACGGGGCGCCGGCCGGAATGGTGAAGAGGTTGAGCTCAGGCATGGACCTCTGTCGCTGCCGCGAACGCGGCTTCCGCCGGCGCGATCGCCTCGGGCGTGCCGACATGCAGCCACCGGCCTTCGAGCACGAGCCCGTGCAGCCGCCCGGCCGCGATCGCCCGGTCGAACAGCAGGTTGAGCGAGAACGCCCCCTCGGGCGTGTCCGCGAACAGCTCGGGTTTCATGATGGCGACGCCGGCATAGACGTAAGGTGCGCTGTCAGCGCTGCCGCGACGCGTCAGCAGTCCGTCATCGGCCCGGAAGAAATCGCCACGCCCGTCGAAGCCGACGCTGCCCTCGCGGCGCGCCAGCAGGAGCAGCATGTCCATGGCGCCGCCATCCCAGGCATCTGCCATCGCGCGCATGTTCGAGCGTCCGGTCTCGCTCCAGAGCGAATCCGAATTGACGTGAAAGAACGGTTCCTGGCCCAGCAACGGCAGCGCCTTCTTCACGCCACCGCCGGTCTCGAGCAATTGCGCCCGCTCGTCGGAGATCGTCACGCGCGGGCGTTGGCGCGTGGCGAGATGCGCCTCGATCTGCGCCGCGAGGTGATGGACATTGACCACTGCCTCCTCGACGCCGGCCTCCGCCAGCCGGTCGAGCGCATGATCCAGCATCGGCTTGCCGCCGATCGCGACGAGGGGCTTGGGCAACGTGTCGGTGATCGGGCGCATGCGCTGGCCGAGACCGGCTGCCAGCACCATGGCCCGGCGGATCGGTGTCGATCCCGATGCAGTCACGCGAATCTCCCTCTGGTCGTCGGGCGACGCTATCAGAAGTGCGGCCGGCCAACACCCTCAGCCCTCATCCTGAGGAGCGGGCAAAGCCCGCGTCTCGAAGGACGTTTCAGGAGGTTTTGGAAACATCTGGAGCATCCTTCGAGACGCGCTCTGCGAGCGCTCCTCAGGATGAGGGCCGTGAGGGGACGCTGCCTCACTCCACCGCAAACAGCGACGGCAGATGCGCCTGGTACCAGCCCTTGAGCTCTTCGAGCGCCGGGTGTTCCAGATTGCGGCGCAGATAGGCCTCGATGCGCGGCAGGTGCTTGAGATAGGCCGGCTTGCCGTCGCGCTTGTCGAGGCGAGCGAAGATGCCGGCGATCTTGGTGTTGCGCTGCGTGCCGAGGATCGCATAGGCGCGGGCAAAGCCGGCGAGGTCGAAACCGGGATCGTCGCTCCGCCTCGCTTTGCCATAGGCGGCGAGCAGCCGCAGTTCGAGCCCGGCGGGCACATCGATGCGCGCATCCTGTCCGAGCGAGGCGAGGTCATAGGCGGGATGGCCGATCACCGCGTCCTGGAAGTCGATCAGCCCGAGCTTGGCATGACCGTCGCGCTGGGGCAGCCAGATCAGGTTGGGCGAGTGGAAATCGCGCAGCGTCCAGGTGCCCGGCGCCTCCAGGATTTCGTCGAAGAGCCGGTTCCAGATCCGCGTGAACTCCGCCTGCGTCACGGCCGGCAGGGTCACGCCGGCGATGTGCGGCGCATACCATTCCAGGATCAGCTCGGTCTCGATCGCCAGTGCGCCGCGGTCGTAATCGGGCACGACATGGTCGCGCCCCTCGGTCACCGGCAGGATCGTCGGCAGCGTGTGGCGGTGCAGATCGGCGAGCAGCAGCGCGGCCGCCTCGTAGCGTTCGGAGATCGGCTCGCTGCCATCGATGACGCCTTCGCCGCCCAGATCCTCGATCAGCAGCAGCCCGGTCGAGAGGTCCTGCGCGTAGATTTCGGGCGCGGAATAGCCCAGCGAATGCAAGCCGCGATCCATCGCCACGAAGGCATCGACGGTCTCGGCCAGATGCGCGATGGCGCTGTAGGGTTTGCCGAGGCGGATCGCCGGCCCGTCCGGGCGCTGCGGCGAGATCATCAGCACGGTGCTGGTGCCGTCGGCCTGGGTCAATCGCTCATAGGCCCGGCTCGACGCGTCGCCCTGCATGTAGTCGCGCCGGGCCGCGCCCCAGCCGGCCTCGTCGATCAGCCGGCGCGTCGCGATCGCGATGGACAGCCGCTGGCGCCAGAGTACGCCGCCGGAGAGATCGGCGATGCGGCCGGTCTCGGGGTTTTCCGGGTCGACATCGAGCACGATGTCCAGCCTGCGTCCGCCCGGCAGGCGCGTGCCGGCGCGGTCCGGCCATTCCACCAGCGTGATCAGCAGGTCGAGATCCTCGACCAGGCCGATATCGTCGAGTTCGTCGGGCGAGCGGACGCGGTAGAGATCGGCATGGAGCACGCTGCCGCGCGGCGTCTCATAGCTCTGGACAAGGGTGAAGGTCGGGCTCGGCGCCTCCAGCGTCGGATCATCGGCGAGTTCGCGCAGGATCGCGCGCGCCAGCAGCGATTTGCCGGCGCCGAGATGGCCCGACAGCGCGACGATGTCGCCGGGCCTCAGGATCGCAGCGAGATCGGCGGCGAGGCGCAGGGTCGCCGCCTCGTCGGCGAGGACGAGCCGATGCGTTCCGGACCGTCGGGCCTCGTCGCTCATTCGGCCGCGTCCGACATCCGCGTACCTTCGGACGGGAATACCGCCGTGACCCGCGTGCCGCGTCCCGGCGCCGAGTCGAGCTCGACGTGCCCGCCATGCAGCTCGACGATCGAGCGCACGATCGAGAGTCCCAGCCCCACGCCGCGATGGCTCGAGCCCAGCGAATGGCTCTCGAAGCGATCGAACACCTTCTCCTTGACCTCGGCGGGGATGCCGCGGCCCTGGTCGGCGACCGTGATGCTGACGTCATGGCCACTGCGCGCGGCGCTGACCGTGATGGTCTGACCCGGCGACGAGAAGCCGATCGCGTTGGAGATCAGGTTGAACAGAACCTGCCGCAGCCGCTTGCCGTCGGCGCGCAGGGGGCCGGTCTGCGGGGCGATCTCGACCTTGAGCTCAAGCTTGCTGTCGGTCAGCCGGTCATGCAGCCCCGCCGCCGCCTGGGCGATGGTCGCGGCGACATCGACCTCCTCGATCTCCAGCGTCAGCGCGTCGTTGTCGATCGTGGCGAGGTCGAGGATGTCGTTGATGATCGCGAGCAGGGCGCCCGACGAGCGCACGATATGCGAGGCGTAATCGCGCTGCTTCTCGTTCAGCGCGCCGATCGCCTCCGTGCCGAGCAACTGGGCGAAGCCGATGATGTTGGTCAGCGGCGAGCGCAATTCGTAGGAGACGTGGTGGACGAAATCCTCGCGCAGCCGCGAGACCTTCTCCAGCGCGTCGTTCTTCTCGGTCAGGGCGCGCTCGACATTCACGCTGGCCGTCACGTCGGCAAACGAGATCAGCGTCGCGCCGTCCGGCAGCGGGGCAGCCGCGCAGTCGAGCACGGTGCCGTCGCGACGCTCCATCCGGCAGCCATAATCCTCGCGCGCATCGCGCACGCCGGTGATGACGCTGTGCAGCTCGCTCCAGATCTCGTCCTGGGGGAAGAGCGGCCGGCACAGCCGCACCACCTCGTCGATATGCGGAGCCGCGCCGGCGAGATCGGCCTGGATCTTCCAGGATTGTGCGAAGGCGGGGTTTGAGAGCTTGAGCCGCCCGTCCGAGCCGAACACGGCGACACCCTCGCGCAGCGAGTCGAGGGTCTCGCGCTGGGTGCGGGAGAGGGCGTTGAAGCGCGATTCCAGCGTGAAGCGCTCGGTCACGTCGTCGAGCAGATAGGTCACGCCGCCCTGCGGATTGGGGCTCGCCACGACATGGATGGTGCGCCCGTCGGGCAGATACCACCAGTCCTCATTGGCGCGCGTCGAGGTATAGGCGGCCTGGACGCCGGCCTTCCAGCTCCGGTAGTCGCCGAACTCCGGCAGGCGCCGCTCGGAGCGCAGCCGGTCGAGGATTTCGCCGTCGCGCGGGTTGCCGTCGAGGAAACCGGGATCGAGCGACCACAGCGTCTCGAAGCCGGGATTGCGATAGACCAGGCGCTGCGAGGCGTCGAATACCGCGACCGCCGTCTTCAGCCGGTCAAGCGTGCGCACCTGAGCGTCCATCTGGCGCTGCAGATCGGCCCGCACCGCCTCGAGTTCGCTCATATCGGTGGCGATGCCGGCAAAGCCGGTCGGCGTCGGCAGTTCGAGGATGTCGAGCGTGCGGCGCTGGCCGGCGACGACGGCAGGCGCCCGCGCCGAGAAGGCCTGGCCTTCACGACGTGCCCTGGCCGCACTTTCGCGCTCGCTGCGGTCGAGCAGTTCGAGACCGTTCCTGACCGCCTCGGCACCATCGGCCGCCTCGACCGCCCGGGCATAAGCGGCGTTGCACCAGCTCAGGCGCCCCTCCGGGTTGCGCGTCCAGGCCGGCTGCGGCAGGCCGGCGAGCAGGCCGGCCAGCGCCTTGTGGTCGCCGCTGACACGCTCCAGTTCGGCGCGCAGCGCCAGAACCTGGGCGCGTTCGCCGCTGACCTCGCGCAAGCGGATGACGGCACGGCCCGAGACCGGCCGGCCCTCGACATCGATGAACGGCCCCGCCTTGCTGCGCAGCGTGAAGCCGAAGGATTCGCCCCGCTCCTTCAGCGCATCGGTCGCCAGCTCGAGCTTCTTGGCGTCGACCGGGGGGGCCCAGGCGCCATAGGCGAGGGCAAGCGTCGCGCCAGGCGCGCCGAGAAAGCCGCTGTCGCCCTCGAAGACCGGCTCGGCATTGCGGCCGTTCCAGCTGACGACCACCTGCGCATCGGCTGCGAGCAGCGCCGAAAGCCGGTCCTGCTGCCCGCGCGAGGCCTCGAGTTCGCGCGCCAGCGCAGCCTCGCGGCGGTACCAGCGGGCCCGCTCGCGGACATAGACCAGCGACGTCGTCGCGGCGAAGACGGCGAGGCCTGCCAGGACCAGCGACAGCGCGCCGGTGCTCAACAGCTCGGGATGCATTTTGGCAAGCAGTTCGCTCTGGGCCAAAGCCACGGATGGCGTCTGGCTGGCTGCAAGACCTGGCAGAAGCGCGTGCCGGTGCCAGCCAGCGCTGCCCTGTTCCTGTCGGCTCGACCGTCCCATCCTGCGTCCGTGTTCCCCAAGGGCGGCGCAGGGCCGCCAAATATGCCAATACAAAAAAATAGGCCGGTATAAAAAAGCGCGTCCGTTGCACAAGAGGCCCGGCATCGAACGGCACCACGCCGCCCAGGAAGGCCGCCTTGAGGACCCCCGACGCACGCCTGCCACGCCACCGATCACCATGTATCGATCCGGTTCCCGCGGAGACGCTGAGGCCGAATCAGTTCCACTCTACTCATCTGCCGAGTCCGGCAGGAAGTGCTTAATCGACGGTAAATCCGGCGAATTTCGGGGGCAACCGGCCCTGCGCCGATGACGATCAAGCCATAGCGGTCACTATGGCCGCAGGGTCTATTAGTAGCGTCGGGTGCCGAAAAGACTCGCAGCCTGACTAAAGAAAAAGGCCCGGCGCGAACGCCGGGCCTTCTCCATTCCGGCGATGCCGGATGTCAGTAGCGGTAGAGCTCGGGCTTGAACGGCCCGGTCGGGGCCAGGCCGAGATACTTGGCCTGTGCGTCGTTGAGCACGGTCAGCTTGGCGCCGACCTTGGCCAGATGCAGCGCCGCGACCTTCTCGTCGAGATGCTTGGGCAGGGTGTAGACCTTGTTCTCGTATTTGGCGTGGTGGTTCCAGAGCTCGATCTGGGCCAGCGTCTGGTTCGAGAACGAGCAGGACATCACGAAGGACGGGTGGCCCGTGGCGTTGCCGAGGTTCACCAGGCGGCCTTCCGAGAGCAGGATGATGCGCTTGCCGTCGGGGAACTCGACCTCGTCGACCTGCGGCTTGACGTTGTCCCACTTGAAGTTCTTCAGGCCGGCGACCTGGATCTCCGAGTCGAAGTGGCCGATGTTGCAGACGATGGCGCGGTGCTTCATCGCGCGCATATGGTCGACGGTGATGACGTCGAGATTGCCGGTGGCGGTCACGAAGATGTCGGCGCGGGTCGCCGCCTCTTCCATGGTGACGACCTCATAGCCCTCCATCGCCGCCTGCAGCGCGCAGATCGGGTCGATTTCGGTGACCATGACGCGGCAGCCGGCCTGGCGCAGCGAGGCGGCCGAGCCCTTGCCGACGTCGCCATAGCCGGCGACGCAGGCGACCTTGCCCGACATCATCACATCGGTGCCGCGGCGGATGGCGTCGACCAGCGACTCGCGGCAGCCATAGAGGTTGTCGAACTTCGACTTGGTGACGGAGTCGTTGACGTTGATCGCCGGGAAGGGCATGCGGCCGGCCTTGGCCAGCTCGTACAGGCGATGGACGCCCGTGGTGGTCTCTTCCGAGACGCCCTTGATCGCGGCGCGGGTCTTGGTGAACCAGCCCGGATTGGCCTTCAGCTCGCGCTTGATCAGCTTGAAGAAGATGGTCTCTTCCTCATTGCCCGGCTTGTCCAGGAACTCGGCCTTGCCGGCCTCGGCCTCGGCGCCGAGGATGATCAGCATGGTCAGGTCGCCGCCATCGTCGAGGATCATGTTTGGCGTGCCGCCGTCGCCCCAGGTCGCGGTCTTGAGCACGTATTCCCAGTAGTCTTCCAGCGTCTCGCCCTTGATGGCGAAGACCGGAACGCCGCTGGCGGCGATCGCGGCGGCGGCATGGTCCTGGGTCGAGAAGATGTTGCAGGACGACCAGCGCACATCGGCGCCGAGTTCCGTCAGCGTCTCGATCAGCACGGCGGTCTGGATGGTCATGTGCAGGCAGCCGGCGACGCGGGCGCCCTTGAGCGGGAACTTGCCCTTGTGCTCGGCGCGGATGGCCATCAGGCCCGGCATCTCGTCCTGGGCCATGTTGATTTCCTTGCGGCCATAGTCCGCGAGGCTGATGTCCTTGACGATGTAATCGGTCTTCGACACGGGGCGTGCTCCACTGCTCGTTCTTGAAACGGGGCGTTCTCAAATGACGGGCGGGTCTTTAGCAGCGCCCGCGCCGAAGCGCAATCAAAGATATAAAGATGTCTTTATATCTCTCCGTCGCCGGTCTTTCCGCCACGAGGAGCTTCGTGCGCACAACAAGGGCAGCCACAACCGGACGAGACCCGGAGATTGCGGACTTCATGCAAGCGACGCGGGTGCTGGCGAATGTGCTGTGTACGGTGGCGTCGGCGGAATAGGGCTACTCGCCCTCGCCGAACCTGTCCGCCACCAGCGTCTGCAGCGCCGTCAGCGCCTCTTTCGCCTCGCGGCCCTTCGCCACGACGGTGATGGTCGAGCCGATGCCGGCGCCCAGCGTCAGGATGCCCATGATCGAGGTCGCGCCGACCGTCTCGCCGCAGCGCGTGACCGTGACGTCGGCGTCGAAGCCCGAGGCGCATTGCACGAATTTCGCCGTGGCGCGGGCGTGCAGGCCCTTCTTGTTGACGATCTGGAACTCGCCATAGATCGCGCCAGCCGGGATCTCGACTTCGGGGCAGTCGCAATCGTCCTCGTCATCGCTCATCCGGAAGCCCGTCGTCCCGTCGCCCACGCTCAGATCCCCCGCACTCACGTCACTTGCCCGCCAGCACGCGGCTGGCGACGGTGATGTATTTGCGGCCGGCATCCTGCGCGCTGGTCACGGCCTCGTCGAGGGTCTTCTCCTCGCGCACGCTGGCGAGCTTGATCAGCATCGGCAGGTTGATCCCGGCGACGACGTCGATCCGGCCCGGCTCCATCACCGAGATCGCGAGATTGGAGGGCGTGCCGCCGAACATGTCGGTCAGGACGATGACGCCCCGGCCGGTCTCGACCTCTTCGACCGCCGCGATGATGTCGCGGCGACGGCCTTCCATATCGTCATCGGGAGCGATGGCGATGGTGGCGAGGTTTGCCTGAGGGCCGACGACATGTTCGAGCGCGGCACGGAACTCCGTGGCCAGATGCCCATGCGTCACGAGGACGAGTCCGATCATTCACTATGGCACCGGAGAGCGCTTGCGGGCGCCCGGACAAGGTCGCGGTTTATGCGGCAGGTGCGAAGGATAGGCAAGCCGGCTGCGCAGAAACTTGTCGAATTTCCGACATCAGCCCTCATCCATGAACAGCCGCAGCGCTGCCAGCACCGTTCGTTCGTCGCCCGCGCGACCCAGCACGGTCAGGCGCGGCAGGTCGATGCCCGCCAGTCTCTCGACCAGATCCTCGGGCTGCGGCATGCGCGTCGGCTCCGTTCCGCTGAGATCGACCACGAGGCGCACGACCACGCTTTCCAAATGCAGCTCCGGCGTCAGCCCGAGCCCGCGCCGTTCGATCAGCCCTTCCAGCGGCGGGACGGGCCGTGCCAGCAGTCGCCCGCCATGAGCAGCGAGCGACGTCCGGTCGTCGGCGACGAGGCGCCCGAACAGGCCAGCCTGCCGCGCCTGGTCGATCAATGCCAGCGCCAGGACGGATTTTCCGGCTCCCGATGGGCCACGGATCAGCACGCCGGCCTCGCCGATCGCGACGGTCGTCGCATGAATCCGGCCGGCGTTGCCGTTGTCGTCCGGACTGGTCGGGGACGCGTTCACCATCGGCTCATGCCGCCTGCGGGATGGCCGGCAGGCAGACGATGAAGCGCGCACCGAGCCGCGCCGGCTCGCCATCGGGGTCCGGCGGTCCGAGGCGATTCTCCGCCCGGATCGAGCCGCGATGCGCCTCGATGATCTGGCGTGAGATCGAGAGGCCCAGCCCCGAATTCTGGCCGAAACCCTCATTCGGTCGGTCGGTGTAGAAGCGCTCGAAGACGCGTTCCAGCGCATGCGGCTCGATGCCTGGTCCGTCATCCTCGACCGTGATCAGCACCTCGTCGGCCACGCGTGACAGCATGACGCGGACCGGCTTGTCGGCCGGGGAGAAGGAGCGGGCATTGTCGATCAGGTTGACGAGGACCTGGCCGAGCCTGGAATCATGGCCCAGCACCAGGAAGCCGTCGCGCCCGCTCGGCCGCTGGCCGCGCCGCTCTGTGATCAGCTCGATCAGCGGCTGGTTCTCGCGCCGCGTCTCGTTCTGCACCGAGACCACCGCCTCCAGGACCTGCGCCAGGTCGACCGGGCCGGAATCGTTGCGCGCGAGCTCGGCGTCGAGGCGGGATGCGTCCGAAATGTCGGAGATCAGCCGGTCGAGCCGCCGCACATCATGCTGGATCACGGCCAGCAGGCGGCTCCGGGAATCGTCGGATTTCGCCCGCGGCAGGGTCTCGACGGCGCTGCGCAGCGAGGTCAGCGGGTTCTTCAATTCATGCGCGACATCCGCCGCGAAGCTCTCGATCGCCTCGATCCGGCTGTAGAGCGCCTTGGTCATCTCGCGCAACGAGCCGGAGAGGTGGCCGATCTCATCATGCCGGCTGGCGAAGTCGGGGATCTGCTCACGCGATTTCACGCCCCTGCGCACGCGCTGGGCCGCGTCGGCGAGCTTGCGGATCGGCTCGGCGATGGTGCCGGCGAGCAGCACCGAGAGCACGATCATCACGGCGGCCGAGATCGCGAAGACCCGGAAGATCGCATAGCGCTCGGAAACGATGACGGTGTCGATGTCGCCGCCCTGCGTCGAGAGCAAGAGCGCGCCCTTGACCGCGCGGAAGCGCTGCACCGGCACGGCAACCGAGACGATGGTCTGGCCGCGCGTGTTGACCCGGACGACGCTGGCCGGCGTTCCGTTCAGCGCGCGTGCGACCTCGTTGTAGGATTTGCCATTGGCGTTCTCGAAATCGTCGTAGATCGGCATATCGGCGCGCCCGAGCCGGTTGCGCAGCAGGTTCCAGGTCCGTTCCAGCAACGGCGCCTCGTCGGGCTCGCCGACACGCGGTAGGTCGAGCCGCAGCACGTCCCCGCGCGAATACAGGCTGCGCGAATCCAGGGTCAGCAGCCCGTCGCGGTCGTAGATCCGCGCCCGGGTCTTGGTCGGCGTCACCAGGCGGCGCAGCAGCGGCGCGACCTTCTCCGGATTGATCGAGAAATCGAGCGGGTCCTCGGCGATGCCGGCGCTCTCGCCCGCCTGGAGCTGGAGCAGCTTGTCGGGATCGATAGTGATCGCGTCGGTCTCGACCGTGGCCGAGGCCGCGATCGCCCCGGCGATGATCTCGCCCTGCGTCAGCAGGCTCTGCACCCGCGCCTCGATCAGGCCTTCGCGGAACTGGTTGAGGTAGAGGAAACCAACGAGCAGCGCGACGAGGCCGCCAAGGTTCAGGACGACGATGCGCCGCGTCAGGCTGGACGCCGCCCGCGACGAGATCGCGCGGAGCGACCGCCGGCCGATGGCGCCGAGGCGTCGGCTCAGCGTGGGCCCGGCTTTACCCGTGCGGACATTCGCCGCGCGTTCGTCGTCGATCGTCGCCATCGCGTCCGTCGTGTTCCGTTTCCGTCACTGCGAGGCGCGCAGCGACGAAACAATCCAAGGGGTGGCAACGCTCCGCCGGATTGCTTCGCTTCGCTCGCAAGGACGGCGGGACGTCAGCCTTCCTTGAACCGGTAGCCGACGCCGTACAAGGTCTCGATCATGTCGAAATCGACATCGACCTGGTTGAACTTCTTGCGCAGCCGCTTGATGTGGCTGTCGATGGTGCGGTCATCGACATAGACCTCGTCGTCGTAAGCCGCGTCCATCAGGGCGTTGCGGCTCTTCACCACGCCGGGCCGCTGGGCCAGCGATTGCAGGATCAGGAACTCGGTGACGGTCAGCGTCACCGGCTCGCCCTTCCAGGTGCAGGTATGGCGCTCGGGGTCCATGCGCAGGAGACCGCGCTCCAGCGCCTTGGCGTCCTCGCTGCGCGGGGCGGCGGTGGGGTCCTTGGCGCCGGCGCGGCGCAGGATCGCCTTGACGCGCTCGACCAGCAGGCGCTGCGAGAACGGCTTCCGGATGAAGTCGTCGGCACCCATCTTCAGGCCAAAGAGTTCGTCGATCTCCTCGTCCTTCGAGGTCAGGAAGATCACCGGCAGGTCCGACTTCTGGCGCAGGCGGCGCAGCAGCTCCATCCCGTCCATGCGCGGCATCTTGATGTCGAAGATCGCGAGGTCCGGCGGGTTCTGCTTCAGCCCGTCCAGCGCCGAGGCGCCGTCGGTATAGGTCATGATACGGTAGCCCTCGGCTTCGAGAGCAATGGAAACCGAGGTCAGGATGTTGCGGTCGTCGTCGACCAGCGCAATGGTTGGCATAAGCTCTTTGTCTCTTGGCCGCGTTGCAATAACTGGGTCAACTCTCGCGAGAGAGCGGCTAAACCGTGGCCGCAATCTAGCGGCGTCATGGCAGTTTGCCTATGTCCCCGTTACAGAAAGACCCGGAAGGCCGAGAAGTTCCATGGCAGAGTCCCAAATCCCCGCGCCTGAACGCAAGGATCCGATCCGCCCCACCGGCGACGCGGCGCGATCTCTGGGGAAGGAACTGCTGCGCAGCGCCCGCTCCGGCTCGCTTGCCACGCTGGGTCGAGACGGCCATCCCGCGGCGAGCCTCGTCAGCCTTGCGACCGATATCGACGGTACGCCGCTGATCCTGGTGTCGGCACTCTCCGCCCATACTGGCAATCTGGAGGTCGATCCGCGCTGCTCGCTGCTGCTGTCGCCGGGCGGCAAGGGCGATCCGCTCGCCCATGCCCGCATCACGCTGAAACTGCGCGCCAGCAAGGTCGATCGCGGCACGCCCGATGGGGCCCGCATCCGCCGCCGCTTCCTGTCGCGTCAGCCGAAAGCCGCGCTTTATGCCGATTTTGGCGATTTTTCGTTCTTTTCGCTGACCATCGATGGTGCGAGCCTGAATGGCGGGTTTGGCCGCGCCTATGAGTTGGCGCCGGCGGATCTGCTCAGCGACGCCTTCGCCGCGCAAGCCATTGCGGAGATGGAAGAGGGGGCTGTCGCCCATATGAACGAGGATCACGCCGAGGCGGTGAGACATTACGCCAAGGGCCTGCTCGGCGCCGATGACGGCGACTGGCGCATGACCGGTCTGGACCCCGACGGTGCCGACCTCGCCCGCGGCGACAAGGTGCTGCGGCTGGCCTTCCCCGTGCCTGTGACATCGGCCGGCGAGGTCAGGAGGGTGCTCGTCGAACTCGCGGCAGCGGCCCGCAACGCCGCCTAGCGCCATGATTTACCACGTTGATTTTATTCAAACGATTTAAGCGCGATTGTTCGCCCCGGCGGCAGGCCGATGCCTTGAGCCGGCGCGATCATAGCCTTAAGGATCGGTTATCAACGCGGCACTCCGCTCATCCGCGCGGGCTCTTGGCGCCGGCGCATCCTTGCAGATCAGGCGGCCGCGCCCCGCGCGTCCGCTTCGGGAGGTTCCTGTGAAAACCATCGGTCAGTTCAACGCCGCCCATGGAGCGGAGACGTTCGGCTTCCGCAATCTGAAGACAGTCTACTGGAACCTCCAGGCTGCGGGCCTCTACGAGGAATCGCTGCGCCGCGGCGAATCTGAACTGTCCCGGGATGGCGCGCTCTGCGCCGACACCGGCGTCCATACCGGGCGCTCGCCCAAGGACAAGTTCACCGTGCGCGACGCGCTGACCGACAAGACGGTCTGGTGGGAGAACAACGCGGCGATGTCGCCGGAGCATTTCGAGACGCTGCTGGCGGATTTCATCGCCCATACGGAGGGCAAGGAGCTCTTCGCGCAGGATCTATACGGGGGTGCCGATCCGGCTCACCGCGTCAAGGCGCGCGTCTTCACCGAACTCGCCTGGCATTCGCTGTTCATCCGCAACCTGCTGATCCGCCCGGCCACCGAGGAGATCGCAGGGTATGTCCCCGAGATGACGATCGTCGACCTGCCGAGCTTCAAGGCCGATCCCGCCCGCCATGGCTGCCGCAGCGAGACCGTTGTCGCGATCGACTTCACCCGCAAGATCGTGCTGATCGGCGGCTCTTCCTATGCCGGCGAGATGAAGAAGTCGGTGTTCACCTATCTCAACTTCGTCCTGCCGACGAAGGGCGTCGTGCCGATGCATTGCTCGGCCAATGTCGGCTCGAAGGACGATTCCGCGATCTTCTTCGGCCTCTCGGGCACCGGCAAGACCACGCTTTCGGCCGATCCCGACCGCACCCTGCTCGGCGACGACGAGCATGGCTGGTCGAAGGACGGCATCTTCAATTTCGAAGGTGGTTGCTACGCCAAGACGATCAAGCTCTCGGCCGAGGCCGAGCCGCAGATCTATGCGGCTTCGCAGCGCTTCGGCACGGTGCTCGAGAACATCGTGATGGACCCGATCTCGCGTGAGGTCGATTTCGATGACGGCAGCAAGACCGAGAACACCCGCTCGGCCTATCCGCTCGACTTCATCCCCAACGCCTCGCGCACCGGCCGCGCCGGCGTCCCGAAGAACATCGTCATGCTCACCGCCGACGCCTTTGGCGTGATGCCGCCGATCGCCAAGCTGACGCCGGCCGAGGCGATGTACCACTTCCTCTCCGGCTACACCGCCAAGGTCGCGGGCACCGAGCGTGGCCTGACCGGCGTCGAGCCAGAATTCTCGACCTGCTTCGGCTCGCCCTTCCTGCCGCGCCATCCGTCGGAATACGCCAACCTGCTGCGCGACTTCATCGCCAAGCACCATGTCGATTGCTGGCTGGTCAACACCGGCTGGACCGGCGGCCAGTACGGCACCGGCCGGCGCATGCCGATCCGCGTCACCCGCCGCCTGCTGACGGCGGCGCTCGACGGCTCGCTCAACCGCGCCGATTTCCGCCGCGACCCGTATTTCGGCTTCGCGGTGCCGACCTCGGTGCCGGGCGTCGAGCCGCACATCCTCTATCCCGTCAAAACCTGGCAGGACAAAGCCGCCTTCTCCGAGACCGCCAAGAACCTGGTCGCCATGTTCGCCAAGAACTTCAAGCGCTTCGAGGACCATGTCGACGACGCCGTGAAGGCGGCGGCGCCGGTGAATTCGCTGGCGGCTTGAAGGTGTTCGTCATTCCCGGGCGAAGCGCAGCGCAGACCCGGGAATCTCCTGCCGGAGATGCTCGGGTCGAGCCCGAGCATGACGTGAAATGACCATCCTCATCATCGCCCTTCGCCTGCTGGCCACCCTCGTCGTCCTTGCGGCGACGACCTGGGGCTCCGGCCTGCTGCTGTTTCGCCTGAGCGGAACGATGGCCACGGTTGCGGCTGTCGGCTTCGGCGTTGCGGGGCTGGCCGGCGCGATCGGCATCTGGAGCGGTGCGGCGCGGTTGCCGCTTTCCTTCGCCGTGCTCTTCGTCGGCCTGCTCGGCTGGTGGAATGGCTTTACGCCTTCGCACAACCGCGACTGGATTCCCGAACTCGCTCGCCTGCCGTCGATCAGCCGCGAGGGCGAGAGCCTGACCGTCTCGAACCTTCGCAATTTCAACTGGCGCACCGAGAGCGACTACGCCGAGCGCTGGGAGACCCGCCACTACGACCTGAGCAAGGTCGAGGGCATCGACCTGTTTCTGTCCTACTGGTCGGGCGAGGCAATCGCGCATCTGCTCGTCAGCTTCCCCTTCGCCGACCAGCCGCCGCTGACGTTTTCGATCGAGGTCCGGCGCGAAAAGGGCGAGGAATGGTCGGCGCTCGCGGGCTTCTTCCGCAGCTATGAGATGGCCTATGTCGCCGCCCCCGAGCGCGACCTCGTCGGCCTGCGCAGTCATGCCCGCAAGGAGGACGTGCGTCTGTTCCGCATCGCCGCCACGCCGGCGCAGGCGCGCGATGTGCTGCTCGCCTATGTCGACGACGTCGAACGGCTGGCGGCACAGCCGCGCTGGTACAACACGCTCATGACGAACTGCACCACGGTGGTCTACACCCTGGTCAGCTCCGTCGCTCCGGCCTGGAAATTCTCGCTGCCGCTCGATCCGCGCGTGCTGCTCTCGGGCTATCTGCCGGGCTATCTGCACCGCATCGGCGCGGTCAGGAGCGACATCCCGCTCGAGGAACTGGTCCGGCAGGCGCGCATCGGCGAGAAGGCGAGGGCGATCTCGCTCGATGATCCGGAGTTCTCGACGAAGATTCGCGAAGGCGTGCCGTTGGGGCGGCGATAGGCTATCGTCTCAGATCGCCGCGCCGTCGCTCACCGTATCTGCGCCCAGCCCCAGCCTGATGGCACGCACGATGTCGGCTTCCGCCGCACCGCCGCGCTTGCGCGGATGCGTCGCTGTAATGCGGTGCTCGGCGATGATCTGGCCCGGCGCGCCCGACAGGATCACCACCCGGTCGGCGAGATAGGCGGCCTCGTCGATGTCGTGGGTGACGAAAAGCACGGTCTTGCCCGTGCGCTGCCAGACCCGGATCAGCTCGTCCTGCAGGCTTTCGCGGGTCAGCGCGTCGAGCGCCGAGAAGGGCTCGTCCATCAGCAGGATCTCGGGATCGACCGCGAGTGCACGGGCCAGCGAGACGCGCTGGCGCTGCCCGCCCGACAACTGGTGCGGCCAGCGCTGAGCGAGCGGGCCCAACCCGACCAGATCGAGCGTCTCCTGCGCCTTGGCCAGCCGCGCTGCGCGCGGAAGCTGGCCTTCCAGGCCGAAGCCGACATTGGCGACCACCTTGCGCCAGGGCAGCAGCCGCGAATCCTGGAAGACCAGCGCGACCGGCCGGCGGCTGTCGTCGCGCGCCTTGATTGCGACCTCGCCGGCACTCGGTTTCGCCAGCCCCGCAATGACGCGCAGCAGCGTCGACTTGCCGACGCCCGATGGTCCAACGATGGCCAGGAACTCGCCACGCGCCACCGAGAGATCGAGCCGGCGCAGCACCTCGGTCTGCTCTCCGTCGCGGGTGAAGGTCAGGGACAGGCCCCGGATCTCGATCACAGTCTTGTCGATCACGCTTTCCATCGCAGCACCCATTTCTGGAAGGCGACGAACAGGGTGTCGAGGAACCCGTAAAGTCCGGCCATGGTGAGCATGTAGACCACGACGATGTCGGTCGCGAGCAGGCTGGAGGCCTGCATCATGCGCTGGCCGACGCCGGCGACGCCGAAGATCTCGGCCGCGACAACCGCCATCCAGGCCTGTCCAAGCGCCGTGCGCACACCGACGAGGATGCCGGGCATCGCGGCGGGCAGCAGGATCTTGGTCAGGCGCTGCCAGGGCGAGCGGAAGCCAAAGGCGTCCGCCACCTCGATCAGGTCGCGATCGACGTGGCGGATCGCGCCCTGCGCCGCGAAGAAGACGATCCAAAACACGCCGATGGCGATGATGAAGACGGCCGCCGACGGATTCACGCCGAACCAGATGATCGCGAAGGGCACCCAGGCGAGGCCGGGGATCGGCCGCAGCACGCGCACCACCCAGGCGGTCGCCTCCTCGGCGGTGCGCGACATGCCGACGAGCACCCCGAGCGCGGCACCGAGCACCGAGCCGGTGAGAAGCCCGGTGAAGTAGTGGCCCAGCGAGCCGAGAATGGCGGCGAGCCAGGCGCCCGATGTCACCTCGCGCCAGAACGCCTTCGGCAACGCGCTCGGCCCCGGCAGGAAGGCCGGGTTGACGATCCCGAAGAACGGGATCGCCTCCCACAGCAGCAGGAAAGCGATGAGGCCAAGGAAGGCGAGGGCCGGAGCCCGGAGGGAATTCAAAGTCACGTCACTCCGGCATCGAAACCAAATGCGCCGTCATCCCGGGCGGAGCGCAGCGCAGACCCGGGATCCATGCCTGAACCTTGCCGGCCGGCGTTCGGGAATGGATTCCGGGTCTCCCTTCGGTCGCCCGGAATGACACGCGTTTGCGGGGTCAGGTTACGCAATGCAAGGACTTCGAGCCAATCAAGCCCGCTCAGCCTGCGGCCTTTACTGCCTTCTCGTAATACTGCGTCTCGAACAGCCCGTCGAACGGGAGTTCCTTCTCAAGCGAACCGAGCTTGACCTGATAGGCCTGCATGACGCGCGACGGCTCGATGATCTTGCGCGGGTCGATCTCGAAGGTCGAAGCCGGCGAGACCAGCGCCTTGCGGATCAGGTCGGGATCGACGATGCCCTTGCCGAGCGCGGCCCCGACATGGGGCGCCGCCCTGTCGGGGTTCTTGGCGATCAACTCGGCGGCGCGCACGAGGCTGTTGACCAGCTTCTGCACCGCCTCGGGGTTCTTGGTGATGAAGGCGCCCGAGCCGGCGACCACCGTGCCGGGCTGACCCGGGAAGAGCTCCTGCCCGCCCGCGATCAGCTTGATCCCGGGGTTCCGGGTCTGGACGATGGTCAGCGCCGGTTCGCGCACGATGCCGCCCTCGACGGCTCCGGCGAGCACCGCCTGCTGCGTCGCGTCGATCCCCATCGGCACGATCTCGACATCGCCCTTGTCGGCCTTTGCGACCTCCCAGAGCCAGTATTGCAGCACGGTGTTGGGCACCGAGCCGGCGGGTTGGGTGGCCAGTCGCGCCACCTTGCCTGTCGCCGCCTTGTGCGCCTTGAAGGCGGCGACAGGCGCCGTGCCTGGCGTGAAGAACTTGGCCAGTGCCGGAGCCGCGACGAAGACGTTCTCGGCGATGGCGGTCGCCGCAACGACGCGAACATCGACGCCGCGCGAGCGCGCCACTGCCAGCGGCGCGATGCCGGCAACGTAGAAGTCGATCGTGCCCGAGGCGAAGGCCTGGATCATGTTCGGGCCGGATTCGAAGACGGTGAAGCTCGGATTGAGCCCGGCCTCCTTCAGCCAGCCCTCGCCATGGGCGACGAAGATCGGGGCCGTGCCGATGACCGGGATATAGCCGATACGGGCGGCGACGGGCGCCTGCGCCCGAGCCCCGGCGAACGGCGCGGCAGCGAGAAGCGAAGAGCCGGCGAGCAGGAACTGGCGGCGATCCATCGATCAAATCCTTCGTGACGACGACGCCAAATCCTGCGCCCTTGACAGATGGAGAAAAGGATTTTCTACCTGAAAACAAGTAGGGCAGGTCAAAAAGATGAAAATTCTTCCAATGCCCGCATTAGAGATATCAATCTTCTCATTTTGACGGATTCTGTGGAATGGATGCGATCGACCGAAAAATCCTGACGGTGCTTCAGGCTGACTCCAACATCTCGATCGCGGAATTGGCCGATCGCGTCGGCCTGTCGCAGACGCCGTGCTGGAAGCGGATCCAGAAGCTGGAGCACTCTGGCGTCATTCTCAAGCGCGTCGCGCTGGTGGCACCGGAGAAGATCGGGCTGGGGCTGACGGTCTTCGTCCAGATCGAGACCGCCGACCATTCCGGGCCCTGGCTCGAGAAATTCGCGCAGATGGTCGCCTCGATGCCGGAGGTGATGGAGTTCTACCGCATGGCCGGCGATGTCGACTACATGCTGCGCGTCGTCGTCGCCGACATGTCGGCCTATGACGGCTTCTACAAGAAGCTGATCGAGACGATCCCCTTGAAGAACGTGACCTCGCGCTTCGCCATGGAGCGGATCAAGTCGACGACGGCCTATCGCGTGCCGGATCTGCCGAAGGCGTGAGGCTTAGGCCGCGGCGACAAGCGCCGCGGCCTCTATCGGATGTGACCTCAGGCCGCGACGGCCTCGACGGTCTTCTTCTCCCATTCCTCGCCCCAGATCATCACGGCATGACCGGGCGAGACCTCGCGGAACTGCCGGATCGGCGGGACGAAGTCCGGAGCGCGCATAGGGCTCTTGATCTCGTCGTTCGAGGGCGGGGTCTTCTCATGGCGGCGCGTCGGATCGGCGATCGGCACGGCGGCCAGCAGGCGCTTGGTGTAGGGGTGCTGCGGATTGCCGAAGATCGCCTCGCGCGGGCCGATCTCGACGATCTCGCCGAGATACATCACCGCGACGCGGTGGCTGACGCGTTCGACCACCGCCATGTCGTGCGAGATGAAGAGATAGGCCAGCCCCATGCGCGCCTGCAGCTCCAGCATCAGGTTGACGACCTGCGCCTTGACCGAGACGTCCAGCGCCGAGACGGCCTCGTCCGCCACGATCAGCCGGGGTTCGACCGCGAGCGCGCGTGCGATGCAGATGCGCTGGCGCTGGCCGCCCGAGAACTCGTGCGGGAAGCGGCTCGCCATGTCCGGCTGCAGGCCGACGCGGCGCAACAGCTCGGCGATT
Source organism: Hyphomicrobiales bacterium (assembly GCA_900470775.1). Lineage (GTDB taxonomy): Bacteria > Pseudomonadota > Alphaproteobacteria > Rhizobiales > Beijerinckiaceae > Allobosea. Next base: position 10,354 of record UCBZ01000018.1, on the reverse strand, counting down.
TGGTCGCGGGCCTCCGAGCGGGTCGCGAGCTTGTTGATCAGCAGCGGCTCGGCGATGGCGGCGCCGACATTCATGCGCGGGTTGAGCGAGGCGAAGGGGTCCTGGAAGATCATCTGCATGCGCTTGCGCTGCTCGCGCAAATCATTCTGGTTGAGCTTGAGCACATCGACGCCGTCGAGCAGCACCGAGCCCGACAGCGGCTCGATCAGGCGCATCACCGAGCGGCCGGTCGTCGACTTGCCGCAGCCGGATTCTCCAACCAGCGCCAGCGTTTCGCCGGCCTGGACGCTGAACGAGACGTTCTCGACCGCATGGACCCGGCCCTTGACCGAGCCGAGCAGGCCGGAACGGATTTCGAAGCGCGTCGTCAGGTCGGAGACCTCGAGCACCGGCCGCTCGGCCGCCTTGACGGTGTCGGGCGTCTCGGTGGGCACGTCGGACTCGCCCGTGGCGCGATCGACCACCGGGAAGCGCATCGGCCGCTTGCGGCCCTCCATCGAGCCGAGCTTCGGGACGGCCGAGAGCAGCGAGCGCGTATAGGGGTGCTGGGCGCGTGCGAAGATGTCCTCCGTCGCGCCGGTCTCGACAGCCTGGCCGTTATACATCACGACCGTGCGGTCGGCGATTTCGGCGACCACGCCCATGTCGTGGGTGATGAAGAGCACCGACATGCCCTCCTCCTCCTGCAGGAGCTTGATCAGCTGCAGGATCTGCGCCTGGATGGTCACGTCGAGCGCGGTGGTCGGCTCGTCGGCGATCAGGAGCTTGGGCTTGCAGGCGAGCGCCATCGCGATCATCACGCGCTGGCGCATGCCGCCGGAGAAGCGGTGCGGATATTCGTGGAAGCGCGACTTGGCTGCCGGGATACGGACCTTCTCCAGCAGGCGGACAGTCTCGGCTTCGGCCTCCGAGCGCGACATGTTGCGATGCAGGATCAGCGCCTCGGCGATCTGGAAGCCGATCGTCAGCACCGGGTTGAGCGAGGTCATTGGCTCCTGGAAGATCATCGCGACGTCGTTGCCGCGAATCCGGCGCATCTGCGGCTCGGGGAGCGTCAGCAGTTCCTGGCCGGCGAGCTTGACCGAGCCCTCGATCTTGCTGTTGCCAGACGGCGTCAGCCGCATGATCGACAGCGCCGTCACGCTCTTGCCCGAACCGGACTCGCCGACAACCGCCAGGGTCTCCTTCGGCGCGATGTCGAACGAGACGCTGCGGACGACCGGCTTCCACAGGCCCTCGACCCGGAAGGACGTGGTCAGGTTGCTGACGGACAGGATGGGCGTTGTCATGCGGATGCCTTCCGAAGGTTCAAGGTCAGATGCCTTGTTGCGTTAGATGACCCGGCGTGGATCGAGCGCGTCGCGCAGGCCGTCGCCGATGAAGTTGATCGAGAGCACGGTCAGAAAGATCGCCGCACCCGGAAACAGCGCCCAGTGCGGCGCGGAATCGAGATGGTCCTTGGCGTCGAACAGCAGGCGTCCCCAGGTCGGAATGTCGGGCGGGAAGCCCAGCCCGAGGAAGGAGAGTGTCGATTCGGCGATGATCGCCGAGGACACCTCGATCGTCGCCGCGACGATCACGGGGCCGATCGCGTTCGGCAGGATATGGTGGACCATCTGGCGCAGCTTGGTCGCGCCATGGGCCTTGGCAGCTTCGACGAATTCCTTCTCGCGCAGTGACATGAACTGCGCACGCACAAGCCGTGCCACCGGCATCCATTTCAGCCCGCCGATGACGACGACGATCAGCACGAAGACGCCGCCCTCGACCCCAAACATCGCCTTCAGCTGCTCGCGGAAGAAATAAATCACCAGCAGCAACAGCGGCAGCTGAGGCAGGGACAGGAACAGGTCCGTCACCCACATCAGGAAGTTGTCGACATAGCCGCGCGACATCCCGGCGATCGCGCCGATGACGATTCCGAAGAAGGTCGCGACGAACATCGCCGCCAGCCCGACGGCAAGCGAGATCCGGCCGCCATAGATCATCCGTGCCAGCAGATCCTGACCGAGATCGTCCGTGCCGAAAGGATGGCTCCAGGATGGGGTCTGGAGCTGGGCCGAGAAATCGATCTCGTTGATCGCCACCGGCCAGAGCCACGGGCCGATCACGACGCCGAGGATCAGCGTGGCGAGCACGAGGCTGCTCGCCATCGCCAGCTTGTGACGGCGGAAACGCTTCCAGGTCTCGCGCCCTGGCGAGGTGGCAGCGCTCGTCTGAGCCGGGCCCGACACGGGCTCAGCTGAAGGAGATGCGAGGGTCGAGCCAGCCATAAAGGATATCCGCGATGAGATTGAACAGGACGACGAGGCAGGCGAAGACGAAGGTCACGGCCATGATGACCGGGGTGTCGTTGGCCAGGATCGCGTCGATCAGGAGCGAGCCGATCCCCGGAATCCGGAAGATCTGCTCGGTGACGATGGCGCCGCCGAACACGGCCGGCATTTGCAGGGCGACGAGCGTGACGACCGGGATGAGCGCGTTGCGCGTGATGTGGCGCAACGTCACGGTCTTCTCGCCAAGGCCCTTGGCGCGGGCTGTGGTGACGTAATCCAGCCGGATCACGTCAAGCACCGCCGAGCGGACATAACGGGTGTAGGAAGCCGCCTGGAACAGGCCGAGCACCGTGATCGGCATGATCGCCTGGCGGAACATCTCCCAGTACCAGCGCCAGCCCGTCGCGGCGAGGTCGGAGCGGTAGACGAAGGGAAACCAGTCGAGCCAGACCGAGAAGATCAGGATCAGCAGCAGGCCGGTGAAGAAGGTCGGCAGCGAAAAGCCGACGAAGGCGAGCGTGTTGGCGACCTGGTCGAAGATCGAATAGGGCCGCGTCGCCGCATAGATGCCGACCGGGAGGGCGATGCAGAGCGCCAGGATCTGCGAAGAGCCGACGACAAAAAGCGTCGTCGGAACGCGCTGCAGGATCAGCCTGTCGACATTGATACGACTGGCGAAGGAGAAGCCCCAATCGCCCTGGACCATGTTCGAGAGCCAGCGCAGATAGCGCACCATGATCGGATCATTGAGACCGAAGCTGGCACGCAACGCCTCGCGGACTTCCGGCGGAACGTTAGGGTTGGTCGCCATTTCCGAAAACGGATCGCCCGGCGCCATGGCGAGCACGGTGAACAGGATCAGGCTGATACCGAGCAGGCTCGGAAGAGCGATCAGCAGTCGCCTCAGCAGATAAGCGCCCATCAAACAGAACTCTTTTCGAACGCGGTCTTACGCCGCCACAAGCAGCGGACCGCCGGTCCTGAGGACACCCGCGGCTTCCGCTTCGTCAAAAATGAAGAGGGAGCGGAGCCTCCCGGCGCGGCGAGTGGCCGCGCGGGGCTGCTCGCTCCCTTCGGTCTTAGCTGCGATACCAGGCAGCGAGGTTCCAGGTATCGACGTCCCAGCCGCTGTGATCATGCGACAGGTTGTTCAGGGACGCCGCGACGCGCGTGCGCGACAGCAGCGGCAGGATCACGTTGGCCTCGCAGAAGATCTCGTTGACCTTGATCAGCAGCGCAGCCCGCTTGGCGACATCGAGCTCCTTCTGGGCGGCCTTGTAGGCTTCGTCGGCGGCCGGGTCGGAATAGCGCGAGACGTTGCGGCCCAGCCACTTGTTCTCCTTGTTGGCGACCTCCCAGGACGTGAACTGGTTCAGGAAGCGCTCCGGATCGGGCTGCGGCTGCGTGGTCGTGTACATCTCCATGTCGACATAGAGCTTGGTGTACGTGTCGGGGTTCGCCACGTCCGAGGAGAAGAACACCGACGCCGTGACCGACTTGAGCTCGAGGTCGATGCCGGCGCGCTGGCAGGCCTGCTTGATGATCGCCTGCGTCTTCTGGCGCGGGGCGTTGATCGAGGTCTGGTAGACGTATTTGAGCTTCTTGCCGTCCTTCTCGCGGATGCCGTCGGCACCCTTCTTGTAGCCGGCGTCGTCGAGGATCTTGTTCGCCTTGTCGACGTTGAACTCGTATTTCAGCTTGTTCGACTTGAACATCGCCGGCTGGTTCACGAAGCTCGCGGTGGCGATGCCGCCGCGGCCATAGATGAACTTCTGGATCGAGTCGCGGTCGATCAGCAGGTTGATCGCCTGGCGTACGGCCGGGTCGGACAGCGTCGGATGCTTGGTCTTGACGCTGGAGCGCTCGCCATCGACCTCGGTCCACGGGTCCGTGGTGTTGAGGATGATGAACTCGATGTCGCCCGACACCACGGCGCTGATCTTGCCGCGGCCGCCGGTCTCCATGCGCTTGAGGACCTCGTCCTCGACCTGGAGGTTCCAGGCATAATCGTATTCGCCGGTCTGCAGCACGGCACGCGCCGCCGAGACCGCATCACCGCCACCCTTGACCTCGATCGTGTCGAAGTGCGGCTGGTTGGCGATGTGATACTCGGTGTTGCGCTCGCCGGTCAGGATGTCGCCCGGCTTGAAATCGACGAACTTGTACGGACCGGTTCCGACCGGCTTCAGGTTGGCCGGAGCCTCGCGGGACTTGGCGCCCTTGTATTCGCCGAAATGATGCTTCGGCAGGATCTGGCCGGTGACGCCGACGAAGGCGTCGGCCCAGAACGGCGTCGGCTCCTTGAAGATGACCTTGACGGTGAGTTCGTTGACCTTCTCGACCTTGATGCCGGTATAGGCGCCGGTCGTGTAGGCGGCGGTGGCCGGGTCGGCGGCGTATTCCCAGGTGAAGACGACGTCGTCGGCGGTGAGCGGCTTGCCGTCATGCCATTTCACGCCGGGCTTGATCTTCCAGATCACTTCCTTGCCGTCGGCGGAGAGGCCGCCATTCGCCTTGGTCGGGATTTCGGCGGCAAGCTGCGGGATCAGGTTGCCTTCCTTGTCCCAGCCGGCGAGCGGCTCGAAGAAGATGCGCGAGGCGATCTGGTCCTTGGTGCCGCTGGCGAAATGCGGGTTCAGCAGCGTCGGTGCCTGCCAGAGCAGCATCTTGAGCGGGCCGCCGCCGCCGGCCTTCGTCGGCTTGTAGGGCAGGGTGGCGTTCGCCATTGCGACGCCGTTGAAGGCCAGCAACTGGTTGGCGAAGGGCGCGGCGAGACCGACAGCGGCTGCCTTCTTGATGAAGGAACGCCGCGACAGGGCGCCTTCCTTCACGCGGGCGATCAAATGGCCCAGTTCCTGGTCTTTCATAGGGATGTCTCCACTCATAAGCTCAATGCCGGTTGTCCGGCGCTTATTGCGCCGTTTTCCCTCTCGGTCGCCCTCAGCAAGCCATGTGCCAACGAAAGCGTCAACTGTGCAGCGCAGAGCAAATGTGCGCCCATCGCAGGGCGGAGGGCCCAGAGACTGGAGCAAACGAATGATTTTGTCTTCGATGCTCCGCCGCTCGCAATTTTATGCGTTTCAATCCGGAAAGACGACCGTTTTCTTTCCGTTGAGAACAACGCGATCCTCGAGATGGTGCAGCACAGCACGCGCCAGCACGCGCCGCTCGATGTCGCGGCCCTTGCGAACGAGGTCATCGGGCATGTCGCGATGCGAGATGCGCTCGACGTCCTGCTCGATGATGGGGCCCTCGTCGAGATCGGGCGTGACATAGTGCGCGGTCGCCCCGATCAGCTTCACGCCGCGCTCATGCGCCTGGTGATAGGGCTTGGCGCCCTTGAAGCCGGGCAGGAACGAGTGATGAATATTGATGCAGCGGCCGAGCAGTTTGGCTGAGAATCCGTCCGACAGGATCTGCATGTAGCGCGCCAGCACGACGAGATCGGTCTTCGTCTCCTGCACCAGCCGCCAGATCTCCGCCTCCTGTTCCATCTTGGACTGGCGCGTCACCGGCATGTGATGGAACGGCAGGTCGCCGAGATCGGTCGACGACAGGTGCTCGCGGCCATGGTTGGAGACCACAGCCGAAATCTCCATCGGCAACTCGCCGATGCGCCAGCGATAGAGCAGGTCGGTCAGGCAGTGGTCGAATTTCGAGACCAGCAGCATGACGCGCTTCCTCGCCGTGCGTTCGCGCAGCGTGAAATTCATGCCGAAGCGTTGGGCAAGTTCGCCGACGGAAGCCGCGATGGCATCATGCGAGCGGCTCTCGTCGAGCCGGTCGAAGACGACGCGCATGAAGAAGCGCCCGGTCTCAATGTCGTCGAACTGCTGCGCGTCGAGGATGTTGCAGCCGGCCTCGAACAACAGCGTCGAGACGGCGGCGACGATGCCCGGCCGGTCGGGGCAGGACAAAGTGAGGATGGCGGTACGGTCGGACATGGCTGACGCCGCCTGATCGGGCGACCCCTCGCTGAATGGGGCGGAAGACGGACGAAGAGTGAAGCGGAATGCGCGCGACGCGCTGCGCTCAACCTCGCTCGGTCGGCGCTCCATTCGTGACGACCTCGCAGCCGAACTCCGCCACCGAGGCGGACAGCCAGGACCAGAAGCTGCCGGCGAAGCTGCGTGCCACCATAATCTCGAAGACCGCTCCCTCCGGGCCATCCTCGGTCCGCCAGAGATGCACGCCGATATGGGCGATGCTTGTCAAGGCGGTCATGCCGATGGGGAAGGCGGTTGGGTGCAGGTCGAGCATGCAGCCTTTGGCGAGTGCGTCGCGAACCCGAGAGCCTGACAGCCTGAGCACGGCCCGCCCGGAACTCTGCTCGGCGACCGCCCCCAGTCCCGCGAGCGGCTGCAAGGCGTCCGCGAAACCGGCGCGGCTTTCGGCGATCAGCAGCCATTGGCCGGGGCCGGCCCAGACCGCGGCATGGGCTCCGGCGCGGGCGACGGCGGGTTTCGTCGGCAGGTCCAGCCCGAACGAGGCTTTCACGGCCTTAGCCAGCGCGGCCTCGCCGTTGGCCGACGCGATCAGGCTGGCGATGCCGAGGCCGTCGCGGGCTGCGATGGTGATGCCGGTCGAACCGGCAAGACCGACATGGCCCTCGGGAAGGATGCCGGCCCAGGCGCTGCGGGGAGACCAGATCGCTGTCGTCGCGTCAGCCATGGAGGCGCGCTCCTTCCGGGTCGAGGAAGACGGGGTTGCAGATCTCGACCTCGATATCGCCGTTGCGGACCGGATCGAAGGCGCGAACGCGCTCGCCGATGCGGGCCTGCCCGTTCCTGAGCAGGCCGAGGCCCATCCAGTGCCCGAGATGGGGCGAATAGGCGACCGAGGTCATGTAGCCCTCGTCGTTCTCCATCGTCGCCGCCTTGCCGATGCCGATGAAATGGGCGCCGGCACGCAGCCGCTCGCTGCGGTTCACCGGGCGAAAGCCGACGAAGATCGGCCTGTCCGCCTCGACCAGCGCCGCGCGCTTGGCCATCAGCCGCCCGATATAATCCTTCTTGGACGACATCATCTTGCCCAGCCCGAGATCGCGCGCCGTGGTCTGGCCGCTGAGCTCGTTGCCGGCGACATGGCCCTTCTCGATGCGCATCACGCCGAGCGCCTCGGTGCCATAGGGCGTGATGCCGTGCTCGGCGCCGGCGGCCATCAAGGCCCGCATCATCGCCTCGCCCTGATCGGCGGGGACGCTGAGCTCATAGGCAAGCTCGCCCGAAAACGAGATCCGGAACAGCCGGGCCGGAAGGCCGCCGCCGACCGTGACCGCGCGCGCCGCGAGATAGGGAAAGGCCTCGTTCGAGAGATCGTGCTGCGGATCGACCACGCCTTGCAGCACCGCCCGCGCCTTCGGCCCGGCGATCGAGGCCTGCGCCCATTGCTCGGAGACCGAGACCATCGCCACGTCGAGATCGGGCCAGAGCACCTGATGGCAGAATTCGAGATGCTGCATCACCTTGCCGGCATTGGCCGTGGTGGTGGTCATCAGGAAATGCGTCTCGGAAAGCCGCGAGGTCGTGCCGTCATCCATGACGAAGCCGTCCTCGCGCAGCATCAGCCCGTAGCGGGCCTTGCCGACCGGCAGCGCCTTCCAGCCATTGATGTAGACGCGCTCGAGGAATTCGGCGGCGTCCTTGCCCTGGATATCGATCTTGCCCAGCGTCGAGACGTCGCAGATGCCAACGCCGCTGCGCACAGCCAGCACTTCGCGGTTCACGGTCGTCAGCCAGTCGCTCTCGCCGGGCTTCGGATAATACTGCGCCCGCAGCCATTGCCCGGCCTCGACGAAGACGGCGCCCTGCTGCTTCGACCATTCATGCGTGGGACTGAGCCGCGTCGGCCGGAAATCCCTGGCGCGATGATGGCCCGCCAGCGCGCCGATCGCGACCGGCGTATAGGGTGGTCGGAAGATCGTCGTGCCGGTTTCGGGAATCGTCTTGCCGGTCTGCTCGGCCATGATGGCGAGGCCGGCGATGTTTGAAGTCTTGCCCTGGTCGGTCGCCATGCCCAGCGTGGTGTAGCGCTTGAGATGCTCGACCGGCCTGAAGCCCTCGCGCGCCGCCAGCTCGATATCGGTATCGGTAACGTCGTTCTGGAAATCGACGAAGGCCTTGCCTTTCCCGCCCTTCACCCGCCAGACCGGCGACAACGCGACAGCCTCGGGATCCGTCCTGGGCGGCTGCATCTCGGTCCTTGGCGTGAAGCCGCAAGCGCTCGCCGCTTCCGCTCCGAGCCGCGCGCCATCCTCCAGCGCCTGCGCCAGCGAGAGCCGCCCGGCGGCGCTGCCGGCGACGGTGAGCCCTGCCGGCAAGGCATCCGGCACGAAGGCGTGGATGGCCTCGTCCCAGACCGGCCGCGTGTTCTGATGCGAGGTCAGGTGCAGCGTCGGGTTCCAGCCATTGGAGACCGCGAGCAGATCGCAGGGGATGGCATGCTCGCGGCCCGATGCCTCGCGCACCGTGACGGAGCGCAATGCCCGGCCGCCCGACGCGCTGGCGACGACACCGCTGATGACCCGCGCGCCGATTTTGCCCGCAAGCAGGGTCAGCGCACTGTCGATCGTCGGGCGCGGGTCGACGATCGCCGAGACGCTCGCGCCGGCCGCAGCGAGATCGCGCGCCGTCGCCCAGCCATCGTCGCCCGTCGTGAACACGACGGCCTGGCGGCCCGGCAGCACGCCATAGCGGTTGAGATAGGCCCGAACGGCGCCTGCCAGCATCACGCCGGGCGTATCGTTGCCGGCGAAGACGATCGGCCGCTCGATCGCGCCGGCCGCCAGGATCGCCCGCTTGGCATTGATCCGCCAGGCGCGCTGGCGCGGCTGGTGCGCGGGCGGCACCGGCAGATGGTCGGCGACGCGCTCGACCACGCCGTAGATGCCATGGTCGTAGACGCCATAGACCGTGCTGCGCGGCATGATCGTGACGTCGGGCATGCCTGCGAGCTCGGCCAGCGTATCCGCGATCCATTCGCTGCCCGCGCGCGCATCGATCTCGCGCTTCTCGGTCAGCAGCCGGCCGCCGAAGCGGAAATCCTCGTCGCAGAGGATGACGCGGGCGCCCGAGTGCCCCGCCGCCAGCGCCGCCGACAGGCCGGCCGGCCCGCCGCCGATCACCAAGAGGTCGCAGAAGGCGAAGGCCTTCTCGTAATGGTCGGGGTCCTCATGCCTGGCCGCACGGCCAAGGCCAGCAGCGCGGCGGATCAGCGGCTCGTAGAGCTTCTCCCAGAACGCCGCCGGCCACATGAAGGTCTTGTAGTAGAAGCCCGCGACCAGCGCCGGCGAGATCAACTGGTTGACCGAGAGCAGGTCGAAGGCGAGCGAGGGCCAGCGGTTCTGGCTGCGCGCTTCCAGCCCGTGATAAAGCTCCGCCACCGTCGCGCGGGTGTTGGGCTCGCGCCTTGCGCCGGCCCGGAGTTCGACGAGCGCATTGGGCTCTTCCGGCCCGGCCGAGAGGATGCCGCGCGGGCGGTGATATTTGAACGAGCGGCCGACGAGGCGAACCCCATTGGCGAGCAGCGCCGAGGCCAGCGTATCGCCGGAAAAGCCCTCATAACGCTTGCCGTCGAAGCGGAACGACTGGGCCTGCGTCCGGTCGATCAGGCCGCCGGAGCCGAGGCGGAAAGATTGCGTGCTCATGCGGCCGCTCCCGCCTTGGTCTTCTTGGCGACGTCGACGGCTTCGATCGCGTGGGTCCGCGTATCGCGCGTCACCACCAGCCAGGCATGGCAGCCGGCGCCGTGATACCAGAGCTCGCGATGCCGCCCCGCCGGATTGTCGCGCAGGTGGACATAGTCGTGCATGGCCGCTTCCGTCGCGTCCATGCCGTCCGGGCGCTGCGGATTGGCGTCGCCGAGATAGCTGAATTCCTGGGCGTCGCGGGCGCCGCAATAGGGGCAGGTGATGCGCATGGTTCAGACTTCGCTGCTCGACGTGGGCCAATAGCGCGCTTCCCTTCCCCTTTGTGGGGAAGGGAGAGGGATGGGGGTGGTGCCGCCTGGCGATCGCTCGTCGAGCGGGACGCCCCCCACCCCCGACCCCTCCCCACAAGGGGGAGGGGAGTGGCTGGCGT
>UCBZ01000076.1 GCA_900470775.1 Hyphomicrobiales bacterium | reverse complement strand
TCAAAACGAGGCACATTCGCCGCGACGACGATCGGGTACGTGCATATCGATCACTGCGAATTGCGCCTGGCGGACGGCAAGCTGCACATGTTCCTCGCGATCGATCGCGTCTCGAAGTTCACCTATGTCGAGTTCCACGATCGCACCAAGATGCTGAACGGGACCGCCTTCCTGGAGAATGTGATCGAGGCGTTCCCCTATGCGATCCACACGGTCCTGACCGACAACGGGATGGCCTTCGCCGACCTGCCGAAGAACCGCAACGGCGTCTCTCGGCAGTGGGGTCCGCACATGTTCGACCGCCTCTGCCTCGCCAATGGCATCGAGCACAAGCTGACCAAGCCCTACCACCCATGGACGAATGGTCGGGCCGAGCGGATGAACCGCACGATCAAGGATGCGACGACCAAGGTCTTCCACTACCCCGACCTCGAGAGCTTGAAGGCCCATGTCGTGGCCTTCGTCGCCGCCTACAACTTCGCCAAGCATCTGAAGGCGCTACGATCGCGGACACCATACGAGGCCATCTGTCAGGCATGGACGAAAGACCCATCACCCTTCAAAATCGACCCGCGTCACCTCATCCCGGGACCAAACACCTAGGTCAGCACCTGGTCGGGCTTCGACTACGTCGCCTTCCTGATCGATGCCTACGCCCGCCGCATCGTCGGCTGGCGGATGGAGCCGGACCGCTCATGCCAGCTTCGTGTTGGACGCTCTCGAGCAGGCTCTCCACGAACGGCGGCCCGTCCATCGCGGCGGCCTCGTGCACCATTCCGACAGGGGTCCCAATACGTCAGCATTCGATACACCGAGCGCCTCGCCGAGGCCGGTATCGAGCCCTCTGTCGGCAGCGTCGGTGACTCTTATGACAACGCGCCCACCGAAACGATCAATGGCCTCTACAAGGCGGAGCTGATCCACCGCCGCAGACCCTGGCGGAGCTTCGAGGCCGTCGAGTTCGCCACGCTGACTTGGGCCGATTGGTTCAACAATCGCCGGCTGCCGGAGCCTATCGGTAACATCCCGCCGGCCGAAGCCGAGGAGCGCTACTACGCCATGCTAAGCGAACCACCATGGCGGCGTGACTCAAACGAAATGAACTTCGGGAAACTCGGCGCGGTTCATGATCTCAATCATTGGCCTAACTTCGTGCCATCCGCATCGACGACGCCATCATGCGCCGAGGGTAAGGGGCGAGCCATCCCACAAACATCTGCTGCGCTCGCTGTCATGGCCCAAGGACGGTTCGCGATGAAGGTCGTCTGCGAGGTGCTGGGCGTGGCCCGGTCGAACATCGCCGCTCGTGCCAAATCTCCCCTCGGCAAGCCCCGTCAGGGGAGGCCTGCTTTGCCCGATAACGAGATGGTCATGGCGATCCAGGCCATCATCACCGACATGCCGAGCTATGGCTATCGCCGCGTCTGGGCGCTGCTACGGCGTGTGGCGCGGGCGGAAGGCAGGCCAGCGCCCAATCACAAACGGGTCTATCGTGTCATGAAGGCGCGCGGTCTGCTCCTGCAGCGCCATGCCGGCGGTGTCGAGGCGCGACGTCACGATGGCCGTATTGCCGTCGATCGATCCAACCTGCGCTGGTGCTCGGACGGCTTCGAACTCGGCTGTGACAATGGCGAGAAGGTCCGCATCGCCTTCGCTCTCGACTGCTGCGACCGCGAGGCGATCAGCTTCGTCGCGACGACAGAGGGCATCAAAGGGGAGGATGTCCGCGACCTCATGACGGTGGCCGTCGAAACCCGCTTCGGCCCGTCAATCGTCTGCCCGGCGTAACCGAATGGCTGACGGATAACGGCTCCAACTACATCGCCGGCGAAACCCGGCGCTTCGCTCGCGAGATCGGCCTCGAGCCGCTGACGACTCCCGGCCAGAGCCGGCAATCCAACGGCATGGCCGAGGCCTTCGTGCGAACCATCAGGCGCGACTACGCCAGGGTCAATCCGATGCCCTCAGCCGAAATCGTCATGCGTCAGTTGCCAGCGTGGTCCGATCACTACAATCGGCTTCACCCGCACAAGGCGCCGGGATACCGTTCACCGCGAGAGTTTATCGCAGACCGCTCAACCGCGGAGGACGTGTCCGGTCTTTGAGGGCAACAACACGGTGAATGACGAGCACAAATGGAGGACTGAATGCGAATTGTCATGATTCTGATTCTAGGTTTTGTAGCGGGTACGGTGAATGCTGATGTCTTAGAATCCAATACGCGTTGGCCTGTAGCGACTAAGCGTATAATAAGCGCACCAGATACTAATGGTGCTGTGTTTTTCAGAAACAGTGCTACTGACGTCACGATTGGTCCGGTAGAAATTTCTGGCGCCTATCGCGCTATTGAGACGGCAGACGGTGTTGTACTGCGCGGCCTGCGCATCGATGGCTTAACCGCACGCGATCTTCAAAGAGATGGCATGAGGTTAAGACGTGTCGAAAATGGCGAAATATCCAACTTCGATCTGCAAATGCGTACTGAACCTCAGACGGGAAAGCATCTTCCGGAGGGCATCGCCCTCTACACAGGCTCGTCAATCGTTATTCGCGATGGGAAAGTCTCAGGGTTCCGGATGGAGCCGGCAACGAACGCGAAAACCGGGAAGATGACGTATACTAACGGGGATGGGATCGCGACCGAGCGCGGCGTAGACGGATTGCGGATCATGCGGGTGACGTCGTCGAATAATTCGGATGGCGGTTTCGATTTGAAGGGCCGCAATATCAGGCTCGAAGATCTAACCGCAATCGGAAATGGGAAGGGGTACCGCATCTGGGATCAGGTCGACGCAGGGCGGCTGGCGTCGGTCGATAACAAGGTTGCGGTTCACCTCCTTGCGGGTGGGCAGGCGAAGATTGAGCGCTTGGTGGCTCGGTCGTCTGGACCCGGCGTGGTAGTCATGAGCGAAGGTAGCGGATCGCTGGCCATCGGGTCTTGCGATCTGACAGCAATGGCGCCTGGATCAGTGCTGGTGAAGCGGAATGGCGCAGGCGCCACCATCACACTCGGACGGGGATGCATTTTACCGAAATAGGTCAGTTTGTCAGAGCCCTGGAATAGCCAGGTTTATGCGCACGTTCGTGTGACGCCTCATTGCCATCGCTCAATTTAGTCTCGAACACCGGGCAGAGTGCCAGAAAACAAGATAAGTGCGGTCGAGCGTAAGCGCCAGTCCGAATTTGATTCCCGGCATAGCCTCGAGCCCATATGTTGCTGGGTACACAGTCCAGGCATATGCGCCTCGATTCATCAACTTCTGTTTGAAATTGGGCTTGTTTGCAAGCGAGCTAAAAGCGGGATAGCGGTTCATTACCGAAGCATGGTGAGCGAACATGGCCGGAGAAGTCGAAAAGGCCCCGCAACTGCCCCTCGCAGTGCTGCTCGTTGTCGCCTTCGTGTCAGCCATCACGCTCGCCCTCGCCATGCGACGCCTAAACAGCATGCCCGGTGCGTTCCTGCTACTCGCAGTCTGGCTGCGGATCATCTCCGGCGCCTTCTACACTTTCACCTTCGCCCCGATCGCCGGCGGGCTTTCCATCAATGCACTGCTGTCAGTGACCATGGTTTGCGCCGGAATCCTGATCGTCGATACCCGGACCTTCAGACAGATATGGATGGTTCCGATCTATTTCCTGCTTGCGATAGTGCTCGTCAGCACCGTGATCAACGGAACTGTGAGCGGTGCGATCGATATGATTTTCAAATGGGGGTACATGGTCGTGGTGATCGCTGCGACGAAGCAGTCGATGCAGAAGCACGGCCGCGACCTTTTACTTTACATGATAATATGGTGTTACGCGCCGATTTTCGTCTTCCAAATCCTTTCTCTTGTATTGGGATACGGGAAGGATACCGAGGGCTCGAATGCGCTGAGCTATATAGGCGGCTATATGCACGAGGCCGCTTTCTCGATCATGATCGCAACGTTCGCGACAGTAGTGTTCCTCACGTCCCGAATGAGTTTTGTTTCAAAGGCGCTGTTCCTCCTCCTCACCGTTTTGGCCGTACTGCTCGCTAATTATCGCACCGCGATCCTGGCGATGATGCCTGTTCTGGCCGGCTTCGTCTTCGTGGAGGGTCTGTCTCGGTTCGACCGTAAGAGCCGTGCGTTTGTCGGCGTGATGTTAATCCCCATCGTGCTAATTGGCGTAATATTTGGAGCGGACAAGCTAGGGGAGAGATTCTCCGACCTCGGAACCATGTTTACTGAATACGAACGCTTCATGAAGCCTGCAGCGCAGTTCTCCTCCGATGATCAGAAAGTGATGTCTGGGCGACTGTACATCTGGTCGATGTACCTCACCGGATACGCCGGCGGGTCGGACCTCCAATTACTTTTTGGCTACGGGCCGAACTCTTGGGTAGGTGTTATCTGGAAATATGCCCATAACACCTTGGTCTCATATGTCTACGAACTCGGCCCGCTCGGTGCGATCGCGCTGGTTATCATCTGGGCGACATTTCTGTACGGAACCCTCCGGATCACCGATGCTGTGATGCGTAATAAGCTTTTGCTGGCGCAAGCTGGCTTCTTTCTATTTAATCTCGCAACCATGCCGCACTGGATGATCGAGGGCATCGTCCTCTACGCTCTTATCCAGGGGACAGTTCTGTTTCAGCTATCGGCTCAAGGCGTTCGCTATCAACCACCGGAGCAGGAATATCAGATCCAGCCCCGAAGAATACAACGTCTTCCCGCCGAGTGATCGGCGTAAACCAGACATTCTAAATACCCGCCTTCTTGGCGAGATGACCCCCGGGTTTGTCGAAGGCCCAACTCCTGAGTATCCATGCTGGTCAAGCACTGGTCGCAGTCCACTGACGGCCGTCGCGGATGAGGGCATTAGCAGGCTGTTGAAAAAGTCGGGTGCCAGAGGTGATTTTGGCCAGATCGGCGGAAAGTCATCTCAAAACGCTAAATGCTGTCATTGAAATCATTGGCGTTTCTCTCGCGCCGTTGGGCAACTGTTCCGCTCAAAGCAGGCCAAAAATACTTTTTCAACAGCCTGCTAAGGGCCCCCTCTGATTAGAGTCGTTGAGGCCAAGCTGCTCATTCTGGTTTCTCCGGCTCGTGTCGCCCCCTGGGTCACGGTAGAGCGCGGGTGAGAAGCAGTTCTTCCAGCGCCTGTTGGCCTTGGGCGGGATGTTGCGCATCGTGCCGTTCTCCTCAACCTGACGACGAATGGCGTTGCTCTCGTAGCCCTTGTCACCATGGAGGATGCGGGCGGCTGGCATCTGCTTCAGGAGGACCGACCCCGCCGTGCAATCAGCGACCTGGCCTCCGGTGAGCAGGAAGGCGATGGGCCGGCAATCGCGATCGGTCAGCGCGTGGATCTTGGTCGTGCGCCCGCCGCGCGAGCGGCCGATGGCCTGGTGCGCTCCCCCCTTTATGGAATGGCCCGCCCCTCTCCTCCAGACTGATCGGGTTGCAACAGGAGGGTGGCATGAAGGACATTCAGATTCTTGGTGTCGATTTGGGCAAGAACAGCTGCAGCGTGGTCGGACTGGACGCGGCTGGACGGGCTCTCCGACGACGGACGCGCCGCAGCATAAGAATGGGATCGGCCGGCGGCGATCACCCGACGTCGCCAGCCGTAGAGGGTCTGCGGGTGGTGGAAGCGAGATGGCCTGACAGTCAACCGGTGTCCCATCAGCCTAGAGCGGAAAATGGCACTCGATGCCGGCCCCTTTATGAGACCTGGGACGCGCGGATCTCCATCTTGGCCAGGTTCAAGCCTGAGACCGGATACGTTGATGCAGACTGCTCAAATCAGATCGCCGAAACAGCTTGCAGACGGGGCGGGCCATACGTTTCAGCCCGAGGCCGAGCGGTGCGCCTTCACGGCGGAGCTATCGATAAGCACCTGGGCCGGAGGGCCGCTGGCGCTCGCCAGAGCATGGAAGAGATCGACCCAGACGCCTTTGGCAGCCCAGCAGACATAGCGATTGTTGAGTGTCGTGCGGGGCCAGTAGGCGGGCGGCGCATCGACTCAGCGCCCGCCGGACTTGAGAACATGGACGATGCCGCTGATGACCGACGGTCGTCAACAAGCGGCTTGCCACGCGTATCGGTGGGCAGATGCGGCTCGATCTCCTTGAATTGCGTGTCCGCGAGCCAGAACCGATCCCGATCCATCCATGCTTCCTCCCGCAAGCCATGAATCACACCTTGCCGGCGAAGCCAACCGCTTTCGGATCCGAGCCTAACAGGGTGATGAAAAACGCTCTTCCCAGCCGGCGTTTTGCGTGATTCCGTCGTCTTGAGGGATAACGGAGTGGTTCGATGTGTGGTTCGGCCGAGAATTCGGGGACACTGTTCAGTTATGTGGATCTGGAGAGCCGGATCCCGGCGAAGCACCCGCTGCGGACGATCCGGACCATCGTGAACGACGCCCTGGCTGTGCTCGACGGCGACTTCGGCGAGCTTTATTCCGAGATCGGTCGCCCTTCGATCCCGCCCGAGCATCTCCTGCGGGCGATGCTGCTTCAGATCTTCTACGCGCTGCGCTCCGAGCGGCTCTTGGTGGAGCGGCTCGATTTCGACCTGTCGTTCCGCTGGTTCGTCGGCCTGGGCTTCGATGAAGAGCTTCCGCCGCCGCACCGACGACAGCTCGGGCGGGCCTCCCGCCGACGGCGGTTCCTCCGGCAAGCAGCGCGACGGCCGCAATGGCGAGTTCGATTTTCACGGTGAGAAGCGCTCGAACGCGACGCACGCCTCGACCACCGATCCCGACGCCATGCTCTATCGCAAGAGCCCCGGCGCCGGCGCGATGCTCTGCTACATGGGGCACGTCCTGATGGAGAACCGCAGCGGGTTCGTCGTCGATGTCGAAGCCACCCGGGTCTCCGGCCATGCCGAGCGCATGGCGGCGGTCGAGATGGTCAAGGGCGTCACCTCAGTGTGGGGCACGCGGCGCGTGACGGTTGGGGCCGATCGCGGCTTCGACGCGCGCGACTTCGTCGAGGACATGCGCGAACTCGGCGCCACGCCGCATGTCACGCAGAACACGTCGGGGCGCCGATCGGCGATCGACGGGCGCACGACCCGCCATCCTGGCTACGCGCTCAGCATCCGGGTCCGAAAACGCATCGAGGAGGTCTTCGGCTGGGTCAAGGCGGCGGCCGGCAAGCGAAAAACCAAATTCCGAGGGCTCCCGAAGGTGCGCTTCGCCTTCACCTTCGCAGTAGCCGCCTACAACCTCGTCCGATTGCCCAAACTCCTCGCCGAATGAATCCGGAGAATGCGTTAAAGCTCTCGGTTCGGACGGCAAAGCCAGCCAGATGCCCGGCCGACCCTGATCCCAAAACCATCGATCACGAAGACAAACTCGTCAACACGAGGCGATTTTCATCACCCTGTTAGAACGCAGCCAACGCTTCTTGAAATTGCAACTGCAGTCGCTTAACGAGTATGATCCGAGCGAGAGACCTAGCTCGGCCCCACCACGAACCGGACCACCTGCATGATCGTAGATGAGACGCCGAGCAGCGCCTGCATCCATGAAACGAGGTTGAGAGTACGCAAGCGTGGGGAAGCGATCGCCCGTTGATGTCGATCAGCCAGAAATTTGCATCCTCGTCCTTCTGGGTGGTCATCGGAAATGCGGCGAATAATCTCGTCAGCTTCCTGATCTTCGTTGTGCTCGCGCGGTTACTGGACGCCTCGACGATCGGCCTTGTCGCATTCGCCTTAATCTTTATCGATCTTAGCCGTATTGTCGTTTTCGGTGGGCTTCCAGAAGCGATAGTTCAACGCCCGCATTGGAATGATGACGTTGCATCGGTTTCATTTACCGCGAACCTCTTGGTCGCGATCATCTTCTTCGTTTTGATGGCGGTCTTCGCGGCACCGCTCGTCGCGACCTATTATGTCCCCGCCGCTGGGCCAGTTCTATCAACCCTTGCAGCAATCTGCGTGATTGATGCCGCGCGTGCTATCCACGAAGCGAAGCTGCGACGAGAGTTTCGCTACAAGCCTTTGGCAGCTCGAATGTCAGTATCGACGGCAGTGTCCGGGGTGATCGGCATCTGGCTGGCCATTGATGGCTATGGCGTCTGGTCACTTGTAGCCCAGCGCCTGGTGAACGCGGTTTCGCTCACTCTTTTATCTTGGCAGGCGGCGCGCTGGACACCGCGTTTGATGCTGTCGCCGGCGATCCTGCGCGATCTCTCCGGCTTCATCCTTCATTTGACGCCGGCACGCCTACTGACGCTTCTTACATCAAAAGTCCCGGAATTCATGGTTGGCCTTATCCTTGGGCCTGCTGCGATTGCCTTTTTCCGGGTAGGAGCGCGCGGACTGGAGGTGATCTCGCAAATGACGGTAACACCAATCCAGCAGACTGCCCTGTCCGCCTTTTCGCGCCTGCCGAACGTGGCGGCGATCGGCAACGCCTATGCTCAGGTTACCCGGGTCAGCGCGATCCTAGCCTGCCCAGTGTATCTCGGAGCAGCGGTCCTCGCGCCTGATTTTATTAGCATCGTCTTCGGCCCAAAATGGGCGCCAAGCGGCTCGATTATGACTGCGTTGGCGCTGGCGGTCGGCGCGGGTAGCTTGGCGCAGTTCATGCAACCGGCCTTGACTGCGGCCAACCGACCCAAACTCGTGCTGCTTTCGACAGCAGTGAGCTTCGGTGCGACCGCGTCAACGGCGCTATTTGCCGTCTCGTCCGGCGCGCTGATAGTAGCGATCGCTAACACAGGCCTACAATATTTCCTTTTGCCATTCCGCATGCGGCTGCTCAGCGTGGCGCTGCATATGCACTGGCGTAAGCCTGTCGCGGGGGTCGCGCCAGCCTTGTTTGCTGCCGCAGCGATGGCAGCCGCCGTTCACGCGTTGCGCGTCTTCGTGCTGGACGAGACGCCGCTAGTCTCGAAGCTCGCGCTCTCGACGTTTGCAGGTATTATACTTTATCCGGCTCTGCTAATTTTGTTTGCACGGCGTTATCTGCTTCAGCTCGCAACCGAGGTAGCGCCATTGCTGCCGACTCGCCTAGCCAAGCTGCTGACACTTGGAAATATATCTCCCGGATCTGGTCAATGAACGGCGAGGTTTTGAAGCGCGCTTTCTTCGTGATTAACTCGCTAGAGGGTGGCGGAGCCGAGCGCGTTTTCGCCACGCTCGTGGAGGAATTGTCGGGTCTGCTACCCGCTCAAATTGAACTCGTATTGCTCGATAGGCTTCCAGAAAAGTACGCCGTACCGCCCGAGGTGCGGCGGCATCAACTCGATTGCGGCCAAGGCTTCGGTAAAAGCATTGCACAACTTGTAGGGCTTGTGCGGCGCGAGCGGCCGGACCTGCTGTTTAGCTTCCTTACTCGATCGAATTGTGCGGCCGTGGTGGCCGGGCGTTTGGCAGGCACGCCGGTGGTGATAAGCGAACGAGTAAATACGACGAGCCATTTTGGCAGGGGCGTCGGCGCCTCACTTAACAAGTTCATCGTTCGCCAACTCTATCCACGCGCGGAACGAATAGTTGCCGCATCGCATGGAGTGGCGGCCGACTTGCTCACGCACTACGGAGCCCAATCCGCGCGTCTTTCGGTGGTGTACAACCCGGTGCGGCGGGAAGAAATTCTTGCTCGCTCGGCCGAGCCGATGTCGATCGTCTTGCCGGACATAACCTGGCTAGCTATTGGGCGCCTAAAGCCGAACAAAAATTTCGCAATGCTAATTGACGCCTTCGCGCAAGCCGACGTTGCAGGCAACCTAGTTATCCTCGGCGAAGGACCCGAGTTGGAGGCGCTGAAAATGTATGCGGTCGAGCGCGGCGTCGCTGACCGCGTTCACCTTCCAGGGTATGTCGACAATCCGTATGCGTGCCTACGTGGCGCCCACGCTTATCTGTCGGCGTCGAACGCCGAAGGTTTTCCTAACGCGCTTGTGGAAGCGCTCGTCCTCGGTCTGCCCACGGCTGTTACCGATTGTGACTCCGGCCCGGCCGAAATCCTGCGAGGCTCGCTGGCGCCAAAGGTCACGGAAATGACGCGGGTGGATAACGGAATTCTAGTCCCGATGGAAAATGCCTCAGCTATGGCGGATGCAATCCGAGCGCTTAGCGACTCGGGCATACACGCGCATTACAGCGAACGGGCAACGCGGCGTTCGCTCGATTTCACCATGACTCAGACAATTGATGGCTATCTGGCGCTTCTGACGGCCGCCCTCGGCACACAAGATTAGGGCAAGCGCATAGTGAAAGCCGATTTTTCGCAAAAAATGCGGCTCTACCTTTTAATATCACTTGGATTCAAACCTCGGGTGGCATCGCTCTACGGGCCCGAAGTCATCGGGCCGCGGGAACAGGAGCCGACCCATGCACTCGAACCGGAGTCGATTATGAACCAGACAAGCCTCCCGACCCGCGTATCTATCGTCTCGGTCTACTATAACCGCGAGAAATATGTCGGGTACTCGATCAGAAGCCTAATTGACCAAACCTATGCAAACACAGAGATCGTCATTGTCGACGACGGCTCGACCGACCAGACATGGACAGAACTGCAGAAATTCGCCGGCTACCCCAATGTCAAGCTGATCAGGCAGGAGAACGAAGGTTTTACGGCGGCGATCAACACGGGAATCCGCGCCTCGACAGGGAAGTACGTCGCCGTGCATGGCTCGGGAGACGTCTCATATCCGAAGCGGATAGAAAAGCAAGCCGCTATTCTCGACCAGGTAAGTGATGTAGTTTTGGTGAGCTGCATATTCGAGAACGGCGGTAGCCAGAATGCGCAATTCCAAAAAGTCTTGTCAGATCTCGACAGAGATTTGTTTCAGCAAATGCTACGGCATTATCCATTCGCGCATGGAGCATTGATGTATCGCCGAGAAGCGTTCGATAAGGTTGGCGGATATCGTCCGTTTTTTAAATTTGCCCAAGATCAGGATCTCTTACTAAGGTTAGCCGATCACGGCACCTATCGAATCGTCCCGGAGCTACTCTATCAGCGTAATGCGCCCGAAAACAGTGTGAACGTCAATCCAGAGAAGACGTTAATGCAGGAATATTATGCGAATTTTGCTAACCAACTCGCAATTACACGACGAAATACCGGCGTCGATCTACTTGATCTCCACGGCCATTCCGCAGCCTTTCTCCGCCGCCGTTCACCTATCCTAGGAAAACGATTAGCCCAGATCGGCTTGCGCTGGCGTGTTACTTGGAATGACAAAGCTGGCTGGCATTATCTACGTGCCGCCCGGGACGAGGATCTGTCCTTGCGCTCGCGCGCTCTGCTCGCGATCGGCTCACTGCCGACTGATTCGTGGCTCTGGAGAAAGGTCGTCAAGCCGAGCCTAAGCGAATTGCTAGCCTTGATCAGCTACCGCCGAGCAAAACGTGAGCTGGAACTTCAGAAGCAGAAACTAGGTCGTATGGACAAAGCGGATTCTCAAATCGACTAAGGCGTGGTGCAAGGCTGTTCTTCCGGAGACAGCAGCGGTGCTTCGCGGGCAATTGACGGACGAGGAACGGCGGTTCTTCGCGCCTTGAGGGGGTGGCGCACGCAGGCTACGGGCGCCACTTTCTTTGGCCTGCCTCATGCGAGGAGACGCTCATGATGACCCAATGGAAATTACAAAGCTCTGGCCAACCTCTTGGCCGGACTTCAACATCGTCGCGCGCTTCAACGTGCACGTGTCGCCTGGCATCAACTCTGCGGTCTATTGTTGCGAAAGAAGCGCGACGGTGAACCGCTCCGGGTTTCCCGGAGGCCATTTCGTTTGAGTCACGCCGCCATGGCTGGCTCGTCCAGCATGGCGTGTCCGCCGTCAGCGCTCTTGAGACAGTTTAGGGGTTTTCGGGAAGGGAGGATTTCTGGATCATCGCAGCCATTTTGGAGCGCAGATGAGACAGAAATCCGGGCCGGAGAAAGCACCGGCAGAGCAGGTCGTGAATGATATTCGCCGAGCGACGCGTCGGCAGTTCTCGGCCGAAGAGAAGATCCGCATCGTGCTGGAAGGCGTGCGCGGCGAGGAGAGCATCGCCGAGCTGTGCCGGCGCGAGGGGATCGCCTCATTGATGTATTATGGCTGGTCGAAGGAGTTCCTCGACGCCGGCAAGCGCCGGCTGGCCGGTGACACGGCGCGGGCAGCGACCTCCGATGAGGTCAAGGAACTGCGCCGTGAGGCGCAGGCCCTGAAGGAGGCCGTGGCCGATCTGACCCTGGAAAACCGCTTGCTCAAAAAAAGCATGCTGGCGGATGGGGACGACGACACATGAGATATCCCGCCACCGAGAAGGCCGAGATCATCCGTCTGGTCGAGGCCTCGCATCTGCCGGCGCGACGCACGCTGGACAAGCTCGGCATTCCCCGCGCCACGTTCTATCGCTGGTACGATCGCTATCTCACCGGCGGAATCGAGGCGCTTGCCGATCATCGCTCACGGCCCGACCGTGTCTGGAACCGGATCCCCGAGCCGGTTCGGGACGAGATCGTCGAACTGGCGCTGCGCGAGACGGAGCTGAGCCCGCGCGAGCTGGCGGTGCGCTTCACCGACGAAAAGCGCTACTTCGTCTCGGAGGCGTCGGTGTACCGGCTGCTGAAGGCGCATGATCTCATCACAAGCCCGGCCTACATCGTCATCAAGGCGGCGTCCGAGTTCAAGGACAAGACGACGGCGCCCAATCAGCTCTGGCAGACCGACTTCACCTACCTGAAGATCACCGGATGGGGCTGGTATTATCTCTCGACCGTGCTCGACGACTTCTCCCGCTTCATCGTCGCCTGGAAGCTCTGCGCCACGATGCGCGCGGACGACGTCACCGCCACGCTCGATCTGGCTCTGGCGGCATCGGGGCTCGACCAGATCACGGTCGTGCACCGCCCCCGGCTCTTGTCGGACAACGGCGCCTCCTACATCTCAGCCGACCTCGCAACCTGGCTCGATGGCAAGGGCATGCAGCATGTTCGCGGCGCGCCCTATCATCCCCAGACGCAGGGCAAGATCGAGCGCTGGCACCAGACCCTCAAGAACCGCATCCTACTCGAAAACTACTATCTGCCTGGCGATCTCGAACGGCAGGTCGCGGCTTTCGTCGAGCACTACAACCATGCCCGCTACCATGAGAGCCTCGGCAATCTCACGCCCGCCGATGTCTACTTCGGCCGCGGGCAGGCCATCCTCACCGAACGCGAAAGGATCAAGCGCCAGACCATCCAACAGAGACGCTTGCAGCACCAGCTGCAGGCCGCATAGCCTCAAACCCAGATGAGCCAGAGCCTCCGTTCCTGAGACGCCAAAACAGTCTCAAATCATCTGACGACGGACACTTACCGCTTCCGTCTCTGAGGCTGGGGGGGTAAGCACCTAGTCGTAGCTACTGAGCCGGCGCGCTCATCTTACGGAGCAGCAGCCGGCTCTATCGCGAGCGTTTCTCCCTGCGACCATGGCACAGTAATGATAGTAGTTACAGGGGCCATTCAACGTTAGTAGCGCCGACTCGAAGAGCCGGCGCTACTAACGTTAGGCTGCTTTGGCGGCACGCTTCGCTTTGACGGCGGGCTTCACAGCCTTACGGCCGAGCCCCATCGACTTGGCCAGGGCAGAGCGCGACTCGGCGTAAGACGGCGCGACCATCGGATAGTCCGCTGGAAGTCCCCATTTCGTCCGATATTCGGCAGGGGTCATTCCGTACTTGCTGCTCAGATGCCTTTTCAAGCTCTTGAAAGCCTTGCCATCTTCCAAGCAGATGATCGCGTCGGGCGTGACGGATTTGCGGATCGACACGGCCGGCACTAGCGGAGCTGCGACGGGAGCAGCTTCAGAACCACTACCGAGCTTCGATAAAGCCATGTGAACACTACCAATAAGACCCGGAAGATCGGCGGTCGTTACATTGTTGTTTGCGACGTAGGCGGACACGATATCCGCCGCCAATTCGACGAATTGGCTGTTGGTTCCTGACATTAGAATTCCCCCAGAGCATAGAATTACGTTTGGGCAATTGGCGCGCGTCGAATAGCCAGCAATCGCGCCTAGGCGCATTGCGCGTCGAATCAAATTTCAGGCGTTCATGGCCAGTCGTCAATCATTTAACCCACTGGATTGGAGAAATCTACTGTCTTCGAAAAACTAATTCCGCGGATCGTCCGCATTTAACATAAGTCGCGCGCCTTTGCTGCGCTGCACAATCGGAAAAATCTATAGCAACAGATACAGAGGCGCTAACGATCGTATTGGACGTGACCGCAAAATGGTTCGAGAACCGCTCAGAAAGCAAAATGCACACGCTGCGCGCATTTCTCTCAGCTGGAATCGAGCCGCCTTGTGGGAGGCTGACCCGAGCACACCGAGCCCACGCCCGGGGTCGGAGCGGAGGATTTTGACGTGGACGGTGAGATCGCCGCCGGAGAACCACCGAGACACTGGGGAACGTATAGATTTAGGCGCTCTGGTCACTATTTAGACATAACGTTTCACAGACGGATTGGGCAGCGGCGAGTTTTAAAAATAACTGGTCACACCGTCAGATAGTGTTCGCATTACGAGCGACATGTGAGGCGGAAAATGCGACGGCTACTTCTTGTTTCGGGGTCATTCTGTTTGGCTGGCCTGACGTCGGTTTTCGCGGCCGGCGCCGAACCGCTGTCAATCGGATGGGAGGCCTCTTGGATCGCCATCGCCGTTCTGACTGTTGCCGCCGTCCTGGCCTTCGAGAATGATCTAGGGTGACGCGGCGCCGCCACAACTCCAATGAACTGAGCTGCGCGACCGCTAGCCGCGGCCACAAGTACTTAGACGTCGAGTAGGCAGCGCGAATTCGCCTATGAACTCGGATTTGGCGGGCGTTCGCGCTCGGCGGGCGATGTCCGGCGTGATGTGCACGGAATCGCACGGTTTCCGCAGCAGGAGGCTAAGCCTAATGATTTACGTCGCAATCATCTGGCTGGCCGGCTTCGCCGTATTGCTCGAACTGGCTGACAGGGCGCCGGTCACCGATTAAAAAGGCTAATTGCGACCCAGAGCTCAGAGCTGGCTCGGTTTGTCT
>UCBZ01000037.1 GCA_900470775.1 Hyphomicrobiales bacterium | reverse complement strand
GAGGCCTGGGCCGAGGCCTTCACCGAGGCTGCGAGCTGCTCGGTGGTGGCTGCGGTCTCCTCCAGGCTCGATGCCTGCTCCTCGGTGCGCTTCGAGAGATCGTCGGCGCCCATATTGATCTCGCGGGCGGCGAGACCGACATCGGCCGAGGTCACCTGGATCGTCCGCACCGTCGAGGACAGGCGATCGACCGTGTCGTTGATCGCGCCCTTGAGTTCGGCGAACTTGCCGCGATAGGCCGAATCGACCCGCACCGTCAGGTCGCCGCCGGCGACCGCCGACAAAGCCCGGGCGAACTCGCTCGTCGCCGAATCCACCACCGCATTGATCTCGTTGATGCCGGCGACGAGCTTCTGCATCTGCGCATCCGCCTGGTCGATCTGGAGCCGCGCCGAGAAATCGCCGGCCGCCGCAGCCGCAACGACCTCCCCGACATCCGAGACGACCGCCTCCATCGACTGCGCTCGGGCAAGGCGGGCTGCGGCAGCCGCATGCTCCTGCTCTTCGAGCGCGCGGACGCGCTGGATATTGGCCTGGAAATCGCCGAGTGCGTGGCTGATCGCGTCAATCTCGACCATGCCGACCTTGGCCGGGATGCTGGCGTCATCGGCGCCCGACAGCATCAGGTCGACCGAATGGGCCAGCCGCCCCAGCGGCTGCACCACGCCCCGGTTGAACACCACGACGATGCCGACGACGACGCCTGTCACGACGAGGATGGCAAGGAGAGAAAGCGCCAACCGCCATCCGGCCAGCGAAATGCTGGCGTCGATGTCGGCCTTGGCCGCTTCGAAAGCTGCATCGCGCAGTTGAAGGATCGTGGCGAGCGACTTCTGCACCCAGCTACGCCAATCCGGCAGGTTCATGCCGGCCGGCTTGCCCTCGCGGGCCGCCTCGTACATGGCCGCGTAAGTCTTGAGCTCCTCGTCGCGGAAGCCGGTCTTGACGGCATCGAGCGCTGTCTTGAGCTGCGGTGTTTCCGGCATCTGCGCCAGGGCTTGGTCGACCAGCACCCAAAGTTGCTCGATGCGGCCTGTCAGGCGGTCGACCTGGGACAGGTTCGTCGGCGAGAGCTTCGTGCCGCTGCCGACATATTGCGTGTAGTTGACCGCGCGGCTGCCGGCGGCCTCACGGATCGTGGTCGCAAACTCGCCGAGCGACACGGTGTTGCTGACGTCGGCGTTCAGATCGCCGATGCGCGCGCCGATCTGACGCTGCAGGACGGATTGCTGGGTAAGCAGGTCGAGCAGCGTGGCGCTGAAGACCTGGGCCGCCTTGGGATCGCGCTGCGCGAGAGGCTTGGCGCCTTCCGCCCGGGCGGCTGCGCGGGCCTGGGCGAGACGCTGGCTGATTTGGCTGACCGGTCCGGCCAGTTCTGGGCGCTTGGCGAAGGGGGTGGCCGCGAAGCCCTCCTGCATCTGCGTCACACGCGCATCCGTGTCGCGCGCCGCCTGGGCATTCGTTGCCGCGATCTTGCCATCGGTATCCTCGGCCAGGATCAGTTGGGTCACCGCGCCACGCTCGATCGCGGCGCGCTCGATGACGCGGCTGATGCTTTCCGATGTTACGACGAGGCTGCGCGTCTCGTGGGCCGTCGAAAGCGCCTGCATCTGGTTGTAGGCGACGTAACCGCTGGCAAGGATCGCTGCGCCGCCGGCAGCGATGGTGCAGATCAGGAAATGCGTTACGCGCATGCTATCTCGTCTCCACGGCCGCCGCCTCGAATCCGGCATGCAGCCATGCCGCGGCTGCGCGGCGAGACTATGAAGATGCTGGAGCGTTGTCTGAGAGACATAGCGAGTCGCCGTTAACGCGACCTTTCAAACGGGCCAAAAGCCCGTGGAATCAGAGGTTGAAGACCCTGTGCGGCACCAATTCGCCCTGCGTGATGATGCCGGTGGCGATCAGGATACCGCCTGAGGTTGCATAGACGGTCTCGCTCTCGACCGGCGCGTCGCGCCCCCGCAACAGCACGCTCTGGCCGCGCTTCAGCCGCAGCGCGGCATCGCGATGGACCGCGATCTCCGGGATCAGTGTCAACGCCGCCTTGACCGGCAGCAGCGCGGCTGCCGCGCTCTCGGGGCTTTCGCGCAGCATCTCGACGTTGGCTGCATCCGCGATGTCGAACGGGCCGACGCGGGTGCGCCTGAGATGCGCGACATGGCCGAGGCAGCCGAGCGCGATGCCGAGATCGCGCGCGATCGCCCGGACATAGGTGCCCTTGCCGCATTCGGCCTCGAAAGTCGTCGTGCCTGCCTCATGGGAGACGATGCGCAACGCGTCGATCTCGACGGGCCGCGCCTCCAGCACGACCGCCTCGCCCTCTCGGGCGAGATCATAGGCGCGCTCGCCGGCGATCTTGATGGCCGAGAACTGCGGCGGCACCTGGCTGATCGTGCCGGTGAAGCGCGGCAGCAGCGCCGCGATGGCGGCCTCGTCGGGGCGCGCATCGGAGGTCGCGATGACCTTGCCCTCGGTGTCGTCGGTATTGGTCTGCGAACCCCAGGCGACCGTGAACTGATAGGCCTTGCGCCCGTCCATCACGAAGGGGACGGTCTTGGTCGCCTCGCCCAGCGCGATCGGCAGCAGGCCGGAGGCGAGGGGGTCGAGCGTGCCGGCATGGCCGGCCTTCTTGGCGGAAAAGGCGCGCTTGACCACGGCCACCGCATGGGTCGAGGTCATGCCGACCGGCTTGTCGAGCACGACCCAGCCATGGACGTCGCGCTTCTTGGGGCGCGGAGCGAAGGTCTGGCCCTGATCCTGATCGGCCGGGGCCGCGTCGTTGGCGGCGGTGAGGTCACTCATCGCCCGGCTCCTTGTCGTCTGAAGCCGGTTCGTCCTGATTGATCCGCAGCGGCTGCTTCAGGATGTCCTGGCGGACCTTGTCGGAATAGAGGATGGCATCGACGCGCTCGGCCTCGGCGAAGCTCTCATCCTGCAGGAAGCGGATATCGGGCGCGAATTTCAGGTTCACGCGATGAGCGATCTCGCCGCGAATGTATTTCTTGTGCGTGTTCAGCGCCTTCAGCACGGGAGCGACATCGCCGCCGCCGAGCGGCATGACGAAGCAGGTCGCGAGCTTCAGATCCGTCGAGAGACGGACCTCCGGCACGGTGATGACGTGCTTGGCCAGCACCTCGTCATGGATGTCGCCGCGCGACAGCAACTCCGCCAGCGCGTGGCGGATCAGTTCGCCGATGCGCAGCTGCCGCTGGTTCGGGCCGGATAATTTGGATGGTTTTGCCATGGTTCTCGTTCTCCGGGATCGGACCGGATGGACGGTCTGAAATGAGTCATGGCCGGGCAAGGCCCGGCCATGACCTGCATGTGTCGAAGCGGACGCCTTACAGCGTGCGCTTGATCTCCTCGACGCGGTAGCACTCGATGACGTCGCCGGCACGCATGTCCTGGTAGTTCTCGAAGGACATGCCGCACTCCTGGCCCGCCACCACTTCCTTGGCGTCGTCCTTGAAGCGCTTGAGCTGGGCGAGCTTGCCCTCATGGACCACGACATTGTCGCGGATCAGGCGGACATTGGCGCCGCGCTCGATCGTGCCGTCGGTGACGCGGCAGCCGGCGATCTTGCCGACCTTCGAGACCGCGAAGATCTCGAGGATCTGGGCGTTGCCGAGCATTGTCTCGCGGAGCGTCGGGGCCAGCAGGCCCGACATCGCCGCCTTCACGTCATCCACGAGGTTGTAGATGATGTTGTAGTAGCGGATCTCGACGCCGGCCCGTTCGGCCGCCTCGCGCGCTTCCTTGTGGGCACGCACGTTGAAGCCGATCACGGCCGCGCCCGAAGCCTGGGCCAGCGTGATGTCGGATTCGGTGATGCCGCCGACGCCCGACTGCAGCACGCGGGCGCGCACCTCGTCGTTGCCGACCTTCTCGAGCGTCCCGACGATGGCTTCGACCGAACCCTGCACGTCGCCCTTGATGACGAGCGGGAATTCCTTGCGGCCGGCGCCTTCCTTGAGGTCGCGCATCATGTCGGCGAGCGAGCGGCCCGCCGTCGATCCGCCGCCGCGCGCGGCGATGCGGTCGCGCTTCTGGCGCTCGCGGTAATCGGTGATCTCGCGGGCGCGGGCCTCGGACTCGACCACCGCGACGCGGTCGCCCGCCTCGGGCGTGCCGTTGAAGCCGAGCACCTCGACGGGAAGCGACGGAGGCGCCTCCTTGATATGGGCGCCGGTGTCGCCGATCAGGGCGCGCACGCGGCCCCATTCGGAACCTGCCACGACGATATCGCCGGTGCGCAGCGTGCCGCGCTGGACAAGAACCGTCGCGACCGGGCCACGGCCACGGTCGAGCTTGGCCTCGATCACGGTGCCCTCGGCCGGACGGTCGGGATTGGCCTTCAGGTCGAGCAGTTCGGCCTGCAGCGCGATCGCCTCGAGCAGCTTGTCGAGATTCTTGCCGGTCTTGGCGGAAACCTCAATTTCCAGCGTCTCGCCGCCCAGCGTCTCGACCTGGATCTCGTATTGCAGCAGTTCGGCGCGAACCCGCTCGGGGCTGGCGTCGGCCTTGTCGATCTTGTTGATCGCCACGATCAGCGGAACGCCTGCCGCCTTGGCGTGGTTGATGGCCTCGATCGTCTGCGGCATGACGCCGTCATCGGCCGCGACAACGAGAACGACGACGTCCGTCACCTTGGCGCCGCGGGCGCGCATCGCCGTAAAGGCGGCGTGGCCGGGCGTGTCGATGAAGGTCACCTTGGCGCCCGAAGGCGTCATCACCTGATAGGCGCCGATATGCTGTGTGATGCCGCCGGCCTCGCCGGTGACGACATGAGTCTGGCGGATCGCGTCGAGCAGCGAAGTCTTGCCGTGGTCGACATGGCCCATGATCGTGACGACGGCTGGCCGTGTGACCTGGCTGTCGTCGGTATCGGGCGTGTCGAACAGGCCGCCTTCGACGTCGGAATCGGCGACGCGCTTGACGGTGTGGCCCATTTCCTCGGCCACGAGCTGGGCAGTGTCGGCGTCGATCACGTCGGTGATCTTGTGCATCGCGCCCTGCTTCATCAGCAGGCGGATGACGTCGACGCCGCGCTCCGTCATGCGGTTGGCGAGTTCCTGGATGGTGATCGTCTCCGGGATGATCACCTCGCGCATCACGCGCTCCTTGGCGACATCCGAGGCGCGATGTCCGGTCATGCGCTGGACGCGGCGGCGGAAGGCCGCGACCGAACGCGTGCGCTCGTCGTCACCGCCGGTCGCGGTCGACAGTGTCAGGCGACCGCGAACCTTTTCGCCGACCTTGGGAGTCTTGGGCGCCGGCACGGGGGCACCACGCGGCGGGCCGCCGGCAAAGCCGCCGGGGCGGCGGAAGGCGGGACGCGCCTCACCCTCATCGGGACGGCTGCGCGGCGCGGCGCTGGAGGGCGCCTGACGCGTCGGCCGGATGACTGCTGGTTCGGCGGGCGCGGTCGCATCGACCGGTCGCGGCGGACGCGGGGTATCGAGGCGCGGCGGGCGCGAATCGAGCCGGGGCGGGCGCGCGCCGATGTCGCGCATCGGGGTCCGCGGCGCGAAATCGGGACGCGGACCCGACGGTGCCGGGCGCGGAGTCTGGGCATAGGCCGGGGCCGGATTCGGCGCAGCGCCGTTGTCGGGCTGCGGCTGCGGAGCCGGCGTGAACTCGCGCGGCGGCTGCGGTGGGCGCGGGGCCTGCGGCTCGTCCATGCGCTGGCGGGCGGCGCTTTCGGCGCGACGCTTGCGGTCGTCTTCCTGGCGGCGACGCTCTTCTTCCTCGCGCTGGCGGGCGAGGGCGGATTCGCGCTCCTGCCGCTCGCGCTCGGCGACGAGCGCGCGCTGGCGGGCCTCATCCTCGGCGATGCGGCGGGCTTCCGCCTCCCGGCCTCGTGAATCCGAAAGGGCGCGCTGACGCGCATCCTTCTCGTCTTCGGAGAGGGTGCGCAGAAGCATGCCGGAAGAGGGGCGCGCCGGCGGTGTCGGGGTAGGCGGCACCGGGCGGGGAGCGGCCTGCTGAACCTGCGGCTGCGGCGCGCGCACCGAAGGCTGCTCCTTGACTTCGGAGCCGGCAACGCGCCGCTTGACCTCGACGACCACCTGCTTGGAGCGCCCATGCGAGAAGCTCTGC
This sequence comes from Hyphomicrobiales bacterium, assembly GCA_900470775.1. Taxonomy (GTDB): domain Bacteria; phylum Pseudomonadota; class Alphaproteobacteria; order Rhizobiales; family Beijerinckiaceae; genus Allobosea. Next base: position 91,625 of record UCBZ01000037.1, on the reverse strand, counting down.
CGGACAGTGCTCTGTTCGACAGGACGCTTCAACGTCAGGGTCTTCGGGGGGGCGACGGTCAAGGTCTTGTCGCCCGGGGTCTTGGTATCGCTCATTCTGTGCTCGGTCCAGCCGGTTCGGTCGATCGTTGGTCTACGGAATCTTGGTCTACGGAGTCGGAGAGAGCCGGTTCATCCGGCTCCATTGCACCGGCATCGTCCGTCCGGTAGCGGACGAGTCGACGCCAGCGGGAGAGGAAACCCTCGGCCGCCGGTCCCGGAGCAAGCGCCGCATGTATCACATGTGCCTTGCCTAACGCCAATTCCAAATCTTCGCCCGCGAAAATTGCCACCACAGGCACCTTTCGCGGCTTCAGGCCGGCCTCTTCGCGGGCGAGTTCCACCCGGCGCAGCGCCTGTCCGATCTTTCGGCGGCCATCTTCGGCGCCATCGCTGGCCGCAATCACCGCAGCGCAGCGGCCGGAGCCGATCATGGCCTCTACCTTGGCGAAACCGGCCTGGACCAGTCCCGCCTTGTTGGCCATCGACAGCGCCTGCTGGGCGTCTTTCAGCATCAGACCGTCGATCATCGTAGCCAAATCGGGCGGTACGACGACCTTCGTCTTGAGCGAGCGTTCGAAGGCCCGCCGCTTGATCGCCTCGGTCACGGTCGCCGCGCTGAGACTGGCCCAGACGCCGCGTCCCGGCAGCTTGCGCCGAAGGTCCGGCACCAGGCTGCCATCGGGTCCGACGACGAAGCGGATCAGATCGTCCGGGGACTTGACGGTCCTCGTGACGACGCAGCTCCGTTCCGGCCCGTCCTTGCGATCCAGGCGCGTTTCGCGCTCACCGCGCGGCGCGGCCGATTTCATCGCCGGTGCCTGACTCAGGCCTCCGCCGTCTCGTCGGCGGCAGGCTCTGCCTCGATCTCTTCCGCAGGCGCCTCGATCCAGCCGGCATGGACGCGGGCGGCCATGATGATCGCCTCCGCATCCTGACGCGACAGGTCGAACCCGTCGAGATAGCCCGCATGGCGGGTGGTCTCGCCATCCTTGCGCTCGGTCCAGCCGACGAGATCATCGGTGGCGCAACCGGCCAGATCCTCGACGCTCTTCACATCGTTCTCGCCCAGCGACACCATCATGGATGTGGTGATGCCGGGAACCTCGCGCAAGGCATCCTCGACGCCGAGCGCACGGCGCTTCTCGTCGAACTCGGCCTCGACGGAAGCAAGATACTCCTGCGCCCGCGACTGGATCTCGGCGCCCGTATCCTCGTCGAAGCCCTCGATCGAGGCGAGCTCGGACGGATCGACATAAGCGACCTCCTCGACCGTCCGGAAGCCTTCCGAGGCGAGCAGCTGGCCGACCGTCTCATCGACGTTCAGCGCATTCATGAAGATCTCGGTGCGGTTCAGGAATTCCTTCTGGCGGCGCTCCGATTCCTCGGCCTCGGTCAGGATGTCGATGTCCCAGCCGGTGAGCTGCGAGGCGAGGCGCACATTCTGGCCGCGGCGGCCGATGGCGAGCGAGAGCTGCTCGTCGGGCACCACCACCTCGATCTTGTCGGCCTCCTCGTCGAGAACGACCTTGGCGACTTCGGCCGGCTGCAGCGCGTTGACGACGAAGGTCGCGATGTCGGGCGACCAGGGGATAATGTCGATCTTCTCGCCCTGCAGCTCGCCAACGACGGCCTGGACGCGCGAACCGCGCATACCGACACAGGCGCCGACCGGATCGATCGAGGAATCGCGGCTGATCACCGCGATCTTGGCGCGCGAGCCCGGATCGCGGGCGACGGCCTTGACCTCGACGATGCCGTCATAGATCTCGGGCACTTCCTGGCCGAACAGCTTGGCCATGAACTGCGGATGGGTGCGCGACAGGAAGATCTGCGGGCCGCGCGGCTCGCGGCGCACATCGTAGACATAGGCGCGGGCGCGGTCGCCGACCTTGAAGGTCTCGCGCGGGATCATCTCGTCGCGGCGGATGATCGCCTCGCCACGGCCGAGGTCGACGAAGACGTTGCCGTATTCGACGCGCTTGACCGCGCCGTTGACGATCTCGCCGATGCGATCCTTGTACTCGTCATACTGACGGTCGCGCTCGGCCTCGCGCACCTTCTGCACGATGACCTGCTTGGCCGACTGGGCGGCAATACGGCCGAAATCGAAGGGCGGCAGCGGATCGGCGATGACGTCGCCGACCTGGGCCGCCGGGTTGTGGCGCTTGGCCTCGTCGACCGTGATCTCGGTCGCGCCGTTCTCGACGAGGTCGACCACCTGGAGATGGCGGGCCAGCCGGAGTTCGCCGGTCTTGGTGTTGATCTCGGCATGGACATCCGTCTCGGCGCCGTAGCGCGAACGGGCGGCTTTCGCGATCGCATCCTGCATCGCGTCGACGACGATCTGCCGGTCGATCGATTTCTCGCGGGCGACCGCGTCGGCGATCTGCAGCAGTTCGAGCCTGTTGGCGCTGACGACCATGACGCTCACTCCTCTTCCGGGGTTGTATCGTGCGGAGCCGGTCCGCTCTTCTTCTTCGGGGCCGGGATTTTATCCGGACGCGGCCCCAATGACTTCTTGCGGCCCTTCGGCGGGGCCGCGATCTCGTCTGCCGTCGGCATTTCGGGCGGCAGCCCGGCCTTGCCGCGGCGCAGCGATTCGGTCACGAGCGCGTCCGTCAGAACGAGACGGGCATCGGCGATGAGGTTCATCGGGATGGCGACGTCGCGCTCTTCTTCGGACTTCGCATCGTCGCGGGCGAGCAGGGCGTTGCCGCCCTCGACGCCGCGCAGGATGCCGCGGAACCGCTTGCGGCCGTTGACGACGGCCTCGGTGTCGATCTTGGCGAGGTGCCCGGCCCAGCGCTCGAAATCGCCTGCCCGCACCAGCGGCCGGTCGATTCCCGGCGACGACACCTCGAGATGATAGGCGACCTGGATCGGATCGTCGACGTCGAGTGCGGGCGAAACGGCCTGGCTGACCGCTTCGCAGCCCTCGACATTCATCGTGCCGTCGGGCTTCTCGGCCATGATCTGCACGGTGCAGCCGTTCTGCCCGGTGACGCGCACGCGCACGAGCCGGTAACCGAGATCGACGATGGCGGGTTCGATGATCGCGGCCACGCGCGCCGCGACGCCGCTCTCGACGACGATGCGTCGGTCGTTGTCCTGGTTCGTCGCTGTCGGCTCGTTCATGCCCTGCGTGCCTGTCTGTAAGCCGGATACCGTCCAGCTCCGACCGAAAAATTGGCGCATGGCACCGCGCGGGGCTAAGCCGCTGGAGGGGCAGCCGCGCATCGGCGTCATGCTCCAGCCCCGGCTGGGCCGCGGCCAACAAAAAAGAGCGGGCCTTCCGGCCCGCTCTTGATCATCGGCTGATACCGAAACCAGAGCTGTTGGGCTGCTATTTAGTCCGCATTAGCCCCGCATGCAAGCGCTCTTGCCCGATGCGGGTCACGGGGGAGGTTTTCTGCTGCCGCTAACCCGCTGGTCATCCTTCTGCGCCATGGTGCGGTGCTGCGCGTTGTTTGGGGATGCGGGATGAGTTCTGTCAGTACGCTGTTGCGTGATCTCGAGACGACGATGCTTCGCGGCTCGACCGATGACCGGGCCCAGATTCTGTCGCGCCTGACCGATCTTTTCCTCAGCACGGCCTCGATCATGGATGACGACCAGGTCGGGATTTTCGACGTCGTCATCGGCCGCCTCTCGCGCGCCATCGAGCTCAGGGCCCGCATCGAACTGTCCGAACGGCTCGCCCCCGTGCCGAATGCACCAACCGGCGTCGTTCGCCAGCTCGCGCTCGACGAGATCGCGGTCGCGCGGCCGGTGCTCATCGCCTCGAAGCGCCTGACCGACCAGGATCTCGTCGCGATCTCGGCCGCCAAGGGCCGCGACCACATGCTCGCCATCACCGAGCGCCCCGATCTCGGCGAACCTGTCACCGATTTCCTGATCCTGCGTGGCGGCCGAGTCGTGACCCATGCCATCGCGGCCAATCACACGGCTCGGTTCTCGGAACACGGCATGGGTGTGCTCGTCATGCGCGCCGTCCAGGACGACGCCCTGCAGATGGCGCTGGGTGCACGGCTCGATATTCCCGCCGAACTCGCCGACCAGCTCATGGTTGCCGCGAAGAACTCCGCCCGCCGCCGCTTGACGGTCGGCCTTGAGCCGGGGCTTGCAGGTGCGGTCGACGGCGCAGTCGAGCGGGGCGCGCAAGCGGTTGCCGCTCAGGCCCAGATTCAGGGCGATCTCGCTGCGGTCAACGCCGCGATGGTCGAGATCAACCGGCTGAACGAAGCCGGCGAGCTCAATGAGAGCAGGATCGCGGCCTTCGCTGCGGCGGGTTCGACCGAACACGCCATCTGCGCTGTCGCCGTTCTGGCCCAGCTCGGGCTGCCGGCGTCGGAGCAGATCATCCTGGGAGCCGATCGCGACGCCGTTCTGCTGGTTGCCCGCGGTCTCGGCTGGTCCTGGGAGACCACGGCTGCGCTGATCGGACTCCGCAAGGATTTCGGCAAATCGGCGCCGGCGATCGAGCGCGCGCGCCAGCATTTCCGCAATCTCGCCCAGCCGACGGCCCAGCGCGTTCTCGGCTTCCTCAGGATGCGCGACGCACAGCAGTGAGATAGCTCGGCACCCGCCCGGCCGCGATGGCCTTGGCCTCATAGCGGGTGCGGATCCAGCCGGGATAGGGCTGGCGCCAGTCGTCGGCGCGTGCATCGGTCCAGTCGAAATCACGCGAGCTCGCGAGCCGCGCCAGCGTCCAGCCGACATAATCGTCGATGTCGCTGGCGAAGCGGAAGCGGCCGCCGTCGCGCAGGGCGCGGGCAAACAGCGCCAATGTTCGGTCGGAGACGAAACGGCGCTTGCGCTGGCGCCGTTTCGGCCAGGGATCGGGATAGAGCAGGTCGATCGCGTCGAGCGAGCCTGCTGGCAGCCGCGGCAGCATCAGCGCGGCATCGCCATCCCAGATCCGGATATTGGTCAGGCCCTCGCGTTCGATCACGGCCAGGAATTTCGCCATGCCGTTGATGAACGGCTCGACGCCGATGAAGCCGATCAGCGGGCTCTCGCGCATGCGGCTGAGCAGATGCTCGCCGCCACCGAATCCGATCTCCAGCCGCACGGCCTCCACGGGCTGTGGGAACAACGCCGTCAGATCGGCAATCTCGCCCTCCGGCAGACGCAGCCTGGGCAGCACGCTGTCGATCATCATGCTCTGCCCATCGCGCAGGGCCTTGCCCTTGCGCCGGCCGAAGAAGGCACGGTCGGGATCGAAGTCGTTTGTCATCAGTGGTCTTTGAAATGTCTCGGGCGTCGCTACGGTCGGTATGACGGCACGCTCTAACGCAATCCGGAAAAAGGAAAAGGCCGGAGCGCTTAGCTCCGGCCTCATCAGGTCACCCGTTGGGCGCTTGTTCAGGCGACCGCCTTCTTCAACGCATCGACGAGATCGGTCTTCTCCCAGGAGAAGCTGCCGTCGCGGCCGGGCTTGCGGCCGAAATGGCCGTAAGCCGCCGACTTGGCGTAGATCGGCTTGTTGAGCTGCAGATGCGTGCGGATGCCGCGCGGCGTCAGGTCCATGACCTCGCCCAGCACGGATTCGAGCTTGGCCTCGTCGACCTTGCCGGTGCCGTGCAGATCGACATAGATCGAGAGCGGCTTGGCGACGCCGATGGCATAGGAGAGCTGGATCGTGCAGCGCTCGGCCAGCTTGGCCGCGACGACGTTCTTGGCGAGATAGCGCGCCGCATAGGCCGCCGAACGGTCGACCTTGGTCGGGTCCTTGCCGGAGAACGCGCCGCCGCCATGCGGAGCCGCGCCACCATAGGTGTCGACGATGATCTTGCGGCCGGTCAGGCCGGCATCGCCGTCGGGACCGCCGATGACGAACTTGCCGGTCGGGTTGACGTGCCAGACGGTCTCCTTGGTGATCCAGCCCTCGGGCAGGGTCGCGCGGATATAAGGCTCGACGATCTTGCGGACGTCGGCCGAGGACAGGCTCTCATCGGTGTGCTGGGTCGAGAGCACGATCTGGGTGACGCCGACAGGCTTGCCGTTCTCGTACTTGATGGTGACCTGGCTCTTGGCGTCCGGGCCGAGCTTGGCGGCGGCGCCTTCCTTGGCGTGACGGGCCTTGGCCAGCACTTCGAGGATCTTGTGGGCGTAATAGATCGGCGCCGGCATCAGCTCGGGCGTCTCGCGGCAGGCATAACCGAACATGATGCCCTGGTCGCCCGCGCCTTCGTCCTTGTTGCCGGTGGCGTCGACGCCCTGCGCGATGTCAGCCGACTGGGCGTGCAGCAGCACGTCGATCTTGCACTTCTTCCAGTGGAAGCCGTCCTGCTCGTAGCCGATCGCCTTGATCGCCTTGCGCGCGGCCGACTTGACCTTGCTCTTCATCGCCTTTTCGTCGAGCGAGGTGCGGACCTCGCCGGCGATGACGACGCGGTTGGTCGTCGCCAGGGTCTCGCAGGCGACACGCACCTGGGCCGAGTCCATGCCGGACTTGGCGGCTTCCTTGAAGAACAGGTCCACGACCTCGTCCGAAATCCGGTCGCAGATCTTGTCGGGGTGGCCCTCGCCGACGGATTCGCTGGTGAACAGGTAATTCTGGCGTGACACGGTCGGACAGCCCTTTTGCAGGGGTGAGACGAATGACCAGCTCGAAAACGCGGCCGGTCGGCGAAAACGGCCATCCTCTTTGCAGTGGATGCGTTCGCCGTCAAGCACGCCAATCCGTTAATCGGGAGCTTTGTTCGTCAGGACGAACAATATTTGCGCTGAATCACGCGTTTCCGCCGTCTTCCTCGGCCAGCGACTCGACCAGGTCGACGATGCGGCGCCTCACCTTCGGGTTTTTGATGCGCACGAAGGCCTTGGTCAGCTGCACACCCTCGCTGCTCGACATGAAGTCGGAGACATAGGCCGAGGAGGCCGCATCCGAGAATCCACCTGTCGGCATGTCGCCGGTCGGGGCGCCGTCGAAGAAGAACGACACGGGCACGTCGAGCATCTTGGCGATCTGCTGGAGACGGCTCGCGCTGATACGGTTGGAGCCCTTCTCGTATTTCTGCACCTGCTGGAAGGTCAGCCCGAGTGCGTCCCCAAGCTTCTCCTGGCTCACCCCGGCCAGCATGCGGCGCATGCGCACGCGGCTGCCGACATGGCGGTCGATCGGGTTGGGAACTTTCTTCAACATGGACGACAGCCTTGGGTCTGTATGCCGCCCGGATGCATTATCGCGCGAGGCGGCATAGTCAATTGGTTTAAGAAGCCGGCTCCCCAGAGCTTAGCCTGCGCGCCAAGAAGTTCCAAATGGGATTATCGGCTTGATCGCAACCGCGAGAGAAGCAGGAAACCGGCCAGAAGGAGCGCGTAGACCACGTCGCCCCATCGCGCATAGAGCGGGGCTGGCCCGGCGCGTGGCAGACCGGCGTCGAGAACCCCTTCCACACCGAGTGGCAAACTCGCAATGACCCTCCCATATCCGTCCGTCACGCCCGAGATGCCGGTATTGGCGACGCGGACAAGTGGCAGCCCCTCCTCGATCGCCCGCAACCGCGCCTGGGCGAAGTGCTGGTAGGGGCCGCTGGTCTGGCCGAACCAGCCGTCATTGGTCAGGTTGAGCATCCATCCGACGCGCGGCCCCGTCGGTGCGACATCCCCTGGGAAGATCACCTCGTAGCAGATCAGGGGCGACGCTGCCGGCAGGCCGCGGATCGCGAGCGACTGCCGCCGTGTGCCCGATGCGAAGCCGCCTGGCACGGAGACGAATTCCGAAAGGCCGAGGCTTCGGATCAGCGTCTCCAGCACGGGCGGCAGATATTCGCCGAACGGCACCAGATGCACCTTGTCATAGCTGGAGACGATCATGCCCTCGTCATCGATGACCTGGATCGAATTGAAGATCGGCGGGCGGCTCTCGCCGGGTAGCGCCTCGCCGGCACGCGCCGCGCCCGTGATCAGTGTGGTGTTCGGGGGCAACAGCGCGGCGATCCGCGAGAGCGCCTGCGGTGTCCGGCCGAGCAGGAAGGGAAAGGCCGATTCAGGCCAGATCAGATGGGTGACGGCCTGGACACCCGGCGTGGTCGGGCTGGTCGCCCGGTCGCTCAGCGCCAGATACTGGTTCAGGATGGCCTCGCCATTGCGGGCACTGAATTTCGCGTCCTGCGCCAGATTGGGCTGCATCAGCCGCAGCTTGACGCCGGCGACGAGCGGCACCGGCCCTGCCGGCACGCGCCAGGCGCCAAAACCGATCAGCCCTGTCAGCACGGCCAGCGCTGCGACCGGCGCTCGCCAGCGCCCCGTGCCGGTTTCGCCCGTTCCCAACGTCGCCGGCGCGGCCCCGATCGCGATCGCAAACAGCGTCAGGCCATAGAGACCGGCCAGCGAGGCGAACTGGGCGATCTGGCCCTGTCCGGCCAGCATCATGCCGTAGACGTTCCAGGGGAAGCCGGTCAGCACATGGCCGCGCAGCCACTCGCTGAGCGAGAGCACGATCGCCAGCATGAGGATGCGCCCGGCGCCGGACGGCCATATCAGGCGTGCGAAGCCGAAGGCCAGCGCCGGAAACACCGCCAGGAAGGCCGGCAGCGCGACGACGCCGAGCGGCATCGCCCAGGCGAATTTGTCGGCTTCGACCAGAAAGGCCGCTCCCAGCCACCACAGTCCGGCGAGGAAGAAGCCGAAGCCCCACCACCAGCCGACCGCGGCGGCGGCGCGGAAACGTCCGACCGCGCTCGTGCCGACCGCGCCGTCGATCAGCCAGACGGCGATCGTCATGGGCACGACGATCAGCGGCCAGAGGTCGAGCGGGGGCAGGGCGAGGGCGCCGCTGGCGCCGGCGCCAAGCGCGATCAGCCGCTTGCGCCAACCCCAGGCGAGGATGACGCTGTCGGCCAGCACGGCAATCCGCATCAGCCCGGCTCCGCCGCAGTTGCGGTTTCAGGCGCGGCCGGCGCGCGACGGTGGATGCTGAGCCGCTTCACGCGGCGCTGGTCGGCCTCGATGATCTCGAAAGAGAGGCCCTCGGGCCCCTCAACCACCTCGCCCTGCCCCGGCACACGTCCTGCCAGGGTCACGATCAGGCCGCCCAGCGTATCGACATCCTCGGCGATCTGCGTTTGCGACAGGTCGATCCCGGTCGCATCCTTGAGTTCCTCGAGTGTCGCACGGGCATCGGCCGTGAAGCTGTCTTCGCCCGCTGGCGCGATCGTTGGCGCTTCCTCGAGATCATGCTCGTCCTCGATGTCGCCGACGACGATCTCGATCAGGTTCTCGATCGAAACCAGCCCATCAGTGCCGCCATATTCGTCGATCACCAGAGCGATATGGGTCCGCGTCGCCTGCATCCGCACGAGCAGGTCGACCGCCGGCATCGAGGGCGGGACATACAAAACCGGGCGCAGGATCTTGCTCGCCGCGAGCGTCATCTTGAGATCGACGGCGGAGAGGTCGTGGAAAGCCGGCTCGGAAAGGCCTGCCGTATGCTCGGCCTTGGCCTGGCCAGCGATGAATTCGAGGAAGTCGCGGATATGGACCATGCCGCGCGGGTCATCGAGCGAATCGTCGAAGACCGGCAGGCGCGAATGCCCTGCCGTCCGGAACAGCGCCAGCAGTTCGTCCAGCGTCGCATCGGCGGGCACCGCGATGATGTCGGCGCGCGGAATCATCACGTCGCCGACGCGGCGCTCGCGCAGGCTGAGCACATTGGAGAGCATCGCGCGCTCCTGCGCGCTGAGATCGGCGAGCTGCCCGCTGCCCTGCGCCAGCGCCTCCGTGATGTCCTCGCGGATGGTGCCACCGCCGCGCAGGCCGAGCCTGTCGAGGAACTGGCTGAGCCAATGGGAGAGGCCGCGACCGGCGGCCTCGGTCTGGGTCGGTCGACTGTCGTCGCTCATGATCTTGGGGGGTGGTCTCGGGTTGGGGCTTGAGGAGAGATTGCGGAAACGGCCTGCGGCCGCGCGACGAGTTCGCTGTCGGCATAGGGGTCGGCGATGCCAAGGCGGGCAAGGGCCGCCACTTCGAGGCTTTCCATCTGTTGAGCCTCGGCCTCGGATTCGTGATCCTCACCGAGCAGATGCAGCAGACCGTGGATGACGAGATGGCTGAGATGGTCGTGCAGGCTCTTGCCCTCGGCCTGCGCCTCGCGTTCGACGGTCTCGTAGGCAATGACGATGTCGCCGAGCATCGGGCTCATCGCGATCCGGTCCGGCGGCGCGGCCGGGAAGGACAGCACGTTGGTCGCCTTGTCGAAGCCGCGCCAGTCGCGATTGACGATGCGGATGCGCTTGTCGTCGGTCAAGAGCAGGCTGAGTTCGGCGCCATCCAGGGGCCGAACCGGCGCGACAGCGAGTGCGGCCTGCGTCGCCTGCGTCACCTGTGCGCGCAAGGCCGCCAGGTTGCCGAGCCCGCGCCACTGGCGCGACTGGGCTCTGACGGTGATCGCGAGCGCAGGAGCCTTGTTCCCAGGTCGCGGTCTGGTCTCTAGCCGCGGCGCCGAACGCCGCGCGCGAGGTCGGTCGGTCATCGCGGCCGCTCCCGCGACAGGGTGCGTTTCAGCCCTTCGGTATCGCTTTCGATCGGGGCCTGCGGTTCCGTCACGGCGGCGCGCATCCGCTCCTCGCGTTCCTCGCGCTCGCGGCGCGAGGCGCCCTCATAAGCCATGACGATGCGGCGCACGAGATCGTGGCGCACGACGTCGCCCTCCTCGAACTTCGCATGGCCGACGCCCTCGACCCCCGAAAGCAGCTTGACCGCCTCAATCAGCCCCGAGCGCTGGCCAGGCGGCAGGTCGATCTGCGTCGGGTCGCCGGTGATGATCATGCGCGAGCCCTCGCCGAGGCGGGTCAGGAACATCTTCATCTGGACGGAGGTCGCGTTCTGCGCCTCGTCGAGCAGCACGACGGCGTTGGTCAGGGTGCGCCCGCGCATGAAGGCGAGCGGCGCGATTTCGATCATGCCGGTCTGTAAGGCGCGCTCGACATGGCGCGCCTCCATGAAGTCGTTGAGCGCGTCGTAGATTGGCCGCAGATACGGATCGACCTTCTCGCGCATGTCGCCGGGCAGGAAGCCTAGACGTTCGCCGGCCTCGACGGCCGGCCTCGACAGCACCATGCGCTCGACCACGCCCTGCTCGATCAGCGAGACGGCGTGTCCCACCGCGAGCCAGGTCTTGCCGGTGCCGGCCGGGCCTTCGGCGAGCACGAGTTCGTTGCGCTTGAGCTGGCGCAGATAGGCGTCCTGCGCTGCGTTGCGGGCCCGCACCGGGCCGCGCTTGCGGGTCACGATCGCATCGAAAGAGGTCTTGCCCGCATCGGGCGTCGGGAAGAGCGAGCGCTGGACATTGCTCTCCTCGATCGCGCCATCGACCTCGCCGAGCGTCACCGAGGCGCCGGCCTTGGCGCGCGTATAAAGCGTCTTCAGCACGCGACCGGCCTGTTCGGCGGTCTCGCGCGGCCCCTTGATCGTGGCATGGTTGCCATTGGGGCTGATCACCACGCCGAGCCGGCGCTCCAGATGCGCCAGGTTCTGGTCGTAATGGCCGAAGACCAGGCTTGCCAGCCCGTTGTCGTCGAAGGAGAGCAGGACTTCGGTGACCGGCAATCCGTCACGCGTCAGGCTTTCCACGCGTGCCGGCGCGATCTCGCGCCGCGGGCCCCGTTCCGGTCTCGGTGTCGTCGAGTCAGCCTGTGCCAAAAGCGTCGTCTCCCTGGCGCCTGTTCCGGCCGGACAGAAGCGTTGGGCCGGGTCGTCTCGCAAATCGGTCGTTCATATCAGTCGGTGCATCGGTTTCAGGCTGATGACAGCGGCTCGTCGCCGTCCATTGATGCGGGCAAGGCCTGATCGATGCCGGGAAGGTTCTCAAGCGGCCAGCTCCTTGTTCGCAGGCTCGCGCATCGCGGGATTTTGCGTCGCGGAATCGTGCAACGAAGGCTCCTGCTCCCCGGCCTTGCGGCCGAAAAGCGAGTTGGAGCCCGCTCGCTCGATCACCACCTGCACCCTGTCGCCGATCTGATTCGCCTGCGTCTCGATCTGCACAGCCTGAAGGTAGGGCGATTTTCCCGCAAGCTGCCCCGGATGGCGACCGGTCCGCTCCAGCAGAACCTCGACCGTTCGTCCGACCATCGCATGATTGAACGCCTGGCGATGGTGCTCGATGCGCGCCTGCAGGCGCTGTAGCCGCTCATCCATCACGGCGACAGGCACCTGCTCGCCGAGATCGGCGGCAGGAGTGCCGGGGCGCGAGGAATATTTGAAGGAATAGCTCGAGGCGAAGCCGATCTCGTCGACGAGCGCGATCGTCTCCTCGAAATCGGCGTCGCTCTCGCCGGGAAAGCCGACGATGAAATCCGACGACAGGGCGATGTCGGGCCGCGCCTGACGGACCCGCTCGATCAGGCGGCGATACTCGTCGGCTGTGTGCTTTCGGTTCATCGCCGCGAGGATGCGGTCGGAGCCAGCCTGCACCGGCAGATGCAGGAAGGGCATTACTTGGGGCAGATCGCGATGGGCCGCGATCAAATCGTTGTCCATGTCGCGCGGATGGCTCGTGCTGTAGCGGATGCGGTGAATCCCCGGCACCTCGGCGACGCGATGCATCAGCCGCGCCAGACCCCAGGTTCCTCCGGAGGAACCTTCGCCGTGATAGGCGTTGACGTTCTGGCCGATCAGCGTGACGTCCTGCACGCCCGACGCCGCCAGCCGCTCGATCTCGGCCATGATCTGCGCGACCGGCCGCGAGAATTCGGCGCCGCGCGTATAGGGCACGACGCAGAAGGCGCAGAACTTGTCGCAGCCTTCCTGCACGGTGACGAAGGCCGAGATGCCGCGCTGGCGGATCGCTGCTGGCTTCGGCACTGGGAGATGGCCGAACTTGTCGTCAACAGGCAGGTCGGTATCGACGACGCGCCGACGCTGCGCCTTCTCCAGAAGCTCCGGCAGCCGGTGATAGGCTTGCGGGCCGACGACCAGATCGACGGCGGGCTGGCGCCGCTGGATCTCGGCGCCTTCGGCCTGCGCGACGCAGCCGGCAACAATGATGCGGGTGTCCTGGCCCTGCGCCTTCTGCGCGGTCTTGATGTCGCGCAGCTTGCCGAGCTCGGTGTAGACCTTCTGCACCGCGCGGTCGCGGATATGGCAGGTATTCAGCAAAATCAGGTCGGCGCCTTCCGGCGTCGCGGTTTCCTCGAAGCCCTGTTCGCCCAGGATGTCGGCCATGCGCTGGCCGTCATAGACGTTCATCTGGCAGCCGAAGGACTTGATGTGGACTTTCTTCATCGCGCCTAGTTTGGTCTCCAAACCGTTTCCTTACTCCGGATCGTGGTCCGAGGAAATGACCGGCCCCCCGATCCGGTGATCAAGCAATGGCCGGGCCAAGAGTCGGCCGAGAGCATGAGCCCGACATCAGGCCAGCGGTCGCCCGCTTACCGTCTCCTGTCGCGCCTTGCGGATCGCGGCTTGCGCCAGCCGCGTCGCCTCCTTGCGCGTGGTCTTGCGGCCCATCGCGATCGGCTCGCCCCAGGCCAGCTCGACATCGATCGCGCCGAGGCGCAGCACCGTCTTGAGATGGGGTGCGAGTTCGGTTTCGCCATACCAGGCGAGCGCGGTGCGCTCGGCCCGTCCGCCGGCGATGCCGTGGAAACCGGTATAGCTGATCGTCAGCGGATAGACCGTGATATCCGCTTCGCTGTGCGTATCGCTCTCGCTCTCGCTCTTGCCGAGGGCTTCATGTGCGGCACCCAGAAGAGAGGAGCGCAGCGGCAGGATGCGCGTGCCGTCACCCGTCGTGCCCTCGGCGAACAGCACGACGGCCTCTCCCGCCGACAGCCGCGCGCCCATCTGAGCCGCGACATCCGCGGTGGCGCCGCGGCGCGATCGGTCGATGAAGAGCGTGTGCTGCAGGCGGGACAGAAAGCCGATCACCGGCCAGCCCCGGACCTCGCTCTTGGCGACGAAGCAGACCGGCCGCTCTGCGCCGATCACGGAAATGTCGAGCCAGGAGACATGGTTGGCGACGATCAGCCCGCCGCTGCCGGGCGGCGGCGGCGTTCCCCGGATGCGCCGCCGCACGCCGAGGCAGCGGCAGGTGATGCGATGGAACAGCAATGGGATGCCCGCACTCCGGCCCGGCGCGAGCCGGATGACGAGCAACTGCGCCGGCAGCAGCGCGATCGTGGCCAACGCCAGGGCAGACAGCCGCAGGATCGCGCCGGGATGCAGGCCGGTCATGCGCGCGCAACTCCACCCACGCCGGATCTGGTCATGCGAGATCGAGCCGCATCGCGATCGCCGTGGCCCGGCTGCCGTCGGGCTTGGGATAATAACCCTTGCGCCGGCCGACCTCGCGGAAGCCGAGATGCCGGTAGAGCCGTTCGGCCGCGACATTGCCCTCCTCGACTTCGAGGAAGACCTGAACCACGCCGCCGCCGGCAAGCCTCGAAAGATGCGCGCCGAGCAGGTTCGCGGCGAGCCCGCTTCGGCGCTGGCCGGGTGCGATCACGATCGAGAGGATTTCCGCTTCGTCGGCCGCCTGGCGCGACATCACGAAGCCGGCCGGATGCAGGTTCTGGCCGCAAAAGACGCCGTCGCTCGCAATGCTGGCATCGGCCAGAAGCGCCGCGCACTCGCCGGGCTCCCAGCCGCGGGCGAAGCCGCCCTGGCTGTGCAGCGCCGCCACGTCGCGGGCATGGCGCGTGTCGAGACGGCCGGTTCGCGCCGGGCTCGCATGGGGGTGTAGAAGTTGACGCAGCCAGTCCATGGCGCTTGATGGCACAGCCGCACCTTCTGGCAAGTCCCCTTGCGTCATCTGCGGTGCGTTTCAGGCGAGGAGATGCAAAACGCTAACGACGCGGCAGCCGGGCGCGGTCCTGCGGGGTCGTCTCGGGCGCCTTGAGATAGAGCGGGCGCGGCGGCGCCGAATCGGGGTCGGCGATCATGCCGAGCCGCGCCACCCAGATCACGTCGGGCGCGCGGGCATCGTCGAGCACCAGCGCGTCGAGCCCGATCGCCCAGGCCTCGTTGGCGACGGCGAGCGACGCCGAGCCGACGAGGCTGACCGGACCGGCGCCGATAGCGCGCGCCGCATCGCGGTAGCTGACCTGGCGCAGCGCAACGATCTGGCGGCCCTCCGAGCTCAGCGCCTGGAACCAGACCTGGCCATGCCTGGCATCGAGCGCGGCTGCGATGACCCGGCCGGGTTCGCGCCCGATCAGCGGGGCCGCGCAGGCGGCGAGCGTCGTGACGCCCACGGCCGGGATGTCCGCCGCGAATGCGATCGCGCGCGCCGCGCTGACCCCGACCCGCAGGCCGGTATAGCTGCCGGGCCCGACGGTGACCGCGACCCGGTCGAGCGAGGAAAACCCACCCTCCACCGCGTTCATGACACGCTCGATCAGCGGCATCAGCGCCTCGGCATGGCCGCGCTCCATCGCGACCTGCTCGATCGCCAATGGTTTCACCATGTCGGCAGTATCGAGCACGCAGGCCGAACAGGCGCCGAGCGCGGTGTCGATCGCGAGGATGCGCATCAGATGTTGGACAAGCTCAAACCGCCTCGACCTCGCGCACATCCGGCAGGAAGTGGCGCAGCAGGTTCTGGATGCCGTGCTTCAGGGTTGCGGTCGATGACGGGCAGCCGGCGCAGGAGCCCTTCATCGCGAGATAGACCGTGCCGTCCTTGAAGCCGCGGAAGGTGATGTCGCCGCCATCGCCCGCGACCGCCGGGCGGATGCGGGTCTCCAGCAGGTCCTTGATGGTCTCGACCGTCTGCGCGTCCTCGGGGGCGAAGAACTCGCCCTCCTCGATGACGTCGGCGCGCGAGCCGTCCGACAGCACCGGCGCGCCCGACATGAAATGCTCCATGATCGCGCCGAGAATCGCCGGCTTGAGATGCGGCCATTCGCCGGCCGACTTGGTCACGGTGATGAAATCCGACCCGAGGAAGACGCCGGAGACGCCGTTGACGCCGAACAGGCGCTGCGCCAGCGGCGAACGCTCGGCCTGGTCGGCATCGCGCAGTTCGAGCGTTCCGTCCGGCATCACGGCGCGGCCGGGCAGGAATTTCAGCGTCGCGGGGTTGGGTGTGGCTTCGGTCTGGATGAACATGATGAAATCTCCGGTCCCGGACGGTTCAAGGCCGCCGTTCCTGTCTCCGATATAAGCGCCCGCGTGGAATCATTCCAGCGCTCTTCCGTCATGGTCGGGCTCGTCCCGACCATCCACGTCTTCGCTCGCCGAGCGCTGTGACCAAGACGTGGACGCTCGCCACAAGGGCGAGCATGACGGCTGAACCTCACGCCAGCGCGTCGATTTCCTCGTCTTCCAGATGGCCGGGCACGATCGCGACCGGAATCGGGAAGCTCGCCGCCGATTTGCCTGCCAGCGCGCTGACCAGCGGGCCCGGGCCCTCGCGCCCGGCACCCGCGGCGAGCACGAGTAGCGAGATGTCCTCATCCGCTTCGATCAGCTTGACGACTTCGTCGGCCTTGTCGCCGGTGCGCACGACCTTTTCGGGCTCGATGCCGGCAAGCGCGCGCACGGCTGCGGCTGCGGCGTCGATCAGCTTCTCGGCCTCGGCTTCGGCTTCGGCCTGCATGACCTCGCCGACGCCGAGCCAGGTCTCGTGTTCGGGCGGCGTCACCACGCCGAGCAGCACGATCGCGGCGCCGATGCGCGCGCAGCGCCGCGCGGCGAAGCGCACGGCCTTGGCGCATTCGGCGCTGTCGTCCACCACCGCGAGGAATTTCGGGCGATGGCCCGTTTCATAGGACCGCCGTCGCTTCACCATGTCGCCTGCCCTGCCGCCGCTTCAGGAGCGCGCATGGTGACCTGCGCCGCAACGTCAGCGCAAGCCCGCCTGGTTTCGCGATGGCTCACCGCCGCGACACGAAGCCGACGATGTCCTTGACGTCGCGCATGATCGGCGCCGCAATCGCCTCGGCACGTTCGGCGCCCTCGCCCAGGATGGCGTCGATATGGCCGGTATCGGCTAGCAGACGGCGCATCTCGCCGGCGATGGGGCTGAGCTTCGTCACGGCGAGATCGACCAGCGCCGCCTTGAAGCCGGAGAACTGGCCGCCGCCGAACTGGCTGAGAACCTGCGCCTTGGTTTGGCCGTTCAGCCCGGCATAGATGCCGACGAGGTTTTCGGCCTCGGGCCGGCCCTCCAGACCCTTTTCCTCGGAGGGCAGGGCATCGGGGTCGGTCTTGGCCTTGCGGATCTTCTGGGCGATGGTCTCGGCATCGTCGGTCAGATTGATGCGCGAATTGTCGGAGGCGTCCGATTTCGACATCTTCTTGGTGCCGTCCCGCAGGCTCATCACACGCGGCGCCGGCCCCTGGATCATCGGCTCGGGCTGCGGGAAGAAGCCGAGATCGCCGGTACCGAGGCCGCGTTCCGCGATCTGCACGCCGAAATCGTTGTTGAACTTCTGCGCGATGTCCCGGGCGAGCTCCAGATGCTGCTTCTGGTCCTCGCCGACGGGCACATGCGTCGCCTTGTAGAGCAGAATGTCGGCCGCCATCAGCGCCGGATAGGCGTAAAGCCCGATCGAGGCGTTTTCCTTATCCTTGCCGGCCTTTTCCTTGAACTGGGTCATGCGGTTGAGCCAGCCCAGCCGCGCCACGCAGTTGAACACCCAGGCGAGTTCCGCATGCTGCGAAACCTGGCTCTGGTTGAAGATGATGCTCTTCTTGGTGTCGATACCGGCCGCGACATAGGCCGCCGTGACCTCGCGGATTGCGCGGGTCAGCTCGACGGGATCCTGCCAGACGGTGATCGCGTGCATGTCGACGACGCAATAGATGCACTCATGCGTCTTCTGCATCGCGACCCAGTTGGTCAGCGCGCCCAGATAATTGCCGAGATGCAGCGTCGCGGTCGGCTGCATGCCGGAGAAGACGCGCTGGTGAAAGGTCGCCATCGGGCGCTCCGTCGTCACGAACGGGAAAGGGAAGCGGCGCTTCTGGCTCAACCCCGCCGCTTGCGCAAGGGGTGCGGGAGCGCGCGGGGAAGCCGCAACCCGCCGAACGCTCCCAGGAGCCAGCCGGCGCAGCCATAGGCGGCGATTCCGCTGCCGCAAAGCAGGCCCAGCGCCAGCACGCGATGAACCGTCGGTGCCTCCGGCGCCAGCAGGACCGCAAGCCGCGGCTCCAGCCAGGCGAGCAGGCCCAGCATCACGGCACACGCCATCACGGCGCCTGCGACCGGCCGGAGTGCCGTGACGCCCGGTCGCCACAGCCCTTCGCGCGCGAGCGCGATCCCGAGCAAGATCGCCTGCACCGCGAAGGCGAGGCTGGCCGCCACGGCAGCCATACGGGCCGCATTGCCGTCGCGCGCCAGCATGAAGCCACCGACCGCCGCGACCGTGATCGCAAGGCAGCCGCTGACGAGCGGCAGGCGCGGCCTCTGCCGGGCGAAATAGACCTGCCCGAACACCTTGGCGATCACGGCGAAGGGCAGCCCGGCCGCGAACGCAGCAAGCGCGGCGGCGGTCCGTGCGCTGTCCTCCGCGCCGAAGCGGCCATGCTCGAACAGCACCGAGACGATCGGGCCGGCCAGTGCCGCGAGCGCGGTCGCCGCCGGCAAGGCGAGTGCCAACCCCAGCGCCAGCGCCTTTCCCAGCATTGCGTCATGGTCGACGGATCGCGCGGCCGCCATGTCGGATAGCACGACGGTGCCCATCGCCACCCCGACGAAGCCGAGCGGAAGCTGGAAGACGCGGTCGGCATAATACAGCGCGGCGACCGCGCCGGTTTCGGTCGAGGCGATCTGCGTCGCGACCAGCAGCACGAGCTGCGCGCTCGATGCTGCCAGCAGCGTCGCCCCGCCCGTCGCCACGAGACGCGTCATCTCCGGCGACCAGCGCAGGCTTGGCCTCGGCAGACCGAGGTGGCGCAGCGCGATCAGGACGAGCGCGAGATGGGCCAGGCCCGTCGCGCTGACCGCCAGCGCCTGCCATTGCGCGGCCAGTGCCGGTTCCGTGCCCTGAAACAGTTGCACGATCAGGATGGCGATCAGGATCGCATTCATCAGTGCGGGCGCGAGCGCGGCAACCGCGAAGCGCCGCTCGGCATTGAGCAGCGCCGCCAGCATCGCTGCGACCGTGGTCAGCAGCAGGAACGGCAGCATCAGCCGGGTGAAGTGGGTTGCCAGCGCCAGCGTCTCGGGCTCGGCCGCGAAACCGCCGGCGATTCCGAGTACGATCCAGGGCGCAAAAACTTCGCCGAGCCCGACCATCACCAGCAGCAGCAGGGCGAGATGCCCGACCGTCTCTCCGGTGAAGCGCCGCGCGGCCGCGTTACCCGCCTCCTGCTTGATGGCGAGATAGAGCGGCACGAAGGGCGCGTTCAGCCCGCCCTCGCCGAGGACGCGCCGCACCAGGTTCGGCAGGCGCAAAGCAGCGAGGAAGGCATCCGCTACCGGCCCGGCGCCGAGCAGCCTTGCGATCAGCACGTCGCGCCCAAAGCCGAGCAGCCGCGACAGGATCGTCGCGACGCCGACGACGAGGGAATCGCGGGCGAGGCGGGAACTTTTCGGCACCGGTTCCGTCAAAACCGGTTCAAGCCTTATTTCGCGCGATCACTTCCGCAGCCGTCATTGGCTGGTAGGACGAGTCCGGAGCGACAAAGGTCTGAGCGAGTTCTGCTTTCAGCCGCTCGAAAGCGTCGCTCTCGACGCGCTGCTTGCCGCCGCCGTCGGGGTCGGACGGCTTATAAGGCTGGCTCATTCTTGCGTCACTGCCGCTCACGGCGTCGCCTCCTCCTTCGCAGAATGATCCAACTCTACATGACGAAGGGGTGTCACAGAATAAACCGGCTCAAATCCGCATTCTTCGCGAGATCGCCAATGCGCGACTGCACGTAAGCGCCGTCGATCGTCACGGTCTCGCCCGAGCGATCCGGCGCCGTGAACGAGATATCGTCGAGGATGCGCTCGATCACGGTCTGGAGCCGGCGCGCGCCGATATTCTCGACCGTGGAGTTCACGTCGACCGCGATGCGCGCGATCGCGTCGATCGCGTCGGGGGTGAAGTCGACCGTGACCTCTTCGGTCGCCATCAGCGCCACCGTCTGCTTGATCAGGCTCGCCTCCGTCTCGGTCAGGATGCGTTTGAAATCCTCGACATCGAGCGGCTGCAATTCGACACGGATCGGCAGGCGTCCCTGCAGCTCCGGCAGCAGGTCGGAGGGCCGCGAGACGTGGAAGGCGCCCGATGCGATGAACAGGATGTGGTCGCTCTTCACGGCGCCGTGCTTGGTGGCGACCGTCGTGCCCTCGATCAGCGGCAGCAGATCGCGCTGGACGCCCTCGCGCGAGACGTCGGCGGCGCCCTTGCCTTCTCGGGCGCAGATCTTGTCGATCTCATCGAGGAAGACGATGCCGTTGTTCTCGACCTCGCGGATCGCCGCCTGCACGATCGCCTCCTGGTCGATCAGCTTGTCGCTCTCCTCGGTCAGCAGCGGGCCATAGGCGTCCTTGACCAGCACGCGCCGCGGCTTGCCCTTCTGGCCAAACGCCTTGCCGAACATGTCGGAGAGATTGATCGCTCCGATCGAGGCGCCGGGCATGCCGGGAAGCTCGAACATCGGCGCGGAGGATTGACTGCCGGCGGCGATCTCGACCTCGATCTCCTTGTCGTCGAGTTCGTTGGCCCGGAGCTTCCGCCGGAAGGAGTCGCGGGTGGCCTGGCTTGAATTGGCGCCGACCAACGCGTCGAGCACGCGTTCCTCGGCCGCGACATGGGCCTTGGCCTGCACGTCCTTGCGCCGGCTCTCGCGCACCAGCCCGATCGCGATCTCGACGAGGTCCCGCACGATCGATTCGACGTCGCGGCCGACATAGCCGACCTCGGTGAACTTCGTCGCCTCGACCTTGAGGAAGGGCGCGTTGGCGAGTTTTGCCAGCCGGCGCGCGATCTCGGTCTTGCCGCAGCCGGTCGGCCCGATCATCAGGATGTTCTTCGGCGAGACCTCCTCGCGCAGCGGCCCTTCAAGCTGCTGCCGGCGCCAGCGGTTGCGCAGCGCGATGGCGACCGCGCGCTTGGCGTCGTTCTGGCCGACGATGAAACGGTCGAGCTCGGAGACGATCTCGCGGGGGGAGAAACTGGTCACTGCATGGACTCTCTATGGGCGTTCATCGTCGATGTTGGGGTCATGCAGGCGTCGCCTCGACCGGCGGCAACCTGTCGCGCCAGCGCCCAAGCGGCAGAACTGGCAGCAGGGCACGCCGCAAGCCGCGCCAGCCGGCCGAAAGCGCCAGCACCAGCGCGGCGAGCCCGAGCAGGGCCAGCGGCAGGCTCAGATCGGTCGAAACGCTCTGTGAGATCAGATAGGCGACCGCGATGCCGGCATAGCTCAGCGCCGAGACGAGCAGCGCACGCCGGTCGATGACGAGCGCGATGATGCCGAGCGCTGCGAAGATACCGAGAATGATCAGGGATTTGGCGGTGCCGAAATCGCCGGTCGAACCGATCATTCCGCGGAAGACCGGATGCACGATCAGCCCGGCCGAGAGCAGATGCAGCCAGAAGGCGGCGTCGGAGCGGCGGGTCAGGCGGTGTGGATCGCGCATGTCGAGGCGCAGCGCCAGCGCGAAGACGGACAAACCGCAACCGAACAGGATCAGGTTGAGATAGTCCTGTGCCAGTGCGGGCGCGACGGCCGAGATCAGCGCCAGCAGGATGCCGATGCCGCCGCTCGCCACCAGCGCCATGTCGATCGGCACGCGAAAGCGCCAGTGATGCAGCAGCGCTGCGCCCGAGAAAGCAACGGCTGCAAGAACCCAGCCGCCATAGAGGAAGGAGGGCAGGCCCCGGTCGGCGGTCAGTTGCGCAACGAGCAGCGCCGCTGCCGCACAGAACATCGCCGCGAGCAGGATCGAGGGCAGCGCCAGTCGCATCCGCCGCGCGAAGACCTCGCTCAGCCCCCAGGCGGCAAGCAGCGCCACGCCGGCAAAGGCGTCACCGGCGCCAACGACGCGCGACAACCCGAGCAGGGCACCCGCCAGCAGGCAGACGCCGATCGCGACGAACACGTCGTTGAAGCCGCCGATCAGTCGGAATCGCTCATCGTCGGGATCGACGGCGAGGCGGTCGTCCGCCGTGACGCTTTCGCCAAGACGAGGAGCGGACGAGGCCCGCGCCTCCTGCCGCAGCCGCGCCAGATGCGCGATCCGCACCGCCTGGGCCTGGTCAATGATGCCCTCAGTGACCGCGGCCTCGAGATCCTCCTGCGCGATCATGGCGTCTCCAGCGTCTCGATGACGAGGCTGTGGTTGGTGTACACGCAGATGTCGCCTGCGATCTTCATCGCCTTGCGCACGATCGCCTCGGCGTCCGGCTCGATATCGATCAGCGCGCGCGCCGCCGAGAGCGCGTAATTGCCGCCGGAGCCGATCGCCATGACCGAGCCGTGCTCGCTCGATTCCGGCTCCAGCACGTCGCCGGTGCCGGAGATCAGCAGCGAGACCTCCTTGTCGGCGACGAGGAGCATCGCTTCCAGCCGGCGCAGATAGCGGTCGGTGCGCCAGTCCTTGGCGAGCTCGACGCAGGCGCGCAGCAACTGGGTCGGATATTGCTCAAGCTTGCTCTCCAGTCGCTCGAAGAGGGTGAAGGCATCGGCGGTCGCGCCGGCGAAGCCGGCGATCACCGCGCCCTTGGCGAGGCGGCGGACTTTCTTGGCGTTGCCCTTCATGATGGTCTGGCCGAGCGAGACTTGGCCGTCGCCGCCGATCACGACTCGCCCGCTCTTGCGCACCATCAGGATGGTGGTCGCGTGCATGAGTGGGGCGTTGCTAGTCTCTGGCATGCGATTCGGCCTCGGCCTTCCGTGGACAGGAGCCGCCAACATGTTCAGGCTGAAGCCCGGTATCAAGAGCGACCCGGTGAAACGCTGGAATCTGCCGGAGCGCGTTTTCTTTGCCTGCGGCGCCTGCCACATCCTCGCCCATGCTTTTCTTGAGGCTTATCCGGAGCGGGATTTTCGCGCTGTCTGGATCCGGCCCGCCCAAGGTTTCACGGGAAACCATGTCTTCGTCACCGATGGCAAGACGGCCTTCGATTTCCATGGCTATCGTTGCGAGCAGGCGTTGGTCGCTCACCATTGGGCCAAGGCACGGCGCTGGTGGCGCGGCTGGGACGGGACGCTGGTGCCGCTGCCTCAGGACGTGCTGATCTCGGAGGCCAAGTCGAAGACCTATGACGGCCTCTGGCTGCGCGAACCGGGCCAGTTTCTTCATGATGCGATGCCAAGGGCAAAGGCATTTCTGGCGCGATTAGGTTCGCCGCCGGACTGAACTCAGGCCGCGCGCTTCAGCCCGACCCGACCCCAGATCGAACCGAGCGCATCGACCAGATGTGCGAGATCGGCGTCGGAATGCAGCGGTGAGGGTGTGATACGCAACCGCTCGGTGCCGCGCGGCACGGTCGGGTAGTTGATCGGCTGGACATAGATGTCGAAGCGGTCGAGCAGTTCGTCGCTGACCGCTTTGCACAGCACGGGGTCCCCGACCATCACCGGCACGATATGGCTGGGATTGGCCAGATGCGGGATGCCGGCGGCATCGAGGCGACGGCGCAGCTCGGCTACCCGGTCCTGATGGCGCTCGCGCTCGACGCTGCTCGTTTTGAGATGGCGAATCGCCGCCAGCGCGCCGGCCGCGACCGGCGGCGGCAGCGAGCTGGAGAAGATGAAGCCCGAGGCGAAGCTGCGGACGTAGTCGCACAGCGCCGCCGAGCCGGCGATATAGCCGCCCATCACACCGAAGGCCTTGGCCAGCGTACCCTCGATCACGGTCAGGCGCGAGGACAGGCCGTCGCGCTCGCTGATGCCGCCGCCGCGCGGTCCGTAGAGCCCGACCGCATGGACCTCGTCGAGATAGGTCATCGCGCCGAATTCGTCGGCGATGTCGCAGAAGGTCTCGATCGGCGCGATGTCGCCATCCATCGAATAGACCGATTCAAACGCGATCAGCTTCGGCCGGGCGGGATCGAGCGCAGCCAGCTTGCGTCTGAGATCATGGGGGTCGTTATGGGCGAAGATGTGCCGCTCGGCCCGCGAATGCCGGATGCCCTCGATCATCGAGGCGTGGTTGAGCGCATCGGTCAGCACGACGCAGCCGGGCATGCGCGCGGCGAGCGTCGAAAGCGAGGCCCAGTTCGACATGTAGCCGGAGTTGAACAGCAGCGCGGCTTCCTTGCCGTGCAGATCGGCGAGCTCCCGCTCCAGCAGCACGTGATAATGGTTTGTGCCGCCGATATTGCGCGTTCCGCCCGCACCGGCGCCGCATGAATCCAGTGCCTCATGCATCGCCGCCAGCACGGCAGGATGCTGGCCCATGCCGAGATAGTCGTTCGAGCACCAGACGGTGATCTCGCGCGGGCCGCGCTCGCCATGATGGGTCGCGCGCGGAAACTGGCCCGCCTTGCGTTCGAGATCGGCGAAGACGCGATAGCGCCCCTCGCGGCGCAAGCCGTCGAGCTCCTCGCGGAAGAATGTCTCGTGGTCCATCGCCAGCCTCCTGCGGCGCGCGCTTTCTAAGCTTACGGCCAGACAGGGGAAATGGCACGCGGTGTCGCGGCCTCTGCCTTGATCCCGATCAAACCTCGCGCCGCGCCAGTTCGAGAATCGCCTCGAGCAGGACCCTGATCGCGATTCCGGCATCGGCTTCGGTCATGTTTTCGAGAGGCGAATGGCTGATGCCCTTCTCGTTGCGCACGAAGAGCATCCCCGTCGGGCAGCGCGCCGCCATCGCCATCGCGTCATGGCCGGCGCCCGATGGCAGGCGGCGCGCGCTGAGATTGGCTCCGGCGCGGGCGACACCCAGGCTGAGCGCATCCTGCAGGCCCGGATCCATCGGCACCGCCGCCGCCTTTGCATAGGTGGTTATCGTCAGGTCGATGCCGCGCCGCGTCGCGATCTCGCCGAAGCGGGCGTGGATCGCCGCGTCCATGGCAGCCAGCGTCTCGTTCGAGGGGCAGCGGAAATCGACGGTGAATTCGACCGCGCCCGGGACGACATTGGTCGCGCCGGGATTGACCTGGAACACGCCGACCGTGCCGACCGCCTGGTCATGCCCGGCTGCGATCGCCTCCAGCGCCAGCGCCATCTCGGCACTGGCGGTGAGCGCGTCCCTGCGCAGGGCCATCGGCACCGTGCCGGCATGGCCGGCCTCGCCGGCGACGCGGATGCGGGCCCGGCTCTGGGCGTTGATCGCGGTGACGATGCCGACCGGCTCGTTCTCGACCTCGAGCACCGGCCCCTGCTCGATATGCACTTCGAGATAGGCCTTGATCGAGCCGGGCTTGCGCGCGAGCGCGGCGATGCCGGAAGGGTCGCCGCCAAAGGCGACGAGCGCGTCGGCAAGCCGCGTTCCCTCGGCGTCGCGCGACTCCAGCCAGGACGTTTCATAGGTGCCGGCGAGCGCGGCCGAGGTCGACAGATGCGTCGGAAACCGGACATTCTCCTCGTCCCCGAAGGCGACCACCTCCAGCGCGAAGGGCAGGACGATGCCGGCGTCGCGCAGGGCCTGCGCCGCCAGGATGCCGGCGACGACGCCGAGATTGCCGTCGAAGCGGCCGCCATCCTTCACCGTGTCGATATGGGAGCCGATCATCACGCTGGGGCCGCCCGGCACAGGGCCGTCCCGACGCCCCTGCACCGAGCCTGCGGCGTCGATGAAGGCGCTCAGCCCTGCCACCTCCATTGCGCCCTTGGTCCATTCCGCCGCCTGCCGATGGGCCGGCGAGAGATAGAGCCTGGTCAGCTTCCCCGGTTCGTCCGTGAACCGGCTGAGGCCCTGGAGCGCAGCGAAGGCGCGCGCGCCGAGCACGGCGGCGGACGGAATTGATGGGATCATGGGCCGACTTTAGAGCTTCTCGCGCAGTGATTGAAAGATGGACCGCAGGCGCCAGGCAGGAGGCCGGCACTGTGGGTATCGAGCCCGGCGCCCGCGTGGGCGGGTTAATAGGTCGCCCGGCCGCCCGAAAGGTCGAACACGCCGCCGGTGGTGAAGCTGTTCTCGGCCGAGGCGAGGAAGGCGACCATCGAGGCGACCTCGTCGGGCAGGAGGAAACGCCCGCGCGGGATCTTGGCCAGCATGTAGCCGATATGCTCCTCGCTCATCTGGTCGAAGATGCGGGTGCGGGCGGCGGCCGGCGTGATGCAGTTGACCGCGATGTCCTGCGTCGCCAACTCCTTGCCGAGCGATTTGGTCAGGGCGATCACGGCGGCCTTCGAGGCCGAATAGGCCGAGGCATTGGGGTTGCCCTCCTTGCCCGCGATCGAGGCGACCAGCACGAGGCGCCCGTAATTGCGCTTGATCATGCCGGGGATTACGGCCTGGCAGCAATGCAGCGTGCCGTCGACATTGAGCCGCATCACGCGCGCCCATTCATCGAGCGGGTATTCCCAGGTCTTGAGATTGGCGCCGGCGATGCCGGCGCTGGTGACGAGAACGTCGACGCTGCCCTGTTTCGCCTCTAGCGCGTCGGCCGCCGCGGTCACCGCCTTGGCGTCGGTGACATCGATGCCGAGGCCGGTCGCGCCCGAACCGATCTCGGCCGCGGCCTTTCCGGCCAGTTCGCCGTCGAGGTCCCAGATCGCGACGGTCGCTCCGCTGGCGGCGAAGCGTTCCGCCACGGCACGGCCGATGCCCTGCGCGCCCCCGGTGACGATAGCGGTTCTTCCCTGAAGATCGATCTGGTTCATTGTCGGCCCCTGACTCATTGGAGCGGCACCCTAGAGGGTGGCAGGCGGAGTGGACAAGGTTTCGGCTTTGCATGTCGTGGCTGTGCGGCCCGCCTCCGGCGCGCCTTGGCGACGCCTGTCGCCTTTCACCTTCGTTAAGACTTCGGTTGCCCGCTACAGAGCGCGTTAACGATTTTGGCGAGCTGTCGCGTCTCTGGCCGCATCAAAATCCGTGCCGAAACGGCACGATTGTCGCCCTGGCGTCCCGTTCTCCGACAGGAGCCGGCCGACTGCGCCGATCGTCGCGACAGATGCGCTCCGTAACGAAACACCCTGTGTTTTCAGAGCTCTCGGCGATTAACCCGATCTCGCGCATTCCCTGAAGAACCCGTTCACCGTTCGCTCGGGTTCAGCTTGACCCTGCCGGCCGTTGGGTCATGACGTGATGGCCAATTCCACTGATCACGCAACCAAGTCTGGATCGATCGACACCGTGCCTGCCAGCCTTACGATAGCCATCGCGAGACAGGGTGCTGCCCGGACCCCGGCCGGCTTCGAGGTGCGCGACGTCGGCGGGGTCGGCATTGCGGTGCTGACGCAGGCGGCGGCGCTGGCCGAACTCTCGGACGCGATGGCCACGGGCCGGCACGTCAAGCTGGCCTTCTGCAATGCCAATCTCGTCAACGTGGCGGCGCATGATGCCGCGCTGCGGCGCAGCCTCTCCAGCTTCCTCGTGCTTGCGGACGGCATCGGCGTCGATATCGGCGGCTGGCTGCTGCATGGCGCGCCTTTCCCGGCCAATCTCAACGGCACCGACTTCATCCCGGCCCTGTTTGCGACGGAAGCCCGGTCCTTGCGTGTCGGGCTGGTCGGTGGCCGTCCCGGCGTCGCCGATCGTGCCGCCGAGCGGTTGACGAGGCAGTTCCCGCGTCATGCCTTCAGCGTCGTCAGCCACGGCTATTTCAGCCCGTCGGAGGAGGCGGGACTGCTGTCGGGACTGAAGGCTGCACCGCCGGACCTGCTGCTCGTCGCCTTCGGCAATCCGGTCCAGGAGAATTGGATCGCCGAGAAGCTCGGTCCGCAGCACTGTGCGGTTGCCGCCGGTGTGGGCGCGCTGTTCGACTTCTTTGCCGGCGAGGTCCCGCGTGCGCCCGAAGCGATCCGCCGGACCCGACTCGAATGGGTCTATAGGCTCTGGCGCGAGCCGCGCCGGCTCTGGCGCCGATATATCCTCGGCAATCCGGCCTTCCTGACGCGGCTGCTGTGGCAGCGAGCTTTCGGCCGATCGCGGGGCTAAGCGAGCCGGGGCTCACTCGTCCCGTTTGGTATCGACCGGCTCGCGACGGTCGATGAGTGCTCCGAAGAGCGGTCCAGCCGCGATCATCACCAGGAAGACCCGGATGATGTGGTGCGCTGCCACGAACGCGACCTCGGTATGCAGGGCCAGCGCGATCAGGCTCATCTCGGCCAGGCCGCCGGGCGAATAGGCCAGGATCAGCGGCACATGGCCGTGCACCGAGACGGTGGCCACCAGCCAGGCGAAGCCGAGCGTCAGCGAGACCAGGATCACCGTCGAGCCCACGGACAGCGCGAGGATGCGCAGGATCAGGCGCGGCGCCGTGCCGACGAAGCGGCAGCCGATGGTGATGCCGAGGATGAGCTGAGCCGCGTTGACGATCTCGAAGGGTGGCGCCGAATCGCTCAGGCCGGAGACATGAACCAGCGCGCTGACCAGCATCGGCCCGAGCAGGAACTTGGCCGGCAGCCGCAGCATATGTCCGGCGACGACGCCGAGCAGCCCGCAGGCGAGCAGGATCAGTTCAGCCGAGAGTGGCGTCTGCATGATAGACGGCCCGGCGACGCGACTGCCGCTGACCGAAACGCCGCCGATCCACTGCACGATGAAGGGCAGTGTCATCACCACCAGCAGGATGCGGGCCGAGTGGATCAGCGCGATGATCCGCGCATCGCCGCCCTTTTCCTCGCCGAGCGTGACCATCTCGAGCAATCCGCCCGGCATTCCCGCGAAGAAGGCCGTCACCGGATCGAAACCGGCGAATTTCCGGAAATAGCCGACGCAGGCGAAGCCGCAGGCGCACATGAACAGCACGAGGCCCAGGATCGTCGGCAGCCAGTTCGGCAGCTGCGTCACGACCTCGGGCTTGAACGAGGCGCCAAGCATGACGCCGATGACCATGGTCATCGGCGGGCGGATGACCGGGGGTGCCGCGACCGGCCAGCGCAGCAGCGCAGCCACCGTGCAGAACACCATCGAGCCCAGCATCCAGGGCAGCGGCAGCCTTGCCTGGACGAAGAGCCAGCCGCCCAGCCCGCCGAGCAGCAGCGCCAGCACGAAGCGGCGATAGGGGAACCGTGCCGGGGCCAACGCCCGCACACCTTCGCCGAAATCGGAAAAAAGCTGCTTCATCCGCGCCTGCCGGCGCCCCAACCGCCGCCAACCCAAAATGCAGCGCAGGCGGGACATGCTGCTTCGGCGGGGCGGGGAGGAGAGATCGTCATGCCGTGGATTCGCGGCTCCGGGGTGGCCGCGTTCTCCTAGACCGCATGCGGGGCTCCGCAAAGTCCCGCTGAGGCATGCCGCGCCTGCCTTGCCGGCGTATCGCTGCAACCCCGCTATGTCCGGCGGCCTCTGGCGAAGGCGGCGCGTTTCCTCGATCACTTCGAGTCAGGGATGGAAACGGGCCAGGCGTCGGAGACGTCGGCGATTGGTCGAGGTCGATGAGCGAAGAGCGGCAGACCGGGCGGCAGCGCCGTCCGGCGGACGACGACGCCGCGGAGACGGAAGCGGTTCCGCGCAGCGCGGAACCCACGGACGAAGCCGCAATCCCGAGCCTGCCCGAGCCGCCGCCGGTCACCACGCCGGCCTCGGAATCCACAAGCCGTATCGTCGAGGGACGACAGCGCCTGCGGGCCTGGTGGGCGGCCGCGAGCCCCAATCTGCGGGGCTCCGTCTACATGCTCTCGGCTTTGCTGGTCTATGCGGTGATGGTCGGCGCTATCAAGCTCGTCGGCAGTTTCATTCCGCTGGTCCAGATCCTGCTGATCCGCCAGATCATCATGAGCCTGGTCATCCTGGCCTTCTCTGCCTGCAGCCTGCGCCTGATGATGGCGACGACGCGGCCGGGCCTCCAGGTCTTCCGCGGAGCGCTGACCCTGATCGCGATGCTCTGCGGCTTCACGGCGGTGATCCAGATCCCGCTCGCCCAGGCGACCGCCATCGGCTTCAGCCAGGTGCTCTTCGTCACCATCGCCGCTGTGGTCATCCTCAAGGAGGTCGTCGATGCCAGGCGCTGGGCTGCGACCATCATCGGCTTCATCGGCGTTCTCATCATGCTCAGGCCGAGCAGCGAGGGGCTCGATTTCTACGCGCTCATGGCGGTGGCGGGTGCGTTCTTCAGCGCCGGCATTACCGTCAGCGTGCGGATGCTGGCGGCGAGCGAACGCACGGACACGATCCTGATCTGGCAGGGCATCGTGCTGATCGCGGCGCTGGCCTTGCCGGCCTGGCTCTGGTGGGTTCCGCCCGATGCCACGCAATGGTTCTGGCTGATCGTGCTCAGCCTGTTCGGCACGGCCGGCCAGTGGCTGATCACCCGCGCCTACCAGGTCGGCGAGGCGGCGGCTCTGGCGCCACTCGATTTCAGCCGCCTGATCCTGGCGAGCTTCACCGGCTTCGTCTTCTTCGCCGAGATTCCGGCGCTGTCGACCTGGATCGGCGCGGCCGTCGTCATTGGCGCGACGCTCTACACCATCCGCAAGAATGCGCGCCCCTTCCCGCGCGAGCCTGCCTCGGCCTGAGCCTCTGGCCGAGGCGCATTGCCCCATGCGGCTGCCTGCGGTTATGAATCGGCGCACGCAACCTCATCCGCACGTGCTCAAAGCCAGCCGCGAAGGCCCTTAGCCCATGCGCATCGAAAACGACCCCAAGCTCGATTTCCGCGACGTGCTGATCCGTCCCAAGCGCTCGACGCTGGGCAGCCGCGCCGAGGTCGACGTCCACCGCACCTTGCGCTTCGCCCATACCGGAACGGACTGGACCGGCTTTCCGCTGATTGCGGCGAATATGGACGTCGTCGGCACCATGGCGATGGCGCGTGCCCTGCTCCGTCACGGCGCCATGGTGGCGCTGCACAAGCATTACGGTGCGGACGAACTTGCTGCCTTCTTCCGCGAGCCGGAGTCCGCCAACGCCTTCTATTCGCTCGGCACGACGCAGGCCGACCACGACAAGCTCGCCTCCGTCCATGCCCGCACGCCGATCAGCAAAATCTGCCTCGACGTCGCCAATGGCTACACCGAGAAGTTCGTCGACACGGTCAAGGCGACGCGGGAGGCCTTTCCCGATGCCGCGATCATGGCGGGCAATGTCGTCACCGGCGACATGACCGAGGCGCTGATCCTGGCCGGGGCCGACATCGTCAAGGTCGGCATCGGCCCGGGCTCGGTCTGCACGACGCGCAAGATGACCGGCGTCGGCTATCCGCAGCTCTCGGCCATCATCGAATGCGCCGATGCCGCGCATGGGCTGAAAGGCCTGGTTTGCGGCGATGGCGGCGTCACCGTGCCTGGCGATCTCGCCAAGGGCTATGGCGCCGGCGCCGATTTCATAATGCTCGGCGGCATGCTGGCCGGCCATGACGAATGCGAGGGCGACATCCGCTACGAGGAGCGCGGCGGCGAGCAGGTCCCGGTTGCGATGACCTTCTATGGGATGTCCTCGGACACCGCGATGAAGCGCTATTCCGGCGGCGTCGCCACATACCGCGCCGCCGAGGGCAAGACCGTCGAGGTGCCCTATCGCGGCCCGGTCGAGGGCACCTTGCAGGAGCTGATGGGCGGGGTGCGCTCGGCGATGACCTATATCGGCGCCGTCCGGCTGAAGGAGATGCCCAAGCGCACCACCTTCATCATGGTCGGAAGCCAGCTCAACACCGTCTTCGGAAGCTGAAAAGCCTGATCTTCCCCCGCTACCGCTCCCGGCCCGTCTGTTGCATAGTCGCGCCCTCAATGCAGAAAGCCGCCGACGGCTTCGGGGAGACGATATCATGACGATCAGACTTCTGGCGGCGACCGCCATCCTCGCCGCGAGCGCTTCGCTGGCGAGCGCCCAGCAACTGGCCCCGAGCCCGACGCTCGATGCGGTCAAGGCGCGCGGCAACATCGAATGCGGCGTGCATCTCGGCCTGCCCGGCTTCTCCTTCGCCGACGACAAGGGCGAGTGGACCGGGCTCGACGTCGATTACTGCAAGGCGCTGGCGGCCGCCGTGCTCGGCGATGCCAAGAAGGTCAAGTTCACGCCGACCTCGGTGCAGCAGCGCTGGCCGATCCTGCAATCGGGCCAGGTCGACCTGCTCGCGCGCAACTCGACCATCACCTTCTCCCGCAACGCCTCGCTCGGCCTGAACTTCCAGGGCATCAACTTCTACGAAGGCCAGACCTTCATCGTCCGCAAGGCGACCAACGCCAAGAGCGCGGCCGATCTCGACGGCGCCTCGGTCTGCGTCGCCGCCGGCTCGACCGAGGAGAAGAACGCCTCCGACTGGTTCCTGGAGCGCAACCTCAAGGTCACCATCACCAACTTCCAGAAGAACGACGACGCCATCGCCGCCTATGACGCCGGCCGTTGCGACGCCTACACCGCCGGCGTCGGCGCGCTCGCCGGCCAGCGCGTCAAGCTCAAGGTCCCCGGCGACCACATCATCCTGACCCAGCCGATCTCCAACGATCCGCAGGGCCCGGTGACGCGCTGGGGCGACGAGCGCTGGCAGTTGATTGTGCGCTGGGTGCTGAACGGCCAGATCGCGGCCGAGATGCTCGGCGTCACCTCCGCCAATGTCGACCAGATGAAGGCGAGCTCGAAGAACTCGGAAGTCCGCCGCCTGCTCGGCGCCGAAGGAAATTTCGGTGCGATGATGGGTCTCTCGAACGACTGGATGTACAACGTCATCAAGCAGGTCGGAAACTACGGCGAGAGCTTCGAGCGCACCGTCGGCATGGGTTCGACGCTGAAGCTGGAGCGCGGCCAGAACCAACTCTGGACCAAGGGCGGCCTGCTCTTCACGCCGCCGTTCCAGTGAGAAGACGGGTCAACGCCTGACCCTTCCCATGGAAACGCGCCGTCATCCCGGACAAGCCGCGTAGCGGCGCCGATCCGGGATCCATGCCTGAACCCCTCAGGAATGGATCCCGGGTCTCCGCTTCGCGCCGCCCGGGATGACGCGGTGTTTCCCGCAGAAACCTTGCTTGCGGGCCATCCAGGTTGACCAAAACCCTCGCCCTTCTCAACGACAAGCGTGTCCGCGACGTGGCCTATCAGGTCGCCGTCGTGGTCGGGCTCGTCGGCCTGACCGTGTTCTTCGTGCGCAACGCCTCGGAGAACATGGTGAAGGCCGGCATCGCCTCGGGCTTCGACTTCCTCTGGCGCAATTCGGGCATCGACGTGCCCTTCGTGCTGACCGACTACACCCGCGCCGACACCATCCTCGGCCTGTTCTGGGCCGGCGTCGCCAACACCATGCTGGTCACGGTGGTGGCGATGGTGCTGGCGACCGCGCTCGGCTTCCTCGTCGGCATCGCGCGGCTCTCCTCGCACTGGCTGCTCTCGACGCTTGCGGGCGCCTATATCGAGTTCGTCCGCAACATCCCGCTGCTGTTCTTCGTACTGTTCTGGTATTTCGGCGTCATCGCCGCGCTGCCGGCCCCGCGCGACAGCGTCAGCGTCTTCGGGGTCGCCTTCCTCAACAATCGCGGCCTGACGATCCCGCTGCCCGACGCGCCCGCGAATTTCCGCTGGGCGCTTGCCGCGATCCTGCTGTCATGGCTGGCGCAATGGCTGGTCTCGCTCTGGGCCCGCCGCCGCAAGGATCGCACCGGCCAGGACGCGCCGATGCTGACGATCGGCCTCGTGCTGATCGTGCTGGTGCCGGTGCTGGCGGTGACCTGGGCCAGTCTGGCGACGCGCTGGGACATCCCCATCCTCCGCGGCTTCAACTATCGCGGCGGTTTCGTCGTCATCCCGGAATTCGTCGCGCTTCTGGCGGCGCTCGTCACCTATACTGCCGGCTTCATCGCCGAGATCGTGCGCGGCGGCATCCAGGCCGTGCCGCATGGCCAGGTCGAGGCGGCCTCCGCGCTTGGCCTGCGACCGGGCCGGACCCTGCGCCTCGTGACGATCCCGCAGGCGATGCGGGTCATGATCCCGCCGCTGACCAACCAGTACCTCAACGTGCTGAAGAACTCGTCCTTCGGCGCGGCGATCGCCTATCCCGACGTGGTCAGCCTGTTCATGGGCTCGGCGCTCAACAACACCGGTCAGGCGATCGAGATCATCGCCATGACGCTGGCGGTCTACCTCGTGATCGGGCTGGCGGTCTCCGCCTTCATGAACTGGTACAATGCCAGGATCGCGCTGGTGACCCGATGAGCGCCGCTGCGATGGGGATAGCGGGCTTGTCGCTCTGGCGTCGGCGTCTGTTCGGCACGCCCGCGACCGGCGTCGTCACGATCCTGATCGGGCTCGCTCTGGTGTGGCTTGCGGTTCCGATGGTCCGCTGGGCGCTGGTCAACGCGACCTGGAGCGGCACGACGCGGGCCGACTGCGCGCCCGGCGGTGCCTGCTGGGTCTTCGTCAAGGCCCGCTTCGGCCAGTTCATGTACGGCTTCTATCCGCCGGACCAGCGCTGGCGCGCCGATCTCGCAGGCCTTCTCTTCGTCTTTGGTGCGGCCGCCACCGTCTTCGCGCCGCCGCGCCTGCGGCTGAAGATCGGCATCGCCGCGCTGGTCATCCTGCCGCCGCTGGGCATCTGGCTGCTTGCGGGCGGGTTCGGACTCAGGCCGATCGAGACGCGCGAATGGGGCGGGCTGATGCTGACCCTGTTCATTTCGGTCTACGCCAGCCTGATCGCGATCCCGCTCGGCATCCTGTTCGCGCTTGGCCGCCAGTCGGAACTGCGCGTCATTCGGCTGATCAGTGTGCTGTTCATCGAGTTCTGGCGCGGCGTGCCGATCATCGCGGTGATCTTCCTGGCCTCGCTGCTGCTGCCGCTGATCCTGCCGGGCGGCATCGGCATCGACCGTCTGGCGCGGGCCGTGATCGGGCTCGGCCTCGTCATCGCCGCCTATATGGCCGAAGCGGTGCGCGGTGGCCTGCAGGCCCTGCCGCCCGGCCAGAGGGAGGCGGCGACCGCGCTCGGCCTGACCTACTGGAAAGCGACGGGGCTGATCATCCTGCCGCAGGCGCTGCGGATTTCGCTGCCGGCGATGACCAATGAGTTCATCGCGCTGGTCAAGAACACCACGCTGGTCCTCGTGGTCTCGATCCTCGATCTGCTCGGCATCGCCCAGGCCTCACTCGCCGACCCCGCCTGGGTCGGCATGAACATGGAGGCCTATGTCTTCTCGGGCTCGATCTACTGGCTGATCTGCTTCGCGCTCTCGCGCTGGAGCCGCCATCTCGAGATGATGGGACGGCGCCAGCACCGCTGAACCCGGCCTTGGACCAATAAAAAAGCCGGCCCGAAGGCCGGCTTTTTCGATTCCATGATCCTTGAATGCGTCAGGCGCGCGCCACCCGGCCGCGGTCGCGCCGGCGGTCGGCGGCGGGCTGGTAGGCGATGCGGGCGTGGTAGCTGCAATAGGGCATGCCAGTCTGCGAGCGGCCGCCGCAGAAGCGGAATTCCGGGGTCGTCGGGTCGCCCATCGGCCAGCGGCACATGAACTCGCGCAATTCCATGATGGTGACGCGCTCGGAGAACGGCACGACCACATCTTCCGACGGCGCGGGTTTATGCTCGGCCTCGGCTTCCGCCTCGGCTGTGTATTGCGGGGCGAGCGCGTTGGCGCCGCGCGTCATCCCGCCTTGGTTGCCGTTCATCGGATGGCTCGGCGAGCGCGTCGGCGCCTTGCGCGGCGCAGCCGTGCGAGGCGTGCTGGCGGCGGCCGGGTTCTTGGCACGGCCAGACAGGCCGAGCCGGTGGACCTTTCCGATCACCGCATTGCGCGTCACGCTGCCGAGTTCGGCCGCGATTTGGCTGGCGCTCAGGCCGTCGCTCCAGAGCTTCTTCAAAAGCTCGACGCGCTCTTCCGTCCATGCTCCGGCTTCGTTCATCGGGCTCACCTGTCTTCTCCGGCCGCCTCCTATGGAGTCGACCTGTGGGCGGATCATGGCGGAATCCGATACCGGCGGCGTCCGTCGTTAAACGGAAGCCG
The DNA here is from genome assembly GCA_900470775.1 of Hyphomicrobiales bacterium. GTDB lineage: Bacteria > Pseudomonadota > Alphaproteobacteria > Rhizobiales > Beijerinckiaceae > Allobosea. The sequence continues at coordinate 55,722 of UCBZ01000037.1, read as the reverse complement.
TTACAGCCGAAACTGACGGTACAGGGGTCGCCGCACGAGATGTCGTATCTGACAAGGCCGACCATACAAGATGCCCGGACTCGGCGACAAGAGTCGGCGAATCGGAAATCGGTTTTTCCCCAGGCGATTCGTCGATCGCCCGTCAAGCGAATCTTTTCCGCAACACTGCCGCAGCGGTATGCGCCGAGCAATGCCTGCGCGTGGAATTGACAGGAGCGACGCCCTTTTGCATAGTTGCGCTGGTACTGCCGCCGCCCCCTTGGGCGGCGCTTATGTTTTGCGGATCAGGGTCTTCCACGATGCGGATGACGGTGCGACGAGACGTCGGAAGCTGGCTGCGACGATAACGTCGTCGCCGGGTCGCAATCGGCTGTGCAGCTAAGCTTGCCGTCGGCCATCCCGGACCACCGTTTTCAGTCCAGCGCCAATCCGTAACTCACCGCCCGTCGCGAGGATCTCAATCCCATGGCCTCCGCCTCCAAGACTTCTGCCCCTGTTTCCGCTGCCCCGTCCGTCCTCCTGCCGACCTATGCCCGCGCCCCCGTGGCTTTCGAGCGCGGCGAAGGCCCCTGGGCGATCACGGCTGACGGCACCCGCTATCTCGATTTCGGCGCCGGCATCGCCGTCAATTCGCTGGGCCACGCCCATCCGCATCTGGTCGAGGCGCTGACCGCGCAGGCCGGCAAGATCTGGCACACCTCGAACCTCTACACGATGCCCGAGGGCGAGCGCCTGGCGCGCCGGCTTTGCGAGGCGACCTTCGCCGAGCGCGCCTTCTTCACCAATTCGGGTGCCGAGGCCAACGAGGCCGCCATCAAGATGGCGCGCAAATATCATGCGGCGAAGGGTCATCCCGAGCGCTTCCGCATCATCACCTTCGAGGGCGCCTTCCATGGCCGCACGCTGGCGACCATCGCCGCCGGCGGCCAGCAGAAATACATCGACGGCTTCGGCCCCAAGGTCGATGGCTTCGATCAGGTGCCGTTCGACGACGAGGCCGCGCTGAAGGCTGCCATCGGGCCGGAGACGGCTGCGCTGATGGTCGAGCCGATCCAGGGCGAGGGCGGCCTGCGCCTGGCCCCGCCGCGCTTCCTGCGGCTGCTACGCGATCTCTGCGACGAGCATGGCCTGATGCTGATCTTCGACGAGATCCAGACCGGCGTCGGCCGCACCGGCAAGTTCTTCGCCTATGAGCTCTCGGGCGTGACGCCTGACATCATGTCGGTCGCCAAGGGGATCGGCGGCGGCTTCCCGATGGGCGTCTGCCTCGCCACCGAAGAAGCGGCTTCGGGCATGACGCTCGGCACGCATGGCACGACCTTCGGCGGCAATCCGCTCGCCATGGCCGTCGGCAATGCGGTGCTGGACGTCATCCTGGCGCCGGGCTTCATCGACCATGTCGCGCAGACCTCGCTGCGGCTGAAGCAGTCGCTGGCCGAGCTCAAGGACAAGCATCCCGAGGTGATCGCCGAGATTCGCGGCGAGGGGCTGATGCTCGGCCTCAAGCTGCACACGCTGAACACCGATTTCGTCGCCGAGGCCCGCGCTGCCGGCCTGCTCATCGTGGCTGCCGGCGACAATGTCGTGCGCCTGCTGCCGCCGCTGATCATCGGCGACGCCGAGGTGGCGGATGCCGTCTCGCGGCTCGACCGCGCAGCCGGCGCCATCGAGGCCACGCTGAAGCGGCCGGCCGCCGAATAGCACCCTTTCAGTCCAGCCAAGTCTCATCAGGTAAGCGAAGGAAGCGCCCGTGACGCGCCATTTCCTCGATCTCTCCGATTTCTCCGCCACCGAGCTGCGCGCCATCCTGCGCGCCGGCGAGGAGATCAAGTCGCGCCGCCGCACGCCGGGCGCGGCAGCCGACCGCCTGCTCGAGGGCAAGGTCGTCGCGATGGTCTTCGAGCAGCCCTCGCTGCGCACACGTGTTTCCTTCGACGTCGGCATCCGCGAGCTTGGCGGTTCGCCGATGATGGTCACCGGCCGCGAGATCGAGCTCGGTGAGCGCGAGACCATCGCCGACACGGCCCGCGTGCTGTCGCGTTATGTCGATGCGATCATGATCCGCATGCTCGACCATGATGCCGTGGTCGAGATGGCGAAATACGCCACCGTGCCGGTGATCAACGGACTGACCAAACGCCAGCATCCCTGCCAGGTCATGGCCGACGTCATGACCTTCGAGGAGCGCAAGGGCTCGATCAAGGGCAAGCGCATCGCCTGGACCGGCGATACCAACAACGTCCTGACCTCCTGGGTGCATGCGGCCGGTCGGCTCGATTTCGAGCTCGCCATTGCAACGCCCGAGGAACTGGCCCCCCCGCCGGCCCTGCTCGACTGGGCCCGCAAACAGGGCGCGAAACTCACTCTGACCAGCCGGCCGGAAGCCGCGGTCGAGGGCGCCGATTGCGTCATCACCGATTGCTGGGTCTCGATGGGCGACGAGGAAGGCACGCGCCACAATCTGCTGCGACCCTATCAGGTCGATGAGCGCCTGCTCGGCCGCGCCGAGAAGGACGCGATCTTCATGCACTGCCTGCCCGCGAGCCGTGGCGAGGAGGTCACCGACGCCGTCATGGACGGGCCGCAATCGGCCGTGTTCGACGAGGCCGAGAACCGCCTGCACGCGCAGAAGGGCATTTTGGCCTGGTGCTTCGGCGGGGTCGCCGCCTGATGGCCGATACCGACACCGGCGCAGGGCATGCCGCGCTTGAAGGCCTGGCCGCGCTCGACGACCGCGTCGTGCCCTTCACGGTGCCCGATCTCGACGTTCGCGGCCGCGTCGTGCGGCTGGGCTCGTCGATCGACACGATTCTGGCCCGACATAATTATCCGGAGCCGGTCTCGCGCGTGCTCGGCGAGGCCGCGGCGCTGACCGTGCTGCTCGGAACCGCGCTTAAATTCGAGGGCCGCTTCCAGCTCCAGACCAAGAGCGACGGGGCGATCTCGATGATGGTCGTCGATTTCAACGCGCCCGATAATTTTCGCGCCGTCGCGCATATCGACGAGGCGAAATTGGCGGAAGCGGTCGCGGCTGGGACCTTGAGCACCGGCGATCTGCTGGGCGAGGGCCATCTCGCCATGACGGTCGATCAGGGTTCGGCGACGACGCGCTATCAGGGCGTGGTGGCTCTGACCCGCCAGAGCCTCGAAGAGGCGGCGCACCAGTATTTCCGCCAGTCCGAGCAGATCCCGAGCCGCATCCGGCTCAGCGTCGGTTCGATCGTCGGTCCCGGCGACAGCCGGCACTGGCGCGCCGGTGGGCTTCTGGTCCAGTTCATGCCGCATTCGGTCGACCGGCTGCGCGCCGCCGACATCCATCCCGGCGACGCGCCCGAAGGCCATCAGATCCTGAGCAACGACGATCCTGACGGGATCAGCGACGATGCCTGGGCGGAAGCGCGCTCGCTGGTCGAGACGGTCGAAGATCACGAACTGCTCGACCCGCTGCTGGAAAGCGAGCGGCTGCTCTACCGCCTGTTCCACGAGCGCGGCGCGCGCGTCTTCGAGCCGACCCTGGTTCACGAAGCCTGCCGCTGCTCGCGCGAGCGCGTGCTCGGCATGCTGCGTGGCTTCTCAGGCGAGGACCGCAAGGCGATGGTCGCCGATGACGGCACGCTCGGCGTCACCTGCGAGTTCTGCTCGCGGCGCTATGTGTTTGAAGCGACCGAGGTCGAGGATGGGCCGTCGACCGGCGCGTGACCGGGGTCCGGCCCGACATCCGAGGGTCTGATGACGCGCAATCTCACCACCATCGGCTTCGATGCCGACGACACGCTCTGGCAGAACGAACAGTTCTTCCGTCTGACGGAGGAGCGTTTCGTCGCCCTGCTGGGTGCCCATGGCGAAGCGGCGGAGATTTCCGGCCGTTTGCTGGATGCCGAGCGCCGCAACCTCGCCTTCTACGGCTTCGGCATCAAGGGCTTCGTGCTCTCGATGATCGAGACCGCGATCGAGATCACCAAGGGTGAGGTCAAGGCCTCGGTGATCGGCGAGATCCTGACGGCCGGCCGCGAGATGGTCGCCCACCCGGTCGAGACCCTGCCGCATGCGCGCGAGACGCTTGCGCAGCTTGCCGGCGACTATCGGCTCGTCGTCATCACCAAGGGCGATCTCTTCGATCAGGAGCGCAAGCTGGCGCAGTCAGGCCTCGGCGACCTGTTCCACGGCGTCGAGATCGTCAGCGACAAGACGCCCGAGATGTATCGCCGCGTCTTCGCCCGCCATGGCGACGGGCCGGAACGCGCGATGATGGTCGGCAACTCGCTGAAATCGGACATCCTGCCGGCGCTGGAGGCCGGCGCCTGGGCCGTCCACATCCCGCACGAGCTGACCTGGGCGCTGGAGCACGCCGAGGAGCCGACCGGGCAGCCGCGCTACCGGCGCATTCCCCGCCTGTCGGCTCTCGACGAACTGGTCCGGCTGATCGAGGCGGAAGCGGCGGCCCCGTGAGACGGGACCGCCCGAACGGTTTTCAGACGCGGCACTCTGCCATCAGCTTGCGCATGAAGGCCTCGCCGGCGGCGAACTGCTCCAGTGTGATGTATTCGTCTGGCTGGTGCGCCTGATCGATCGAGCCCGGCCCGCAAACGATCGTCGGCAGCCCCGCCCGCTGGAAATGTCCGGCTTCCGTCGCATAGGCGACCGCGATGGTGCGGTTTCGCCCGGCGAGCCGCATCACCAGCGTCTCGGCCTCCGAACCCGGATCGGGTGCAAGACCCGGCACGTCTGAACTCATCATCGTCTCGATCGTGGCCGAGGGCGCGGTCTTGCGCATTCGGGCCAGAACCTCCTGCGACAAGGTAGCGAAACGCGCCGGCACGTCCTCGGGGTCCGAGCCCGGCAGGGTGCGGACCTCCCAGGAGAGATCGCAGCGGTCGGCCAGGATGTTGCGGGCGATACCGCCATGGAACTTGCCGACATGGACGGTGTCGTAGGGCGGATCGAAGCGGCCGCTCTGGTCCGGGTTCGCCTCGCGCTCATCGGCGAAGCCGACCAGCCCGGCCGAAAGCCGGATGCCGCCATGCACGGCGCTCGCCCCGAGATGCGGCTTGGAGGAATGCGCGGGAACGCCGGTGATCGTCGTGAAGAAGGTGCGGATGCCCTTATGCGCATCGGCCAGTTCGAGCGAGGTCGGCTCGCCGACGATCACGGCGCGCGGCTTCGGCAGATCCTTGCCCATGCGGGCGATGCCATCGACGACGCCGAGGCAGGTGACCTCCTCGTCATAGGAGAAGAACAGGTGGATCGGCGTCTTGAGATCGGCCGCGAGGAAATCCGGCACCAGCACCAGCGCCAGCGCGATGAAGCCCTTCATGTCGACGGCGCCGCGACCATAGGCCTTGCCGTCCTCGACATGCAGCGTGAACGGATCGCGGCTCCAGGCTTGGCCCTCGACCGGCACGACATCGGTATGGCCAGACAGCAGCACGCCGCCCTGGTCCTGCGGGCCGATCGTGGCAAACAGTGCCGCCTTGTCGCCGGTGGCGTTGGGGATGCGGATCGAGGGCACGCCCCAGCCCGCCAGATAGTCCTCGACGAAGGCGATCAGCGGCAGGTTGGATTTGTGGCTCACCGTGTCGAAGGCGACGAGCTTGGCGAGCATGTCGAGCGGCGCGAGGCGCTCACCCGTCGGCGAGGAAGCAGTCAATGCAGGACCTTTTTCACATAAGGGGAATCGAGCGGGAACAGCGGCACTTCGACATCAAAGATCGTGCCGTCCTCGCCCAGCATGGCATAGAAGCCGCGCATCGAGCCGTCGGGCGTCATCAGCGGGCAGCCCGAGGTGTAGCTGTAGCTCTCGCCCGGGCGCAGCACCGGCTGCTGACCGACGACGCCGTCGCCGCGCACCTCGTGGACCTCGCCGCGCCCATCCGTGATGAACCAGTGCCGGCTCATGAGCTGCACGGTCTGCGCCGAGAGATTGAGGATCTCGATGGTATAGGCCCAGAAATAGCGACCCTGCGCATGCGAGGATTCGCCCTCCATGAAGCTCGGCACGGCGATCACGCGCACGCCATGCGTCTCCGCTTGATACATCGCCACGGCTCCCGAGCCGGCGGTCCGGCCGCGACCGCCATCATCCCTCCGTGTTTGCGGCGTCGGAGCCGGCCGGTCAACCCGCCCGGCAGGCTCGAATCGCGTGGACAAGTCGTGTTAGGGGACTCGCCTGCGAGGCAACGCGCGATCAAAGAGAATGTTTGTCGTCGCCACAGATGGGCAACCGATCAATGGCCGTTCCTGACATGCTGGCGGATATCGAGAAGGGGCCGCACTCGTCGAGCCTCAGCGGGCAGTCCGGCGTGCTGCCGCGCCAGGACATCCGCAAGCTCGTCCAGCGCCGCATGATCCGCTCCCATTCGGGCGAATTCGTCGAGAGCCAGTTCCAGCCGGCAAGCATCGATCTGCGCCTCGGCCACAAGGCCTACCGCGTTCGCGCGAGCTTCCTTCCGGGGCCCAACAAGCGCGTCGAGGAGGCTCTCGCCGACCTGACGCAGGACACGATCTCGCTGGAGGGCGACGGCGCCATTCTGGAGAAGAACTGCGTCTACGTCGTCGAACTGATCGAGACTCTGGAGGGGCTGCCCGAAACCATCTCCGCCTTCGCCAACCCCAAGAGCTCGACGGGCCGGCTCGACGTCTTCACCCGCCTGATCGCCGACCATGCCGAGGAGTTCGATACCGTGCCCGGCGGATATACGGGCAGGCTCTACGCCGAAATCTCGCCGTCGAGCTTCTCGATCCGGGTCCGCAAGGGTAGCCGCCTGAACCAGCTTCGCTTTCGGCGGCGCGGTTCGGCGCAGGAGGAAACGGCGGGCTTTCGCGTCGGCGATCGCGAACTCCGCCAGATTCACGAGGCGACGCCGCTGGTCGACGGCACCCCGACGATCCGTAACGGGCTTGTCTTCCGTATCCATCTCGCCGGCGACCATGAGCGCGACGTCATCGGCTACCAGGCGCAGAGCTTCACTGATGTGATCGATGTCGATCGCGTCGGTGGCTATGCGATCGACGATTTCTGGACGCCGATCCTGGCTAAGCCCTCGCGCCGGCTCATCCTCGATCCCCACCAGTTCTACATCCTGGCCTCGAAGGAAAAGCTGCACATCCCCGCCGGCTACGCCGCCGAGATGGCGCCGATCGATCCGACGATGGGCGAGTTCCGGGTCCACTATGCCGGCTTCTTCGATCCGGGCTTCGGCGCGAGCGCCGGAGGAATACCGGGCTCGCGTGGCGTGCTGGAGGTGCGCAGCCACGAGGTCCCGTTCCTGCTCGAGGACGGGCAGGTGGTCGGCCGGCTCGCCTTCGAGCGCATGGCGGCTGAGCCCGACGCGCTTTATGGCCAAATCGGCACCTCGAACTATCAGGGCCAGTCGCTCAAGCTCTCGAAGCATTTCCGGAGTTGAGGCGGCGCTGTGCCGCGACGTAACGCCATTGCGTGGGTGCTGCCCGATTCCCGGATGACACCCGCCCCGCGAGCCGCTATGAACGCGATGCTCCGGCGTTGGCCCCCGTGCCACACCGGACGCATGCGGGCGTAGTTCAGTGGTAGAACGTCAGCTTCCCAAGCTGAATGTCGTCGGTTCGATCCCGATCGCCCGCTCCAAAAATCCTAGATGGCCGATATTTGAATTGCGTTGGCGCGGGCCGACCCAGCTTAGCCGCTGCGTTCGGCGATGGCTGTTCCTGCTGCCCAGCCTGATGACCACGCCCATTGGAAGTTGTAGCCGCCGAGCCAGCCGGTGACGTCGACGACTTCACCGATGAAGTACAGGCCGTCGACCGCCGTTGCTGCCATCGTCCGCGAATTCAGGCCGGATGTGTCGACGCCGCCCAGCGTCACCTCCGCGGTGCGGTATCCTTCCGATCCGATCGGCATCACGTCCCAGCCCTGAATGATCGCCGCGATCGCCGCGAGTCTCATGTCGCTGGCGTCGCCGATCGGTCCCGCCCAGCCATGGGCGTCGGCAAGATAGGCTGCCAATCGCTTCGGCAGGAGATCGCCAAGCGTATTGGCGATGCTCCTGCGGCCGTTTTCCTGTCTGGACGCGCGCAACGCGGCGAACACATCCTGCTTCGGCAGAAACGCGATCCTGACCGACGCTTTTTCGCGCCAGTATGACGAAATCTGCAGCATGGCGGGGCCGGAAAGCCCGCGATGCGTGAACAGCAGTGCCTCCTCAAATGTCGCCTTGCCGCAGGAGACGCGCGCATCGGCTGCGACGCCGGCCATCTCGCGAAACCCGGCCAGCACATCCTCGCCGAATGTCAGCGGCACGAGGGCCGGGCGCGTCTCCGTCACCGCCAACCCGAACTGGCCGGCGATCTGGTAGCCGAGGCTGGACGCTCCCATTTTCGGGATGGATTTTCCGCCGGATGCAACGACGAAGTGCCGGCAGCGAATCGTGACAGCCCCCTCACCACCGAGCTTGACCGCGAAGCCGTCATCGATCGTTGCGATGCTATCCAGCGTGGTGTTGAGGCGCAGTTCGCAGGCCACGCGCGCCATCTCGTCCAACAGCATCGCGATGATGTCCTTGGCGGATTCATCGCAGAAGAGCTGTCCGAGCGTTTTCTCGTGATAGGCGATGCCGTGTTTTTCGACCAAGGCCACGAAATCATGTGGCGTGTATCGGCCCAGCGCGGATTTCGCGAAATGCGGATTGTTCGACAGAAAATTCCGCGCGCTCGTTCCGATATTGGTGAAGTTGCAGCGGCCTCCGCCGGAAATGCGGATTTTCTCTCCGGGCGCTTTCGCGTGATCGACGATGAGAACACGCCCGCCGCGCGATGCGGCATGGATCGCGCACATCATTCCAGCAGCGCCGGCGCCCAGGATGACGGTGTCGAAATGCGCGATCGGCATCGAATGCTGCTAGCCCCGGAAAACGCTCGACGGGCATTGCACTGCGCGGCGGGGTTCGCAACCGGCATCGCTGGTCGCGGTGATCGCGCCAGCCTGCGCGCCGATGCCCCGAACCTCGTCGGGCACCGGCACGCGGGCCGCAGATCTTATTTGAAGCCGATCAATACGCCGTCAGCACCCAGCGAGAATTGCAGGCCCTGGCGTCGCGTGGCCAGGCGAATCGTGACGCCCTTGGTGTTGCGCAGCCACAGCCGTCCCCGGCCCTGGTCGCCGACGGCCCAGCCTTCGCGGAGCTGGACATAGGCTCCGGTGAAATCCTCGACCTGCGTCAGGCCGTAGACAGTCCCGGTCGCCGTCAGGCGTGAGGCGCCGATGCCGCCGACGCCCAGTCCGCCGACGGTGATGCCATAGCTGCGGCCGCCGAATTTCAGGGTTCCGCCGCCGATTGCGCCGGAGCCGATGAAGGCGACCTGGAGCTGCTGAATCCGGACCGAGCCGGTCGGCGGCCCAAGATTGCGCTGCTGCGACGAGGCTGGTGCTGCCAGCGTCAAGAGCGCGACAAGCGAAGCCATCGCGGCCAGCGTCGATCTGAAGAATGTCATGGTCGGCTCCCTGTTTCGGTCTTGTCCGCGCCGTGTGGTCGGGCCCGTGACGCTGCGGTTCGTCGCCGCCGGCCCGTCTTCAGAACAGCTCAACCTAGTGGGTGATCGCGATATGACGCAACAGCACCTTGCGGACCGGAACGGGCCGCCCGGACATTTGCACTCCCGCGACTTCAAGCTCTCGATGAAGTCAGGGATACTCCAGGACTGCAGAGAGTGGCGTGCTCCATGCATCTGAGCTGGTGCCGGACGGGCGGACCGGTTTCGTCGCCGGATCGTCACCGCCTGCCGCTATCGCAGGCGGTCGTTTCGCCAACATGTGGATTGAGACAATGTCGCTGAGCCAGATCAGGGCCGTCGTGTTCGACTGGGCCGGAACCGTCGTTGATCATGGCTCGCTGGCGCCGATGGGGGCCTTCGTCGAGGCCTTCGGGGAGTTCGGCGTCACCGTCACGATCGACGAGGCCCGCATCCCGATGGGCATGGCCAAGCGCCCCCATGTCGCGGCGCTCTTCGCCATGCCGCGCATCGCCTCCGAATGGCAGCGCGCGCGGGGCAATGCGCCCACCGACGCCAACATCGATGCGGTCTATGACGTCTTCGTGCCCAAGAACCTCGCCGTCGCGGCGGCCTTCTCGGATCTGATCCCGGGCGCCGCCGAGGCCGCCGCCCGCTTGCGCGCGGACGGCGTCCGCATCGGCAGCACCACCGGCTATACCCGCGAGATCATGGCGCAGGTCACACCTCGCGCGCAGGAGCAGGGCTTCGTCGCCGATGCGATGGCCTGCACCGGCGATGCACCCGATGGCCGGCCGACACCATTCCTGATGTGGCGCGTCCTGACCGAGCTGCAGGTCTATCCGGCCTGGCGCGCGGTGAAGGTCGACGACACCGAGGTCGGCATCGGCGAGGGCATCAATGGCGGCGCCTGGACCGTCGGCGTGGCGGTGACCGGAAACGTCTTCGGCCTCTCGCTGCCCGACACGCTGGCGCTCTCGGCCGAAGACTTCGCGGCCCGCCGAGAGGTTGCGACGGGCAAGCTCAAGGCGGCCGGCGCGCATTATGTTATCGATGGCGTCGCCGATCTCGCGCCGGTACTGGCCGAGATCGACAAGCGCATCGCGCGCGGCGAACGGCCTTGAACAGAGCCGGACCTGTCAGAGTAGCGCGCGCAGCTCTTCCTTCTTGACCTTGCCGGTCGCGGTCATCGGCAAGGCCTGCACGATCCGGATTTCCGGCACCTTGTAGGCCGCCATCCGCTCGCGGCACCAGGCCGCAAGCGCCGCCGCGTCCAGCCCCGCTGCGTCGTCGCCCAGCGCGATGAAGGCGACCGGCACCTGGCCGCGCTCCAGATCCTCGCGACCGATCACGCCTGATCCTGCGATGCCGGGATGCTGACCGAGCATCGCCTCGATCTCGGCCGGGAACACGCTCATGCCCTTGACCTTGAGCATCTCCTTGCGGCGGCCGAGGAAGTGCAGATAGCCTTGCTCGTCGATGACGCCGATATCGCCGGTATGCAGGAAGCCGCCGCGGATCGCCTCGGCGCTGGCCTCCGGCCTGTTCCAGTAGCCCTTGAACAGCGAGGGCGTGCGCACGCAGATTTCGCCGGTCTCGCCCAGTGGCAGCAGGGTGCCGCTGTCGAAATCGCAGATCTTGAAGTCGGTGCCGGGCACGGGTAGCCCGACGAAGACCGGCTGCGATAGAAGGTCGAAATCATCCTGCTGCATGCCGATGGTGAAGGTGTCCATCGTGTGGGTTTCGGTCATGCCCCAGGCGGCTTCGATCATGTCGGCGCCGGTCAAGGCGCGCCAGCGGGCGCGAAAATCCGGGTTCAGCTTCTTCACGAAGGACGAGACCCGGACCTTTCGAAGCGAGGTCAGGTCGAACGACGCAGACGCCGAATGCTCCAGGAGTTCGACGGTGTTGTCGACGAGCAGATAGGCGAAGCTCGCCTTGTAGTGCGCAACCGCGGTCATGAAGCCGACCGCGTCCCAGCGCGCCATCAGTACGACGGTCGCGCCCGCCACCATCGGGAAGAGCAGCCCGGTATCCTCGCCGGCGATCCAGAAGATCGGCACGAAATTGACCACGACGTCGTCGGGAGAAAGCTCGAAACTCGCCGCCAGGCTGGTGCCGGCGGTGTAGAGCATGTCGCGCTGGGTGTGGATGCAGCCCTTCGGCATGCCGGTGGTGCCGCCGGTGTAGTTCAGCGCCGCGACGGCATCGAGATCGATCGTGACCACCGGTGCGGGCGTCGCCACCTGCGCCAGCGCCGGCAAAAGGTCGATCGCATCCTCGCAAGCGATCCTGGGCTGCAGCAGGGCTTGCGGCACGGGCATGGTCGGCTCCGCGGGCAGCATCTCGGCGAAGCTCGTCGCGAAAACGGTCTCGACCTGCGTCTGGTCCCGGACCTGACGCAGCAGCGGCATCAGGCTGTCCAGGCAGACGACGATCCTCGCGCCGGTATCGTTGAGCTCATAGGCAAGCTCGGCCTCGCGAAACAGCGGATTCACCGGCACATGGACGCAGCCGAGCTTCAGGATCGCGAAGAAGGCCAGCATGAATTGCGCGCAGTTCGGCAGGAACACGGCAATCCGGTCGCCGGAGCGCACGCCATGCGCATGCAGCAACGCCGCAAAACGCTCGCTCAGATCGTCGAGTTCGCGATAGCTGACCTCGCGGCCGTAGAAGATGCAGGCCGGCTTGTCCGGCTGGCGCCGGGCCCACTCGCGTAGATGCTCGCTGATCGCGATCTCGCCGAGCGGATAGCGGGGCTCGCGCGGAACCCCGGCCGGCCATGCTGCGCTTTGCAACTCCCGCAGCCGGGCGAAATAGGTCGCTTCATCCATCGTCATCGCGCAACGCCCGTTGGGGTGCTGACGGCACCCTGGAGGACCGCGAAACTACCGGGTCGGCCATGGCGTGCAAGCCACGGCTTGGAATGGCCCGCCAGGGAACGCCTTCTGAAAACGTTACGAAAACAAGGCCACAAAGGAGGAGTGGAACCGCAGGCCTTGTCCCTCGTTTGGCGACCGGTACCCCAACCCGGAGAACACCCATGGCCACGACCCCCAAGCCCCTCGACGAGCTGTTCCACGACATGCTCAAGGACGTCTACTACGCCGAAAAGCAGATTCTGAAGGCGCTGCCGAAGATGGCGAAGGCGGCGAAGTCGCCCGAACTGAAGAAGGCTTTCGAGACCCACAAGACCGAGACTGAAGCTCAGGTCGAGCGCCTGAGCGAGGTCTTCGAACTGATCGGCAAGGCACCGCGCGCCAAGACCTGCGACGCCATCCTCGGCATCCTCGAAGAGGGCAAGGCCGTAATGGAGGACTATGCCGACAGCCCGGCACTCGACGCCGGCCTGGTCGCTTCCGCCCAGGCAGTCGAGCACTACGAGATCGCGCGCTACGGCACCCTCAAGGCCTGGGCGACCCAACTCGGCCACAAGGACGCGGTCAAGCTCCTCGACGAGACGCTGGCCGAAGAGACAAAGACCGACAAGGCGCTGACCCAGCTGGGCGGCCCGGCGAATTCTGCGGCGGTTGCCAAGGCAGCCTGATCGCAGATCCAAGGCAGGGCCCGCCGAGCGGCACTCGACGGGCCCTGCCGTTTTTTATTGACTTGGGTGTTCGGCATCGCCCGACGGATTTGGGCGGTTTGATACTCTGGGGGGCGAGCATGCTGGGGTCATGCTTTGCCTGCGTCACGGATGCCGCTTCCGGCAGCGGCGCTGTCGGGCTATGCTCCCGCTCATGACACAGCTCGACGACAGCCATGAAGCCGATGCGCCCGCGCCTTCGCGCCTGGGCATCGCCATGCTGGGCGGCGGGACGGGAACCCTGCTGCTGGCCGGCCTGCTGCTCTGGTGGCGCGAGGGCGACCGTCTCTTCACCGATGGCCTGATCGCCAGCATTGTCGCCTGTTTCTGAAGACACCTACCGTTTCGTGGCCCGGTCGGGCCGCCATCAGGATGCCTCCCGTGAATCGCCGTCTTGTCCTGCCTCTCGTCGTCTTCCTCGCCGGCGCGCTCGCGCTCGCCGCCGCCGCGATCCTGACCTTTTCGCCCGGCCGGCAGGGTCAGTCCGGCGTAGCGAGCGTCGGCGGGCCGTTCACGCTGACCACGCAGGAGGGCAGGCCGCTCACGGATAAGGACCTGCGCGGCGCGCCCTTCCTGGTCTTCTTCGGTTTCACGCACTGCCCCGACATCTGCCCGACCAAGCTGTTCGAGATCTCCGAGACGCTGCGGGCGGCAGGTGCGAAGGGCGAGAAGCTGCGCGCGCTCTTCGTCACCGTCGATCCCGAGCGCGATACGCCAGAGGTGATGAAGAGCTATCTCGGCTCCTTCGACCCGCGCATCCTCGGCCTGAGCGGCGACCGGCCCGCGATCGACGCCATGGTCAAGGCCTATCGCGCCTATGCCCGCAAGGTGCCGCTCAAGGATAACGACTACACCATGGACCACACCGCCCTGGTTTATCTGATGGGCAAGGACGGCAGCTTCATCGGCGCCTTCAACATCGAGCAGCCTCCGGCCCAGGCGGCGCAGGAATGGCTGCGCCACCTGTAAAGGGCTCGGCGAGCGGCGCGCGCTGGCGAGCCAGCCCATGCGTCGTCTTGTTCCAGGTGAAGCGCTGCGCGCGATATTCGTGCAGCGCCATCCAGGCGGCGACGCAGACCAGCCCGTAATAGAGCGGCAGCAGCGGCAGATAGAGCAACAGCCTCGGCGAGCCACGCCGCAGCGCGCCGATGGCCGGCGGCAGGAACAGCGCGATTGCCCCGAAGATCCAGACCGCCACCGCCAGTCCCGAGGTCAGGCTGTGGAAGGCGTTGGTCGGCGAGAGCAGCGACCCGTCGCGCCAGGCCAGGAATGCCGCGACGGCGAAGGCCGGATAGGCCAGCGCAGTCACGACCGTGCCGAGACAAAGCGACAGGAAGGCAAAGGTGGCGAGAACGCCGGCCTCGCGCAGCAGCCGAACCGGCGCGCGCGAATGCGTCACCAGCGTCTGCATATAGCCCTTGATCCAGCGCGAGCGCTGCTTCAGCCAGGCATGCAGGGTCAGTGGCGCCTCCTCGCGCGTGTCGGAGGGCAGATCGCCCATGCGGTAGCCCGCCCGCGCCAGCCGCACGCCGAGATCGGCATCCTCCGTGACGTTCCAGGCATCCCAGCCGCCGACCGCCCTTAGCGCCCGGGTCCGGAAATGGTTCGAGGTGCCGCCCAGCATGATCGGCAGGCCCGAGCGCAGCAGGCCCGGATTGAGCACCTCGAACAGCCCGGCATATTCGAGTGCGAACAAGGCCGGCAGCCATCCTTCGTCGGCATGGTCGATGACGAGGCGCGCTTGCAGGCAGGCGAGGTCTTCCGGTGCGCGCAGGAACCGGGCGGCCGCCATGCGCAGCTGCTGCGGGTCAGGAATATCCTCCGCGTCGAAAATCGTGAACAACGTGCCGCGCGCCTCGATCAAGGCGAGATTGAGCGCCCGCGGCTTGGTGCGCGGCAAGCCCGGCGGCACGATCGTGACGGTGACATGGGCTGGCAGGGCCAGGCGTGCCAGCGCCGCCTGCATGCCCATGTCATCGGCTTCGATCAGCAGGCGGATGTCGAGCTTGGCGGTGGGATAGTCCCGGCATTAGGTAGCAAACGCACCTAGGCCATAAAAAGAAGCCCGGCGCTTGGCCGGGCTAATTTGGGGCGGTTACCGCTCGTACTTTGAGTACGTCACGCGAGCGGCATGTGGGCTCATACGGCACTTTGCCGCCGCATCATCCGGCCCGGCCAGTTCGCTCGCGTGGCGGCGGCAAAGCATGAGAGCGCCCGCGAACATATCAGCCTGCCACTCAGCATCACGATAAATCGGGTCCGCATTCGTAGTGGCGCGAGACAACGTCGCCTCATGGTGCATCACATAGTGCCCCAACTCATGGCATGCCGTAAAACGAGGCCTCGCTTGGTGGCGGCAAGCCCCGTCGTATACGTCAGTCCGGAGTATCAGAAGGTGCTCTCCCGGGATTACCCGGCCTTCGTCGCCGTCGATTTCATGCCCATCTCGGACGTCAAAGACGAACCGGGGTTCTAGTTCTTGTAGTTTAATCTCAAGAACTTCAATGATCGGAAAATCGTAGCGATCCATTTTGCAGAAAACATTTCTAACCTTGCCAGCAAGGCTCTCGATAGCCGCCGCTGACATAGGCGAGACAAGCATCCCTCGCCGCTTGCGCTGAAACGGTATTTCGCCTTCCGCAGATTTCAGAACCTTCTTCTTCAGTTCATCGATCAAAGACGGCGGCATGTCGTCCAGACGACGCGCCAGAGCCGCAATCAGCTCTCGCTGGTCACCCCGTAGGTGCTCGACCTTGACCTCTTTTCTGGTCTGCTCTTTCGCTGAATTTAGCAGTCTCAGCTCGGCAGTGTTCAGATCGAGAGCCCTAGCGACTTCAAGGACGAAGCCATCGGGAATCGTTTTGCGCCCGGTCTCGATAGCTGAGATCAGGGCGGTACTTTTCTGCATAGCCTCCGCCAAATCGAAAAGCCTAAGCTCCTTTTCGATTCGGAGTTTTCTGAGGGCAATGCCAAACGGTGTGAGTTTCGCCATGCGTGCCTCCCCTGCATCGCTAACATCAGAACCATACTGATTTTCGAGGATCATTCAACCGTTTCGGTAGAATTATTTTCAGGACACAGTGACGCGGTTCTTGCATTCCTGCGACGGCGGTGTATGAGTCGAGGGGTTGCCTGGTGTGGAAAAGGCCCGGGGGTTGGAGCCCGGGCCTTCTAGAAGCGCCAGCGTCTCTCGGGGTTCGTGCCAACCGAGAGCGAAGGCAAAGCCATGCCTAGCGCCACACGCGCAGAGCATACGCTGAATGCTGGAGAACACAAGGGGCACTCCTTCTAAGGAGTGAAGCCATGCTTCTCCGCGTTTACGTCCGTTGGTATGTCCGCCGCCGTTTCGGCTCTATCGAACACGTTCGGGCACATACTCGTCGCTGGCCTAACCAGCTCTCGTTCCAGTTCTAAGCGGAAGCGCCAACCTCGTGAGAGGTTGGCGCTTCTCATGGGGGCGGTAGGGCCGGTGCCCAAGGAACGATTTGCAGCGTCTCCCCTCGGGGTTCAACTCCCCCCGCCTCCACCCATAATCTAGGGTTCAACCGATCGGAAAGCGATACCTGATGCGGCGCCGTCCTTCGAAAGAAGCTCGATCCCTTGCGCTACAAGGGCAGCTTCCATTGCCTTTAGAGTTGCCTGTATCGGCGTGCGCCGACCCTTCTCAAAATCCCGAACGGTGGACAGCGAGACGCCAGCGGCTTTTGCAAGCTCGTCCTGTGACAGGTCTAACCACCCACGGGCGGCTCGGCATTGTTCCGGAGACATTACCAACGCCTAGCGCGGGAGATTTTTTCAGTCAACCCCAACGATTAGCGTTGACATCTCTCATTTCCACGCATATCACTGACGTCAACGAAATTCGTTGGCGAGCAAATGGCGCAACACTTCCTCCTTTCCGCAGCGGCCCGCACCCTCTCCTTGGTGACGGTGGCCCGTATGTCGGACGAGGAAGCCCATAGCGCCTTCCGTCAGATCCGTTGGTGCGACACTGGCGGTGATCCGGTTTGCCCACGTTGCAACTGCGGTGCGGTCTACACGTTCAAGACCCGGCAGCTCTACAAGTGCAAGGCTTGCACGCATCAGTTCTCGGTTACGTCGGGCACAATCTTCGCCAGCCGCAAACTCGCCATCCGCGACTACCTCCTGGCCATCGCGATCTTCGTCAACGGCGCCAAGGGCCATTCGGCCTTGCAGCTCTCCCGCGACATCAACGTGCAGTACAAGACGGCCTTTGTCCTGACGCACAAGCTGCGCGAGGCAATGGCCGCTGAAATGGCTGATATGACTGTCTCGGGTGAGGTCGAGATCGACGGCGCCTATTTCGGCGGTCACGTTCGCCCCGCCAACTTCAAAGAGAACCGCGTCGACCGCCGCCTTGCGAAGAACCAGAACGGCAAGCGCCGCGTCGTGGTCATCATGCGCGAGCGCGCCGGCCGCACGTTGCCGTTCGTGTTCAAGTCAGAGGGCGCCTCGCTGCCGACCATTGGCCAGCGCGTGCACCCGTCCGCTACGGTTCACGCTGACGAAGCTCTGCATTGGGACGAGCTGCACACGTTCTATCTGACGAAGCGCATCAACCACAGCGAGTGCTATTCGGACGGCCAGTCCTGCACCAACATGGCGGAAAGCTTTTTCTCTCGCCTGCGTCGCGCGGAAATTGGAACGCACCATCATATCGCCGGACCGTACCTCAATGCCTACTCTTGTGAGATGGCTTGGCGCGAGGACCATCGCCGAATCAGCAATGGCGAACAGTATCTTATGGTAGCTAGTGCCGCTCTTACCCACGGGGTAAGCCGTCTTTGGAAGGGCTATTGGCAGCGCGCTGTTAGCGGGAAAACGCAATAAACCTTAACGAAATGTCATCAAACGGTTAGTTGACAGCAGCAGTTTTTTAACACGTATATGGCAACTATGCCAGTGAGAGCCGCCGGAAGACCGATTTTTTGCGCCTTGTCAACGTCTATTGCGCTTGTGAAAAAGCAGGCGCGTGGATATATGCGGGTGCGGAACAACGTGTGTTTTGTGGCGTTCCGCTCTGACGTGCAACCAGATTTTTAAGGAGGGAGCAAATGGGACCTCAACTCGAAGCCGCCATGAACCTGCTGTTCCCCGCGAATGGCAGCCGGATTGGCAATTTGAAGTTCTTTCGTGGCGTGAGCCGCGAAGTGACCGCGGAACAGCTGTCTGAACAGTATGTTAGCGCTGAAAACCAAATCCAGAGTCGCACAGCCGTGCTTGTCGCAGACGTTGATGGTGATTTAGCCGATTGACGATTTGACGGCATACGCCTGATAGGTTAGCCACCAGAGTTCAACTCTGGTGGCTTTTTCATGAATTTCGCTGACCTTTATCGATATTCAAACGAATTAGACGTCGTGGTCACGCCCCTTCAGCTTTTGAAGGAGCGTGTGATCGCCTTCCATCCCAATGTCGGCGATGTTGAATTCTGGGCCTGCAAACTCGACCAGAACATTTCTAGGGGCCATATGGTCTATCATCTAGATAGAACTAGCCCTTACGAGGAAGAATACGACGTTGCCAGCATCAGGTATGATCAAGAGTTAAACCGCTGCTGGAGACGATTTGTTTGCTGCAAAGAACTTATGCACGTCTTTGACAGCAGCGCGCAGCGTGTTGATAGTGTCGATCGAGTCAAAATCTTACTTGATGAACTTCAGACAAATCCTCTGAGCGAGGATGAGTCACCGATGTTTACTTCTGAGCGAGATGCGGAGTGGATGGCGCTTTTGGCGCTGTGTCCTGAAAGAATCAGGAACAGGTACATAGACGGATATGTCAGCTCGCCTGAGAGAGACAAAGAGATCGCGACGGAACTAAAAATCCCTCAGGTCTATATCAGAGCCCTCATGGGGGTTCATTACCTTCGCGCGCTTGAAATCCTCACAGGGGAACCCTCGGCTCCGGGTGAGTAAGGTTTGATTGGGTTACCCCCACAATCTGACCCCGTCTCGCTTGCCGGGTGACGCGATCAGTCCCCGCTTAAGCCGCATGGTCAACGCCTGCACGACGCGATGCGCGACGGTGCTGCGAAGCACGTTGTCGCTTTCATCCATTCCCTTCGCGCGCATGACGCGCACGGCCAGCTCTCGCGTGTCCAGAGGCGATTCAATCGCCAGCGCTTCATGGCAGAGCTTCCCGATCTCCTTGGGCCTGAACAGCCGTCCTATGTCCATATAGACCGGGAATTGAAGCGGCTCGTCTCCGATCTCGAATAGCCGGATCGTCGCGGCAATGTGGGCCAGGTCGCGGCGTGCCGTCTCCAGCTTGTCTTCGTATGCCTTGATCGCATCGTTGATGGCGTCGCGGCGGCGGCGGAGCGTGAGCAAAACGTTGGGGTCTGACATTAGAAAACACTACCCCAACGACTCTCGTTGAGCTAAGTTGATTTAGGTGAGCTTGCTACCTAATGCCGGATAGTCCAACGCCGACAGGGCGCGCAGCATCTGGCGCAGCACCGTCTCTTCCCGGTAAAGCGGCACGGCGACGGTGTAGACCGGCAGGCGGCTGTCATCGACGCGCCAGCGCTGCTGCCGCCAGAGATCGGGGGCGGGCTGCTCGATCGCCGCCGCCAGCCGTAGCAGGATCAGGCCGAGGAACACCGGTCCGAGCAGCAGCGCGACGGAAAAGAACGTCTCCAGCGGTGCGAAGACCCCGCCGGTGGCGGCGGCCGCTGCTGCGATGGCAGCCGTGATGCGCTGGCCACGGCTGGCGCCGGTGCGGGCACTGTCGCGCGCCAGGCCGGCTGCGTCGAGATTGGCGGCGCGGATTGCGAGCGCTGCGCCATTGGCGCGCCGAAGCGCCTCGCCGAAGCGTCGCGGCGTGACCACGGCGATGTCGTCGCGCTGGCGCGGCCCGGCTTCGAGCATCCGGCGCAGCGCCGGCCCCTCGGGCGCCAGGATGAAGCGGAGGCGCCTCGCGGCATCGCCAGCGACAGGCGCGATGCCGCTGCGCAGGATCGCGCCGTAGTTGCCGCCTGAAACGAGATCAAAGTCGCCGGTATCAAAAGGCAGGCCAAGCTCTGCGGCGAAAGCGCGATAGAAGCCGTCCTCGTCGATCAGCCCGAGTGCCAGGAGTTCGCGCGCGGGCTCGGTGCCATAGCGACCGGTGCGTTGCGCGGCCAAAGCGAGGCCCGTGGGCGCCACGCCATGGCGCGAGAGAAAAGCGATCTCGACCGGCAGGCCGGTGAAGGCCTCGCCGCGCTCGTCAGAACGCCCGTCGTTCCCGCTGCCCCCCAATGGCCCGGTTCCGCCCCACGCAACAGCACAGCCCCGGGCCGAGAAGGCCGGGACAACTCATGGTTGCCGGTTTGCTGCGGGGAGTCGAGAGGGGCGAGGCGGATTCTACGTGCTGGACGCCGTTTTCGATCACATGCCGCCGAGGATCTCGGCGACCTGGGGTATGTCCTTGTCGCCGCGACCGCAGAGGTTCATCACCATCAGGTGGTCCTCCGGCAGCTTCGGCGCAAGTTCGATCACCTTCGCCAGCGCATGAGCCGGCTCCAGCGCCGGGATGATGCCCTCGAGCTTCGAGCAGAGCTGGAATGCATCGAGTGCTTCCTGATCGGTCGCAGAGATGTAGCTGACGCGGCCGGAATCATGCAGCCAGGCATGTTCGGGGCCGATGCCGGGATAATCGAGCCCGGCCGAGATCGAATGCGCGTCCTGGATCTGCCCGTCATCGTCCATCAGCAGATAGGTGCGGTTGCCGTGCAGCACGCCGGGCCGCCCGCCGGTCAGCGAGGCGGCATGCTGGGCGGTCGAAAGGCCGTGGCCGGCGGCCTCGACGCCGAACATCTTCACGCTGGGGTCGTCGAGGAAGGGGTGGAACAGGCCGATCGCATTCGAGCCGCCACCAATTGCGGCGATCAGCGAATCCGGCAGGCGCCCTTCGGCCTCCTGCATCTGCTCGCGGGTTTCCCTGCCGATCACGCACTGGAAATCGCGGACCATAGCGGGGTAGGGGTGCGGGCCGGCCGCCGTGCCGATGCAGTAGAACGTCGTCGCGACATTGGTCACCCAGTCGCGCAGCGCCTCGTTCATGGCGTCCTTGAGCGTTTTGGTGCCGGATTCGACCGGCACGACGGTCGCGCCCAGCATCTTCATACGGAACACGTTGGTCGCCTGCCGGGAGACGTCGACCGCGCCCATATAGACGATGCATTCCAGCCCGAAGCGGGCGCAGAGCGTCGCGGTGGCGACGCCGTGCTGGCCGGCGCCGGTCTCGGCGATGATGCGCTTCTTGCCCATGCGGCGTGCCAGCAGGATCTGGCCGAGCACATTGTTCACCTTATGCGCACCGGTATGGTTCAGCTCGTCGCGCTTGAAATAGATCTTCGCGCCGCCGAGATGCTCGGTCATGCGCTCGGCGAAATAGAGCGGCGAGGGCCGGCCGATATAGTGCTTGAGGAAGCTCGCCATATCCTTCTGGAAGCCGGGGTCGACCTTGGCGGCCTCATAGGCCTGCTCCAGCGACAGCACCAACGGCATCAGCGTCTCGGCGACGAAACGCCCTCCGAACAAGCCAAAACGGCCGTTCTCGTCGGGGCCGGAGCGGTAGGTGTTGGGGGTCTGGGGCGCGTTCATGTCCGGCCTGCCTCTGCTGTCGCTGCTGCCGACGCGGCCCGTGCCGCGGCGACGAAATCTTTGATCACGCCGATATCCTTGACGCCCGGCGCGCTTTCGACCCCCGACGAGACGTCGATGCCCCAGGGCTTCGCGATGGCGACGGCCTGGCCGACATTCGCCGGATCGAGCCCGCCCGATAGCACAAAGGCCAAAGCCGGGTCGAGCGCGGCCAGCAAAGCCCAATCGAACGGCCTGCCATGTCCGCCGGGATAGGCAGCGTCCTTCGGCGGCTTGGCATCGAGCAGGATGCGGTCGGCGATTCCCTGATAGGCCCCGATCGCGGCAAGATCATGCGCCCCGCC
The DNA here is from genome assembly GCA_900470775.1 of Hyphomicrobiales bacterium. GTDB lineage: Bacteria > Pseudomonadota > Alphaproteobacteria > Rhizobiales > Beijerinckiaceae > Allobosea. Next base: position 33,700 of record UCBZ01000037.1, on the reverse strand, counting down.
CACGCCGAGCGCCTTGATCACGCGCAGGCCCGTCGCGGCCTTGATGGCGCCGACCTGCTCCGGTGTCTCTCGCCCATGCAGCTGCAGCCAGTCGGGCTTGAGCGCGTCAGTGAGGTCGCGGGCCTCGCTTGCATCGCGATCGACGATGAGCGCCACGATTTCGGCGCGTCCGCGCGCGATGGCCGCCAGTTCTGTGGCCTGCACGCCCGATACAAAACGCGGGCTTCTCGGATGGAAGACGAGGCCGATCATCTCCACGCCCGCATCGAGCGCGGCGTGCAGCGTCTCCGGCGTCGACAGGCCGCAGATCTTGATCGTGAGGGGCGCGATGGCTCGGTCCATGGCGCCGCCATAGCATGAACGTGAGACGCGCCGCACTTGCGACATGATGGCAGGCGAAGCAATGCTGGGACACGCCAAGGCGATGGGCCAAAGCGACGGCAGGGCGGGCAGAGTCGATTGTTCGGCAGGGGGCGGCGCGGTTTCACGATCCTGGCGGGTCTGCTGGCGATGTTCGGCGTCACGGCGGGGGTCTTCTATGTCCTGAATCAGCCGCGGACGCTGCGCCTCGCGGTCGGCCCGCTCGGCTCCGAGGATGCCCGCATGGCGGCCGGCTTCGTCCAGGGGCTGAATCGCGAGAAATCCCAGATCCGGCTCAGGCTGATCCTTACCGAAGGCTCGGAGGAGAGCGCGAAGAAGGTCGATGGCGGCGATGCCGAACTCGCTATCGTCCGCCCCGATATCGCCTTGCCGGCCAAAGCCGATACGGCGCTGATCACGCGTCGCTCCTTCCCTTTCGTGATCACCGACAAGGATAGCGCCATCGGCCGCATTGCCGATCTGCGGGGCCGCCGCGTCGGCGTGGTGCGCAATCCCGCGGGCAATATCGCATTGCTCAAGCTCGTCCTGGCACAATACGAGGTCGGGCAGGACGAGCTGACGATCGTCGGCCTGACGCCCGACGAGATCGTTCCGGCGGTAAAGGAGCGGCGAATCGACGCCTTCTTCTCGATCAATGCGGTGGGTGCGCGTGGCAGCAATGACGGCACAGCCCGCCTGCGCTCGGCCTGGGGCGAAGACCCCGTCCTGATCCCGATCCGGGAGGCGGATGCACTGGCGGCACGGGTTCGCGCCATCGAAACCGGCGAGATCGTCCGGGGCGCGCTCGGCGGCGATCCGCCCCGGCCGTCGGAAAACCTGCCGACGATCGCGATCACCTCGCGTCTGGTTGCCTCGCAGGAACTCGACGACGATGTCGTCGGCAGCCTCGTCAGCGCCCTGCTGGCGCTGCGTGTGACGCTTGCAGCGGAATTGCCGCAGATTCAGGGGCTGGAGGCGCCGGCCACCGACAAGGACTCGCCGTTGCCTGTGCACACCGGTGCCGCCGCCTTTATCGACGGCGAGCAAAAGACCTTCTTCGAGCGCTATGGCGACTGGTTCTATCTCGGGGTGATGGGCCTGTCATTGCTGGGCACCGGCGCGGCCGGGCTGCTCGGCCGCGAAAGCGCCGCGCGGCGCAAGCGGGCGATGATGGGACTCGACCGCCTTCTGGCCCTGCTGCCCACGATCCGCGGCACATCCGACGTCGAGACGCTCGATCTCTGCCGTGCGCAGGCCGATGCGATCCTGCTCGAGGTGCTCAGTGATTTCGGGCAGGGCGATCTTGATTCATCCGCCATAGCTGCTTACCGCTTGGTCTTCGATCAGGTCAGCCGGGCCGTCATCGAGGCGAAGATCAGGGCCACGACCGCCAGCCTCTGAAACCCTGCGGGTGCTCAAGCACCACGGCGGCTTTCGCCGGACGAGACGAACATTCCGCGGGAGACTTGCTTGGCTCGGCACCACACCTTCCTGAACCGCCTGCTCGACCTGAAGCCGCACGCCTTCGCGCTCAGCAACGCCCTGCTCGGCTGGCACCCGGCGCTGCGCCGTGCTGCCGGCTTCTTTCCGGACTTCATCTGGCCGGCCGAGCGGGCGCGGGTGATCAGCGACCAGAGCCACCGGCACCATCTCTACGAGCCCGAGCACGCAGCCGCCCTGGCCGTCGTCTCGCAGCACAATGTCGACGTGCTGAATCCGCTGGAGATCGCCTGCGCGCCGGACACGACCCGCACCATGATCGCCGAGATCAGTGGCGTCGTGATCCCCGGTCATACGATCACGCCCGTCGATGCCGCCACCGGCAGCCAGATTTCGCTTGGCCAGCAGGGCAAGGCACGCTGGGCCTTCTGCTATCCCGCGCCGATCGGCCTGAACCGGATCGAGGTGAAGGCGCGCTGCATCGCGATCCCCCCGGTGTTCCACTACACCCACCTTCTCACTGATGTGCTGATGCCGATCTGCGAAGCGGTGCGCATCGGCGCCATCGTCAAGCAGGAGGAGACGGTGGTCGTCACCGCCGGCCATCCGCCGCTGGTCACGGCCTTTCTCGACGGGCTGAAGGCGCTGGGCTATCCGATCCGCCAGCTCGTGTTGAAGCCGACGCAGCATGTCGTCACCGACCGCTATCTCTATGCGCGCAGCCATTGCCCCAATATCGAGCGCATCTACGGCGTGCCGCAGGCGATCGGCACCGCTCGCGCCATCTTCGATGCGGCCTATCGGGACGTGCCGCCGCCTCCCGCCGCCTCGCGGCTGTATCTCAGGCGTCGCGGCCACCGCCTGCGTGTCGTCGCCGGCGAGGATGAACTGGTCGCGCGTCTCGAACAGGCCGGCTTCCGGATCTTCGAGCCGGCCTGGAACAACCATGCCGAGCAGGTCGCGGCGGTCGCCGGCGCCGATGTCGTCGCTGCCGTGCATGGCGCGGCGCTGGTCAACACGATCTTCTGCAAGCCGGGCGCCGTCGTGGTCGAACTGATGGCGCAAAACGCCCGCAAGAGCGTCGTGCTGCACTGGTCGGGCGAGGGCGGGGCGGATCTGATCCCGATTCTGGGTGGCCCTGAAGGCGCCAAGCAGTCCTTCGCGATCGACCCGGAAGCGACGGCTGCGGCCATCATCGCCGCCGCCGAGGCCGCATCCAGGACGGCCGCGCCCAACAGCGTCGGCGCCTGAAGCATGGCGCTTCCCTCCACATCGGCGCCGCTGCCGCGCTTCGTCGGGCGTGACGCGATCTGCGTCGCGGGCTTCGCGCTGCTGCTGTCCTCCGCCTATTTCATCGCCAAGAACACCTCCGCCAAGCTGATGATTGCCGGGCTCGTGATGATCGTGCTGAGCGATCCAAACCTGTTGCGCGAACGCCTGCCGCGCGCCCTGATGGCCGGGCTTGCCGCCATCGGCGGCTTCGCCGCCTGGACGGCGCTGGGCCTCCTGGTCAACCGCGCAGCAGTGGGGCCGGCGGGTGAGGCGCTGGCGAGCTTCGCGTTGTTGGCGCTCGTCCTGCTTGCCGGGCGACGCCTGCTGGCCTGCTGCGGCCTGCGTTTCATCTGCGGCGCGCTGCTGGCTGCCGCGACGCTGAGTTCCGTGCTCACCCTCGTGCTGCACCTTTCCGCCGGGCTGCCTTTCACCGAGCGGCTGATGCCGCTCGGCCGGGCCGGCAATCCGATTCCGGCCGCCGGCGGGCTCTGCGTCGCCCTGGTCGCGGCAGTGGCGCTGCTGCGCGATGCGCCGCGTCCGCGGTCGCGGCGGCTCGTCGCCTGGGTCGCAGGCGCCGTCCTGCCGATCCTCGTCGTTGTGGGGATGACCCAGAGCCGGGGGCCGATCCTCGCGGCTGTCATCACCTTCGCGGCGATGCTGCTGCCATGGCGGGCGACGGGCTCGCGTCTCTTCGCGACGGCGATGCTGGCCTGGGGCTTGATCACGGCGCTGATCGTGCTCGATCCGTGGCTCAGATCGCTGATCTGCATCGACGCGCTGAACTTCTGCCGCCCCTCGGCCCGCATGCAAATCTGGACCACGGTGGTCGAGCTTGTCGGGCAGCGCCCGGTCTTCGGCCTGACGCCGATCTTCCGCTTCGACGATCCCGTTCTGGTGCATGCCCATAACGGGCTGTTTGGCACGGCGATGTTCTTCGGGATTCCGGCAATGATCGCCGCTCTCGTGCTGGTCTTTGCCTATTGCCGGCATCTCGAAGGCATCGACCGAAGCCTGTCCTTCTTTTGCGCCAGCATGCTGATCTTCAGCTTCGGCTATATGGGTTCGGACCTGCCCAATCCGTTTTCCTTCGTGAACATGCACTATTTCTTCCTGTGGCTGCCGATCGCCTTCGGGCTGTCATGGTCTCCCGGCAAAGCTGCCGACGCCCGAGGCTGAACGGCCTTATTCACCCTGCGGCAGTCAAAATTGCGGTGCATGGTTGCCGGAACGCCCGTCAACGTTTATGTGCAGCGCAGCGAATTCCAGTTTTCCTCGAGAACGGGCTGCGCCGGCAGGGCTTCGATCCTCGCCGGCTTGTGGCCATGAAAAAGGCCCCTGTCCGCATGTCCATGCGCAATATCGCCATTATCGCCCACGTCGACCACGGCAAAACCACGCTGGTCGACAAGCTCCTGCAGCAGTCGGGCACCTACCGCGACAACCAGCGCGTCATCGAGCGCGTGATGGACTCCAACGAGCTGGAGAAGGAACGCGGTATCACCATTCTGGCCAAGGCGACCTCGGTCGTCTGGAAGGATGTCCGCATCAACATCGTCGACACCCCAGGCCACGCCGATTTCGGCGGCGAGGTCGAGCGCATCCTCAACATGGTCGATTCGGCCATCGTGCTGGTTGATGCGGCCGAAGGTCCGATGCCGCAGACCAAGTTCGTGGTCTCCAAGGCTCTGAAGCTCGGCCTGCGTCCGATCGTGGCGATCAACAAGGTCGACAAGCCCGACGCCCGCGTCACCGAAGTCATCAACGAGGTCTTCGACCTCTTCGCCGCGCTCGACGCCAATGACGAGCAGCTCGATTTCCCGATCCTCTACGGTTCGGGCAAGCAGGGCTGGATGGCGCATGATCCGGCCGGTCCGCAGGACCAGGGCCTCGCCCCGATGTACGACCTGATCCTCAGCCATGTGCCTGAGCCGCGCATCGAGGAAGGTCCGTTCCGCATGCTCGGCACGCTGCTCGAGGCCAACCCCTATCTCGGCCGCATCATCACCGGCCGCGTCGTCTCCGGCTCGGCCAAGCCGAACCAGCAGATCAAGGTGCTGTCGGGCGACGGCACGCTGGTCGAAAGCGGCCGCATCACCAAGATCCTTGCCTTCCGAGGCCTCGAGCGCACGCCGATCGAGGAAGCCATTCCCGGCGACATCGTCTCCATCGCCGGCCTGGTGAAGGGCTCGGTCGCCGACACCTTCTGCGATCCGTCCGTCGAGACCCCGATCAAGGCCCAGCCGATCGACCCGCCGACCGTCTCGATGACCTTCATGGTCAATGATTCGCCGCTGGCCGGCACGGAAGGCGACAAGGTCACCACCCGCGTCATTCGCGATCGGCTCCTCAAGGAGGCCGAGGGCAATGTCGCGCTGAAGATCGAGGAGTCGACCGACAAGGACTCATACATCGTCTCGGGTCGCGGCGAATTGCAGCTCGCCATCCTGATCGAGCAGATGCGCCGTGAGGGCTTCGAGCTCGGCGTCTCGCGTCCGCGCGTCGTGCTGCGGCGCGACGAGGGCGGCGGCCTGCTGGAGCCGATCGAGGAGGTCATCATCGACGTCGACGAGGAGCATTCCGGCGTCGTCGTGCAGAAGATGTCCGAGCGCAAGGCCGACATGCTGGAGATGCGCCCGTCCGGCGGCAATCGTCTTCGTCTGGTCTTCCACGCCCCGACGCGCGGCCTGATCGGCTATCAGGGCGAGTTGCTCACCGACACCCGCGGCACCGCGATCATGAACCGCCTGTTCCATGCCTACATGCCCTACAAGGGCGAGATCGGCGGGCGCCGCAACGGCGTGCTGATCGCGATGGAGACCGGTGAGGCCGTGGCCTATGCGCTGTGGAACCTCGAGGATCGCGGCCCGATGATGATCGAGCCCGGCTGGAAGGTCTATCAGGGCATGATCGTCGGCGAGCACACCCGCGAGAACGATCTCGAGGTGAACGTGCTCAAGGGCAAGAAGCTCACCAACATCCGCACCACCTCGAAGGACGAGGCGGTTCGCCTGACCCCGCCGATCCGGATGACGCTGGAGCGTTCGCTGGCCTGGATCGACGATGACGAGCTGGTCGAGGTGACGCCGAAGTCGATCCGCCTGCGCAAGGGCGTGCTCGACCCCAACGAGCGCAAGCGCTCGCAGAAGATGAAGCAGGAAGTCGCGTAAGCACTCATGCGATGGCTGCGTTGACAGAGCTGCCTTTGCAGATCTAGTATTCTGCAAAGGCAAGAGTTCTCCCATGGACGCAGCGCTCAATATCCGGAACCCACGGGCACGCGCTTTGGCGCGAGAACTCGCTGAACTCCGAAAAGTTTCGATCACCGATGCGGTTGTGGACGCCCTTCAGGCTGAACTCAGGCGCGAGCGAGCCAGCGTGCCACTGGAGGACCAGTTGGCTGCCTTGGCCGATCGCGTGATGGCCAAGGCCGGGCAGGGTGGCCGTACGGTGACCGAGGACGAGCGCGACGCGATGTGGACGCGCTGATGTTCGTCGACACGTCCGTTTTCGTCGCAATCCTCTGCAAGGAAGCAGACGCTTCGGTCTTCGCGCGCAAGCTCAGGGCGGCACGCATACGTTACACCTCACCCTTGGTCCGCCTTGAAACCTGCATGGTTCTATCGACGCGGCTTGCGCGCGATCCTGTCGAACTCCAAAACGATTTCGACGAGTTTCTGGCCTTGGCCAACATCGAAATCATCCCTCTGACAGATACAGTCGGTCGAGAAGCCGTCGTCGCCTTCGGTCGTTTCGGAAAGGGTCGTGGTTCGTCGGCTCAACTCAACCTTGCAGATTGCATGTCCTATGCCTGTGCAAGGACTCTTGAAGTCCCCATCCTGTTCAAGGGCCGCGACTTCTCGCGCACCGATCTGGCACTCGCCTGATCACCGTCGAGCCAAGAAGGCATCTCAATCAATGCTCACCCGTAATCTCGGCCGCTCCGGCCTGCGCGTTTCGCTCGTCGGCCTCGGCTGCAACAATTTCGGCGGGCGGATCGATGATGCTGCGGCCGCCAAGGTCGTCGATGCGGCGATCGAGCATGGCATTACCCTGTTCGACACGGCCGATGTCTACGGCGCCCGCGGTGGCTCCGAGACGGTGCTGGGCGCGCTGCTCGGTGCGCGCCGCAAGGACATCGTGCTGGCGACCAAGTTTGGCATGGACATGAACGATGCCGGCACGATGAAGGGCGGCTCGCGCCACTACATCGTGAACGCGGTCGAAGCCTCGCTGAAGCGACTCAAGACCGACTGGATCGACCTCTACCAGATGCATCGGTTCGATCCGCTAACGCCGATCGAGGAGACGCTGCGAACGCTCGAGGACCTGATCAGCCAGGGCAAGGTGCGCTATATCGGCTGCTCCAACTTCGCGCCCTGGCAGGTCGCCGACGCGGCCTGGACGGCCCGCGATCTCAGCGTCACCGGTTTCGCTTCGGCCCAAGACGAATACAGCCTGCTCAAGCGCGGCGCCGAATCCTACCTGATCCCGGCCGCGAAGCATTACGGCATGGGACTTTTGCCGTATTTCCCGCTCGCCAACGGCCTGCTCACTGGGAAATACAAGCGCAACGCACCGATGCCCGAGGGCGCGCGCATGACCAGGGAGGCGCCCCGCGCAGCCGAGGTGCTGACCGACGCCAACTGGGAGAAGACCGAGAAGCTCACCGCCTTCTGCGAGGCACGTGGCAAGACGCTGGTCGAGCTCGCCTTCTCATGGCTGGCCGCCCAGCCAGTCATCTCCAGCGTCATCGCCGGCGCGACCAGGCCGGAGCAGGTCGCGGCGAATGTGAAGGCCGCCGAATGGGCGCTGACGGCCGAAGACCTGGCCGAAATCGACGCGATCACGACGTAGATATCCGAACGAAGAGTCCCCCTTGCGGAGCTTCCCGGATACTCCTGCGTGGCCGAGCCGCTCGGCCGTTACGAGACCGGCGCGTATTTCACCGCGCAGCCATACGACTTCGTCGCGGCCTCGGAGACCGGCTTGCCGGCCTTCAGCTCGGCCATCGCCTGCCGGACATAGCTCTTGGCGCTGTTGAGGCTGGCAGCGCTGGAGGACGGCTTGTCGTCGATCGCACCCATGTATGCCAGCGTGCCCTTGGGATCGATGATGTACATGTGCGGCGTGGTGGTCGCGCCATAGGCGCGGGCGACCTTGCTGTTGGGGTCGAGCAGCACGGCGGTGGGCGCCGCGTCGCGCTTGACGGTGAGTTCCTTGGCCTGCGGGCCCTCGACATGGCCCTGCTCGCCGACTGGCGAGGACACGACCGACAGCCAGACGACGCCGTCCTTGGTCATGTCCTTCTGCAACGTCTGCATCGTGGCGCTGTTGTAGTGCTTGCGGACATAGGGGCAGTCGGCATTGGTCCATTCGAGGATCACGGTCTTGCCGGCGAATTCGGAGAGGCTGCGGGTCTTGCCGTCGGCATCCACCGCCTGGAAGACGGGCGCGGGCGCGCCGACCTTGGCTGCGGCCTCGGCGAGCGCGGCCGTGGCACCGAATGAAAGGCCGGCGAGGGCAAGGCCGGCGATGAAAGTCTGGCGGGTCAGATGGGCTTTCATGACTGTCTCCTGTCTTCGGGGTTCAAGCGGGGCTTCATGGATGAAACTTGTCAGCGGGCGGCGGTCTTCATCTCCTTGCCGGCGGCGCGCCGGGCTGCGGTGACGATCATGTCCGGCGTGAGCAGTTGCGGCAAGACCTCGGCCTGGGCGCCCTTGCTGCCGGGATAGAACAGGTAAAGTGGCACGCCGGCCCGGCCCTGCTCGGCCAGTGCCTGGGCGATCTGGCTGTTGCGGTTGGTCCAGTCCGCCTTGAGATAGACGACCTTCAGCTCGGAAAAGGCGTCCTTGACCTCCTTGCGTGACAGCGCGACGCGCTCATTGGCCAGACAGGTGATGCACCAGGCGGCGGTGAAGTTGACGAACACAGGCCGCCCTTCCGCCTGCAAGGCCGCGACACGCTCGGACGTCCAGGCCTGGACGTCGCCCGCTCGGGCTTCCGTGGTCGCCTCCGGCACGGCGCTCTGGACCACGAACCAGCCGACCGCAAATACGATGAGGACGGCCAGCGCCGAAGACACGATCCGGCCCCGGCCCGCGCCGCGCGTGACGCCGACCAGCCAGACGACGAAGCCCGCCGCCAGCACGGCGACGAGAGCGGCCAGAACACCGCCCGGACCGGCCTGGACGGCAGCGACCCAGATCAGCCAGATCGCGGTCGCAAACATCGGGAAGGCGAAGGCCTGCTTGAGGATCAGCATCCAGCGGCCGGGCCTCGGCAACAGGCGCAAAAGGCCGGGCGCGAAGGACAGCGCCACCACCGGCAGCGCGAAACCGAGCGCCAGCGCCATGAAGACGGCAAGCCCCAGAACCGGCGGCTGCGTCACCGCATAGCCGATGGCGGCCCCCATAAAGGGCGCCGTGCAGGGCGTCGCCACGACGACGGCCAATGCGCCGGTCATGAAGGCGCCCAGCCGCCCGCCCTGGCTGGCCAAGCCCTGGCCGACGCCCGAGGCGGAGGCGCCGATCTCGAAGGCGCCGAGCAGGTTGAGGCCGATCAGCGTCATCACCACCGCCAGCGCGATGACCAGCGGCGGCGACTGCAACTGGAAGCCCCAGCCGACGCTGGAGCCGAGCGCGACGAAGACCATGACCATGCCGGCCAGCGCCATGAAGGTGACGACCACGCCCGCAAGGAACAGCAGGCCCTGCTCGCGGACCTCCGCCCGGCTGGCTCGCGCCAGCTGCGCGAAGCCGAGGGCCTTGATGAACAGGACCGGCAGCACGCAGGGCATCAGATTGAGGATCAGCCCGCCAGCGAAAGCGAACACCAGCGCGGCCCAGAGCGTCAGGTCGGCACCCTCGACCGGCAGCGGGATCCGCACCACCGCAGGGCGGGCCGACGCCGCGGAGTCTGCGGCACTCGTGATCAGAGCGGGATCGGCGGCCGCAATGAGGTTGAGCGAGCGGGCAGTCCCGCCCTCCTTGAAGGTCAGGACGCCAGCGACCTCGCCGCCCGTGATCTTGAAGGCGCTGGAACGGGTGAGCCGCAGCACCGTTCCGTCAGTGCCGGCCGCCGCATCCTGCTTCGCTGCATGGTCGATCAGCGTGTCGGAGAGCGGGAAGAAGCGCAGCTCACTCGGTGGGCCGGCAAGCCCGGGCAGCGCCAAAACCAGCGCTTCGCCATCGGCCGTGAGCTTGCCTTTGAAGCCGGCCAGGGTCGGGAGCGCGGCACGCGCGGCCTCGATACGCGACTGCGCGGCGTCATCGACGACAGCGGCGGCCTCGATCGGGAGATCGAGGGTGAAGGCACCTTCTTCGGGAATGCAGATCTTCTCGCACACCAGCCAGGTGGCATTGGCCTTGAGCGTCAGGCGGTCGCCGGGCTTGGCATCCCGCGGCACCGCGATTTCGACCGGCAGCAGCAAGATGCCCTCGAAGCCGAAATTCACCAGCGGCTCGACCGGGATCGCATGCGGCGCCGGCCACTGGATCTCTCCTGCCGTGGCGCCTTGCGACAGCGTCCATTCGATGCGGGTCGGCTCGCCGGAATCGCCCGGATTCTGCCAATAGGTGTGCCAGCCCGGTGCGATTTTCTGGACGAGAGCGAGCTGGAAGCGCTCGCCGGGAGCGACCGCATCGCGGCTCGACAGCAACGTCGCTGTAACGCGCGGGGTGGCGACGGCAGCGGATTCGGCCGCGACGGCAAGGCCAGACGCCAGCAGTGCCGGCGCCAGCAGCGCCAGCGTCAATCCCGCTTTGCGCCAGAAGCCGTTGCGTGATGCCGGAGCCATGCCTTGCGTCGTCCTTTTCGAAGCCGCGTGCCCCTCTCAGATGCCTCATCGCGACAGCCGGCGCCAATGACAAGGCAGTGAGGGAGAAGCATCATCTACCCGCGGATATCGGCGATCCTCGGGCAGCGCCTATTGCGTCGTCAGCGGCAATGGCCCCGAGCCAGGCTGGGGAGCTGCCGGACGCGGCCTCGGCTTGGCGGCCGGCTTCGCCGGCTCGCTGGTGATGCCGAGCCTCGCCCGGATCGAGGCGGCGCGGGCCTCGGTCAGCCGCGCGCCGCAGAAGCCGAACTGCCCCTCGCGCTGGAAAGAGCGGCAGATCAGTTCGCGCTCGGCGGAAAAGCCGGCCTGCTCGCGAGCGATCGCGCGCTGGTCGACCGCATCCGCCTTGGCGGTCAGGGTCCGATAGCCCTCGCGCACTGCCCGCTCGGCGACGCCGCGCGCGGCCTCGATCTCCTTGGCGCGCGCCGGCAGCGTGCGGGCATCAGGGCCCCACAGGCCCCGCGGATCGATCCGGCAGGCGGCAGCCTCGACCACGCAGGGCTGGGCAGGCTCGACCACGAGGAAAGCACCGTCCAGCACGTCGAAGACGATCGGGCAGATTGGAGCCTCGAGCCGGTAACGCGGCACGCCGGCCGGACGTCCCAGCGACGCAACCGGAAGCGGCGTTTCGCCGAAGGAGACGGCGCAGGGCTCGACGAGGTTGCTCGCCTGGAAACCGTTGATGGTGAGCTTCAGCCCGAAGCCCGTCGCGGTCTTCTCGAAGACGGCCTCGCCGGGACCGCCATTGTGCCGGAGCGGACGCCCGATGATCGCATCCTCGCCCGCGACCTTGATCGCCGGCATGGAAGGCGGGCGCGGCACGGCCGGCCCGCCAGCGGAGGGCGGCGCGGCCTGCTGCGTGCCCGGCGCATTGAAGGGCTGCGCGCCAGGCAGTTGCAGCGGCTGTGCGAGCACGGGCTGCGACCAGCCGGCGAGAGCCAGCACTGCAAGGCGTAAGGCAAGATGCGTCGGTCTGGTCACGAAGCGTCCAGTTTTGAACCGTAACAGCTGCTTTTGCATGAAATGGCGCGCGCTGGCGCGCAAGAGCACATCCGCAACACTCCCTCGCAATGCGCGAGCAACGACCGTGACACGGAAAACCTGAGCGGCCTGCGGTTCTTAATCGGCTCGCCTGTCTTGCAAGGGCGGGAACACCCTCACTATATACGCCGCCAAGGGGCGGTTTCACGACCGTCAAACGTGGAATGCCGGTTTCGTTCGCCGCGACAGGTGGGGGCGAACCGGTCCATGGGCCGGCAGGTGGCGCCCAGCGCCGCATTCCGGCGATCTGCTCAATTTAAAAGGGATCCCCTCCATGGGTAAAGTTATCGGTATCGACCTCGGCACGACCAATTCCTGCGTCGCGGTCATGGAAGGCTCGACGCCTAAAGTCATCGAGAATTCGGAAGGCGCGCGCACCACGCCGTCGATCGTCGCCATCACCGACGATGGCGAGCGCCTCGTCGGCCAGCCGGCCAAGCGCCAGGCCGTCACCAATCCCGAGCGCACCTTCTTCGCGATCAAGCGCCTGATCGGCCGGACCTTCGACGATCCGATGACGCAGAAGGACATGCATCTCGTCCCCTACAAGATCAAGAAGGCCTCGGCTGGCGATGCCTGGGTCGAAGCCGACGGCAAGGACTACTCGCCCTCGCAGATCTCGGCCTTCACGCTGACCAAGATGAAGGAGACCGCGGAGGCCTATCTCGGCCAGTCGGTCACCCAGGCTGTCATCACGGTCCCGGCCTATTTCAACGACGCACAGCGCCAGGCGACCAAGGATGCCGGCCGCATCGCCGGCCTCGAGGTCCTGCGCATCATCAACGAGCCGACGGCGGCCGCTCTCGCCTATGGCCTCGACAAGAAGCAGGCCGGCACGATCGCGGTCTACGACCTCGGCGGCGGCACCTTCGACGTCTCGATCCTCGAGATCGGTGATGGCGTCTTCGAGGTGAAGTCGACCAATGGCGACACCTTCCTCGGCGGCGAGGATTTCGACATGCGCCTGGTCGAGTATCTCGCCGACGAGTTCAAGCGCGAGCAGGGCATCGACCTCAAGAAGGACAAGCTCGCCCTCCAGCGCCTGAAGGAAGCTGCCGAGAAGGCCAAGATCGAGCTTTCGACCACGGCCCAGACCGAGATCAACCTGCCCTACATCACGGCCGATGCCTCGGGTCCCAAGCACCTCGCCATCAAGCTCTCTCGCGCCAAGTTCGAAAGCCTGGTCGACGATCTCGTCCAGCGCACCATCGAGCCCTGCCGCAAGGCGCTCAAGGATGCCGGCCTGTCGGCAGGCCAGATCGACGAGGTCGTTCTCGTCGGCGGCATGACCCGCATGCCGAAGGTGCAGGAGGTCGTGAAGCAGTTCTTCGGCAAGGAGCCGCATAAGGGCGTCAACCCGGACGAGGTCGTCGCCATCGGCGCCGCGATCCAGGCCGGCGTACTGCAGGGCGACGTCAAGGACGTGCTGCTGCTCGACGTGACCCCGCTCTCGCTCGGCATCGAGACGCTGGGAGGTGTCTTTACGCGTCTTATTGACCGCAACACCACGATCCCGACCAAGAAGAGCCAGGTCTTCTCCACCGCCGAGGATAATCAGGGTGCGGTGACGATCCGGGTCTTCCAGGGCGAGCGCGAGATGGCCGCCGACAACAAGATGCTCGGCCAGTTCGACCTGATGGGCATCCCGCCGTCTCCGCGCGGCATGCCGCAGATCGAGGTGACCTTCGACATCGACGCCAACGGCATCGTCTCGGTGACGGCGAAGGACAAGGCCACCAACAAGGAGCAGCAGATCCGCATCCAGGCTTCGGGTGGTCTCTCTGATGCCGACATCCAGAAGATGGTCAAGGACGCGGAAGCCAACGCCGCCGAGGACAAGAAGCGCCGCGAGCTGGTCGAGGCCAAGAACCAGGGCGAAAGCCTGGTCCACTCGACCGAGAAGTCGCTGAAGGACTATGGCGACAAGGTCTCCGCCGCCGACAAGGCGGCGATCGAGACCGCTCTCGAGGCGCTGAAGGCCGCGCTGGCCGAGGACAATGCCGAGATGATCACCTCGCGCACCACGGATGTGATGCAGGCCTCGATGAAGCTCGGCGAGGCGATGTATGCCGCCAGCCAGGCCGAAGGCGCGACCGATGAGGGCGAGCCCGCCGCGGAGGCCAAGAAGGACGACGTCATCGACGCCGACTTCAAGGATGTCAGCGACGACAAGGGTGACAAGAAGAAGAGCGCCTGAGCGCGCTCTTCATCCACGACGACGTCGTTTCGTCCAGAACGAAGAGATGGCCGGGCTTGACCCGGCCATCTCGTTACGGGAATGCGTCGTGACGAAACATTCTCGTTCTTCCGCATGAAGTGACCGGTGCCAGCCGGGCCGCGATGCGAGGGAGAACGAAGGGGCCGCTGTTTGATGTCCAAGCGCGACTATTACGAAATCCTCGGCGTCTCGAAGGCCGCGAGCGAGGCGGAGCTGAAAAGCGCCTTCCGCAAGCTCGCCATGGGCTGCCACCCCGACCGCCACCCCGGCGACACCGCGGCCGAGGCGAAGTTCAAGGAGCTGAACGAGGCCTATCAGGTCCTGTCGGACGGCCAGAAGCGCGGCGCCTATGACCGCTACGGCCACCAGGCCTTCGAGCAGGGCGGCGGCCAGCAGGGTCCGGAATTTTCCGACTTCATGTCGGACATCTTCGATTCCTTCTTCGGCGAGCGCGGCGGACGCGGCGGGCCACGCGCAGCGAACGGCCGCGAGCGCGGCGCCGATCTGCGCTACAATCTTGAGATTGGGTTGGAGGACGCCTTCGCGGGCAAGAACGCCTCGATCCGCGTGCCGACCTCGATCGCCTGCGAGGTCTGCTCCGGCAGCGGCGCCAAGCCCGGCTCGAAGTCGCGGCAATGCCCGACCTGCGGCGGCCATGGTCGGGTCCGCGCCAATCAGGGCTTCTTCTCGGTGGAGCGGACCTGCCCGACCTGCTCCGGCCGCGGCGAGATCATCGACGATCCCTGCAAGAACTGCCAGGGCGCGGGCCGCGTCACCCGCGAGCGCACGCTCTCGGTCAACATTCCGGCAGGCGTCGAGGACGGCACCCGCATCAGGCTTGCCGGCGAGGGCGAGGCCGGCCTGCGCGGCGGGCCGGCCGGCGATCTCTACATCTTCCTCTCGATCAAGCCGCACGCGATCTTCCAGCGCGACGGGGCCGATCTGTTCTGCCGCGTGCCGCTCGGCCTGACGTCGGCTGCGCTCGGCGGCGAGATCGAGGTGCCGACGCTGACCGGCGAGCAGGCCAGGGTGAAGGTCCCCGAGGGCACGCAGACCGGCAAGCAGTTCCGCCTCAAGGGCAAGGGCATGAGCGTACTGCGCTCGCGCGAGGTCGGCGACCTCTACATTCAGGTCGTGATCGAGACGCCGCAGAAGCTGACGCCGCGCCAGCGCGAATTGCTGCTGGAGTTTGAGCGCGAGAGTTCCGGCGCGACGCATCCCGAAGCTGCCGGCTTCTTCGGCCGGGTCAAGGACTTCCTCGGCGGCATTGGCGGGGCCGCCTGAGCACACAAAAAACGGGCCGCCTCGCGGCGACCCGTTCTTGGTCAGGCTCTGATCTGGATCAGGCCTTGTCGACCACTTTCTTGATGGCTTCCTTGCCCTTGCCGAGGGCCTGCTGGGCCTCGCCCTTGCGTTCCTGAGCGAAGCCCTCGGCCTCGAGCTCGGGCTTGTTCATCGCCTTGCCGGCGGCCTGCTTCACGTTGCCGGTGGCCTCGTTGGCCATGCCCTTGACCTTGTCCATGGTGCTACCCATCGTCTTGATCCTTCTGGTGAATTTCTGTGCCGCCCCTGCGGCTTGCGACGAGAAAACCAGCGGCTGGACGGAAGGTTCCAAAGAAATTTCGGCCCCTACCTCCCCTGGCCTGAGATCTCTGAAGAGGCCGGCGCCATGGCATGCAGCGCCTGGGCGGTGGCCGCATCGGCCGGGAAGAACGTCTCCAGTGCCAGCTCCGACAGGGTGATGTCGACCGGCGTGCCGAACACCGTCGTCGTCGAGATGAAGGACAGCGTGATATCGCCGACGCGCAGGCGCAGCGGCACCACGATGGCCGGCTCGGCTTCGACGTGCTGTGCCTGCCCTTTCCGCAGTGGCGGGCTCGGGGTGCCATAGGACAGAAGCTCGACCAGCAGCTCCGCCAGCACCGGATCGGCGGTGGCCCTGATCTGCTGGCGCAGGCGCGCGATCAGATGTGAACCCCATTCCTCCAGATTGACGATGACCGGGGCGAGGCCGGCCGGATGCAGCGACAGCCGCAGCACGTTCACCGGCGGGCGCAGCAGCTCGGCATCGGCGACGAGGCTCAAAAGCGGCGCGACGGCTGCGTTGGCCGCGAGCAGGGTCCAGTGCCGATCGACGGCCAGCGCCGGATAGGGCTCGTGGCCCTTCAGGACGAGGTCGATCGCCGACTTCGCGGCCTGGAGGCCGGGGTCCTCCAGCGCGCGCTCCAGATAGACCGGCGCATAGCCGGCCGCGAGCAGGAGCGCGTTGCGCTCGCGCAGCGGCACGCCGAGATGCTCGGCCAGCAGCAGGACCATGTCGCGGCTTGGCTGCGAGCGCCCGCTCTCGACAAAGGAGAGGTGCTTCTGCGAGATCTCGGCTTCGAGCGCGAGGTCGAGCTGGCTGAGCCGCCGCAATTGCCGCCAGTCGCGGATGAGGTGGCCGACGCTGGGCTGGTGATGCTGGTTCATGGGGTAAACCTAGTCGGCGTGCGAGGCCGTTTTCAATTACCTCCCGCTTAATCGACCGGCCGACCCGATCCCGTCAGCATGGTCTCCATCGACCACGGCCCTCGAAGCGGGCCAGAACCCGAGGAGACCAAGCCATGTCCACGATCCAGTCCTCCCGCCTCCTGCGCAATGCACTCGCCCTCGACGCCGCCGCCTGCGCCGCGACCGGGCTGCTGCTGGCCTTCGGAGCCGGTCCGCTTTCCGGCCCGCTCGGCTTTCCCGCCACGTTCCTCACGAGTGCCGGCCTCCTGCTGCTGCCCTGTGCCGCGATCCTTGCCTGGCTTTCCAGCCGCGAGACCCTGCCGAGGCTTGCCGTCCTCGCCGTGATCGGCATCAACCTGCTCTGGGTCGCCGACAGCATCGCGATCCTGGTCGCGGGCTGGTTCTCGCCGACGGGGCTTGGCATCGGCTTCGTCCTGGCCCAGGCTGGCGCGGTGGCGGTGATCACCGAGCTTGAGGTGATCGGCCTGAAGCGTTCGGTTCGTGTCGGCGGCGCGGTGACCGCCAGCCTCTGATCGCCGTCGGATTGCAGAGCCGGAGATCCGGCCGTCGCGCTCGCGACCGCCGGCTCTTGGCTTGGGCGAAGTTGCTCAACCCAACTTGGCCAAAGCCGGCAAACTGTCACGAGACTGTTGTCGTCGCTCACTAGCCGATCAGCTTGCCAGTTTCACGTTCCAGCCGGACAGGTCGCCCCATGCGCAACCCCTTCGTTCTCGCGGCCCTCGCCTCCCTGCTGCTCGGCGGCACAGCGCTCGCCGAGCCGATGTTCAACCGCATCGCGACCTTCTCGGTGCCGCAGAACCTGCCGGCCGACCGCGACGCCTCGAAGAAGACCGTGGCCGAGATCATCGCCGCCAACGAGGTCGGGACGCTGCTGGCCTATACCGATGCCGAGCAGAAAGCGCTCGGCATCATCGACATCACCACCGCGAACGCGCCCAAGCCCGCCGGCTTCGTCCCACTCGGCGGCGAGTCCACTTCTGTCACGATCCTCGGCGACAAGGCCTTCGTGGCCGTCGTCACCTCCGGCGACAACTTCAAGGAGCCGACCGGCCACCTCGCGACCGTCGATTTGAAGACCAGGCAGGTCGTCGCGACCTGCGATCTCGGCGGCCAGCCGGATTCGGTGACGCTGACCAAGGACAAGAGCAAGATCGTCATCGCGATCGAGAACGAGCGCGACGAGGAGCTCAACAAGGGCGCCCTGCCGCAGCTGCCCGCCGGCAACGTTACGCTGATCGGCATCAAGGATGGCGGCATCGACTGCGCCTCGCGCCAGGTCGTCGACATGACCGGCATCGCCGCGGTGGAGCCGACCGATCCGGAGCCGGAATTCGTCGACGTCAACCAGGACGGGCTTGCAGTGATCACCCTCCAGGAGAACAACCACATCGCGCTCGTCGATACGAAGACGGGCAAGCTGGTTGCGCATTTTCCGGCAGGCACGGTCGATCTCAAGGGCATCGACAAGACACGCGACGGCCAGATCAAGCCGGTCGAGGAGCTCAAGGGCGTGGCACGCGAGCCCGATTCTGTGCGCTGGCTCGACAACGACCGCTTCGTGACCGCCAATGAGGGCGACTGGAAGGGCGGCTCGCGCGGCTTCACGATCTTCCGCAAGGACGGCACCGTCGAGTTCGATTCGGGCGCGACCGTCGATCGCATCGCCATGCAGCTCGGCCACTACCCTGAGCGCCGTTCGGCCGCCAAGGGCAGCGAGCCGGAGGGCATCGAGGTCGGCACTTATGGCAGCGACAAGCTGATCTTCGTCGGGCTGGAGCGCGCTTCGCTCGTGCTGGTCTACAAGGACGAGGGTCCGGGCCGACCACCGCGTTACCTCCAGGCCCTGCCGTCCGGCATCGCGCCGGAAGGTTTGCTCGCCATCCCGCAGCGCAATCTCTTCGTCTCGGCCTCAGAAGCCGATCTCGGCGAGAAGGGCGGGCCGCGCTCGGCCGTGACGATCTATGAACGCAGCGAGGCTCCCGCCACCTATCCGACGATCGTCTCGACCGAAATCGACGGCGCACCGATCGGCTGGGGCGCGCTGTCGGGCCTTGCGCCACATACAACGGTGGCGGGCCGGCTCCATGCCATCACCGACAACGCCTATTCGCCGTCGCGCATCCTTGAGATCGATGCGACACAGAAGCCGGCGCGGATCATCGGCGAGACGACGCTGAGCAAGGACGGCAAGCCCGTCTCTTACGATGTCGAAGGCATCGCCACCCGCCCTGCCGGGGGTTTCTGGTTGGCGTCGGAGGGCAATCCCGAGGCCAAGGACAAGTCGACGCAGAACATCCTGCTGCGCGTCTCGGCCAAGGGCGAAGTCGAAGAGGAAATCCTGCTGCCCGAGGAGCTGGCGAAGCAGGCGACCCGCTTCGGCTTCGAGGGCGTCGCGGTGACCGGCACGGGCGCCGACGAGACAATCTGGCTCGCCGTGCAGCGCGAGTGGAAGGACGATCCCAGGGGCAAGACCAAGATCCTGAGCTACAAGCCCGCGTCGAAGACATGGGGCGCATTGCATTACCCGCTGACGGCGGCCGCATCGGGCGCCTGGATGGGCCTCTCGGAGCTGACCTTCCTCGGCAACGACAGCTTCGCCGTGATCGAGCGCGACAACCTTTCCGGCGCCAAAGCGGTGAAGACGCTCGCGACCTTCTCCATCAAGGGTTTGACGCCCGCCGCCCTCGGCTCCGCCAATATCCCGACCGTCGAGAAGAAACCGCTGCGCGACCTGACGCCCGACCTGATGAAGCTCGGCGGCTACGGGCTCGACAAGGTCGAGGGCATGACGGTCGACAGGGACGGCAACCTCTTCGTCGTTACCGACAATGACGGCGTCGACGATTCCTCCGGCGAGACGCAGTTCTTCGCACTGGGGAAGATCGCCAACTGATATCGGCGATCTCCGCCGTCATTCCGGACAAGCCGCGCAGCGGCACCGATCCGGAATCCATCCTAGGGAACCCTCCTGCTCTAGGATGGATTCCGGGTCTCCGCTTCGCTGCGCCCGGAATGACGGCGTGGTTCTGAGAGGGCAAGAAAAAGCCCCGGACGCTGTTCGCATCCGGGGCAGTCGCCTGACCGCGAGGGCCAGGTGGGGAGGAAGAGAGACCGAACTACCAGCCGGCGAGCACGTTGCCCTTGAAACGCTCGGCGATGAACGCCTTGACCTCGGGCGTGTGGTAGGCCTCGACCAGCGTCTTGACCCAGGGCTTGTCCTTGTCGGCGGCGCGCACCGCGATCAGGTTGACATAGGGACCCTTGGGGTCCTCGCGCAGGATCGCCGAGGTCGGCTCGATCTTGGCGTCGACGGCATAGTTGGTGTTGATCGCGGCGGCGGCGACATCGGCCAGCGTGCGCGGGGTCTGAGCCGCCTCGACCTCGATCACCTTGAGCTTCTTGGGATTGCCGACGATGTCGGCCGGGCTCGGCTTGAAGCCGACGCCGTCCTTCAGCTTGATCACGCCCTTGTCCTGCAGCAGCAGCAGCGCGCGCCCGCCATTGGTCGGGTCGTTCTGGATCGCGATCGACGATCCGTCCGGCACATCGGCCCAGCTCTTGTACTTCGACGAGTAGATGCCGAGCGGGAAGTTCACGGTCAGCCCGACGCCGACGAGCTTGAAGCCGCGGTCCTTCACCTGGTTGTCGAGATAGGGCTGGTTCTGGAAGGAATTGGCTTCGAGCTCGCCGGCATCGAGCGCCTGGTTGGGCACGACATAGTCGGAGAACTCGATGATCTTGAGGTCGATGCCCTTCTTGGCCAGCACCGGCTTCACCTGCTCGAGGATCTCGGCATGGGGGCCCGGCGAGACGCCGATGCGGAGGACTTGGTTGGTCTGGGCGAGCGCGGGAAGCGAAAAGGTCAGGGCGATGGCTGCCGAGGCAAGCGCTGCGCGGCGGGTGATGATGGACATGGGATGCATTCCTTTTCTTGGAGAAGAATTCCCAGCCCTCATCCTGAGGAGCCGCGGTACGCGGCGTCTCGAAGGATGCTCCAGATCATTTCCGGAGCCTCCTGAGCATCCTTCGAGACGCGCTCTTTCAGAGCGCTCCTCAGGATGAGGGCTGAGTGTGGGTGAACGTGATCCGGTTCAGGCGTGGCGCAGGCGCTTGTTGAGCCGGCGGGCGAGATGGTCTCCGATGGTCTGGACGGTCTGGACCAGGACGATCAGGACGGCGACAACGGCGGCCATGACCTCGGGCATGAAGCGCTGGTAGCCGTAGCGGATGCCAAGATCGCCGAGGCCCCCGCCCCCGACCGCGCCGACCATGGCCGAGAAGCCGATCAGGCTGACGATGGCTAGCGTCAGGCCAAGCGCGATGGCGGGCAGCGCCTCGGGCACCAGCACCTTGCGGACGATCTGCAACGGCGTCGCACCCATCGAGCGGGCGGCCTCGACCAGACCCTGATCGACCTCGCGGACCGCACCCTCGATCAGCCTGGCGATGAAGGGCGTCGCCGCCACCGTCAGCGGCACGATCGCGGCGTTGGTGCCGATCGAGGTCCCCGCGATCAGCCGGGTGAAGGGGATGATGGCGACGACCAGGATGATGAAGGGCGTCGAGCGCGTGGCGTTGACCAGCGTGCCGAGCACAGCGTTCGTCACTGGCGCCGCGAACAGTTCGCCGCGCTTGCTGGTGGCGAGGAAGACGCCGAGTGGTAGGCCGAGCACCGTGCCGAGTCCCGCCGCGATCGCGACCATCTGCAGCGTGTCGAGCGTCGCCTGCGCGATCAGCGCAAGAATTTGGGGCGAGATGATCTCAGGAAACATGGCCGATGATCTCCGCCTTGAGTTCGAGGCTGTTGAGCGCACCCAGCACGGCAGCGAGTTCCGGCTCGCGCGTCGGCACCGAGACCAGGAGGCTGCCGAAGGGCCGGCCGGCAATGGCGTCGATGCGCCCGGCGAGGATGTTGACGTCGACGCCGATGGTCGAGCTCAGCCGGCTGATGACGGGGGCTGTGGCGTTCTCGCCGGCGAAGGTGATGCGCAGAACCGTATCGTCGCCGGGGAGCGCTTTCGTCCGAATGCGGCCGGCGAGATAGGCCGGCAGTTCGACGCCGGTGACCGCCTCGACGAAGCGCGCCGTCGTCGGGTGCTGCGGCCGCGTCAGCACCGAGAAGACGTCGCCCTCCTCGACAATCCTGCCGTCCTCGATCACCGCGACACGGTCGCAGATCTCCTTGATGACCGGAATCTCATGGGTGATCAGCAGGATGGTGATGCCGAGATCGCGGTTGACCTGCTGCAAAAGGGCCAGGATCGACTTGGTGGTCTCCGGGTCGAGCGCCGATGTCGCCTCGTCGCAGAGCAGCACCTTGGGTTCGCTCGCCAGGGCACGCGCAATGCCGACGCGCTGCTTCTGCCCGCCGGAGAGTTCGGCCGGATAGCGCTCGCGCTTGTCGGCAAGGCCGACCAGATCGAGCAGGCGCGCAACCCGCTCCTCGATCTCCGGCTTGGGCGTGCCGGCGATCTCGAGCGGCAAAGCGACATTGTCGAAGACGGTGCGCGAGGACAGCAGGTTGAAGTGCTGGAAGATCATGCCGGTGGCGCGCCGGCGGGTCCGCCAGCCGGCCTCGGTCAGGCCGGTGACGTCCTCGCCCTCGATCAGGAGCCGGCCGGAGGTGGCCCGCTCCAGCCCGTTGACGAGGCGGATCAGCGTCGACTTGCCAGCGCCGGAGCGACCGATGACGCCGACGATCGCGCCCCTGGGCACATCGAGATCGATGCCCGACAGGGCAGCGACGGATCCTTGCGCGCCACGGCCGGCATAGGTCTTTCCGATCTGCTCGAAGCGGATGATCGGAGGGACGGGGTCCGGCACGGGGCCAGTGCCGATGCGGAAGGCGTCGGGCTTCACGGGGGCGTTCATCATGACCTCAGAAATGCGTGTGGCAGGACCAATGGGCAAGACCTGAAGTAGCAAGGCCCAATTGCTCGCGCGTCACGTCGCGAATGGATGTCCGGCACGTCTCGTCGGCCTCGGCTTCCGCCGCCGCGTCACCAGGCGATTGACGATCGACCGGCTCGGATGTCGCGGCCGGCACCGCCTCGGCGAACCAGCCCGCCAGACGACGGCGGAGATGCGACAGAAGGCTCACGGCGACCACCTTACGAGGCCAGGCGCGTCGCGCTGTGGCGACGTGGCGCGACCAGTTGGCGGGCTGCCAGTTCGGCGGCGCCCGGCGTGGCGAAGCGATGGCCCTCGATCGCGTTGAAGGCCGAGGAGGCGGCAATGAAGGTGAAATAGCGCTCGTCCCCACGGCGGCTTACGAGACCGGCTTGGGTCTCGCCGATCTCGATGACATAGGCTTGGTGGTTTTGGGCCTGCTGCCGCGATGCGTGTTGGCTGTGGTCGTAATGGAATGTGCTCATGGCTGCGCTCCCGCCGCGTCTGCGGCGCTGTGGACATCTGATGGGACTGGGTTGGGAAGCCGCGCTTGGCGCAGCCCTCAGGGCAGGATCAGAGTCGACAACAGCAGCCGGCGCGCAGGATCAGCGTTCGGGTCTGGCCAAGGGTCGCATCGGTCATGTTCGTCTCCTATCGACTGGAGCCCACGACCGCGTCGTGGCGCTTTAGCGTTTGGTGACGCGGCGCAAGCTGCTCGCTCAAATCCCCGCGGCCGTTCGGCAAGGCCGATTGACAGGTCGTAATCTGGCGCGATGCGTCCTGTTTGTCAACTCGATCGTTCTTTTAAAGAAACGATCGACCTTGGATGACCCAACCCGCCACCGCCGCTTCGCGAGAAGAATATTCTCCGCCAAGCCGTGCCGTTGCCTGCGGCTCCGCTACGGCTTGACGCTGCCGGCTGCTCCGGGCCATCTGCCTCGCATGACCGCCAAGACGCATCTGCTGCGATGCTTGCGCCGTTCCGTGCTTGGAGCGTGGCTGGCTGTAGCCTATGCGCTTGCGGTGCTGGCGTCCGGGCTCGCGCCCTCGCCCGCATCGGCGCATCGCCTGCTCGACGGCGCGGTGCTTTGCTCCGGGCTGACGCCGCCGGGGCAGGATACGCCCGAGCCGGCAAGCGAGCCGCAGCATTGCAAGGGTTGCCCGGTCAATCCGGTCCTGGCCGGCCCGGGGCAGGCCGTAGCGATCGCGCCCGCCAGGGCGTCGGCTGCAGCCGTTGCGGGAACCGTCCACGCCTCGGCGGATGCATCAACAGCGAAGCCCGGCCTGCCACCCTCGCGCGCGCCGCCGGCGGCCTGACCTCGGCAGTTCTGAGCTTTCCCTCTTCCGGCACCGGCCCGCTGATGACACCGGCCGCGGCGCTGGTCCCATCCGTTCAGGCGCATCGATGCGCCTATCCGATCAGGACATTTCCCATGACCAAATCCATCCTCCTCACAGCCGTCGCGATCTCACTCTCGCTGGGCGGCGCCGCGTTCGCCCATGACTACAAGGCCGGCGCCCTGAAGATCGGCCATCCCTGGAGCCGCGCCACGCCCGGCGGCGCCAAGGTCGGCGGCGGTTATCTCGTGATCGAGAACACCGGCCCGACGGCGGACAAGCTGATCGCCGTGTCGGCTCCGACCATCGCGGGGCGCACCGAAATGCATGAAATGGCGACGACCAACGGCGTCATGACGATGCGTCCGCTCGACAGCGGCGTCGAGATCGCGCCGGGCGCCAAGGTCGAGTTCAAGCCCGGCGGCTACCACATCATGTTCATGGAGCTGAAGCAGCCGCTGAAGCAGGACGAGCGCGTCAAGGGCACGCTGACCTTCGAGAAGGCCGGCACGGTCGAGGTGGAGTTCAAGGTCGAGGCCGTGGGTGCACGCGGCGGCGCCGATCACGGCGCACATAAGGGGCATTGAGGGCGCTTGGTCGATGCGAAGCGCGGGGAACCCCTCTCCTGTAAGGAGAGGGGCAGGGGTGAGGTGTCGGCCCCTCGACCAGTCAGCCTCCCGTCATTCTCGGGCGAAGCGTTGCGTCGGCCCGAGAATGACGGGAGGAGATGCCCGTGGCGAGCACGAGTTCACGCGGATAACGGCCGACCCCTCACCCTGCCCTCTCCCTATGGGAGAGGGTTCGCTGCGCCTGCTGGATTGGGGCGTATGGCCTTTAATTCTCCGCGCGCGGATCGATCTTCGCAACGCGCGACAGGAGGTAGTCGACCTCCGCCCGCGCCGCCGCGCTGATCGCCGAGCCCGGCTTGCGCTGGGCGTCACTCTTCAGGATGCCGCGCTTCATCATGACGTATTTGCGCACGGCGAGTCCGACGCCCTGCTGCTGCTCGTAGCGCATCAGCGGTAGATGCGCGTCGAAGATGTCATGGGCCTCGTCGCGCTTGCCGGCCTTCTGCAACCTGACCACGTCGATCAGCAGTTCGGGGAAGGCATAGCCGGTCATCGCGCCATCGGCGCCGCGCTCCATCTCGAAATCGAGGAAGAGCCCGCCATTGCCGGTCAGGATCGAGATCGGCCGCAGCGAACCGTCGCCCTGGAACTTGCGCAGGGTCGAGATCTTCTCCAACCCCGGCCAGTCCTCGTGCTTGAGCATCACGCAGGACGGGTTTTCGGTGACGATCTTGCGGATCACCGCCGGCGTCATGATGACCGAGAGCGTCAGCGGATAATCCTGGATGACGAAGGGGATGTCGGTCCCGATCGCCTCGACGGCCTGGGCGTAGTAGCCGGTGATCTGGTCGTCGGTGCGCAAGCTGGGCGGCGGCGCGATCATCACGGCCGCCGCGCCCAGCTCGATCGACTGGCGGGCGAGCGAGCGCATCGCGGCAAAGCCCGGCGCCGAGACGCCGACGATCACCGGCTTGCCCGGCATGCCGGCAACCGCGGTCTTGACGATGCGCAGGGATTCCTCCGGTTCCAGCTTGGGCGCCTCGCCCATGATGCCGAGCACGGTCGTGCCGTCCGAACCAATCTCGTCATAGAAGGCGAAGAGCTTCTCGGTGGAGGCCCAGTCGAGCGTGCCGTCGGCATTGAACGGCGTCGGCGCGATCGGGAAGACGCCGCTGGCGGAGGCGGTGAGGGTCATGGTCGTAGCTTTCTGCGACGTGAATGGACGGTGGCCGGTCAAACGATTCGCGTGCGCACGGTGCCGACGCCGGCGATCTCGCCTTCCAGCACATCGCCCGAGACCACGGCCGCGACGCCTTCGGGCGTGCCGGTGAAGATCAGGTCGCCCGGCGCGAGTTCGACCAGCCCCGAGAGATAGGCGATCGTCTCCTGCACATTCCAGATCTGCTTGGCGAGGTCCGAACTCTGGCGCGGCACGCCATTGACGACGAGCTCGATCTTGCCCGCGGCGGGGTGGCCGATATGGCTGGCGGGCGCGATCTCGCCGACCGGACCGGAGAAATCGAAGCCCTTGGACATGTCCCAGGGCTTGCCACCCTTCTTGGCGGCGGCCTGGAGATCCCGCCGGGTCATGTCGAGGCCGGCGGCATAACCATAGACATGGGCAAGCGCGTCGGCCTCGGTGATGTCCTTGCCGCCGGTTCCGATCGCCACGACCAGTTCCATCTCGTGGTGCAGGTCCTTGGTCTTGGTCGGATAGGGCATGTCGGCGCCGTTGATCAGCAGCGCATCGGCCGGCTTGGTGAAGAAGAATGGCTCCTCGCGATCGGGATCGCCGCCCATCTCGCGCGTGTGCTCGGCGTAGTTGCGGCCGACGCAGAAGACGCGGCGCACCGGGAAGAGCCCGCCACCCGCTACCGGAACGGCCGTCACGGCTGGCGGGTCGATCACGTAATTCGTCATGGCTGGGGCACTCCTGCGGCGTACTCTTCGCCTTCGTTCATGCGTGAGGGCGAGGCGGGGAGCAAGACCTCTATTCGCCAGCGGCGTTGCTCCGGCGGCATGCCGTAGCGCGTCGGAAACGATCGTTGTGCGGCGCGTCATTGCAACCTGAGCGAATTGCCTCATACACTAGGGTCGGGCCGGCATGAGCCGACCTGAACAGCGACTGAAGGAACAGCACGTGAGCACGGGTACCGTGAAGTGGTTCAACGAAACCAAGGGCTATGGATTCATCACGCCTGACCAGGGCGGTCAGGATGTGTTCGTGCATATCAGCGCGGTCGAGCGCTCGGGCATGCGCGGCCTGAACGAAGGTCAGAAGATCAGCTACGATCTCGAGGCCGATCGCAAGACCGGCAAGTCCTCGGCGGTCAATCTCAAGACGGCTTGATCTCAAACCCATGCGGGAGGCCGATCGGCGGCGACGCTTCCCGAGCCAATGCGAATCTCTATCGATCTATCCGGACTGAAGACGATTCCCGGCATGCCCGTCGCCAAGAAGGCGGCGGTCGAGGGCCAAAGAGCTTTCGGGAGCCCAAGAGCTCTCCGAGAATCAGGCGCTTCCGGCCCAAGGCGATCCGTTCGCCGATACCAGACCCCTCACAGCTTCGCGTTTGATGGATTTGCGCCGCAGTCGCGGGCATCAGCCGTGGCTGGCCGCTCGATCGACGGCAGAGCCGGTCATTTGGTGGAGATGCGCGCCTGCGAGGGCAGCGGGCAGAACGAACCGCAATCGGCCATGCCCGGAAGCAGATATCTCAGGCAGCAGATCCGCCGCTGGCAGTTTTCCATGGGCGTCAGGGAGGACGGCTTCAGCGCGCCGCTCAGGAAGTTGCGGTCGCCGGCTGGCGTGAGCACGGCCGTCAGGATGCCGTTGGCTTCGGCGAGGCCGTCGCGATCGACGTCGGGATGATCGGCGCATTGCTGGACGGCCCAGGCGAAGCTGACCGCCGCATTGCTCCACAGCAGCTTTGACGACACGCCGAAATGGCTGGCAACGAAGGCGATGAGCGGCGCGAGATGAGAATCGATCAGGCCGGCGAAGCCCGCCGCCGCCCCTTCCGCAGGCGGGAGCGGGGCGTGGCTCGGGATCAACACGCCGGCCGTGCAGCCATTGTCGTGCAGGGCGAAGCTGCCGGCGCTCAGGGACACGGGCAGATTCAGGCCGGCGAGGAGGCGAGCGACGATGGACGGGACGACCACGTTCGAGAAATGCCACTGACTCCACATCGACACGACGGCGCGCGGTTCGCCGCCCGGCATGGTGGCTGCGAACCGGCCGATCAGATCGCGCAGGGTCTCGAGGTCGAGGAGTTGCCGGCCATGCAGATGCGCTGCGCCGTCATCGACGCGGATGCTGCCGGAAAAGCGGGCCAGCGGGCCCGAGAAGCAGGCCGAGAGATCGCTCGCCGTCATCGCAGTGGCCGTCGTCACAGCGGTACGGCGCTTTCACGGCTCGCGCTGTCGCGGGCGAAGACCGGCATCAGCAGGATGGCGACGATGCCGAGCCCGGCCGAGGCCGTGAAGCAGAAGGCGTAGCCGAGCGCGTCGCCGACGGCGCCTGCGAGCCGCCAGCCGATGAGGCTGACGATCGAATCCATGCTCTGGAACAGGGTGAAGTCGACGCCGGCCTGGTCGAGCGAGGCGCGACCCATCAATTCCGAGTAGAGCGCGACGAAACCCAATGCGAGCGTGCCTGCCGACACGAGATAAATCGCCATCAGGGCCGTCGGCGCGTCGAGCTTGAAATGCGCGAACAGAGCGAAGGCGGCCATGACCGCAATCTGCATGCCAAGCGCCAGGCTCATCGTCCGAAAGACGCCGACCCGGCGAAGGACATAGCCGCCGCCCAAGGCACCGGCGAGGCCGAGCAAGGTGACGCCGACGCCGTTCAGGGTTCCGATCGCCGTGAGGCTGAGCCGCGAATCGATCAGGAACGGCCCGACCAGCAACATCGACCACTTCTGGCCGAAGACATAGACCGCGACCAGCGCAAGGCCCGATCGCATCTCCGGCCGCTTCAGGGCCTGCCTCAGGGATTGCGGCGGCCGGTCGTGCCGGGCCGCAACGGCGCCGTCAGGCGTCAGCAGGAAGGGAACGGTCAGCGCGACGAGAGCGCAGGCCATGACCAGTGTCGCCGGTTGCCAGCCCCAATGGTCGATCAGCACCAGGAAGATGCCGCCGCCGATCGCCGAGCCGAGATAGGCGCCGCCGACCTGCGCGGCATTGGCCCAGCCGCGATCCCGTTCCGCAAAGCTTTCCACGGCATGCCCGTCGCAGGCGATGTCGATGGTCGCGGAGGAGAACGACGCCACCATCATCGCGACCGTCAGCGGACCAAGCGCCGTTGGGCCGATCAGGGCGCAGGCGACCACCGCTCCTACGGCGAATGCGCCGAACAGGCTGATCGTGCTGCGCGAACGGCGCATCCCGCCATGCGGGGAGCGGAAGCGCTCGACCGCGGGGGCCCACAGAAACTTGAACGACCAGGGCAGGACGGTCAGCAGGATGAAGGCGATGTCGTTCAGCGAGGCGCCGCTCTTGCGCATCACCGCGGGCAGGCCGGTGAAGATCACCCCGCCGATGACGCTCTGGGCCACATAGAGCCCGCTAAGACCGATCACCAGACGGGCGGCAGTCGGCGCGGCGGCCCTGCGCCCGGCGACCTGATCGTTCACCGCGCTCACCAGCGGTAACGCAGGCTCGCCAGGACCTTCCGCCCCTGGTTGAAGTAGCAATAGCCGGCCGTGCAGACCTGATCGACCTTGTCGAGCAGGTTCTGCGCGTTCACCTGGGCGCTGAAGCCCTTGAGCTTCGGGCTGAGCTTCTCGAAATCATAGGTCAGGCGGGCATCGACGAAGGTCGTCGGGCTGTTCCGGATGACGAGGCGGTTGTAGTCGTCACCGAAATTCGCGCCGGTGTAGCGGATGCCGGCCCCGATCCCCAGCCCGCTGAACGGCCCATGGGGAACGTCATAACCGGCCCAGAGCGCGAAGGCATGCCGGGGCACGCTGTTGATCTGGTTGCCAACCGTATCGGGCGACAGCTTCAGGATCTCCGTGTCGGTATAGGCATAGGACGCCTGGAAGCTCAGCCCGTTGTCGAGCGAGGTCGTTGCGTCGATCTCGAAGCCACGGGACTCGAAATCGAGCTGCGTCTGGCGGTTGACCGCGTCCACCACGGTATAGACGATGCCGTCGGTCTGCTTGAGCCAGAACACCGACGCGTTGATGAAGGCGTTGTAGCCAGGCACGGCGTATTTCAGGCCCGCCTCCGCCTGCTCGCCCTTGGTTGGCTTGGCGACGCCGCCGTTCAGGACGGTGCCGGGGTTGGGGTTGAAGGACGTGCCATAGCTGACATACGGCGTCAGGCCGAAGCCGGTGACATAACTCAGCCCGACACGGCCGGTGAAGGCGCCCTCGTTCTGCTTGGAGGGCGCGGCGCCGGGCACGGTGTATGTGCTGGACAGCCAGTCGTGCCGCCCGCTGAGCAGAAGGCGCCAGGGCCCGGCCTTCATCTCGTCCTGGATATAGGCGCCGATCAGGGTCTGGCGCTGCTTGGTCGGATAGGGAAGGACGGGATCGGCGATGGCGGCGAGATTATAGCCGATCCGCGAGCCGTAGCTGGCGCGGCCGATGTCGAGGCCGGTCAGGACGGTGTGGTCGACCGGGCCGGTGCGCAACAGGGTCTTGAGATAGGTGTCGGCCGAGATAGCGTCGAGATCCTCCTTCACCCGGCCAGCATAGGCCGTGGTGGAGAATTTCTCGTCAGTCGAGAGCGTCGAGACCCGCAGGTTCTGGTGAATCGAGACGGTTTCGGAGAACTTGTGCTCGAATTCGTAGCCGATGCGGCCCTGCTTCTGGGTGAAGTCGTTATAGGTCGGGTTGAACAGGAGAGCCCGCCTGGCGCCGATCGTCGGGAAGATGACCGTGCCGTCCCTGAGCGTGAACGTGCCGTAATTGTTGTCGTAGGCCGTCGATCCGCCCGTCCTGGAATCCATGAACTCCCCGAGCACGGTGAGCCTGGTGCTGTCGCTCGGCTTGAAGGTCACGGCTGGCGCGATGAAGATCCGGTCGTCCGGAACGCCCGGCAAGCTCGTGTTGGAGTCCCGCAGCAGCCCGGTGATCCGGTAGAGCACCGTGCCAGCGGGGTTCGCCGGCCCGCCGATGTCGAAATTGATCTGCCGGCGGTTGAACGAGCCGCCCTGGATCTCGATCTCGCCGAAGCGGGTTTCCGTCGGGCGCTTCGAGATCACGTCGATGACGCCGACTGACGCGCTGGCGCCATAGAGTGAGGATGCCGGCCCCTTCAGGATCGAGATCGAATCGACCCCATAGGGCTCGAGGCGGAACAGGCCGCTGGGGCTGTTGAAGTCCCGCAGGCCGTCGCGGAAAACACCGGTATAGGTGATGTCGACGCCACGGATGGTGAAGCTGTCGAAGCGCGGGTCGAAGCCGTATCCGCCGGTCCGGACGCCCGGGGTGTAGCCCAGCGCTTCCGTCAGCGATTGCGGGCGGCGCTCCTCCAGCTGCTTCTGCGTGACCGTGTTGATGGTTTGCGGCGTCTCCGCCACCGGCGTCTCGGTCTTGGTGGCGGTCCTGGTCGTCTTGGGCACGAAGCCGTCATTGGCGATGATGCCGGGCGCGCCGCCCGTGGGCCGACGGGCGGCCTCTCCCTGCACGACGATCTCGTCGAGCTGCTCGACGCGCGCCGGCTGCGCTTTCGCCTGCAAGGTGGGGAGAAGAGCGGCAACGGCCGACAGCGCCACGATCGAGCGGTTCATCCAACGTCTCCGAAAGCTTATCTGCCCGGAGCCGTAGCCCAATGCTAAACAACAGATCAACACAGATTTGACTTAGGTCTGTAAATTGATCGTGCCATACTTGATTAGAGAAATTAAAATATAGCGTAATGACGGTAGGTTACTTTCGCATAAGAGCTTGAATCTGTTTTCCATCTCTCCTTGAATTGATCTCGTTCCAAGCCGAAACCCGACGCAAACCGCGCCTTCGCTCCGGTCAGCGTCGCCCGGCGGTCGGGCGGAACAGCCGCCCCTTCTCCGCCACCAGCACGATCGCCAGCGCCGCCAGCCCGCAGAGCGCGAAGCCGAGCGTGATCGGCACGATCGTGCCGTCGAAATGCTGCCCGATGAAAAAGCCGAGCAGGGCACCGCCGATCGTAGTGACGAAGCCCTGCACCGAGGATGCGGTGCCGGCGACATGGCCGAGCGGGTCCATCGCCATGGCGCCGAAATTGGGCGCGACGAGCCCGAAGCAGAACATCGCCCCGGCCTGGAAGGCGGCGAAGCTCCAGAGGGATTCGTGCCCCGACAGCGCCAGGAGCGCGTGGGTTCCGGTCAGGGCGATATAGGCCAGCAGCGCACCATGCGAGACGCGGCGCATGCCGAGGCGGCCGACGATGCGCGCATTGAGCAGCGAGGCCGCCGCCATGCCCAGCGCGATCAGGGCGAAGATGGTGGTGAACCATTCCGGCGCATGGAAGACGTCGACGAAGACCTGCTGGGCCGAGTTGATGAAGCCGAAGAGCCCGCCGAGCACGAAGGCCATCGCCAGCATGTAGCCGACGGCGAGCCGCGTCGTCAGCGTGACGCGGAAGGCGGCAACGACGCTGGCGAGCTCGATCGGCTTGCGGTCTTCCGGGGCCTGCGTCTCGCGCAGGCGCAGCACCACCCAGAGCATCACCGACGCGCCGAAGATCGTCAGCACGCCAAAGATCCAGCGCCACGGTGCCACGAGCAGGATCGCCTGGCCGATGGACGGCGCCAGGATCGGCACCGCCAGGAAGACGATCATGGCCAGCGACATGACGCGGGCCATGTCGCGGCCGGAATAGCAGTCGCGCACGATCGAGCCGACGAGCACGCGGGTCGCCGCCGCCCCCACGCCCTGAACGACGCGCGCCGCCATCAGCGTCTCGAAGGAGCCGGCGAAGGCGGCGGCGATGCTGGCCGCGACATAGACGACGAGCCCGAACACCAGCACGGGCCGGCGGCCGAAGCGGTCCGACAGCGTGCCGTAGACGATCTGCGTGGCACCGAAGCCGAGCAGATAGGAGGTGATGATCCATTGCCGCTGGTTCGCCTCGGCGATGCCGAGCGCCTCGGACATCGCCGGCAGCGCCGGCAGCATCGAATCGATCGCGAGCGCGTTCGTCGCCATCAGCGCGGCCATCAGCGCGACGAAGGAACGGAAGCTCATGCCGTGGCGAGGCCCGGCAGGTTGGGAAGCGTCGGTCATGGCAGCCTGTCTACGGGCGCGCCCTTCGCCTGACGGCGGACGCGGATGGTCGTAAGCCCCTGATCTGCCGCTCTAGGCCCTCGTGAAATGCGTGACAACCCGATCTTGCCGGGGCGCGCCATGCGTCTGGCGGGCAACCGCGCCGCGCAACCTGTGGTTCGCCGACTTCGTCTGGCGCGGACGACCTGCTATCGTCCCGGGCGAGAACGGGGCGGGGGTCCGATGGTCGAAACAGGCGCGATGCGGCAGGTCGCGATGGCGCAGGGCCTGATGACGATCGAGGGCGTTCCGGAGCGATTCGTGCAGGGTCTCGGCCGGCATCTCCGTCTTGCCGCGGACGAACTGCGTCTCGTCGGCGGCTTTGCCAACCGCGACGGCCGGCTCGATGACGCCACGCGCATCCTCGCCCGGGCGACCCTGGCGGATGACAGCCTGCACCGGGCCGGATTCCCCGACGAAGCCGGCCAGATCACCCTGACGATCCGCCCCCTGGCCCCGGGCGAGGACGGGCGCATCCTGCTGATGCTCGGTTTTCGCGACGGGGAAGACGATGCCGGCGGGTTCTTCGCTGACATCTTCGCGCCGCCGGCCGTGTTCGATGCGCTCAGACGCGACATGCTGTCGGGCGGCGCGCAGGGGCTCTCGCTCTCGGCGACGACGAGCCTGTGGGTGCACGAAAGCGAGCGCGAAGCTGCGCCGGGCCTGCCCGTCGCCTGGCATCTCGGGCTGGAGGCCGATGGACGCAGCAGCGCTCCGGCGCGCGGGCTGGTCGAGACCCTGGACTGGAGCGGCGCGCCGCCCCAGGTCGCGGCCGCGGCCCAGTCGACCGACGACGATGAGCCGTTGGAAGCGACCGCCGATCAGCTGGCGCGGATCAACTGGAGCCTCAAGCAGATCGCACTGGTGCTGGTCTTCCTGCTGATCGTGGTCGCGCTGAAATAGGCGGCGCCTTCAGATCTCGTGCCGCCTGATCCGCCGGACCATCTCGTTCAGCGCCAGCAGCACCAGCGCC
>UCBZ01000036.1 GCA_900470775.1 Hyphomicrobiales bacterium | reverse complement strand
CGGGTGGGTGGGGACGTGACCAAGTCTCGCCGTCCATCCGGAGAGGGCACCGCCCACTCCTGATCTTGTCGGCGATCGCCGAAGCGATCGCGATCCACTGCCTCAGCGAACCGAGGCGACCGTCGAAGTCTGGGCGCCGCCGAGCGAGGTCCAGCCGGTACGGGTCTGCGACTCGCGCTTGACGTAGACGTAGCCGGTCTGGCTCCACGGCAGGACCGCGTTGCGCTTGTTGTCGAGGATGAAGTCGCCGCGATCAGTGCGGACCATCAGCACGGCGTGGCCGGCATTCTCCTCGTCGATGACGACCGTCATCAGCATGGCGCGGCGCGGCACGCCGGTTTCCGCCAGGCGCTTGCGCTTCAAAAGCGCGAAGTCCTCGCAATCGCCCTTGCCGTCTTCCGGCAGATCCCAGCGGTCGACGACGCCCCAGTGATCCTCATCGGTGACGGCCTCGATCTCGCGATTGATGCGCCCGTTGATCGCGACGATGGCCTTCCAGAGCTTCGGCGTCATCTCGACGCGCTCGGCCTCGCTGACATCGACGCGGCATTCCGCCGGGCTGCGCTTGCACAGATCGCTCCAGGCATAAGGAGCGCGCGCGTCGCCCGAGGCGTTGGCCGGTGCGCTCGCAACCGGAACCCCGGCGATGCCCTGCTGGGCCTGCGCGGCGGATGCGCCGCCAGCGAGCAGCAGAAGCGCCAGCGCCGGAGCCATGAAATTGCGGTGGTGTTGAAGCATGTCGTCCCCTTCCTGTCCCTGGGGTGGACGATGCAGCCGGCGCATGGATTTGGGTTGAAATGAAAACGAACAATTTG
The DNA here is from genome assembly GCA_900470775.1 of Hyphomicrobiales bacterium. GTDB lineage: Bacteria > Pseudomonadota > Alphaproteobacteria > Rhizobiales > Beijerinckiaceae > Allobosea. Next base: position 68,733 of record UCBZ01000036.1, on the reverse strand, counting down.
ATGGAATTCGCCAGACAATACTGGGAACGGAACTTAGTATAAATCGCCGGGAAACACGGTGGTAACAAATGGGAGCGCTGGCGTCAGGGTCTCTTAACCATGAGCTTGCTGTCTGCCGCGACCGAATCGACCAATGGTTTCTGGCGGCGCCGGTTGCTCACGCAGCCAGCGCATGGCACCCGTTCAGCGAGCGCGCGCTCCGATCAGGGGCAGGGCATGGGCGCCCCGGACATGGGCGCTGATGTCGGAGGGTTGCGAAAACATGAAGGTCGGTCGAAGCGTCCGCAGTGCATCCGCGCTGGTGAAGCCCCAGGCGACGGCCCCGAAGGCCATGCCGGCCTCGCTTGCAGCCTCGAAGTCCCTGATCTCATCGCCGATGCAGAGGCATTGCCCGTGCTCGATGCCTGCGCGCTTGGCCAGCTGCCGAAACTTTGTCGCCTTGCCGAACAGGCCGGCGCCGCAGGCGAAATGCGTGAACTGTGCCGCGATCTCGCTGCCGAGAGCCTGCCGCACATTGCTTTCCGAGTTGGAACTGACGATCGCCAGCACGAATCCCTGCCGCCGGAGTTCGCGCAGCATGTCCTCGATGCCGGGGAAGAGGGCGATCCGGCTGCTGTCGCGCGCCGCCAGCCGGCGCATATGCCTGGCGATGAAGGGCAGCTTCCAGCGCGATACGCGCAGATGAGAGATGAGGTGCCGGGCGCTCTGGCCGCGCAGGGCCTCGACCTCGTCGTCGGTCACCCGCCGGAACCGGTAGCGGTCGGCGACGCTGTTCAGCACGTTGGCGAACCAGGGAAAGGTGTCGGCCAGCGTCCCGTCAAAATCGAAGATGATCAGTCGGTAAGGAATGACAGAGGCTCGCAGCGCCGTGGAACGCCGTCAGCTATGGCGGGCGCGGCCGCATCGCGCAAGCATGGCGGCCTGGTCACCCGAGCCTCAGAGTTCCAGGTTCTCGTCGAGCAGGTCGGCAGAAAGCGGGAAGCGGAATTCCGCGGCAAAGCCGCCGTCGAAGCGGCGGACGATCTTGGCCGGTGTCGAGCCGATGCGGACCGGCGTGTTCATCGGCAGGTCGAGATCGGTGGTGAAGGCCGTGCCGGAGAGCGAGATGTCGATGACGCGCACGACATGCTCGGTGCCGTCTTCCATCGTCACGACAGCGCGCGGGTTGCGCGGGATGATGCGCTCGTGACGGCGATCCTCGGGGAGGCCGAGTTCCTCGCGGTTGGCGAGCCAGGTCAACTGGGCGGTGAATTTCTCGCGCTTGCGGCTGGTCGCGGTGATGGTCATCGCGAAGCCTTCCATCGTCGTGCGCACGCAGGTGCCTTCGATGCGGCCGAGATGTTCGAGATAAACGATGACGCGATCGCCCGGATTGGCGCGGGCAGGGGCCGCGACATGCAGGCCGCCAGGCGAAATATCGATGGTCTGGCAGGGGTATTCCATGCGGTTGGGCAGCATGTAACGGCCCAACAGGACGACCTTCATACGATGGTGCCGCCTGCGCTCAACAATGCGTGCGGCCGTCCGGGGCGGTTGTAGAGCGCTCAACATCGAGGGTCAGCCTGATTGCGGGCCGATCCTATAGGTGCGTCGGTTAACGCTCGGTTAGCCTTTCAGGCCCGACCTCCCGGCAGCACCATAAATCGTGGCGGGCTCGACCGCATGGGCGGCGCGGGGTGCTGACGTTGGGCCGCGCCGGGCCAAAGCATGCGCAGCGAGATCATCCGCATCGAATCCAGCGTGTCGAGGCCGAGCCATTCGGGCGCGGTCGCGGCCGACAGCGCGCCGAGCATGCGCGCATGGGTCCGGCCACGATAGCGCAGCGGCAGCAGCAGCAGTTCAAGATAGATCGGCGCGCCCGTGCGCGTTTCGCCCGCAAGGCCAGCGACCGCGCCTGCGGTTTCATCCATCACGGTCTGCGCCAGGCGGCGCATGTCGCCTTGCGATTCGACATCGGGCCACAGCGCCGTGAAGGCGCGGCCGCGCAGTTCGTGGCCGAGCAGGGCACACAGGCGTGTACCCGCAAGCCTGAAGACAGGTCCGATTGGTTCATTCTCCAGGACGAACGTGTCGGCCAGTGCGTGGCGCAGAGCCCCGGGTTCGATCTCGCCGCGCTCGGGCGCAGCCCGCTCGCCGCGAAGAGAGTCCCAGTACTCGAAAACCAGGCGCGTGCTCGTATTCTTCATTCCGGTACCCGATGCTGCCAGCCGCGGCCCCTCCGTCCCGCCATACGTCCCGCTATGGTGCAGAAACGTCTGGAGAAGGGACGATGCGGTCCTTCTTGCAGCGAAGGACGCAGGCGGCATGCCGTCTTGCCATGCTCGCGGGCGGCTGTTCGGGTGAACGGTGCGTTAAGGTTAATGAAACCTTGAGATTGTGGATAACCGGTTAAAATGCTTATCAAATTGACGGAATTTCGCGGGTCTGCGGGCCCGCATTCGGAGGGGCCGGCGGGGATGTGACCGTGGCGCTCGGGTTGCGTATCGAGCGTCCGCACAGTCGGAAAAAAGGGGAGCGCCGCAAGGCCGCTCCCCTTTTTTGTCCGCCGCGGCCCGGCTGCGTCGCTTGCCAGCGACGGCGGCTTCGGCAAGGGTTGAAGCCCATGTCCGATACCCCTCCCAGCCATCTCCCGCCGCCTGCGCGCGAGCCCGCCGTCAACCTGCCGACGGCGGTCGTCTGGCTGATCGTGGTGCTGGGGCTGATTCAGGGCGGCCGGTCGCTGCTCTCGGCCTATGACGACTATGTCCTGATGTCCTGGTTCGCCTTCGTGCCGGCGCGCCTCAGCCTCTGGTTCGGGCCCGACCGCGTCGACGAGGTGGTGAGCGCCATGGCGACGTCCGCTACGGGACAGGATCTGGTGGACCGGCTGCAGCTCGTCCGGTTGCTGCTGGCCGATGGCGGCCCCAGGCTCTGGACGCTGCTGACCTACGGGCTGCTGCATGGTTCCTGGCTGCATCTGGTCACGAATCTGGTCTGGCTTGCCGCTTTCGGCAGCCCTGTCGCGCGCCGGCTCGGCACCGGCCGCTTCCTCAGCCTGATGGGACTTTCGACCATCGGCGGCGCGCTGCTGCACTGGTTCTCGCGTGAACTCGACGTGCTGCCACTGGTCGGCGCGTCGGCGGCGGTGTCGGGCGCTACGGCGGCAGCGATTCGCTTCGTCTTCGCGCCGGGCCTGCGTTTCGGCTCGCTTGCCGACGATGCCGTCGTCCGCGCGATCCCGGCCGAGCCGATGGGGCAGCTCTGGCGCAATTCGCGCGCCCTGCTGTTCATCGGGATCTGGTTTGCGACCAACATCCTGTTCGGAGCCGGTCTGGTTCCGATCCTCGGCGAGGAGACCAGCATCGCCTGGGAGGCCCATATCGGCGGGTTCCTGGTCGGCCTGATGGTGTTTCCGCTGCTCGACAAGGGTGCGCTGCGCCGCTGAGGGTCGCTTGCAACGCAGTTCGCCTGCGTGCTTGGCCTGTTCGCCTTGCCTGTGCCTCGCTCTTCGCCCACACTCCGTCCATTCGCAGCGTTCCCGAGGCCTCTCCCGGCGCGTGAGTTCCGTCGACGGCCGCAGGGACCAGGGCGATCCCGCGCGCCGGACAACGGCGCCACCGTCAGGAGGAAGAAGCCATGAACGTCGAGCAGCTACTGGGCGGCAAGGGCCGCGAGGTCATCTCGGTGCAGCCGCATCGCACGCTGGGTGAGGCCGTCCGTACGCTCAGCGAGCGGCGCATCGGAGCCGTGGTGGTGATGGGCGCGGATGGGGCTCTGGTCGGCATCCTGTCTGAGCGCGACATCATCCGGGCGCTTGGCGAAAGCGGGGCGGCGGCGCTGGAAAGCCCGGTTTCGCGGGTGATGACGGCCAAGGTCGTGACCTGCCGCTCCCAGACGAGCGTCGACGAGTTGATGGAGATCATGACGTCGGGACGTTTCCGCCATGTCCCGGTCGTCGAGAGCGGCCGTGTCATCGGCATCATCTCGATCGGCGACGTGGTGAAGTATCGCGTCGCGGCGATCGAGGCCGAAAGCCGCGCGATGCGCGACTACATCGCGATGGCCTGAGGCCGTAGGCTGCCCCCGTAGGCGACTTCAGACGGAGATACGGCTGCCGGCGATGGCCGCCTCGATGTCGTCGAGCGCGCGTCGCGTCGCCTGGCGGCCGAATTCGATCGTCTCTTCGGCGCGGTGGAAGTCGAACAGCCCCATGCGGCCGAGCTTGGGGCCGATCATGACGTCGGGTGGATCGCCGGCGAGGCGCGAGCGCGAGATCCGGTCCTGGGTGATGTTGAAGGCGTCGATCATGACGCCCGCAAGGCCCGGCCGGTCCTCGTTCTGCCGGCCGACGAGGCCGCGGACGCGGCGCGCCGCGCCGGTGATGCCGCCGAGCCAGCGCGAGGTCGGCCGCACGTCGAGTTCGGGCAGGATTTCGGGATCGGGATCGGCGGCGTGGTTCTGGATCGTGGTGCCGCGGCCGGCGAGGTCGCTGTTCAGGTTGACGCAGATCACGACATCGGCGCCGAGCGCCCGGGCGGCCGTGACCGGCACGGGATTGACCAACGCTCCGTCCATCAGCCAGCGCCCGCCGAGCTTGACCGGATCGAACACGCCGGGCAGCGCATAGGAGGCGCTGAGCGCCTCGACCAGCGGGCCCCGCGTCAGCCAGATCTCGTGACCGGTCCCCAGTTCGGTGGCGATCGCGACGAAGCGCTTCGGCAACTCCTCGATGCGCAGGCCGGCCAGGTCGCGGTCCAGCAACCGCTTCAGGCGGTTGCCGCCGATCAGGCCGGCTCCGCCGATGTGGAAATCCATCAGGCCGACGACGCGGCGCTTGGTCAGGCTGGTGGCGAATTCCGCGAGCTGGTCGAGCTTGCCGGCGGCGTAGCAGCCGCCGACGACGGCACCGATCGAGGTTCCGGCAATGACATCGGGCTCGAAGCCGGCTTCAGTCAGCACTTCGAGCACGCCGATATGGGCCCAGCCGCGCGCGGCACCGCCACCCAGCGCCAGCCCGAGCTTCGGCCGGCCGTTTCGAGCGGGCGCCTCCACGCTCATATCGTTCATCCGCGTCCCACCTCCGTTAAGTCCAAAGGCTCGCGGCGCGACCTCGTCCCGTAACCTGGGCTCGCCCCTCCGGGTGAAGTCGAAGCGTCGCAAGAATCGGTGATCAAACCGTCACCGCCGGAGCAAAGCCTGCGCATATCGGTGGCCTTTGACGGAAAGATGAAAGCCCCGGGGAAAACATCGCTCGCGGCGCCGGCCGTCACTCAGGCGCAAACGAGCGGTTCGGCAGCATCCCGCACCAACGGCTTGACCCTGTAGAAGCAGGAGTGGCGGCCGGTGTGGCAGCAGCCGCCGTCGCCGGCGACATTGACCTTCAGCCAGAGCGCGTCCTGGTCGCAGTCGACCCGCATCTCGACGATGGTCTGGATCTGGCCCGAGGTCGCGCCCTTGTGCCAGAGCTCGGCCCGCGAGCGCGACCAGTACCAGGCCTCGCCGGTCTCGATCGAGCGCGCCAGCGCCTCGGCGTTCATATGGGCGACCATCAGCAGTTCGCCGGTGCCGGCATCGGTGGTGACGCAGGTGATCAGGCCGCTGGCGTCGAAGCGCGGCGCGAACTGCGTGCCCTCCTCCAGGGCCTGCTTGTCGGGGGCAGTGGGGAAGGGCGACATCAAGGTCTCCGGAATGGCCAAGGGCGCATCACGAGGATGCGCCCTTCTAAGAGGGGACGGGCCGGGCAGGCCGTCGCAAACGAAGGCGTCAGAGCCCCGGCGACTTCACCATGGTGAAGAAGCGCACCTGCTCGGCGGGCTCCCTGAACAGGCCGGTATATTGCGTGGTCATCGTCGACGAGCCCTGCTTCTGCACGCCGCGCATCGACATGCACATATGCTCGGCCTCGATCAGCACGGCGACGCCGCGCGGTTTCAGCGCCTTCTCGATCGCCTGGGCGATCTGTGCGGTCATCGTCTCCTGCGTCTGCAGGCGTCGCGCAAAAAGATCGACGATGCGGGCGAGCTTGGAGAGCCCGACGACGCCCTTCGAGGGGTAGTAGCCGATATGGGCCTTGCCGACGAAGGGCACCATGTGGTGCTCGCAATGCGAATAGAACGGGATGTCGCGGACCAGGACCATGTCCTGATAGCCCTCGACCTCCTCGAAGACGCGGTCGAGGATCTCGTCGGCGTCTTCCTCATAGCCCTTGTAGAATTCCTTGTAGGCCCGGGCGACGCGGGCCGGCGTCTCGACGAGACCCTCCCGCGACGGATCGTCGCCGGCCCAGAGGATCAGCGTGCGCACGGCCTCCTCGGCCTGCTGTTGCGTCGGCTGCCTGACCAGAAACTTGTCTGCGGAGGGGCTCAGGGCCCGCTCGACGGACAAGGACTTAACCACAGGGATCATGTGGTGCCTCCCGTTAAGATGAAACCGACCGGACGATCACAAGGGATGGCCCGGCCATGCGACAAGTTCCTCCCGGCGAGCGGAGCCGCGTCGAACGCTCTCCCGCCAGGCGGCCTTCCATCCTATATTGGTGTCGAGCGCCGGTCACGCCAAGGCCCGGTGGAGAAACTGACATGCTGAGCGACGTCTACAACAAGCGCATTCTCGAACTGGCGGCCAATATTCCGCTACTGGAACGGCTGACCACACCCGACGCCACGGCCAGGGCCCATTCGCGACTATGCGGCTCGACCGTGACAGTCGATGTCACCATGGATGGCGATGTCGTCACCGGCTTCGGCCATGACGTGAAGGCCTGCGCGCTCGGCCAGGCCTCGTCCTCGATCATGGCGCGGCATGTGGTCGGCTCGACCGCCGAGGAATTGCGGACCGTGCGCGAGCAGGCCCGCGCGATCCTGAAGGACAATGCCGAGCCGCCCGCGGGCAAATGGGCCGATCTGTCCGTGCTCGTGCCGGTGCGCGACTACAAGGCGCGCCATGCCTCGACGATGCTGACCTTTGACGCTGTTGTCGATGCGATCGGCCAGATCGAGCAGAAGCGCGGCCAGCAGGCGGTGGCGTGACCGTTGTTCGCCTGAGCGATCTCGGCGCGGGCTATTTCAGCCCGAGCGCCAGCCGGATTTCAGCCTTTGTCTCGTCGAACCGCGACCGGAAGGCGCGTTCGGCAAGGAGCGCCTTTGCGACGGCGCGGCCGGCCTTGTCGCCGGCCACGAGATCGCTGCGATAATGGAAGCCGCAGACCAGGCGGCTCTCGCTGTAATCGGTCACCCGTTCCTCGAACTTCGCGGCGAGTTCCGGCGCGGCCTGAGTCAGGAGTTCGGCATAGAGCGCAGCCGTCGCGGCGTGGCCGGCCGGGAAGGAGGTGCCTTCGGGGCGCCCGCCCGGGCAGGGCTTGACCCGGACCTTGTTCCAGACCGTGAAAGGGCGCTGCCGGCTGGTGAGGCGACGCACGCCGAGCAGCACGATGTTGAGTTCGACTTGCGCCTCGCGGAAGATCAGGCGCACCTCGCGATGCTCGTTGCCCGCGAAGGGAATGCCGGCGCCTTCGAGGAAGCGGGCGAGCGTCTGGTACTGGTCGGCAATCGCCGCCTTCTCGCGCTCGGGGGTGCGATTGAGCGTGATTTGCAGCACCTCGTCGAATTCGCGCTTCTGTTCGGGCGAGGTCATCGCAGGCGGCAGGCCGATGAGGCGGGCGACATCGACCTTGCCGGGCTCGAGCCAGAGCAGGTTGGCGCGCTGCTGGGCCTGAACGGGCGCAGCAGATATCAGAAGGCCCGCCGCAACGCAGATGGCGGCGGCTGTCGCGCGGAACGGAACGGGACGCATAACGGAACGCAGCATGGCGAATCTCGGCTCTGATGACGAGCGCGATGAAATGGCATCGCTGCGGGGCTTGTCACGTCTTTTCACACAGGCCGCGCGTTTAAAACGAGCACCGCGGCGCGGCGCCCACTGGGCGATCCGTGGCTACCAGCTCAGCCTGTCGATGCTGGTGGGCCGACACTGCCGGCATTGGCCGAGTTGCTCGAGCTATACCGACGAGGCGATTCAGCGCTTCGGCCTGTGGCGCGGCGGCTGGATCGGCGTCGCGCGGATCTGCCGCTGCACGCCGCTGGGCACGAGCGGGATCGACCTCGTCTGCGAGGAATTGCCGCCCGGCTCGGCGTGGTATCGGCCGTGGCGCTACGGGCGATGGCGCGGGGTCAACGCGCCCGAACCGCTTTAGTCCGCCGCGTTGTTCTTCAACGCCGTGCGGCAGCCCTCGGAGAGCTTGGCCAGGTTTTCCTTGAAGCAGGCCGCGATCCGGCCGCCGCCGGGCTGCACGCCGGGGCAGTGGGTCGCGATGTCCTTGGCGCAGGTCTCGCGCACGGCGGCGGCGCGATCCTGTGCGATCACCGGCTGGGCGGCGCCGGCGAGCGCAAGGGAAACGGCCAGGGTCTTGGCAAGAATACGGATCATGCACGGGATTCCTGTGATTGGATCGTGGCGGCAACCTGCATCATGCCGGCAACAGCTTGCCGGGCGATGAGGAAAACATGACGAAACCGACAGGTTTCGTTGTGACGTGTCGTGAGGCGATTGCCTGCGGGCGTTCGCTCATATAGGCGGGGCGTCTCGGCGGTGTCCTCACCCGGATACGGACATCTCCGCACAAGCTCGACGAGCTATCTGCCTAACCATGTATCCGGCCTTGACTTACGGGGTTCGTATCCCCGAGTGAGCAGGAGTGCGATCGATGACGATCTCCCTGACATTTCCCGATGGCGCGCAGCGCGAATTTCCCTCCGGCATCACCGGAAAGGAGATCGCCGGCGGCATCTCGCCCTCTCTCCTGAAGCGCACTGTCGCGATGGCGCTGGACGGCGTCGTCGTCGATCTCGGCGATCCGATCGGCAAGGACTCGAAGATCGAGTTCCTGACCCGCGAGGATCCGCGCGCGCTGGAGCTGATCCGGCACGACTGCGCCCATGTCCTCGCGGAAGCCGTGCAGGCGCTCTATCCCGGCACGCAGGTGACGATCGGCCCGGTGATCGAGGGCGGCTTCTTCTATGATTTCGCGCGCAACGAGCCGTTCACGCCGGACGACTTCGCGCCGATCGAAGCGAAGATGCGCGAGATCATCGCCAGGGACGCACCCTTCACCAAGGAAGAGTGGAGCCGCGACAGGGCCAAGGATTTCTTCGCCAGCAAGGGCGAGGCCTACAAGGTCGAACTCGTCGATGCGATTCCCGCCGACCAGACGCTGAAGATGTATGCGCAGGGCGACTGGATCGACCTCTGCCGCGGCCCGCACATGACCTCGGTTGGCAAGGTCGGCACCGCCTTCAAGCTGATGAAGGTGGCGGGCGCCTATTGGCGCGGCGACAGCAACAACGCCATGCTGACGCGCCTCTACGGCACGGCCTTCGCCAACCAGGCCCAGCTCGACGCCCATCTCAAGCAGATCGAGGAGGCCGAGAAGCGCGACCACCGCAAGATCGGCCGCGAGATGAACCTGTTCCACTTCCAGGAGGAGGGGCCGGGCGTCGTGTTCTGGCACTCCAAGGGCTGGCGCCTGTTCCAGGAGATCCTGACCTATATGCGGCGCCGGCTGGCCGCCGACTATGAGGAGGTCAACGCGCCGCAGGTGCTGGACAAGTCGCTCTGGGAGACCTCCGGTCATTGGGGCTGGTACCAGGACAACATGTTCGCGGTGAAGTCGGCCTCGGCTTTCGAGAATCCAAACGATCCGACGCGCGACCAGAAGGTCTTTGCGCTGAAGCCGATGAACTGCCCCGGCCATGTCCAGATCTTCAAGCACGGGCTGAAGAGCTATCGCGATCTGCCGATCCGGCTTGCGGAATTCGGTAACGTCCATCGCTACGAGCCGTCCGGCGCGCTGCACGGGCTGATGCGCGTGCGCGGCTTCACGCAAGACGACGCGCATATCTTCTGCACGGAGGAGCAGCTTGCGGCCGAGTGCCTGATGATCAACGACCTGATCCTGTCGGTCTATGAGGATTTCGGCTTCACCGAGGAACTCGTGATCAAGCTCTCGACACGGCCCGAGAAGCGCGTCGGTTCCGACGCGCTGTGGGACCATGCCGAGGATGTGATGCAGAACGTTCTGACGACGATCGCGACGCAATCCGGCAACCGCATCAAGACCGAGATCAATCCGGGCGAGGGGGCCTTCTACGGGCCGAAGTTCGAATATGTGCTGCGCGACGCGATCGGCCGCGACTGGCAGTGCGGCACGACGCAGGTCGACTTCAACCTGCCCGAGCGCTTCGGGGCCTTCTATATCGGCTCGGATGGCGAGAAGAAGCAGCCGGTGATGGTCCACCGCGCGATTTGCGGCTCGCTCGAGCGCTTCACCGGCATCCTGATCGAGAACTTTGCCGGGCATTTTCCGCTCTGGCTCGCGCCGGAGCAGATCGTCGTGTCGCCGATCACCTCGGAGGCCGACGCCTATGCCGAGCAGGTCACCATCGCCTGCATGAATGCCGGCCTGCGGGCGCGCGCCGATCTTCGCAACGAGAAGATCAGCTACAAGGTGCGCGAGCATTCGCTGGCCAAGGTCCCGGTGATCCTGGCCGTCGGCAAGCGCGAGGCCGAGGAGCGCACTGTGACGGTCCGCCGGCTCGGCAGCCAGGCGCAGACGGTGATGTCGCTCGACGAGATGATCGCGGCGCTGACCGAGGAGGCGACGCCGCCGGATGTGAAGCGGGTCAAGGCGGTGAGGGCTGCGGGCTGACGTCGCCTGATTCTCTCGGATCCACAGCGTCATCCTGGACGAAGCGCAGCTTCGATCCGGGATCCATCATAGAGCGCCGTCGAGCCCTATGATGGATCCCGGAGCTGCGCCGCTTTGCGGCTTGTCCAGGATGACGCATTGGTTCCGGGCACGACATGCTCTCGCCAACAACCATTCCCTCGTGCCAGATTGCCGCCCATGCTGACGGGGTCCTATCGCAAGCGGCTCGATGCCGATCTCACACGCTGGGTCGGGGAGGGGCTGCTCAATGCCGATTCCGCCAGCGCGATCCGCCGCTCGGTCGCGGCTGACGGCGGCTTCCGGCTGCCGGCGCTGCTCGGGCTGTTCGGCGGTCTGCTGATCGCCTCCAGTGTCGCCGCCTTCGTCGCCGCGAACTGGGAGGCGATCCCGCGGCTGGTCAAGCTCGTGATGATCCTGATCAGCGTGGTCGCGGCGCTGGGCATCGCCGCGCGGCTGGAGCGCAAGGGCTCGCCATCGGGCGCCGATGCGGCGGCGACCTGCGGCGTCCTGATCTTCGGGGCCGGCATCGCGCTGATCGGCCAGATGTACCATCTGCCGGCCGACTGGCCGGCCGGAGCGCTTCTGGTTGCGCTCGGGGCGCTCGTCGTCGCCGTCCTGCTGCGCTCGAACGGGGCGCTTGCCGTCGCCCTGGTGGCGCTCTGCGCCTGGAGCGGCGGGCGCTGGGAAGAGGGGCAGGGCCGACTCCATCTGGCCTTCCTCGTGCTCTATCTGCCGGCGCTATGGCTCGCCTTGTCGCGCAGCAACCGGCTGGTTCATCACCTCGCCGTGCTCGCACTCGGGCTCTGGCTCGCTTTGGTGCCCGGCGACTGGATCAACGGGCGCTTCGATTATGGCCTCCTCGCCTATGCGCTTGCGGTATCGGCGACCTATGTCGCGCTCGGCAGCTGGGCGCTCGATCGCGGCGGGCCGGCCCTGCTGACCTGCTGCCTGCCCTGGGGCCTGCTCGGTCTGCTGATCGTGCTCGATGTCGAGCTGATCCGGATTCTCGACGCGCGTGAATCGCGGGCCGGCACGGCGATCTGGCTGAACTACGTCGCTTATGCCGTCGCTGTCGCCGTCATCGTTGGCTTCGCCGCATTGGCGCGCGAGAAGCGTTTCGCCTGGCCGCTGGCGGTCGGGCTGATGCTGGCTCTGCTTGTGCCGCCGGTGTTCTGGAGCGGCGGCGTGGTCGGCCTGCCGGGCAAGGTCGTCGTCGCCAGCCTGACCCTGTCGGTGGCGATCGCGCTCGTCGTGGCCGGCGTGACCGGAGGTGTGCGGCGTCTGACGCTCGCGGGCTCCGGCCTGTTCGGCATCGCGATCCTGATCCTGCTCTGGCAGACGATCGGCACGCTGCTCGACCAGTCGCTGTTCTTCCTCGTGGCAGGCGCCGTGGTGCTCGTTCTGGCGGGTGGTGCGCGCCGGCTCTTCGCGCGGTTGTCGCGGCCGGCAGGGGAGGTCGCCTGATGAGGATACCGTCTGCCGACGCCCTGATCGCCCGTGTGCCGCTGCTCTGGCGCATGCTCGCGGCGATGCTGCTCCTGAGCGGCGGGCTGCTCGCCTTGGTCCAAAGCCGCGCCAGCATTCTGCGCAGCGGGACGGAGGTGCGGCTGAAGACCGTTCCGGTCGACCCGCGCGACCTGTTTCGCGGCGATTATGTCGTGCTGGCCTATCCGATCAGCACCGTCGATGGCGGGCCCGGCGTCAGCTACCGCCGCGGCGACCAGGTTTACGTGACGCTGGCGCCCGATGCGGACGGCTTCGCGCGGGCGATCGGCGTCGCCAAGGCGCGCCCCTCCGGCACTGGCGCCGTGATCGCAGGCCGCGTGGTGTCGACCGGCGCCTGCGCGCTGAACGATGCGGGCGAGGCCGATTGCTCCGTGGGGACCCGGCGCCTGCGCATCGCCTACGGGCTGGAGAGCTATTTCGTCCCGCAGGGCGAGGGGAAGGCGATCGAGACCACGGCGCGCTCGCGCATTGAGATCGTGGCTGCCGTCTCCGCCGGAGGCGAGGCCGCGATCAAGCGCCTGCTGATCGACGGCAAGCTCGTCTATGCCGAGCCGCCCTATTAGGGGCCCCGTTTCCGGCGCATTCTTTCTCTCGATATCGTCGCTCCAGCTTGCCGCGAGCGGGTGGTCGCGTTCGCACGAGCGCTACACGGGCTTGTGAAGCGAAGTTAGGTGACGGTTAACTCCGTCCTCTTTATGAACGGCAGATGAACGGATGCGTTGGCAATCGTTCATGTTCGAGGGAACCCGCCGCTCTTGCGGCACGTTCCCTCCAGTATCCCGTTTCCTCATTGCCGGACGCCGCTGGTGACGCAGGCACGCTCCTTTTTCCGCTTCCTGCTGCTGGGCCGTGGCCCGGAAGGCGACATGCCTGTTGCCCAGCGGGATGCGCGCATTGACGTGATCCGCGGGTTGGCGCTGCTCGTCATCTTCATCAATCACATGCCTGGCAACGTCGTCGCCGGCTACATGCCGCATAATTTCGGCTTCTCGGATGGCGCCGACGCCTTCGTGCTGCTTGCCGGCGTCTCTGCGACATTGGCTTATGGCGGCCTGATCGAGCGGCGCGGTTTGACCATCGGCGCGGCCAAGCTCGGCGCGCGGATCTGGACGCTCTACATCGCGCATATCGCGATGTTCATCATCGTCTGCGGCGTGGTCGCCGCTGCGGTGACGCGGACGCAGAACCCGCTCTATGTCGAAGCGATCAACATCCAGCCGGTCTTCAGCGACACCTTCGAGGCGCTCGTCGATGCGCTGACGCTGCGCTACCAGCCCTCCTATCTCGACATCCTGCCGCTCTACATCGTGCTGCTGGCGCTGTTCCCGGCGATCTATTTCGCGGTCCGGATCAGCCCGGTCGGGGCGCTGCTGGTGTCGCTGTCGGTCTGGCAGGCCGCGCTCTGGTCGGGCGTGAACCTGCCGAACGTCCATGCCGCCGGCTGGTTCTTCAACCCTTTTGCCTGGCAGGTCGTGTTCACGCTTGGCATCATTCTCGGGCGCGCCGCGCAACGCGGCGTCGTGGCGCCACGCCTGCCCTGGCTCGATCTCGCCGCCATCGGCTTCCTCGTCTTCGCCTTCGTCGCCAAGACCGCCTCCGGCAACCCCTTCGGGATCGCGCTGCTGAACGACTGGTTCGACTCGGTCCAGCTCGGCTCGGACAAGACCAACCTGGCCTGGAGCCGGCTGCTGCATGTCGGAGCGCTGACCTGGCTGGCGATACGCTGGCTGCCGTCGGGGGCGGGGCTGCTGCGCCATGTCATCAGCCGCACGCTCGCCGTCATCGGGCGTCACTCGCTTGCGGTGTTCTGCACCGGGACGGTTCTGGCGATCAGCGGGCAGATCGTCCTGGCCGAGACCGGCTTCGCGCTGGGGCCGCAGTTGATGGTTTGCCTCACCGGCGTTATCCTGCTGACGGGGCTAGGGATATTCCTGACGTGGTATCAGTCGGTCACGCTTTCCGGCGAACGGGTTTCCGCCGAGCCGTCGCGGCGGGGCTCAGTGCAGCCGCACTGAGCTTTTTTGCCTGGACGAGTGTGGCCGCGGCTGGCCCGATGGCGCTGGCCGCCAAAGCCGATATGCGCTGCCGCTTCGGCTCGGCCCAGCATCCCTTCCAGCCGCTTCTGCCTGCCGCGACCACCGCGCTGCGCGAGACCGGCAAGCTCACCATCGTCGCCATCGGTTCATCGACCACGGCGGGCTCCGGCGCCAGTGCCGAGGACAAGAGCTATCCCGCCGTGCTGCAGGACGAATTGCGCCGGCGCCTGCCGAATGCCGAAGTGAGCGTCGTCAACAAGGGTGTCGGCGGCCAGTCGGCCTATGAGATGCTGCTGCGCATGGACACTGATGTCATCGAGCAGAAGCCCTCGATCGTGATCTGGCAGACGGTGGTCAACGATGCGATCAGCCATGTCGGCGAGGACAAGCTCGCCAAGATCCTGCGCAAGGGCATCCAGAAGGTCCAGGCGGCCGGCATCGACATGGTGATGATGGACCTGCCCTGGCTTCCGCGGGAAGGGCGCTATCCGCGCTATGAGGACTACCGCGCCGTCCTCAAGAAGACCGCCGACGAGCATGGCGCCTCCGTCTTCCCGCGCTACGGCATGATGCGGGACTGGTCGCGTTCGAAGCGCTTCACGCCCGAGGAGCTCGTCGGGATGGACGGGGTGCACATGGTCGACGCCGGCTATCGCTGCCTCGCCATCCGCATCGCCGACGGCATCGCCGGTGCCCTGACCGGGGCCAAGCCGGACCTGGTCGAAGGCCCGAAATCGACCAACTGAGGCTGCGGCCTCGGTCAGCTCTTACTTCGCCAGCACCTCGATGTCGCGGTCGAGGCCGGATTCGACCTTGAAGTCGCGCGAATGGACCTGTCCCTCCTGCCGGGCGATCAGGACGTAGTCGCCCTCCGCCAGGATCACCTGCGGGAAGGCGCCGATCGCCTCGCGGATGACGTCGCCGCCCGGTGTCAGCACGCTGAAGGCGGTTCCGGCAAAGGCCTCGCCGCCGGGTGACGCGACGAGCTTCAGGGTGACGCGGGCGGCGCGGTGATGCAGCGTCGCATCCGTGACCTTGCCGGATTCGACCTTCACATCGGCGCGCTGGATCGCGTTGGAATCGCCATAGGTCGAAACGACGTGATAGGTGCCCTCGGGCAGGCGGATGAGTTCGCCGGCCCTGGCCTTGTCGACGACGAGGCGGCCTTCGGAATTGCCCTGCAGCGGCACGAAGACCGAGAAGCTGAGCTGGGCCGGGGCGATCGGCGCATCGCCGATCGAGCCCGCCAGCGAAAGCCCGCCGGCGCTGATCGAGACCTGGTCGCGCAGGCCCTGCGCACTGAGCGTGACGCGCTTTGTGCCGCTGGCGAAGCCATAAGCGGCGTGCAGCAGATAGGTGCCGGGCTCCAGCGAGAAGATCGGTTCGGCATCGGTCGAGCGCGCCACGATGCGCGGCGGCGAGCCGTCGGCCGTTTCGCTGAGAACGCGCCAGACCAGGCCGGAGCGGATCGGCCTGCGGTCGCCGGCGAATTGCGCCGCCAGCGCCAGTGAGGCGAGCGGCGCGGTCTGCGACTGGACGGGCTGGATCGGCATCGCTCCGACACCGGCGGCCGGCGCCTGCATCGCCGGCTGCGCCTGCTGTGCGAAGGCCAGTGCGGGCACCAGGACGAGCGCCGCCGCCAGCAGGCCAGCGGCGAGGCGGCGCCCTCCCTGGAACCGGTCGAATTCAAGCATGCTCACAGCCCTCGCCACCCGTGCGTTCACGTCTCAGCAGCTTCGCTTGTCCTCATCATGGCGAGGCACTAGGTCTGAGCCGGTTCCTCGCATCCGGATGCTTCATGACCGATACGCTCTCTCTGCTCAAGCTGCGCCGGTCCGTGCCGCCGCAATTCCTGGCCGCGCCCGGCCCCGATGCCGGACAACTCGACGAGTTGCTGACGATCGCGGCGCGCGTGCCCGACCACGGCAAGCTGGTGCCCTGGCGCTTCATCGTGTTCTCCGGGGAGGGCCGCACCAAGGCCGCCGACGTGGTGGCGCAGGCCTTTTCGAAGCGCAATCCCGACGCCCGACCCGAACAGGTCGAATTCGAGCGCAACCGCCTGCTGCAGGCGCCGGTGATCGTCGCCGTGGTCTCGCGCGCCGCATCGCATGTGAAAATCCCGGAATGGGAGCAGGAGCTTTCGGCCGGCGCCGTCTGCATGAGCATGCTCGTCGCGGCGCAGGCGATGGGCTTCGGCGGCTCCTGGCTGACGAACTGGTTCTCCTTCGACCGCGATGTGCTCGATGCCTTCGGGCTCTCCGGCGGCGAGCGCATGGCCGGCTTCATTCATCTGGGCACGCCGACCTCGGTTCCGCCCGACCGCGACCGGCCGGTTCTTGCCGATATCGTCAGCACCTACGGGGCCTGAACCATGATCTATTCACCCGCGCTCCAAGACCACGGCCTGCCGCATGATCCGTTCAAGGCGATCGTGACGCCACGCCCGATCGGCTGGATCACGGCAATGAGTGCCGAGGGCGAGATCAACCTCTCGCCGTACAGCTTCTTCAACGCCGTCTCGACGCGGCCACATATCGTGATGTTCTCGTCCGAGGGGAAGAAGGACGCGATCGCCTTCGTCGAGGAGACCGGCGAGTTCACCTGCTCGCTGGTGACCAAGGCGCTGGCGCATCAGATGAACCAGACCTCGGCGCCGCTGCCGCGCGGCACCAGCGAATACGGCCATGCCGGGCTCGAGATGGCGGCGTCGCAATTCGTCAGGCCGCCGCGGGTCGCCGCGAGTCCGGCCGCGCTCGAATGCAAGCTGCTCTCGGTGCAGCAACTCGTCGATCTTGATGGTCAGGCGGTTGAGCGCTGGATGGTGCTGGGCCAGGTCGTCGGCATCTTCATGGACGATGCCTTCATCAAAGACGGCCGCTTCGATACGGCGGCGGCCCATCCGATTGCGCGCTGCGGCTATGCCGACTATGCCGAGGTCGACCACTTGTTCTCGATCCAGCGTCCGCTGGGTGGCTGAGGCGGCCTCAAACCCTCAGTCTGCCGCAGCCTTCACGCGGTAGTCGCCGAGCAGGGCGAGTGCCGCGTTGATCGCGGCCGCATCGAGCGCCGCGCCCTCGGGCAGGGTCATTCGCGGCGGATCGAGCGTGACCTTTGTGCCGGGCGCCAGTTTGGTCGCGGCTTGCTGCATCCGCGACAGGCAGCCGCCGCAATGCATGCCCGAAACCTCGAAAACCTGAGTCATTGGAATCGTCTCCAGCGATTTGTTCGGCCAATGTCTGAACGTGGCGACCTCTTGCTTCCGATATGGGAACGGCGATCTGCTCGTGCCAGTTCTCAGGACAGAAGCCGGCCGGGCTCCCCGCGCTCGGTCAGCAGTCGCACCGCTTTCCGGTCGAAGGAGACGAAGGTCTCGGCGCCCAGCCAACGGCCTTCATAGGCGATGACGCCGTCAGCGAAGTCTCCGCCGGCGTCGAGCTGAGCGAGACCTGCCTCCATGGCCGGCCGGTCGATGGCAACGTTGGCGCCGTTCGCGAGCCGGCGGATCGCTTCCGCAATCTCCAAGGAGGGCACGCGGTAGCCTTGGGACAGCACCCAGGCCAGTTCGCAAAGCGCGGGCAGCGGGATCGCCACCATCTCCGCCTTGGCGAGTTCGGCCTGCGCGATCCGGCTCTGCCGTTCGTCATCCTCCACCAGCGCCAGCACAAGAACATTCGTATCAGCCGTGATCTTCATCGCCGCCCGGCCCAGCCGCGTGCTGCGATGGTGTTCATCTCCTCGATCGTCAGGATCGGGCCGCCTGCGCGCTTCAGCAAGCCGAAGGCATCCGTGATGGCGCCAGACGGACGTGAGGCTTTGATCTCGACGCGCCCATCCGGAAGCTTGTCCAGCGAGAGCTTGTCTCCTGGGCGGACGCCGAGATGATCGAGCAGCTCCTTGCGCAGGGTGACCTGGCCCTTCGCGGTAACGGTGAGCGTTGCCATGGCGCGAGCCTCACGATGGAGAACTCAACGTAAGGCGAAAATGCCTTACAGTCAAAATCGGGCCAGCGCTTTTCAGCCGGCCAGCTTCCCGGCGCGTGCCTTGATGCGCTGAGCCCTGATCAGATGGGGACGATCCAGCATTTCGCCATCGAGTCCGATCACGCCGACGCCGGGATTGGCTGCAAACAGGGCGATGATCGCCTCGGCCCGGGCCAGCGTCTCGGGCGAGGGGGTGAAGATCTCGTTGATCGGGGCGACCTGATCGGGATGGATCGCCATCTTGCCGGTGAAGCCGTCGCGCCGTGCCGCGAGGCACTCGGCGCGGAAGCCCTCCGCATCGCGAAAGGCGGTGAAAACGGTGTCGATCGCGTCGACCTGGGCTGCGGCCGCAGCAAACAGCGTCAGCGAGCGGGCGAGGCGGTAGGGATCGGTGTAGGCGCCGTCCTCCAGCCGGTTGGTCTCGGCGCCGAGATCGGCAGAGAGATCCTCCGCGCCCCAGGTCAGGCCCGCCAGCCGGTGCGTCGCACCCGCATAGCTGCCCAGGCCGAAGATGCCCTTGCCGGTTTCGGTGGCGATCGGGATGATCCTGGTCTGGCCGTCCGGCAGGTCGCACTCCGCCTCGCGCACGGCGATCTTGGCGCCGAGATGGCTGACGTCGATGCCCCCTTCCGATTTGGGCAGCATGATCGCATCGGGCGCGCCCGGCATGACCGCATCGAGATCGGCATCCGTCAGCCCGGTCGAGAGCGCGTTGACGCGCACGATCAGGCGCGGCCGCCGGGGCAGGGCGCGGGCGGCTTCCAGGAAGGCACGGGTGACCTCGCGGGCGTGGGGCTTGGCGTCGAGCGCCACGGAATCCTCGAGATCGAGAATCAGCGCGTCGGCGCCGCTGTCGAGGCCCTTCTGCTGCTTGCGGGGGCTGTCGCCGGGAACGAAGAGGAGCGAGCGCATGCGCGTCAGACCGAGACGGTGGCGGGCGTGGGATGCCGGCGCATGAAGGCCTGGCGCCGGCATTGCGCCACCAGCGTGCCGTCCTGCTTGTAGGCCTTGTGCTCGAACTCGACGATGCCGGCATCGGGCCTGGAGCGCGATTCGCGCTTGGCGACGATCTCGGTGGTGCAGTTGATCGTGTCGCCCTCGAAAAGCGGCGCCGGGAAGATGACGTCGGTCATGCCGAGATTGCCGATCGTCGTGCCGACGGTGGTGTCGTTGACGGAGATGCCGATCATCAGCCCCAGCGTGAACAGCGAGTTCATCAGAGGCTGGCCCCATTCGGTCTCGGTCGCGCAGAAATGCGCATCGATATGAAGGGGTTGCGGGTTGAGGGTCATGTTCGAGAACAGCATGTTGTCCATCTGCGTCACCGTGCGGGTCAGCCTGTGCTCGATGATGGCGCCGATCTCGAAATCCTCGAAATAGATTCCGCCGCGTTTGTGGCGCTTCAGCTCTGGCATCGACATTCTCCCTGATGCTGTCAGGGCGATGCAGCAGCCCTGGCGATTCCTCGCGATTAACCGTTCGCTTACCATAACCGGGCCACTCTCCACACAGCGCCGCAACGTCATGCGGCAGGCCGCCGGCGGCGGGTTCGCCCGAGTAACTCGATGTTCCTGTTCACCACCCCGCAGACGCGAGAAGCCCAGCCCGCCAATCCGGTCGTCAGCGCCATCCGCGACGGCGCGGCGAAGACCGGCGCCGGCTTCGATTATCTGCTGAAGACGGCGCAGCGGGAATCGTCGCTCGAGCCCGACGCCAAGGCCAAGACCTCGAGCGCGACAGGCCTGTTCCAGTTCATCGAGCAGACCTGGCTGTCGATGGTGAAGCAGGAGGGACCCAAGCAGGGGCTGTCCAGCTATGCCGACGCGATCAGCGAGACCGGCGGTCGCCTCACGGTCGCAGATCCGGCCGCCCGCGAGAAAATCTTGGAGCTCCGCAAGGATCCGCAGGTCGCCGCCGTGATGGCGGGTGCCTTCACCCAGAAGAACCGCGAGCAGCTTGCCGGCGCGCTCGGCCGTCAGCCGCATGCCGGCGAGCTCTACATGGCACATGTGCTCGGCGCGCGCGGCGCCTCCGAGCTCATCCGCGCGGCAGCAAACGACCCGACCCGCAGCGCGGCCAAAGATTTTCCCGACGCTGCGGCCGCCAATCGCGGCATCTTCTTTGACAAGACCGGCCGGGCGCGCAGCGCTCAGGAGGTCTATGGCGTGCTTGCGGCGAGCCACGCCAACACCCAGCTGGCCGCCGCGACCACGCCTGCAGCCATCGGCGGCGCGACCGTGCAAGGCGGCGACAAGCCCGCCGAAATCGCCGCCGCCCTGGCTCCCGGCCGGGCCAAGGGGTTGATCGGCCTGTTCTCAACCGAAGGCTCGCGCGCGCCGGTCTCGCAGGCCGTTGCCAATCTCTGGACTACGCCGCGCCCAGGCGGGACGCGTACGGCATCGCTCGACGCGGCCGAGCGCTATTTCCCGCGCCAGACGAAAACCGACGCGACCGCCGTGGCGCCGACGGCGTCGGACGCCGCTGCCGCGAACGCATCCGTTGCCAAGGCCGTAGGTGCGCCGCTGCCGCCCTCGCGCCCGGTCGAGTTGACCCAGCCTGCCGCCGTTGCCCAGGAGCGTCCCACCACACGGGCGCGCCGCGCGCCGCTCGACCTGTCCTCCTTCATGATCCAGCGGAGCGGTCGATGATCGTTCGCCGCTTCCTGCTCTGGGCCCGCACGGCCAATGCCGAGGCGCGGGCCAATGGCGCGGCCGCGCTGGCGGGGGCCTATCTCCGCTCCGGCATGGCCGAGGAAGACCGCACTGAAGCCGAGACGGCGCTGATGTCGCTGATCGACGATCCTTCGCCACGGGTGCGCCGGGCGATCGCCGAGGAGATGGCCTCGTCCCCGCGCGCGCCGCGCAACCTGGTGCTCGGACTGATCGCCGAGCAGAGCGATGTCGCAGCCCTGGTGCTGGCCCATTCGCCTGTCCTGACCGAAGCCGATCTGGTCGATGCCGCCGCGATCGGCGACACGCTGGCCCAGCGCGCCGTGGCGATGCGCCCCGCTCTGCCGGCGAGCGTCTGTGCCGCGCTGGCCGAGGTCGGCGGCGAGGAGGCGCTGGTCACGCTGGCCGGCAACCGCACCGCCGATATCCCGGATTTCTCGCTGGAGCGGATGGTCGAGCGTGCCGGCGAGAGCGGCGCGCTGCGCGAGGCGCTGCTGGCGCGCGCCGATCTGCCCGCCGGCTTGAGGCAGGCGATCGCCGCCAAGGTCTCGGATGCGCTGGCGAGCTTCGTCACCGGCTGCGGCTGGCTGACGCCCGAGCGCAGCGCCAGGCTGGCGCGCGAATCGACCGAGCGCGTTGCCGTGGCGCTGGCGGCTGGCGGCGAGGACAGCGATGCCCCGGCCATCGTCGACGTGCTGCGGCTCAACGGGCGGCTGACGCCGGGCTTGATGCTGCGCTCGCTGCTCTCAGGCGAGCCCGCATTGGCGGAGGCCGCCTTCGTGGCGCTGTCCGATCTGCCGGCGGCGCGCGTGGCGGCGCTATTGCGCGATCGTCGCGGCGCCGGCCTCAAGGCGCTCTATCGCAAGGCGGGCCTGCCGGTCTCGCTCCAGCCCGCCTTCACGGCCGCCATCGCGACGCTCAATGCGCGCGGTTTCGATGCCGGCGGGACCGGGCGCGGCATCGACCGCGCTTTGCTGCGCGAGGTTCTGATCGCCTGCGAAATGCGGGACGATTTGGATGGCGGCGCGCTGATGGGGCTGCTGCGCCGCATGGATGCCGAAGCGGCCCGCGAGGAAGCCAGGGCGCTGGCGGACTCGCTCGCCGACGACGCGGCGCTGGCCTATCTGGTCGAGGCCGATCCGGCGCTGCTGGTCGAGCTCGAGATCGGGGATATCAGGCAGGCGGCTTGAGGGGTTGGGCTCCAACCTGCAGTCGGCCTCCCGATGGCCGGCATTCCCGCATGGTCATGGTTCGATTTGGTCCTGAACGGACTCCGACCGACGGCGATTGGGCAGCCAGTCAGTACGTTCGGTCAGGCAAGGGGCGCGATTGCGCGCCCCGGCTTTATGAAGCGCCCCATTTCGGTGTCACGAAACGGGCTGCAGATCTCGACTCAGTATTTCTGGAAGTGAAAGGCTTCGGCGAAGGTCAGCTCGACCATGTCGCCGCGCTTGAGGCGCCTGAGATCGTTCTGGATGACAGGATCGGACACCGTATGGGTCCGCGGCCCAGCCGGCCCGACATAATTCACGACGCGGGTCGCCGGATCGAAATTCTCGAACCGCGCCGTCAACGTCAGCGATCGCACGACGAATTTCTCCGGCAGGCCCTGGAAGGATGGATCGCTGGCGGCTTCTGTATAGATGACGCTGGGCTGGGCGCCCTTGCGGGCACGTCTGGCCCCGAGGATCACCCCTTCGACGCGCCGGATCTCGCCGCGGTCGCCTGCGTTGATGTTTTGCAGCGTGCCGAACACCTCCGGCACCGCGACCTGCCAGGTGTTGCGGCCTTGACGGACGCGCACGATGCGATCGGCTGGTTCCACATCGACGACTTCCACATTCAGCTGCTCGACTTCAACCGGGCCGACGCCAGCGACGATGACGGTCTGACGGGTCACCGTCGGGGAGGTCGCACAGCCTGCCGTCCCGGCCGCAAGGGCGATCGCGAGGATCATGCTCATCCGCTTCAGCATCGGAATTCTCCTGGTTTCCAAAAGCAGTTATCTCAGTAGCGAACGGGCCGCCTGACCACGGCGCGACGGGGCGCGACGACCACCGCTCTCGGCGCGACAACGACTGGGCGGCGGACGGCGACTGCGCCCCCCGCGGAAACGCAGCCCGCACGAACCACGCCGCGAGCGCAAACGACAGCCCCCGCCTCCGTCGGAATGAGAGCCATTGAACTACCGATCAGGCAGATCGCCAACAGCACGTTCTTCATAGCTCGCTCCCTGTCGGCCATTCTGATATCGGCCGTTACACGGAGGCTACACGCAATCGACGCGCCTGTCCCTACGGCAGGAGCGAAAACTCTCTCGGCGCCGGCCCAGCTATGCATCCGCTCCTTTCAATATCCGAACTGCTCCCGCAGGATCCGCTCGTCGAGGCTGTGGCCGGGATCGTGGAGCATGACGAGGTCGATCGTGCGGTCGATCTCGATCTCGACGCGCAGGACATTGTCGATCTGGACGTGGTCGGCCACCGCGCTGACCGGGCGCTTCTGCGCCTCCAGCACCTCGATCGTCACCTTGGCATGGTCGGGCAGGAGGGCGCCGCGCCAGCGCCGCGGCCGGAAGGCCGAGATCGGCGTCAGCGCCAGCAGGGGGGCGTCGAGCGGCAGGATCGGGCCGTTGGCCGAGAGGTTGTAGGCGGTCGAGCCGGCCGGCGTCGCCAGCAGCACGCCGTCGGCAACGAGCTCGGTCAGCCGGACCTGCCCGTCGATCGAGATCCTGAGCTTGGCGGCCTGGTAGGAGCGGCGCAGCAGCGAGACCTCGTTGATCGCTTCGGCCCTGACCTCGGTGCCGTCCTGGTCGATGGCCCGCATCGAGAGCGGGTGGACGACGCTGCGCTGCGCCTCGGAGAGCTTCTTGCGCAGGCCGCGTTCGCGGAATTCGTTCATCAGGAAGCCGACGGAGCCGCGATTCATGCCGTAGATCGGCGTGCCCGTGCCGATGAAGCGATGCAGCGTCTGCAGCATCAGCCCGTCGCCGCCGAGCGCCACGATGACGTCTGCCGTCGCGGTATCGGCATTGCCGTAGCGCTCGGTCAGCTTGACCAGCGCGGCCTGCGCCTCCGGGGTTTCGCTGGCGACGAATGAGATGGCCTGGAAGCGCTCGGTCATCGCGGGTCCTGAAGCGGCGCGCCTTGGCGGCGCAGGCCGTGCCTTAGCATGGGCGACAGGAGGATCGCGAGCGGGCAGGCCAGAAAATTGGCCATGAAAAAGGCCGGGGTCGCCCCGGCCTCTCGTCTGTGTCGGCTAGCCGATCGTCAGATCGCAGTGCTCCACTGCACCGGCACCATTTCGAAGCCGTTGCCGGACTTGGCGATGTAGCCGGTTGCCGGGAAGGGCGCATGGTAGAAGGCGACCTGCATCTTGTCGGCCGAGACCATGTCGAGGAGCTTGCGCCGCGTCGCGGCGGCCTGCGCGCCGTCCATGTCGAAGACGGCCGACCAGTCGGGGTTGCGCACGAACAGGGCAGGGTGGTTCGTGGTGTCCGACATGATCATCATCTTGCCTGCGCCCGAGGTCACCGCGAAGACGGTGTGGCCCGGCGTATGACCGGGCGCCGCAATTGCGGTGATGCCGGGCAGGATCTCCTTGCCGCCCTCATACTGCTTCACATCCTTGGCGACGGGGCCGAAGACGCGGCGGACGCCGGCGAAGGCACCCTTCATACCCTCGGGAGCGGCGCCCATCTTGGCGTCGTCCATCCAGAAGGCCCATTCCGCCGACGGCACCATCACCTCGGCATTGGGGAACATTGCGGTGCCGTCCTTAAGGCGGAATCCGTTGATGTGATCGCCATGGAAATGGCTGAACACGACGGTCGAGACGTCCTTGGCGTCGAAGCCGGCAGCCTTGAAATTGGCTGCCCAGGTGCCCGAGGTCGGCGCACCGGAATCGCCGTTGCCGGTGTCGATCAAGGTCAGCTTGCCACCCTGCTGGATCGCCAGCGTGGTGAAGCTGATGTTCAGCGCGTCGGCCGGCAGGAAGGCCTGCTCCATCGCCTTCTTGACGTCGGTGAGCTCGGCGTTGCGGACAAAGCCCTCGAGGGGGCGCCTGGCGAAGCCGTCATTGATCGCGGTGATGGTGATGTCACCGATCTTGTAGCGGTAGAAACCGGGGGCCTGATTCACGGGAGCTCCTTGCGCGTAGGCCGGGCCGAGCCCGGGCAGGTCCAATGTGGCGGCAACGGCAAGCGCGCCGGCGCCGGCAATCACGCCACGGCGTGACGGGTTGAAATCAGTCATTGCTTGTCTCCCTCGGCTCGGGTGGAGCCTGCGCTGGACCCTAGCGGGCGGCGCGCAGGGTGCAATTGCCCGCCGCTGTCGCAAGGTCATGACGAGGTCAAGTTTTCGTGAGCGGCTACCCGTCCGGCTTCAGCGTCAATCTTGCTGCAGCGCCGGGTTGCCACGCTCGCGGCCGGTGTCCGTGCCGGCGAAGGCGCGCAGCATCGCCGCGCAAAGCGCGAGCGCGCCGACCGTGCCGTTGCCCGAGCATTCGGCGACGAGCGCCTGGAAGGCGGCAGCGTCCTCGCCGACCACGCATTGCACGCTCCAGCTCCAGCCGGGGGCCTTCTGCTTGAGCAGGCCGACCGCCACGTCGATGTTGGCGCTGACGGAGCCAAGCGCCTTCCAGAGCGCGCCCTGCTGGTAGATGCCGCCCGCAGGCGTCCGCCGGTTGAGGAGATGCCTGGGTTTGCGCCGGACGGTGAAGCCCAGCGCTTCGTAGATGTCTGCGTCGAGCGCCCGGTCGGGCTTGGCGGTGGCTTCGCAGCGGTCCGCGAGGGCAAGGAGGTTGTCGGGTTTGTCCATGGTCGCTTCATCTTGCAAGGCAGGGTGACGATCCGCCTTTTGGGCACGTCTCGCAAGATGCAAGCCGGTGATCTTGGCGTTGCTATCCGCTGTCTCGTGGTGTGGCGTCATCCCGCCCGAGAGGGAATCGGAGAATCTGGGACGCGCCAGAAGCAAGGCTGGCGCGGAACCCTGTTGCACTGCGCATATACGGCTGGCAGCGCAGCATCATAAGACGTTCAAGCGGCTACCCCGTTCCCCGAGGCCTGTCATGGACCTTGTCCGTTTCGGAATCGACCAGATCGTCGCCACGACTGTCGCGTTCCGCCTGCCTGGCGCTTTCGGCACGTCCGTCTCCGTCGCATCGCTTTACGATCTCACGCCAACGGCCAATGGCGATCTGCTGATCCACAACGCCGCTTCGAGCTTCAACCTGGCCTCCGGCCCGATCGCCTTGTTCGGAACCCAGCCGGTATCGGCCTTCGGCACGGTCGAGGCGGGGGGCTCGCAGATCAACTATTCCTCGCGCTTCGGAGCGCTGCAGTTCGATGCCGTGGCCGTGAGCGGGCGTGATGTCGGTGCGCGCAGATGCTCATCCGGTGCAATTCCAGACCGGCCGCAACATCCTTGGCGAACGCTTCCCCGACGATTTTTCGTCGGTTACGGGTTTTACCGTGACGGGTGAGATCGCTGGCGAACAGAGCAGGCCGGCGATCGCTGCGTCGCGCAACGGCGGGGCGGCGGCGATATCCTGTTCGGCCGGGCCGGCTCGGACTACATCTGCGGCGGCACCGGCGCCGACATCCTCGCGGGCGGGGCGGGTTCCGACCTCTTCGTCGTCGGTTGGGGCGAGGGCACCGACACGCTCCTCGATCTGAACGAGGGAGGCGACAAGGACGGCTTCGACCTGCGCGGCTATTTCGATGCCATCGGCTATGGCGGGACGAATCCGCGCGCCGATGACGTGCTGGGTGTGTTCCAGAATGGCGCCGACGCTCATGTCGTCGTCCAGGGCGTGACGCTCTTCATCCTGAAGAACGTCACCGCTGCCGCGCTCGACGATAGCTACTTCCTGTTTCAGTAGCCGTCTATCCGCCGAGGTCGCGGCGTGGCCCCCGGGATGGCGCTCGGGACAGTTCGTAAAAAATGGTGCCGGCGGAGAGGATTGAACTCCCGACCTTCGGTTTACAAAACCGCTGCACTACCGCTGTGCTACGCCGGCCCCTGAATACCGGCTCTTGTCTCCGGCATCTGCCCCAGCGGTTACCAGCAGGGCGCGGCCAGAGCAAGATCACTCGGGGCACGATCGACACGGACGTGATCGTTCGGAAGGCTCGCAGGACGGCAGTTGTCTGCTCCCGCCAAAGAAAAAGCCCCGCCTTCGAGAAGGCGGGGCTCGGTCGTCGATACGGACTGAGCCTAGGCTCAGTTCTCGTGGGTCATGATGTCGCGATCCTTGGTCTCGGGCACGAAGAGCATGCCGATGACGAAGGTCATGAGCGCGATCACGATCGGGTACCAGAGGCCGTAGAAGATGTCGCCGGTGCCGGCGACCATCGCAAACGAGGTGGCGGGCAGCAGACCGCCGAACCAGCCGTTGCCGATGTGGTAGGGCAGCGACATGCCGGTATAGCGGATCCGGGTCGGGAAGAGTTCGACCAGGGCTGCGGCGATCGGGCCGTAGACCATCGTCACATAGATGACGAGGACCGTCAGGATTGCGATGATGGTCAGCGACTGGGCGCTCGCCAGTGCGCTGAAGAAGCCGACCTTGACGATGCGGGCATCGCCTGGGGCCGGGTAGCCGGCGGCAATCGCTTCCTTGGCAAGGGTCGCGGCAAAGGTTGCGTCGATGGCGAGGTCCTTGCCGTTGACGGTGACCTTGGCCGGTGTGCCGGCAGGCGCCGGGGCCTGGGTATAGACGATCGCCTGGGTCGCGAGCGTGCGACGGGCGATGTCGCAAGGCGCGGTGAAGGTGCGCACGCCGACCGGATCGAAGACCGAGCCGCAGGATGCGGGATCGGCGATGACCTGAACCTTGACGTTCTCATGCGCCGCGGCGAGGCCGGGGTTTGCAGCCTTGGTGAGGGCGCCGAACAGCGGGAAATAGGTCAGCGCTGCGATCAGGCAGCCGGCCAGGATGACAGGCTTGCGGCCGATCCGGTCCGACAGCGAGCCGAAGAAGATGAAGCCGCCGGTGCCGAGGATGAGCGACCAAGCGATCAACACGTTCGCCGAGTAGAGATCGACCTTCAGAATGCTCTGGATGAAGAACAGGGCGTAGAACTGGCCGGTGTACCAGACGACGGCCTGGCCGGCGGTGAGGCCAAACAGCGCCAGCAGCGCAATCTTGGCGTTCTTCCACTGGCCGAAGGCCTCGGAGAGCGGCGCCTTGGAGCCGGTGCCCTCTTCCTTCATCTTCTTGAAGGCCGGGGACTCCTGCATCTGGAGGCGGATCCAGACCGAGATGGCGAGCAGGAAGATCGAGAGCAGGAACGGAATGCGCCAGCCCCAGGCGGCGAAATCGGCTTCGCCCATGTTGACGCGGATGCCCAGGATCACGATCAGCGAGAGCAGCAGACCCAGCGTCGCCGTGGTCTGGATCCAGGAGGTGTAGAAGCCGCGGCGGCCGGGAGGCGCGTGCTCGGCGACATACACCGCCGCGCCGCCATATTCGCCGCCGAGCGCCAGGCCCTGCAGCATGCGCAGCGCGATCAGGATGACCGGAGCGGCCCAGCCGATCGTGTTGTAGCTGGGCAGCAGGCCGACCAGGAAGGTCGAGGCGCCCATGATCACGATCGTGATCAGGAAGGTGTATTTGCGGCCGATCAGATCACCCAGCCGCCCGAAGAACAGCGCGCCAAAGGGGCGCACCAGGAAGCCGGCAGCGAAGGCGAGCAGCGCGAAGATGGCGCGGGTGTTGGGATCGAAGGCCGAGAAGAAATGCGCGCCGATCATCACGGCAAGTGAGCCGTAGAGATAGAAGTCGTACCACTCGAAGACGGTGCCGAGCGAGGATGCGAGAATGACGCGCTTTTCTTCCGCCGTCATGGGGCGCGGCGCGATCTTCGCCCCCGGTGCGTTTGCTGCCATGCTCATGGCGTAGTCTCCCCTGCGATTTCCCCGGCAGCGGGACAATCCACGCTGCCTGTTTGCCTGGCTCGCTTTCTGACGACGCGATGCCAGCGTGCCGGTTGCAAAGCCTTGGGCCCAGCGTTCCGGTCTGGCGTAAAGCAATGCTCGCGAGAGCATGGCTCGGCAATCAAGCACTTCGTCTAACGTCCTGGGAGCCGACGCGGTGAGATTAGCGGCCGCGAGCGGCATAAATGGGTCATTTCCGAGCGTGGCGGACCGTTTTCGAGTGCGATCGCGATCAGGACGTGGGAACGATGCGGCTGGAAATGAGCCTGTCGCGCGGCTTCCCAAGGGCAGCGATCTGCCTATACTCGCCTTCCGGAGGCCTATGATGCGGATGAGGGAGGAGCGCCCATGTCGCGCGCCACGACGATTCGCCTCGGCCTGCTGCTGACGGCACTGCTGTTGCCCGTCGCTGGAGCCGAAGCCGCTGGGCGGCGGGGCGGCTCATTCACTGAGGCGCCAAGGGCCCTCAGCCCGACTGGCTTCAGCACTCACCATCGGACCACGCCGGCCGCGGAGACGCGCCATGCCGGGATGCGGCATCCCGGTCCGCGCCATTCCGATCTGCGTTTTGCCGGCTCTCGCGACCATGGCGCGCGGCACTGGCGCCGCAGCGGGCGCGGTCTGTTCACCTCGGCCGGCTATCTCGGCCCCTGGAGCTATCCTGCCGGCTCCGGTGCAGGGCAGGCGGTTGCGAGCGATGGCGATGCCTCGCAGGGCTGGATCGACCGCAATTCGTTCGAGACCATGCCGGTTCGGATGGGGATTGTGCGTTCGCCGACGCCGGAGCCGACGATCTACCGGCTCGAGGGCCGGCGCGACCGGCCGGCGACGCGCGTCATCCGCATCACCGACCCCGAGCCGCGTGGAGCCCGCCGCAGCCGCTTCGCCCATGCCGAGACCGGGGCGCTGCTGCTGACCGTGCCAAGGCGCTGAGCCGCGCTCATCGGCAGACGCCTAGCGCCGCCGGCTCGCCGCATAGAGCGCGATCGCGGTCGCGTTGGAGACGTTGAGGCTGGTGATGGTGCCCGGCACCTCCAGCCTCGCGACCTGGTCGCAGAGATCGCGCGTGCGCTGGCGCAGGCCCTTGCCCTCGGCGCCCATCACCATGACGAGCGGACGTTTCAGCGTGACGTCGTCGAAGGCGACCTCGCCATCCGAATCGAAGCCGATGCGCTGGAAGCCGCGCTTGCCGAGTTCATCGAGCGCATCGCCGAGATTGCGCACGGCGATCAGCGGCACATGCTCCAGCGCACCCGAGGCCGATTTCGCCAGTACGCCGGTCGCTGCCGGAGAATGGCGGATCGTGACGATGACGGCGGCGGCGGCGAAGGCAGCGGCCGAACGCAGGATCGCCCCGACATTGTGCGGATCGGTGATCTGGTCGAGCGCCAGCACGATAGCGTCGTCGGGCAGGCTGTCGAGATCGGGCGAATCCAGGGGGTCGCAGACGAGATAAAGGCCCTGATGCACCGAATCGGGCGTCAGCAGCCGGTCGATCTCGGAGGGGCGCACGAGTTCGGCCTGGAGCGGCAGCTCACCGACCTCGTCCTGCAGACGCTTCAACGCGTTTTCCGTGGCGAGCAGGCGGCGATGGCGCCGCTTGGGATTGCGCAGCGCTTCGATGACGGGATGCACGCCGTAGAGCACCGCCTCGTCGATATCGCCGGGGCGATGGTGGAGCGTGCCGTCGGCGCGTCGCGGGCTGGTCTGGCGCGGCCGATCGCTTCGGTCCGGCTTGGGGCGAAACGGTGCAGGCATCGGGCTTCTCCTCGGTCGCTGATGCATGCCCTGACATGACAAACCGGGCTTGACCAGTCTGGAATTGCCGGGACGCGGCGCGATGCCCATGGGGCAACTGGCTTTTTGGCGTTGACAGGGCGGGGCTCGGTCACCATAAGTCCGGCCGCGCCAGTTGCCCGTCACGCAAGTGACATCACGCAAGTGAGATGGGCGGCGCCCGACGGCTCAGGCCGACGAGGCGCGGGCGGGGGAATGTCCCGAGCGGCAAAGGGGGCGGACTGTAAATCCGCTGGCTATGCCTTCGCAGGTTCGAGTCCTGCTTCCCCCACCAGCTCCTCTTCCGGCTCGGCATCGCACCGGTTCTGCGAGCCCCGGTCCGCTTAGCCGCCACCGGGTTGTTCGTCGCCCTCCGAAAATCGCCGGTACAGCGCATTGGCGCGGTTGAGATGGTCCGACATCGCCTGCGCCGCCGCGTCGGCTTGGCCGGCCGCGATCGCGTCGTAGATGCGCCGGTGCTCCTGCAAGGTCAGGCTTTCGGCGCCGGGCGCCCGCACCAGCGAGTGATAATAGGCGCCGAGCCAGGCCAGCATGCCCTCGACCGCAGCCGAAAAAACCGGATTGCCGCTCATTGCCGCGATCTGGCGATGGAAGGCGATGTCGCGCTGAAGGAAGTCGTCGAGGCTGGCCTGGCGATGCTCGTCGAGCCGCTGGCGCAGCAAGGCGAGGCCCTCCGCATCCGCCCGCTCCGCCGCCAGCCGGGCGACCCCGGCCTCAAGCAGGACACGAGCCTCCTTGAGATGGTCGAGCGTGCGCGGCTCGACGCTGAGGAGATAGCGCGCGGTGCCGGTCATCTGCTCGACCATCGCGTGGGCCGTCGGCAGCAGCACGCGCGCCCGCTCGCCATGGCTGATGCCGACGATGCCCGAGCGCTCCAGTTGCTGCAGGGCCTCGCGGATCGATGGCCGGCCGACGCCATAGGCCTCCATCAGCTCGCGTTCGGAGGGCAATTGCTCACCAGGAGCGAATTCGCCCGCCTGGATGCGGGCCATCAGGCGGTCCAGAACCTCCTGGTGAAGCTTGCGGCGCGGGATCGGCTCTGTGGTCACTGTGGCTCGACTCGCATCAGGCTTGCTCGATCGGGCCGCCCGCGCGGACGGCGCTGAAGTAGTCGACGCCGCCGATCTGCCCGCCTTTCAAGGCAAGTTCAAGCCCGTCGCGGCGGGCGTCGTCGGCATAGGCGCGGCACAGGGGTGAGCCCGGCGCGATCTCCGCGATGGCTGACAGCGCATCGACGCCGAGTGCCAGCGTGGCATGGCCGGAGGTGTCGCCGCCCGCGATCAGGGCGCGACCGAGGCCGGATGTATCGAGGATGGCGCCGAGGATCGTGCCGAGCCCGGCGCCGATGCGGTCATTGACCTCCGCCATCTCCGCCCCCGCGCTGCGGCAGGCTTCGGTGAGAGCCGGCACCGCCGGGTCGTCGGGACCTTCGGCGGTGAAGACCAGCGGCGAGGTGCCCTGGCCGAGCGCATCGAGGGCAGCCGCTGTTGCCCGCCCGCATTCGGCCTGCCATGCGATGGGATCGACGGCGCGGGTCGCGTCCAGCCGGAGCGCTGCGAAACCGTTCTGTTGAGCATGGACGATCTGGCCCGCTGTGACGGGCGAGCAGGAGCCGGAGACGACCGCGATCCGCTCGACCGGCGCCACCCGCATGGCCGGCGGCGAGCGCGGGATCAGCCCGGCTTGCCGCCAATGCGCGACGAGCGCGTATTCGATGCCCTGCGAGCCGGCAACCAAGCGGCAGGCCTGCCGGTTCTGCCAGATCAGGGCGCCGGCTGCGGCAAGGCTGGGCTCATCGACGCCGTCGATCACGATGACCGGCGCATCCTCGCCCTGCAGGGCATCCAGTGCAGCCTGTGCCTTGCCCTGCTGCAGCGTCGGCAGGTCGATCAGCCCGATCCGCCGCGTCGTCTGGCGCGCGAGATGGCGGGCGAGATCGGCTTCGTCCATCGGTGTCACCGGATGTCGCGCCATGACCGGGTGCCGGTCGAGACGATGCCCCACCCCTGCGACCGCCGCGAAGAGATTGCCGAAGAGCTGGTAGCGGCCGATGGCGGGCGCTGCGACGACGAGCGGCACGAAGGCGGGTGCGAGCGTCGCGACGCCAAGATCGATCGCCCGGCCGA
Source organism: Hyphomicrobiales bacterium (assembly GCA_900470775.1). GTDB lineage: Bacteria > Pseudomonadota > Alphaproteobacteria > Rhizobiales > Beijerinckiaceae > Allobosea. Next base: position 35,980 of record UCBZ01000036.1, on the reverse strand, counting down.
TCGAGCCGATCCCGGGTGCGGAATCGAAGGTCGAGCAGACCTTGTAGTGGATCACGGGCGCGCCGATTCCGGCGAGCGCCGCGAAGATCGGCGGCAGGTACTCGTCCATCCAGGCCGGCGGCTTGGAGCGCGCGATGCCGGCGATGCCGATGCAGCGTCTATTGGCGAAGGCGGCCAGCCGCTCGGGCGAGGGCGGCCTGAGGAACATCACCGAGTCGAGTCCGGCGAAGCTCATCACCTCCATCACGGCGGCCGAGCCGGTGAAGTCGTCGCCATAATAGGCGAGCAGCGGGCCGGGTGGCAGCGCTTCTGTCATGCGTAATGGCCCAACGCCGCGGCCAGCGCCGGGCTTGCGAGTGCCTTGTCCTCCAGCGCCACGCCCTCGACCGCCGCTGTCCACGCATCCCGCAGCGCGGTCACGCCTGCCGCCGGGCCGTCGGGATGGGCGAGGATGCCGCCGCCGGCCGCGAAGATCAGGTCGGTCGTGCGAAGCGCGCGAAAGGTGCCTTCCGCCTGCCGAATGGTCTGGCCCGACGAGAACACCGGCATGATCGCATCGGCCCGATCGGGAAAGAGCGGTGCGAGGCAGGCCTTCGCCGAGGCGATGACGCTGTCGTCGGGTTCGCTGAACTTGTTGGCGAGACCGTTGACATGCATGTGGTCGGCCCCCGCCAGCCGCCAGAGCTTGTGCCAGGCGGTGTAGTCCCAGCCCAGAGCCGGGCTGCGCGAGAGATAGCCCCAACCATTGCGGTGTGCGTGGATCGGCAGTTGCGAGAAGCGGCCGAGCTCGATCATGCCGACAAGGCCGACGGAGTTCAGGCTCGCCATGACGCAGGTTCCGCCCGCCTTCAGGACATGGTCGTGGCGACGCTTCATCTGGTCGAGATCGCCGGTCAGGTTGAAGGCGACCATCGTCTTGCGGCCGCTGCGGTCGGCCTGCGCCTCGACCACGCGCATCACCGCATCGACCCGCGCCTCGAAGGGGCAGAGCGCCCCGTCCGACTGCAGCTCGTCGTCCTTGATGAAGTCGATGCCGGCGCGGCAGAGCGTGTCGACGAGCACGGCCGTCTCCTGCGGGCCGAAGCCGACGCTTGGCTTGATGATGGTGCCGATCAGCGGGCCGCTGGCGACACCGGCCAGACGCCGCGTGCCGGCGATGCCGAAGCGCGGGCCGGCATAGGCTTCAGCGAAAGCCTGCGGCATACGGATGTCCAGGAGCTTCAGGCCGCTGACCTGCCGCAGCTCGAAGAGATTGCCGGCGACCGTGGCGACGAGGTTCGGCAGCGAAGCGCCGATGGTCTCGATCGGCCAGGACAGGGTGACGCGGGCACGCCGATAGCCCTCCTTCGGAGCCGGCATATCAGGGGTCGCGCCGGGCAGGGCAGGGCTCTCGGCCGCGTCGAGCAATTCCAGCCGTTCGACGCGCGCGGCGGCACGCTCGGTCAACTCGGGCGTCTCGCCGGGCACGGCGATGAAGGTCCCGCTCGACTGTTCGCCGGCCATCGCCTCGGCCGTGCGGCGCGGATCGCCCGGCGTCTCCAGCCAGTAATCCGCTTGGACGCGTTCACCCGTATCCACGGCCGCTCCTACCAAACTCATGAGGTCATCATACCAGATTGACAGCACGAAAAGCGCGTGTGATCAACTCATCATACCAGTTTGTCGCCGATGGAGATGCAGCATGACGGTGGTCGCCCTGTTCGGTGCCGGCGGGAAGATGGGCATGCGGCTCGGCCGTAACCTCGCGAAATCGCGCTTCACCACCCGCCATGTCGAGGTCAGCCCCGCCGGGCAGGAGCGGGTGCGCGAGGCCTTCGGCGTGGATTGCATCGCGGCCGATGCCGCCATCCAGGGCGCCGAGGTCGTCGTGCTGGCGGTGCCGGACACCCATGTCGGGGCGGTCGCGAAGACGCTGCTGCCGACGCTGGCCTCCGGTACCATCGTCGTCATCCTCGATGCAGCTGCGCCGCATGCGGGCCATCTGCCGGAGCGCGCCGACATCACTTATTTCGTGACGCATCCCTGCCATCCGCCGATCTTCAACGACGAGACCGATCCGGCCGCCAAGGCCGATCATTTCGGCGGCATCGCAGCCAAGCAGCACATCGTCAACGCACTGATGCAGGGGCCGGAAGAGCATTACGCGCTCGGCGAGGAGGTCGCGCGGGCGATCTGGGCGCCGGTGATGCGCTCGCATCGCGTCACGGTCGAGCAGATGGCGATCCTCGAGCCCGGCCTGTCGGAGACAGTCTGCGCCACGCTGCTCGACGCGATGCGCGAGGCGATGGAGGAGGCGATCGCGCGCGGCGTGCCGCGCGAGGCGGCGCGCGACTTCCTGCTCGGCCACATGAACATTCTCGCGGCCGTCACCTTCGAGCAGGTCCAGGGCGTGTTCTCCGACGCCTGCAACAAGGCGATCGTCTTCGGCAAGGACACCATCCTGAAGCCGGACTGGAAGCGGCTGTTCGAGCCTGAGGAAATCGCCGCCAGCGTGCGCCGCATCACCTGAGCGAAATCCGCCTCCCGCCCCTTGACCTTCCCATGGTGGGAAGCCCCATCTTGCTGTCCTGTCTGGAATGCAGGGCTTGAGGCAAGATGAGCATCACCGAAGCGAGGACGCCGGCGCGGACGGCCCGGATCGTGATTCCGGTCGACGGAATGAGCTGCGCGTCCTGCGTCGGGCGGGTGGAGAAGGCGGTTCTGGCGGTGCCCGGCGTCGAGGCCGCCTCCGTCAATCTCGCGACCAGTCGCGCCAGCGTCGATCTCGGCGAGGGCGGGGCGGCGGAAGCTGTACTCGAAGCGATCCGCAAAGCGGGCTACGAGCCGCGCGAGGACGCCATCGACCTCGCGGTCGAGGGCATGAGTTGCGCCTCCTGCGTCGGTCGGGTCGAGCGGGCGCTGAAGGCGGTCCCGGGCGTTCTCGATGGCACGGTCAATCTCGCCACGGGCCGGGCCCATGCGCGCTATCTCGGCGGGCTGCAGACGCTTGCCGCGATGACGGCAGCGCTGGCGCAGACCGGCTATCCCGCCGCGCCGATCGTCGATGCCGCCGCCCAGACCGACCGCGACCGCGAGGTGCGCGAGGCCGAGCTGTCCGGCCTGCGGCGCTCCCTGATCATCGCCGCTATCGCGACGCTTCCCATCGTCGTGGTCGAGATGGGCGGGCATCTGTTCGACGGGCTGCATCATGCGCTTGCCGCCTCGGTCGGTGAGGACAGCGTCCGCTACCTGTCGTTCCTGCTGGCGAGCCTCGTCCAGTTCGGGCCGGGGCTGCAATTCTACCGTAAGGGCGGGCCGGCGCTGCTGCGTGGCGCGCCGGACATGAACTCGCTGGTCATGCTGGGGACGACGACGGCCTATCTCTATTCGGTCGTCTCGACTGTCCTGCCGTCGCTGTTGCCGGCGGGGCTGGACTACACCTATTTCGAGGCCGGCGCGGTGATCGTCACGCTGGTCCTGTTCGGCCGCTATGCCGAGGCGCGGGCCAAGGGCCGGACCGGCGATGCGATCCGGCAGCTGCTGACGCTGCAGGCCAGGACCGCCCGGATCCAGCGCGACGAGCGCGAGCAGGATGTTCCCGTCGAGGAGGTCAGGCCCGGCGACATCGTCGTGGTCAGGCCGGGCGAGCGCCTGCCGGTCGATGGCGAGGTGGTCGCGGGCTCGTCCTTCGTCGATGAATCGATGATCACCGGCGAGCCGATCCCCGTGCAGAAGGGGGCGGGCGACGCGGTCGTGGGCGGCACCGTCAACAAGACCGGCGCGTTCCGATTCCGCGCGACCAAGGTCGGGGCCGATACGCTGCTGGCGCAGATCGTGCGGACGATGGAAGCGGCGCAGGGCTCGAAGCTGCCGATCCAGGCCCTCGTCGATAAGGTGACGATGTGGTTCGTGCCCGCGGTGATCGCGGCGGCTCTCGTCACCTTTGCCGTCTGGATGGTGTTCGGGCCGAGTCCGGCTTTGTCGCTGGCCATCGTCAATGCCGTCGCGGTGCTGATCATCGCCTGTCCCTGCGCGATGGGGCTGGCGACGCCGACCTCGATCATGGTCGGCACCGCTAAGGCCGCGCAGATGGGCGTGCTGTTCCGGCGCGGCGAGGCGCTGCAGGTGCTGCGCGACGTCACGGTGATCGCGCTCGACAAGACCGGCACCATCACCAAGGGCCGCCCCGAATTGACCGACATCGCCGTCGCTGATGGCTTTGCGGAAGAGGAGGTGCTGCGGCTCGTCGCGGCGGTGGAGATGGCCTCGGAGCACCCGATCGCCGAGGCCATCGTCGCTGAGGCGCGGCGTCGCGGCTTGCCGATGGCCGAGCCGTCGGATTTCGCAGCCGAGCCCGGCTTCGGCGTCTCGGCGACGGTCGAGCGGCGCGCCTTGCTCGTCGGGGCCGACAGGCTGCTGACGGCCAGAGACATCGACGTGTCGCCCTTCGCGGCGGTCGCGGCGCGGCTGGGCGATCAGGGCCGGTCGCCGCTCTATGTCGCGGTGGATGGCCGGCTGGCGGCCGTGCTGGCAGTGGCCGATCCGCTCAAGGAGACCAGCCTGGAGGCGCTGGAGGCGCTGCGCGCGCTCGGGATTCGGATCGTGATGGTCACCGGTGACAACCGCCGCACGGCTGAGGCCATCGCGCGCGACCTACCGATCGACGAGGTCGTCGCCGAGGTCCTGCCGGCCGGCAAGGTCGAGGTGATCAAGCGCCTGCAGGCGGGCGGCGCCAGGGTCGCCTTCGTCGGCGACGGCATCAACGATGCGCCGGCGCTGGCGCAGGCCGATGTCGGGCTTGCCATCGGCACTGGCACGGACATCGCCATCGAGAGCGCCGATGTCGTGCTGATGTCGGGCGATCTGCGCAATGTGGCCAATGCGGTCGCCCTGTCGCGGGCGACGATCCGCAACATCACGGAAAACCTGTTCTGGGCCTTCGGCTACAATGCCGTGCTGATCCCGGTGGCGGCCGGCGTGCTCTACCCGTCCTTCGGCATCCTGATGTCGCCGATGTTCGCGGGGCTGGCCATGGCGCTGTCGAGCGTCAGCGTCGTGACCAACGCGCTGCGTCTGAAGCGCTTCCGCCCGCCACTGGCGGCTCATGCCAGCCGGGAGCAGCGCATGCGCCCCGTGCCGGCGCAGTAGCGGCCCGGACACTGCGCCACACGGCGCTGCGCATGGGACGGGTTGACTTCCGCCGCCCGCTGGGGAATTTCGGGGGTGCGCGGGTGTAGCTCAATGGTAGAGCAGCAGCCTTCCAAGCTGAATACGAGGGTTCGATTCCCTCCACCCGCTCCAGTCATTTCCCTTGCAACTTCAGTAACTTGCAGCGAAACGATTAGCCCCGCCGGACCCTCTGAAATCCTCTGATACAAGTTCGATACAAGTTTTTGTCGGGATTGCGCGCTTCCGCCGGCGGAAGCGCACAGCTGTGGAAAACGCCTCATTCCATGAAAAAAGGCCCCGGAGTTTCCTCCGAGGCCCTTTTCCGTATGGAGATCAGACCGGGTCTCATCAAGCCGGCACCGTGATCTCCCGCTTAGCGACGAGCGAGGCGCTGTCGCCGCGCAAGCTGAAAAACCCGTCCACGTCCTCAACGAAGAGGTCGTTGAAGTCGAGGCTATCGAGATACGACACGTAGACGTAGTTGCCGGGCTGATCTGCCCTCGTCGAGAGGCGAAGGAGTTCATCATCACTGGTCGGGAGGCGACCGTCGAGGTAGCCGGAAAAGCCCTGCAGCGCCCAGCCGCCACCGGTCTCCGCCGTAAAGCAGGCGGTCTTGTAGATCGTCTCACCGGCCGAGACAGTGCCGAAGGGCGTAAGGGCGGCGAGCTTCGAAAATGACGTGGCGGTGTGATTGGTCGGCATGAAAATGACTCCTACAGTTTGCTGGTACGGGGAAGGGACGGCCACTCGATTGGACGCATGACCGTGGTTTCGGCCGCGATGGCGGGATCAGGCTCGCCGTTGCGGTATGTCGGGCGCCATCCATGGCGCTGGGCGATCTCGTCGACGGCCCGTTCCCGGGCCGCATCCATGCGCGCCAAGGCGTGCAGGAATATTTCGGTCAGCCGATCGCGGACCCAGCCCGGGATCGGGCGGCTGTTTTTCTCGAAGTACCACTGGCGAACCCGGCCTGACGTGAACGGTGCGCCGGTCAGCGCCGCGACGTCCTCGGCAAGTCGGGTCTGCCATGTCGCGGCGCCGTAGACGGCTTCGGCGGTGATCTTCGCCGCCTCTGGCGTCCAATCTGAGTAAGACGAAAAGTCGGCCATGGTGTCCTCTGGTTATGGCACCTGGACCGGGTTCGGACCGTTGAACAGGCCCCGGTTGACTGGGGTACTCGCCTGCCCGGTGAACCGGCAATGAGGCGATTAATCTGGAGGCGGCCGTCACGGTCGCACACTCTGGTTTGCCCACCCATCGGATGGAGAGCGGGGCCGCAGCCCCGCGGTCGCTCAGTAGCTGGCCTGCCGCAGCTTGGGCGCCTTCGCTCCCTTCGGGGCCGGCATGCGGAAGTCGATGTCGGCGATGCCGTCGTCCTCATACCAGCTGGTCACGGTCCGGCCGGTATCGAGAACAGCCCCAAGGCGGACGGTCACGGGAACCGCTTTGAGATCGTCCACCGTCACGTCGCCGCCAAGGTCGCGGAGGGCGTTCGCGATAGCGTTTTCGGCAGTCTCGCCGGTGGCGAGGATCGTGGTCTGATTATCGGGGTTGGCCCAAAGGGCGACGAACTTCGTGGTCATGAGAGGCTCCTGGCAGGGGCGACCATCGCCCCGATGACGCTAATATTAGCATCGTCGGGTTGTGGCGCAAGAGCTGACGCTGAAAATAGCTTCATCTGTCCTAACGGGAACACCGGATGCCACTTGCGGCTTCCATGTCGCAACCGGAAATTTCGCCATGCGCACTGACATCGAACCAGAGGGCATCCCGACCGAGATGCCGCTCGCCGCGATCAAGATCGAGACCGTCCAGGACTACGAGAAGGCCACGGTCAGTGTCGCCGAGCTTGCCGGGCACATCGAGGACAGCGCGGAGGAGCGCGAGCTTGAGGCGCTGGTCGACGCGATCATGGAGTGGGACTAGGTACACGACGACGCCACGGCCTGGCGCTAGGCGGCGTCGTCTTTCTTCCCGCCCCGTTGCACGACCGTCAGCGCGCTGTCCGGCAGCGGGCGCTGGAGAGCCTTGGCTTGCTCCCAAGGCGCCGTCATCCACGCCTCGACCTCGTCGGGTGTCGTCAGGATGACCGGCATGGCCTTGGGATGGATTGCCCCGACTTCGGCGTTGGGGTCGGTAGTGAGGAAGGCGAACAGGTCCGTCGTCTCGATGCCCGTCTTGATCTTGCGGACACCGGTCCAGTCGGACATCCAGATGCCGGCGAAGAAGGCCAGGGGTCGGTCCTCGCCCAACGCGAACCAGACGTCCTGCTTCGCCCCATGGTCGAACTCGCTGAACGACGTAAGCGGCACGACGCAGCGGTTCGCCGGCCCAAGCCAAGGCTTCCAGTGCGCGGACGCCGTGTTTCGGACGTTCGTGGTGCCGCCGTCCGGCTCCATTCGCAGGAGCTCGTCGAAGTCGACGGCCTTGCCCTTGGCCTCTAGTTTACCGGCGCGCTTCTTGGCAGCCTCGAAGATCGCCCGCTTAGACGACGGCATGCCCCACCGGACCATGGCGAGCTCGCGCACGCCGTCGAGGGCGTTGCGGACGATCGGCGCCGGATAGTCGGGAAAGATGCCGGGCAGCGGCGGCAGGTTTCCCGTGGTGTCCCTCATCGCCCGGACAAGATCCCGTATGGCTTGCTGACCTTTGGTCATCGAGTAAAGATTGCACATGCTGTTTACCTGGCTCGCCCGACGTCGTGCATATCAAGCCCTTGTCAACGCGGAGGCAACCCGGCTCGTCGAGACGGAAGGCGGCGCCGGCTACTACACTGCGAAGCGGATCAAGAATGCGGCCGTCGATCAGGGCGACATGGCTTCCGCTCGACTCTGGGTACGCGTCGCTCGCCAGGTTGCCGATCGCACCGGCCTAGTGCCTGGGCGTTCCAAGATCGGACGGCCCGAGAGCGAGTGGTAGCTCACGCCTCGAAATCGTACTCGCGGGCCAAGCGGTCGTAAGCGTCCTCAGCATCCGCGTCGGCTCCCATGGCACGGTCGACATCGTCGATGGGGACGACCACGCCGCCGAAATGCGAATGGAATGCCCGCGCGAACCGAGGGGCCTCGAAGCCGACCCTGACCGTCCGATCGAGGGTCTCGAAGACACGGAAGCCGATCTGCCAGTCCGTGCACCAACTCTCGATCCGACGCAGGCGCTCGGCACCGGCCTCCGGATCGAGCTTCATTTCCACCTGGTACGCAAACGCCATCACGCTCTCCCTACCACCGGCACTTCCTCAAGCCGCGTCGTGTACCGAGGCGACCGCATGTCGAACTTCGTGATCCACGCCTTGCGCTGCTTCGCTATGCCGGCGGCCGCCGAGAACACGGCACCACGCCCATGCTTCGCGTTGCAGGCGTCCAGCGCCTGCATCAGGCGGCCGCGCTTCTCCCGATCGAGCGACCCGATCAGCGCCCGCTGCGACGCCTCTAGCGGCACGATGTCGACCGTCATCAGACCGGCCTTGGCGTAGCGGTATCCCGACTTCCATATCCGGCGCGCACCCCATTTCGCCGCCCGGACGAGGACGAGCGTGTCATTGCTCGCCTCCGGGAAATCCACTGTGGTCGAGACGCTGCGCGCCGGGCCGCGATCGTGTGGCGATGTGTGAAAAAACACCGTGACGTGATCGGTCGCCAGGCCGTGATGGCGCAGCTTTTCGCCCAGCCGCGTCGCATGCGCCGCGATGGCCTCCTGCATCATGTCCAGGTCCTCGACGCGGCCGGCGAAGGAACGGGTCACCGCGCAGCCCTTTCGCGTCGGCGCCACGGTCTCCAGATCGATGCAAGGCATTCCGCGCAACTCATGGATGATCCGCTCGCCGACGACCGTAAGCGTCTTCCGGGCGAGCTTGGGATCGAGCGCGGCGACGTCTGCCGCCGTTCGGCAGCCGAACGCGCCCAGCTTGGCCTGGCTGGCGCGCCCGATGCCCCAGACGTCCTCCAGGTCGACCAGCGGCAGCCATTCCCGCCGGGCCTCGTCGCTGGTCAGGTCGCAGACGCCGCCCAGCTGCGGCGTGGTCTTCGCGATCTTATTGGCCAACTTCGCCAGCGTCTTCGTCGGGCCGATGCCGACGCAGGTCGGGACCCCCGTCCAGGTCGACACGGTCGAGCGCAGGTCGCGACCGAGTTGCTCGCGATGGCGCGGCTCGACGGGCGTCAGGTCGAGGAAGCTCTCGTCGATCGAGTAGACCTCGATGTCGGGCGAGAACCCGTCATAGACCGTGTTCATGCGGCGGCTCATGTCGCCGTAGAGCGTGTAGTTGCTGCTGAAGACCACTACGCCCTCGCGTTTGCAGAGGTCGCGGATCTTGAACATCGGATCGCCCATCTTGATGCCCAGCGCCTTAGCCTCCGGCGTCCTGGCGACCGCGCACCCGTCGTTGTTGGACAGCACGATCACGGGGCGGCGCCGCAGCTTGGGATCGAAGACGCGTTCGCAGGAGCAGTAGAAGCTGTTGCCGTCGATCAGGGCGAACGACCGCGTCATCGCCGGAAGCGCCGCACCGAATTCGTGATGACGCCGAAGACGTCGATCTCCGGGTCCGGGCCGGGATCGTAATCGGGGTAGCGCCGGTTGCCGAACGTCAGCGTCTTCCTGCCACCGATGATGCGGATGATCTTGATGCTGCGCTCACCGTTCACGTCGACGACGACGGCGTCGCCATCGCGGGCCACCAGGCTCCGATCGACCGTGATCAAGCTGCCGTCGAAGATGCCGACATCGATGGCGCTGTCGCCTGCCACCGTCATGACGAAGGTTGCAGGGGCGTTCTGGATAAGCGCACGGGACAGGTCGATCGGAGCGTCGAGGTAGTCGTCCGCCGGCGAGGGGAACCCGGCGCATACAGCCTTCAGGTAGACGTGCAGGAACACGGGCGGGCCCATGACTGCGGCTTGCGTATGCATCTCGTGGCGCTCCCGAATGAGAACGTATCAGGAACATCTCCGACGCTTGGGTGTCAACAGCGAGCGACGTCAGGGCGGTGGATTGCCGGGTCGTGGCCGGTCACGAGGAGCATGCGGATTGCAATCAAATCTCCGGCGGTCGCGCACGTAGGACCGCTTTTGTGTCGGTTCATACGACGGGTCGTCGCTCATCCCGCAACGGCTGCGCCGTCGTCCATTCCATTCCCACCCTTCGGGTGCAGGCGCTCCTCACCGTCTCCCAGGCCGCCACGCGGTCGCAACGGTGCGACCCGAGCAAATGGAGATCACGATGGCCACTTTCCTGGGTTCCTTCATCAAGACCGGCGAAGCCTTCAGCGGCAAGCTCAGCACCCTGTCCTTCAGCGCCGACATCGACCTGATCGCGGTCGAGGGCGGTTCCGACAAGGCTCCCGACTTCCGGGCCTACCACGGGTCCCGCGAGATCGGCGCCGCATGGGTCAAGCGCGCCCGCCGCTCCGAGAGCGACTACCTGAGCCTGAAGATCCAGGACCTCGCCCTGGGCAGCCTCCCGGTCTACCCGGTCCTCGTCCAGAGCGAGCGCGAGCCGAACACCTGGAACCTGCTCATGAACGGTCGCAACGGCGACTGACCCCGAACGGCCCGCCCTGACCGGCGGGCCTTTTCATTTCCGATCAGGAGCACGTCATGGACATCCACCAGCAGATTACCAACCAGATCGTCGCCGCCCTCGAAACCGTCTCGCCAGCCGACTGGCGATGCCCCTGGCACAAGGCCGGTGGCCGCCTTCCGACCAACGCGGTCACTAGGAAGGCATACCGAGGCGTCAACATCCTCTCTCTCTGGTGCGCCGAGCAATCGGCCGGCTACGCAGAGAGCCGGTGGGCAACTTACCGGCAGTGGGCGGAGGTCGGCGCCCAGGTCCGCAAGGGCGAGCGCAGCGCGCTGGTCGTCTTCTACAAAGACCTGAAGGTCGAACCGACCGATGACGGCGATGATGGCCGCCGCTTCCTGGCCAGGGCCAGCTACGCCTTCAATGCCGAACAGGTCGAAGGAGCACCAGTCATCGAGGCGAACCAGCCCGCGGGCGCAGCGCCACCGCCACAGTTCGAGCAATTCGTCAAGTCGACCGGCGCGATCGTCCACGAGACCGGCTCGGCAGCCTGCTACATCCCCAGCCTCGATCAGATCCGGATGCCCCCGCGCGCGGCATTCCATTCGACCACGGGTTTCACTTCGACCCTCGCGCACGAACTCGTCCACTGGACCGGTGCGAAGGCCAGGCTCGATCGCGATCTGACCGGGCGCTTCAAGACGGCGTCATATGCCGCCGAAGAGCTCGTCGCCGAACTCGGCGCCGCCTTCACCCTAGCGACCCTCGGGTTGCCCTCGCAGGCACACAGCCAGCACGCATCTTACATCGCCAGCTGGCTGACCCTGCTTCGCAGCGACAACCGGGCGATATTCACCGCCGCCGCAAAGGCATCCCAAGCCGTCGACTACCTGACCGGCAGGGAGGCGGCCTAAGCCGAAACGATGAAGCCCGGGAGCGATCCCGGGCTTCTCGTGCAACCTGTTTTCAACGGGCTATCGTCTGTTTCGTCAGCACGCGGATCATGAGGAGACCACCCGCACAGGAGGTCTCCATGCTCCACTCTCTGTTGAAAATCTTTGGGCTCGGTCCCGTCGCGCCGAAGCGGCCGCCGACCGCCCGCAAGCGGCCGGCCGCGGTTAAGCCGAAGCCCGTCATCTATGACGAGCGCGCCCCGGACTATGACAGGCCGATCAGGTCGACGTGGGAAGAGAGCCAAGAGCGCAAGGCGGCCGCGACCGTGAAGACGATCGGCGGGGCGCTTCGCGTATATGCGCGCCTTGTCGGCCAAGTGGGCTCGCGGCCGGCGCCCCAGTACGTCGCCGCCGCCAGAGCGGTCCTCGGCGAGAGGCGGTGGGCATACCTCCAGGCGCTGACGCTCGCCGGCAAGAAAGCGCCGATGATGTCCGAGCAGCACATCGGTGATCCGGAGAAGGAGGCCGGTCTTCTGTACGGGCTCGACAGGGACATCTCCTTCAAAATGGATGTCTGGGAGGCGGTCTCGGCTTTGGAGACGGCAGCGTTCGCAGCAGCCCGGCGCCTTGGCAAAGAACCGGCCGAGGCGATCGCGATCCCCCAGGACATCGCGCACCGCCTGCGCGAGCTCAAGAAAATGCGCGCCCGGCCTCTGTTCGCGAAGGGCGGCGAAGGCAAAGGGAACGCCGGGGGCGGACCGGATGCCCCGACACCGGCCGCCGATGCACCGATGGCCGAGACCCCGATTGTCACTGCCGATGCCGGGACCGTTACCGAGAAACCGGCGGAGGGCGTCGACCCCGCAAAGCCGGGTGACGACGAGCAGCCGGTGGGTCCGGGCAAGCCCTGATACGGAGCCGTTTTCAACGGCACTTTTCAACGGGAGTGAGTGATGCAGGAAGCAATTTCAATTGAGCCAGGCATGGGCGTTGAAAACGCCCAATGGTCCCCTGCGGTGACCGGCCAGCCAGGGACTTCGCCCCGTGGACCCCTGCAGGGAAGCAAGGTCGTTTATCGCCACCTGGGCGTTCAGTTGACTGTCGACCTCTACACTAAGGTGGTTGGCGCCGCTCGGGCGGAGGGCTCAAGCACCTCTGCCTTCGTGCGACGCCTTGTTGCGGATCGCCTTGGCGAAGTGGCCACCCATGATCGGCTTGATGGCATCCGCGTGCCGCCGGCGGAGCTTGCGGGTCTGAGTGTTGCGCTGGGTCACACGACGCAGCTGGTGCTTGCGTCCCGCCATCTTACAGACGGGCAGGCCGCCGGCGCCGTGATGGCCCTAGAGCGGGCGCACGAACGTCTCCTCAAAATCATCGAACGTATGGAGCACTGAATGCCTTGCCCTTCTCATCACGCCAGATCGCGCTGCTGCGGAACGCTCTTCTTCGCCATCCTTACGAGGCTGCGGCCGCGACTATCGCCTCGACGCGCCAGCCAGCGGAAGGCACTACTATCTGCCAATCCTAATGACGCGCCTCATTTCGAAGAGGCGTGCGCCCCGATCCCCTCATAGGGTCAGCCGACCATCTTTTGCGTGTCCTCGGTGAACGCCCGGCGCGACAACGGCTTCAGTTCTGCTGTGGCCTGCACTTGCAAGTTGCCGTTGGCATTCGGACCGAGCGTAATTCTTTTAGCTGCACCGAGGCTGCGGATGGGAAGCCGCCGGCACATCATGTCGGCGAGTGCGGGGTCCTCGACAGCGCAGATGATCTGCTTCCCGCCGGCGACGAGTTGCGCGAGCACCTCCGCGAGATGAACCGTGCGAAAGTCGTCGACGTGCTGAACGGGGTCGTCGAGAAGAACCGATTGCCATCGGCTCCAGGCGAGAGAAAGATTGATCGACAGCAGAAACGCCAGACCGGTCGCACGTCGTTGGCCGCTGGAGAATAGAAACTGCGGATTCAAGCCGTCGCCGACCTTCAGGCTGAGAAACCTGCGAACATCGCCGCGGATCGAATAGTCTATGTCCTGCCATACCGGATGCGGCTTCAGACGGGAATACAGTTCGGCCATCAGGGGAAGGACGCGATCGATACGAAGATCGAGCGTTTCTGCGGCGGCCCTGCGAGTGGCGTCGTATAAGGCGGTCGCGACAGTTTCGGCCTTCCTAGCGCGGCCAAACCTCTCCTGGCCTTTCTGTAGGCGTCCTTTTGCATTTACTTCCGATTGCGTCGCTTTCGCGAGCTCGTCGTTCAGACGGAGGGTATCGAGTATGCGCAGGTCTCGCCGGGCCGTTTCGAGCATTTGCCGAAGTTCGTTAGTCCGCAGATCCAACGTTTCGTTGTCGTTGACCACGGATAGCGAAAGAGCGGCGGCCCGTTCCTTGAAGCGCACGATGATTGCCTTGTGGGCTTCGATCTTGCCCTTGAGTGATTGCTCGCTCTCTTCGCGGTCGGTAAGTTCGGTGCGCGCCACGGCGATCTCTATGTCGCGCAACGCGAGCCTGGCGGCGATGGCGTCGATACGCGAAGCGACGGCTTCCGCCGCGACCGTTCCTGCGGCGAAGCTCGCGTCCGAATGTTCAGTTGCGCAAAGCGGACATCTATGTTCGATCAAACCTAGCTTCCGACCCTCCTGAATAAGGGTGATTATTGCTCCCGCCTGTGAGGCGAGCTCCGAGCTGAGCCCCGCTCGATCCACTATTTCGAGGCTTTCTAGTCGCTCCTTCGCCTCCAGGACCGCGGCCGTCGCCGCTTCGAGCAGCGGGTCCAGATACGGCAGATCGGCGCGAGCAATCTCGTATTGCGGACGTAGGTCCTTGAGCGCGTCGATGGTTTCGAGTTCTAGCTCGACGGCTACAGTTCGCTTTTGCGCAGTGCTGATGAGCGTATCGACACTCGCGGCCGGCGCGTCGACGAAGGCGCGCAAGCGGTCGGAAGCCTCTGCGATCGCCTGGCTGGATGCTAGCGAAAGCCTGAGTTCGTCGATGCGTCTCGCTGCGGAGCTAACGTCACTGGTCAGGCTGGCGACTTCCGTCTGCGAAGCTTCACGGCGTCGCTTCGCCTGCCCTGAGATCGCCTGAGCCCGGGTGATCCAGGTTTCCGCGTCCGTTGCACCGATCGCCTGGCGAAGGAGGGCGTAACGCTCGGTTTCCTTGAGATCTAGACTTAAGCCGGCGATATGTTCGTCGCGAATGATCGTGGTGGCGCACAATTGCTTGAGGGGCGCTTCCGGCGCCAAGGCGGGATGGGCGAGAGCGGCCGTAAGGTGGGTGTCGACGATGAACGACTTGGGATCCAGCGGCGTTCTTCGAACGACCCAGTGGCCTTGATCACCGGAGAAACCGACTTCCACAAATCGGTCTGAAGGAGCGTCGCCATCCCCGATCCACCAGATGTAATCGGCGACGCTTTGGCCTGATGCCGTCGCGCCGGCATACTTGCTCAGGTCACCGGTTAGCGCGAATTCGACCGCGTCGAAAATCGTACTTTTACCGACGCCGTTGCGGCCATCTATGATGTTGAAGCCGGGCGCGAAGTCCACCCGCGCCTCTTCTCGGTAGCCTCGGAAGCCGCATACGGACACATGGCTGAGCTTCATGCTTCCTGCTCCAGCATCTGCAATACGATTTGTTCGTCCGCATCCGAGAGGAAGGCTTCCAGTAGCCGGGAGGAGATTTCGGTGGCGCGTTGCCTGACCTCCACCTTGCTGTCGACTGCATCGAGAACTGGCGCCGACTGGACGGGCAGCAGAGGCAACAGTGCGCGGTCGAGATCGGCTAGGTTATCGCAACCGGCTCGGGCAATCTTGCGATAACCAGCAAGATCTTCCTCGATGAGGCTCAATGCGACTGCCTCGTTGGATGTAGGCTGGCCTGCCGCCAGAAACAACACGTAGGTGTTCCACGCCTTATTTCCGGACGCCTTCAATTGAAACCTGCGCGTGGCTATCAGTGCGTCGGCGTCGGCGTTCCATCTGCCGATGAGATCGGCTGCCGTGTCGTAGAGAAGCGCGAAGCCGAGGACCGTGTCGTTTTCAAAAATAAAGGCGTCGCCGTGCTGGCCCGGCGTGCCAGTCACGTCGAAGGACGCTTCCTGCAGTCTGCGCGCCGCCTCTTCGCGAACGTTCGTCATAGACCAAACTCCAGAACCGCGTCGGCGTAGCTCAACCATGACCCACCAGACGTCCGTGCGATCGACGGCGGCCCGCCCCCGCGGGTTATGCTCGACGGAAGGCCTCGGGATACCGCACCGACCGCTACGACATAGTCGGGTGCGACGATGGGAGCGACGTCGCCGTCATAGGCAGCTTCGACCCGATGCAGAATTTGATTTGGTGTCCGCAACACACGGATGACCTTTCCGTCCAGGTTCCAACACGATCCTTCCGCCACCGCTCCCGCCGCCTGGAGCTTCAACAAGGTTACCCCCAGCAACGGCTCATCCGGCGGCGTCCTTGACGTCGCTGGTACGTTGGGTGCGCATCCGAGCAAATCCCGGCGCAGAAGCCACAGCTGGTCGTCGTCCATTGTAGGTGGTTCGAGCCATGACGCCTCGGGCGCAACGCCTACGTCGTCTGTGTATGCTCCAGCGCCCGAGTGAAGGACCGCCCGGACGATGTGTTGGGAAAATTTTCGACGAAGGGCGGCGAGAAACACATCGCCCGACGCCTGGACGTGATGGAAGCCGTTTGCGGCCCTCTCGCCCAGCGCGAAAAGCGCCGGGGCCTTCACGGAGAACGTCGCGCTTTCGGCTGGGTCGACCAAAATGACCCGTGAGGGACTAACGGCGTTCATGACCTGCGTCAGGATCTGGTTCAGATAGTCCCAGTCCGACCAGTAGCCCACGATGACGAGGTCACGATTGAGGAGCCGATGGGAAACCCAGGGGATGCTAGACCTCACTCGACTGAGGACCGGCTCGACGGACAGCTGGCTCGGAGCCCAGACAGTGTTAGGCCAATCCGCCTGTCGGCAGCCGTGTATCTTCAGCATCGGCGTTGCGTCGGGGCGAAGCGCCGCGATCCTTTCGCCGTCTATCCCGGTTTCGATTTGCCCGAAGAGAGTATTGCCGGCCGTTTCGACGAGCGTATCTACGTTGGTTGTCAAAACCGTTTGGATGGCCTGTGACAACATCAGATCGGCGACCGCAAAGTGGCCGGGATTTGGCCGCCCCGCAAACGCGTGAGGGTCAATCAACGTGGCAAGATAGACCGTCTGAAGCTCGTCATTCGCGAAGAAGAATTCCGCCTGGGTCTCAATGTTGTCGGACAGAGGTGTCTTCGTAGCGCCCCATTGCAGATCATACATAGTCTTGGCTCTCGCCGCGAGCTGCCAAGCACTCGGCAGCCTGCTGGGAGGCGCCATCGAGAGACCTGCACCGGCGATTATCGCAAGGCGCTGGGCGAGCAGCGACGTGAACGCGAGATCGAGACCGTCGTCGGGGCTTGTTAGGATCACTACTTCAAATCCGCATCATGCCGTTTTGCGCACATTGCCAGCTTCCGCTCGTCACCGATAGCGATTGGCGTTGCGCTGGAACGTGACGCTTGAAGCGTAGCATGGCAGTCGGCCCGCTGCTGATGAAACGGCCAAGCCGGCGACGCGGCCGCCGAGGGCGTCGAGTGCCTCAGGATTGCCGGCGGCCCGTCGAAATACTTCTTCAACGGGAGGAAGGCTCAGGGGTATGTCGAGCGGCGGCTGCTGGGGTTCTAGCCCGCCCGAGCCGGCCAACGCGTGTGCAAGTCGTCGATGACGATCTCATGGGAGTGCCGGCCATGATGCTCGGCCAGGTGCGGATGGTTCGCCGGCAAATCCGGATGACCATGCGTGACGGCGTCGGAGTTGTGGGCCGGCCAGAGCCATGCCGCGACGACCGTCGCCGCCAGGGTGGCCACTCCGAATATCTGGCAGTCATCGCACCCTTGCCGCCCGGCAGCGAGATCCATTTGCAGCCGGGGAAGCTGGATCATGGGGAGGTGACCTTGCGGATCGAAGAGGAGCGCCTCCGACGCATGAAGCGCGAGAACGATATTGCCGAGGGCAAGCTGGTGCCGACCGAGATCGCTCCCTTGCCGCCCGGTACCGCGATCGAGTTCCCCGATCTCCGGCCGATCCTTGCTCGCCACGAGGAGGCGCTCGACAGCATCCACGGCATGCTCAAGGCCATGACGCCCAAGCCCGTGTCCTGGAACGAGGTCAGCGGCTAGGTGATTCGGTCTCTTCCCACTGCGAAAGCCGGCCTCACCAGGCCGGCTTTTGTCGTTTGGAGGTGGCAAGCCCGCCCAGTTATGCCCCGAGGGTCTGAATTAGGGGTGTAACCCCGACAAAGGCGCCGGGACGAAACAGGAACATCATGTCTAGTCGCCGGCAGCGGTGGTAAATTCAGCCATCGCAGAGGGGATAGCACATGAGCTTCTTTGACATGCCCGACAGCCCGATAGAGCGGGTTCGGCTTCTTGAGAACATCATGATCGAGGCGGCGACGTCGCCGGCCAAGGACGAGGCCATGTATCAGGCTCTGCGCGCGGAGCTGATCCAGGACTACGAACTGAAGCCGTTGCTGCCGGAGTTCGTGCGGACGAACCGCAGCCTCAAGAGCTTCTGGCCATACATCAGCAACGTGGCCGGCCAATACGCCCCAAGGCGCAAGCACATAAGCGACGCGTTCAATCCCATCGTCGAGCATCTGGAAGGCGCCCGCCGCGCGCCCCTTGACGCCGTCGCCGGCGACGCCCTCGCGACCTTCGATGAGCCAGGCGTCCACGCGGTCTGGACGAAGGCACTGGCGAGGCGGGCGACCGATCCGGAGGGCGCGATCACCATGGCCAGGACATTGCTGGAGACGGTCTGCAAGCGGGTGCTCGACGAGCGCTTCGAGACCTACAACGACAAGGCCGACTTGCCGGATCTCTACAAGGCCGTCGCCAAGCAGTTGAACCTGGCGCCCGACCAGCACACCGAGATGCCGATCAAGGAAATCCTCGGCAGCGCGATGAACGTCGTCAACGGCCTGGGGACCCTGCGGAACCGCCTGTCGGATTCGCACGGCCGGGGCGGCAAGATGCCGGTGAAGGCCTCGGCGCGGCATGCGTCATTGGCGGTCAACATGGCCGGGGCGCTCGCGACCTTTATCGTCGAGACGCACCAGGAGAAAGCGACCGCCTAAGGGACGTGGGGGTACTTTTGCGATACTTTTAAACAACGCGTTGACAACGCATTGCGAAAGTGATTTATGACCTCACCGGCAGCCGCCGGCCCGCCCAGCCACAAGGTCATGAACACCATGGACACCATCTGCGTTTTCACCGCCCGTAGCCCAGACCGTATCGTCGCCGAGAAGGGGTCCCAGGCTTGGGTCCTCAACCCGTCGAACGCCAAAGCCGCCAAGTGGCTAGTCGTCACTCAGAACCTGCATCACAAGAACCATGAGTTCTCGGATGCGACCGAGCCCCACGGATCGGCCTTCATGGTCGCCAAGATCGCCGGCTTGAAAAAGTGCGACGAGGATGGGGCTGAGGATCGCTGGCTCATCGAGATCAGCGAGTACGCGCGGATCGCGAAGCCCGACGTCTGGCAGTGGCGCAACCCGGTAAAGTACACAACCCTGGAGGACCTTGGGATCGACCTCGCCGGCTTGAAGTTCGTGCCCATCCCGAAGGATGCATCGCCTTCACCTCTGCCGAGCGCCCCGGCGGGCGTCGTCGAGTGGCCGCCCGCCACGCTGACGATCGCCCAGGCTAAGCAGGCGCTCGCCGCCACTTTCGGCGTGAAGCCCGAGGCGGTCGAGATTTCGATCAGGGGGTGACGGGCGGACCTATCGTCTGTTTCGGCGGCGCAGCGACAATGGCCTTCAGAGCAACTCTGGAGGCCATTTCCATGACCCGCGTCCGCAAGTCAGCCGGCGACCTCGGCACCGTCAATCGGCTTGCCGCCGACGACGGGTTCTATTGGGTCCGCCTGATGACGGCCGAGGCCGTGCGCCGCGAAGGTAACTGCATGCTCAATTGTCTCAGAACCACGGATATCTCTGCCGTCATTGGGGACGAGGACCCCTTGTCGAACTCGATCTGGTCGCTGCGCGATCAGCGCGGCGTCTCAGTGGCGACAGCGGAGACATATTTCCGAGAGATCGCGCAGTTCGAGGGACCGTGCGGCACCAAGGCGACCGGCTTCGCATATCAGCAGCTTCGCCACGTCGTCGCTCGGTTCGGCCGCAGCGGCCAGGTCCTCGATGTCAGCCATGTCGACTGCCTGACGCTGGAGGACGGGATGACGATGCGGCGCGACCTCGCCCCCGGGCATCTCCAAGCCGCCAAGCGCGCCGAGGAGGAAGCCGTGCGCGAGGCCGAGGAACTCCGGCAGGTGCAGATCGAGGAGCTCGTTGCGAACTTCGAAGCGAAGCAAGGCCTCACGGTCATCGACCGGTTCCCGACGCCGCCAGACGACACCGGCGCCGAGGCGACCTGTTTGCCGGCGGAGGCAAGCTCGTGATCGGTGCGGACGTCCAGCCTGCCCGGGGGAAGCTCCCGTGATCTCCGGTGCAAAGCCCGGCAAGGGCGGCAAAGCGCTCTCGGCCCATTTGCTTAAAGGCGAGAAAGGCCAGGAGGTGACGGTCATCCGCCCCCGCGGCGTGGCGACGCGCGGAGACCTCCACGAGCAGCTGAAGGAGATCGTCGCCGGCACGCGCCATTGCCGCGCGGGCAAGCCCATCTACCACATCCACCTCGACCCGCCGCCCGATGCGCCGGACTGCCAGGTTGTCATCGACGCATGGTGGCGCGCATTCGAGGTCGAGTTCGGGCTGACCAGCCAGGCTTATTGCGGCGCCCAGCACCTGAAGCATGGCCGACGCCACGAGCATCGCGCGTACAGCCTGGCACGTCCTGACGGCCGCGCCGTCGACGTCACCAATGACTTTCCCCGCCGGACGTATGTGAACTTGATCGTCGGGTTCGAGCTCGGCCTGATCCCGGCGCCGACGCCGCATGCCCGGTCGGTCGCCTTCCGCCTGGCGCAGGAAGGCCGGGACGACGTCATTGCATGGATGTCGAAGCACGGCCTGATCGACGCCGACAAGCCGGTCGCGCCGGTCACCTCCGCGGAGAGGCTGATCGAGAGCCGGACTGGGATCGAGCTCGCGTCCATCCGTTCGGCCTGCCTCGCCGCATGGGACGCGTCGAGCGACGGCCCCGGGTTCGCCCGGGAACTGGCCCAGCGCGGCCTTGAGCTACGGCAGGGCACAGCAGGGCCGATCGTCGTCGACGCCAGCGGCACGGCTCACAGCGTCGCCAGAGCGGTCGGCCGGGCCAGCCGCGAACGTGGTCAGCGCATTCCCGCCGGCGAGGTCAAGGCCCGTATCGGCGACATGAAACTTGAGGGAGCATCACATGGACAAGTCGGCAGAAATCCTCGTGGAAGTGAGGTCGCTGTCGGCGACCCTGGTCGCGCTGTTGGAAGCCCTGGGGCCGGAGGAGGGAGAGCAGGACAGCGTCACGTCTCTAGCGGAGACGCTGCGCGAGGTCGGGGCAGCGCTGGACCGGCAGGCGAGCGCGGTCGAAGTACTGCAAGAGGAAGTGCGCATGCTGAAAAGTCGGGTCGCCGCGTCTATGCGCGAGCCCGCTTAAGGTCCGCGCTCGCGAACGTCGACTGGAAGGCCGTCGACCAGGCCGAGCGGCTCTCCGAGAAGTTGAAGGCCATCAGCCGGGGCACCGGCCATCCCACCTGGATACCTGGGCAGACGGACATCTGGGGCGTGCCCATCTCATAAGCAGAGGCTACGGTCGCAAGCTCCCTCCCGAGTCACCCCGAGTGGGCGGCTCTTTTGCTTTCCGGGGAAGCAAGTCTTTCTAGGTTAACTGCTTATTACGGTATGGAATCGATTAGCTTCACCTCTTTGACCTGGCCTCAATAGATTGGCACTATACTACGTTTAGACTGCAAATGCAGATATATGAATCTGGAGTGGGTGGCGTCATGGACTTTGCGGCTATTGGTGAAAGCATGGCGATGGCCAAGGTCATGCGCAATGCGACGAAGAGCTCTCAGGACTGGATCGATTGGTCCCAGCGCCAGGTCTCGATCGCCCGGGCCGAGAGGCGAGCG
Organism: Hyphomicrobiales bacterium; assembly: GCA_900470775.1. Classification (GTDB taxonomy): domain Bacteria; phylum Pseudomonadota; class Alphaproteobacteria; order Rhizobiales; family Beijerinckiaceae; genus Allobosea. The sequence goes on along the minus strand of UCBZ01000036.1, from coordinate 14,313 downwards.
ACGGAAGCCGGGCGGATGGCTCAGATCATCGCGCTGCGCGATGCCCTAGCGGCCGTGGCGCCCGAGCATGATCTGCTCCAGCAGACGGGGCTGGTGTATGAGAGCGGGAACATCGAGGTTCGGTGGCATCGGCTGTTCGAGCGGCCTTATGACGGAGTGGCGATCGACGGCCAAATCCCGCTCAGCAGTAAGGCCATGTCCCCGGCGGAGGCGGCAAGGCGGAAGGTCATGGCGGAGCCGATCGAAAGCCGGCGGGTGTTCTTCTGCAAGACCCACTGGTGGCGTGGCGAACAGCATCGCAGCCAGGCCGGCGCCGAGCGTGCCAGGGCAGCCGAGGCCGAACGGGCGGCGAAGGGTATGAAAGCTGGGTGACCCTTAAATAGGTCGAAAGCCTTGCCCTGTTGGGGAATTGATCCAAAAGCTCACACACTGCTTTAACGAGTTTAGCAACGCGCATCGGCAATTCTGTAACGCGCGTCCGCAAGTATGAAACGCTCGTCGGACTTTCTTTTCAAAAATCACAATCGGGGTCATTGCCAGCCATGATCCTCGCCATGAACGCGCACGGCCGACCATGGTGATTTATGGGCCCTCCATAAGCTTTCCATGGGATTTCATCGACAATCCATGGAGAAACAGGCATTTCATGGTGTGAGCGCCATGGGCGCCATGGACCATGATGCTGGCCATGGGGGGGGCACTCGGCACCATTGCCAGGCCGGTGAGAAGGCTGGGCGTCTCCGCCGGCGGAAGCGTTCGGAGCGCGATGTCGGTATACCGATATCGGCCAGCCGCGCGCCAGGATCGCCGACAGGGCAGTGGTCAGTCGGTCCGGCAGCATTCCGCCTGTCGAGGGCCAGAGGGGCGATCCCGGGCATCCTAGCGGCATGGTGGCATGTGGACGCGAAGCCAGGGCGATGCGGCAGGCAGACGGCCCGTGGCCATGTCGACCCCGGTCTCGGCATTACAAATCAATCCGGCGATAACGCCGTCCCTGCCGAGGGTTTTGCCTGCTCTGTACCCTCCGCGCATATCTGAATAGTTCCAGGGGTGTCGGCTGCGCCAATCGGACCTGGGGGCCATAGGGTCCCATTACAAAGATTTGGGCTATTTTTCGTTATGCCATCGTGGTTTCTGGCCTGTCTGTACCCTCCGCGCATATCCGTAAAGTTGGGATGTGCGCAGGCATCTCCGGTCCCATCCTTGACCCGTCCTGGCGTCAACTCTGAAATAACGCTGGCTAGTTTCGCAGACCGATCCCACATTGGGAGGTGTGCAGGGTATTCGGGTCCACCGGACGAGACATTGTCGGGCAATCAATCAACGTTTGATGAGCTTCACGAAGCCGCCCGGGCATGGGTACATGACCAGGGCCATGGCACGGTCGCGGCTGAAACCTACGATCGGCTGCTGTCGCACCTGCTCGGCACCGTCAGCGCAGAGCACCGCGGCATTGCCGAGAAAAAGGCCAAGTGGTGGTCCCAGGCCGGCCACGGCCTGGTTGCGCATCCGGGCGGAGTAACGCGCGGCCGAGGCGTCAAGCCGGCCTCCGGCAAGGAAATCAAGCGCCGCCCCGGCGCGCTGAACCGGTCCGAGCGCGGAAGCCTTGAAAGCTGGGTCTACGCGATCGTCGAGACCTCCGCATCGCCGGTCGACCCGCTCGACGATCCCCGTGACCGGATGGTCAAGGAACTCGGCCTATGCGCACGGGGCCATGCCGGCAAGCCGTCGATCCGCCAGGTCCAGGACGCACTGAAGCCCGCGGACGGCTCGGCAGGTCTGGGCACGAAAGTCGTTTCAACCGCCTACGCCCGCCTGTACGGCACGCCCCGCCGCGCGGCCAAGGCCAGGGCCTTGGCGAACAACGACGCGCGGGACCTTTTCCCCGTCCTCGAAGAGGAACTGCCGGTCTCGCGCGTCAGCGCGGTGGCGCTGGTCGACGTCGTCGGCAAGCTTTGGGAACCGAAGACGCCCGGCGCGTGGGCGACGGCAAAGTGCAGGGCCCGGAAGGCGTTGAAGCACATCGCCGATGCGGGCCTGCTTAACATCGGGCTTGTCGGCGACGTCGTGATCATCGGCCGGTCGCGGCGCGTTCCCGCGGATGCCAAGGCGCAGCTGGGCGATGGCCGGATCAAGCTGCGCTCGCTGTCGGCCGGCAAGGTGGACCGACGCCAGGGCATCTGGGGGACCGAAGAAGGGGTCGTCGCGCAGCTTGTGACGATCGCGACGCTCGACGACCACGAGGTCCTCGTCTTCCCGGATATCGCTACCGTTGCCGATACGCACTGCGACGCCGATGCGGACGACCTGGCGGACTGGACATATGCGCCTTACTTGGCGTCCCGGAAGCCGGGCCTGACGCAGTCGCAGCGCGAGGACCTGATCGCTTCCCACCGGCGCCGCAGCGAGCAGTTCAAAGCCAGCTGCTCTGCAGGTAAGAGGCTAATGCAGTCGATCTGGGACGGCAGGACGGAAGCAGGGGTCGCCGGCGCCTTCGCTCGCGTCTCCGAACTCCCGTATTTCGCCAACAAGGCGACCCGGGACCCGCAGTCGGCGAAGCGGGTCGCGATCCTCCGTCGCAAGCTGCGCACCATCACGTCCCATGAGGACATTGCCGCCATGATCGCGGCCGATGCACGGCAGCGTGGCAGGCCGACCGTCAACGCGCCCGGCAAGGCACCCGTTGCCCCGATCATCATCATCGAGGCAGTCGGTCACGTACGGGTGGCCTACTTCCCGGAAATGCCGGCGGAGCCGACATACGCGACGACCGACATGCAACGGCGCGCGCCGTTCTTCATGCCGAGGTTCCTGTTCGACGGGATTAGCGACGAGGAATACGACGCCATCATCCACGGCGCCGATGTGGCTCCGGCTGCGCCCCGGTTTTCCTGACGAAAAGGGCTAGTCACTTTCGTCGGCGGTTCCCATATTGTTTGGGCCTGACACGACCTGTCGGACCTGCGGATGGCCCTGCACAAGCCGAAGCACTCAAGCCCTCCTGGAAACCGGAGGGCTTCTGCGTTTCAGCGCGAGACGTCGGGCGCGACGATCCTGAAGTGCAGGTCCGTTGCCACGCGGACAGCCGCCAGGGCGCGGCCGAGTGGGCTGTTGAGGAAGACGACGACGATCGGCGTCAGGTCGCCTTCCTTGATCCGATCGAGCATGGCCACCTTGATCGACCGGAGGCCGGTCGTCGTCCGGACCTTCCCATTGGACCAACCGCTTTCGATGAGTTGATCCCGGACCTGATCCAGGATCAGCCGTGGGGCCTCGATCGCGTCCGACGTCTCCGTCATATCCATTCGCCGTCCCGGCACCAGGATGTCCTCGCGCGCCAGCTTGCGGTGGCCTGCACGGCTGCATCAAGTACGGCGACTTTGATCGGCTATAGTCCCTTGCCAGCGGGCGAGAGGCGGGTTGCAGGCGCATGGGCGGCGTCTCCTAAGCGAAGCGATTCGCAACGGATTCAAGCGGATGGCGACGAAACTGACGATAGAGGGTTAGCTAACGACCATCGCTTAGGCGCGTTTGGCCTACAGGCTGCCGAGGTTCTTGGCCTTTGCCAGGATGGACTTCTTCTCATAGATGCCCAGGAGGACGTCCTCATAGACGTCCATTGCGTCGAACAGGACCTCGGCATCGATCTCACCGCCATGCGTGCCGATGTTGCCGACGTTCCGAAGCGACTGAAGTGAGAGGGCCGCGTCGGCGCCGGTCGCCATCTTTTGGAAGGCGCTGATGCGCTGGAACAGGTTCAGCGTGAACACCTTCCCGTTCTTATCCAGACCCGAGGTCACCACGCCTTGGTCATCGAGCATCCGCTCGATGCTGGTGCGCAGCCGGCCGAGGGATGCCGAGAGGTCGGTCCAGTAAAGCTGGAAGGCCAGCTTGAGCTCTTGACTGGCATCGCTCGGCATCGTTGTCGGGATCGGGAACAGCGGAGAACCGGGAAAGATGCTGCGCGGCCGCAATGCCTCCGCCAAGCCAGGGCCTTCATACCCGTCCTCCTCGATATAGACCTCGACGACTTCGGTATCCCCCGACATGAAGACGATCTCGCCGCACGCTCCCTCTTCGCAAACCATGCGGCCGGAGAACCTCTCGATCGTCCAGTCCGGCTCCCACGCGTCATGGGAGTGCATGGACTTTGAATACTTCGGCTCGCTAACCGTGAGACTGTCCTTATCGAGGATGACGCGGCCGGTGGCGCAGCGAGGACAGGGCAGCCTCGGAAAGGCCTCCCGCGAGAACAGCGGGTTCCAGAGCGCGCGATTGATGGCCATGTTCCTTCCCCAGCAGTGACGGTCTTGCCGCCTTGCGCTGACGCTATGTCAGGTAGCGGATCTATGTCCATGCGAGCGACCAAGATCGGCGCGATGGCGGGCATCGTATTTCAGCACTGTCGGATGCCAACGACGATGGCATGTTGACGACGTGGGTTGCTCTCGACGGGTGGCCAGGGGCAGGCGGGGCGGCAAGCCAGCGCGTTCCTGGTCACCTTCGAGGCATAGGGATCACGGGTCCTCTCTGGGAGGTACTGGTAAATAGGCTTCCCGTCGTCCGGCCCTGATCGTGGGCCTGGCCGAAAAGGGGTCCGCACCCCGCGTGGATGGCGCACGGGCGGTGCTGGCGTCCATCGCCTCGGCGGTCGCCATCGACATCGAGAGACCGCTGTAAGACGCCGAGGACGCGTTATGAGTTGGGCCGCCGCCACCACGATCATGTTCACCGTGTTCTGGTCCGGCGTCGTCGCGATGACCTACATCATCCACGCATCCGACCGTAGCGGATAAACACCGGCGATGGGCCTTTCTCGAAGACAATACGGCGACAGGCGCGGCGTTTCCGAGAGAGCCGTGCGCAACGCGCTTAAGGATCGCATCGCCGTCGCGGCCCTTCCCGACGCACGATCGACGCCAATCTCGCGGACCGGCTTTGGGAACAGAACACCCGCGTCTCGCAGCGTCGCGGCGCAGAGGCCGCGAAGGCGAAAGCGACCATCGCCGCCATCGTGGACGCCAAGTCCGCACCTAGTGCGGACCCTGCGGGGACCCACCGCAGGAAAATGGGTCCGCACCCCCGCAATCGGGGTCCGCACCCACCCCACGATAGAGATGCCGGCGGAGATCACCGACAACGTGGTGCCGCCGCGCGGTCGCCTTGAGGACCATCGGCAGGCGATCCACCCGGGCGGGACGTCGTGACCGTCCGGCTGACGCAGGTTCAGGTCGCCGAACAGCTCAAGCTTGAGCATCGAGACGCCGGCGCGGACGAACGAATAGGTCGGGTCGATGCCCCAGGACGCGTCCTCGGGCCGCTCCTTCCTCTTGGCCATGACCATGATCGGGGCGTCGAACGACTTGGCGCCGACGACGCCGATGATCTTGCTGCGATCCATCGTCATCAGCATCTGGTCGAAGAGGTCCGGCCGGTGGTTCCGGTCGATGACTAGCTTGCGGATGCTCATGACAGCGCCGCACTTGTGCAGGTAGAGCCGCTTGGCCACCGCCAGCAGGTGCGCCTGTACGTCCGGATCGCTCGGGTCAGGGCACCGACAAGGGCAGGCAAGATGTCGTCTGCGACATGCGCGTCGGCGGCGTTCCGGAATGCCGCCGTATGGACGGTGACTTCGATCGTGAGCATGCCGCATTCCGCCGCGGGTGCTGGCATCCGGCAATGCTTTTCGGACCCCATCCGCGCGAATCGTTAACCATGTTTCGGGCTCCCAAGGCCCGATTTCGCCAGTTTCGGCACTTTTCTCATGGGCGTTGAAAAATATTTTCAATGCCGAAATCCCGGCGGGGACTCGGATTTCCTTCCCGCCGCGGTTTCCCGGTCGGCAGGTGCCCTGGCAATCCAAAAATCGGCTGGCAGCATGAAGGGACAAGCGCGCCGATTTCCGACGTGCAGGAACGAGGCACCCACCATGCATCTCGCTACCGAAACCGCCTACTATCGCCGCCCCGGTCAGATCGTGATCGGCACCGAGACATTCGAGGACGAGACTGACTACTCGATCGTCGAGGAAAACCCCAGCTGGCGCAGCGAACGCGGTTCCCTGCTCGATGCCGTCAATGGGCGGCCGCACCCGCTGAAAGTCCTGAAGCTCGCGCGGGAAAAAGGTTTCCATGCCGCCGTCGAGTTCTGGAGCTGCCGGACGCCCGGCGACATTGTCCAGCTGATCTGCCGCGCCCGGCGCATGGAAGGCAAGTTGAAAACGGTCAGCGACGAGATCGCCGCCGAGATCATCACGAGGACGATCGAAATCGGATGCGTATCTTGGGCGGCCGCGGAGCTTAAAATTCCGAAAAGCAGGATTTACGCGTCGTTCGACCAGGAATGCTTGGTGCCGCCGACCCTGTCGAGCGAGGACCGCAGCGCGGCGACGAAGGCCGGCCTTGCGGCCAGGGGCAAGGCCGCGAAGCCCAGGCCCACGGCCGCCACAGCGCATTGAGGTCGGCGATCGGTCAAATGCGACCGATCCATTTTGCCGCGAATTCAACCGGCATCGCTATCCAGGACATCATGGCCAATTTCGACCCCAACCTCGATCTCCTCGATACCAGCGCCCTGGCGCCGTACCTGTACGGCCCTTGGTCGCCTGAGGAGTGCGATGCAGACTGGCCGTCCATGAAAAGGGTCATGGTTCGTTGGCACGGCGGCAAGGCCTATCTCGCCAAAGCGATCCTCGACGTCCTGAACGTCGACCACGACTGCTACACCGAGGTTTTCGGCGGCGGCGCGAGCGTGCTTCTGCGCAAGGCGCCATCGCCGGTCGAGGTCCTCAATGACCTCGACGACGACCTGGTCGGGCTCTACCGAGTGCTGCGCGACGTCCGGAAAGCTTACCGGCTCCGCGACGCGCTGCGCCTCACGCCTTATGCGCGGACCGAGTTCTACGCCGCCCATGAGACCGCCGCCAAGGATGACGATGTCGAGCGCGCGCGCAAGACGATCGTCAGGCAAAGCATGGGCTTCGCATCGCAGTCGGCCAGGCTCAATCACCGCACGGTTGGTTTTCGAAACAGCAGCGTCGTCGACCACGCGCCGGTCCGGGATTGGGTCGGCTATCCCGAATTTCTCGACAAAATCACGGTCCGCCTTTCCGGCGTGCTGATCGAGAACCGGCCTGCTATCCAGGTCCTCCGGGATCACGACCGGCCGTCGACGATCCATTACATCGACCCGCCCTACGTTCTCGACACCAGGTCGGACGCTCGCAAGGGCTACAATGTCGAGATGACGGACGCGGACCATATCGAGCTTCTGGACAAGCTCGTCGGCCTGAAGGGCCTGGTCTGCCTTTCGGGCTACACCAGCGAGCTCTACGACACCCGGCTTGCCGGTTGGCAGCGCATCGAGCTCGGGACGCGCGATATGGCCAAGCAGCAACGGACTGAGGTCTTATGGCTCAATCCCGCGCTCGCCGCCGCGCAGGGCAGCAAGCGGGCGCCGAAGGCAAGGCGCCGCGTTGCGTTGAAGGGCGCCGCGCCGGTCGCGGTTCCGGCGAGACTTTTTTGAGCAGACGCTATCGTTCATAAGCTTGTGCCCCCTATGGTGTTCGCGATTCCCCTCCGCGAAAACGAGCGCCATGGCCAAGACGCCTAAGGAAAAATTCCAGACAGCCAGGTCAACTCTCGTCGCGACGGGCAAGGGCCTAGAACCGACCATGTATGGCCCCCTCAGGGACATCATGATCGACGTTCTCGGGTACCCGGCGCCCGATGTGGACATCGATAGAACAGGAGCGCGAGGCCGTCCGGATATCACGGTGTTTGCGGCGGGAGCGGTCGAGAAATCCCGCGTATCGTGGATCGTCCTGGAGGCAAAGGATGAACACGGCGCTTGCCGGACGCCGGGAAGGCGCAGGGCCCTATTTGCGGAGAAGGCCAAATACATCACGGCGGATACCGCGTGGTTCGTCATGGTCGATCCGACGACGCTCGTAGCTCGCCCCGCTGATCGAGGGGGGAACGCCAGCGCCGACATCGTCATCGACCTTTCAGCGGTGACGTATGAGGATTTCGCCGAACAGCTGGCGGACCTGCGCTCTGAAGTGGCGGGCGTCACTCCCCTTCTTGCGCGGTTCCGGCAGGGTGACGAGGAACTCATCGCCGTCGATAGGCTGACCAGCTCGACCACAGGGCCGAACGATCCGCTTGCCGAGCAAATTGCGCGCAACGCCTTCTATGACGGCTTGGAAGAGACCACGCAAAGATTGCAGTCCGCTGCATTGGGTGCGCTGCGAGCGACCCGACCCAAGCGGGCAATCCTTTCGTCGGCGGTCGCGAGCTTCAATTCGAAATTCAATGGTCACGTCTTCCATCCGTATCCGGTCTCGATCGAAGGCAAGCCGGCGACACGCGAAGAAGCTCAGGCACATGGCCGCGAGGCACACAAACTAAACCGGCTGCTCGCCGGCGATCCCGCTCTCGCCCGGCTGACCCTCAGCGCCCTTCCGGGGTTCGTTTCCCGAACCGGTATCGATCCGGTCAAGGAGGAAGACAAGCTAGAGCAATTCTTCGCCACCGAGACCGCGAACTTGATTTTGGCTCGCATCCTGCTGATCCGCTTTCTAGAGGATCATGGGTTTTTCGACGAGGACACGCCGGACGGTTCTGTCCGTCGACGCTACCTGTGCAACGGCGGCGTCCACGCGTTTCAGGGGATGAGATCGTACTTCAACGCCAGGTACACCCGGCTACTAGAAGACGCCTATCGGTCCGGTGCGAAGGTGTACGCCGCCGCATTCAGCGAGACCGAACACGACTGGGTACTTGATCTAGCTGACGACAATCTTTCCAGGAACGTCGAATGGGCGATGTATCGGTTCGCGCGCTTCGATTTCACGAGCATCCGCGGCGACATCCTCACGGGCATCTATGATCGTTTCCTCGATCCCAAGCAGCGCAAAGCCCAGGGCGAGTTTTACACGCCGCCGACGATCGCGAGATACATGCTTGATCGGCTAGGCCTTACGCCTGACGACAGCATCCTCGACCCTTCATGCGGTTCGGGGACGTTCCTGATCGAGCGCTATCAGCAGGCGGTTGGCGAGGATGCCGACCGTGGCCTAGCGACGTATGAGGATGCCTGTTCCGCGATCTCCAGGATCGCCGGGAATGACCTGAACCCGTTCTCGGCCGTACTCACCCAGATCCAGCTACTATGGCATCTGCTTTCGTTCAGCGCTGAGGTGAAGGCCCAAGGGCTTCCGCCCATAAACATCGCCGAACGAGCCAACAGTCTGGTGCCAACGGCTTTGCGCGATCAATCGACGACGCGTTTCGGGGACGTCGATCTACCGGGATATGCGGCCGTCGTCGGCAACCCGCCCTACGTCAGGCCTGAACGTGGCCAGGACCTCGAAGGGACCGCCCACACCTATTATACCGACGCTCGTACGACCGCTGCCGGCACCCACCCCGGGATCAGCGTCGAGAGCAACGTCTATAACCTCTTCATCTACCGTGCTCTCGACTACTGGGTTTCCACCGAAGCCGCTGATGAAGCGCCCCCGCCGGGTCGGCTTGCATTCGTAATCCCTCTGGCCTTCTGCGTCGCCAATCATTCGGCGGAGCTGAGGAAGTTGTTCGAGCCAGGCGGGCGATGGACCATCACCGAGATCGTGGACATGGAGCTGATCTGGCGTCACGTCTTCGACGCAGACGTCCTTCCGATGATCCTTTTCGCGGAAGCTCGGCCCCCGCTCGAAACCGACCGCGTCATCGTGCGGCACGTGGATGAGAGCTCAGTGTCCATCGACACGACAAAGCGAAAGGCTCGACCCGTCTTCGACCTGACCGTCTCTCCTGAAATCCACTTGGCTTATGCGGACCTCTTCACTCCAGAAGGTCGTATTGCGACGCGCCTGACGCCCGAGAGGGCACCGATCGTCCGGAAGATTCGGTCGCACGGAAAATTGGCAGATGCGGCGAAGCCCTACTGGAGCAAGCGGACGGGTGGCTACCAGGCCACCGACAAGAAGCCCTCCGGCGTCGGAGAGGCGGCATGGGAGGAACAGCGGCTGATATCGGATGGCATTGCCCGGCGAAACAAGGGCACGGAGCATTCGCCGAACGGGCTTGACGTCTATAAAGGCGAGAACATCCGCACAGGCAGCCTCGTAGGCGATCCGCAGTTCGTAGGGCTGGACGTCGAGAACGTGTCGACCCCATCGTTCTGGCGAAACCCGGACCTGATGCCGGATCAAATGTGGTGCCTTCCGATTATAGAGCAGGTGCCATGCGCTGCACCGTTCGATCCCAAAAAGATCGCGATCACCAACACGGCGACCATCTTTGGACCTCGGGACGACCTCAAGACATTTCCGTTCGATATACTGCTGACGTCCCGCCTCTATGGCTGGATCACGCTGCTGTCTCTCAGGTCGTCGTATCAGAACAAGTTGCGATCCCACATGTATCCTACAATGATCGCGAAGCTGCCATGGACCGATGATCTCGCGGCGGTCGAGCCCGACCTGGTTGCGTTGCGCGATCCTTTCTTCTCCGCATGCCTCGCCCGATATAACGCCGGTGAGGAACTGGCCCGGCGGTCGAAAGCCCTCGGATTGGCTCCCCTGAAGGACGTCGTGAAGGCACTTGCGGAAAAGACCGAGAAGCTCGCGTTCTCTGCCCAGTTCGACGACGGCGAAGCCTTCACGTTGGCCGTGTCTGAGCCATTGGCCGGTGAGGCTGGTGATGTCCTGACTATGTCGGACGATGGCCACGCGATCACATTTCCCTCGGTCAACCTTGCGGATTACGCGCGGTTAGGACTGGCACTTGCGGTCGGCGAGGAGATGTCCAAGAGCAAGCTTCTCAACCTGCTTGTTCCGGCAACCGACGACATGGCCAACGACTTGTCGGCCCTCATTACGAGCTTCGATCCGATCGCACTCGAACAAGGTGTCGAGGACATGGTCGACGAGATCGATCTGGTCGTTGGCGGAGCTTTCGGCCTGTCGGAAGCTGAGATCAAGTTCATCCAGACCGATATGTCCGACGACCCATTTCTCCAGCGGGTCCGACCTCGCTATCCTTATTTTACGCCTTCTCTGCGTGGCCGGCGCACGAAGCTGGAAAGCACCTCGCGATACGATTGAACGCGGCGGCGTGGCAGACAGAGCTACGCCGCGCGGGCCATGCCCTTCATCTTGGCCTTCTCGGCCGCGTAGGCTTCCAGCACGGCGATGACCCAGAGCTCGATCCCCTCCGCCTTCAGCGCCAGGCGCTGCGATTTCGCATAGTGCAGCCGCGTAACCGCCTCGACCTTTTCGCGTTCGTTCTCCGTCTTGGCCGGCCTGTGCGCAAGGATCGCCGAGCCGGCGCCGCCGAGGCGCTGATCGTCTAGGAACGTCCCGAGCGTCCTCCGCACGTCGTGGGGGACCCAGGGCGTTATGCCGTGCCTCGCGAAAAGATCGATCCTCGCGGGCAACGCTTTTTTCTTCCGACTTGGCTTGCCGCTGCGCGCCTTCGCCGGCTGGTTCAGTATGCCTTGGAGCCGATGGAGCAACTGGTTCAAGGACCCCTGCGAGACCGGACCGTCGCCCCGCAGCGAGGGGAACGCGAACCGCGACGGCTCGCCATCGCCGTCAGCCTCCTTCCAGTAAGTCTCGATCTTGGTCACGGCCGCCGGCGGAAGCGGCAAGGCGTGAGCCCGACCCCCGGAGCGGCCGCCCTTCATTTCGTCGCCAGTCCAGACCGCCACCTTCCAACCCGGCCGTTCGGGATCGGGCACCAGGCGCTCGCGCAATGTCCCGCAGAGGGGACCGGTCCGCTGAGCCGTGAGGATGACGGCCCACAGAGCCGCCAGGGTGCCGGGCCCTGTAGCGTGCTCGGTCCACCCGAGGGTCCGATGGGTCTCGGCGACGACGAGCGTCCGCGCCAGGTCCTGAAGGCTCGGGACGTGTTCGCGCTTGCCGCTGGCGTAATCGAGGCTCCAGCGGGACCACCAGGGATATTCCACGTCTTGGAGGCCGCTGATCCCGGAGTGATACTTCCAGGCCCAGTCGAACGCTTCCTTGCCTTGCTGGACGCTCCGGTACGCCGCCGATTTCGCCTTGCTCTTGAGGATCTCGTCACGGACCTTTTCGAGGTCGCCGAGCTTCAGCGACGATAGCGTCCGGTCGGCGATGGCGTCGAACATCGGGTATTCGAGATAGGTCCGGTACAGCTTGAGGTAGCCGGGCTTCACCTTGCTGGCCTTGTGGGCCAGGAACGCAGAGACAAGATCGCGCCAGTGCCAAGGACCCTTGGCCATGCGGTCCTCCGCACTCTGCTCGACATGATGCGCAAGTCCGCCGGCAATCTCCGCGGCGTCGTCTTCCGACACCCCGTCTGCGATCAGCTGCTCGAAAGCGTGCAGCGACCCGGACGCGTTTTTGCCGCGCTTGTGAGCACGCTTCGCTTCGCCGGCCTGGTCGCGCGCCTGGTCGAGAGAGAGGATGCCGGCGGACCCGATCCGCAAGGTCGTCGTCGCCAGCCGGAGATACCATGTCGCGGCCGTAGGCATGATCCGCAGGACCAGTCCGCTCCGCTTGTCGCAGACATATTCCAGGCCGCGCCCGTCGACACGACCGTTCTCGATCATCGCTAGGGCCCGCCGCACGTGCTCCGGCGACAGCCGAACCTTTTCCCGCGTATAAATCCCCATCCGCCGCCCCGCCCAGTGATACAAGTTTGATACAAGTTTTTGCAGTGGCTAGCGTAGGCGGCATTCCTGCGGAAATCGAGCCAATATGCAGGATTTCAGCGGCTTACCGCGGGGAGGGTTAACCAATGGCGATTCGTTTTTCAGCCTTCCAAGCTGAATACCCGGGTTCGATTCCCGGTACCCGCTCCAACTCCCTTTCCGCCCCATCGCAGATGCTTTCGGCAGGTCGCTCGGGCGATGGCCCGTGGCGCCGGCATCGCGCGCGTCGAATCCGGCACGCCGTCACGGCGTCGTCATATATCGCCCGCCCTTCGTAACCTTCCGTTCTTTCTGTTTCGCATTGTTGCGCGAGCACCATTGTCGGAATTGGCCGAATCCCGGCATGGTGCCGATCTGCATTGGCCTATGCCTAAGGAGACGACTGATGGATGCGCGCGTGGGCGGACGTGATGCAGGCATGAGATATATCGGCAAGACAGCGCTGCTCGCGGGCGTCAGCGGCGCTGCGCTGGCCATCGCCTGCCTGATGCCGGCGCCGGCCTTGGCCGCGACCTATTACGTCAGCAATGACGGCCAGCTGCGCTCTGCCATCACTGCGGCGAACGGCGACGGCGATCCGAGCTCGACGATCGTCATGACCGCTGATTTCACTACGGCTATCGGCAATTTACCAACTGCGACGAAGCCCATCACAATCGACAGCCAAGGGTTCACTCTCTTCGGCACCCCCAACAGCGGTACCTCAATCAGTGGAGTCGGTGCCGTCAGAACGTTGGTAGGCACGTTCCAGGGCACCGACGGCGGAACTTCGGCAGCGGCTCTTGCCATTCGCGCCGGGGCGTCGGTAACGAATATGGGGCTCGTCCAAGGTGGAACCACCATTTTGGGGACCGGGGCCCCCGGCGTCGATTTTGGCGGTCCTGGAGCCACTGCGACGCTGACGAACCATGGTGTTATTCGCGGCGGGACAGGAACAACTGGCGGCCGTGGCATATCCGCGCGCAATGGCGCCGGCCAGATCATCAACACCGGCACGATTGAGGGCGGCACAGGCAACTTCGCGATAGGCGCCACCTCCGCCACTTTGGCACTCAATATCATCAACAGCGGCACGATTCGGGCCGGCGCCGGCAGCGATGCGATCGGCTGGATCGCCGGCGTCACTCCGACGACAGGCTCGCTCACGCTGGAGCTGCAGGCTGGCTCGGTCATCGAAGGTAATGTCGTCGCGAACGGCGCCGGCGCGAACGACGTCCTGCGCCTCGCCGGCTCAACCAACTGGACGCTCGATGGCGGCCTCGGCAGTGCGAGCCAGTATCGCAACTTCGACAGTCTGGAGAAGACCGGCACCAGCACCTGGACCCTGACCGGCAGCGGCGATTTCGCCGGCCCGACCGATGTTGCCGGCGGCACGCTGGTGGTGAACGGCTCGCTTGCCGGTTCGGCGGTGACGGTGCAGTCCGGCGCGACGCTCGGCGGCAGCGGCACAGTGGGCGCGACCTCGCTGCTCGCGGGAAGCCGGATCACGCCGGGCAACTCGATCGGCACGCTCACCGTCAACGGCGCCTATGCGCAGGCGGCGGGCTCGACCTATCAGGTCGAGCTCGATCCGGCGACGACGACCTCCGACCTGATCCGGGTCAACGGCACGGC